>NZ_JBDIWI010000011.1:0-3538 GCF_039638325.1 Gluconobacter sp. OJA | reverse complement strand
CCCTAAGAAAGAGAAAAGAATCTAATCCCCCTGTTGTCCCCCCTTTTTTCGGTGGAAAACTGCCATTCCGGGGTCTGCTCCGGCGCCCTTTGGGCGGGCTACGCCGCTCCCGCTCCGCGCTCGCCCGGATCCTGTGACGCCGGCAGAATCGGGCGAGAGAAAATGGCTCAGGAAGGAATGAGGGAGCTGGCCGGCTTTCCCATCCGGGTGACGGTCAGGGGATATACCAGCCGCTAAGGTTCCCTTTGGCGTCCAGTTTCGGGAAACAGACCGTCCGGCCCTTCTGGCGTTCCATGGTCCAGCCATCCCCCTTGCACAGGGCCAGCATATCGAGGCTGCCAAGCTGGTCGAGGCCATAGGCCCGCTGTCCGGCCGGGGTGTTGGCCCAGCTGGCGGCGGCCTCCTGATTCCGGGCTTTCTGGTATCCGTCCGCGTGCCCGGTGTCCCATCCAGCCCGCTGACCGAAGAAATATCCCCCGCCAAACGCCACCAGAACGAGCAGGAAGGCCGTCAGGCCCGTCCAGAGTAGAGAGGAGCGTATTTCGGTCTGAGCGGCCTGTAGCGCCTTCTGTGAGGCTCCTGTGGCCTGTTTAAGAGCGGCCTTCATTTCGGCCGACAGAGTGTGTTCCTGCTGGTTTCGGGCCGCCTGATCGGACCGGACGGCCCGAAGCAGACGGTTTGTCTCCGCCATTTCCCGGCCGAGCTGGTCGAACGCAGCCAGCCCGTCATCCAGCTCGCGTTCGTCGGTCATGACCGGTCAGGCTCCGGCTTCTGCCAGCCCTCGAACGCCTTGTGGTCATGGTCGCGGGTGATGCGTTTCATCAGCTCGTCAATGACCCGGCCGAAGCGTTCATCCTTCCCGGCCGCGTCGATCAGCAACCCACCCAGAATGACCTTGCGGCGGGTGTCCAGTTTGCGTTCCTCGGCGGTCTGTCTGGCGAGCAAAGTCTGATACCGGGCCTTGGCCTGCTCGACCTGCTGTTTTGCTTTCTCGATGGGTGTCATTTTTTCTCCTGCCCCAAGTGGGTGCAATGGTCTGTCGTTATTCTTGTCCCCGCGTGACCCTGTTGATGATACCCGATTTTTCGGAAGTTTCCTTGATTCGTCGCGGAACGCAAACAACCCTTGCGACGAAGTAGTAAAGGGCGCACTTTAGCATTGTTCCAATGCGTGCGTCAGGGACGTTCCTTCCCTGAACCCTTCCTTATCCCGGTGACCCGTGGCGATCTATCACCTGTCCGTCAAAGCCATATCCCGTTCGGCCGGTCGCAGTGTTGTCGCTGCTGCTGCCTATCGTGCCGGTCAGGAACTGACAGACGAACGGCAGGGCCTGACGCACGACTACACCCGCAAACAGGGGGTGGAGGATGCGTTCATCGTGGCTCCAGATGGTGCAGACTGGGCACAGGACCGGAACGCCCTATGGAACGCAGCCGAAGCGGCCGAGAAAAGGAAGGACGCCAAGACCGGCCGGGAATACGAGCTGGCGTTACCGGCCGAACTGGATGCGGGCGCACGGAAGGAACTGGCGCGGGATTTCGCGGCCGAGCTAGTGGCGCGGTACGGGGTGGTGGCAGATGTGGCGATCCATGCACCCGGCCGGGAAGGGGATAACCGGAATCATCACGCTCACATCCTCACCACGACCCGGACGGCGGGGGCGGAAGGGCTAGGGGCCAAGACGCGGGTTCTGGACGTGGCCAGCACCGCATCGGCCGAAATCGAGCACATGCGGGGGGTGTGGGCGCGCCAGGTGAACATGGCGCTAGAACGACACCTGGTCGAACAGCGGGTGGACCACCGGAGCTTCGAGCGCCAGGGGAAGGAACAGGAGCCGACCCGGCACATGGGCGTGTCAGCGACCGCCCTAGAGCGTCAGGCGGCCCGCGAGATTCCCGGCCGAGATCCTGTGACGGATCTCGGGAAGCAGAATGCGGAGATCCGTGAGCGAAACCGGGTGCTGGAAACGGCCCGCAAGGCCATGGAGAAGGCGCAGGAGCTGTTCTCCGGCCTTGAGAAGCGGGCACGGCTGGCGGTTGGTCTGGCCCGGAAGCTCGGGGAGCGGATGGAGCAGCAGCGGGAAGCCGAACGCCAGAGGCAGGAGCGGGTCCGTCAGGCCGAAATCAGGCGGGAAATGCAGCGGCAGGCAGAGCAGCGGGCGGCCGATGAAGCCCGGAAGGCCGCCGAGCTGGCAAGACAGAAGCAAGCCGCCAAAGAGGCCGAGAGGCCAACAGTCAGGCGTTCCCGTGATCGGGGGCCAAGTATTGGGTTTTAAAATTTGAATGCGCGAATCAAAAGCGGCTTTCAATTCTTCAAGGAACTACATCTGTGAGCTATTTTTATCTCGGTATAGCCATTGTTGCCGAAATCATCGCAACTTCTCTTCTTAAAACCTCTGAAGGTTTCACACGTCTTATCCCGACGATCATTCTTGGTATTGGCTATCTCGTTGCCTTCTATTGTCTTTCGATGGCTCTCAGAGATATTCCGACCGGGATTGCTTACGCAATCTGGTCTGGTGGGGGTATTGTTCTTGTTGCTGTAATTGCCTGTATTTTTCAGGGACAGAGCCTCGATCTACCTGCAATGGTCGGAATGGCTTTGATCATTGCAGGTGTGTTGGTGATGAACCTCTTTTCAACAGCAACGGGGCACTAATTCTGTTTGCATAAAGGTGAGTTCGTCGGACAGGTCGGTCATGATGCTCCCCCCTGAAGGAGTTCGAGTTGCATGGGTGGCCGGGTCTCCGCGGCTAGGGCCTTGCGAACGTCCAGCGAGCCATTCCATGCCACATGCGGATTGATGAAATATACGGCTATTCCTCGGCCCTGCATTCCTTCGATCTTACGCCGTTCACGGCGGATTACGCCCATTTTTTCCAACGTTCCCATGATCCGGCTGACGTTGGCGGGTGCGCATCCGATCCGTTCGGCGAGCTGGTCACGAGTAAGCAGAACCTCCCCGGTGTCTTGCCGGAGATTGAGTATTATCAGATCAAAAGCATGACGGACCTGATTGGGTCGAGCATCTGATGGTAATTCGCGGATGGCGTCCCAGATCGCGGCGGTCTGTGTACGGCTCAACATGCTGAAACCTCCCGGCCAAAGCCCTTCGGCGGTGTCTGGTCGCGCGGCCTTCTGTAGCGCGTGTGTGGCCCTTGAGATGGCTATACGCGCCTCTCCGGGCAAATGATTCAGGAGTTCTTCGGACAGGAGCGAGAGCTGCTCGGCCGCCTGTGCGGCTTCCTCCTGTCCTGACCGCTGTGGTTTGGTGGTGAGGCGCACAATCTGGGCCATGTCTTGCTCCCTGTGGAGAACCCGTTTTTACGTGTCAGGCTATGGCACCAATACGTGTCAGATTCCGACACGTAAAACAATTCATTTCTCCCAGTTTCTTGCGGGGTGTGGCGATCCCTAAGAAAGAGAAAAGAATCTAATCCCCCTGTTGTCCCCCCTTTTTTCGGTGGAAAACTGCCATTCCGGGGTCTGCTCCGGCGCCCTTTGGGCGGGCTACGCCGCTCCCGCTCCGCGCTCGCCCG
>NZ_JBDIWI010000010.1:0-8762 GCF_039638325.1 Gluconobacter sp. OJA | reverse complement strand
ACCGTCCTAAAAACGCTCATCATGAATTTGATACCGTTTCAGTCATGCCCAGATCTCAATGGGAGCCTTGGGTAGTACTACGCAAACCGATTGAGGGGCGCGTACAGGATAACCTGCGTAAGTGGAAAACAGGGGGCTTTCGTCGTCCAAATGAGGATCAACCATTCGGAGACGTAATCCGTAGCAATCCTACCTCGAAGGTAGAGAAAACTATAGCACCTCATCCATCGCTCAAACCACAGGACTTCTTAAGACAAGTCGTCCGCGCTTCCCTACCTCTCGGAGAAGGGGTGATACTAGATCCTTTTGCTGGGTCAGGATCAACTTTGGCGGCTGCAAATGCTATGGGTTACTCAAGCATTGGGATAGAAAGCGATCCTAAATTTGTCCGTTTGGCTTCTGATGCAATTGGTCCATTAAGTGCATTAAAGACGATAAACCCAATTCGTTCTTAGTTTAGCGATTCCAGCTGCGTGTAAAGTAGCAGTCCGAGTTCCAAGTTGCCCCCGCTCATTGCCTCGAAAATCTTCAGGTAGAACTTCTCCCACATAGATTTCCGTAAAACGTAAAGGTTTCCGGTCCTGAGCGGGCTCCGTTACTTTATCAACTTCATACACGAACACACACATATACTGCTCACGTGCACCATGGGTATCCACGGCTCCCCCGCGTTTCTGTGTAGTCTTTATCTCTACACCATCTAGACCACCAGATTTGACGCTATCATTAGCGAAACGTCCTTTAATCAGGAGATCCGGATGACCATTGTGATAATGGTTAGGAGTCAGAATACGAGAATGTTTTGCTAAACTCACAGTTAGCATATCGCTCAACATACCAGACATAATAGCTGGCCTAAGTTCATCGTCGAACCTAGGAAGTCCTTTAGCTTGGAATAAACTATTAACTTCATAGAAAAAATCATACACATCTTGCATTGATGATTCGAAATCTATCTGACGCAGCAAATGTGGAAAAGAAACATTTGGGTTGAATTTTGTTCTATCAACTAACTCTTTAACCGGCACCCAAGCGTTCCTTTGATTTTCCTAACTCAATTATAAATATCGTTATAGAGACACTGATAACAAGGCGAGACTCCAAAGCCCCTATCTAGATTATCTGTCTTAGAAACTCATACTCGGCCCCGCATTACGGGACCGGCCTTGCTCACGCTCCCGCACACGCTGCCGATCATCGGCCCTGAAATCCTCACGATACCGATCAACCACCCTCTGAAGGGCGGGACTGGCTTCGCCAGTGAAATCCTGCTCAACGTCGCGCCCTGGGATCGTTTCCAGGTCATATCCTACGCGGGCAGCACGTTCTTCAGCCCTGACGACAGACGGGTCTTCGCGCCGATTACACTGACCGGCCGCCTCATCCATTTTCCAGACGGCCGCTCCGAGCCGCTCCGTTGCCTTCTGAAGATCACCCCAGGCTCGGGCGAAATCAGGAGACTGGAGTGCCAGGAACAGATGACGGCGAGCATCTTCAGAAGATCCTTTCTCGATCACGGTAAAGAATGCCCGTCCGACCTTTTTCAAGGCGCCATGCGCATCCTTTGCACGCTGGACCGCCACCCCCACTTGATAGGTAGTATCTTCAAGCCTCCGCTTATCCATAGAAGCTGCCTGTTCAAGACGCGCTTCAAGAGCTGCACGAGCTATAGCCGCCTGCTTCTGATGCTCGATGCGGGCTTGAGTAGCCTGACGCTGCAATTCCTGTTCTGCCCTGACTGCGACCAGAGATTTGCCCGTTGAGGCCGCAAGACGGCGCGCCGCATCGAGCTTTTCTTGTTCTCTCGCAGCCACTTCCTGCAGACCGGTATTTTTCTTCATGGCGTTGCTAAGATTTTGCTCGGCAACTCTCACAGCCGTTGTCTGACGATCAATCGCTTCTTTTCGAAGAAAGATGGTGAAATGCGCTCGG
This sequence comes from Gluconobacter sp. OJA, assembly GCF_039638325.1. NCBI lineage: Bacteria > Pseudomonadati > Pseudomonadota > Alphaproteobacteria > Acetobacterales > Acetobacteraceae > Gluconobacter > Gluconobacter sp. OJA. Next base: position 6,830 of record NZ_JBDIWI010000010.1, on the reverse strand, counting down.
CGTAGCTTTTGTTTCTCATGCACAATCTGCGCCTGACACGTCTGCACATTCTCTTGTCCAAACCGTGCATTATCCTGAGCAATGGCAAGACGCCGATCAATAATCGCCGCAAGAGCCTCGTTTTCACGCTGCTTCTTCTCAACTTCACGCTGACGCGCTGCGTTCTCTGCTTTCCGCCTGTCAGCAGCCTGTATCCGTCGCAATTCATGCGCCCGTTCACGCTCCTGGGCTGCTTCGTATTCTGCCTTGCGCCTCTTGCGTTCCTGTTCAGCCGCTTCATGGCGTTGCCGCTCAGCCCGGGTGTGCTCTTCCTGCTGCTGACGCTCCCGCTCGGCTGCCTCTGCCTGACGCTGCGCTTCGACCTCTGCACGTTGGACAGCTTCCTGAGGGTCGTACTTTGGAGATGGGGCCTCTGTAAGATCAGACTGCCGCACATGAGCCTCATAATACTCTGCAAGCGCTTCTAAAGATGGAGAAAATCCCCGTACTTCCGCGTAATCGATGGTTGAGTCTTTGCTCCTGTCCCGGCTCAAGCGCTCGAAGAGTTTTTCTTTGTTTCCTGCCGTTTCCGGGGTCCAGTATCCCCGGAAAGTGTCCCGGTGCCGACTGAGAAGCACATAGAGAAGCTGCCGATCCATAGAGCTGGACAGAACCCCGTGAACCTTCTCCGCCGTCGCACCCTGCCCCTTATGCACGGTCCGGGCATACCCGTGGTCAATATGGCGATAATTGGAGATACGAACAGCAACTGTCCGGTCTTTGGTCCGGATAGTAAGAAGATCGTCCTGAACGCTCTCAACAACACCATCCAGTCCATTCCGGACACCAAGCGCACGGTTGTTTTTTAGAAAGACAATCCGGTCCCCTTCACCGAACGCACGTTCTCCAAGAGCAGTCTCGAAGGTAACACCTTCTTTGACCTCTCCGGACTTCACCAGCTCGCTACGAATGGCCTTGTTGATCTCCCGGATGTCAGCACGACGATGCGCCAGAACGAGGACATTCTCGCCTCCGATTTCCGCTGCATCCGCCAAATAGGCACGGGCTGTCTCCGCCACCACCTGGGCTGAACTGGTGACTTCCCGGATCGCTCCTTTCCGGTCGTAATACTCCAGAGCATCCCGAGGACGACCAGACCCAAGAGCAACCGTCGCCTCCCGGTCGTCAGCATTCCGAGCGCGACGAACATCAACCATGCGGGCCGCACCAAGACGGGCCTCAAGAACCCGGAACGGCGCTCCTGCCTGAATGGGTTGCAACTGTTCGGCGTCACCCACCGCCACAACCTTGGCCCCATACTGCTGCGCCACGGCCAGCACATCACGCATCTGCCTCGAACCAACCATGCCGGCCTCGTCGACCACCAAAACAGTTTTGGCATTCAGGCGGGGATAAGCCTCATCATCTGGTTTAAGATTATTCAGACGCCAGAAAAACTGAGCAATCGTCTGACTTCTGATTGTGGCTCCGTCCTCGAGCTGCTGCGCGGCCGTCGCCGAAAGGGTAAGGCCCTTCACCTGATAGCCACCTTTTGACCAGACATATGCAGCCTCATCAAGCATGGTGGTTTTACCAGTGCCAGCCAGACCAGATACGAGCGCCAACCGCTCCGGACCCGTGACATGGCGGACAGCAGCGGCCTGCTCCCCCGACAACGTGGAATAGCTGAGCACGTCATTCTGATGGGCTGTGGCATCCCCATGCAACCGATCGCCCTGCATCTTGTCCGCCATATCGACAAGATCGCGTTCCGCACGGAGCAGAGAACGCGATGAATAACGCTTATTCCCCTCCTCGTCCTTGCCGAGAAAAACTGTCTCATCCGAAGCGAGAACACGGGCTTTCATGGTGTCAAAAGCAAGCCGTGTCTGCTCTTCCGTCATGTCGTCCCCAAGCCAGCGATGCAGATAGCGGGCAACATCCTGCTCGGTGAAAGAGGCGGCTTTATCCGTCAGAGCATCAACAACAATGCTGGGATTTACAGTGATCCGGTGCCAGTTCCGGGCCTGAATCTGTTCGTTCTTGGCCGTGCGCTCTGCCGTGAAATGAGGATCATTTTCTCGGACTCTTTCCTGCATGGGGCGCGCTGCGCCCTCCTTGATCTGGGGCTCCAGGTCAATGCCACGGTCTGCATAGCTCCTCCGATCGATCCGGGCATCGATGCCACGTGCCGCCAGCATACCGTTCGTCAGATCTTCCCAGCTCGTCCGCCAGTACTCATACACCTCTTTACTATTCCATAACCGCTCCTTTTTCGGGCCAAATCCGCTCTCGGATACAGGTCGCATCGTCAGCAGAATATGAGCGTGGGGAGCGATCTTATTATCGGCGGCAATGGGGCAATGGATCGAAACGTCAGCAATCATGCCAAGAGAAACAAAGTTCTCCTGGACAAAAGATCGTACCAGTTCCAGCCGGTCCGCCTCGTTCAGTTCTCGAGGAAGGGCTACCTCGATTTCACGGGCAAGCTGGGCATCTTTTCGCCGCTCTGATTTTTCAACGGCGTTCCAGAGCGTTTCCCGATTGCGAAACTCCTCGGGCGCACCTTCTGGGAGGAAAATCTCGGAATGAACGATGCTGCGTTTTCTGGTGAAGTTACGGTTTTCTTCATAACGCTCATCCCAGAGATTATCTCCAGCACGATAGGCGGCCGCAGCGACAACACTTCGTCCCTTACTTCGGTCGATTGTCTGGCTTCGCATATGAAAGATCGCCATTGGCGTTTATACCAACTGGAAGCGCCACATTGCGTAGCAATGTATCTGCGCGCCCTTCGCTATTCTCGGTCTGGTTGGAGTTGCCGGGTTGGTCATGGGATCAGCCATAGAATAGAATGAAGCCTACTGGCAAGAAATGGAGGCGAGACATGGCTAAGGTTCGCAAGACTCTTCAGGAAATGATTGAAGAGCAGGAGAAAAAAAAGGAAGCGGTCTCTAACAGGCTCAGAGCACTGAAAGCACGTGAAGCGACAAGCGAGAAGAAAGCAGACACACGACGTAAGGTCATCCTCGGTGCAATGGTCATGCACATGGCACAAAACGATGATGCAGAAGCTGTAAGCGTTCTGGAGAGAGCGCTTCGCCAGTTGACGAAGGAACGTGACAGGGAAGTCTTTGCAGACTGGTCCTGGAAAGCCGATCAGAACAATGGATAGTAGTGATCTGGGTTTTTTTGAGGAACTCGGCCTGACACTGGAGCGCGTGAATAGCAGGCTCGACAGGGAGGCAACACAAAGCTCCGACTTGGGTAGGGACATGAAAGCCTTGCACCAGTCGGTCGAGACACTCACACGACTGGTCACGACACAGCAGGACGCAAGACTGTCAGGCAGCCGGGAGGAACCGGCCAGCGAGGCTATGACCAAGCTTACCAGCCTGATTGCCCGGGAAATACCGGATCACCTGTCACGCCAAAGTCGGGACCTGACAGAAACACTCACCCGCGAACACAAAACGCTGAAACAAACCCTTTGGGATGAAATCGATCGCCTGGAAAACCGAAAGACGGTCAGCAAAACGATATACCTCCCTTATCCAGCCATCACCTTCGGCTTCTGGGGTGGAATCCTGTTCATGGCACTGATTGATCGAGGGGTGGCTCATTTCGCCTTGGGGTCCACTTTCGATTTCTGGTGGACTGATCCCCTCACAATGGCATGGGCCTGGGTCGCTGGGGCATCGTAAAGTTCGCAGACGCAACATACGGGGAAGAATGGCCGTGAAGGGGCAATACCCTCTCCACGGCCATTCTTGGGCTTCTCAGCCTATCAGGAACGTGTTCGGTCCCGTCGATCAATCAGGATTGTACCGACATTGATCCAGAGATGCATGATCTGGCGACCAGCATCCCCCGCATCTTCGGCCGTGACCGGCTCAACAGGCATTCCAGGCCGTCCGATAAAGGTCCTGGGACCGTCTGTGTAAATCCTCCTGTTCACCTTGCAGAAAACCTCGATCCCGCCACCTGGACGAAAAAACGCCCCGGCCACGAGATCAGCGAATACGCTCCCAGCCGCGCAGTTGCGCGGAGAGGGGCGCTTTCGGCGCCCCTTGGCCAATTTATGCGGCGAAGGGTCAGAAGGCCGTCAGGCGGCTTCTGTGAGGCTCTCGCAGGGTCTTGAAGGGATACGGGGGACGTGGTTCAACCACTGCCAGCGTCATCATGAGGTCAACTCTCGTGAGGCGTTAGCTCTGTTCGGGGTGTTACCAGCACCTCGGCAGAGCGCCCATCAGGCGATGGGCAGCCGGAATCCTAGTACACCCGGCCCCCGTAAGGGAATCCCCCTTATCCATTTCTGATGAGCGGGGCCCGGTTAGGCACCATCCCTACCAACCATTCATTCCCCTTGAGCAAATCATAGTTCCCTCATGCTTCGTCCTTCAGGTCCGGAGCGAGCGCAGAGCGGGAGCCGCGAAGCGTGCCCGGTAGGGCATCCGGTGTGGATAATGTTTCTTAGATTTGCCCTTGAACCGCCCCCGAGGGTCCACAGGACCCGAGGCCCCCTACCGCTCACGAAGGGCGTTCGCGGGCCTCGAACCCGTGGGCTTCGTGGACGGCCTTTAGATCATATAAATGCATTCTTTTGGTTGCCTTATAAATCAATGACTTAAGGGGGGGGGGTAGTCCCATAGCTGATGGGACTACCCCGTCCCATCAGCTATGGGACTGGTTTGACAAGATTACCCCATGAGTTGATATTTTTTATCAGTCATATATTGACAATAATTATCAGATTATGGGTATATTTTATTCGCCGGTGAGACCGGGTAGTCTCATTTCGCGCCATTATGGACACAGGCCCTAGGAAGAAGACGTGCAAAAGCATTCTCGCCAGATTGGATTAACAACTGCACCTAATGGCACCTGGGTACAAACAGAACGAGCGGCTCATGAAAGATGGGCGAAACTAATAGGTTCTCACCCTAAAGCCGCTGCTTTAATGCATGTAATTGTTGGAAACATGGGAAGACACAATGCCCTTGTTGCTAGCATACCAAATTTACAAAAACTTATGGGATGCTCACGAAATACTGTAATAAGAGCAATTACAACTTTAAAAGATCAAAACTGGATTGAAGTACGTCAAATAGGGGCAGCTGGAACAACAAATGCATACATTGTGAATGATAGGGTTGCTTGGACAGGAAAGCGCGATGGTATCCGGTACAGCTTATTCAGTGCTGCCGTCCTAGTATCGGACAACGAGCAGCCGGATAAGGATGAAATCAATACCCGGCCTCCACTTGAACGGGTTCCATCTTTGTATCCTGGCGAAAAGCAATTACCGATTGGGGAAGGACTTCCTCCCCCCTCTCAGCCTTCATTCGAGGCGATGGAACACGACCTCCCATATACCCTGAGGGATGACGATTGATGCGTGTCTACCATATACATCGCTTCCCCCCCCTGCGCCACGTCAGTGCACCACTTGCGCCACTATGCGCCACATGCTGAGCCAGAGGCGCGCCTCTGAAATATGGGGGGTTTCCCGACGTACAATCCAACGGGCAATTCAGTCCGGAAAGCTAAGCGTTTCTTCAGATGGACAAATTGATCCATCAGAAATGCTTCGGGTTTTTGGGGAGGCCTCTGGCAAAAAAGAAGGTGGCGCAGGTGCGCCAGTCAGTGAGCCACTTGCGCCACACCATGCGCCGGTTGAGCCACCCTCTCCAGATGTGGCTCTGACGGCTGAGATTAAGGCGCTTCGCGCAGCCCTAGCGGCGAAGGATGAACTGCTGGCGGCAAAGGACCGTCACATCGAAGACATGAGCCTGTCATTGAGACTGCTGGCCGCTCCTCCCCAAACCCAACCACCCCCTCACGTAGAAAAAACAGGTGGATCATTATGGCAGCGACTACTCGGCCGAAATTCGAAATTCTGAACCAAACAATCAATGCCCTCTCATCAAGAGTAGGATGTCGTCTTATCCCCTTGCAGGCCCCACGACGTCAGCATCACAAAACTATTGATGATATCTTGACGTTACGACGTCCAGACGTCAAAAGCTCAGGTAGAACGAATGAGGAATCAACATGGCTCACGCACCTGGAGCAATCCGCGATGGCATCTTAGAGTACCTATCCGCTTTAGGTCGTGATGCTAGTCTGGGTGAAATCAACGATGCACTGACACTGAAACTAGGTGAGGTTCCTCCGTCTAGTGTTCGGTCATACATAGGTCTGAATAGAGAAACTCTTTTCGAGCGAACAAGTAAAGGTAGATATCGTCTTCGCGTTGAAAGCACAGGCGCAATTCAGCACGTCAAGCTAGCACCAGCCGTTCAAATCGGTAAGTCTCAACTATTTCATGCAAACTGTTTTGATTGGCTTTCAGAGTGTAAGCCCAACTCAATTCAAGCTGTAGTTACAGACCCACCTTATGGAGTGGTCGAATACAGCGAGAAAGAGCTTTCTAAGTTGCGTTCGGGAAAAGGGGGAGTATGGCGCATCCCGCCATCCTTTGACGGGAACGTTCGCGCACCCTTACCTCGTTTTACCACTTTGACCGAAAACGAACGTCGAGAGATGTATGCGTTTTTCAAACGCTTGGGCGTTCTACTCGCACGTGCACTAGTACCTGGCGCGAATATAGTTATTGCTACTAATCCACTTCTTAGCCACGTGGTAGCTTCATCCATGTCCGAAGCGGGCTTGGAACTACGAGGGTATCTTGCGCGCCTAACACAAACCATGAGGGGGGGAGACCGTCCTAAAAACGCTCATCATGAATTTGATACCGTTTCAGTCATGCCCAGATCTCAATGGGAGCCTTGGGTAGTACTACGCAAACCGATTGAGGGGCGCGTACAGGATAACCTGCGTAAGTGGAA
>NZ_JBDIWI010000009.1:0-27014 GCF_039638325.1 Gluconobacter sp. OJA | reverse complement strand
ATATAATTATTGGAGAACGGGGTGTCCCGGACCGTTCAAAGGCTTTTCTCCTTTAGAATTAAGATCGACTTCATCGTTTTTTTATGATTAGGTTTCACTTCTTTGCGCTAAAAATTTTATGAAAGGTTCTCCTTTGCTCTCGGATCCGGATAAGCTAATTGCTGAAATAAGAGAATCAGGTTTATTTGATGAAGAGGCCTATCTTTCAGATAATGAGGATGTTGCGAAAGATGGAATTGATCCCATTGCTCATTATGTCTATTATGGATTGAACGAAGAACAGCGAAAGCCATATCCTGAATTTGATGCAAAACTATATATTTCGGATTTTTCTCTCGGAGAAATAGAAGGGCATCCATTCCTCGATCTTCTTTCGCGGAACTCCTACAGGTCAGAACTTTCAAAGTGCCTTTTGACGCCGCAAGAGGTTTATTTATATAATCTTATTATTCACTACGATCTTTTTGATGAAAAATATTATATAGAAAGTAATCCTGATCTAGAAAATATAGAAATTCCACTTCTTGTACATTATATTAGGCATGGAATAAATGAATTAAATAGAAATCCTAACAAAAGATACAATAATAAAAAATATATTAATGCATTTAAAGATGAAATTAAACCCGGAGAAGCTCCATTTATTCATTATTTAAAAAATAATCGACAAATGGAATTTTTTGATAAGGGCCTTTTGAAAAGCTTTGGTTATGAAAGTTTGTTCCGTGCCACACGTCGATTAGAAAAGTTCTCATTGTTTTCGGGAAAAGATTATATTTCTTTGAATGGAGATGTTTCAAGTTCGGATCTTTTGCCACATCAGCATGCCGTTCTTTATGGCATTCCTGAAGGACGTACACTTCTTTCCAAACTGCGCATTGCAAATGTTTTGGGTGAAAAATCGAAGGATTCTATAAAATACTTTCTGACATCACATAGGGAAAAAGACCTTCCTTTGCCGAAGTCAGTGGGTATTTTTTATCATACTGAAGGAAACTGTTTCATCAAGGAGATTGCAGAAGATCTGTTTGATTGCTTAAAGGGAGGTGGTTTTCAGATTTCATTAGAGACAGAAAATACACCTTTAAGTGCCAAGCCTGACCTGTGTATTTTCTGTGCTCCTCATGAGTTTTTCTTTCTTGATGGAAGCAAGCATTGGGAACGCGAGGATATTCTAAAGTCCTCACTTATGCTCAACACTGAGCAATCGCAAACCGCATGGTTTACCCGAGGCCTAATATATCTTCTTATGTCTGCAGGGATTATAGATTTCCTATATCAGAATATCGAATTGTTTGAGTCTATTGGGCTGCCAGCGTTTCATTTTGATCCGATTCCTGGCTGTACCACGACAAGAATTTTAGATAAGGATCGCGCGCACGCACTTTTTCGTGTGCTGCCTGATAGTGCAAAAATTGAGGCCCATAAATCAGCGCTGCGCCCAATTTCGGAGCGCTCAATCGACATGAGTTTTTTTGGAAATGCATCAGCGAAGCGGGAGAAATTCTTTTCACGCAATGCTGATTTTTTTGCTCTGCGTGAGTGCTTTTTATATTACCGCAAACCCCATGGCCCCATTCGGATGGAGGGCGTGAACGAAATATTAGGGCGTATGCCGTTCTATGTCGCTGAAAATAGCAAAATATGTCTGAATATTCATCGTAATGATGATCCTTATTTTGAGTGGCATCGCATTATAAAACACGGTGCTTCGCGAGGTGCCGTCGTTGTCACGGAAGAGTGCCTGCCTACCCCTCTTTATCAGGAAGGGGTCCATTTTCTCACAGAAACTCCTCGACATATGCCACATCTTATTTCCTGGCTTCTTGATACGACAGAAGGACAGACGAAAATGCAGGAAGTACAGACTTCATGCCTAAGTCTTTTTAAGGATAAAAAGTTACAAAAATCAAAGTTTAATGATATTTTCAATTTTATTGGGCGCGTCTGGAAAGAAAGTCTCGAAAATGCTTGATAAAGCCTGGAATCCAAAACCGGAAATTCTTTTTAGTTACAGTGCAGATGACTTGAGAGATAACCCTAGTCATGTTTCCGTTATAGTTACAAACTATAACTATGAAAAATATGTTATTGAGTGTCTTAATTCTATTTCAAATCAATCCCATCAGAGATTGAGTCTTGTGGTAATCGATGACGATTCTCGCAAGGACCTTTCTGTAGAAAAGATTTTGGAATGGATGGATAAAAATAAAAATAGATTTTTATCCATAAAATTACTGAAAAATATCAGCAATCAGGGTCCTTCCGCGTCACGAAATACTGCAATCGAGCACTGTCCTTCTGAAACGATCTTCATCATGGATGCTGATAACACAATCATGGCTACAGCCATTGCCAAATTATATGATTGTTTGCGAAGGTCTGACGCGCAGGGTGTTTATTGCCAGATCGTCGAATTCGGTGACCGTAACCAACTCGGAAGTGCCGATTTATGGGACGTTGAGCGGATGTATCGTAATAACTATGTCGACATCATGGCAATGATGAAAAAAACTGCTTGGGCTCAGGTGGGCGGATTCTCTCATATTGAAGAAGGATGGGAAGATTATGACTTTTGGCTGAAGTTCATCGATCAAGGTATCGATATGGTATTTTTGCCGGAAATTCTTTGTCGTTATCGAGTCCATGGCGTGTCCCGGACTTCCACCGAGGCGCATAAATCTCACTATGATCTTGAGATTATCATGAAATATCGTCACCCAGGACAGCCGAAAGTCGAAGAGTACAAATGAGTATAATTTTACTGAAAAATTCAAGTGAAAAAAATAGTTCTTGGGACCATATTGATTTTCTCTGGATGAAAAAAAACTATCCTGAAGTCGAAGAGGTTTTTAGGGATCAGGTTAATTTTATTCCTGAAGAAATTTTACTTCTGGCGGGGACGTGTGGCTATCAGCCTAATCCGTATTTTGATGAATCTTATTACGTCCAACGTTATGGGGACGTTCGTCTTGCGATTAGCCAAGGAAAGTTTATTTCCGGTTTCGATCATTACCGAAAAATTGGATATAAAGATAGGGACCCTCATTGGTTATTCTGTGAAGAATATTATCTCAACAGATATGAAGATGTGGCTCAAACACTCGTTAATGAAACTACTTTTTCGAATGGGTACGATCATTACATCCAGAGTGGCGACCAAGAATTTAGGTGTGGATCTTGGTTTTTTGACCCGATAAAATATCTCAAATCTTTACCAAATGGAAATATTAGAAGGCCATTTTACCATTATATTCAAAATCCAAAAAGGGATTTCGAGAGTATTTATTTTGATACAACTTGGTATGCTGAAACTTACCCAGAAATTATTTACGAATTAAAAAAAGGTACATGGAATTCTTTGCTTCATCATTATTTAACAAATGGTGATAAAAAAAAATACAACCCCTCCCAATATTTTTCGGAAAAATTTTATATTGAAGAAAATCCAGACCTTGCTGATCCTGTGGGATCAGGACGTTTTTTTAATGCGTATGAACACTTTCTGCTTTACGGCATTCAGGAACGTCGATGCCCAAATTTGGGCATCGACTTAGAACGATTTTATCATACGCTCTATATCCAGAAGCTTCTTTTCAATGGCCGTATTCCAAATGTGTTTGTTGGATGGTGCCAGCTTGAAGGGAAGGTTCTTGAAATTGGTGACGCGTTGGAACGAACTGAAGTACAAACTAAATTTGCCTTTGAAAAGAAGAGTGCTTCCTTGGCGATTAATGCCGCACGCTCGCCACTGAATTTTTCGTTCACGCACCCCGACATCAGTGTCATTATGGTTTTGCATAATAATTTTGATATGACGTTGAATGCGTTGACAGCTTTAAGAGCCGCCTACAGATACGAAATCCAACTTATCCTTGCTGATAGCGGATCAGACGATGAAACCCGTCATATAGAGCGCTATGTTCGCGGGGCAACACTTCTACGATTTGAAGGTAACGTTGCTTTTATCCGTGCCTGCAATGTAGCGGTTCAGCAGGCGCGTGCGCCGTATGTTCTTTTTTTGAACAATGATACAGAAATCCTGTTGGGGAGTATTGAGACTGCAATCAATCGATTCCGTCGCGATCCAGGAGTGGGAGTGATTGGCGGCAAATTGATCCGGACGAACGGTTTGTTACAGGAGGCTGGCGCAATCATCTATCGCGATGGAAGTGTCACAGGTTATATGAGAGGTGCTAGTCCAGATACCCCAGAAGCGAACTTTGTGCGTCATGTGGATTTCTGTTGTGGAGCAGCTCTTTTTACAAGAGTAGAGTTGTTCGGAAAGATCGGTGGTTTTAATGAAGATTATATTCCAGCTTATTATGAAGAAACCGATTATTGTATAAATGTATGGAAATCCGGTTATGACGTTGTTTATGATCCGTCAATAACGGCTATACATTATGAATATGGATCATCCAGCGCAAAAGACGGGGCTGGATACATTAACCGTAACAGAATTATATTTAATTCAAAACACGGAGATTTTCTTTCAAAAAAAACTGTTAAGTCAAAACAAAACACGAATTTAGCGCGCTCTATTCGGAAGCAGGATTCAAAAAGAATTCTGTTTATTGAAGACAGAATTCCATTAAAGTCTTATGGATCAGGATTTTCGCGATCACATGACATCATAACTACCATGTCTCATATGGGACATGAGGTTACTGTTTTCCCTATATTCAAACCTGTTGTCTCCGCGAACCTGCTCTATAATGCGTTTCCGGACTCTGTTGAGATCATATGGGATCGTGATATTAATGACCTTGAGTATTTTTTTGCTCAACGTGCCGGATTGTATGATACGATCTGGATATGTCGAACACAAAATGTTCGACGTCTGGTGCCGATTATCGAGCAGATAGCCCACCTTATGCCTTTGGCCGAAATTATTGCAGATACAGAAGCGGTAAGCTCTGTTCGCGAAGAGCAGTACGACTGCCTTATGAGCATACCGTCAGATCAACATCTTTCTCTTGCAGAACGCCTTCGCTCTGAATTTGAATGTCTATTAATTGCTACAAAAATTGTAGCTGTAAACGATTATGATGCCAGTCTTCTAAAAAAGAACGGTTACACCAATGTATCGGTACTTGGTCATGTTCAAACGCCAAAGCCGACTCCTAAGCCATGGGAAGAAAGATTTGACTTTCTTTTCGTCGGAGCGATTCATGAATATAATTCTCCCAATTATGACTCGGTCCTGTGGCTAACGACGGTTTTGTGGCCAAAACTGGTACAATTTCTTCCGGAAAATTCACGGCTTATAATGGCGGGACATTTAGGGTCGGGAGTGTCCTTATCGGTATTTCCTCAGGGACAACACATAATATATCTCGGTGAGGTAGACGATCTTACTGAACTTTATAATGATGCGCGCTTCTTTATAGCTCCTACACGTTACGCTGCCGGTATCCCGTACAAAATATATGAAGCAGCAGCTCATGGATTGCCTGTTATTGCTTCAGACGTGCTATGCAAACAAATAGGATGGAGCATTGGAAGTGATATTATAAAAACTGAAATCCATGATATTGATGAAATATGCAATACCATAGCAGAGTTGTACAGTAATAAAAATAAGTGGGAAGAAATACGAGAGAATGGTATTAATAATATTAAAAACTATAATAACTCGGATTTATATTCCCAATTAATAAGAGGTATTATTACATAATAAAATACTAATACATCTACATTGCTAAATAAATATATATAATTTTTCGCTGAAAGCATATTTGATAATTTATCTTAACGTTCTTTAAGGTACGGAGGGTTCGAAAAACTTTCTGGTTTTGGGGCTCTCTATGTAATTCCATTTTTCCTGCGTTGATTTGGGGTATGGAGAATGAAGCAGCCGGAGGGATCGAAGAACCCTTGTTTGATGCGATTGGCCAGTAATTTCTGGGTTTTGGCGTTCTGATTGATGGTTTTTGAGGTGGCTTTCAATCTGCGTTTTGAACGGATCGAGTGTTGTCCCTCGCTGGATGGCTACACGCTCGCGCTCAATCTTTCGAGGAAGAGAAAGCGGCGCATATTATAGACGATATTGGCCAGCCCGATCCTCATGGTGGCCCGGGTGATGCCGACAGTTCGGATCAACAATCCCGTCTGTGATTTCTGGTCAGCAAAGACAAGCCCAACGCGTGATCGGACCACGGACTTTCCGGCGTTGGATCTCTGAATATGTCGGGGCATAAGTTTGAGATGCGGCTTTTTCCTGTGTACCTTTGAGACAAAGCCCTGCTTTTCCATGAAGTCCTCATTGGCTTTTGAACGATACGCCGTTTCAGCCCAGACGCCTGAGGCCGTATTGGTTTTATCCAGCAGCCCTTCTCTCAATCGCGCACCATCACTTGCGGCGGCATCCGTCGTCTTCCATTTGCGAATGAACCGAAACTTCCGGTCGATAGAGACGTGCGATTTATAGCCAAAGAACGGGATAGCGAGATCCGTTGCGGAGATCGTTCCGTCATCCTGCCGTTTTGCTTTCGTGAACTTCAGTGTCCAGCGCGCATGGCGATCCTTGTGCGACAGCTTTGCGGGTTTGTTCTGCCACTCCTGTGGGATCCGTCCTTCCCGAAGATCGGATTTTTCTGCGTTGGTGTTCCGCTGCTTTGGAGCAGCCACCAGCGTTACATCCAGGATCTCGAACATCAACACTGGATCGAACGGCGGTCGCCCGCCCTTGCTTCCATCTGAATAGGCCAGAGCCTTCTCAAGCCCAGGGCGGAACACTTCAAAATCTACAGTCCGGAAAACGCTTCGAGTTGATCACCAAGTCCGCTCAACCGGGCAAGCCGCTCTCCAACATCAAAGAAACCAGACTGCTTCATGATCCATACCCCAATCAGAATCGTAGGAAGGGAATCATAGAAAACAGGTCAGAGCCAAGGGAATTTATCGAACTCCCACGTTCGATAATTTCCCGGGCAAGAATAGGCTTGGTCGCAAACATCCTGCTTTCTGGAACAGAGGCTGAAGTTAATCGTGTCGGGTCTGTGCTCCAGGCTTTGGGGAGATACAGGGCACGATCCACAAAAGCATGACCGCGCGATGAGACATAGACTGCGAACACACCGATCTGGCAGTTCGTAATTTTACCCGCCGACCCCGTATACTGGCGGCCCACACCGCAGGACGCCTTACCTTTCTTGAGAAAGCCGGTCTCATCAACCACGAGAACCGCGTCTTTATCACTCAGGGTTTCCTGGACATGATTGCGGACAATGTCGCGGAGACCGTCGGTAGTCCCACTGCGTCCGTCCCAGCAAAGCCTACTGACGCCGGGGCCCTTCGTCGCCTGCGGCTTCTGCACGCTGCCAACCCGTCTTGCGCGGCAGGTTGCACAAAAGGGTTTCAAGATAATCCTCCGCCGAAACCGAAACCCGAGCATGACCAAACAGCGGACGCATCTTGTCCTTGACAGCCCGTAGCCCATCAACCACGCAGAGAAAGCGTCTCTTCAACAGACGCCCCGCCTGTCATCATATCCTGTTCAATTAGAGGACAAAGAATCAGATATCACATCAAAATACAACTGTAGTGTTAGGCTCAGAACCCATTGATTTGATTATGGAAATCTGATTCAGGCCCTGCGAGGAGACTGAAGATGAGCGACCTGTTTTGGCTGACGGACGATCAGATGGAGCGCCTGCGACCGTTTTTTCCCAAGAGCCACGGCAAACCTCGTGTTGATGACCGCCGCGTGTTGAGCGGCATCATTTTCGTGAACCGCAATGGTCTGCGCTGGCGTGATGCGCCCCGGGAGTAGGGTCCACACAAGACACTTTATAACCGCTGGAAGCGTTGGGGCGACAGGGGCATTTTCATGCGAATGATGGACGGCCGCACAGATCAGCGATTATGCCGATACCTCTAGCCCTGCTAGACCGTCTTCCCGCAGCACAATGGATGCTGGGAGATCGCGGGTAGATACCGACTGCTTCAGGTGCACCCTGGAAGAGAAAGGTATAAAGCCCTGCATTCCCAGACGGAAACCTCGCGGAAAATCGGTAGAATACTATATAGAGAAAATATAAACGCCGAAATTTCATCGAGATTACGGTCGGAAGGCTCAAGGACTGGCGGCGTGTTGCTACACGCTATGACAGCTGCCCCCGTCTTCTTCTGGCTATGAGCCCTGAGCCCTGAGCCTAAAGCAGCCTAACAGAATTATTCGAAAACTGGTATTTTATCTTTAACAACCAAAAAAACAACTAGACAATATTTCTTTTCTAAACGATAATTTCTTTTATTTAATAGAGGACGTAAAATGAAAGTAATAATAAATCACCACTTACAAGTACTAAGCGTGGATAACGAGAATAAGATAAAATTATTAAATATAAACGAATATGGAAATTACATTTTATTTGATAATAATAATTTTTTTGTTTCTGGTAGGGAGTGTTTTTTTTGTTGCCGAAGCGGCGAAGTAATAGTCTCTACCCGTCAAGATTATTTTCCAATAACTACGGGATTTTGCGGGGAGGAACAAATTTACTTTTCCCTTAATGGAGGATTTCTATCATCGAACACAAGTTCAATTTTTATTCAGCCTTTCTGTGGCGATTGGGAGAAGTTTTACCTGTTAGATGAGAAAAAGCTGCAGATAATACGTAATTGCTTTGCAAAAGGATGCTATATACAGGGTAGTAATGTATATCTTCCTCCAGAAGAAATAATTCAAAATAAAAACGGAATTAAATTTGGTAAATATAATATTAAAATAGAAAATATAATAAAATCCATAAAAACCGAATCTAATAGGATTATTTTCTTTAGGGATAATTTAGGAATTATTATAATAAAACCTTTTAATCCTCTTGTATATTTAACTTGCTTTGGTGGTTCAGACATAATTTCTTCCGCAGAAGAATCTATTTACTCATTATTTCATTTTGGAGATTTCATTGGGGAAGTTCTTATTATAACTGATAATGAAAATATAAGCTTTTCTGAAAAATTACTTCCATTTATGGGAAGAATACATTTTCAAAAATCTAACGCATATGATTTTTTTGATTTTACATTATCGAGATATATGATTTCTAATATATCAGAAATGATAAATTATTCTCCAATAATGTATATGGATTGTGACATAATTATTAATTCAAACATTAATGAGGTTTTTCATGATAGTATGAAAATAGATAAAATTCTCTTCAGTGAAGAGTATAGGTTATCGGAATCATCTCCTTGGTTTGGTGGAGAGCATTGGAAAGAAGTGGGAAAAGATTATAAATTAATGCAATCAGGCATAAATTCAGGAATTTTTGTTTTCAACTCTATAGATGCCGCCAAAGAAATTCTAATTTCTGTTGTGCAATCAATGATTAATTCTCAAAAAACAAAACATAGCCGAAGTAAAATAATACTCGAAACTCTAGATCAACCAAATCTAAACTATGTTCTAATGGCTCATTTTCCAAGTTGTTTTGATACAGAAAAACTTACTTCATATGTATTCCACGGATCTGGGGGGTGTTTCTCGGATATACCTACATTAGGATTTGCTCATTTTAATGGTGGACTAGGCAATTTTGAGTCAAGACTAGAACTTATGCGTAATTATGTGAAATATATAGAAAATAAAAACTAATTTATTCCGTAATAAATATTTATTTTTTGAAACCAGTAGAGCGAAAGGGTTCGAAAAACTTCTTGGTTTTGATGCCCCCCCCCCTGTAATTTCATTTCGTCACCGATGCACGGAGATTGAAGATGAAACAGCTGGGTTTTTTTGATGTTGAATAGCTGCTTGCTCTGCTGAGGAGACTGGCGACCAACTCGACGCGTTTTTCCAGACTGTGGATTTTGAAGTCTCCTGCTCGGATCTGGGCAAGGCTCTGGCAGTTTCCGGAAGGGGGGCATAAAGGCGGGTTCCCGCCGTTTAATCCGAAACTAATGTTCCAGATTCTGGCTGCTACCCTGGTCGCAGCTCCTAAGTAGCGCAGCAATACGAACGCAGAGAAGGCGGATCTTCGGGAGGCACGGATCTCGCTAGACTGGAAGGACAAGCCCTCAAAGC
Organism: Gluconobacter sp. OJA; assembly: GCF_039638325.1. Lineage (NCBI taxonomy): Bacteria > Pseudomonadati > Pseudomonadota > Alphaproteobacteria > Acetobacterales > Acetobacteraceae > Gluconobacter > Gluconobacter sp. OJA. The sequence continues at coordinate 16,975 of NZ_JBDIWI010000009.1, read as the reverse complement.
TGTGCCATAAACATTCTCATGTGCGCTGGACGCTGAAATTTAATAAACCGAGGCGGTAAGAGGATGGAACCATGCCAGTCAGCGATCTCGCCATGCCGCTCTTTGGCTACAACAGATCCCGTGTCTATACCGATCAGAGTTCTCGATGGGGCTGTATCATCCGCCCCATCGAGATCACGCGAGGGACCATAACGATCGGCGGGCTGGTCAATATTAGCTACTATGTATGCCGCTTTTTCTTCGTGTAAAGGGTGGGTGTAGCCACATAGTGATCTTGAGTGTAATGCCCCCGCTCTGCGCAGATGTAAAAGTTAAAATCATATCCCATTCAAATTAATCTCCATTACCAGCTTTCTAGCGCTGAACGCTTCCACGAGTTTGATGTGACACATATGTATAAGTAACTATGGTCTTGAGAAATATCACCTTTACTACATGAAGATGAACTGGATCCTGGAACATCCACACGCCTTACAACATTACCTAAGTCAATACTGTCGATATACATATGTAAGTCTGGGTATGAGTACCGAAGAGAAATCTGTTTATTTGGTACAGAACCGTCTATATTTAACGACCTTAAGATCTCCCTTCCATTAGTGATGGAGCCGGTATCCGATCCTACAGAAAACGCAGACATTTTTGTGGCCCCACTATCCGAAACATAAAAAGGCGTGCTTGCAGTTCCGGTCCCATTTGCCGCTCCGTTTAATGTGTATGCTAGCCCGACCCCGGACTTATATCCGAGTAGCCTGTTGTTTTGTCCCGCCTGTGTGCCGTCCGCAGTCAGGTCCAAAAACATGTCTTTCTGCATCCGGGTAAAGACGTGTGTCACACTTGGATCGAATGCGGCTTTGGAGAAGTCAAACAGCGCGTCATAAATGTAATCCGTGTCTTCAGACATTAGTGTCCCGATCCGAGCAACCCACCCGGTATTGGGGGAGTTGTCACCACCGATACCGAAAACTTCACCAAGATCAGCCGTAAATTGGCCCACACAGGTCCACACCAGACTGCCATCGGTTGTAGTAGCCCCTTTTATGAATTTCCATGCTGGGGCACTGGAACCGGAAGTGTCGGAAGCAGGGTTACCACTACTGGAATCATACGATTTGGAAAGCGCGTAAAACGTGAAGGGTTGTCCGCTCTGGTCCGCGACGATGATTTCCTGATAACGATGGTAAGATGTTGAAGCTTTCCATGTTACAGCATCTGCAATATGCGCGGTCTTGTTTCCAGAGGCTTCCACGGTCCCGTAACCCATTGTGCCGTACCCATGGGCCAGCCAAAACATCTTGCGGTTAAACTGCGTCGGATCATAGCTGCTTTTGCTATTTTCCGGTCCGCCCGTCGCAAAGTCTTCTTCGTTTATATAAGTAGCCTGATTGTATTTTCCATCAACTCCAGTCGAAAAATAAAACGGAACATACTGGTTTACTTCTTGGATATTACTCCACGTCCAGTCGGTTCCATAAATCCCCATATGGTGCCAGTCTTGCACATCATCGTCGCCAAATCCGCCGAGAGATAGGCTGTCGAAAATATCGTTTACGCCACTTTCCATTCCTTTCTTGTTGCGTCCTGCAACTGTGTGAATGTTGATATTCAACATGCCGGGAGAGCCAGCGTTCCCAGGTTCCTTGGTGGTATCAGCAACATAGTTGTACGCTACGTTCGGTAGGCTTGCGTTAAAGTTGATACCATTCGCATCTACCCGGCTGAAAGCAATCGCTGCATTAGCTCCGTATAGGATAGAAGACACGCCATTCCCAAAATATGGGACAGGAAACCCGATTCCATAATCGGTCACTGGATATGATGGCCACAGGTTGATTTCACCCTGAGCCTGAACGATGATGTTTCTGGTATTGCCTGAAGGAATAAGCGCACTGCTCCCATTATGAGGCCATATGGCTCCGGTAGGGATGTAAACCATCTTGGGATTTTTAGACCACAGACTGTCGATATCCGAGAAGTCTGCGCTAATACGACTATCGTCCAGTTTGATGCCAAAATCTGGCAGAGACTTGGTATCAACCCTTTTGGGTAAAATCTTCTGCGTAATATTTTCTGCACGCGCCACGCTCTCATTTCCACAGAGCGAAAGCATGAATAGTACTTGAGCGGAACCTATTCTACATTGCGAAAAAAATACGAACGAAATTATCACAAAACGAAGCCTCATTGCATTTCCTATAAATAGTATTTGGTAGACACAAAATTGACTTTCAGGCCATTTTCACAAAATATCCAATCTATCGCCTTGTTGCAGCAAAGTTGAGAAAATTCATCAAGGGCAAGGCATAATTATCGCAGCGGGTTTCGATGCGGCGCATTTGCTTGAGTTTGTTGAACATCTGCTTGATACGATTACGGTCCTGATTAATGTCGCCAATCTGTCTGCTAAGGAGCTTCACCGTATTCGTAATGATGGAATAATCTGCAGGATACCATTGATCAGAAGCTCCTGATGGACACAGTTGCTGTCATAGCCCCGATTAGCCAATATGACCTCTAGGTTAGGAACCGGCAACATTATCAGGGTGTCTATGAGTTTGTAATCCGAGACCTGGTCTCCGGTGAGGTCAAAGCCGAAAGGATCTTCAGGACTGTCATAGCGGGCGTGGACCTTGCTCGCAAAGCTCCGCGTGACCGACTAAAAGCCTCCGAATGAATCCCCTTTTGCTCAAGTAGCCTTTGAGTTAGGCTTGGGCGACGGTGCTCTAGAGCATATGCTGCCAGTCATCAGTCAGTCCCAGATTTACCAGAGTCTAAAAAAGAGCATTCCAGACACTCTATTCAGCCCACCGTTAGAACCGAAGACAAATCGAGTTTCACTAGCCATGACACCCATGCATGTCTCGCTAAGAACAGCCTGCGTACAGAATATGCAGTATGCAATTAAACAATAGGTAGTTATCTACGGATGGACAAGCCTAACGTCCACGCTCAGAGGAAACGCACGGACTAATCACCGCCCATTCATGATCCGTCAGAACACCTAGTGCCATAGCTATTCTCTATGCTCGGTTACCCCACAGGCAGGAAGTAAATCAGATTTTTCCTCAAACCGTTAGATCTTTTGTCCAGGTATCTTAACGATGCCGCTTTGATTATAATTTCTCTGATTAACTCGTTCAGCATAGGTGTTTAGTCCCGGGATTTGATGGTGTGGTATTTTCACGCGAGTGGAAGGAAGCATTATGGGACAGATACGTCATGGCAGCGCCACGAGCACGCACGCCGTGCGAGCAGCAATACAGCGATCGCAGGCTTCGCTCGCGGCGCTGAGCAGGGAGTTCGGGATCAACCCGAAAACAGTTGCAAAATGGCGGAAGCGTCAGACTGTCGAGGATCAGAAGACAGGGCCCAAAGAACCGCGTTCAACGGTTTTGTCCGAGACTGACGAAGCGATGATCGTGGCCTTTCGTCGGCATACCTTACTGCCGTTGGACGATTGCCTTTATGCGTTGCAGGCCACCATTCCGCATCTGACACGCTCAGCGCTGCATCGCTGTCTTCAGCGTCACGGGATTTCACGTCTGCCTGATGTCGAAGGAGACAAGCCAAAACGGCAGCACTTCAAGCGTTATCCGATCGGGTTCTTTCACCTCGATATTGCCGAAGTTCAGACTGCCGAAGGAAAGCTTTATCTTTTCGTCGCCATAGACCGCACGAGCAAGTTTGCAGTGACGCAGCTTGTGGACAAAGCCAACAGACGAACGGCCTGGGAATTTCTCGAATATCTTCTGCGCATCGTCCCTTATCAGGTTCATACCATCCTGACGGACAACGGCATCCAGTTCGCCGAACAGCCCCGTAACCGGGGCACCGCATGGTCACGTTCCATGCGTTTCGACATGATCTGCGAGGCTAACGGGATCGAGCATCGCCTGACAAAACCCAATCACCCCTGGACCAATGGTCAGGTCGAGCGAATGAACCGGACGATCAAGGAAGCAACTGTCAAACGCTTTCATTACGACAGCCATGAGCAGTTGAGGACGCACCTCAATGACTTCATGGCAGCCTATAATTTCGGGCGAAGGCTCAAAACCCTCAACGGTCTCACGCCCTATGAATACATCTGCAAAATATGGACTTCAGAACCAGATCGATTCATCATCAACCCAACCCATCAAATCCCGGGACTAAACACATAGGCACTGAACAGTCGATTTTTTTCAGAAGCCGAAAACATCGCGATGGATACTCCACTTCGTGCTTCATAAACGGCCCAACTTCCCGGATACAAACTTCAGACAAACAAATTTCTAGCATGCTTACATCACACGGATTGAAGGAAGGACAATCATTCTATACCGTGTTTTTAACGCTATATCATAGATTTTATCATCTTTTTTTAACGGACTTTCGACCCAGCTATGAAACCCGCGATTTATCACAAGACACTGCCGTTAACTCAGGCACAGAGAGGTCTTTGGATGACGCAGTTCATAGCGCCCTCTGGGTCTAACCTGAATATTGCCGAAGCTATTCACTTGCATGGTTTATTACACATACAAACCTTTATTTCTGCTCTGCAGCAAACGCAGGTAGAAGCCGAAACGCTTAGAACCAGAATTATACAAACTCGAAAAGGACTATTTTATAAAATCCTTCCTAACATTATAGTATCTTGTCCAGTCATTGATTACCTAGACGCAAAAGATCCAGAGAGTTTGGCGCTTAACTGGATGCAAAGTCGTCTTCGAGCACCGCTCAATCTGGCAAAAGACGAACTCTGGCAGAATGCCCTTCTAAGAGTAGGTGAAACACATTGGATCTGGTTCCATTGCTGTCACCATGCTGTGCTTGACGGTTTCGCCGGCGGTCTGATCGCAGCGCGTGTAGCAGCACTTTATACTGCACGTCTTAAGGGTGTAGAGATACCCTGCTCAGGGTTTTTACCTCTTGCAACACTATACGAGCAAGAACAAGTCTATCGCGCTTCCGAGCGTTACTTTCTAGACAAGGCTTACTGGCTTGAGCAATTGCGTGATGCGCCGGGGCCTGTTTCTCTCTCGCTCAGACCTCATCGTCTCCCTAATGGAGACCATGGTGGTGCGATCACCCGCTCGAAAATGATGGACAGTGCCAAGGCAGAAGCCCTCTCTAAGCTGGGACGAGCCAACGGATCGACCTTGCCTCAAACCCTAACGGCACTTCTCGTCAGCTATATCTATCGTGTGACAGGGCAGGATGACCTCGTAATAGGCATGCCGGTGAGTGCTCGTGCGACGCGGGCAGTCAGACAGACGCCCGGGATGGTCGCCAATGCTGTGGCGCTTCGCTTTCGTATCGAGCCTGGTACGAGCTTTACCGGGATGATCACCCTCGCACGGCGAGCCATGCGCGGTGCCCTGCGTCATCAGCAATATCGCTACGAGGACCTCAGACGCGATTTGGGTTTGTCCGGCGCGACGCGCCAGATCAGTCGCATTGGAATCAATATCGAACCATTCGATTATGATCTGCCTTTCGATAATCTAACCGTGCGCAATGCCAACCTAAGTAATGGCGCAATGGAAGATCTCACGATTTTTGTCTTCGACCGCAAGGATGGGGACGGTCTATGCATCCAGTGTGATGCCAATCCGGCCCTATACACCAAAAGCGAACTCGATGCTCATCTGAACCGCATTCTTCGTTTTTGCGACACGTTGTTGGCCACGCCAGAGATTCCCCTCGAAAAATGTATCATCCTTACAGCTACAGAAAGAGCGCAGCAGGCTGAGCGCAACCGACGAACGGCAAGACTCTGGCCCGAGACATCCCTGTCCCAGCTCGTGACAGAAGGAATCCGCTCTGGCACTTCGATGCTCATCAGCGATGCCTCAACGCTTCTTTCCAGAGAGAGCTTTCTGCAAAATCTTGATCGATTGGCATCCGTTCTCCGAGAAACAGGAATTGGTCCGGGCCATTTGGTAGCTTTGGCACTTCCACGTGATCGACGCATGGTCCTGTGTATAGCAGCTATCATCAAGACAGGTGCTGCCTGGCTTCCTATTGATGTCGATGCGCCCCTGCCGCGCGCCAGACTAATTCTTGAGGATGCGAGGCCCAGCCTTGTTATCCTGCCAGACCCGACTTATGCCAATTGGGCCTGCCAGCGCACAGCCTGGTACATTGATAGTGACACACTTGTTGCGCACCCTCTTAACAGAGTGTCTGCAACCCCTTCCCCTGTCGAAAGCGTTCCTGACGACACTGCCTATGTCACCTATACTTCTGGCACGACGGGACGTCCTAAAGGCGTAGTCGTCTCTCGCTCTGCTCTGAGAAATTTCCTGCACTCCATCAAGGAACGTCTCGCATTTGATGCTGCTGATGTGCTTCTTGCTGTGACTGCTTGGACGTTTGATATCGCCGTTCTTGAAATTCTTCTTCCTCTTGTGAGCGGGGCAAGTTGCGTAATCGCAACACAGCAGGATATCCGTGATCCGAAACGAATAGCCACGCTAATTATCGATCATCGCGTGACCGTCCTGCAGGCAACACCGACATTGTGGCAAACAACTCTCGGTACTGTTGCAGAGCACGTATTCAGTGGACTTCTTTTTCTGAGTGGCGGCGAAGCCCTGTCACCTCATATGGCCCGGCAGATGGTCAAGCTTGGCCGGGGCGCTTACAATCTTTACGGTCCTACTGAGACGACCATCTGGTCCACAGCCTGTCAGCTGACCCCGCATGAAAATGATTCGCCTCCAGCAGGCCAGCCTCTGGCCAATACACGTCTCTATGTTATCGATCGGTGGGGGAATATAGTGCCCGATGGTATAATTGGCGAGTTGCTGGTAGCAGGAGATGGCGTCGCAACGGGATATCTGAACCGTCCCGATCTAACGATCAGCCAATTCATTCCTGATCCCGACCAACCAGAAACCGCCCGCGCCTATCGCACAGGTGATTTGGCGGTGCTCGACGAGCGCGGTGTCCTCACAATTTTTGGACGTGCCGACCAGCAGGTCAAGATACGCGGCATGCGGATCGAACCTAATGAAATCGAAAGTACACTGTTAGGTTTACCGGAGATTCTGCAAGCCGCTGTTGTAGTCGAGACAACAGGCACGCAGACTCTCCTCGCCGCCTATCTGGTTCCTGCTGTTCCAGATACGATACTTGATCCGGCACAGATAAGACGGGCACTGTTCGCTCTTTTACCGCCACAAATGGTGCCTGCCCAGTTCATCAGTGTTGAAGCCCTTCCCCGTCTGACAAGTGGCAAGCTCGATCGTTCAGCTTTAAAAGTCCTCAAGAAACTACCGTCTGTGAGGTCTCTGACCTACGCCTCGACGCCAGCCGAATTGATGTTATCAGACCTCTGGTGCTCGCTTCTGAATATAGAGAAGGTCGATATCAATACCAGTTTCTTCGATCTGGGCGGCGACAGCATCATGGTGGTTGAAATGGCAGCCGCACTCTCTATCCGAGGCTATGAATTACCCATCGGACAGGTTTTCACTGCACCTACGATTGCCCTTCTGGCCCCCCTCTTCGAGGGGAAAGCTACCGCAGTGGATCCGCTTTCCATAACATTGCCAATACGTACTGCCGGTGACAGGCCGCCGTTCTTCTGTATTCATCCAGTTGTCGGTATAAGCTGGAGCTTTAATGCGCTCGCGCCTCTCCTGCCGGAAGGACATCCTGTCTACGGTTTACAGAATGCTGGGCTCCTCCTTGAGGAAGCTCCTCCTCAAACACTCGAAGCGTTAATTCGCTGCTATGTCACGAAAATCCGCACGATACAGCCACAAGGACCCTATTATATCATCGGTTGGTCAATGGGAGGCGTCATTGCTCAAGGTGTCGCCTACTTCCTGCGTGAAGCTGGAGAGGAAATTGCCCTACTTGCGCTACTCGACGCCTATCCAAGCCTTCTCGGAGATAGAGTTTTAACACTGGACAGCTCCGAGGCACTCCAGGCAGCGCTCGCGTTTCTGCACATCAATCCAGAAGTAGGCGTCTCCAAGCCACAGACTTTGGATGATTTGGCTGATTTTTTTCTCGCCGGCATCGACACTGCTCTCCTTCCAATTTTGCCACGAAGTAAGACAGGCAACCTGGCAGAACTTGCTGAGAAAATACGTCTTGTGACACATAGAAATTTGGAGATGCTGGTCGCTCATCGTCCCGCAAAAACCGATGTCGATATCCTTTTCCTACGTGCCAGCCAAAAAACCGACACCCTTGTTGCAGATTGCCCGCAGGCTTGGTCAGAGTTTACAACAGGACAGATTTTCGCTCATGATTTACCATGCCATCATGGTGACATGCTGACACCCGGTCATGTGGAAGCTGTAGCCCGTCTGATTTGCTCTCATCTGGCTCTTGGACAAGTGGCCCCTTCTTCGCTCAGCGCGACCTAAACCGAAATCGATATTCCTGATGAAAATCGTGATATTTACCATTGGAACGCAGGGAGATGCCCGGCCGTTTGTGGCACTCGGCAGGCGTCTCTGCACTCTGGGGCATGACATTTACATTGTGACGTCCGCGCGACATCGCCAGCTCATTGTCGATGGTGGCCTGTCTCTCATCCCCATTGAATCAGACTTTGCCGACCTTATGGCAAAAGAACATGCAGCCATGGACGCAGGGAACCAACTCCGTATTGGCAGACAAATGGCACGCGCCCTGTGCGACTGGATGCCACTTTGGGTCAAACAGGCCCTAGCCGCAACCGAAGGAGCAGAACTCATAATTGGCTCGGGATCGGCTACAGCGCTCGGCGCTTCAATTGCCGAGAAACGTAATATTCCCTTCGTACAGGCGCAGTTCATGCCGATGACGCCTTCCAAGCATATTCCGCCGCTCTGGCCCAATCCAAATCTGCCGCTGCCCGGAGCCGCCAACCTCATTCTGACTCATCTGGCAAGATTACTGATCTGGCAGCTCTTGTCGGCGCCTGTTTCCATCATGCGGCGCGATCTTGATCTGGCTCCAATAGGTTGGCGCGGTCCGTGGTCAAGAAAGAACGAACATACTCCTAATCAGTATCTGCTTTATGCCTTTAGTCGCCATCTTCAGCCACAGCCAGACGACTGGCCTTCTGATCGAATTGCCGTGACAGGCAGTTGGTTCTACGACGAGACGGCAGAATGGACCCCTCCCCCAGCACTCACGCAGTTTCTCGAAGCAGGTCCAAAACCTATATATATCGGCTTTGGAAGCATGATGTGTGGCAACCCCGGAACCTTCACGCGTATGATCCTTGATGCGGTCCGCCAGACAGGCAGACGAGCCATTATTGCGACCGGATGGGGAGCGCTTCGTATCCTGCGTGAGCAGAAGGACGATTCCCTCTTTTTCATTGAAAATGCTCCGCATGACTGGCTGTTTCCTCGTGTCGCAATGGCAGTACATCACGGTGGTGCAGGCACAGTTGCCGCAGCCTCACGTGTTGGCCTGCCGCAGGTCATAATCCCGTTCCTGGCGGACCAGTTTTATTGGAGTTGGCGCCTTAATACGATCGGGATCACACCCATGATCCTTAATAGAAAAAAGCTCACAGCCGACAAGCTTGCCCATGCAATCAACAAGGCCGGTACCCGTCCTGTTTCAGAAAAAGCCCAAATAATCGCACCTCTCATTGAGGACGAAGAGGGTATCGGGCGCGCTATTACTGTCCTTGCGCACTGGGGACTTCTCAAGCCCCCTATGCCTACCGAGCACGCTGTATGATGGGCGTACAGACCTCACGCCCCCCTGCCATCATCGTAGAGTCACTTCTTAAGTCTTATGATGGCAAAATAGTAGTCGACCAGTTGGATTTTTCCGTCGCGGCGGGCGAAACCTTCGCCTTCCTGGGGCCAAACGGCGCGGGTAAGACTACCACCATCAAAATACTGACTACCCTTCTGCCCCCTGACAAAGGGCGCATCCTATTAAATGGTGTGGACCTCGCGAAAGATCCGATGGGCGCACGTCGCCATTTTGGGGTAGTATTTCAGGATTGTACGCTCGATAAAACTATGACCGTGCATGAGAATCTGTGGATGCATTGTGTCCTCCATCAGATTCCACGGGCAGAGAGACGCGCCCGTATCGGAGACGTACTTGCCCTTTTTGATGTTTCAGATCGTCGTGACAGTATGGTCGATGCACTGAGCGGCGGCCTCAGACGGCGTATCGAGATCGCACGCGCGCTTCTGCACCGGCCAACTCTGGTCTTTCTGGATGAACCTACGCTTGGCCTCGATCCGAAAAGCAGACGCATCCTCTGGGCGCATCTGCAGCATCTCCAAAGAGAATACGGAACGACCATTTTCCTGACCAGCCATTATCTCGATGAAGTAGAGCGCTTCGCCCACAACGTGGCCGTGATCAAGAAGGGGCGTATTATCATCCAGGGCTCGGTGGACGCCATCATCCGTCACTCCGAAAAAACAACTCTTGAGGACAGCTTCTTGTTTCTGACCGCCGAAAAACAGGCGGAAGAAGACCTTTCTGCCGTTGCCGGAGCCTGACATGATGGATGTTCTTTACTGTCTCTGGCTACGACAGATCCGGAGTTTTCTACGTGCACGCGGGCGTATCATCTCGGCGTTGGCCCAGCCTTTTCTGTTCCTGATAGCTCTCGGCCTTGGCTTTGCACCTGTCTTTCGCAAGGCTGGAGAGGGAAATTATTTCGCCTTTCTCGCTCCTGGTGTGATCGGCGCAGGCATTCTGTTTAATGCCGTCTACTCAGGCTCAGATCTTCTCTGGGACCGTCAGTTCGGCTTTATCAAGGAAACGCTTGTGGCACCGGTGTCCCGCATCTGGATTCTACTGGGCAGGGCGCTCGGAGTTGCCACTGTGGCCTTGCTCCAGGCGGTACTCGTGGGTCTACTCTGTCTTGTCGCAGGGAATGTCTTTCCCGGTGCTGGACAGATTGGGCTCGCGCTCTTATTTGCGCTCTTGATAGCATTGATCTTCGCCTTTTTCGGCTCAATACTTGGTTCCGTCATGAGCGACGCGCAGAGTTTTTCTCAAATCGTCAATTTCATTGTCACACCTCTTTTTTATCTCTCAGGCGCTGTGTTTCCACTTCAAGGCCAAACAACCTTTATCCGTGTTCTCGCGTTCTGTAATCCCCTCACCTACGGAATTGACGGGATGAGAGGAGCATTGTCAGGTCAATCGATAGTATCTCCTGCATTTTCTCTTTTCATACTTACGCTTACAACTGCTTTAAGTGCCGTCTTTGCCAATGTGGCTTTTTCTCGCATTCGCCCATGAATAAAGATTTTTTCACTTATTTTATGTAGATATTATCGATATTTTACATAGATCGAAACGGCGCAATTTTTTACTCAAACGGGTGCGATTAATGGTCTATTCAATTGCTTTAACTGACGTGCCCGCCAGAAATGTAACCATTTAAAAGTAGAGTCCGTTCGAGAAGGATACGGACGGATGAAGCGCAGTCGTTTTACGGAAGAGCAGATCATAGGGATCCTGAAGGAACAGGAAACTGGGCTGAAGGTCTCTGATCTTTGCCGCAGACACGGGATCAGTCAGTGACGCGACGTTTTACAAATGGAAGACCCGCTATGGTGGTCTTGAAATATCCGAGGCCAAACGGCTGAAGGCCTTGGAAGATGAAAACAGCCTCCTGAAACGTCTTCTGGCGGATGCCATGCTGGATAATGCGGCACTGAAAGAAATTGTTGGAAAAAAGTGGTGACGCCTGTCGCAAAGCGGCAGACGGTCCTACACCTTCAAAAGGCTCTGGAGGTGAGTGAGCGTCGCGCCTGTGCCCTTGTTGGTCTTGCCAGGCGTGTTGCGCGGTATGTTTCCACCCGGGCAGATGATGCCGCCCTACACCAGCGCCTGCGGGATCTGGCGAGCCAGAGACGCCGCTTTGGCTATCGTCGCCTAGGGTATCTTCTGGCACGGGAAGGATTAAGTCTCAATCACAAGAAGCTGTTCCGCCTTTACCAGGAGGAAGGGCTGAAAGTCCGCCATCGGGGTGGCCGCAAGACGGCACTGGGGACACGTTCTCCCATGAGCATCCCTCAGGAACCCGGGCAGCGCTGGAGTCTGGATTTTGTCTCGGATGCCCTGATCTGTGGCCGCCGGTTCCGCATTCTGGCTGTTATCGACGATTTCAGTCGCAAGAACCTGGCATTGGTTGCCGACACGTCATTATCAGGTAGACGTGTGGCGCGGGAACTGACGACCCTGGTGGAACGATATGGCAAACCCCTCATGATTGTCAGCGACAACGGTACGGAGTTCACATCCCATGCCATCCTGAAATGGGCGGATGAGATGAAGGTTGAATGGCACTATATCGCCCCCGGGAAACCGCAACAGAACGGCTTTGTCGAAAGTTTCAACGGCCGGTTGAGGGATGAATGCCTCACCGAGACGCTGTTCACGTCTCTCAGCCATGCCCGACAGGTTGTGGCTGACTGGCGGGAAGACTACAATACGGTGCGTCCCCATTCCCAATTGGATAGCAGGACACCCGATCAGGTCGCCAGACAAGTGTCTCGGAGGCATGCCCCCGAGACACTTGTCATCCCACCAACCCCAAACCATAAAAACCGGGAACTCTCCTTTTGAGTGGATACAAAAAGGGGGGCACGTCAATATTAATCAATCGTATCGGATTTCTCTAAGTCTAACGCGCTCATTCGAGCAATCCCCTCGTCCCACCCGCGCACGCAGCCCCCGAAATGCATGGGGTTATTTTCGTACCAATCCCCGTGGTAAGTAATATTGTCTATATATACGCCGCTAATCTCGTTTGCGCTTTCGAGCATATTTTCTCTTACCGACAAGAGAGAAAACCTTAAATAACGCTCATAAGACTTTCGAGCTTGCAAAATTATTTTTTTTATAACTTCTTGCGACTGTGATATATTAAATTGATATTCCAAAAGAGCAGACCTACTCTCCTCACCGTTCAATGCCTCTCCATGTATTACAAATATGGGATCTCTGCTGTTGATTATTGATTGATTCATTCTGTTGCTTAAATATGTATATTTACTCCGCACCTTTTCTATGTCGTCTTTCCAGTTTTTCTTGATATAACCTTCCGAATTTCGTTCAAAAGCATGGTGTAGAATTAAGCCGCTTGGCCTATGAATCACACTATCATGATGGCCTAGCGGTATTAATTCTAGGTAGTCCCCGAAATTATCATCCACAAAATGAAATTTACGCTCAAAAAGATAAAGAAGAGAACTATATGAAGTTATAAAATTGTCTAAAAGACCTGTTTCCTTTTGCAGACCAGCTCGCTTTAGATTAAACGCAAGTGTACAGTTTGTACCAAGCGGGAAATAGGTAGTCATCTCTAATCCTTAGACATTAGATCTATTTCCTGAATATAATATATAATGCGGGAACAGTAAATAGTTTTTAGTTCGTGTTATTATGTTTTTGACGATAAGAAAAAAGGTTAAGCGCTCGAAAAACTTTCTCTTTCATCTAGATTAGAACCATAGCCAAATTAATATATTGGTATCTAACCAAACCAAAATTAAGAAAGTTCCTATCCATCCGGGCTTAAAGACGCTATAGCGCGGCGCAGCATACAAAGTCATTTTTCCACAATTGTAAAAAACTCATTACAATCTCAGGATCAACGATAGGAGAATAATTTTTTAAAACTGACTGCAAAACCGGCATTACAAGATTAAAGGCGTATTCTGATTTGAATAATGATTTTTAAAAAATTTAACATAATTATCTACGTCACTATATATAAGTCCAGATTGGTAAGAGTCAAAAAATCTATGACTGAATTTTTCGAGTAAATTGCTTATTGTCATTGTATAAACATATGGACCCGTAACCCGAAGAACAGAAAGCTTTCCACTTCCGTAGTAATTTTCTCTATAACGCCCAATTCTAGCTAAAACATTGTTGATAACGGCTTCTAAAAATGGATGCCCATTTTCAGAAATTATATTCCACTGTTGATACTCTCCTCCATCGATAGATGAAACTTCGGGGCCAAGGCCACATCCATCAAAAATTTCACCTGGCTTATTTCGCCATTGAGAAATAAGGTAATGATCATCATCATGAACAAAAGAATCAAATGCATTATTGGAACTTGACTTAATATCCAGGTAAGCGCCGCCCATCTTATAGAGACACAGATAACGAAAAAAATCTGCGCGAGCCGCTCCATAACGAGGATTTATCTTTAAGTACTTTTCTAGAATATCCCATCCGTAATAAGTGTATATAAAATCTAGCCTATCTTGTGCATTCCAATAAATATACTCCCAATTAGGGTTTAACGTTCTTAACTTTTCTACGGATGCTATGAATGCATTGGGAATATTTTTCTCGTCATGTGTCTGATGAATGACTTTTTTTATATGAAAACTTTTTCTTATTTTTGGAAAAGGATAAGCTTCTTTTTTTAATTGAGCGTAATCGTTCATCGATTTAATAGTAAATTTCTCCATTTCAAGACAATGCTGACGCCATCCTATAGCACCACCAATATCTGAGCAAAGAAAACCGTCTTTGCTTCGTAAGCAAAAATATCCGCCGTCAAATACAGTGCGTATATCAGAGGCTTCTAAAAAATTAGCCGGATATTTAATAATATTACCGCTTATGTCACAGAATAAATTAGGTTCTATTTCTTCTGGAAAGGCATGGTACAATCTTCCATCTTTAGAAACCGAAAGAACCGTGCCAAAACACGAAACAAATATATGTAGAATAGTGTTATCCATAGTAATTTACCTTTTACCTGTTAATTTTAGTCAATAAGGAAATTTTTAATTGCATTTTTCACGCGATCAATATCTACGTACCATCCGTGATTTTCACCATCCTCAAAGAAAAGCATTGAATGATATTTTACACCCGCCATTTGTGCAAGCCGCAGTGGACCGACGTTCAGGTAACTGGCTTGAATGAGCTCAATGAGGATCGCATCATTTTGCGCAAAAAACATATTTGATACCCCGGCTCCATGTCCTGCGACCACAAGTTTTGCTGTGCGGAAGACCTCAATCTGTTCTCGTACAGACTTTCCTGTAGCGACATAAATTTCAAATCCCAAACCCTGCAAGCATTTTATTAGCGCAGCTTCATTCAGAATTGATCGCGCTCCTGTATCTTGACGGGATATATATATAAGACGAGCTGGGGGAGAGACTGAAAAAAGCTCAACGTTCTTCAAAATATGTGCCTGTAAAGCAACACGTTCAGCTACTAAACAAGGCTGAGGCGTTGATCTTCCAACTAAATGACGGCAATACAATGCCTTGTCTGCCGTAACATATTCATCTCGTTCAAGCTCAATAATTTCAACGTTCTTATTTTTACCAAAAACTATATCAAAATACTCCCTCCTAAACTGGTTTTTCTTTCCTGTAATTATTGTTACTTTCTCAAGACCACTTTTAAAAAAGACATCATAACATAGGATCGCTGCGCTTAATGCCTCTGCCATGAAATGGTAGTAATTATCATATAAATGATTAAACCCTATTATTGCTACGCCAGGTATATGTCGATTTAAATGAGGCTTCTGCAGTCCGGACCAAATTGGCTGGTACATAGAAGTATATAGATATGGTATTAGATATTCTGACCCTCCAACCGGAACACCGTCAGAAAAGATAAATCCTGATCCACCAACAACACAGTGAGGAAGTTCGTTGACGGACAAATCAAGCCACTCGGACTTGCATAAATCTTGCCAATTTTTTAAAATTTCTTTTCTTTGATGATCCGCATAGACTTCCTGCTCCTCGATTACCTTAGCCGGATGAATTGTACGCCCGTGCAACACTTCAGAACGTTCTGATGGCGTCTTATAAATTTCCTTACCAAGTTCACTGGCATTACGGAATCCATTGAATAGAAAAGAACCGGCTCTTGCATGAGGTTGAATTGTCTGCAACTCAATCAGTTCCAGATCGACATCAAGCGCAAAAACCGGCGCATTAAAGCCCTTCAGAACGAAAGCCGACATCTCGAATACAGGGCGATCAAATGTGAAATTTTTACGATGTGCCAACTCTGAATAATCAATATTATGCGGCCAATTTTTCGGTATGATCCATGTCTCGCGAATATCAAATGCTGCCATTCCACCATAATGCTCAACGCGATAGGTACCTATATTCTTGCCAATATCAGCCAAAACATTTACATTAAGTTCGCCAAGAAAATGATTTTCGGCATAGTTATCATGATGACTTTTGTAACCTAGGCTATCCAAATAATCCTTAGCATAAGAGCTCGGCTCTACAAAAACTGCGACAGGGAAAAACTGGCATATTTTTTCAAGAAAATTAGCCACCTCTTCTTGCTTTTCCATATGAGTTAGAACAAGTGCACTCAAGAAAATTTTAATATCAGTATGCCCCAAAGCCTCATCCAAAGTTTCGACTTCTACAACATCGTACATGGAAATAAGTCGAGGGATAAGTGCCCTTACATTGTAGTTTGTCTTAAGAAAGACAATTTTTTCTTTTTTTTCATTAATGTATTTTTTTTCTTCGTATTCACCAGAAATACACTCAGTAGGAACTAAAGATATTTTCTTTTCTGAATAAGAAAAACTAGAAAAAACTACTTCTGTAGTAATGCCGTTTTCCTCCTTTATTTCTGTCGACTCCCAGGTAATTACACCTTTATCATCCATTATAATGATGGATCCGTTATGCGTATTCCAATATCTCTTATCGGAATGATCAACTTCCTCGATCAATCCAGAACTACCAAAAACAATTTTACTTGATAAGTCTTCATCTATCACGTTCTTAAAAGAAAATCGTCGGTCTGCAATATTTCTACGCAAGCAACAATTAGATATTTCTGGTTTTTTCATTTTAGAAATCCAAACCTTTATTTTTCACGAGATATTTTCCAAACGTGTTCGAGACAGTCTTATCATTGTAAACACGATCAACGGCGTTGCGAAAGCCCTTCTGGGATCTTTGTTTCACGTTTCAGTTTATATGCTCAGGCCTATTAATGTGAGGTCACACATAAAGGGGTC
>NZ_JBDIWI010000008.1:0-35264 GCF_039638325.1 Gluconobacter sp. OJA | reverse complement strand
AGACGATATTGGCCAACCCGATCCTCATGGTGGCCCGCGTTATGCCGACGGTTCGGACGAACAGCCCGGTCTGTGATTTCTGATCAGCAAAGACATGCTCGACACGCGACCGGATAACGGACTTTCCGGCGTTGGATTTCTGGATATGCCTGGGCATAGGCTTGAGATGCGGCTTTTTCCTGTGAACCTTCGAGACAAAGCCCTGCTCCTCCATGAAGTCCTCATTCGCTTTTGAGCGATAGGCCGTGTCAGCCCAGACCGTTGAGGCCGTATTGGTTTTATCCAGCAGCCCCTCTCTCAATCGCGCGCCATCACTGGCGGCGGCCTGCGTTGTTTTCCATTTCCGGATGAACCGGTATTTCCGATCGATGGAAACATGCGATTTATAGCCAAAGAACGGGATGGCGAGATCGCTGGAGGGCATGGTTCCATCATCCTGCCGCTTCGCCTTCGTGAACTTCAGTGTCCAGCGCGCATGACGATCCTTGTGCGACAGCTTTGCGGGTTTGTCCTGCCAGTCTTCAGGAATACGTCCTTCCCGAAGATCGGCTTTCTCTGCGTTGGTGTTCCGCTGCTTTGGAGCAGCTACCAGTGTGGCATCCAGGATCTGGCCTGACATCGGTAAATACCCGGCGTTGCGCAGGGTCGCATCAAAGCGGTTGAACAGCCCTTCGATCGCACCCGCCTGGGTCAGACGCTCGCGGAACAGCCAGACCGTTTTGGCATCCGGCACCCGATCCGAAAGTCCCAGACCAAGGAAACGCATAAAGGAGAGGCGATCGTTGATCAGATATTCCGTCCGCTCATCAGACAAATTGTTGAGCGTCTGGATCACCAGAATTTTGAACATCAGCACCGGATCAAATGGCGGTCGTCCGCCTTTGCTTCCGTCAGAATACGCCAGAGCCTTCTCCAGGTCAGGGCGGAAGACTTCAAAATCCACAGTCCGGGAAAATGCTTCGAGCTGATCACCAAGCCCGCTCAAGCGGGCAAGCCGTTCTTCAACATCAAGGAAACCCGGCTGCTTCATCTTTCATCATCCCCAATCAACTAAGGGGAAATGGAATCACAGAGCAGACCTCAATACCAGGGGGTTTTTCGAACCCTCCATGTTGTTACGCTGAAGCACCGCTCCAGAAACGTCCGAGCGGTTATCCTTGCGAAGCCGCTTGATCGTAACATCGCGGTTTCCGAATGCTTGCAGGAACTCGAAAGGAAATTCCCCGGGATTAAAAGATGCCTCGGCAATCCGGGAGACAGCTTCTTCAATCTCAACGGGATTCATGCGTAAAATTCCATATTTTCGAAAAACAGATCATACACCTCATGCGCCACCGGATACCTCCAGGAAGAGGCGGACCAGAGGTGCGTTGATATAATAATTGCTCCGCCCTGAGCGGTGCTTGGACAGCAAGCCTTTCTCTGAGAGCTGGTCGAGGTATTTCCCTGCCGTCTGACGCGCGATGTTCAGATCTGCCTGGACATACTCGATTTTCGTGTAGGGATGCCGGAACAGGTTGTTCAGCAGCTCCTGGCTGTAAATTTTGGGCAGTTCCGTCCGCATCCGCTGCTTCATGGTGGCCATCTGCGCCCGCATGCCCTCAATCAGCTCCAGGGTGATCCTGGATGTCTCGGCTACGGCCCGCAGCATGTAGAGGATCCACGCTTCCCATGCGCCTTCATCCCGCACCTTCTGTAACAGATGATAATACTCATCTTTGTGGCGAGTGATATAGCGCGACAGGTAGAGGATCGGGATATCCAGAAGACCGGTCCGGGTCAGATACAACACGTTCAGGATCCGCCCGACGCGGCCATTCCCATCGGGGAAGGGATGGATGCTCTCAAACTGATGGTGAATCAGAGCCATCTTGATGAGTGGATCCAGGTCATAGAGCCCGTCATCATTCACGAACCGCTCCAGATCCGACATATGCCCGATAATTTCCCGCCCGTCCTGCGGCGGCACAAAGACCACTTCCCCCGTGCGCTCGTTCTTCAGGGCCGTTCCTGGGGTGTTTCGAAACCCATCTTCCCGCTTCTTGAGCCTCTGGAAAATCGCGATCAGCCCCTTGTTCAGGATCAGCCCGTCGGTTTCTTTCAGCTGCTGAAACCCAAGATGAAGGGCATCGCGATACAGGGCGACTTCCTTGGCCGCCACTGAATCCGGTCCATCGGGAAACAGATCCGCCTGGAAAAGCTCATCCTGGGTGGTGACGATATTCTCGATTTCCGAAGATGCCTTGGCTTCCTGCAAAGCCAGCGTATCAATCAGGATCCCCTGATTGGGGATGGTTGCCGCCCGCCCCTTCAGCTCTGCCAGAGCCTTATTAGCCTCGACCAGCGCCTTGAGAACCGGAACCGTTTCTATCTCCGCCTGAGGCGGCAAAGGCCGAATAAGGTAGGTTGGCGTTAACATGACATCCTGACGCGGTAGCAATATGCGTTTTTTCTAACACGTCAGGATGACCCGTCAAAGAAATCCGGTTTCTTTGACATGTCATATTCTGCTGTCGGCTTTTATCCCCTGAAGACTATTCCTGCTCTGCCGGAACAGTGATGACACAGGGTTTCTGAGTTTTTTCCTGACCCGATGCCGCTTTCTGGCAGGCTGTAATCCTGTCTCTGTTGGCCTCAACCAGCTGGCTGTCCTCACGTACACGTTGCCAGCCTTCAGGATTGCTGACTGCCATCATCATGGCCCCAGAGTTCCAGCGATCTTTCTCCCCAACAATAAAGGATGCCACTCGCGTCCCGACAGAAGATGGCAGGAGATACGCCAGAACAGGCGACAACCCGATCCCTGCAACAAGACAGGCAAGCCCCACCCCTAACAGCCACCAGTTCTGACGATCCTGCTGACGGGACTGACCAATGATATTGGCAAGAACCCGACGTTCCCCCTGAACCTCACCTATCGCTTTCTGAAACGCTGTCTGCATCTCCTGACTGGCAGAAATCCCGGCCTGACGAATCCCTTGCCCATACGCCTGGGGCGTCATCTTCAGCGTCGGATTGGCCTCGATCGCCTCCATTCGTGCACCGACTGCATTCATGGCCTTCACGACACGGGCCAGATCCTCCGTGTAATCCGGGGGCCGATTGTCCCGCCACGCCTGCGGCAACGCTTCCACGCTCCGCCGGAGTACCGTCATTTCGGCGCACAGGTCCTCAAACGCGCGCGCTGCTGGATCTGTCTCGGACATCAGATATCCCCCCACAGATTGAAAACCCGCACACCAGCCGCCTCGAAAGGCGACACGTCGTGGCTGGCCAGAACACGCTGCTCCGGGACGGGCCTCCTCGTCTCCATGATCACGTTGGTATCAAGCAGCAGGATCATTCGAAGGACATTGCCTCGGCCGGGGTCTGATCGCGGGTCTGCAAGACCGCGATATCCTGATCACGCACACCGGCCTCACGACCGATGGCCCCCAGAAGCGATCCCAGCCGAACGGCCTCTTCTTTTTTCTGCATGTCCTCTCCAGTCACCGCGCTGAAATCAGACAACCCGTTCCAGCCCCAGATGTGTCACAAACGGATCAAAGTCCCGGTCACTGTAAAGGAGCCGATACCCGCTTACGATACATCGTGTGGCAATCAGGGTATCAATGGTTTTCCGGATGGTGATGCCTCTGGCACGCAGGTCACGGAAATATCGTGCCGCCTCGATCATGACATCACGCCCCCCGATCTCCACCAGATCCAGAGCGCCAAGCAGTCTCCGCGCCTTGTTGAAATCCCGTTCGCTCGCAAATCCCTGAAGAACTTCCGTCATCATCAGATCCCCAATGGCGACCAGTTCCTCTCCCAGCAACCGGTCCAGAGCATCAACCTGTGGCGTCACCGTACCCCTGAAAAAATCGATCCAGACTGATGAATCGACCAGAATCATGCGTCGGAACGCATGGCGTCGAGATCACCCCGCCACTCCAGCCTGCCCTTCATGGAACGCAGTTGCCGCTGCTGATTCAACTTGATCAGCGTCCGCAATCCGAGTTCGACGGCTTCTTTCTTGGTTTTGACGCCAGACGCCTTCAGCGCATCTGTCATGAGGGTATCGTCAATAATGATGTTGGTTCGCATGATGTGTATCTCCAGTGAAAATTATACACATCAGCATATCCTCTCTCAAGCAGATTACATCCCCAGATCCATACCGCGCGACCTGGAGCGTGAGAGGGCCTGCTCCCGCTGATGGGGATGCAACCCGTGATCAAGCGTCGATCCCTTCCTGATGCCCAGCTCGCGGCCTTTCTCCCGCAGGATGGACTCAAGCTGCGCATCCCGCTTCAATTCCTTGAGCGCCACACCCTGCTGCTCGCGGCTCAGCCCGTCCCAGGTCTTCACAAACCGCGCCGCCCGCAGATCCGGACTCTTCCGCACCCTGTCCTCATGCTCCAGCCCCTCGACCAGTTTGCGCGCCCGTGCCGGCCCTTCCAGACCATACAGCGCCTGCCGGATCTCCGGCTGATGCTTCAGCGCCGCCCGCAGATCCGCTTCACCGCCACGCCGGACCCGTTCCAGATCCCGACCGGCTTCAAAAAGCGCTTTCTTCTGATGCTCCAGAACCGGCAGCTCCTGGCGCACCATGCGCTCGGCATCCACCCAGGCCCGCGCATACCGCTCCACCGCCTGCTGAAGCGGATCACTCCCCGGCACGAACCCGTCCAGCCCGGCCGGCACCTGCTCACGCTGCACACGGGGCAGCCTCAAACCCGCAAAGAGAGAGGCGGGAGCCTCACGCTCAATCCCACTTTCCCCCTTACCGGCCCCGGCATCCATCCCGGCCGACACGTCTTTTTCCGCCGTGCGACGCCCCGGCCGCACGGACAGGTCCAGTCCATCGAACATCCCGCGTTTTTGCTGTGCCGACGCAGGCTCTGGCATAGGCACACCTTCGGCCTGCCTGTCCTGCCGGGGGCCAGAGGCGGCCTTCTCACGCTCCACCACGATCTCGCTCTCGGGGACATGCAGTCCGCGCCGCCGCGCAAACCCGGCATCCATATCCCGGACATGCGGATAATCCAGCGTGGTATCCTTCAGCCGCTCGCGTGACAGCCGCCGCACCAGCCCGTCCCGGTCGCCCACATCATCACGACCCCAATGGACAGACACGCTCTCCCGATGCCTCGACAGCGCCACATAGGCCCCGTGCCGGTCCAGGCTCCCCGTCGCCAGCACATGCGCCCGGTCCACCGTCACACCCTGCGATTTGTGGATGGTGGCCGCATAACCATGATCCAGCGCGTCATACTCCGCCACCGACACGGACACGACCCGGCCACGCCCGACACCCTCCTTCCCATCGAGCTGCACCGACAGCACGAGATCCCCGGCCTCGGCCGACCCCACGATACCCCGCACCGTCCCCAGCGTACCGTTCTTTACCCCCAGCTCCCGGTCATTGCGCAGGAAGTAGACACGCTCCCCGTCCGCGAACACCCGCTCGCCCTGGGCGGTCGGCACCAGCACGTCGTCACCCAGCTCACCCGCCTCCCTGCGGATCTCGCGCGCCGCTTCGTTCAGCGCCCGCACATCAACACGCCGATGCGCCAGCATGATCTGGCTTTCTTCTGGGGCAGCCTGCCGGGCTTGATTCCACCCGGCCACCACTCCGGCCCGCGCCTCTTCCAGCGTGTCATGCCCACGCACCAGGCCAGCCGCCTCATAGCGACCCAGCGCTTGCTCTGTCCGCCCGGTCGCAAGCTCCTTCGTAGCCGCCTGCTGCCAGCCTTCACGCTGCCGGCGTACGGTGGTGATTTCCACCGACCCGACCCGCTCGGCCACCGCCCGGGACGCACCACCCGCCTCAATCGCCTGCAACTGCTCGGGATCACCTACCAGCACCACCTTGGCCCCAGCACTGCGCGCGGCCGACAGCACCCGCTCCATCTGCCGTGACCCCACCATGCCAGCCTCGTCCACCACCAGCACGTCCCCGCGCTCCAGCAGGTCAAACCCACGTTCCCACGCACGCTCCAGGGAGGCCAGCGTCCGGCTTTCGATCCCGGCCCCCGCTTCCAGACCTTCCGCCGCGATCCCCGACAGCGCCGCCCCGCGCACCCGATACCCGGCCTCTTCCCATGCCGCACGGGCCACACCCAGCATGGTGCTCTTCCCCGTCCCGGCATACCCGACCACGACGGACAGGTCGCGGGACTTCGTGACCTCGCCCACCGCCAGCGCCTGCTCGTCCCCAAGCCCGTCCCGCGCCATCGCCGCCCGACGCACCGCCAGCGGCACCGCATGCCCCTGGGACTGCCCCATCGCGAGCGATGCCTCTTCCAGACGCTGCTCGACCCCGATCATCTCCCGTGTGGAGAACCGTTCCCGCCCGTGCCCGTCTTTCCCGAGCGCGACCAACTCTGGACACGCCTCCACCCGAACCATGACAGCACTGAACTGTTCTGCATCCGCCGTCTGCCGGTCCACGAACCGCGCCAGATCCTGCCGGGTAAACGTGCTCTGCTGCCGGGTCAGCGCCTCCAGCGCCACATGCGGCTCGGCCAGCAACCTCTCGCCATCGCGTCGCGCGATCTCCAGATGATCAGCGACCCGTTCCGCATCCTCGCCCCGCTCTTCCCGGCGCATCCCGGCCGGACCGATTTTGTTCTGCGGCTCAAGGTCGATCCCCTGTGCCGCGAACGACCGATGATCGATCCGCACATCCAGGTCCAGCTCGGCCAGCCGTTCATTGGCGAGCGACGCCCATCGTTCACGCCACGTCAGCAGGAGTTCCTTGTCGTTCCACGAACGCTCTTTCGCACCAAACCCGTTCTCATCCACAGACCGCGTGGACAGCATCACATGGGCATGCGGCTTCGCCTGTCCGTCCTCACCAATATCCCAATGTACATTGAGATCGGCCACCATACCGCGTTCCACGAACTGCTCCCGCACAAAATCCCGTGCCAGCGAGATCCCCTGCGCCTGGGTCATTTCGCGCGGGATTGAAAACTCCACCTCGCGAGCAAGCTGGGCATCCTTGCGTTTCTCGATCGCCTCGACCTCATTCCATAGGGTCGCACGGTCGAGAAACCGTTCCGGCGCGCCATCGGGCAGCAGGATCTCGGAATGCACCACGCCGCTCTTGTTGGAAAAGTCATGGTCGCGATCCAGCCGCACATCATGCAGGCGGGACGCTGCACGATAGGCTGCCGCCGCCACGGCGCTCCGGCCGGTGGCACGGCTGATGACCTTTGCATGCAGATGATAGATCGCCATGGACGCAATCCTATCACACCACTTAAGCGCACGTCACGAAGTGACGTATAAGCGCGCACTCACATTTTATTGCGCCACAAAGATTGATTGCTCTGGATGAGTGACGCGGTTCTCGCCTGTGTGGTAGAGTATGCCACAGACCAGCAGGACAGGGGACCGGAAATGCGCAGGCCACGGGACATTGATTCGGAACTGAAGGCTCTTCAGGAAAAGGCGAAGCAGCTTAAGGCGCAAAGAACCCTCCAGCTCGGTGAACTGGTCGAGGCGACGGGAGCCGATACCCTGTCGATCGAGGCGCTGGCCGGTGTACTGCTTGCGGCTATCGAGCAGGCGGACGGCAAACCCGAAGCCGTCGCGAGGTGGACCGAACGGGGGACGGCGTTCTTTCAGAACAGCGCAAAAAAGGGCGGCCGGAAAGGAACCGGAAACGATCAGAACGGATCTGCTGGCGCTTGAAAGACGGATCAGGAAGCAGGCGGCCCTGATCCATCGCCATCTGGCACGAAAGGCACGCACCGACATGCGCGACTGGGCGAAGGCGCGACGGGAACGCACCCATCATCTGATCGAATTGGGTGGCCTGGTTCAGAAGGCGGGACTGGTTGATCTGACCGATGATGACCGCGCCACCCTGCTCGGAGCCTTTCTGGATATTGCGGGGCAGCTTCAGGGGGGAAATGAGACCACCCCGGACGACCTGAAAACACGCTGGAGGCGCGCGGGGCTTCATGCCTTCGACAGGGACCGGGAACAAGGCTGACGACAAAACACGATCATCCAAAACGGACAGATTGTAATCTCGGCCACAGAACAATTTGACGGTCTGGAAACTGACCGCCACAAACACTTCAAGAGGATACCTAATGGCTCCAGAATACCCTTCTCCAGAATGGTTTTCTGATACAATCAACCGTCATCAATGGATGTGGAATCTGAATGCTCGGTTCGTTGCACGGGCGGCAAAGCGTATGACCGATACGGATGCCTTCATCTTGCTCAATGAGGCGGTCAATCTGGAAATAGCGGAAACGGCTGCCAACCTTCTTCGGGAAGGTGTGCCAGAAAAAATTGTCGCTGATTTCGTTATAGCTTACAGTCAGACACAACGAGCAGAATTGCTGGATAATGTCTGCGATTACGCATGGCGGATTTCTGCCCCTGTCGCTGCCACGAAACACGAGGCGATGAAGGGGTCGTTTGCGGGAGGGGGCGAAATCCTACGCTAAGGATTTAGGCCAGCGATATTCGCCGGTGAGGTTGATGTGTTCCCATCCCAGCGGTGAGACATGGGCGAGGAGATCAGGCGGGATGATGATGCCGTCCACGGCGCGTCTGTCCACGACCTCCCCGAGTTTCATGGTGTTCCAGAAGATGATGATGGCGGCGAGCAGGTTCATGCCGGCAATACGATAGTGCTGCCCTTCGCCTGAGCGGTCGCGTATCTCACCTCGACGATGGAAGCTGATGGCGCGCTTGAGGGCATGATGGGCCTCGCCCTTGTTGAGACCGATCTGAGCCTGGCGCTGGAGACCGGCGTCGAGAATCCAGTCGATCATGAACAGGGTGCGCTCGATGCGACCGATCTCCCGCAATGCAAGGGCCAGCTCATTCTGGCGCGGGTAGGAAGCGAGCTTGCGAAGAATCTGGCTGGGGGCGACGATGCCCGCTGCGATCGTTGCCGTGACGCGCAGGATGTCGGGCCAGTTGCGCTCGATGAGCGGTTCATTGATTTTGCCGCCAACCAGCGCTCGCACATTGGCGGGCGTCGCGTTGGGCGTGAAGGCATAGAGTCTTTTCTGAGAGAGATCTCGGATACGCGGTGCGAACCTGTAGCCGAGCAAGGAGCTGGCGGCGAACACATGATCGGTAAAGCCACCCGTGTCGGCAAAATGCTGGCGGACGCGGCGGCCTGCGTCATTCATGAGCAGCCCATCGAGTATATAAGGTGCCTCGCTGACCGTTGCCGGGATGACCTGGGTAGCGAAGGGTGCATATTGATCGGACACATGGCTGTATCCCTTGAGGCCTGGGACGTTGCCATATTTCGCGTTGATCAGATTCATCGCTTCGCCCTGCTCGGTAGCAAGGAAGAACTGCCCGTCGCTGGATGCGGATTTCCCTTGTCCCCAGAAGGCGGACATAGGCAGAGCGGCATGGGCTTCCACGATCATGGCGAGCGCCCGATCATAGGCGCTGCCTTCGACATGCCAGCGTGCGATCCGCAGCAATTCCCAGAAGCTGTGCGTATTGGTCGCCGCTGCCATCTTGCGTAGACCAAGATTGACGCCTTCCGCCAACAACACGTTCATCAGGCCGATCTGGTCGCGGCAAGGCACGCCAGTGCGCAGATGCGTGAAAGCCTCGGAGAATCCGGTTCGCTCATCGACTTCCAGCAACAAATCGGTGATCCTCGTGGACGGGAGCTGTTGATAGAGATCGAGTACGAGATCCTCAGTGCCTTCGGGTGTGTCAGCCTTCAGCTTGTCGATGTGCAGCTTGCCGTTCTCGATGATGCCGCCTGGGATCGTACCGGTTCGCGCCGCGCGGCCAAGCGCCTTCAGTTGTGTATCCAGTCGAGCCCTGCGCTCGGCAAGCCATTCGCCGGGTTGCAGCGGCACAGCGAACCGCGCGGTCTGCTCTATCGCCTGTGGCGGGACCAGGATCTGCTTGAGGTCGCCATAGCGGCGCGATTTTGCCAGCCATATGTCGCCGGACCGGAAAGCGTCGCGGATATGGAACAGCACCGCGAT
The DNA here is from genome assembly GCF_039638325.1 of Gluconobacter sp. OJA. Lineage (NCBI taxonomy): Bacteria > Pseudomonadati > Pseudomonadota > Alphaproteobacteria > Acetobacterales > Acetobacteraceae > Gluconobacter > Gluconobacter sp. OJA. Next base: position 25,287 of record NZ_JBDIWI010000008.1, on the reverse strand, counting down.
TTCCCAAAGTCGGTAGTCGCCGGCGGGCGCAGCGCGAAGATGGCGATGCCATTTGGAGTTGGGACGTAGAAAATCCATAGGAGGATCGGATTTGATCCCGCTCTGTAGCAGCGCGATAGCCGTCAGAAGAGGCTTGGCAATCGGCGCCGCCTGCATGTCGAGCAGGCGCAGCATCCTGGGCGCATAGAGGCGGAAGCGATGATAGCCGTCCAGCACACGGCTGAGCGGGTCGGCAGCGAGCACATTGGTCAACGCAGAGGCCGTGGCGACAAGGGTTCTGAACCGTTCCCAGCCTGGACCGGTGGTGATTATCCCGTCCAGGGATGCGCCATCGTCCTGCGCTCCAAGCAAAGCACCACCGATTTCAGCAAAAGACTTCAGCGTGTCCCGAACGGCCGCCTTTTCGTCGGCGATCTTGGTGCTGCAAAGGCGTTCGGAGACCCGATAGAGACGGCCTACGATGCGATCGTGGGTCTCCACGATGACATCAGCCAGAGATGACCGCCATTCCATGGTGCAGACAGCGAGGATTGCAAGCCGCCTGCCTTCGGGCAGATCGCGCATGCCGTCGGCGTAATAGCGCTCGCCCTGCCGGCGAAGGCGGGTCACACGATGCGCGGGAACGCCGTCCAGCAAATCTGCCGGAAGATCGAACTTGTGGAGATATTCCAGTCGATCCATCAGCCGATTGGCCGCCGCCGAATTTGCGCCAACTTCGAACTGTCGCAGCCATACGAAGCGGGTGATGCGACCATCCACCGTATTCTCTAACAGATGAGCCAAATTCTCGCTCAGGGCTGGTGTTATGCGATGGGCGATACGATCTTCGATCCTGCGTTCGGCCTTGACCAGTGCATCGGCACAAAGGCGCTCAATCGTTGAGAAACCGGGAAGGATTGTGCGGGTGCGGCGACACTCTGCAACGAAGCGACGGGCAAGATCCTCATTCGATGTCGCCGCCTCGGCTTCCCGAGCGATCCAATCGCGCAAATCCCGTGCGCCCCGCCCCGAAAAGGAGCGATAGCCGTAGATCCGGCGTAGGTCCGCCAGATGCTCATGCCGGGTCTCCTCGCGCGCGGCATAGAGGAGTAGATCGTCACGGCTCAGCCCGAGCTGGGCCGCGATGAAATCCGATACCTGTGCCGGGATCAGCTCGCCAGGGGTGAGTACCCGGCCCGGGTAGCGCAGGACGCACAGTTGCAGCGCGAAGCCGAAACGGTTGTGGGCGCGCCGGCGCTGGCGGATATGCCCGAGATCCTCATCGCTAAGGGTATAGTGCCGCAGCAGATCACCTTGATCGACCGGTAAGTGAAACAGCGCCTCGCGCTGTCGATCGGTCAGGGTCACGCGACGCGGCATACATGCTCCTTATTCTTTCCAAGGTAAGGTTTGAGATAGTTTGATTGCGATGCTGGTTAAGATACACAATAGTGCAAGCTTATGTGCTCATGTTCGTCACCGCTTCAAACCAACGTTTAAGAAACATGCTGATCGGATATGCCCGCGTCTCCAAAGCCGATGGTTCCCAATCCCTCGACCTCCAGCACGACGCCCTGCGTGCCGCCGGTATCGAGCCAGGTAATATTTATGATGATCGTGCATCCGGTAGCCGCGATGATCGGCCCGGCTTAGCTGCATGCCTCAAATCCTTGCGCGACGGCGATGTGCTGGTGGTCTGGAAACTCGATCGCCTCGGGCGCTCGCTCGCCCACCTGGTCAACACCGTGAAGGATCTGTCAGACCGCAGGATCGGCCTGCGTGTGCTGACCGGAAAAGGCGCTCAGATCGACACCACGACCGCATCCGGCCGCATGGTGTTCGGTATCTTTGCCACTCTGGCCGAGTTCGAGCGGGATCTGATCCGCGAGCGCACCATGGCTGGCCTTGCCGCAGCCAGAGCGCGCGGACGAAAGGGAGGGCGAAAATTCGCCCTGACCAAAGCACAGGTGCGTCTCGCCCAGGCCGCCATGGCGCAGCGCGACACGTCTGTTTCCGATCTGTGCAAGGAACTCGGGATCGAGCGCGTCACTCTATACAGATATGTCGGACCGAAGGGCGAGCTCAGGGATTATGGGAAGCGCGTTCTCAGCTTAGCGTAGGATTTCGCCCCCTCCCGCAAACGACTCCATGAAGACATGACCATGACGGACCTTTCCGACGAACGGGCTGCCAAAAGGGATGCAATCCGCAAGGCACGCAACAGCACGAAACCCACTGTCCCGGCCGATCAGGTTCTTGCTCTTCTGGACGCCGATCTGGCCCGGATTCAGGCGGCCATTGACACCCTCCCTACGCCTCGCCCCACGGATTGATGAGGGTGTTGGTGTCGTGAACGATCCCCCCCGAAATCCACGTCCCTGATGGCCTCGTGGAACGCGGGAACGATCCCTCATTCCCGCGCTGAAAATTACCAGTAATATTCGTGGGGTCGCCGGGTGCCGGTATACGGAAAGACCGCCTCGACAGGATCGAGGTCGCCCTTGATGATCAGGCGGGCAACATGCCTGTCATGATGACGGCCAGGACGGATATCGTGCAGATGACTGTACCAGTTGGGAGATTCAGAGGCTTCACGTGAGCCTCCATAGCCACAGCGATCCGGCTGGTTGGCCCAGCGATGATTGCGACCGTATTTGCGGCTGTGATGATAGGTGCGAGACATGGGAGCTTCCCCTCCATGACGCGCGGAGTGATTTCCGAGCGTACCTACATCGCCCGATCTCCTCTGTTCTGGTCGGAATATACTTTACCGCGTCTGTGCGACATCGGTCTCAGCAGGGACGCCGGCAGGCGCATGTTGAGGGCGGCCGCCTTGGGTTCGATCTCAAAGCGCATGGGCTTGAAACCGGACAGGTCATACCGGGTCAGATCGGCGGTCGCGACGAAATCCTCGGCCGCTTCGTCACTGTTCAGCGAAGGCATGGACCTGTTTTTGCTGCTCATAGTGGTCGATCTCCTTCAGACTGCTTCGATCGGGCCAGGATAAGCCTTTACCAGCGGATCATGGGTCAGCAGAAGCAGTCCTTCCACGGTGGCCTGTGCCACAAGGATCCGGTCAAAAGGATCCCGATGCACATCTGGCAGGTGTCCCACCGCCAGGGCGTGCTGGCTGGTGATCGGTAACTCCTCATAGCTGTTTTCGATCAGGCCGCGTCGCAGCAGATGAGGATCGACCTGGAAGTCTGCACGGCCCAGCCCGGTCTTGATGGTGATTTCCCAGAGACTGGCCGCACTGAAGACCAGATCATTACCCGGATCCTCCATCAGGGTTCTCGCCCGCGCTGACAGCCTGTCAGGCTCTCCTGCTGCCCAGAGCAGCAGATGGGTATCCAGAAGGAGCCTCATGCCTGACCGTCGAACAGAGACACAATATCGTCCTGTCCCATGCGATCAAAATCTTCGGGCACCCGGATTTTTCCAGCAAGAAACCCCAGACGCCGTTGCTGTAACTCTTCAGGAGCCGTAATCGGGCTGACCCGCACCATTGGCCGGCCGGCTTTGGCAATGATGAAGCTTTCCCCTTTCATGGCCGCGTCAATCAGCCGGGACAGATGGGTCTTGGCTTCGTGGATGTTGACCGTGCGCATGGCGAAAACCTCCTGAGTTTACTCAAAAAGACTTAGTCATATTAGCCTGGTCCATCAAGGCAAATGTCGCCAGGACCGCCTCAGGAAACAAAAAAAAGCACACTCATCGCGTTCCTCGCCTACTGTCATACCTTTTCGGATGCGACATTGGCGGTCAGGAATGCCGCATAGCCCAGTTCGTCCATCTGACCTGCTGCCAGCGCGAGAACCGCATTTGCTGCATCTTCCTGGGCTGCCGTGAAACGATAGCCGTTGAGTTCCAGAAACAGCACACCGAGCACAAAGCCCGTGCGCTTGTTCCCATCGATGAAGGGATGGTTTTTGACGATACCCGCCGTATAGACGGCCGCCAGATGCACTGGATCCAGCGGATCCGCATAGGCCGCATGCTGCTGTGGCCGGGCAAGCGCGGATTTCAGAAGACCTGCATCCCGTACGCCGGAAGCGCCACCATGCAGCCCCAACAGCCGGTCATGCAGGATCAGGGCTTCGCGTTCGTCTATCCAGACGAAGACTGTCATTGCGCCAGAACATGCAGCGTATCACGGTAGCGCCGCATAATATCCTCAGCCTTTGTCATTTTGGTTTCGAAGTCAGGATCATAGGGTACGAGCCGATATCCGCCGTCAGGTGCTTCAGTCAGATACAGGGGCGCGCCGTCCTGGGTGTTCAGCCGTGAGATCACTTCCTTGGGCAGTACAACCCCGAGTGAGTTTCCGAATTTTCGCACTTTCAGTTCGACCATGACAGCCCCCTTTATGTTATTATTATTGTAATAACTTTTTGCGGTTTCAGCAACCACCATGCTTATCGGCCTGTCTAGCTCACAGTGATCAGCAGTCTTCCTTACGCGACGTTTCTGGGGCGACCGCCTTTCGCACCATTCCGGCGAGCCGCCGCCGCTTTTGCGGGACTGGCAGATGATCCGCCCACACGTCCCATCTGTGCTGCCATCCAGCTTCGGGAACCGTAGATACCGTGGATCAGACCTTCGACCAGGACATCAGCATCAAGACGGGGCCAGTGAAGGCCATTCCCCAGCGGGGTAATCTCGATCTCAGCCAGATCATTCAGGGAAGCGCCCTGCAAATCCTGTAACAGATCCACCGGTACGCTCATTTCAACACCGTTGGAGAGCGTGACATGAAGAGCGCGGCGCGCACGGATCAACCGTGCGGAGACCGCATGAGGAACTGTCGCTCTATGAAGCGCGTCTGCTTCACGAGCAGCCTGATAGTTCACATTATTCGCCATGTATCTTCTCCCATGCTTCCGCCAGCATCTCAGCGTGGTCCTGCACGATGACAAGGGCTTCCTGTATAGCCTTATCCTTCATGCCACCTGCTCGTATCAGGCGGGCTTTCCTGCCAATTTCGATCACGGCTTCCCCATCCGCGCTTATGACGTGAACGTGCATCGGCACATGATCTGCCGTGTAAATCACGACACGAAATCCATTGATGCGCAGAAGCGTCGGCATAATGCACAATATCCCTAACGCTTGGGTTTTTCAATCAGAACCATCCCGCCGAAGGTCAGGAGCAGAATATCTGGACGGTCAGACCGAAATGGACAGCCCATCAATATCTGACAAAGCTCGCAGAACCCCGTGTGAGGCCGTACAAAGCGCAATTCTCATTACAGACACCCAACCAGCCACCACATCTGATAATGCCTGTCCGGCCTTCCTGTGGCGTCTGACGAGTATGCTGAAACACATGAGCCGCTGAATGGTCGCCTGAAGTAAGCATCCTACGTGAAACGCGGCTCAGGAACTAGATTTCATGGTCTTGTTGAGTCTTGTGCGGACAGCGTTGCGTTTGTTGGCGATGCGGTTCAGGGCGTTTCTGAGTGGAAGCTCATTGATCTCGTTGGGGTTCCAATCTTCGAGATAGGCACTGACTTCGTCATGGTCTGGATGGTCGGGATCTGCCCAGGCTTCAAGCATGTGATAGAATCCCGGAATGCCGCCGCAGTCTTCTGGCGGACAGGCATATTGTCCGGCGATGTATTTGGGGTACCCTTCTCCGGCCTTTCCCTGCCGGACATTGTTGATGAGGAGGCGATGGCGCCATCCGTCACCGAAGTCATATTCGTAGACCATTTCGAGACGGGATGTCGTTAGAAGATCGCGCAGTCGGGTTTTTGCGGCGTTACGACGTGGCAGCCCACCCCAGTCTTCGTTATCAGGTAAGCCGTAGCGTTGATCACCGAGCGTGAATTCCCACAGATGGTAATCGAGCCATCCCATGGTCACCTGAATGACCTCATGCAGTGTCCTGAGCGTCAGCGAGGTCGGAACGTCAACCTCACGCCAGATCAGAGGCGCGGTATCCGTCAGTTCGATACGCATGGATGCGATTTCGTTGAAGCTATGGAGTGCTGTCATGCCGCCAGAATTGCAGATCCGACCTTCCAATGCCAAGGCAGGAGTTCATGGGGGCGGGGATTGGGTTCCATCTGGTAGAAAATTTTTGAGCGATGAAAAGTTATCCACAGCCTTAGAGTGTTTAATAGGTGTTTAATTAGTGTTACGGTTTTTTAGGGTCATAATAACACATTGAATAATAAAGGCTTTATTGAGCGGCTCCATAGTCTTGTGAATCCACTATGACGATAAACTGAATCCACTATGACGATAAACTGAATCCACTATGACGATAGTAAGCATGCGTAATTGAAATGACGATAAGCTCAAACTGAATCTGATATGACGATAATTGGCTTGCGTATGTGAAGTGACGATAGTAGCTATCTGTAATTGAAATGACGATAGAATCTTCTCCTTCCTTGTTCGACGTTGCGCCTTCCCTACCTATGGAAAGTGAGGATCGCCCCCCCCTCCTGCCAGTCCGCCATCCAAATCAGGACCTATTCATCTGTGACGTGCTCGATGCCATTCCCAAAGATGATATGGCGTCAATGGAGCATCCTGTTTTTTCGCTCTCGACCAAGCCTGACACTCGGATGCGACGCTATGAACACAATGGGAATATCATAGAGATCATCCCGTCTGGCAAAGGGCTGGCAACGATCCATGACAAGGATATCCTAATCTACTGCATCTCTCAGCTCGTTGCGAAAATGAATCACGGCGAACAACCAAGCCGAACACTCCGCCTTCAAGCTTATGACATGCTGGTCGCTACCAATCGTCAAACCAGCGGAGCAGGCTATAGACTACTGACCGACGCATTGACGCGCTTGCGCGGAACAACCGTGCGAACCAACATTCAAACAGGCGGCATTGAAGAGACGCGAATTTTCGGTTTGATCGAAGAAGCTAGAATCACCCGTAAGACGTTCGATGGCCGAATGCTTGACCTCGAAATCACTCTGTCAGAGTGGGTCTATCGTTCAGTCATCAGCAAGAACGTCCTAACACTTCACCGAGACTATTTCCGACTTCGTAAACCATTTGAACGACGCATGTACGAGCTAGCCCGCAAACACTGCGGTATGAAAGATGAATGGAAGATCGGATTAGAGCTGCTGCAAAAAAAATGTGGCTCAACTAGCCCGCTTCGCGTCTTTCGATCCTTGGTTAAGAAAGTTTGTGCGCATGACACCAGCCATGCTCATTTTCCTGACTATGCCATCACAATGGCCAACGACATCATTCTATTTCGCAACCGTTTGAGCCTTAAAACAAAGGCCGACGTTATTGTCCCTGTCAGGGATGCCCCCTACATTGATCCCGAAACCATGCATGACGCTAAAACCGTTGCGCCAGGATATGACATTTATGCTCTCCATGACGAATGGGTTTCATGGTGGCACGACATGGGGAAACCCGAGCTTAAAAGCCCTGCCGGTGCCTTTATTGGCTTTTGTAAAAAACGGCACGAACGCAGCCCAATGCGCTGAATTCTAGTACATGCTGTCATGCGTACATGCGTTCATAAAAACATGACAGCATGTAATCCTAACTACTTGCCTACAGGACTTTCTCCCATCTTGCGTAGCCAGTCGTTAAACGCGTCGGCCATCGCGTCCTGTAAACTCATTCCATGCTTTCTGGCGGTCATATGCATGGCAAATGACATTTCTGGGCTAAAATAACCAGTCATGGCTTTCTTGCCTTGACGGCTCGGCGCAACCGGCTTGCTGTCTGTGGCAGTAACCTTACTTTCTGATGTGGCTACAGCCGACGATATTGCGGAATCACGATCCCGCAACGATAGTAGAGACCCCTTCCGGCTCATACGCTAGCTCTCCGCTTTCTCGATGCTTGCATGTTCACATGCTTGCATGTCCACTTGTAAATCCGCCTTACCTCATCAGCCGCCTTGCCTTTTGGCTCTATTTCCATTGCAGTTTTCCCTTCCGCCGCTGCATGACGAAAAACTGCACGATCAGCGATAATATGTGGACATGCGTTTAGCCCGTAGCTTTCTACGAGTTGTGTGGCCTCCTCATACATACGCGGAGCGGTCGGACTTCCCGCTGTAAAAACGACGAAGGCTGGTTTGCCACGCATTTTTATAAGACTGGCAGTAGTTTTGATCGCTGCCAGATCGAATGCACTCGGCCGACATGGAATTAACACTAAATCGGCGACTTCAACGGCAGCACTAGCCGCACTATCAGCGTGAGGCGGAGTATCAATCACGATGAACTCAGCGCCCTGACTCATTGCTTGTTCGATCTTAGCCGCGAGGCGTGGCGGAGCACTGTCAATCACAACCGGCGGAGCATCCTTACGCCATGCCGCCCATTGGCTCGCAGTTGCCTGTGGGTCCACATCAATCACCAATGCCGTGTGGCCAGTAGCCTCAGCAGCAGCAGCCAGATGCAAAGCCAGAGTGGTTTTTCCAGCTCCCCCCTTCTGACTGATAATCGCTATTGTTGGCATGTGAACGTCCTTACATGACCTCATGTTTGCATGCGGTCATACACGATAACCTACTAGATCGGCAATAGAGAACGACAGAAAGCAACCCATATTCAACGGTCGATAAACTCACTTTTCCCTTTGCACAATGGCAGCAACAGTGTTCTTGCTGATCCCTAGATCACGGGCGATCCACCGATAACTCCGCTTTTCTGCCACCAGCGCCAGAACCTTCGGAGCCAGACGGTCAGACTTTGGCCGCTGTCCTTTCTGTCGGCCGAGAACCTTCCCGCGCGCCCTGGCAGCGGCCAGACCAGACTTCACCCGCTCGCTGATCAGATCCCGCTCGAACTCTGCAATCCCGGCCAGAACCGTCGCCAGCATCCGTCCATGTGGTGTTGCCAGATCGAACGTCATCCCCGTTATGGCGATCAGGGAAACACGATAGCTCTCCAGCTCCTGAAGCGTGGAGATGAGATCAATGGTCGAACGCCCCCAGCGGGACAGCTCCGTCACCAGAATGGCGTCAATTTTACGGGCCTGGGCCAGTGCCATGACCTTTCGACGCTCGGCCCGATCCACTCGAACGCCAGAGCCGGTCTCCATGAAAACGTCCAGCACTTCATAGCCCGCACGTTCAGCAAACCGCTTCAGCTCGTCCTTCTGGCGCACGCAGGACTGATCGGCCGTGGAAACCCGGCAATAGATGACCGCGCGCTGTCCCATTTGAACCCTCCCGGAAAAACCACCATGCAGGCCTTGATACACCGTGGCTCCGGATTGTCCCAATTAGACTATAGACTGTTTGGGTCAACCTAATTTGAATGGAAGAAATGGGGAGGGGAACCGAAGGGCCAAAGGTCGGCTATCAGTTTATTGTTGTCCGATATCAGACATTCAAGATGCGAGATTAACCCGAATAAATTGCCTCTAAGCCCGGTAAAATCGCCAGGAAGGCATCGCTTATAACCTGGCGCATCCAGTGATTATCGGCCGTTTTCTGCCAGAGGATCGATACAGAATATTCTCCCAGATCAATCGGGGCAGCGCATTCCTTACCGGATCCATACCATTCTGACCGATAACGGCATCCAGTTCGCTGATCAGCCCCGTAACCGCAATACGGCCTGGTCTCGCCCCATGCGCTTCGACATGATCTGGAGGGTTCGAAAAACCCCCTGGTATTGAGGTCTGCTCTGTGATTCCATTTCCCCTTAGTTGATTGGGGATGATGAAAGATGAAGCAGCCGGGTTTCTTTGATGTTGAAGAACGGCTTGCCCGCTTGAGCGGGCTTGGTGATCAGCTCGAAGCATTTTCCCGGACTGTGGATTTTGAAGTCTTCCGCCCTGACCTGGAGAAGGCTCTGGCGTATTCTGACGGAAGCAAAGGCGGACGACCGCCATTTGATCCGGTGCTGATGTTCAAAATTCTGGTGATCCAGACGCTCAACAATTTGTCTGATGAGCGGACGGAATATCTGATCAACGATCGCCTCTCCTTTATGCGTTTCCTTGGTCTGGGACTTTCGGATCGGGTGCCGGATGCCAAAACGGTCTGGCTGTTCCGCGAGCGTCTGACCCAGGCGGGTGCGATCGAAGGGCTGTTCAACCGCTTTGATGCGACCCTGCGCAACGCCGGGTATTTACCGATGTCAGGCCAGATCCTGGATGCCACACTGGTAGCTGCTCCAAAGCAGCGGAACACCAACGCAGAGAAAGCCGATCTTCGGGAAGGACGTATTCCTGAAGACTGGCAGGACAAACCCGCAAAGCTGTCGCACAAGGATCGTCATGCGCGCTGGACACTGAAGTTCACGAAGGCGAAGCGGCAGGATGATGGAACCATGCCCTCCAGCGATCTCGCCATCCCGTTCTTTGGCTACAAATCCCACGTCTCCATCGACCGGAAGTTTCGGTTCATCCGAAAATGGAAGACGACGGATGCCGCCGCCAGTGATGGTGCGCGATTGAGAGAGGGGCTGTTAGATAAAACCAATACGGCCTCAAGCGTTTGGGCTGATACAGCTTATCGCTCGAAAGCGAATGAGGACTTCATGGACAAAGAGGGTTTTGTCTCAAAAGTTCACAGAAAAAAGCCGCATCTCAAGCCTATGCCCCGACATATCCAGAAATCGAATGCTGGAAAGTCCGTTATCCGGTCGCGTGTCGAGCATGTCTTTGCTGATCAGAAATCACAGACCGGGCTGTTCGTCCGAACCGTCGGCATAACGCGGGCCACCATGAGGATCGGGTTGGCCAATATCGTCTATAATATGCGCCGCTTCCTCTTCCTGGAGCGGATCAGCGCGAATGCATAGCAATCCAGCGGGGGGCAGCACTCAATCTGCTCAAAACGCAGATCGAAAACGAACCCAAAAGTAGTCAATCAAATCGCCAAAAACCTGAAATCACCAGCCAAGCGTATCAATCAAGGGTTCTTCGATCCCTCCACCTCTTCGTCCCGCCCCACTCCATCGACAATGCCCTCTCCCGGCACATCCACCGGATCAGGGCTTTCGTCCAGTGGAACAACGCTACCGCGCTTACCGCCTGAATGCGTCAACACCGAGAGGAGCTCAACAAACCAAAGTTAATGTGACAGCACCGGCATACGACAGCCAAACTCAGGCTGCCGCGCAACGTCAGCCTGATCTTTCTGCCATCGCGCGCTCCCGAACTGAACCCAGTCGAAAACGTCTGGCAGTTCCTCCGCGCTAATTGGCTGACCAACACCGTCTTCGACGACATGGACCACATCATCAATGCCGCTTGCACCGCGTGGAACAACCTCGCAGCACTCCCCGACACCATCCAATCCATCGGCCTCAGAAAATGGGCGCACAAAGGTCAAGGGTAATCGCCGTTGGTATCAGTGTCGCGTTCTCGGTGTCAGCCCCAGTAGCTATTTTGGGTGGCGATCACGTCGGGCCAGTCGCTAACCCCGCCACCTCTCCACGCCCGTGATGATTTCCATGCTCTCTCCATTTTAACGGGGTAAGTCCAAATTCCATCTGTAGACAAAGAGGCAGGAACCTAGAACTTAAGCATAGGACGACGCATAACACTCGCAGCAGGCTTTCTTTGGACGGTAAAATCCGAATTATTTGGTCCGCCGTCATCCGGGTCAGTATACCAACACCAGATCGAGATCCCGGTGATACCGTGTGCAGTCAGCGTGTCACGCCATTCAGTAAGTGCCATTTTTTGTACAGCGAGATCGACAGGAACCTTGAGCTGCTCGGGACTTAGCCAAGGACGCTGCAAAATATCTTTACCTGAGCGAATGCCTAGCTCAGCAACCCAAACTGGGCGATTCCAAGTTTTTCCAAGATTTTGTAGACGGCGAGCATTATCTGCCATTACTGCCAGGCGATCGGTTCTTTTCTCGGGCAACGCCGTATAAAGACTAGTAGCGACCGCATCGAATAGATCCCAATGCTGGAACTTCTCGGCCTGCTCAAGCCCGTCGGTATCGTAAACGACCTTGCCAGCATAATGCGCGCGAAGATTACTGACAAAACTAGGCCAATCACCGACCGTTTCTACACCGCGCATTTCAGTGCCGACGATAACCGTCGGGATGTTCTCCTCTCGCGCGATCTCGATGAGCGGCATGATTGCTTTCTCGTAATTATCAAACCAGATCTGCGGATGGGCCGGAGCCACTTGCCCGGCCCAATGCCACGGGATCCAAAGATGGATCTTAAGAATAGGCGTCAGACCAGCAGCGCGGATATCACGCAGCCCCTGCCGCACAGTGTCTGGCTGACTATCATTGCCAAGAATCGGCGTATCAGATTCAGGTTTCTCTTGCCATGCAAAAGCGACTAGCATTCCGACGTTTGCCCCGGTGGCAGCGAGCTGCTTCATTGAGGCTTGGGCTCCTGTCGATCCCCAAGGGACCTCGGCCGACATCTTGATATTGGCACCGGTCCAGTAAAACGGCGTATGCAAAAAATAATATCCAATAAATAGTACGACTGCGGAAACCAGGCATATACGAAACAGCCTTTTCATGAATGCGCACTCCGCACCCAGACTCTATAGATACCGCGTTCGAACGCCAGTTTATATCCTGGCATTCCCGCTGACCACATCATCGGGGCCTGGCCGTTAATACGATCAGTTTCGCCCTGAGCCGAATTGGGGCGGGTCGTTAAAATGGCACGAGCATCCGGCTGGACAGCCGTAGTCTGACTGACAAAATCAACCGGCATTACGAAATCATCACTGCGCCCGACTAATGCCACTACACGATAGTCTGTAATCGGATCCAAAGCGATGTATTTTTTGTTGTTCACGATCCATGCAGCGATCGCCTTATCGTCAGAATGTCCAGCGATACCCTTGCCAGTCATGGCCTGCGCCCACCCCTCAGGTAATGACGATCCAGGCACGGCAAGCAAGGTCCATCCCAACGGGATAGAAGCAATTTGTATACCCAATACTGCTGTACGATGACGTGTAGACGTCCGAAGAGCAACTATAATCAACGGCCCCGCGAGATAAGGTAGATAGTCAAGTACGTGATACGGAATGGCGGCCAAGGATACAATAATAGGAATCGTTACTACCGTCAGTAACGCGACAACAAACGCCCGTCGGGCCGGGCAGGCCTCAAGCGGGCGCACGAGTATTAAGACCGGGAAGAATAGCAATGTCATAATCATAAAGATCGGCACAATATCGAGGCGATCGGTCATGCCTGCGGCGTGCAGCGCTGCATCCCACGTGAAGTCCTGACCGTTTCCAGCATTCAATGGCGTGATGAAAGGCGAAAAATGGCCGAGTTCCGCCCAATTAAGATAGCAAACCGATAAGGTTGCCATTGCTATCGGCGCAAAGGTGACAAGGTAATAGGCAACCGGATGCCGTTCCGTGCGGTCGGAAGCTGCGGTTAGAACAATCCAAGGGATCATTGCGACGCATAAAACAATTGCTGTGGGATCTGTTAGAATAAAGAGAGACGATGCAAGGCCAAATTTGAGATAGCCGCCAAGATCATGCCGCTCAGCAATTTGAAGAAGTGCGCAGCACATATAAGCAAAGATTAGAACGGCTAAAGCGCGACCACCAGTCGCTGTAGCTGTCCACAGCAAAATCGGGTTTAGTACGAGCGTGGCGGTGAAGAGCCCTGTCCATAAAGGGCTGCGACGTGATGCAGCTGGGTTCGCTGCCAGCCATACTAAGCCTCCTGACGCGAGTATAGCCGTTAAAATGGGAACAATTTCGTGGATAGACCCAAAAGCCCAGGCGGCTGCGTCATAGATTAAAGACGGTATGGCATACGGCATGGTATCGAGAGTCTGTTCAGCGTTGACACGCGAGCGGATGACGTGGTCCGATATCTGGCGTAAAACGATGTCGCTCAGATAGCCGTTTTTGAGCAAAGTGAAAGTTGCAAAGCCGAAGAAGGCCACCGACCATAGGAATAAAACGAAGCGTGTTATTTTCACGTATTTATTTCCTTGAGTTCGGCGGCTGTGTGCTTGCTTAGGCCATGCTGCGTCTTTTCCCAATAAAATGGTTTCGTGATTAACTGAATTAGTCCCTTGTAAGCAGCGATCGATTGGAGCGCCCAGTAAAGTGGCGTCGTTAGAGCATACAGTGCCAAATGCTGGTATTGCCTTTTAAATGAGCACAGCACGTAAGTGTAGATTAGAAAGCCATTGCCAAGTAGCAAGTTAATCGTGTTAAGCGCCATGATGCGACCGGAAAAAATACTAATACCGCTACGTAGGCCGAAGATCGTAAAGAGTACGAACATAACCCAAAAAATCGGGGCAAGAAGGGCAGTCATAAAGGTCCCGCCGATAAAAAATTGAAAGCCCCAAAAACCCACAGCGCCGGACTTACGATAGAATTGGATCGGCTTGCGCATATGCACCAGATAGGTTTGCATATAGCCTTTCAACCAACGGGAACGTTGGCGAATCCAGTTGGGAATGCTAACATTTGCTTCCTCATAAGTTGTAGAATTGACGACCGCGACGGTCCAACCCCGCTGGGTGATACGTACACCTAGATCAGCATCTTCAGTAACATTGTAGGGGTCCCAAGCGCGTAGCGAGCGTAGGGCATCCATCCGAAAGTGGTTAGAGGTTCCACCGAGGGGGATGGGAATGCGCAAAAACTCTAATGCTGGCAAATAGAAGTCAAACCACGAAGTATATTCGAGGGTGAACATTCGAGTAAGCCAGTTTTCTGTCGCGTTATAGTAATTCAGACGCGCTTGAATGCAGACCGTATTTTCGGGCGTCTTTCGGAAAGCAACAAGCACCTTTTTGAGCTGCGTCGGTTCCGGTTTGTCCTCAGCATCATAAATTGTGAGGTATTCGCCTTTGGCGAAGCGCAAGGCATAATTACATGCTTTTGGTTTCGTACGAGGTTGTGACGGTGGTACACGAATAATCTCGAAAGTAGCTTCTAAAGCGAGCTTCTTGGCTGCATCGATAGTTTCAATGTCATCCTCTTCAAGGACTAATTTTACATCTAACTTAGACTGCGGGTAATCAAGGTTGCGAATTGCCTTCACAAGGATAGGCAGAACGTCTGGTTCTTTGTACATAGGGACAAGAATTGTATAAACAGGGTAATTCTCGTTATTAAGAGAATCTATCTCGCTATCCTCGACTTTGACGTCGACGTCTCGCCGGCTAGCAACGCAAGATAAAAGAAACTTTAGCGCAAAACTTGTAAAGAAGATCATAGCCGCAATTAAATTAGCTATGAATAGAGTGGTTTCTGGCCAAAAACATACACTCGTGAAAAATCCAGCAGCAACGAGATAAAGAAAGACAATCTGTCTTACAGTAAATACATTTTTACCTGAATGCTCCGGCGATGACTTGGATAAAGCATGCAGTGCATCGTTAGAAAGTGTTGATTGTCCAAGCTCCTGCACAAGCCAAATGGTGTCGAAGCGTCCGGTGCCGATGAAATCAGTTTCAAAGCCATATCTATCGCTTAAATCGCGAATGAGCTCGTCCGTAGGGTCCGCAAGCGCGAATGTAATGCCGCCATGCGAATTGCGTCTCCATGGCAAAAAAGATCTGGCGGCATAGTCGTCGATCATAGCTGGATCAAAAAGCTCTGTGTCCGGCCTGTCATTGAGGAGATCCACGAAGTCGAGCCCGTGATAGAGCGCTAGCTCGCGGTAGAAGGCTACCGGTTTCATCCATCGTTTTGACAATATGATATCGCCCAGGCGCGACTTCCAGCTCTGTTGCAAGGTAAGAGCATCACTAACTTGCTGATCAGTAAGGGAACCACGCTCAACGAGGAATTCGCCAAAGAAACGTTTTTCTGATGACTTAGACATCATATTCAATCCTTGCTTAAGGAGCCCAGCGACCGTTGCCGCCAAAAGGAATCCATAAGCCCACGAAAGGACCTCCACCTGCACCCGTGTTGCGACCAGCAAGGTCTCTTTCGTAGCCAGCCTGAAGGCTGACGGGACCAAGCTTTTTGAGAAGCGAAAAACGCATTTTCGTCAAATCATAATTTGTACTGCTGATAGAATTACCGTAGTTGTAGGTTGTTCCATTATCTAATGTTTGAATGTGGCTGAATTCTTCCATCAGCGTAAACCCAGCCCAAAGACTTGTGCCATGGGTCGCATCAAAACGTAGTTCATGCGCAGCGCGACCGGTGCGGAGTCGGATACCCCCGCTGATATCGATGTAGGACCAATGCCCCAACAACTGATACGGGCGACCGATGCTATGTCGAAGTTCGATCGATGCTCCCCCAGTGCCAAGTGGCTGTTGAACATCGTGAACTTTATAGGTCGGAAAGCCAACAAGAATTTGGGACGATCCGACCCACGGATAACCTAAAAAGCCAAGGGGACGCATCTTATAGCGTCCGCCCAGTTCCTGATCGCCAAAACCGAAATTTTCCGAACCACTATAGGTATTATGATAGCCTACCTGATTAAGCCAAAAATTGCCGAGCAACGTAAGTTTCGATGTCAGCCCGTATTCAGCATAGACATTGGTCTGATTGACGTAGCTTTGACCGCGATCCGGGAAACGGTAAAGAGTGTGATCATTGGCAAATCCATCAACTCCACTCCACCGATCTTCTTGAATGATGACGATGCCTTGCCCTTTCGGCTGCGTCCAGGCAGCGGCACATGCCGACTTCGTTACTATGCACCAACTTAATCCACTGATGAAAATGGACGTTGCTGCGGTCGCTTTTGAGAATAGGCGTGACATTTCAAACATCATTTTTATCGGACCGACGCGGCTTTATTTTATCAATAATGGACAAAACAATAATAGTTAGGGCAAAAAGACCGCCACCTAATATCCACAGACGCATATTTTGAACACGATCGAGCCAGGATTGGTTATCAGGATAGGTGACAGCGGGCTGCGCATTTAAAGCTGCCGCCGTGACTTGCGTGTTCAGCGTGATAATTTGCCCATGTTTGTCCATAAAAACAACGTCGCCGGACGCCGTATCGAAGCCTAAGGGGCGAACCGGCGGAGAATTTCCGGTTGGCTTGATCCACAAGCCGCGATCCTTGCCGTGTCGCAGAACAGCGGCGAGCTCAATATCGGGCAACGGCGGGGCGTCAAGAAGAACGGTACCGTCGCTTTCAACAATGCGAAGACGGCCGCGATCAAAATGGATTGGAGCCATAAATCCGGTGGGCGCTTCAGGACGTAGCCATAAGAAGGTGTGCCCGGGGGACGGCGTACTGTTATCGGCGTGAATAGTCAAATCATAGGGATTGAGATGGAGTTCGTTGATAACGCTAGCGAGCGTTGTCATCCATTCAGTAGGAGAACGGAGTGCATCAGGCGGAAGATAAACGGGGGTGTGAGAGTCAAATGTGCGGCCGATGGTGTCAAGTGTATCAGCAGTGGTCACATTTGTCGTGGTAATTGTTGAAGACGGTAAAATTTGTGCATACGACCGTGCGAGCGTACCTTGGCAGTTGCCAGTATTGTTCTGGCGCACAAGGTCAAGACGCAAATTATCATTGGTCATGTTACGCGTCTCGACGAGTGGCAAGTCGACACTGATCGGACCGCCGTGTTCGGGTAGGGCCGTAATGTTGCGGAGATTTCCATTATCGAAAACGTGCAGGAGCAACGGGTTCCCCGGCAAGCTAGGCGGAACAACCATATTTAGGTGCAGGGAATCGGGCGCCTTTTGTCGTATAACCTCCGGCGGAAGTGAAAGCGTCCATGATGCGTGCGCCGTGAGCGGCACAGCTTCGGCGGTAACCCCAAATTGGGAAAGCGAGATCGTGCGAGGCGGCACTGCTCCATTGCGTGCTGGCGTGCTGCTGTTGCTATAAGCCGTAGAGGTAAGAAGATCGCTCCAAGGAGCCAGCAAAAGCGCTTGGGGCCCATTTGTCGAAACAATAAGCTGAGCAGGCTTGTCACCGGAGGATGGCACCAACAGCAGACCCGAATTTTTCAAGGTCGTTAAGTCGGCTGAAGTACTAGCGGAAGATATGCCACGTCTATTATCAATGACAATATCCGCTGGCGTATCATCGACAACGCTTCCTTTGCTCCACTCAACATGACGTCCCTGAGACTGGAGATATGCTGACACAGCAAGAACGGTCTGAAATTCCTGCGCAGTCTTGATGTCGGTCGGTAGCTTGACACGTACGGTCTGATTGAGAAGGCTAAGGAAACTGCGGATTGACCGAGTGGTGCGATCAGCATCATCGAATACGAATCCGCTATCCGGTAAAATGTGGATATAGCCTCGGTTGGCCTCGTCATTCATGCATGGCGAAGTCGTATTGATAAAGGTAGGGGCAACGCGGACGGCTATATACCGTCCTTCCAGGTCATGACCGCTTAGCGGAATGACGATGTCCCGGTCGGAATTAGTGTCAGTAAGATTGCCGATCGAAAGTTGAGTCCGCGGTTGTCCATTAATGAATACTTGAAGAGTGGACTCGCGCATCAAGCCGGGTGCAATATTCAGGTGTAGTTTTACCCGCGGGTTGACCAGTGCCGTGTCAGCGGGAACGCGAAGGTAGAAACTTTCGGGGCCCGAGTTGTCGAGAATCGACAACCCTTCCGACATACCTTGCTGGTCGAGACTGCTAATAGTTTCAGCATGGGCTGTATTAATAGCGATGGTGCAGAGGAGGAATGTAAGGAAAGGTTTGTAGTAGTTGGACATTAGTTACGAATCTCTTATTTATCTGTAATGCTCCAGCGAAGACCGATTCGGGGCCACAAGTAGTTACTGCATTGTATATCAAAATATCGTTATTTGTCAATTGTTTCGAAGCATTATTTTTAGTGAATAAGAGTTTTCGATCAATATTTCTTCTCTGGCCATACGGTTGAAGAGGGTTAGATGATGGCGAAATAACCTTTTGACTTAGTAGGCGGATTTGTTATTATGTTGTTTTCACTTATTTTTTACCAACAAATAAATAATGCATTATTTTTCTGTTTGATTTCTTTTCGTTACTATGAGTCGAAATAATTGGAGCGCTCCGCATTTGCGTTTTACCGATTTTCACAGAATTATTCCTGAAGATGGCAAGCTTGGTGGCTGGTGCAGGTTCTCCTCAACCGTGGAACCCCTCAATCCGGAACATATTTCCGCTACTCTGCACGTCGGCTTATCTCCATGTGTGGAGATAGGGGAGGCGACTATCACCCTTGAGACGACTCGGTTTAGCGACCTCCGGCGCAATCACTTCTCTGGTGCAGTCGGTCATTCAAATGACCCGGCGGCATCTTTATCTTGGAGTTGCACGGACGCGGAAGTAAATTTAGACGCAGTACGCATCTGCGCGGAGGGTGACCGAATCCAGGGAGACAACATCATCAGCACTCTGACGATCGAGCGAATTGTTTCGCCTTAAAAGGCCCAGAGACCGGAAGCAATTAAGTTCGCGGGAGGGACAATGTTTGGCGATACGCTCAGGGAGCTCATCCGTGCGTTCGGTGCGCCGTCATACCGCATGGTTGAAAAAGATGGTTCCGTTCTTGTAGACTCGCGCTATAGGCGACCTTTATACAACAAACTCGATAAAGACCTCCAAACCTGTGGCAGTCTTGTTGTTCGTTTCGACTCCGATTTGATGGTGAAGATATTTTTCAGCCGCTTTACTATTCACTGATGCCCGTTATTTACAAACAGATGTTAGGTCGTCAGAAATCATTGTTTAATGATCACCGCCGCTGGGAATATACAGATATTCGATCGATAGACACAAAAAATGTAGTCCTTTTGCAAAGGAGGAAAAGCCCCTCATTATAATTTTGCAGTTAGCGAGTGCTTCTATGCTCTAAATGCCGCTTTGAAAATTCGATATGACGGGTTTTCAAGAGGTGCGGCGCGTGATTTGAGCTATGAATGTAGACATCAAAGCAGAGAGTTGGGAGAGTCGGTGTCATGCGCAAGAGGAAATCCTATTTGCCTAGCACTACAGTTGTAGTTTGTTTTCCGGGCCGGAAAGATTAAGAATTGGGGGTTGAGTAGCAACGGAACAGAAAACCTACATAAGCCCGTCTGTGGGTAAACAGGTTGGCTTTTGCGGGACGGCATTGTTTGGTGAGAAGCGCAGGTTCGTTGTAGGAAACAGCGATGACCCAAGACAACACCGCTGCCGCAGAGTTCCGACGGGATTGGGCGCGATTTCATCCGAGCTGCTTGCCGCTCGGATGGATGCTTCGTAGCCGCGCAGGCTCGCCATGGGTTCGCTTTCACGCTCTGCCCGGTTCCAAGCGATACGCAGACGATGAAGCGGAACGGGACATCATTCTTTCGCGAGCATATGCTCTTGGCAACGGGCTGCTCGGCCTGGACCAGTGCTGTTGGGTCGTTGAGGCCGAGACCGGTGATCCGTCCGCACCGAGCGAAGTAGCGCTGTCGGGTGCCGAGACCGACGATCCCGACGATCCCGTATGGAGCTTCTATGCCCGCCGTGAGCGGTGGCGGGCGGGGACGCACGATGCCAAGTTGCTCTCGATCGCTGACGATAAGCCAGGGCATGCGATTTGGATGAGGTGCGACGACGGCGCTGTGTTCGCGCCTTACGATGGCGGCTTTGACCTATTTCCGACCTCGTGGGGGGCCGTGAGCCACTTAAAAGTCGGATGGCCCGACTGGCTTTCCGATCATCCTGCCGGTCTCTGACAGCCCGATCTAAGCATCCGCTATTAGCGCGGAAGCGGCCGTCTGGTTTTTTCCAACAAACCCCGGTTTGATACGAGCTGCCCCAACAATCGTGAACGGGCCGCTTTATGGCTCATAATCTCACATCTACCCGTCCAAAAACCTGTGGCCGATAAACCCCTATGTCGATAGATTGATAGGGCGGGGAGACGGACGCCAATGTTGATTGGGTACATGCGGGTGTCGACGGGCGAGCAGAACCTCGACCTGCAGCGTGATGCGCTGGACCGTGCCGGATGCAACCGCGTCTTCGACGACGTGTGTTCGGGCCGGGCAACCGAACGGGCCGGGCTCGACAAGGCCATCGATATCATGCGTGACGGCGACACCCTCGTCGTCTGGAAGCTTGATCGGATCGGTCGGTCATTGCCCCACGTCGTCGGGCTCGTCGGGGATTTGCAGAAGCGCGGCGTCGGCCTGAAGGTGCTGACTGGCGATATCGACACGACGACCGTTACGGGAAGGCTGGTGTTCGGCATCTTCGCGACCCTTGCCGAGTTCGAGCGCGACCTGATCCATGAGCGCACGATGGCTGGGCTCGCCGCGGCCAGGGCGCGTGGGCGGTCGGGCGGACGGCCGCGGATCATGACGAAGCAGAAGCTGAAGGCGGCAATGGCTATGATGGCAGACCGCGACAATGCCGCGCGCGATGTCGCGGTCCAGCTCGGTATGTCGGTATCGACGCTCTACGCCTATGTCGATGCAGAGGGTCGGCCGCGGGAGCGCGCCAGCGAACTGCTGGGCAAGCGTGGGGCACGGTCCAGGGTAGCGGCATAGCTTGAGCAGTGCCGGTCGGCTTTCTCTCGGACGACCAGGCACTGCGCTATGGTCGCTTCGTCGGCGAGCC
The DNA here is from genome assembly GCF_039638325.1 of Gluconobacter sp. OJA. Lineage (NCBI taxonomy): Bacteria > Pseudomonadati > Pseudomonadota > Alphaproteobacteria > Acetobacterales > Acetobacteraceae > Gluconobacter > Gluconobacter sp. OJA. The sequence goes on along the minus strand of NZ_JBDIWI010000008.1, from coordinate 3,842 downwards.
GACATCGGAACAGCTCGCGCGTCACTTCCATCTCGACGACGCGGACCGGGCATTCATCGGCGCGCATCGCGGCGATCACAACCGGCTCGGCGTGGCGGTACAGCTTGGCACTTTGCGTTTGCTCGGCACCTTTCTCGAAGATCCGGCACTGACACCGGTATCGGTCACACGATTTGTCGGCAGCCAGTTGGCGATCGACGGAACGGCCGAACTGATGGCGCGATATTGCGCAACCAAGGGGCGATGGCGGCACGGTCCGCGCATCCGCGACCATTATGGCTACCGGGTCCTGACCGATCCCGGCGTCGCGTTTCGACTGCACCGTTTCATATATGCCCTGTGCTGGACGGGCACCGATCGCCCTTCGATGCTGTTTGACGCAGCAGTGATATGGCTGCTTGAATCCAAGGTGCTGCTGCCGGGCCTTTCCGTCCTCGAGCGCGATATCGCAAGGGTCCGCACGCGGGTCGCCGCGCACGTCCATCGCCGTCTGGTCGCCAGGCTGACGCCAGAGCAACGCACCCGGCTCGATACGCTCGTTGCGGTTACCGGCGACGGACGGCAAAGTCCGTTGGATCGCTTACGTGACGGGCCATACCTGCAAAGCGGCCCCGAGATCAGCCGGGCCGTCGACCGACTAACCGAGATCCGCGCGTTCACCACAGGCCTGCCCGAACTTGACCGCGTGCCACCCAGCAAGGCGGCTGCCCTCGCACGATTTGCCAGCGCCGCGAGAGCGCAGGCTGTGGCTCGGCTTCCCGACGATCGACGCGCGGCCACGTTGGTCGCCTTCATCCGCACCCTCGAAGCATCGGCCAGCGACGACGTCATCGACCTTTTCGATGCCGTGTCGACCAAGATGTTTTCCAACGCACGCATCAACGCCAAAGAGGCGCGGATCCGATCACTGCGCGATCTTGACGCCGCATCACTCCGGCTTCGTGATGTCGGTGCCGTGCTACTCGATGATAGTATCAGCGACACGGAGGTGCGGGCGGCCGTGTTCGCGATGGTTGACCGGTCAGCACTGACCGACGCGGTCGCCCAAGTGAGCCTGCTCGCCCGACCGACAGACGAGAGCTACTTCGTCGAGCTGCGTCAGCAGACGGGCACAATGCGCTATCTGCCGAAAATGCTTGCAGGGCTGGATCTCGCAGCGGCGCCCGCGGGGCAATCGTTGCTGGACGCGGTCGATCACCTGCGAAGAGTTCACCGTGGCGAAAAGCGCCGGGGACCAGTGCCAACCGCGTTTGTCCCCAAAGCCTGGGGCCGTCAGTTGAAAACCGAGGACGGCACGTTCGATCTGACCGGATACCGGCTTTGCACGCTCGACCGGCTACGCCGCGCCATCCGTCGCCGCGATGTCTTTCCCGTTCGCTCGCTTCGCTATGCCGACCCCCGCAAGGGCCTGCTGACCGGCGCCGCCTGGGAGGCGGCGCGACCGACCGTGTGCCGCACGGTCGGCGTGGCGGTCGCTGGCGACGAGGAAGTCGCCAAGCTGTCCGCGCGCCTCGATCTCGCCTACCGCCAGACAGCCGCGCGTGTGCCGGATAATGATGCCGTGACCATCACCAGTACGGCGAGCGGTGCAGACCTGTCGATCGAGGCGCTCGACAAGATCGACGAGCCCCTGAGCCTCACCGATCTTCACACGGCGATCAATGCACGGCTGCCGCAGCTGGACCTCCCCGAACTGATCCTGGAAATGCACGCGCGAACCGGATTCGGGGCAGCATTTACGCATGCCAGCGAAGGCAACGCCCGCGCCGGTGACATCGCGACGACGATCTGCGCTGTGCTCGTCGCAGAGGCGACCAACACCGGTTTCGAGCCGCTTCTACGCCCCGAGGTGCCCGCGCTGCGCCGGTCCCGGTTGAGCTGGGTGAAGCAGAACTTCATCCGCGCCGAGACGCTGAGCACCGCCAATGCGCTGCTGGTCGCCGCACATAACAGAATACCCCTGACCCGCGCCTGGGGTGGTGGTGAGGTAGCGTCAGCCGATGGACTGCGGTTTACCGTGCCGGTTCGCACGATCCACGCCGGTCCGAACCCGCGGTACTTCGGGCGCGAACGCGGCGTCACTTGGTATAATCTGGTTTCCGACCGCTTTTCCGGGCTGAATGCCGTGACGGTCCCCGGCACACTGCGCGACAGTCTTCATCTGTTGGCCGTTGTGCTCGATCAGGAAACCGAATTGCGGCCGACCGAGATCATGACCGATACGGCCGGCTATACCGACACGATATTCGGGATATTTCATCTGCTCGGACTCCAGTTCTCGCCGCGTATCGCTGACATTGCCGGGGCAAGATTCTGGCGTGTCGATGGCAATGCGGATTACGGCGTGCTGGACGATCTTGCGACGAACAGGATCAACATCAAGCTGATCGTCGAGCACTGGGACGATCTCCTTCGCCTCGCCGGATCATTGAAGCTCGGAGTAGTGAGGGCAGCCGGACTCACCCGTGTTCTTCAGACCAACGATCGTCCGACCAGGCTGGCACGTGCGCTTCAGGAACTCGGCCGTCTCATCAAATCGCTCTATATGCTACGGTTCATTGACGACGAAACCTACCGGCGTCGCATCCTCGTCCAGCTCAACCGCGGCGAGAGCCGCCATCAGCTTGCCCGCACGATATTCCACGGGAAGCGCGGCGAATTGCGCCAGCGTTATCGCGTCGGCCAAGAGGACCAGCTTGGCGCGCTCGGGCTAGTCGTCAATCTGATCGTGCTCTGGAATACGATCTACATCGACGCCGCGCTCAACCAGCTTCGCGCTGAAGGCCACATGATACTGGACGAAGACGTAGCGCGCCTTTCGCCGCTCGGCTTCCGGCACATCAACATGCTGGGGCGCTATGCCTTCACCATTCCCGAAATGGTCGCGCGCGGCGAGCTTCGACCGCTCCGCGATCCCGGCGCCACGGGTATCGATGACGCGTGAGGTCGGGCCTTATGTAGGTTTTCTGTTCCGTTGCTACTCAACCCCCGAATTCAGGACCTTTCGCGACGTAGACCGCCTGAAATTCGAGCCTTCCGGAAAGTATTGGAATTATTAACAATTGGAGAATAAAATGAATTGCAACTGTAGTGCTAGCGATCAGACGGATTTACTCCGTGAATCCCTCTTATTTGCATAACAAAACCCAGTAGGCCGCCCTATCCTCGTGGGGCATACAGGAAAAACTATAGCGGCGTTACCGGGTGCATCGTGTGATCTGGAGGGTTCGAAAAACCCTCTGGTTTTGAGGATTTCTGTGTGATTCCATCACTCCTGAGTTGATTTGGGGGCATGGAAGATGAAGCAGCTTGGTTTCTTTGATGTTGAAGAGCGGTTGGCCCGGTTAAGCGGGCTTGGCGATCAGCTCGAAGCCTTTTCCCGGACTGTGGATTTTGAGGCCTTCCGCCCTGATCTGGAGAAGGCTCTGGCCTATTCAGACAGGATCAAAGGCGGCCGTCCCCCGTTCGATCCGGTGCTGATGTTCAAGATCTTAGTCATCCAGAGGCTGAACAATCTCTCCGACGAGCGAACGGAATATCTGATCAACGACCGCCTGTCCTTCATGCGTTTCCTCGGTCTGGGACTGTCGGACCGGGTGCCCGATGCCAAAACGGTCTGGCTGTTTCGCGAACGTGGAGGGTTCGAAAAACCCCCTGGTATTGAGGTCTGCTCTGTGATTCCATTTCCCCTTAGTTGATTGGGGATGATGAAAGATGGAGGGATCGAAGAACCCTTGATTGATACGCTTGGCTGGTGATTTCAGGTTTTTGGCGATTTGATTGACTACTTTTGGGTTCGTTTTCGATCTGCGTTTTGAGCAGATTGAGTGCTGCCCCCCGCT
>NZ_JBDIWI010000007.1:0-48132 GCF_039638325.1 Gluconobacter sp. OJA | reverse complement strand
TTGGCAAAGGGTTGAAGCTGGTGCGCCCCTCACCTCCTGAAGCGCCATTGGCGCCTCTCGATCCTGCGCTGAACCTTAAAGAATGGCGCGCACGATACGTGCGAGGCAACTCAGCTGCCCAGCTCCGTGAGACAACTCTTCAGGCGCTGGAGGCGCAACTTGGTCGTCCCTGGCGCGGGCCCCTGGAGGCGTCGGTCGCTGAAAAATGCTTGTTCGTCGCTTTCTCGTTCTTCATCCAACGCCGGAAAGATGAGGCACAGAGTGTCCTGGAGAACCTCTCTGTGCAGCTGAAAGGCACTTTGAAAGACGGAGCGCCATCAAACTTCGCGAAAGTGTCGAAATCCTTTGTGGCTACCCTTGATAAGCAGCTGAAGAAGGAGAGCTTCCGCTCGACGCTGAAGATCGCTGAGCAACATGCCTTTACGCGACCAGCACTCCTGTCGCTTCTCCAGGAGGCACGCCTCAAGGCCGGCGTCGTCAACCCAGGGCTTTTCGCAGCCATCCAGTTCCTGGACCGCGACCTCTGGCTCGTTCTCTCCGCAGCGTCCTATCCGCGTGACGGACTCCCACCTTATGTCATGGCGATTGCCTCTTGCCCGGAAGCGGCAGCAGCACTGGCACACTGGAAAGCAGAGTGCCTTGCCGGACGCCCTCTGACGACACCCCAGATCTCCAGCCTTCTCAAGACTTTCGGCAGACCATGACTGATTCCGTAATTTTTAACCTCATGCCTGATTTCATCCGTGCGCGCATTGCGGCTTACACGCTCCGGGACTGGGTGGCAGAGCATTATGCCGTGCCAGCCCTTCAGCTCGACCGGGCGATGACACTGACGCTTGTTCAGCTCGAACATGCAGCGTCTCGCAAGACCTTCTACGGGTATGACGTTTCCAAGGCTCCTGTGTCCCTTCTTGAGCCAATTTCGCGTTACATGGACGCGCTACTGGGTGGGGTGTCGCCCGGAGAAGACCGCGAGAGCTTTCCCAAGGATCTGGTCCGGACCCACCAGAGAGTGATCCATGAGTTCGAAACACTGAACCGTCTTGGGAACAAGGCACGATGAGCATGTTGTGGCCGCACGACGGCGAGCCTTTGCGGGGCAATATGCTGGACCAGTTCCTGATCTGGTGCTCAGAGGCCGAGTGCTCCCGGATCGAAATCCAGACAGACACCCCCGTGATGGTGCGCCTTCATGGCGAAAACCATCAGGTCACGCGTGATGCCAGTCTGCCGGGGGAAGTCGAGGACGCGGTCAACTACATCTTCCGGTCAGCAACGGGAGTAACCAACCTCAAAAACGGTGATCCTATCGACGTCGGGCATACAATCTGGCCTGATCGCAAAAAAAGGCGATATCCCTTTCGGCTGAATGCCGTCAGCTCGCAGGTCGGGGCGGATGCGGGCATTTCGCTGACCTTCCGGCCCCTGGTTGACATCCCCCGCCCGCTGGAGGACCAGCACGTAGAGCCTCAACTGCTGGACGCGCTCCATGGAGAACAGGGCATTTTCCTGATCTGCGGCGCCACGGGCTCAGGGAAATCAACGCTGATTGGCGGCATCAACCGGGCCCGACTTGAAGATCCGGATATCCACTGCAACCTGATCGAAGCGTCAGCCCCCCTTGAGATCCTCTATGATCGCGTCGCACGTCGCAACTCAGCGGTCACGCAACTCGAGATTCCCCGGAACCTCCGGAGTTTTTCCGAATTTGTCCGCGCGTCCATGCGTCGCGAGCCAACCGACATCGTCGTGGGCGAGTGCCGTGATCCCCAGACCATGGAAGCGTCGATCCAGGCCGGGATCTCTGGCCACCGCCTCCTGAGCTCTCTTCATACGAACAGCTGCTCTTCCACTGTCCGACGTGTTCAGGCGCTCTGCCCCGCTGATCAGCGGGACAGCCTGACAATTTCGTTCGTCGAGAACCTCCGTCTTCTGGTGAACCAGAGGCTGCTGAAGTCGACCGACGGCAAGAGGACACCCATTCGGGAGTTCCTGCCCGTGACCCGCGCCATTCGAACCCGCCTGCTGGACGCACCCCGGGATCGCTGGCCGAACATCACGCAGGCCGCTGTCGAAGAGCACGGACAGACTTTCGCTCAATCCATCGCTGCGGCTGTGAAGCAGGGCAGAATCACAGAAGCCGTCGCCGCCGCTGCCATGAAGGAAGAAAACTGATGTGGCGCTTTACCGCGGACCCGGTCCGCCTTCTCATTATCGACGCCCGTGCGCTTGCGCCATTCGCTCTGTGGATCGCTCACATGCGCGAATGGACGTTTATCCTCGCCATAATCGGGGTCCTGTTCTTCAGCATTCTGGCATGGCTCGGCCTGACGCTTCCCGTGGCCGTGCGCATGCTCCGGGTCATCCTGTGTGGCCCGGTTCGCCCTCGTCTTCCCTCCTGGAAAAAGCGTGATTACGCATGAGCGATCTTGATGACCTGGTGCGGTGCTGCACGACCCTGATTGAGACGCAGGGATACCGCTTCGAGACGGGCATTCCAGGCGTTGGCACTTTGCCTGCATGGCGTGTCACCCAGACAAACGTGTTTCTTCCGGTATTGCTCCGGCTCGCTGAGGAGTTCTGGAGATCTGAAACAAAAGGAGCCGGCTTCGGCCTCAAGCTTGAGCCAGACACACTAAGCGTGACGGGCTACACACTGACCGGGCTCTACCATGTCCCGCTCTCGATCGCTCTTCTGGCGCTCAACGCTGTGCTCAGAACCATTGCCGATGCTGAAGGACGCATCACCCTCGAAGCTCTGACGACCTACACACAAACGGTCACGGGCTGATCCGCACTCACAAACGCCTGTCAGATACTGCACAGGCGTCTAACTTGCTGAGGTCCGCGATGATCATTTCCGTTCCACCTGAGACACAGTCTGTTTCTATTCGTCGTGAAGGGGAACGGACCATCATCGTTCTCGACCACGACACGCTTTCTGAGGGGGCTGACAGTCCGCGCCCTCTCCCGGCAGAAGAGATCGCCACTGAGCGGCAACCACAAAGAGCCAGACGTATCCCCCTTCCGATGATCGCTGGCGTCTGCCTGATTGTTCTCGGTGCCGCTGTTGGCCACCGGTTGTGGTCGCCCGCGAAAAGCAGTGGTCCACATACAGCCGACACCTTGCAGATGCCACTACTCCGCGCCCCTGAATCCGCGACACGTCGTTCCATCCCCGCCGCGCCTGAAGGCACCCCGGTACCCAACACAGCGTTCGGGCTGGAATAATCATGGCGACGATCAGACGCCGCATAGACGGTCCGCAGGATTTTCACGAACAAAAGGGTGGGCTGGCATTCCGCGACACCCGAAGCGTTCCTCACCAGGTCGCGGAAATCCTGCGATCCGGGCTCTCGTCCATCGGGCTCGTTGCAATAGCCGGCGTGGCCGTCACTGTTCCCGCGCTGACAACCGCCATCGTACCATTGGCCGTCGCCTATGCCGGCTATGTCCTGACGCGGCCGGTGACTTTGCCTCTTCGCTTGCCGGCCAACGCAAAGGGAAAGGACTACGGCAATCCTCAGCCGGACCCAAAACGACCTGGCGTCGAAATCCCGGGCAAGCCTTCTGGAGACTGGCTGATAGGCTGGGATGAAGTCACGGCCCAACAGGTCTGGCTGTCCGGCAATGATATGACGATGCATGCCATTCTGCCCGGCTCCACCGGGTCCGGCAAAACGCAGTTCATTTACAGTCTTCTGTGCAATGCCCTGGCACAGGGCGGCGGGTTTACGATTGTCGACGGCAAAGCCTCAAACAACCTTGCCTTCTCCGTTGCAGCCATGGCGAGACGGTGGGGCCGAGAGGCAGACCTACGCTTCATCAATATGATGGTGTCAGCCGGCGACAGGAAGACCAACACCTGGAACCCCTTTTCCTCTGTCAATGCTGAGGGCATGACCGAGCTTCTGCTCACGCTCTTTCTGCCGGAAGACAAAAAAGGCGGAGGGGGTAACTCCGCGCATTTCCGCGACAGGGCCGAAGCGCTTATTCGCGGCATGTCCTATGTCTTCGTCTGGGTCCGGGACAACCTTGGTATTCCGATCATGTCCGAGACGATCCGCACGATGTTCTCTGACATCGTGAAACTGCGCGATCTCTACCAGAATCAGATCTTCACCTACTATGATGCGGATGCAGCCGAGACGCGAACAGTCGAGCTTCCGCCAGAATTTGACCGGACCCTGCTGAACCCGGTCCGCGACTACGTGACGGAGACGGGTGGCTTTTCGAACACCAAAAGCGTGGGAGACCAGGATAAGGTTCGGGAGCAGCATTCCTATGTGGTGGGTGGCTTCGGCAAAACCTTTACCCAGATGAGTTCCACGCTGGGGCATATCTTCCGGTGCAATATCGGTGATGTGGACTTCCGGGACGTCATCTTCAATCGGCGCATCCTGGTCGTTCTTCTCCCCTCGCTCGAAAACCACCCGGACACGAACGCCGCCCTGGGCAAGGCCGTCATCACGGCGCTTCGTTACGCGCTTGCGGCGGCACTCGGCACCTCGATTGAGGGCGACTATGAGGACCGCGTCGTAAATCGCGCGTCGTCCTCGACGGTGCCCTATCCTCTGGTTCTGGACGAAGTCGGTCAGTTCGCGACACGCGGGATCGACGCCATGATGGCGTTGGGTCGCGAGCTGAACATTTCCCTGCTGATCTCGTTTCAGGAAGTGGGCACCCTCTACGCCACGCTCGGTAAGGATTTGACCGTTCCGCTTCTCGGCAATCCCAAGCTGAAGATCTTTGAAAATATCGAAGACTCTGGTCCAACCCGGGAGTGGATCGAACAGTCAGGTGGAACGATGCCTGTCAGCGTCCTCCCCGGCTTCGACAGTTCCAACCCTCTGGGCGTCTATGCGGACCAGCAGCGCGCAGACATCCGCGACGTCAAGCGGATCTCCTGGAGCGATGTGCAGAACCTCCGACAGGGGCAGGCCATCATTCTCTTCCGAGGAAAGCGCATCTACACGCGACTGTTCTATGCAGGCATCAAGCCAGAGGGCGTGAACAGGGTGTTCCCCACAGTTTCAGCGGCTCCCGCTCTTGAAGCCCCTGTCTCGGAGGAACCGGCCACAGAAGCAGATGACGTGGCTCAACGTCTTCAGGAAGGGCGCGATCGGATCGAAAAGGGCGATCTCCGGCCGTTGACCGGAGTTCTGGGAGATCTGTATCAGCGGCTCGGTGTCGTTCTCAACACGGAAGGCACGCCACTGCAGGACGCCCAGGAACTCCTGAACCTTCTTTTTCCGGACGAGACTTCGGCAGAAGACAAACCTTTTGCAAAGCTGTTTGAAACTCTCGTTCCTCCGTCCGCTCAGTTGCCCCGCACGACGGAATCACTTCATCCGGATCTTGACCGAGCACTCCTGACCGAGCTGGTGACGTTCGAGACGGCGCTTGGACTGGATGAGCGGGCGGCCGTCGAGGCAGTCACGCACGCCCTGAATCTCTATGCGCGTGGCAAAGAACTCGCATAGGAGTTGAGGCAGCATGTCACGTGCCGCGTCTACTTCCCAAAGGAACTTTACGGCACGCGCTTCGCCCTTTCGGGTCGTATGCCGAACTAGACGCTTTCCTTACCCGGGTTTCAGTTTGCGGTTTGCAAATGCTCTCGTTCCGGAGTTCCGCACTCACATTGCCGACCCATATGCTGACCTCAACAGCAATGTCGCTGTGCCATTGGGAACAGACCACTTGACAAAAGATACACGCAGATTTAGCCGCATCTTCGCCGGTGCCATTCTTTTGGTTGTAGCCAGGGGTAGCGTAGAACCTGCGCTTGCAACGCAGCAATCTAGCCTTGGGCCCTGTGAGAAAGCTGCCGCGAAATTAACCGGTCCGGCCTGGATTCATCTGTCACTGCAGATCACACAGCTCGCCTCGATCCGTAATGGCGGACCGAAGAGCGCATCGATCCAGTTACCGACGACGTCTAATGTAGGGTTCGACGGCTATCTACCGGCCGACGGCTCTGACATCTCCATCCGCAGTGGACGGGAGACCAATTATTTATCAAAAATATCCTCCATACACCGCGAAGGAAAGCCCTCGGAGGTATCCCTCCAGCCTGGAACCGTTTTCACAGGCGTATTCGGGACATTCCGTGCCCTTCCGTCTTTGGATGGAAAGATCGTCGTGACCCCCGACATCACACTAATCACCGATCCCACGTTGCGGGGATCCAGATCAGACAGTAGCGACGTGGAACTACCTGACTATCAAACAATCCATATCGACAAGCCTATCATCGTTGGCGGATTGCGCTGTGAGACACACGCTGATCTGGCCCCTGTAGCCGATGGATCGAAGAAAAGTCAGGCCCTTGAATTTTACGGCATCCGGGTTTCGGCTTACCGGACACAGTAGAATTATCGTACGGACCGAAGTACCTCTGAATGCTGCGCCTAGATTTCGATCCCGGCTTGTGGCGTATGGATTGACTGTGATTTTGATGGCCTCTGATTTGCAGTTTGATCAAGTCGGGAGCCATTCTTCGCAAGGCTCAGGACTCTACCCAGAAGATGACGGTTGCCGCGAGGCCGATGGCGGAGAAAAAGACGGTCGGACATCGGCAATAGCGTGTTGTGACACGCCGCCAGCCCTTGAGGCGACCAAGCATGATTTCGATGCGGTTGCGTCCTTTGTGTTTCCTTTATCGTATTTGATGGGGTTTCTGAGCGATCTCCGTCCCGGAATGCAGAGCCTGACCCCGTTTTCATCCAGAGCATCCCCGAATCAGTCAGCATCATTGCCCCGGTCCGCCAGCATCCACTGCGCCATGAAAAAGCCGTCCTGCAGAAACCCCGGTATAGTCACTGACCTGTGTGGCTGTCATAAAGAAGCTGAGCAGTCGTCCATACTGATAGGACCTGAGGCGGCATGTCCCGTGCCGCCTCCGTCTTCGAACCTACATCCCCCGTCCTGCGCCACGAACCCGCGTGCGATCGCGCTCCCGCTCTTCTGCCTGTGCGGCGGCGCGAGCCCGCTGCAGCCGGTCTTCGGCCTGTTGCGTCCTCCGACGTTCCTGCAGATCTTCAACCCGCCGCGCCGCATTCAGGGCATCCTGCGCGGCATAGCCGGCCTTGCGCAGCTTGCGACTGATATCGTCCCATTGCGCGCGCGGGACATCCCGGATCGGGGCTTCCTCAACCTGACGACGCACCTGACCGCCCGGTGACTGCCCCTTCTGACGGGTCCGCTCATTGACGTGGTTCTGCCGGATCCACCGCGTATTGGCTTCTTCGTGTGCAAGACGGGCTTTTGCCAGATCGACGGCCAGCGACTTGTAGGGATGACGCCCCATGTCCGACGCCAGACGGTCATACAGATCGTTGACCGTCACCGGCCGGATATCACCCAAAGCCCGCGAAAACGTCTCGGCTTCCCGGAGAGATCCTTCCGACACGGCCGTCCAGCAGCGATGAACATGCCGGCTTTCGGCGACATAGGAGGTAAAGCCGGTCATGGCCGAAGATCCACGCGGCATGGCGTTGATATGCTCGTCGGACGTCACACCCTGTGCTGCATCGACCGTCATGGCGTGACCAAAGCCCAGACGGACGCGTCCGGTCTTCGGGTCGGCCAGCCGGGTCCAGGGCACCAGCCCTTCCCGGCCCTTCGCATTCTGTAACACCAGCCCCTCATCGGACCAGCCTTTGACGGTCGTGAAGTCGCCATTCGAACCCAGATCACGCCAGCGGCGCCCGTGGGCCGTTTCCATCCGGACGCTGGTTTTCGCAAACAGCCGAACCCGGTCGCCAACAGCAAGAGGCAGCTCATAAGTGACGCCACGCTGATCGATGGCGGCCTTGACGATTTCCGCCTGCCCGATCTCGCCGCGCTTGCGCAACCGGTCGCGAACGGCACGGCTGAGATCCATGACGTCTTCGTTCGTCGGCGCGGACATGGTGATACCCCGCTCCGATCCGGCCTGAGTCAGCATGTCGCGGCGTCGAAGATACAGGTCAGCGATCTGCTCGACGACCTGGTCATGGTCGCCCCCAACAAGTCGGATCGTGCCGTCCTTGCGCTTCATATCGATGGCTTCACGCGCCCGGGCGATATCTGCTTTCTTCTGCTCGTCCTCGGTCTGGCTCAGATCACGGCCAGGACTGCGGAACATGCTGGCGATCTGCCGACCACGCGCGGACTTCTGGCGGATCGTGCTCAACAGCTCCGGACGCGCCTCTTTGGGCATAACCCGCAAAAGCAGTTCTACAGCGTCGCCGGCCTCGATCGCCTGGGCCTGTTCCCGGTCGCCCACCACCCGAAGGGCAAAGCCTTTTTCCTGCTGAAGCTGGAGGATCTCAAGCAGCTGACGGGGGGAGACCTGACTGACTTCATCAAGGACCAGAACCGACTGCCGATCGAGGACAATCTTTCCCTGCGCCAGACCGTCCAGAAGGGGAGTCATCGCGTAGGTCTGGGAAATGCCCGCATCCTTCAGAGCATCGGCCTGGCGCCAGGCAATGGCCGCGCCAATGACGGTGCGACCATCCTCCTGCCAGGCGTCGACCAGAGGCTTCAGAAGCGTCGTTTTACCGGAGCCGGCGACACCGATCAGGAAGCCCAGACCGCCCGCCTGACCAAGCGCATTGATGGCCGCAAGCTGCGCGGCGCCGTGGGCCGGCTCGTGCGTAAAGTCGAGACCCGACCGGGCGACGGCTGCGGCGATCTGCTCGTCACTGAGCGCACCGTCCCGCGTCCGCGCAGACAGGCCGGCAAGACGGGCCATGTCCTTTTCGAGGGCGATCTGGGCGCTTGTCGCGACCCGGAGGCGGCCGTCCTGCTCGCGCTCCAGAAAGCGGACCAGTTGACCGTCGATCTCAATGCCACGCTCCTGGATCATATCGGCAACCCGCTCCACGTCCTCCATCCCTTCAATGCCAGCCGCAATGAGACCGTGCGCGGCATGCGTCCGGAAGGCATCCCGGTCGATGACAGCGGCCGTGCGAAATTCGTCAGCCAGCATTTTGGCCGCAATCCCGTAAGCCTTCTCGAAACGCTCGGCCTGGGACAGCAGAACTGTCTTCTCATCGGTCAGGACCGTGTCATGGTGCCAGCCGATCTCATCGGCTTCTTCCCGCCAGATGTCCCGCTCATTGCGTCCGGTATATTTGTTCGACCGGTAGGTCAGATTGGCCTGATGCAGGATCTTGAACTTCTGCTCGGCACTCATGGCCTTCCAGTCACCGCCCTGCCGCTTGACGAAGGCTTTGGCCATGCGCTCGGCCTGCTTGCTCCGCTTTGAAAACAGCTCGCGGGCTTCTTCGGGAATGCCGTTCAGAACGACGGCCTTACCGCGAGCATCCACGTCCACCCGGATACCCAGCTTGCGAAGCTCGGAGGCAAGCTCGGCCTGGAAGTATCCGCCAAACATATGCGACGTCATCCCGGTCACGCGCTTGCTGTCCAGAGACCCGAGGTGCCCGCTCTCCGTGGCGACCGCGTTGAACATGATATTATGGATATGCGCCTGTGGATCCCCCGGCACCAGAACTTCCACCGCCGCCGTGGGGCCTTGTGCGCCATCCTGGATCTTCATGACCGGTCGTGCCGTGTAATGACGGAACGAGACCCAGCCAACATCCCCGCCTTCGTTGTACGAGACGCCCCCCTTTCCACGTCGTGCAATCCCGATCTCCTTGGCGATAAATGCCATGGCACGGTCATTCGCCTGATGGATGGCGGACCAGATGAGGGCCTGCTCGGCTTTCGTGGAAGCAAACTCTGCCGCAAGGGTGACGCTCTTGTCCGGGGCGGCCGTGAAATCAATCCCGGAAATCTCCCGGTTCGCATGAGCCCCTGCCCATTTCTCCCCCGTGTCAGCGCGCTTGCCCTCAAACAGACGTGCGAGGGCTTCATCGGTCGGGCGCGTCGTCACATCAATGCCGAGCTGACTGGCAATCCGTTCGCTCATATCAGGGGCCCAACTTCCGCGGGCATCGCGTCCGGTGTAATAGGAGTTCAGGCGATCACCGGATTCAAACTGGCTCTTCTCGCCGTTCCGCTCGAACCGGGCATCCTTTTCCGGCTCCAGCTGATGCTCGCGCAGATAGGCGACGATGAGCTTCCCGGCCCCGGCCGCAGAAAGCTTGCGGTAAGTGATCATGCCTGCTCGGCCGCTTCGCCGCTCCCGCGCTCAAGCCTCGCAACCTGTTCGCAGAGCTGCTCAAGGACACTGCCCTGGCGGTCCAATGCGTTCGCCATGCGAACCATGACCTCGTGCAGGCCCTCTCCCTCCTGTGGCGTATCAGGCGGGCTGACCAGCTGATGGATCTGGGCAAGCATTTCCCCGAACTGGTTAAGACGGGTCATGACAAGCAGTTCAAACTGGCTCTGCCCCGTCAGGGGGGGAGGCAGCGTAAAGTCTTCGACGTCAGACACGGATGGTCAGCTCCTTCTTACTGAAAGAGGCATTCTCCCATCCTGGATTGTGAGTGCGGTCGGCCGGGGTCAGCAGGACGCGTCAGGGATAACGGGCCACACGCCTTGCCTGCGGGAACAGGCTGCGAAACTGCTCCAGAACCGTCCGCATGAACGCCTTGCTGAACTGCCCTGTCACGGCGGACTGCCGAAGGTAATACGAGCCCTTGACCGGATCGAGATTGTACTCATCCAGCATGAGCCACTGACTGCGGTTCTGATCGAGCGCCGCACGCGGCTTCTCCGTTGCCGGGATCTCGATGGCCTGTCGTCCCTCCGCTGGCTTCTGCGTGGTGAGAGGCAGCAGCAGAACATAGTCCTGACCATCCCGGCCGACGAACAGCACGGCTACGGCGACTGGCCGGTCCTTGCGCCCCTCTGTCTCACCCTGTGCATCCTGCCAGTGCCACAGATAGGGGTAGTGCAGAACCGTACCGGGCTCGAACACGGCGCTCACGGTCAGCGCTTGTCCGGAGACAGGAACGCATCAATCGCCTGCGCGACATCCTCTGCCAGATCGGCGGGCATATCGGCTGTAGCTCCAGACACGCGGCGGTCGGGCTGCGACTGTCTGAGCGCCTCGTACTGCTCGACACTCAACACCACCAGACGGGGCTTTCCGCGCTGGCTGATGGCGATCGGCCCCTGGAGCGCGCTGGCGATAATGTCTCCCGATTTCCGGGACAGATCACTGGTTGAAAAGGTACGCATTGTCGGGCTCTCCGCTCCGTTGGACATACATCAACGCTGTTGTTGTCGTAATATACAGCAATTACAGCACGACGAAAAGCACCCTCTCAAGAGCATCGAACGGCGTCCCCAGATCCGGTTGCCTGGTGGTCCCGCAGGGACCGCACCCGAAAGGGTGCATTTGTATATGGAAAAAGAAAAACTCTGTAGCTTTCTTGTAGTTGTTGGTAGTCGATGCGTAGCTCTAACGTAGTCGATTGTAGTCGTTTCGTAGTCGTGTTAGAATGCCCCTGAGAGATGCGTAGCAGCCGCACAACGGCCACAGGAGGCAGCACATGGCAGCGACAGGTATCGGGATCAGCGGGGCCATTGGCGCACTTGAAAACGTGTCTGGAGCGATGTCGCTGCGCGTGTGGATGGAAGCGAACCGCGAAGAGCTACTGCGGGCATGGAACGGGCGTCGTTTGAACTGGCAGGCCCTGTGCGCATGGTTCAAAGACGTTGGGTTAACCAATGCTGATGGGCAGGCACCGACTGTGCGATGTGCCAAAATGACGTGGTATCGGGCAGGCAAGACATTGGCTGCCCAAAAGGACCGCACAGTGGCAGAGGCGAACGCGCCTGCTCGTGATCAGGCGGCTTGCAGGACAGTCGTGCCAACAGACAAAGCGCAGTCTGGCCCCTCCGATGAAGAGATCCTTGCGCTCATGGCTGAGGCCGATACCGAGGAGCGCCTCAACAGGGAGCGCCGTGAGCGGATCGCAGGGTATGAGGCACAGCGCAGAGCCAAGGTGGCCCCAGATCAGGCCAGCATTCAGCCGACGGTACTTGCCGAGGTCGTCGAGACCGCGCAGTCCCAGCCTGTCCCCTTAGAGACCGCCACGCGGCCCCGGGTTAAAGTCGGACAGATCGCCAAGCATGTGACGATGCTCACACAAGCCCCCCGCTATGGTGCGGACAAGGACAAGCCGCTTCCGCCGCCTTATGTTGGTCCTCGACCTGACGGAATGCCTGAGTATCTGCCGCTCGACGCTCTCATGCCCCTTGACGCGACAGGGCGTCAGCCTGATGGTCGCATCGACTACGAAGCGTTGCCGGGACTGCCTCGACGCTCGTTTTTTGAGAGAGATCGAGATTGGGCAAAAGCGTGTATTCCGATGGTGGAGGCTATCCCACATGAAGATCGATCACTGATCCTGAGAGGATTGTTGATGCGTGCACGTGATCAGATGAAGACGCTGTACTAGCCCCCTGTTCGCACTCACAAACGGCGTCCTTACACTGAAGGTCTCTCCTCTCTGAGAAGGAGAAGGAATTGAAAGTAAGGACCTGTCATGAGTGAAAAGCCTATCCCTTCCAAGTTACCCCGTAACCCTTCTGCGACAGTCAAAGCAGGCCGCGGTAATCTGGGAGGATCTACGGCTGAGGCGGCGCTTGCGGAAATTGCCATCATGCAGGGGCGCCCGCCTCTTCTTGCGGACGGGGACGCACGCAATCCCGGGCTCTCTGCGTTCAAATCAATCTATGAGCGTTATGGTCTCACGCGCCCCAAGAACGAGGATGCTGGCGTGTTACGCGAGTGGTTCTCAGAGGCATTTGGAACGGCTGCCGAGCAAAAAAAGTCTCTTCTTGTCGATGTCGGTGGCGGGGATCGGACACTTGAACTCTGGGCGAAAGAGGAAGGAATTATCGCTCTGGCGGAGAGTATTGGTCTCGAAGTCACCGGCCTGTTCATGTGCGGGCCCCAGCCCGGAGATGTCGATTACATCAAACGCCTTTGGGAAAGCGAACTCTTCCGCCCGAAGCGAGCTTTGCTGGTATTTAACGACTGGACTGTGCCCGTGGGACACGACCCGGACCGAGCTTTTGCTCGCCTAATTGAGGAGCCACTTTTCGAGCAGATGCAAGATTGCGAAGTCCGCTTTCTGAGAATTCCGAGACTAAGCGTCCTGCCCGCCATTATTGAAAGTGGGCTGTCTTTTCAACAGGTCATGGAAAGTGCGCCACGTCCTTGCGGAACACCGTTTGACGTGTTGCGTCGCGCACAGGTCAAACGCTGGTTTGACCTAATTCAAAGCAACATCATTGCTGAAAAAGTCGAAGGCTGGCTCCCATGAGTGACGCTGAAACACCTCTTTCCACCCTGCACGCGTTGCAAGACGCGGGCCGCCTGATGGAAGAGGCGGCCCGACTGGAAGGGATGGACCAGTATTCGCCGTTCGGGAAATGGGTTTCCGCCACCCGTGCCACCATGGACGCCTTCGCGCGGCTCGCTCTGTCGTGTGCGGCTGAAATGCAGGATTTCAGAGGGGAAGCCCGCGACATCATCGAGATGGCGAAGCAGGAACAGACTACCCTGCGGGACCAGTTCATCGAAAGCCGTCAGCAGGTCGAAAAGCTGGGGGAAGTCGCGGCGCGGAATGTCGAGAAACAGGAACTGTTTCGAGACCGCGAATTGCAGGCTACCCTCGGGCGGATCGTCTCTGGCGTGACCTCGGAGCTGCGCAAGGAAGTTTTCGACCAGCTGCGGACGGAAATTCCGACGCATGAGCGCCAGTTCTACAAGGAAGCGCGATGGCGCGCCTATGTGCGGATGACACTGGCTGGGGCGATGCTGATAGGGCTCGGCTTTGCATCCGGTTACACATATGACGGCTATGCTGCGCGTGTAGGCCGTTATTGCGAGGAACATCAGGCGTTCGACACGAAGGGCGCGTCATGGTGTCAGATTGTCCCGCCGCCGATCCTGCCGAAGTCCTGAGCGAACTCTTGCACACCCGGGCCAGGGCGAAGCCCTGACGCAATATACGTCACAGCCGCGCTTGCGCGGTTGTGTCCATTTTGGCGCGGTCTGACCGGACAACAAAAAAGGCGGCTCCCAGGGGAACCGCCTTTTGCGTGTGTGGACCTGGCCGAGGCCGATCAGGCGAGGCCGTTCGAGGCGGCCCGGATCTCGGCAGGGGTGGCACCAGCGGCGCGCGCGTCGTCTGCGGCCTTCTCAATGCTGGAATCGAAGCGGGTATTTTCCAGAAAGGTCATGAGGGCGTCCGCGATGGCGAAGCCACGCGCAAGGTGCTCCAGCCTCCTCAGGGGGAGGATCTTGGCGCTGGCGTCGGGGACATAGGGGGCGAGTGCGTGAGACATGGGACAGGCTCCACGACCGGGCGGGGCCGGTCGCTCTTCGATGTGCAGAGGGACAGGAAGAGGCCGCGCCCTGTGGGCGCGGCGGGCTTGACTTAGAAGCCCATGGCGTCGGCCTGAACGGCGGCGACGTCACGGGAGAGGCTGCGGCCATTGTCGCGGGTGTAAGGCTTCCACGCCTGACCCATCAGTTCCTCATAGGCGGCACATGCGCCGGAAGCGACGCAGGCCAGCGCGTAAGCCTTCGCGCCGTTTTCGGCAGCGATGCGGCGCAGGCCATCCACGCGGTTTTCTCCACCGTCCACGCCCATGCGGTCTTCGTCGCGGTCGCCGTTGGCGTAGCTGTCTGCGGCATCCTTGGCGATCATGCGGCGGTTTTCATAGAAATTCGCGGCGCCATAGGCGGACCGGATGAGACCATCCACCACGCGGTCAAGGTGCATCCGCAGACCGTTGAAATTCTGCTCGCCCCGGATATAGGTCACGAGGATGGGAAACATCAGGTCGTATTGCTCGCGCACCATGTTGGACCCTGCCCCGGTCAGTTCGTCAACGTCACCGGCTTCGACGCCGAACGCCAGCACGATTTTTCCCATCTGGTCTTCAGACGGAACGAGGCGGAGAATGTCGGCCAGACCCGGAGAGGCAAGAGCCTTGGTGCGGCGTTGGGCTTCACTGAAGCGACGGACAGCAGCGGGGGAGTAGTTGCCCTGAGAAGCGTTCTGGGACATGGTGTTGGATGCGTCGGACATGAAACTTAACCTTTCTAGTCTAGCGAAGTCCCGTTCGGTACTACCAATACCGTTCGGGGCGCTTTGTCTTGAGGGCCAATCCCTCTCGACAAGTAAAAGATAGCCTTTTTGGCTTTTTCCTACAAGAGAAAAAACGCAGAAAACCGCCATAAAACGCGCTTTATTTTTGCATGACAAGTAAAAAGATTTCTTGATTACTTCATGAGTACCTGTTGTTTTCCTAGACCCATCCTGCCCGTGCGGCGAGCACACTGACGGCGACGAGAGTGGAAGGGAGGTGGCGTTTTCCTGAGCCCATCCTGCCACCGGCCAAGACGGGCGACGGGACAGGCCGTCAAGCCCGGAGCGTCCTGAGCAAGGGGGGCAGGCTTGCGGCTGATGCGGGGTCGCGTGCGGCCCTGCATCAGACGCGGGCCTGACACCTGCCGCCGAGGGTCGTGGAGCGGCTTTACGGACTGGCACGGCGACTGTCAGACTGAACGCTGGATGCGAGGCCGCCTCCCTGTAACGTGCCTCCCCGGACGGTCCGAAGGACTGGCCGGGGAGGTTGAGGAGCCGTCTCACGAACAGATCCCCCAGACCAGGACCGTCCGTCATCGGAAAAGAACGCGGGTGAACCGTTACCCGGACGGGCCGAGACGCAGGGGCCAGACGCCCGGTTGAGGGCGGCTGGACGCTGTGGCTCGGTCGAACTTGGCGACGCAGGAGCCTAGTGAGATAGAGTGAACGAACCCTTCAGGGCCGCCCCGATCCCTCTTTTGCTTTTTTTACCTATGGCCCTGATTTCTGCCTGAAGAGTCCCGCGTGAGGAAGAACGCGACAAACCCCACGGCAAGCACCAGCAGACCTCCCCTGATGGGATGCAGAAAGCCCTGCCAGATCAGGAGAAGGATGGCGAGCTGGATGCTCAGCGCACCGACGCGGATGACTGTTTGTCGTGACATGGGGCCAGTCTAGTCTTTTTCTCTGTCCTGGCGCAGCCCCCCTGTGGGGGGCGAGCACTGGGGGCATCAAAGCTCGCGCCGGCGAGGCGCGTCCGCCTGACTAAACCGGGTGAGCGGACAAAAAAAGCGGCCCGGAGGCCGCCTGTCTTTCGGTATCAGGAAGGACTGTGCCGCTTCTGCCTCGGGGTCGAAGCGGGTAGCAACCGGCTCGCAATCCAGCCGAAAAGAGCGCAGCCACCTGCAAACGCGGCGAGCATCATCAGCAGGTTTGGGAAAAACTCATTCATCATGTTCGGTCTCCGTTGGCGTGACCTCAGTGTTCGGAATATAGCCCAGAAGCGTCCACGCGGCAATTTCAAAAGCGGCGGCGGCGAGCGCGGCTGCCAGACGCTGCCACATTGGAACGGCCGCTCCCGTGAAGAGCGGAGCCACAATCCCCGCCCCGAGGATTGCCAGCGCAAGGCTCTGGCAGCCGCTCGCGAAAAGCTTCACACGCTCGGTTGTGTGCTGCGTTGACGTGGGAGGTCTGGGAGGCAGTGTCGGCAGCATCATGGAAAAGTCTCTTCGGTGGTCATAGCGCCGGTTCCTGTGAGGAGAGTGAACGGGGACGGTCCTTTGGCAGGACCGTGCAGTGAACTGAGTACCTTAGAATGGCGCCTGATCGTCCCGTTCCTCGTCCGATTGGCCCCAGCCGCCTCCTTCGCTTCCGCGGTTGCTGTCAATCAGCACCAGTTCACCCTTGAACCGGTCAACGACAACTTCTGTCGTGTAATGCTCCTGACCGCCCTGATCGGTCCATTTGCGGGTGCGCAGTTCGCCTTCGAGATAGACCTTGCGACCTTTACGGAGGAACCGATCTGCGACGGCCCCCAGACGCTCATTGAAAATGACGACACGGTGCCATTCGGTGCGCTCACGGCGTTCGCCGCTCTGGCGATCATTCCAGGTCTCGGACGTGGCGAGTGTAAAGCTCACGACTTTGGACCCGGACTGCATATTGCGGACTTCCGGGTCTTTACCAAGGTTGCCAACGAGAATGACTTTGTTAACGGAACCAGCCATGAGAGCCTCCAAGACTTAGGGAACGTATCGACTGAACTTGCTCGGCGTTATTGCCTCTGTCCATGAATAGATAATAGGTTTTTACTTGATGACAGTCAACGAGAAACGGCTGAAATCCGCCATTTCTGAAGAAATAAAACCAGCGGAAAAGACGTTTTACTTGTTGAGTACTCAAAGGATATTTGATGTTTTCCTAGACCCATCCTGCCCGTGCGGCGAGCACTTTGACGGCGACGAGAGAGAAAGGGAGGTGGCGTTTTCCTGAGCCCATCCTGCCACCGGCCAGGACGGTCGACGGGACAGGCCGTCAAGCCCGGAGCGTCCTGAGCAAAGGAGGCGGTCTGCGACTGATGCGGGGTCGCGTGCGGCCCTGCAGCAGATGCGGGCCTGACACCTGCCGTCGAGGGTCGCGCAGTGGCTTTACGGACTGGCACGGCGACTGTCAGACTGAACGCTGGATGCGAGGCCGCCGTCGTGGAACGTGCCTCCCCGGACGGTCCGCAGGACTGGCCGGGGAGGTTGAGGAGCCGTCTCACGAACCGATCACCCAGACCAGGACCGTCCGTTCAGGGAAAAGAACGCGGGCAAGCCGTTACCCGGAAGGGCCGAGACCCGAGGGCCAGACGCCCGGTTGAGGGCGGCTGGACGTCGGGGCTCGGTGGAGCTTGGCGACGCAGGAGCCTAGCGGAATAGAGCGCGCGAACCCTTCAGGGCCGCCCCGATCCTTCTTTACCTCTGCCCTTCAAACCAGCCACGGGTCCGTGTCGAAGAGATCGAAAAGGATGTCTTTTCCCTCCCGGCTCTCCTTCTTCGCCTTCCTTTTCAGAATCTTCCGCTCCTGACGGGCCTTGCGCCTTTTCTTCTCGTCAACCTTCCAGCAGTCCCGGAGAGCCGGGCGCAATTCTTGATACTGGCCTGTAATGCGGCCGTAGGACGCGCGGCAGGAGCGCGCGAAGCCTCCGAAACGATCGACATTCTTCAGTAAAGTGGCTCTCCCCAGCCCGGGATAGAAGATGACGGCAACGCCATCCTGCGCATCGGGTGATGAAGGCAGCCGAATGAGAAGAGTGGCGAAGCCATCCGAGGTCTGAACCCATCCGGGCGCTGGCCCTGCCAGTTGCCGTAACGGCATCAGGTCAAAGTCGGGGCAGTTCTCGGCTATGGCAGCCGAGAGAGGCGGAGACCTGTGCCAGAAGCTGGCGCTACAGCCCGGCCAGTTTATTGAGGCGTCTGTCGGGAACAGGATTCCGAAGACGGTGATGAGTTCTGCCTCATAGACAAGCTGGCCGCCCTGCCATTTGGCGAAGCTCGGATCATCGAAGCAGTCGAAATATTCCATCCCCCGGATACTGACGTCGGGATACTCGTCTGACAGTCCGTCTCCATGATGAAGGAAGGGCGTGCCGATGCCGTTTTCGAGGGTCATCACCAGTGTGGTGTCGTCTTCCCAAGTCATCTGATCCGCTGCGCAGGTCCGGTAAGCGCGCTCTTCGGCGATCTGGCGCAGACGATCCTGCGGCCCGGTGAGCGTGAAGACTGTTGTGACGGAAGTAGCCACGGAAAACATCCTTTTCTCTTTTCAGATGCTCTCCCGCAAGGCGCAGACGGCTGGACGGGACAATGGCGCGCCCTCCAGGGCGCGGGCCGCGTGCGGCCGAACCATTGTGGCGGCCGGACGGCCTGTGGCTGGCCCTGTTTCTCTTCTGACCCGCGTTCTCCTCTTCGCGTCCTGACCCGCCCCCGGCTTCTCTCGTGCCGGCTTGCTGCGCGGTTGTCAGAAGGCGCGCAGATGCAGGCCATCCCACGACCCGCTCTCACATCGCGTAATGGCAGAATGCTGGGATCCATTGTCATGACCCGGGATAGCCATGCACCACCGCGTTTCCAAGTCAGCCCGTTCTGGCTGTCATCCCCACGACGAGCTTCGCCTGATCGTCTGCCTGCTTTTTGAAGATGGAACCGTCTTTGTCGGACAGAGCCTTGTCCGCACGCTGCCAACCTACCTCAAGCGCACGGGGACCGTTTTCCGCTCCGTCGGATCGTTTCAGCGTTACGACCTGCACGCCTTTACGATCGGAGATGCCCCTCCGAATGATATGGTTTTTCTCTGGGCCTACCACCTGTCGCGACACGGTGTGCGGCTTCGAACCCTGAGCGATCCCGAAGCCATCGTTGATCCGCTTGCGCCTCTGGCCTTACAGAAGCGAGAATGGACCAGTTACAGCGCCCGTACCCGGAAAGTGCTGCTCCCTGCTCTCCTGAAGCAGGCTCTCGCATCCCGGGGAGAATGGCGCGGCAACCGGATTGTTGCCTATTGCTGTATCCTGTCTCAGGGCGCATTCGTGCTTGGCAGTACACCTCTTCTCGATGGCGAACCTTTCAGGCTGGACGACTGGCTGCCCGCAGTCGGAACCCATCATCTGTGGAGCCGCGTGTATGATGCGCAGGTCAACAGTCAGGGGGCATATCAGGAGGTGGAAGCCGCTCTGAACCTCTGGCGTGAAACACTCGAAAACATGGGCGGGCGGGAGACATGGTACCGTGAGCACATGTTTTATACCGGCTTTCCGGAAACGGGAGAGCTCCACCTTCCGGATACCGAGCTTCTTCTGTCCCTGCCGCCCTCTCTTCTGGCGGGGATCTCATTCTGTCTTGAACACTGGCCCATGGGTCTCAGAGACACACGACTGCCGCTCGACAACCAGTCTGCACCCCTCGTCTTCCCCGGATTCCTCAAGTGCGAAAACGAGAACCCGAGTGACTGGGAGAGTGTGGCCCGCTCCCAGCAGGATACTCTGGAACTCATACAGACATATGTCGAGGATATGGGGGCGATGTTTGAAGGAACACTCGCCAGACAGAAAGCGCTTCATGACCAGATGAGAGTGTTGTCCAGAACTGTTCTCGAGGCCACAACGCTGATGGTCAAGCTCCATGCGGCCTCCCGCCCTGATGATATCTGATCAGCCACCCCGCACAAAGAAATTGAACTCCTCCCGGGCCTCCCCGGCCCGACACTATTCGAAAAGCGTAGCGAGGCGGGCAAGGACTTCGTCCAGCAGAGGAGCGGACAGCTCTTCCGCCCTTCGGCCGCTGCTGGCTTTGAGATCGATGACACGGGGCTGGTCACATCGCACGATTCCTGTGGTCTTCAGGCCTTCGAGCGGCACGGCGAGGCCGAGCCGTCGTGTAAAGCCGCCGCCGCTGGTGATGGGTACGGTGACTGGAAGGCCCGTAGCCTGATTGAAACTGTCAGGCGAGACGATGAGCACAGGGCGCGAGCCCTGCTGCTCATGGCCTTAGGTGGGATCGAGAGACACAACCCAGATTTCACCGCGCTTCACAGGATCTCCTTCCCGGTGGCCTCGCCCGCGACCCAGTCGCGGCTTTCAGCATCCGGCTCGGTCGGATATTCGGACACAGTGAGCAGTTCCGCCATCGTGTAACGTGGCATGCGCCTGGGCTGTACGTTTCCCTGCCTGACCCTGTCAGCTTCGACCTTGAGTGCAAAAAGTTCCCAAAAAGCCGGGTGCATTGCCCGATCGCCACTCTCCCATCGCTTCCACGTCAAAGGCGTGACGTGAACGAGAGAAGCCGCGCTCACCTGCGTCAGACCAGCATCAAGGCGGGCCTGCCTGATCGCCTGAGGGGCAATACCCTCGACGTCAGACCTCATCAGGAATCAGCCATGCCCGCTTGAAGTGACCTGCCTGTTCCAGTCCGGCTTTTGTCCGGTTGAGGCTTGCGAGCAACGTGGCGTCAGCCCGTCCCTGTGGCGAGAGATCGTAGTCTTCGGGATACTCACCAATTTTATCGAGGCAGGTAGCGTCCAGTTCACAGCGACCGTCGGGAAAGATCCAGACACCTGACAGAATACGGCTTCCTCGGATGTCCTGCAGCTCGATCCGATCTGAGTAATGAGGGACGTCATCCCGCATCGCGACTTCTCCCGTTGCTTCATGACGCAGGGAATGCTCGGTTGCGATTTCGAACCCATCATCCAGCTTCACACTGCCGACATTGCGCGTCTCACCTGTTGAGAAATGCCACCCTGACAGAGCAAGTCTGTCCACTTCGGTCTTGCCGACCGCACGAATGACCTTCGCAATATCGTCGCTCGTTGGCGCAACCCCAAGGATCGCTGCAACATCTTTCGTGACCAGCTTGTCTTCAAGCGAGAGATAGCCTCGGGATGGCGCTGCGAGAAGAAGAACCCTGCCTTCCTCGTCCCGCTGAACGCCCTCTGTCACGCGTTTGATCGCCTCGACGGTCGCGCGACGCTGCACCTCTGCTTCGAGCTGACGCATCCGGTAGGTGTCGAATTTAGGCATCGCATTGTCCTCGTTCGTGATGCCACTATCTTAGTATCCATTGGATACTCGGTGCAATCGAAATAAAGATTTATTGCTTTTTTTATTTACGCGGCCAACCGGTGACTGTCCCGTTATGCTCGGAGCACTCTTAATGACTTAACGGTTACATCCTGATGGTACTCTGCGGTATTACGCCTGCATAAATTCAGCAAGGATTCTTCATTGCTTCAGGGAGGAGAACAACGACACCTGCGAAGGGGACACCTCAACCGTCCTGTTGATCACACGGCGCCTGACGACCACCAAGTGCAGCATCTGCCTGAAGATAAAGGGCCTCAACCACACACAGCCCCTCTTCTCTCCGGTTTTCTGTAAAAAGCCTGTCTGCGACGTCGGCCAGAAGCTTCATGGGGGACGTCTCAGACGGGGCGGCATGGGCTGCGGGCGGGAGCGGGAGAGGCATCATGGCAGAGTGTTCCGAAGATTAAGGTTACGGGATGTCATGGGTGACCGGCCGGGCATGGGCTGATATCCCTGAACCGGCTGCGCAACGGTGCGGCGAATGGCGAGCAGATCATCAAAAGAGGTGATCGCGTGCCGCACCAGGTCAGGATCAAACGCGCCACCCGCCTGCTCCTGAAGAAAGGCTTTCACCTGCCGCGGAGACCGCCCTGTTTTATAGGCCCGGGCGGAGAGCAAGGCGTCGATCACGTCGGCGAGGCCGATGATGCGGGCGGCCAGGGGAATGGCTTGACCCTTCATTCCGAACGGATAGCCGTCACCGTCATAGCGTTCGTGATGCAGAAGCACGGCCTCATAAACGAGGGTCGGGATATCGGCTGACAGATGAAACAGCGCTCCGAGACCAAGCGACGGATGCTGTCGCATCACCAGCATCTGACGGGCGTTAAACCGACCCGGATAATTCAGGAGACTGTCGGGCAGGAGCAGTTTGCCTGCATCGTGCAATCGGCCCGCCAGTTCAAGCGCGCTCGACGATAATCCGCTCCCCGTCAGATGGCCGAGCAGGCCGGCGAGGCGCCCGACCCTCTGGCCATGTCCGTCATCTCCTTGGGCAATCTGTGCCAGGAGAGAAACAAGAGGCGGGCCCTGCCGCCGATAGGACGCAGGCAGTTTCACCACTTCTTTCAGGAGTGTCTGCAGTTCAGGCATCTTTCCTCTACCGGTTGTGTAAGGTCACTCTAAGCGCGGCTAATGTGAGTCCGGTCATCCCGGATGGATCAGGCCGCGGGCGAGGCCGCCAAGGGCCAGAGCCACGCAGGTGACGAGGAGCTTGATCCCGGTCGCGCGGCACGGCCCACGTCCGGACAGGATCCCGGCCGTCCTTTCGGCGAGTTTCATAAGACCAAGGGTGACGCAGGCCAGAAGCGTCCATTGCCAGAGCGACAGCGTGACGACCGGATGGCCCAGTCCGGATAGATGCCATCCCCCCTGCCCTGCAAACTGGTCCAGCCCGAGAAATCCATCCGCCGCGTTCGTCAGAAGAAACAGACTGACCCCAGCCAGACATCTGGCGCCGCAGACCCGACGCTGTACCGTCCCGACAGCGCGAGCCGGTCCCAGGGTAGAGATGTAACGAACACTGGTGACGCACGTTGGGGTCCAGTCCGTAAACAACGGTGCGGGCACGATCAGAACCCATCCGGCAAAAGTCTGGAGAGAGAAAGCAGGCAGAGCACCAGACCGAGGCTGGCAAAGACCACTCCCCGCCTCCGCTCAAGCCCGTAGTCGCGTCCATCCTCACCGATCTCGGGAACACCCGGTCCCATCATGGTTGCAACGCAGCCACCGAACATAAAAACGGGTCCCATGACAGCGCCAAGCCTGGGAACCACAAAGGCAAACAGAAGCAGGCCCACACTTGGCCAACAGACCA
Organism: Gluconobacter sp. OJA; assembly: GCF_039638325.1. Taxonomy (NCBI): domain Bacteria; kingdom Pseudomonadati; phylum Pseudomonadota; class Alphaproteobacteria; order Acetobacterales; family Acetobacteraceae; genus Gluconobacter; species Gluconobacter sp. OJA. The sequence continues at coordinate 24,902 of NZ_JBDIWI010000007.1, read as the reverse complement.
GAATCTCTCCAGCGGCTTCGGCGATGCGGCGGCGCGGTGGGGCATCGTGCATCAGGTCACATTCCCAGGGCACGGCGGTAGATCTGCAAAAGGGTTTCCTGAGCCTCGACCTCTGCGGGCTCCTGCTTGCGCAGCCGGATAATCGTGCGGATGACCTTGACGTCGAACCCGGCCGACTTGGCTTCGGCAAAGATGTCCTTGATGTCACCACTCAGCGCCTTGCGCTCTTCTTCCAGGCGCTCGACCCTCTCGATGATGGACCGCAGCCGGTCGGCGGCGATGCCGCCAGCGATGACACCCTGATCGTCCTGAGCGTCGTCAGGAAAAGAAACGCGTTGCAACATGGGTCAACCTTTCAGGGATCGGGGGAGAGGCAGATGGGTGAGAGGGGGCGGGGCAGATCGCGATGCCCGTCTGCCAGGGCTTCCAGCCAACGGGACTCTCTCACTGGAAGATGCCCGTGACTTGAGATCAGACGGCGAAGGGCTGTGCGATGCTCCCCCAGGCGCTCGGCCAGCACGCGCTCGGACCAGCCGATCGTGATCAGGGCACTGGTCATCGCGTAACCATTCAGCGGGGGTCGGTTGCCCACGGGAGGCACAGCCCGGGCCAGAGGATGGCTCAGTCGACGATGCAACATCCCAAGAGCTGCAAGCCACCTGAGGAAGTCCGGATCAGGAATGCTATGCCCCGATTGCCAGCGCAGGATCCGGTCCTTTGAAAAGCCGGATCGGCGGGACGCCTGACGCACGCCCCAGCCGATAACGGAGAGCTCGCCTGCGATGGACAGCGCCGCGCGCCTGTGCCCTGGACGAACGGACCGTGAATCCACATGTCCTGCCCTCGGTTGCCCACAGTGCTGTCCACTGGTTTGGGGGATAACCCGCAAACGCAACGCCTCAGCCATGCCGGGCGATATCAGTAAAGGTCCGGTCCTGTGCACCCTGGCGAATGTGTTTGGCCATATGCGGCGAGACAATCCGGTAACGGTTGGGTCGGCGCGGATCCAGTCGCTCCTCGATCAGCCCCGCCCGCTCCAGGGCCGCAAGGGAGTCCCGCACCTCACCGACGGAGAGGCCGAGCCATGTCGCGATTTCGCTGGCGGTTTCATGTTCGGTCAGGGACGCAAAGACCAGATCCTCGATCGGCGAGGTCTTCACGGTTCGCGTTGCCGGCATCCAGGGCACCCGGGCATAAACACTGTGACCCAGGGCGGCGATTTCGCCAGCCTGGGCGAGCGTCGTTAAAGCCATGGGCAGGGCCCCGGCCTGCTCGGGCGTCAGGTTCGCGCGGAGTTCAAGGACATTATACGGCCCCCGGTTGAGGCAGGTCCGGACGTGCTGGAGCACGGACTGATAGACTTCACGCTGTGTCTCGGCCTTGAGCTTGCGGAAGATCCGCGCCTTGGGTTGATGACCGCCAAATTTCACTGTGATGCCCCGTCGTCTGTGACCGTCCGGTCATTCTGCCGGAGACCGTTGTGAGTGCAGTCACGCGACGTCACCATTGGCCTGCCGCCTTCATGCAGTCATAGGCGTTCCGGAGATTGAACAGGCCGACAGCCACCCAGACCGGAACGAAGACGAGGACATGCCAGCGCGGCATGAAAGCTTTCGTCTTCCACAGGCGCATGACGTCCATCACAAGAACGGAGAAGGCCAGGGAGAAAAGGATCGCCTGCGCAAGCATGGTCCAGACCATCTGGATATCCAGCGGAAAGAGGAGCCAGCCGAACCCGAGGAGCATGGTCGCCGAGAGAACCATGCTGCCAATCATCCAGGGGGAAGACAGTGGGAGAGAAAGGGTCGGTTTGGGCAGATCTGGCTGCCCGAGAGAAAGAGAGTGCTCGGTCATACCGGGCAGTATGACGACAGCGTTTGTGAGTGCGGTTCAGGGGATCGATCGGGAGGGGTTGAAGCGACAGACCCGACTGGAGGTCCTCAGACCGTCAGCCCGAGATCTGACGCCTTGTAACGCGGGGTCGGAAGAAGCCGCACCACAGCATTTCCCTCAACATTCGAAAGATACAGCAGGCCCTCCGATGCACATCCCAGGGGACGACCATCCGCATCCAGCACAAGATGGAGGCTCTCGATCGGGCTCACCGCATAAGCACAATCCTCTTCCAGGAGAACGAAAGCGTAGTCTCTCCCCTGATCGGTCAGCGTTTTTAGCGTACCTGGAACCACACCGGCAGATCCGGTCATCAGACGCTCCGCCATGAACCGCGCGACTGCCTGGAGTTGCTCCTGGCTCAGGTCTGCATAGCGCGCAAAGACCGAGCCTCTTTGCTCTGTTGTCACGTCTCTTCTCCTTGCACGCCTTTTACCCCGTCGTCACCCTGGCCGATCTGATCCTGCCGGATGTGACCCTAACCCACCCGCCCCCCACGTGAATACAGAAGGTACGTCGCAGACCGACTTGCGTGCGTATTTACCCGTTTCTAGAGTCCTGTGATGTGGCATCCTCTTCTCATCGTCCGACATTTCTCTGAACGCAGCCGTCGGAAGAAAGCCCAGGTGGCAGTCCTCCGCTTCCTGAAAGACCTGGAAGATCATCCCTTCAAGGCAGATGCCAGCCGGGATCCGCGCGAAGAAAATGCCTACTACCGTTTGCAGCGCATGGTTGGCTTTGCCGAAGCGTTCGACAATATCCCGCTCCATCCTGCCTGTGAGCTGCTGCGCACCCTTCTCCGCGTGGGCGATCCTTACCATGCAAAAATTGATATCCGGTCGATTACCGCTGTCAGCGCGTCGAAGGGAAAGCTGGTTGCCGAACTTGACAGCCTGCCCGAGACCATGAGCTTTGATAAGTCCTATCCACCAAACTATGGTCCTTTTGATGAAGACCAGACTGCTCGGCTCCGGGAAGCGATCCTGCAGGAGTTCAATCCGTCTACAACTCGAGATCGAGAGATATTCGACGTCACGGATGTGACTTGGAGCCACGAGCGCATTGCGGGGAACTGCGGAGCCTCACGGCGTTTCAGTCTCTGGCGGCGCCTCGCAGGCAGAGGGGGGTGGCACACGGTCTGGCTTCATGCCCGGATTACACCCGTGCATCTTAATGAAGACGTGTTCGCAGACCTGCTTTCGTCGTGGCGTATTGTCAGGGTCAGCCGCTCCCGCACACTGGAGCGATCACTCTGGGGCATGCGGCAAGCATGGCCAGACGGGCCATGCCCTCTTGATTACGCACCGGCTTGGCAGCCTAACCGATCGGAGACCTGGATCATTCCTCTCCCGCACCGTGCACCCGACTTATTTCGCGACAGTTTGATCCGCGTGCATGCGGCGATTGATCGCGCCGGCATCGAGGACGTCTTACGCAGCATCAGCGAGGCACGTTGCCGCAAAACAATCGGCCGGACGCCGGGAGAGCCTGACCGCTCTTTGCGCCCAAACACCACAGGCCCCATGCAACAGCCCTTACCTGACTTCGTCTGCAGGTAAATAATCTACGAATAAATTAATTCTCGACATAACTATATTAATGAAAATAATAACTTCACTTATAAATACAACCGAAGTTAATTTCGTTATGGAGATGCACTGTGGAAGATAATATCAGGCAGGTAGATCTGTTTTTCGCGAGCTCTATCGATTATATTTTTACAGCCAAAAGTCTTATCGACGTAAAGGCGGGTGAATCCGTGAAGCATCCCCTTGCTATGTCAATGCTCATCGCTCACGGAATAGAGTGTTTCTTGAAAGCCTGGCTTGTTTCAGGTAAATACAAAGACGATAACGTGAAGAGATTTGGCCATGACCTTAAAGTTCTTCTACGAGAAGCTAAGGATGATGGCTTAGAAGATAGCGTTCACATTGACGAATTAGTAGATTTATTCGCTCACGGTCATTCAAGAGAGTCTAATTTTGCAAATCGTTATCTAAATAATGATCATCAGTATCGCAATCTCATATCTCGTGACCTCCTTGTGCTTATTAATGAGGCTATTTTGGAAATGAGATTTATTGGCTTTAGGTATGACGTATCGCCTTACTGCGGAGGCGTCTCGCAGTTCCCTTTAGATCCGGAGGAATATCCAAATGGTCTGGCGGACGTTTATGCAGAAGCTCGAAGGAATCCCTGAAAAGGGCTAGGTGCTACCGATTTTACTGACCCGAATGAAACCGATTTAGCTTTTCCCTCAGACCAAACGTACAGCTCCGCCATGCAGTCGGAGCCACCGGTAAGATCTACTGTCAATTAGAACCCCATCGCCTCTCTCTGAGCCTGCCGATTGAAAGCCGTTCCCCGTTGGAACGCGGGACGGCGCCTGAGATTGCGCCCCCAGCCGTCCCGCCGCGCCTGGAGCGGGATCTCGTCGATGAAGCAGCTCGGGTTGGCCTGCTCGCCCCGACGAAACTCGCACCAGGACACACTGACGCGCTGGCGGCCGCGGGTGAGTGCGACATAAGCCAGTCGGCGTTCTTCAGCCGGGTCGATGTTCGTGCGCGACGGAAACAGCGTATCTTCCCAACCGATCAGAAAGACATGCCCGAACTCCAGGCCCTTTGAGCCATGGATGGTCATCAGCTTGACCCGGCCAACACTGTCATCGTCGCGGCTTTCCGAACCGAGGGCCGCATGGTCGAACAGCTCCTCTACCGAGCTGAACTCGTTGGCGAGCGACAGAAGCTCATGCAGGTTTTCCAGCGCCGTGCGTCCGTCCTCCCCGGCCGCCTGGTGCATCGCGAGATACCCGCTCTCTTCGACCAGAACCCTCAGACGCTCTCCCAGACTGGGCTCGTCACTGCGGGCGCCTTTCAGAATCACGTCCAGGAAGCCGCGCAGCTTGTCAGCAGCCTTGCCGGTGCGTCCCTGCACCGTGCGCTCCGCTGCCTCGTACAGCGAGATCGCCTCCTCATCGGCGACCTGTTCGAATGTCGCCATGGCCTTGGCCCCGATCCCCCGGGCGGGCTGATTGACGATGCGGCGGAAGGCCTCGTCTGACTGCCGCTCATACGGAAAACATGTCAGACGCAGGAACGCCAGCGCGTCCTTGACCACGCCGCGCTGCCAGAAGGCGGTATCATTGACCAGCTCGTAAGGGATCTTTGCGCGCAGCAGAGACTCTTCCAGCAGCCGGGAGAGATGGTTGAAGCGATAGAGCACCGCCATGTCCTCGTAAGGTACGCCTTCCAGGGCACGACGTCCGATCTCGGCGGCAATCCCTGAGGCCTCGTCCTGACTGCCGGTGTGCCGCAGAATATCCACTGGCTCGCCATCTCCGGACGCGGTATACAGTGTTTTCTCCAGCCGGTTGGTGTCGTGAGAAATGACCGCGTTGGCCGCCGACAGGATATGACCGGTCGAGCGGAAGTTCTGCTCCAGGGCAATCATGCGTCCGGTCGGAAACTCCTTGAGAAAGCTTCGGATAATCCGGACATTGGCCCCACGCCAGCCGTAAATCGACTGCGCATCGTCGCCGACAACGAAGAGCTCGTTGTGGTCTTTGGACAGGCATTTCAGCCAGAGAAACTGGAGCCGGTTGACGTCCTGGAACTCATCGGCCAGCACGCAGTCAAACCGGTCCGCCCAGTCCCGTCTGTAGCGTTCGTCGCGGAGCATGGTCACGGTAGGCCACAGCAGCAGGTCTGCAAAATCCGCGCGATTGCTTTCGCGCAGCATCGCCTGATACGCAGGATAGAGCACGGCCGCATCCCGCCAGACCATGATGTCATCGCCTTCGGTGATGGCATCCGTCGCAATCCGTCCCTCGACCCAGGCCACGGCATCCGGGGGAAGAACCATGTTTTCCTTGAGCATGGCGATGCGCGAGCTGACGGACTTCACACGCTTGCGAAACGTCTCTCCGTCATCGGCATTCATGACGCCTGCTTCAATCGCCTTTTCCAGGAGCCTGCGCACGATCTTCGTGCTGTCTTCGCTGTCACAGACGTCGAACCCCGGACGCAGACCGGCAATGTCGGGGTCGGTCCGCAGCTGACGGCGTCCGTGCGCATGGAAGGTGCCCACCCAGTACGGGGCTTGCGCGATGTTCAGGGCCGCCGCGATCCGCGTCTTCATCTCCCCGGCCGCCTTGTTGGTAAAGGTCACGGCCAGAATGCGGTCAGGCGACATCCGGCGCTTGACGACACGGTCGACAATACCGGCCACAAGCGTCTTGGTCTTGCCGGTCCCGGCACCCGCCAGAACAACAACCGGCCCTGTCTGACGCGCGGCGTCTGCCTGGGAAGGGGTCAGTCCGGAGAGATGATTATCCACGACCACGTCCCTGCTCCCGGGTGCCATGAAGAACCTCGCACCGCGTCGCACGGCGGCCATCAAGGCTGAGGATCATGTCCGGCTCGACCATCAGGTCGAACTCCTGCCCGAAGTCCCATGTCCCGTCCGCCAGGACCGTACCCCCGACCACGAGACCGCGCAGCACGTCCCCGTCGAACGCGATTTCGGCGTAGGTCTGCGGGGAAGGCGGCTGATTGTGCAGCAGGGCCCACGTATGCCACACGCGGGTTGTCTCGGCGTCGGCATGCCAGGCGGCGGTCAGTTCTGCGATATGTCCCAGAAGTGTGACGGCGTCCGGGCGGTCAGGATGACGCGTGCTTCCGGGAACGGTGCCAATCAGGACAAGCTGCCGCTCCCCCGCCTGGCAGGTCAGGAACCCACTGTCTCCGGTCGGAGACTGAACAAACAGGACGATGCGTCCAGAGAGATCCCAGCCTGCCGCGCTCCAGCGTCCGCCAACCACGAGACCCTGACGCCGATCCGTCTCAGGACCATATTCCACCAGAGCCCAGGGAATACGACATCCGAGGTCTGGCATCAGACGCAGATAATGGTCCGCATCCGGGTGCGCCAGAAAGGCCGCTCTCAGGACGTCATTCTTTTCATGCCCGGGAAACAGAGCCTCCATTTCCCGTCGTGCCTTGTCATTCGTCATCAGTCTCTCCTCAGGCGGCGCGGGCGGCGGCCACAACAGTCTTCAGGGCGTCGTTGAAATCTTTGCAGCCACCGTGGGGAATACGGCGGATCACGCGGACACCGGCTTCGCGGCCCAGCTCTGCAAGGCGCGCGGCATAGCGGTTTCCGGCGTCATCATTATCGGTTGCAGCCACCAGAACGGCAGCCGGATCCTTTGCCATTTCAGCCAGCTCGGCCGTAAGGGCTTCGACCGTCTCCGGTCCCATGCCACCTGCGGTCGAGCAGTACAGGGTTTCGCGCGTGCGCTCGCTGTCGAGGGCGGCGTAGGACAGGGCATCAATGGCGGACTCACTCACCACCAGCCGACGGACCGTTCGGCCAAGGCCGGGCTGGAACCGGAAAAGCGTTTTGACCGTACCCGACAGACACATACCCTTGGTGTCCGGACCGCGCAGTTCCGCACCACAGATGGTTCCCTTGGCATCGCGGTGGCAGAACCAGGCGGCGTGATAGCCGTCCCGGATGCAGCCGGTCATGATGGCCCGACGCAGAACCCATTCCGGAAGGCAGCGCTCCTCGGTGAGATAGGCCCAGACCTTCGTGCCGGATTTGAGCTCCTTCCTGGCCTGCCAGCGCTCGGCCGGAGCAACGTCTGGCGTTTTCGCCTGACGCTCGCGGACGTATTCTGCCCCCTTCGGTTCAATGCCCACCAGCTGACCCAGCTCACGGCAGGCGTCGCGAAACTTCAGACCGGGCGTCAGGCGCTGGATCAGGGAGAACACATCCCCCTTTTCGTCCGATCCCGTATCCCACCAGCCACGGCCTTCATGATTGACGATGATTGTCTCGCCCTTGCCCGCACGGTATTTCAGAGCGTTCCGCGTGCTTTCGGGCTTGTCGAGAAGATAGCCATGGCGCTCTAGCAGCAGAGCACAGGAGACGCCTTTGACAATGTCGGTCCGGTCGTCGTCAGACAGTCTGAACGGCTCAAAGCGTGCCATGATCGTCATCCTTTCTCGCTTCGGGGCGGCGCAACGGTCAGAACCGGCCTCAACGCCCCTGTGATCTGGGTTTAATTTAGGAAAAATCCGCAAGTATTGCAAGTAGAAATGGCTATTTACTGCGGTTTTCATGGTTTTTATTTGTGGTCACTAGCCTATATGCGAACATCGCCACCACACACTTAATGAATACTTAAACAAGCCTTTCGTTCGACCCGTGCCGGAGGCAAAAGGGGCGAAAGCAAGCGCAGCGACGCCTTTCGTCCCGACACTGCCAGGTCCGTCACAAACGCAGCGCAGGACACGATGCCTTCTCAGGGGACCCGGCTGCACGGAGCAACCGAAGAGCGCGGAGGAAGCTGGGGTGGAAGGTCGTCTTGTCCGGAGTGAGGCTTGTGGCACTCCAGACCTTCCCGGCCAGACGCTCCCACACCTTCAGGCACAGTCCCGGTTCGCAAAAGGATTTGGAATCACGCTGTCCTCTCGAGCAACGCGCGCGCGATCCGGAAGATGGGCCGATCCTTCAAGCTCGCGGGCAATGGCGTCGATCTGAGCCTTCAGGGCCTGAATATCCTGCAGGCCGATCCGGTCCCTTCGAATTTCGAGGCGTCCGTACAGAGCGATCCGCTCAGTTCCGTTCTCAATCGTCAGGTCATCAATCCGAACACTTTCGCCTGCGTCCAGGAAAGGAATAAAACTCATGGTGTGGTCTCCAGCACAGGGCTTCCGGAAGCAGGCCGGATGCGAACAGCATAAGGACTTTTCAGGGGGCGAGGCAGCTGCATGGCCGTCTGACGGATCTCATCAGGCAGGGATGGAAAGGGGTTTACCCCCGTCGCCTGGGTCAACGCGCCGATGCTGATGATCGTACAGGTTGGTTGGCGGCTATTTTGACAGAAATACGCGCCTGCTTCGTCCTCGGCGGGATCGTAAACAGCCTTCCAGGTCGCAGAGGGCACAAAAACCCGATGCGATCCGATGGTCTTGACCGACGCTCCGAATGCCGGTCCGGTCACGACGTAAAGCTCGCCTTCGCGCTGTGCGAGACGACGCACCGCCATTTCCACACCCGTCCAGATGCCTTCATTCAGTTCCGGGGTCTGGGGAACCACATTGGCGAGCGAAAAACTCTGCTCCTGCGCCTGAAGACTGGGTTCATCCCCCGAACAGGCCATATGGCCTCGGTCATAATCCGACGCGCGGTAATCGCTCAGCTCTGCCCGGTCCTCAAAGGTCAGACGGGGATCGGCATGAAAGAACCGGACGACCCGGCCGATCTGCATGCTGCGTTCCAGGTCTTCCTCGGTCAGATGTTCTGCCGTCCACAGGGGGCCATGACTGATGCCCGAATGCAGGACAGCAAAGGCGTCATTGCACAGAAGCACGGTCTGCTGCCCAAGCGCCTCGTTGGTCAGAACCGGAAGCTGGCCGTCGCCGCCAAATTCGGCACACCCGGCCGGTGCCGCCTGACTTGCGGTGGCCCAGAACAGGGCGCTCAGGGCAAGCCCCGCTCTGTGGTGTCGCATCGCCATTCCCTTTCCTCCCGGATGCCTGTGGTGTGCATGCCAGGATGACACGGCCTGTTGTGAGTGAAGGATCAGGGCTGTCAATGGGAGACACCCAGCAGTGTGCGTTGCGCCGAACGATGGGCGGCGCTGGCATCGCGCCGCAATGCAGCCCGTAGCGCCGCGCCAAGACGGACGTCATTCGCGTCGTCAGCCAGAAGATCCGCTTCCGCGTAAAAACGCCGTGCGCGGCCAATGGTCTTGCCTGCCGAGACGGCGCGGTGAAAGACGGGCGCCTCAAGAGCGGGAAGAAAACTGGACGTAGGGGTGAGCATCTGGATCTGCACGATGCGGTTCCTTTCTTGTGTTTATTGACCGGATGCGGGCCGCGCTGCGGCCCTGATGTCAGTGGAGGAAGGAGAGGATCAGCGGGCCTGATCTCAGTCTTCCGTCCCAGGCAGGGAAGCGCGCTTGACGGCCCGACCGTCGCTCGCAAGGCATCGCTTTCCGTCGTGCATGTAGTGGTTGCGGCGAACCTTTCGATACACGGCTCCCAGCTCTGCCCCAGCCATGCGAAAGGCTTCTCCGAGTTCAAGATCTGCAAAGAGAACCGTGTCCGGCCCGAAAATCTCTGCCTTTTTACGGGCTGCTGTCAGATCTGTTTTCCTGCGCTTGGACATGCTCTGCCTCTCTCGGTTTATTTCGTTCCCGATCGGCAGCCTCGTGGGGCGGGCGGCGTGGCAAGGGCGGCGCTGTGCGCCGGGAGCGGAGCGACGCACCCTTGCTACGACGCCTGCCCCATGAGAGCCCCTTCCCTCCCTCCTCTCTCTCTTTCGCGCGCGTCTCTTTTCTGCCCCGGAGGTTTTCATGAGGGCCGAATGATTCCGGTATCTCATTGTTTTTGTTGACTTTTGTTTGTGGCGCGCTTTACGCTTGCCGCACAACGACAGGAGGACACCGATGAGTGCACAGACAGATCAGGCCGCCACGGTGATCCGCTTTCCGCAGGAGCGGCGTCGTGCGCCGACCCTGGACGCGCTCACCGACGCAATCCTGCCCGAGACGCAGTTGCGGTCGCTTGCCGAAATCCGGGCCGTGACACCGCCCCGACAGGTTGAGCGCCTCCGCGCGTTCGGACGCGAGAGGGCGCGACAGATTTTCGGAGCCACCCCCTTGCCCGACACGCGGGAGGGTCGTCAGCGCATGGCGTCTGACTGGCTGACGCTTCTGGTCGGTCGGGCACTCGCCCGGGTTTCCGACGCACGGTCCCTTACGGAACAGGCGGAGCGGCGCGAGATCGAAGATCCGCAGCGCGACGGCATCTATGACGATCTTGCGCAGGCGCTGCGCGCCGAGATCGTCGCCTGGGAGACGGCCCAGAATATTCTGGGCGGATGGGAGGTCGTTCAGGGCCTGATCGACGATCCGGACTCCTGCGCCGTCACGGACAGCGCAACGTGTCAGAGCAGACCCATCTGAACAGGCTGCTGCCGGGAAAGGGTCGCAGACAACGCCGGAGCCAGTGAGATGCGGGCTGCATGATCGGCCGGCACGCCGTGACGGTCGAGCAATCTGCGCAACAGCGCCTGTTCGCCCCGGAGCGTTTCCTGCCGCAGTTCAGCGCGGTACAGGTCGAGCACCTGATGCTCGACCAGAAGAGCCGCGATCCGGCTTTCCACGTCTGACCAGGTCCAGGCGGGATCGCCGATCCCGCCACGTGCGATGATCTGATCGAGGAAGGCGAGACGCCCCTGCGTCGAGCTGAAATACCGGCCCGCAAAGCCGTTCCGGTTAAAGCAGGCGATAAACCCCCACATCTGGCTGACGCGCTGGTACAGCGCCTTGCTGAACCCCTCCTCCGGCAATCCTTTCGCAACAAAGGCGAGGATTGCATTGGCCAGTTTCGCCTTGTCCTGCGGTGAGCTCCACTGGGTGGCCGTCAGGCCCTCGGCCTCAATGCGGACGCGCCGCAGGTGTGGCAACAGCAGGCTCATGCGGTGGCCTCCTGCGCGAGCGCGGACAGAGCCTCCGCGACAGCGCCGGCAAGATCGGGCCGCCGCGCGATCAGCCAGCCCGTCAGTGCGGTGCGATCCGCCGCGTCCACAAGGGAGACGACGCGGTCGACGTCGCAGCGTCTCAGCTGCTCCACACTGTCAGCGGCCACCGCCACGGCCGAGGCCCAGATCTGGTCTCGCGACTGCGGACCCGCCACCATGGCAGGCGTAGCATCGGACATTTTTCTTCTCCTGAAGGATTTCAAGGACGGCCGGTCAGGCCAGAAATTCGAGGGTTTCCGGGGTGATGGTCATGCGCAGTGTGTCGCCTGCGGCCTGCCTGAGGGCCTGCCGCACAAGCGTCGCCTCCAGGAACTCGCATCCGTCATCCCCGCCAAAAGCCTGGCGCTTCACGTCATAAGCCCTGCCGGCGTTCTGTGCCGGGTCCGCTTCGCGCGCATACGCGCACAGATTGGGCTTCTGACCGTCATCGGACGGCAGAAGGGGAAGCCCGTTCGACATCATGTAGATCCCGTGATCTCCAACCAGCCACAGACCCGCAGGGATCTTTGCAGGATCGACGTCGTCCTGACGGCCCCATTCGCGCGCGCCGTGCCCGGGCTTGCGCAGGCTCTTGTCAAAAAGCTGCGTCAGCGTGGCACGGCGCTCGGACGCGGCCTCTGCATGGGCGAGAAGGCGCTCGATCAGCGCGCGGTCGAAGGTGACGATCATGGGATAGTTTCCTTGGATCAGAAATGAAAAAACCCCGCACGATGGCGGGGTCTGGAGGCGTTCGGTGACGTGGAGGCTTCAGCCCCGACCATGGGCGGTGTGGGACGCGGAAGCGAGATAATGATGGGGCACCGGCCCCGCCAGAAAGCTCGGCAGGCACGTAAAGGCGAAGACCAGGGCGAGAAAACCGAAGACCCCACCGGCCAGTCCGGCAACGTCCTTGATGTCCTGAAGGGTCTGCTGGGAAATCTGCATGAAAGGTCACTCCTGTTGCCGTCATCTCTTTTCTCTGATGACCTCTCCGGCACAGGCACAGGATGGCTGCGATGGCACAGGCGCCGCGCAGCGGCGGGATCTCCACGACCCGGAGCCCGCCAGGGCGAGGACGCGTGGAGACCCACCCTTTGCCAGCGCAGACAGCCTGTGCTGCCCCTCTTTCCTTCTGCTTCTTTCCCTCTTTCTTCGTCCTGCTCTCCCTCCACCCGCCTCGCGCGGGTGACGATACGGGGTTCAGATGTGTCCATTTTGGCGCGCGGATTTCTCCTGCCCGGCCTCATCCACCAGCTGATAGGCCGTCAGGGTCAGGTGGCCCGTCCAGCGATGCCTCAGGACGATCATGGGAACACCCTCGACCGTGCCATGCTCCCCGCGGCGGCTCGCCTCGGCGATCTGGGCGCGCGTGACGCGTGGCAGCTGCGTCCGGGTTCGGAAATCCGTCTCCGCCGCCTGTCGGTCCGAATAGGGGCCGTGCCAGTGCTGGGCGGCCTCTTTCGGCCAGAACGACGTCACGCGCAGATAGACACGCCCATCCGGTGCAACGCCAAGATGGACCTTGCGACGATCCAGAAGGCAGGTCTCGATCTGGAGAAGGCTCTCATCGACCATGGAAAACTCGCTCGTTTTTTTGAACTGCAGGATCTGGCAGGGGAGACCTGGTCCGCTCCCCTGCATTGGCCTCAGGCTGCCAGTTGGTCCGCCAGTGAAGCCGCAATCAGGACGGCGGCGGCCAGGGCAGGATGCTGGTGGGCGCGATAGCGCGACACCAGAGCGTCCCGGGTCTCCCAGCCCAAAGCGGTCGCAGGCGCGCCAATGATCTCGAGACTGGCCGCGACTTCCGCGGCCCATCCCTTGAAGCCAAGATGGCCGTCGTCAGACAGGCGTTCGGCCTCGGTGAGCGAGACCTCGCGCGGCTCTGCACCGTCCATGCGGAATGGCGTGTACCGTGTTCCCCATGAGGCCACACCTGCCACGCCCTCGTGGGGAACCGGGTCTGCAATCGTGGTTTCCAGCCATTCAGAGGTGCCAAGCGCCTCTGAATCGTAAGCCGCGTCGAAGCCGCGCGGCTTACGGCTGCCACGATTGATCGTGACCATGATCTTGAAGGACCGTCCAGGGTGCTGAAAAGCGGTGTCGCGGCCGAAACTCAAGATGAGCGGCTTGAGGCCATCCACAGACTTTGCCTCGACAACGCGCCGCTCTCCCAGATGGGACATGAGCGCCATCGTGGTGCTGGTGAAATAGCCCTCGCGCTTTGCGGTAGCGGGCGTCGCACTGAGCGTAAAGAAAGCCATGTCGATCTCCAGATATGACAAAGGCCGCCTCGCGGCGGCCTGAAAGAACTGTGAAGGGGCGAGGTGGGGTCAGAAGACGTATTCGGCGCTGCCAAAGACTTCCTGCCAGGGGCTCCGGCTCGTGGAGTGACAATCGGACACCGGATCATAAGACCCCGATCTGAACTGCTTTCGGATGTTGTCGACAGTCTTCTGCGCGGCATCATCCAGCGGATTGTCGCAGTTGACCGATACGGACCCGTAAGAGGATTTGCGCACACGGAACGTGTGCTTTGGCAGCGCAGCTTTCAGGAGACGGCGGATGTTCTTTCCTGCCAGCACGCCGCTCTGGTCCGATCCCTGCTCCAGATGAGCGTATTCGGGATCGGTGCGCAGACGCTCGATTTCAGCCACATGGGCCGCCGCAGCCTGATCTTTCCGCGCCTGTTTTTCAGCACGGCATGCTTCGGCATGAGCGTGCAGCTGCGCAATTTCCTCCGGGCCAGCCTTGGGCTCATCGTGGAAGATCGTCCACTGCACACCGTGCAGAATGCTCTCGGGCAGCATCCTGCTGATACTCCCGCAGGCGAAGACGATGTCAAAGCTGGCATTGCCCCCCGCGGCAATGAAGCCGCCAGCAAGGCGTCGGATCGTCTCGGGACGAGGCGTGCCATGGACCGCATACACGACGCCCCGGCCTCTGTTGTACAGGATGGTGCTGACGCGGGTGCCCACGGTGACAGTCGGGTGTTCGGACATGCTGATCTCCTTCTCTTCATGTCTCTTCAACTGTCCTCTCCGGGGTCAGGGCCTGGCTGGCGGGGCAAGGGCGACGCGTCAGCGGCGGTCCCGCAGGCGTCAGCCGAGGACACCACCCCTTGCGGCGACAGACAGGCTCTGGCACCCGCGCCCTCTCCTCTTTCTCTCCCTTTTCTCTTCGCTTCTCGCCCTCGCGCGGACAGGCTCTTCCCCCGTGAAACAAGGCATCGTCTCACCGCACGAAAAAGGGCGGAGCCATGCTGACTCCGCCCTTGAAAATCGTAACCGGTTCGTCCAAGTTCAGAGGTGAGCCGTGAGGGGCTTCGCAAAAAACACCTCACGGCCCGGTTTACCTTAAGTGATTTACTCGGAGAGGCTCTTCAGTGCGGTGGCAACCGCCTGAAGGGTCTTCTTCGTTTTACGAAGGATCTTCGTAAACCACTTACGGTCCACCACGATCACGAAGATCATGGTTTCCCCTTTCACTTTGACGACTGTGGGCAAAGCGACCCCCGACCCACACCCGGTTACGATTTTCGGGGGCCGCGACGTCTAAACCGTAACCTGAACAGACGTTTCGTCACGCGGACTCATCAGGCAGCCCCGATCTCCTGTTGTGCCAGATCAGGCGTTACGCGCAAGCCTGGCCCGGAACCCTAGTCCGGCCCCGACCCTACCAATGTCACAGTCCTGCGTTCGGCAACGGATTTCAGCGCCTGCACAAGAGGGCTCAGTGTTTTGATTTCCTCTGACAGATCCTCCGTCCGGTCTGAGGCCGCCATTTCCAGACAAAGCACGTCGTGCGCCGTCGCGGCCATCCCGACGTCGATACGCACAGTCTCATGATCTCCACTGGCGATGCTGTCGGCCATGTCGACCAGATCGAGAGAGGCAAGACAGTCACCTGTTTCAAGATCGATGACACAGGCGCCACCACCATAACCGTCGAGGCGGGGCTTGCTACAGTCATAGCTCCACACCACAGACCACCTTCTGCCTGCACAGAGCTTTTGACGGGCACACGCCTGGACAAATTCAATCAGTCCATCGACATTGCTACCACCGTCGTCATGAACCCACAGAGGTGCCGTTCCGTCTGTCGCGGGATCCACAATTTCCACTCCAAAACGGTAGTGTTCGTCGTGATGCGGCTGTCGCTCCTCCCACTGAGCGTTGTGGGCGTCCCGGAGCGCAAGCGCACACGCGCGTGCTTCAACGCTTCGGAATGGAATCAAGGCTGAGAATTTTGAATAGTAGTCTGCCATAGGGGCTCTTTCTTCTGTCTGCTTACAACCAAGGCGGCACTCAGAAGAGCGCCGCCTGACGTCAGGTCTATTCGTGGCCGTGTGCTGGCTCAGATCCGAAGGATCTCCAGCCGGCCTCCCATGGCAGCCTGCATGGCCACCAGTTCCTGCGGCACCACGAGGTCCGGTGTTTCTGTCGGCTCATCCTCCGTGACGTCCGGATCGCCAGCGTCTTCTCCGCCCTCCTCCTCCATCACGTCGTCCAGATCCTCCGCGTCCGCACACGCCAGACCGTCTTCATCCTCGTCTTCCAGATCGTCCTTCAGGGCGGCCCACTTCGCGCGGCGGGCCTGCCTGTTTCGAACCTCTTCGGTCCAGACGCCAATCGCCTGCGCAAAGCCTGCGGCCTCCGGAACCCAGTGCCCGTCTCCCACGGCGTTCAGCAGGGCGGCCCGCATTTCCTTGCCTGTGTTGAGTGGTGCGAGCCCATGCGCCTGAACCGCTTTGGTGATACCGGGCTTGCTGTAGGTCTTCAGAAAATCCTCATCGGCCATGCTCGGCATGTGGGCATCCGCGTCGAACAGACAGCCCAGCAGTTCCGCTGCCATGCCGGAACCGGAGTGCAGGCTGACCTCGCAGTTCATGAAGCCTCCGAGGCTTTCCAGCGCGTGGCGGCGGATGAGCGCTTCATCACGCACCAGTTCGCCTTCCGGAAACAGCGCTTCCATGGCGGTCTTCACCGCGTTCTCCTGAGGCGAACTGCTTTCGCAGCCATAGATATGGACGTTGTTGGCATTCAGTGCGAGCAACAGGCCGGCCACCAGATCCCACGGATCCGCATCTTCACTTTTTGCTTCCAGCGCCCTCCTCAGCGCGAGAGTCCGCACGGAGCCGATCATCTTCAGACCCGTGCCGGAGATGTCAGCGCGCTCCTTCTTTGGGGGTGGCGTCTGCTCCACCACGCGCGGTTCGGAGCGGACGGTTTCCTCACCTACGAAGCGGAATTTCCGCTCTTCAACTTTCAGGGTACTCCGATTGAGCCAGTATCCGACAACATCGGTCTCCTGCTGGCCCATCCAGTTCGTGACGAAGTTATAGCCCTGAGGGCGGAGGGGAGACCCATACTCGTCCGTCTCGATCGCGAGCGTTCCTTCGGGACGATGCTCGGCAATCCAGTCTTCCTGCGCCGCCCGAAACGCCGTGGCATCCGTGACGTAGCGATTGTCCTCACTGCCCTGCCCGAACAGATCTTCGGTCCAGACCACGCCATGCTTTTGCGCCAGCGCATCGTCAAACCGGGCATCACGCGCATACCACTCCTCCTGACGCAGGTGCCAGGTGAAGTCACGCCAGTCCACGGTATCCTCCGGGTCTTCGGCGTTGAGACGATACCCGGCCGGGTCCTCTCCCTCCTCCACACTCTCGGCAAACATCTCGGCCCAGGCAGCGGCCTGATCCTCCAGAGACGACAGGGCCAGAGTCCGACGCTCTTTCAGGTCGGGGCCGCGGCCAATCTCGATGGCGTGCAGGATTGGCGGATGCAGCTTCGCGAGAAGGGTTAGCCCCTTGAGATAGGCCGGTGTCACCATGAGGGCCACGCAAAGCTGCTGGTCGGTATAGCCAAGCTCCTCACGCATCCGGGTCACGGCACGCCACTGGTCCGGCTCGGTCATGCCTTCGCGGATCATGTTCTCACTGGCCGCCGCAAGATCCTCAAGACCGTTGTCGACCTTCGTGACATGGACCTGAATTTCCGTCAGACCCGCATAAATCGCCGCTTCCGTCCGTCGATGGCCCGCGATGATCATCAGGCTGCCGTCCCCCAGCTCACGCACGCGCGGCGGATGGACAAGCCCGACTGCGCGGATATTCAACGCCAGCTGGCGAATGCTCGCCTGACCGGGCTTCGTCTGACGGGGATTGTTCGGGTTCGCGATCAGGGTGTTGGGATCGACAAGGCGCAGTTCGTCCATGATGGGCTCCAGTGATGTCGTAAGGGTGTCGAAAAGGTATCGTGGGGGGAGACGTCAGGCGGTCAGGCTGTGCGCGAGGTGGGAGACCACACGCTCGATATGCTCGACCTCCAGCTGTCGCGTTTCCAGCGTCAGCGCGGCCGTGCCGTAAGACCCGTCTTCATCATTGTCGTAATCGGTCTGCACGCGGCGGATAACGGTTTCGACGCAGTGCCAGACCACAAGGTCAAAGCTGTTCGGAAACAAAGGGGCAATCGTCTGGTCAGGTCCAAGCGCTGCAACGGCCTTCTCAAGGGACAGGTCTTCGAACAGATCCGGACTGTCGTCCGCGGTCACATGAAGCGTTGTCCACCAGCCTTCCTTGGCCTCGTACTCAACTTTGACTGTTTTCACGCCATGCGCCTGCATCGCGTCAAAAATCAGCGTCAGGTTTGCTCTGAGCGCCACTTCGGCCGCGGGTTGTCCTGCCGGGTCTGACACGCCTCTCTCCTTTTTTCTGTCGTGATGATCTCGGCGCGGGCACGGGGCGTGGTTTCGCGCAAGGCCGCGCGTCAGCGCGCCCGGCCTGAGCCTTGCGCGGAGCCGCGACCTGTGGCGGCTCCCTCTCTCATTTCCGCTTGTTTTCCTGCCCCCTTCTCGTCTCCCTGAGGCAGGCAAGGCGGTGGCGGTTCAGTCGTAAAAAGGCAGCGTCTCGTCGATCGACCCGTCCCGATCGAAGTGGATGTAGTGGCAGTCCTGCTCTCGCGCCTGAACCATCAGGGCGGCCAGTTCCGGAGACACGTCCTGCGGGACGTCCTCCGCCTCGGTGGGAACATAAATCATCCAGCCATAAGGCCCGCCCAGACAGCTTCGCCCTGCTGTGCCCCCGCTGCTGAGATAAAGCTCGCACGCATCGCGTTCTGCGGCCGGAAGATGCCCGGTACTGAGATCCAGGTGCCGGCAGACGAGGCCTGCGGACGTCGGAAGGACTTCGCTCATGCGCGGGCCTCCGGCCGGACAATGAACGGTGTCAGACAGGTCGCCCCTGTCCAGCGATGAAAGGCCAGAATCATCTCGCCATACTCGCGCGTCTTCGTAAGTGTCCCGTTCCGACGCCTGCGTCTGACATCCTCGGGTGTCAGCACAGGCAGCGCATGGCGGTCCACGAAGTCGGCCTCGGCCTGAGCGGCATCCGCATACGGGCCATGCCAGTCATTCCGGTTGACCGGATAGGCGTCCACGGTGCGCAGGAGCACCTCACCGCTCGGATACGTGAAAATTTCCACGCGCAGGCCGCACAGAACTTTGGAGACGGTCGTGGTTTGCGGGGACGTCTGATGGTCGGACATGCTCTCTTCCTCTGATTTCTCTTTCAACCTCTCCGCGGATGCAGGGGCTGCCCGGTGCGGCAAGGCCGCGCGTCCGCGCGCCCGGCCTGAGCCTTGCCGCACCGGGCGGGCCATGCCCGCCCCTTTCCCTCTTCTTATGCTGCCGCTTCTTCTTCCTCGCCTTCTCCCCCATTGTCGTTGACGCTCAGGCTCTCCATCGCGGCCAGGGCTTCCGCAGCATCCGCCTCTCGCCGCGCTGTATCCTCGGCCAGATCCGCCTCCAGAGACGCCATTTCCTCCTCCTTCTCCTCCAGAAGTGCGGCCTCGCGGAACGGCATCCCGTCACGGGCGCGGTAGCCGGGCAGCTTGCGCTCCGTCTCGGCAACCACACGCTGCGCATCCGCAAGCTCGCTGTCGAACCGCAGCAACGTGTTCTCGATGCGGGCGATGAACCCGAGCGGCGCAGTATCGTGATCGAAGTCGATCCCGATCATCCGGTCCTCGGCCACGATGGCGATGGTCGCGTCCCATTCCGTCTCACCCATGAACGTCGAGCTCCAGGTCTCACACACCAGCTCAAAACCGCCGATCTCGCCGAGTGTCCACCGGCCTTTCTGCTCGGCCCGTTTGGCGGTGCGCGCCTGACCCATCAGCCACCTGCCGGCATCCTGCCGCTCGGTCATCACATCCGACTTGCGCACAAGCTGGAACGCCTCGCCCCGTGTGGACTGGCGTTTCGCGATATCCGCCCGGATCTTCGGAATAACGGCTTCGGCCACCCTCTGATCACGCTCGGCCCGCTCGATCGCGCGACGCACGTTGAACTGGTCGTCGTAATGGGCGGCTTTGAGACGACGCAGACGGGCCAGCTCCGCTTCCAGTCCGGCCTTTTTCATCAGGCGTTCGTCGCCCGAGGCCAGTGCCTTCGCCATGGCAAACTGGTTCGCACTCTCGCCGATATCCTCCAGACGGCGGATCGACCGGTCTCCCGACATGGCCAGACACAGGAAGCGCTGCTTGCGCTCCAGAAGCTGCCAGTTCGTGGCATCCACCGATCCTTTCAGGGCATAGGCGTAAATCTGGATGACCGGGTTCTGGTTGCCCTGACGTTCGATCCGCCCCTCACGCTGGATGATGTCGGCCACCAGCCAGGGCACATCGAGATGGTGCAGGGCAATCAGACGCTGCTGTGCGTTCACGCCCGTGCCCATCGTCGCACTCGAACCGATCAGGATGCGTTTGCGTCCGGAATTGAGATCCCTGAACAGTCCCTGCTTGGCCGCACTCTTTTTGTAGTGCTGCATGAAGGCGATCTGCTCGCGCGGTACGCCCATCCGCATCAGCTCGTCGCGGATCCACAGATAGGCCGAGAAGCCCCGTTTCTCCAGCGCGGCTTCCGTACCCAGATCCGAGAAGATCATCTGCACGGCCCCGGGCAGGTCATACGGTTTGCCGGTATCGGGATCGGTGTAACGGTTTTCGCTCGTCGCCTTCCAGATGTCGAAGACCCTCGCGATCATGACGTTCAGCTTGTTGCCGGTGTCATTGTCCTCCCAGGATCGGACAAAGCGCAGATCAATCGCGGCGTGACGCGCATCGTTGATCACGGACAGGATGATATCCTCCCCCTTCTGCGGCTTGCCCTTGCGCTCCTCGATCACCTTGATCCGCGCTTCCAGTTCCTTCTGGTAATCGCGGAAGGCGGGTCCGCTGTCTGCGACGATGATCTGTCGGCTGCCCGTGGCGACTTCAGGCAGCTTCACATACTGGCGCAGGTCGTCCTGCTGCACGACGTCCGCAAAATGCCGGTACATGGCCATCAGATCGGCCACGTTCACGAACTCCGCAAACCGCGTCACAGGCTTGTACAGCCCGCTCGGCTGAAGCTCGAGTTCCGTGCGGGTCTCCCCGAAATTGGCGGCCCAGGCGTCGAACTCGTGCAGGCCACGCTCGATCAGGGCGTCGATCTGCTGGAAGCGCTGCACATTGTACATCTCGCCCAGAGTGTTCGTAATCGGCGAGCCCGAGGCCATCACCAGCTCGCGACCGGGGTTGAGACGGCTCAGATAGCGGGCCTTGACGTAAAGGTCCCAGGCCCGCCCGCTGCCGTTGGGATCCACCCCTTTGAGGCTGGACTGGTTCGTACCGAAGCTGAGCTTGCGGAACTGCTGCGCCTCGTCCACGAGGATCTGGTCGATGCCAATCTCGCCGAGATGCACCAGATCGTCCTTGCGGCTGGCCAGCCCCTCCAGCTTGGCCTCCATCCCTTCCTTCATGCGCTCGATGCGCTTGCGCGACACGCGATCGTCCTTGTCCACGTCGCACAGCAGGCTCTCGTAAGACGCGATCTGCGCCTCGATCATCGCCTGCTCGAACTTGGTCTCGACCGGAATGAACTTGAAGGCATCATGCGTAATGATGATCGCGTCCCACTGACCCGTGGCCGCACGGGCCAGGAAGCGCTGGCGCTTCGCCTTCACGAAGTTCGTCTCGTCCGCCACCAGAATCTTCGCGGTCGGGTAGAGCATCAGGAACTCGCGGGCCATCTGCGCCAGACAGTGTCCTGGCACCACAACCATGGCCTTCGAGATCAGGCCAAGACGGCGCTGCTCCATGATCGCCGCGCACATCGAGAAGGTTTTCCCCGAGCCCACGGCATGCGCCATGTAAGTGTTGCCCGTGGCGATGATGCGCCAGACCACCCGCTTCTGGTGGGCGCGCAGCTGGATCGTGGTGCTGGCCCCGGGCAACTGCAGATGCGAGCCGTCAAAGGCGCGGGGGACGAGGTTGTTGTAGGTGTCGTTATACAGCCGCACCAGACGCTCGGCGCGCTCTGGATCCTGCCACACCCAGGCCTGGAAGGACGTCTTGATGGCGGCGAGCTTTTCCTTGGCGGCCTCGGTCTCCTGGGCATTCAGCTGCCGGTGCTCGCCGTTCTCGTCGCGCCAGGTGTCCCAGATCTGCGGAATGGCCTGATTGAGCGCATCCTCGATCAGTTCCCCTGCGGGACGGCGTTCGGTGCCCCAGACGGACGTCGCTTCAGCCTTGCCCCGGAACGGTCCCTTGTCCAACGTCCAGGACGCCACCTCCTTGGTGTGCCACACGCCGGCTTCGACCCCGATCACCTCGGCGATGAAGCCCTCGATGTCGGCGGTTGGGATCCACGGCGCGCCCAGACGGGCCGTAATGTCACTCGGCCGCAGATCCTCGGGCTGGGCCTCTTCCAGCGCGGCCACGGTGCGGGCGAAGCGGGGATCGGTCTCAGCGGCCTTGCGGGCCTCCGCCAGCTTCGTGCGCACCGCGCCTGACAGCGCCTCGTCGGCTGGCACCCAGACATCGCGTCCGGGCTGGCTGCGTCCGGCATCGAGGTAGATGGCACTGCCCAGTTCGGCGATAACCTCGTCCTCGGACCGTCCCAGCAGTTCGGCAATGCGCGGGAGCTCCACGACACCCGTCTCATGCAGGCAGACCGCAAGGGCGTCATGGGCGCTGTGCACCTCCGGCTCCAGCGTTGCCTGGATCACACGCTCGGAGAACAGCGGCCCCTGTGTGCCGACCTGCCGGTCCTCGTCGTACTCCTCAATCGAGCTGACCAGCCAGACGTCCGGATCGTCGTAGAAGGGCTGGAGGTTCGGACGCCGCTGCGTGGTGCTCTCGTCCCCGGTCCTGGGATCAATGCGCGTGCTGGTCAGCGTCAGGTTGATCGGCCCGAACTGTCGCACAAAGGACTGATAGGCGCGCTTGAGGTCCGCCTGGAGCGCGCTGTAAGGCAGGTTCTCCACCTGGGCGCGCAGGACCGAACGGGCGGCATCGCGGACCGGGATCAGGCCTTCGATGATACGCGCGTGCTTTTGGAAAATACCGTCCTTCTGCTCGCCTTTCTTGACCTTCACCGCCACCGACTGGCCGTCAATGATCTGGTGCAGCGCGCCCTTTTCGATCAGGTAGCTGCCTTCCTTGAGGCTCGCCCCCTCCCCTGCCGTGCCGACATCCGCACGTCGGCTGTCCCGCAGCGCCTCGACGTCAAGCGTCTGCGGGACCGGGAAGCGTGCCAGTCCGGCCAGACGGGAGAGTGCGCTCGGCAGGGCGTCGTCGAGCATCAGCATCGGGTTCGCCGCGCAGGTGTATTCCGGCCCGAACTGCCCGCTCGTCCAGCCATGCCGACCCAGCACCTGCTGGCCGTTCTCCGCAAAATAGCGGTTGATGCTGAGCGGTCCCTCCCCCTCGTCGGTGTCGGACAGGTCCGCAACGTCCAGCCAGGCGGTCCCGCCCGGGCTGTCTCCGATCTCGCGACGGCGCAGGACCAGCACGTCCACGACCACGTCGGTCCCGGCATCATCGCGCATCGCGCCAGCCGGCAAGCGGACCGCCCCGACCAGGTCCGCCGTTTCGAACAGGTGCCGGCGTGCAGTGGCGTCGCGCTTGTCCATCGTCCAGCGTGACGTCACGAACAGACCCATGGCACCGGGGCGCAGGCGGGACACTGAGCGTGCGATGAAGTAGTCGTGCAGCGACAGGCCAAGCCGCCCCAGCTCGTCCGTGCCACGCACCGTGCGGTTGCTGAACGGCGGGTTGCCAATCGTGAGGTCAAACTGCTCGGCAATCTTCGCCGTGGTGAAGTCCTCAGACCGGACCCACTGGTTCGGAAACAGCTTTCGGGCGATGCGGGCCGTCAGAAGGTCGTTCTCGATCGCCGTCCAAGCCGTCTTCGGGGCAAGTTTCTCCGGGATCGCGCCCATGAACAGACCCGTGCCACAGCCCGGCTCCAGCGCACGTCCGCCACGGAACCCCATCTGCGCGACGAGATCCCACATCGCATGGACGATCAGTTCCGGCGTGTAATGGGCGTACTGCGTGGCCCGCGCCAGTCCGGCCCGCTCCTGCTGGCTCGTGAGCGTTTCAAGCTGCACCCCGATCTCTTCCCAGCCCTGACGGAAGGCTTCGCCCGGACGGGGGAACAGGCTGTTGGCCAGCTCCCCGGCTCCAAATCCCGTAAACTTCGCCAGCAAAGCCTGCTCGGACGGCGTTGCATTGCGCCCCTCGGTCTCCAGTTCGCTCACGAGACGGATGGCGGCAAGGTTGTCCCGTGCGCGCGCTTTCCAGCCCTGGGACAGGTCGCGTGTGCCACAGAGACGGAAGTCAATCTTTGGCGCCACAACCGGGGCTGCAGCGGCTTCTTTCGCGAGGGAGGCGGCCTCGTCGAGCGCACGATCTCCGGGCAGGTCGCCCCAGAACAGGGTGTTGCTGCCGCCACCAAGGGCGGAAGTGTCGAAAAAGCTGAGCTGGGTCTTGCTCATGGGAGAAACTCCGGACAAGCGGCAGCGCCCGGTCTGCGCGGGGGCAAACCGGGGGGCCGGAAAACAAACAGGATGGGTTTGGGCGAAAGGCGCTCAGGCCTTCCGGATCAGGTCACAGCGGACCGAAGCGCAGGGAGATCTGTTCGCGCTCACTGTGGGACAGACGCGACAGGGCCTCACGGTGATAGGGCGATCCCTGACGGGCCTGGCGCGCGACCTGCCACCAGGCATTCTGGTCCGAGCAGGTCACGCCGCGCAGCTGGGTGTCAGCGTGTTCCGGGCCGCAGCCTTTGAGAATGGTCCAGCCCTCGCGGTGGGCCTGAACCAGGCTGAAATTCTGTGTGGGGGTTGGGCGTGTGAGGGCCATGACGGGCATCGTCTGCTTTCTCCTTTCTGACCCTTTCCGGCGAGCGCGGCGTCGTTCTGGGCCGCAAGGGCGACGCGTCAGCGTCGGGACCGCCCGGCCCGCAGCGCCAGCGAGGACACGGACGGACCCACCCCTTGCGGCACAGGGCGATCCCGTGGTGCCTGCCCTTCTTTCCTTCCTTTTCTTTCTTCTTTTTCTTTTACGGTCCGCGTCTTCTGCGATGTGTGCTCTCACGATCAAAGAAACATGACCGTGTTTCGACGCGGCTCAGGGAACTGTTAATAT
>NZ_JBDIWI010000006.1:96525-98648 GCF_039638325.1 Gluconobacter sp. OJA | reverse complement strand
ACCTGACCGAGACCACGGCACACCCTCATGCCGATCTTCTGCCACTCACCGCCGACATTGTGGCGGCCTATCTGTCGCAGAACGACCTGTCGGCAGAGCACCTGCCCGCACTGATCCGCAGCGTGCACGACGCCCTCGCGACGCCGGCCACGCCGGAGCCTGTCGCGGAAGAAGCCCCGACCCCCGCCGTGAATCCGAAGCGCTCCGTGTTTCCGGACTACATCATCTGCCTGGAAGACGGGAAAAAGCTGAAGATGCTCCGCCGTCATCTCAAAACGGCCTACAACATGACCCCGGAGGAGTACCGGGTCCGGTGGGGCCTGCCGCGCGAGTATCCCATGGTGGCACCCAGCTATTCCGAGAAACGCTCGTCCCTCGCCCGCGAGATTGGCCTGGGCTCCACGACCCGCCCCACTTCACCACAGGAGCCCTCCCCTGAGGAAGACACCTTTCCTCCGGTAAAGAAGCTTCCCGAGAAACGTCGCGGCCGTCCGGCTCGCGCCTGAGACTAGACCGGCCCTCCCCCGCTGCCGAAGGCTCCGGCCGGGAGGATCCAGTCCTCTGTCAGAACCGACCCGATCAGCCGGTCTGACAAGGCGGCCGCGACAAGCGCAGGCTGGGACCGCGCGGCCTCAAACACCCGTCCCTGCCCTGCCAGTGACAACAGCGATCTGTCACGTTTGATCGTACAGCCAAAGCGCTCTTCGTAGTCCACCAGCCGGATAAAACGCGTTGCATCGATCCACTGGAGCGTTGCCAGTGCATCCGCGCTGAGGAAGATGCAGAACGCGCAGGACAACCTGGAAAATCCGATTTTGTAGGGCGGGGCGGGTGTCACGTGCCAGCGCCTGAGGATGGCCCACACCTCAGCTTCGGACCATTGATGTACGGGCCTCCAGTGATCGACATGTCGACGACGCCGCGTTCCGTTTCTCGTGTCGGTGCGGTGAGGCTCAAAAGCCGCATATCGAGCCCGTGCCGGACTTTCCTCGGCGCGCTCGCCTGTCACGACCAGGGTACGGCGGTTGAGGAACCGGTCCTGTCCGCGCAAGGCACGATCGGCTACGTCGACCTTGAGGCTTGCCGAACACCAGCGCACGGAGAGGCTGGCCGAGACCTGGGGAAAGCGCAGGCGTGTACCCTCTGGCCCCTGCCCTCCTGTTCTGACGACCCCGTCAGGAGTTTCGAAGACAACCGGAGCTGTGGGCGCATTGTCCCGCAGCATTTCGCGCTCGAGGCCGCCCTCGCGCCAGGAGCGGTAGAGCGGCAGGCTGAAATCCCGCGCCAGGGCTGCGACATACGGGCCTGTGGAGGGCCAGTCCATGAAGGACCGCCCTGCCCCATCCACCTCATGATGCCAGAGCTCGATGCGCTCGGCCGGAGCACCGGCTTCCAGCAGAGCGAGCAGACAGGCCGTGCCATCCTTGCCTCCCGACACGGCGACAATGATGCGGTCATAGGAGGCTAGATCCGGGCTCATGATGTCCACCGACTAACCGGGGCGCCTGTCCGAACCGAGCGGCACATCAGAGCGTGGGCGATCGGGCGTTCCCGCAGCAGCAGCGGCTTTTCGTGGCGACCGTCCCAGGTCAGTCCCTCGCAACGTGTCAGCAGCCCCATCTGGACGGCCGCTTCGTCGCGACAGGCACACACACGCTCATTGCCACCTGAACTGCGGCGGCACGGCTCATTCGCAGGTGCACCGCAGCCCGTGCAGGCAATCGTCAGCGCCGGATCACCGTCTTCCCAATGCGCGTTGCAGCGGCGGCAGGTTGTGGGCTCCTGCGTGTCGGTCCAGCGCATCGGTGGCCGGCCTCGGGGGGTTGGAACATAGGGAAACTGGTAGCGTCGCATGATGCTCGATCCATCTCTGGTTCTTCAAACATCCTTGCGACCGACAGGCAGCGGTTCTCTCCGTCGAACCTCTTTTCTTTATCTATTCGCCGCCTTTCCCGCGGCTGTAATTGCCTAAGTACGGTTTCACCCAAAGACACGGTGAAGGACATCGGAGGGAAAGAGTACGAACCAGGATACTCCGTCATGACGTAATGACAGCTTTACATCCTGTCGGCGCTCGGCGCAGGCAAGACAGCGGCACACCTCACAGATGCCGTTACGTCGTT
>NZ_JBDIWI010000006.1:0-96425 GCF_039638325.1 Gluconobacter sp. OJA | reverse complement strand
TGAAGGACATCGGAGGGAAAGAGTACGAACCAGGATACTCCGTCATGACGTAATGACAGCTTTACATCCTGTCGGCGCTCGGCGCAGGCAAGACAGCGGCACACCTCACAGATGCCGTTACGTCGTTACAGCTTTACGCGATGGCATCTGAAGGACATCAGAGAGAAAGAGCATGAACCAGGATACTCTGTCATGACGTAATGACAGCTTTACATCCTGTCGGCGCTCGGCGCAGGCAAGACAGCGGCACACCTCACAGATGCCGTTACGTCGTTACAGCTTTACGCGATGGCATCTGAAGGACATCAGAGAGAAAGAGCATGAACCAGGATACTCTGTCATGACGTAATGACAGCTTTACATCCTGTCGGCGCTCGGCGCAGGCAAGACAGCGGCACACCTCACAGATGCCGTTACGTCATTACGGCTTTACGCAATGGTATCTGAAGGACATCGGAGGGAAAGAGTACGAACCAGGATACTCCGTCATTACGTAATGACAGCTTTACATCCTGTCGGCGCTCGGCGCAGGCAAGACAGCGGCACACCTCACAGATGCCGTTACGTCGTTACAGCTTTACGCAATGGTATCTGAAGGACATCGGAGGGAAAGAGTACGAACCAGGATACTCCGTCATGACGTAATGACAGCTTTACATCCTGTCGGCGCTCGGCGCAGGCAAGACAGCGGCACACCTCACAGATGCCGTTACGTCGTTACAGCTTTACGCAATGGTATCTGAAGGACATCGGAGGGAAAGAGTACGAACCAGGATACTCCGTCATGACGTAATGACAGCTTTACATCCTGTCGGCGCTCGGCGCAGGCAAGACAGCGGCACACCTCACAGATGCCGTTACGTCGTTACAGCTTTACGCGATGGCATCTGAAGGACATCAGAGAGAAAGAGTACGAACCAGGATACTCCGTCATGACGTAATGACAGCTTTACATCCTGTCGGCGCTCGGCGCAGGCAAGACAGCGGCACACATCACAGACGCCGTTACGTCATTACGGCTTTACGTCATTATGGCGTTGCGTAACGCCGTAATGACGTGTTATTAAACATATATATCGAGGGAGAAATATGAATAATGCCCATTCTGACTATTGCTTCTTTCAAAGGGGGCCCCGGAAAGACCACCTTGTGCCAGATAATCTCAGCGCGTTGCGCGGCAGATGGTTTGACAGTCGCAGTCATCGACGCTGACCCAACAAAAGCGATGTCCGACTGGCATAGCAACACTTATGAAGGAAAGCCGTTCACCTGCGTTGCAGAAACTTCGGAGCGGTCAATCGCTGATCTCGCTTTGGGATTAGATGAGACATCTGATCTCGTTTTGATAGATACGGCGGGCTTTGGTAACTTGGCCGGAGCAGTGGCAATGACCGTGGCAGACCAGATCCTTGTTCCGTTGACTGCTGGAGCAGCAGATCTCAACCAAGCCGAAGAGACAATCAAACAGGCCAAAGGGCTTGCATCGGCGGCACGACGTAAGATTGAAGTTCGTGCAATAATGAACCGTTTGTCTCGCACTAATCTCACAAAGCACGCGGAACAGGAGTTGAAGGAAGCTGGTATTCCTACTTTGAAAGCATCAATCTCACACCGCACAGCTTTCGGAGAAATTTCCTATTCAGGCACGATACCAAGTAAGGGTACAGCTGCCGATGAGGTAACCGCTCTAATTGCCGAACTAAGATCGATAGGTTGGATACCGGAGATCTCTAAGATACCTGACGTGGAGCACGGTTAATGGCGCTCAAACCCAGAAAGCGACCCGACGCTAGTGAGATCACCGCTGCTGCACTCGGAAAAGCTGGCAGAAATGATGAAGGATCTGCATCTCAGACGAAGACTCGTGCAACCGAAGCACTTGAGACTGCGCGAAGCGTTAACCCAAGATTACCACCAGCTGAAGTCGTTCCAGAGGACAAAGCTGTTAATCATAATATGCGTGTTAGAGCGAGCACTCTTCGTGCCCTGGGCAAAGCTGCAGAAGAGCAGGGAATGACAGTCAAGCAGTTTATTATGCGGGCTGTTGCTGACAAGGGAGTAGTCGTTGCTTCACCTGATCTAGAGAATGGCAAAATAACTCCGTGGCGAGATCGCTAAATCGACTTTCGCGGAATCATCCGTGGTTTTACAGGGGGAGGGGACTGGTGAAGAATCAGTCCTTCCTCTGTCACCTCTACTTTTGCATCGGGATAGACGGCTAGCGCTAACGCGAGAGGCTTCTGCCATTTAGCTTTGAAATGATAGAGTTCCTTATAACTAGGGCCGAATTGGGCTTTTAGAGCCCCCCAAGTCACAAGACGCTTCTGATTTAGAACATGAAGCCGGTATGCAAGCCATATGTAAATGTCCAACGCTGCTGAGTTATTTGCGATGGCCCTAACAGCTGCCTCTTGAACGGGTACTGGATGCTTACGAAGTTGCTCAAAATACCCTTCGGAAAGCTTTGCTACTTCGAGATAACTTTTGTCACTGTAAGCACCGCCTTCAGAGACAAAAAGCGCGCCATCAACAATTGCTTGGTTTACGAGAGCACTCGTCCCTGTTTCGTTGTTATGAATATGGAAACTTAAGCGGCATCTGCTAATGCGTTCGGCTTGATCGCGAACCGAACGCGCAGAGGATCCACTAGGCTGAATACCAATCCGCTTAATCCATTGTCTTAGGCTTTTGCCTAACTCAATTTCTCGAGAGTTCGTTCTAATCGCTTCAGTTTGCAAGAAGAGCAAAATCAGCCTGGCGTGTGCACCGAAGGGTACACCTACATGCTCCAATTCATCGGTATTGGGGATGGGCTTTATTCCCGGCTGAATGATTAGTTTCACCCGATCGGACGACATTTGCCATGCTTCATGAGCCGGTAATCTACGGTGAGGCAAAGCGCATTGAGCCCAGCCCGAATATATAAAACCCAGTCCGTTTTCTTCATCAGACATGTACGCTGATGCAGCTTCGACTACGTCTCGATCTAAGCCTAAGGCCAAAACACCTTGCTTACCTTGAGCTTCTAAAAGCTTATGGATGGTCGTCACACTGCTAGCCCTTGAGCATCCCGAGAAATCTTTTATTGCACATCAGCTGAGGAAAGCAGGCGTGTGTTTTGGTGATGCCGGTAGGTTCGAGGCGTGTGTTTTGGTGAGGGAGGTCTTTTTAGCGCTCCAGACCCGACGAGAGATCCTTCTGGCTCTAACTAATCCCAAGTCGAAGAACGAAACCATGTGATTTGGTGAGGGTGGCCATGGAGAAATACGGTGTTTAGTGCGGGGAGAGGCTAGATAGCCGCTTTTCGTGTGATCTGGTGAGACGAACTAATGGTTATTAGTGAATCTATTATTAGTATGCTCACCAAATCACACGGAACAACATGTGAAAGGCCGCACTTTACCACATGCAGCATCTCACCAAATCACACGCTTTCATCACCAAATCACACGATCCGAATGGCATAAGGTTCTTTTTGATCCTCACCAAATCACACAGAAGGAATAACCTTAAAACCGACTTCGCCCCGGATGTCTGGTCATTGCATCCTCGACTTCGATATATTTCTCCACGACGCCAAAGGTCTGATGGCGGGAGAAGCGCTTGAGCGAGACCAGATCGGTGCCATCCCGCGCGCCAGTCGTGATCGCGCCACGGCGCAGACTGTGCCCGCTGAAATCGCCTGTCACTCCCGCATCCAGGCACCGCTTCTGTATGATCCGGGCCACAGACCGGTCAGACAGCGCCTCTGAACCCATCGCGGGCGGGGCAGGAGGCTGACCGGCCTCGGCAGCAGGCGGGAGCCACACCCGCCGGAAAACCGGTCCCTTGGCGTCGGCCAGTTTCGCCTTCCGAAGCCACGCTTCATAGGCCCGGACCGGACACAGGGCAGTAATGCCCCGCGGGATGGCGACTTCGACACCCTGACTGGTCCGGTCCCCCTTGGATCGGTCCAGCCGGATCCGCATCCCGTCATCATCGAGCGCTACATTCTCCAGGCACAGCGCCGCCACTTCGGACCGTCGGAGGGCGCCGGCAAAGCCGAGCAGAAGAATGGCCCTGTCGCGGACGCCCACTAACTCGGTGCTATCGATCTGCTCAATGACCTCGCTCAACAGATCCCAGGTCAGTCCCTTGACCTGCCGGGACGCGCTTCCCGTCGACGTCCTGCGAATACCCGCAACAGTTTCGGACACAAGGGCATGGGAGGTCGGGACGGGAACCTGAGCGATATGATGCAGATAGCGCAGTGCGGCACGGTGCAGATCCACCGTCGCGGGTCGCTTCTTCTGCAGCGCAAGATCAGCCAGATAGGCGGCGACATCCTCGCTGCGGGCAGGCAGGGCAGGGAGCCCATGTCCTGCCGCCCATGCGCACCAGGAGCGCACGGCCGAGCGATAGGTCCGGCGTGTGTTCATTGCCTTCGCCGCCCGGGAATAGGTTTTCGAGGCGCGCTCCGCCGTGACCAGCGTTCCATCATAGTCGGGCAGCGCCTCGTCGGTCAGGGCATCGAACCACAGCAGAACCGCCGCAGACTGCTGACCCAGAGGAGAGGCCAGTGGAGCCAGCGTGACGGCCTGCGATCCCGCTTTGGGCCGCTTGGTCGCCTTTGGCTTGAACCAGGCGACGAAGATGGGATCGGGTTCGAGGTCCAGAGCGATCGCCAGGTCGTGCCCGGAGGGCAGGGTGGTTACATGGGCACTCGCAATCGCCAGAGCGTCTTCAGCCGTTTCCACATTGGTGGCCAGGACCGTGTCCTCGGCAAATTCGTTATGCCGGTATTCGATGCCGCGAATGACCAGAGACAGGCGAGGGGAGAAGCGACCGGTGGACAGGAGCGCGACAGAGTTTTCCAGACTGCCGGCAGGAAGCTGCTGTCGGGTCTTCTGGTCCAGCCGGTCCATGAGGGCCTTACGGGCAGCCTTTGCCGAGCCTGCGATGTGAAGATGGCTGAGCATGGAAACCTCCGTGAAACCTGAACTCGGCTCCTGATAGCACGAAGCCCGGGGCAGCGCAGAGAGGAGAACAAACACTGTCCAACGCAGACCGGAAATGTGTTAACGAAGACTGAATGCCGATCCGACCGGAACTGAAAGCGCTTTACCCTCCCAACTGGCCCGAACTGAGCCGACAGGTGAGGTTCGAGCGGGCAGGGGGTGTCTGTCAGCGCTGCGGTCGACCGCATGGACATCACCTTCAGGTGCTACCGGGTGGCCGATGGAAGCATCCGGACACGGGGCATTGGTTCAATGGTCGGGGCAGGCGGGTCTCACCTCCGGACCTGATCGAGCTTCTGCAGGTGCGTCAGACGAAAGTGTCTCTGGCGGCGGCACATCTGAATCATGATCCCACCAGCAACCGGCTGCGCAATCTGCGCGCGCTGTGTCAGCGCTGCCATCTACTGCACGACCGGATGTATCACCTGGCCCAACGACGTCTGACGCTGCAACGGCGTCTGGCACTCGGGGATCTGTTCGAAGGGCTGTATCGGGCCGGGATCACACGCCTGGGGCTATAGAAACCCTGATCGGCGTATGATCCGGCGTTCTGAGCGTCAGATCAGGCAGCTGCCTCGAACGTGACGTTCGCGCTCGCGAGGCGAGGGTAGCGGCGGATCACGCCTTCTGGGCTTTCTGCATGCACCAGGATCGTGTCGCGTCCTTCCTTGAGGAACGTCTCCAGAGACGCGTCGTCGCGAACACAGTGAACGAAACCATGGTCTTCGGCACGGGCGAGGGCGCGGCTGTCACCATAAAGAACTCTGGTCATGTCTGCTTCTCCAGTCTGAGACCTTGATGATGCAGCGGAGGAAACCCGCTGCCAGACAACCGTATCGCGGGTGGTTGTGAGTGCAGTGAGAGCGAACGCCGTGGGTGGTCCAGTCTGACCCCAGTCTCTATTGTCCCCGACGCAATGCCGTCACCAAAGGGAATAAGACGCTGTGATTGATCCGAATAAGTCCTACCGGATAGTTTCTGAAGACGACACGGACAGGCAGCCTCTCAGCGAGCTTCTTCTGGAAATCGTCGATGCCGTTCCGGCTTTCAAAGGCAATGACTTGAAGCTCTCCTATCCAGGAAGTCTGATCGTCCCCGTCCTCTGGGTCGGCTCCAGTCTAGCTTTGATAGGGGCGTCTTTAACACTGCAGCACGTCGCTTTTGCCGTTCTCCTAGCCTACCTCGTCTTCAATTTCAGTTTGACGGCCTATCTCGTTGGTAGTGCCGCAGTAGCGTTCAAACGAGAGCTGGCGAGCCTCTATAGTGAAAGCGTCCTCCGTGCTGGCCAAACGCTTGCAAGTGACCTGGCAATGCTCAAACGGCTGTCGGCATATCCTCTGGAAGAGCTTTCTCTAGCGCGCAAAGCGTGTGAGCGATCTTACGACGGCTATCTGGAACGGCTCTCTCTTATGAAGTTTCCCGCACTCCTCAAGCTAGTCCCAATCGTGACGGGTGTGGGGCTCACAGGATTACTAACCTCTGTTCCAACGCATGGACCGGCGATCGTGCGTGGGGCTGGTCTTCTTGTGCTTCTTGCCTTGCTGTGGGGCGCCCTGTTCGTCTGGATGGTGGAATTTTCCCTAAAGTCCAAACGCCAGAGACACCAGCGGCTTCTGGATTTGCTGGGCGAAGGCATTGAGGCCTGCAAGCGCGATGAGGATGCTGCTCCGGTGCAGGACGTCGCATACACGCGAATAGACTGACCGTCTTTGCTGGCTTCTGGCATATAAATGTAGTAACGTAGCTACGAAATGTTCAGGAGATGTTTGGCATGACCGTCACAACCTTTTCCAGTCGCGAGTTCAATCAGGACACCGCACGGGCTAAAAAGGCCGCTGTTGAAGGACCTGTTTTCATCACGGACCGTGGAAAACCCGCGCATGTCCTGATGAGTATTGAGCAGTATCGACGGCTAACCCATGCGCCCCGGAAGATTGCGGATGCGCTGGCTCTGCCTGCCGCGGAAGATATCGAGTTCGATCCGGCGCCCATGAGCATCGGGCTGCGTCCTGCGGATCTCGCCTGATGTTTCTGCTGGACACGAATGTCGTTTCTGAATTGCGGAAGGTCCGCTCGGGCAGGGCGGATCCTAATGTTGCCAGCTGGGCAGATCGCGTCGAAGCCGACAGCCTGTTTCTGTCCGTCATCACCGTGATGGAACTGGATATGGGCGTCATGCGGATTGAGCGAAAGGACGCTGCCCAGGGCGTGATTCTTCGGAACTGGTTGGACAATTCCGTTCTTCCCGCTTTTGCCAACCGGATACTCTCTATTGATCTTGCTGTAGCTCGGCGCTGCGCTCAGTTGCACGTACCGGACCCGGGTTCAGAGCGCGACACGCTCATTGCTGCGACCGGGCTTGTTCACAGGATGACCGTTGTGACACGCAACACGAACGACTTCCGCCATTCAGGCGTGACACTGCTAAATCCCTGGGAAGCCCACTTCATGAAATTAAGCTCCCATTAAAGAAATCGAAATTACATGAGCTACTATGCACTGCTCGAATGAGCAGCGGGAAAACCGTTCAAATATCAGCAATAGGGGACGACTGGAAGTGCGAAGCTCGCTCGCAAGTAAAACCCGACGTGTTTTTGGGTACGGACGTACCCCAATTCAAAGCTCTTTATTGATCTGCCAATTTGGAAAACCACATGTGTCACGTAAAGCCGTCGATCATCAGCTTTTACCAGGATCTTCCTCAAGATGAGCAAGCTGCCGTAGCGCAGCAGGTGACAGACTGTGCAGGGCTTGGCCGTCAGACGCTACATCGACTGTGCATCCGCATTGACGAACGTCTTTGCAGGAAGATCAACCTTCCCGAGCTTCCTGACATTGATAGCAAGTGGGGGCCACTCAGAAAGCTTTTTCGAGAATTGGGAGGGGGCGAGCTAATCGCCTTTTACGACAATGGATTGCGGGTACCACGCTCTGTATTCCTCAACCGGAATGCTCTTCTATTACTGTCGGACAAGTCTTCTGCTAGGAGGTTGGTGTTGCCGGCATTCGGTTTGCCTTCCGGCAGACCACTTCTCATAATGTCTAAAGAGGGAGACAAAACTGTTCACCGCTGAAATTCCCCAATAGTAGATTAATATTAGACAGATATCTTCACGATAATCAATGTCTGTCTAATATTACATATCTCCTAGGGTATTTGGTACCCATCAGATTTTCATTATCCTCGCTCTTTAAGGTTGAATACTAAATGACACATGAAACCCTCCCTGCTCGTATAATCAGCGACGCAAACCTATCAAGACGCTTCCAGGTAACGCTCGCCGAAGCTCTGGCTAAGTGTATGGACGAGAGCGAATGGTCGAAATTCGGACTTACTTATTACCTTGATGAGGAAATCACCAAAAACCAGCATTTCATGAACAGCGTAAGATATCAGAATCCTGACTATGAAGCTAAGATACTGCAGATTGTCGATCGTCTACTTTCCGACGATCAACCCGCCTTAATGGATCTATTCAATAGATCAGAAATACAGCGTTGGTTCAGTTCGAATGCTCCTGATATTCTTAAAGTATTTACAGAGAGCGCCGACCCTTTGGTGGAAGCGATCGCTCACAGCCTTGCAGAGACTGAAGCCGTGGAAGGCATTATCGATCTTTCTACGTATACTAAACGCGTACAAAACGCGCTTCCCAATGATCCGCCCCTCGCTATTGGTGTAACTAAGGAGATGCTCGAGGCGACTATGAGGACAATACTAGGTCGCAAAGGGTATCAAGGCGTCAAAGACCTCGACTTTTCAGGTCTGACATCCCAGTGCTTTAATGAACTGGGACTGACGCCAAATGACGAGCCAAAGACCGACAGTGAACGCCACACCCGCAAAATCGTTAGCGCTGCAAAGAAAATGATTTTAACCGCTAATGAGTTTAGAAACGCGGCTGGAGCCGGTCACGGCCGTGACGTGGACCATGAGACAGAGGTGACGGCCGCCGACGCCAGCCTCGTTACCTCGTGCGGTTTAATACTGGCGTCGTGGCTAATTAAAAACTCAGAGAATTAAAAGTCGACGGAAGCACGCTCGTTAGAACCATACTACTTATCTCACGAAGCACCGTGCATCGAGCGGTGTGCTCTGGAGTGGATGCTAGGGCACACATCAGTATGTTTAGGAGTTATAGTCCGTCGACAATCTATGTCTTTAGAAATGCGTCTTAGCAAAGCGATCGCAGAAGCGATGGTCGTCCCGTACATAGACGGAATGTAAGGGAGACTGACAGGTGTCGGCAATCGACCTCTATCGTTCACGGAACAGACGTTTGATGTGCGTGACGTGCACAGCCCTTACGCCAACGCGCGTCTGCGCCTGCCGCACGAATTTCCGGTTCAGCTCGCGGGCCAGCGTTTCGCCGTCCTTGATCGGCACAACACTGTAAGTTCTGATTGCCCAGGAGATGTCGCACTGCCAGTCGGTATGGCGGCTGCGCATATGCCACCGCTTCATGGCCTCGTCTCCGCACCGCGCCGCTTCGATGTGGCTCCAGCCATTCACCTCCGCCATCCAGGCCAAAGCGGCATCCTGCCTGCCCTCGGTCATGGTCTTTCCCCAGTGACGCACGCCATGGCAGTCAGGGCAGAGGGAAATCACCCCTTTAAGGATCTGGACCCGGCGTTCGTCGTCATACGCCCACCCTTCGTCAGCCTCGACCGGCCATTGAGGTCCTCGTCCTCCGCATACCCGGCAGCGGGACCCTGATCGCGCATAGGCATCCTTCCGGATCCGGTTCCAGTCTTCGGGCGCCAGGAAGGCGCGCAGATTAAAGCCCCACAGAGCCTGCGGCACCATCCACGGACGGATATAGGGTGGCTTGCGATCCGGCCGATACCGGTAAGGGACGAAAGGCATTAGAGCGTCGAGCTTGTCCCGGTGCCCCATCCAGCACTTTTGCTCACCGTTAAAGAAGGCACCCCCTTGAGAGGCTTCGTGGCGGCGTTCGAACGGTACACAAAGAGGGATGAGTTTGGTCAATGCAGTCATCACAAATAGAGACGGCCGGAAGACCGTCGTGGAAAGACGCAGTGTCGAGGGACGCAGAACATATCTCAACAACGCTAACGGGAGGTTCGCGGATCACCCTCTCGTTATAGTGCTGCAGTACTAACTCTGCCACTCAGCGCAATCGGCAGTTCCTCATCCTCTTCAGTCGCTATTGTTGTTCAGGGCAAAAAAGAAGAACAGAAACAATTGAGCCAAGAAGACTTCTGATTGATATCTTCTTATTTTTTTCGTTATTAGTATATATGAGAGCATCACGTATAATATAGACACACCGAGGGCTATTAAAGATAGAATTAAGGAGTATCTATTATACATTTTGTGGCCAACGTGAAAAAACTCATACAAAATATAACATATTAGTAACGTAATGGTGCTCGCAATATCGATCCTATCTAAGAGGGATCACGACACGAAAGTGTATTTTACGTACGCTTGGAGTGAACACCTGTAGAACTGGCCACATTGAGGTTCACGCAACAAGTAGGGATGCAGGTACCCGAAGCGGTCGTAACGCGCCAGCTTCGGGCTGCTCATCGACATTCCAGCGATAGTCGCCTGTCAAAGAAATATGCTCCCAGCCGAGGGGTGCGATATGCTGGGCCAGGTCATCTGAAATACCGAGCGTCGTGATGGCAGACTGAAGATAGCGCGTATTCCATAGGATGACCGCTGCCACCAGCAGGTTCAGACCTGACGCCCGATAGGCCTGATTTTCAAAACGCCGATCCCGCAGTTCGCCAAGCTGATTGAAGAAGAGCGCCCGAGCCAGCGCATTCCGGGCTTCTCCCTTATTGAGTCCAGCCTGGGTTCGTCTGCGCAAATCCAGATCCTGTATCCAGTCGAGCATAAAAATTGACCGTTCGATCCGGCCGACTTCGCGCAAAGCCACAGCCAGACCATTCTGACGGGGGTAAGATCCGAGTTTGCGCAGCATGGCCGAAGCGGTCACGGTTCCACTCCGAATAGATGTGACGAGACGCAGCAGGTCGTCCCAGTGTTCCACAATATGGTTGGTATTGATCAGGTCACCGGCCATCCCACCCAGAAGTTCGCCCGGGTGTTGTCCCGGAAAAAGGTGAAGTTTCCGCTCTTTCAGATCCCGTATCCTGGGCGCAAATCGATAACCAAAGAAGGGCATCAGCCCGAAAACATGATCCGATGCCCCACCCGTATCTGTATAATGCTCTTCAATGGAAAGTCCGTTAGCATGATACAGCAGCCCATCCAGAACATAGGGCGCTTCACCGGCCGTCGCCGCAATCACCCGGGTCGAAAACGGATCATACTGATCGGAGATGTGGGTGTAGAAACTGACGCCCGGTTCACTGCCATTGCGCGCATTGATATCGCTGATCGCAGCGCCTCTGCCACCTGCATGAAACAATTGACCATCACTTGAGGACGATGTGCCGTCTCCCCAGAGTGACGCCAGGGGCAGCCCACGATGGGCTGCAACCATACGGCCAAGGGCTTCGGCGTATCCGGCCTCGCTGATATGCCAGTCATGCAGATGCGCCAACTGGCGCAGGGTGGCACCCTGACAGGTGTCGGCCATGCGTGTCAGACCAAGATTAATCCCATCCGCCAGGATCACCGTCAGCAGGGCGTTTTTGTCATCCGCGACACGGCTGGAACGGCGATGGGTAAAGCAGTCGGTGAAGCTGATCCAGCGGTCCACTTCCAGCAGAAGATCAGTAATCTTGATCCGTGGCAGCCGGTCGTAAGCCGCCCGCCTCAACTCTTCCACAGCAGGGGGTGTAATTGCTTTCAGAGGCGAAATCACAAGACCATGTGCATCAAGCCGGACCTGTGACAACTCGCCCTTCCTGGCAAGAGCCGTCACCCGGTTCAGCGCGGTTTCCAGCACTGCACGCCGTTGAGAAAGGAACGTGTCAGCCGTAGCATTGATCGCCAGAGGCAACGGTCCTTGCGCGCGCATCGCTGCAAACGTGGCTTCCGGAAGAAGGTAGGTGTCGAATGCGCGGTATTGGCGACTTTCCGTTACCCAGATGTCTCCGGCACGCAGACGCTCGCGCAGCTGGGTCAGAACACAGAGTTCGTAAGCCTGTCGTATGACTGTTCCCTCTGGCCTGACAAAGCTGTGCCAGGAAGGCGGAATGAAACGGATCGGACAGGAGTCAGGCAAGCGGCGTTTACCGGTCCGATAGAGGTCTCCAATGATCTGCACCGCCTTCAGTAATCCCTGTACCGTGCGACCACCCTGAAACTGGAACGCGTTCAGGAATGGACCAATGGCAGGACGAAGCGAGCGATGCCGGTTGATCAGTTCGGCCGTGCGATCAATTGTCTCTGGAGCTGTCAGGGTTTCAGCCCTGCCGATGGCGTCCTGGAGGCGGGGCCAGTCAATTCCCGTAATGGCAGACAGTGAATCAACACCCTGATCACGCGCTTCGATCAGATGGCGACAGGAGGTTGTGAGCAGACGGAGCTGCGCCTGCAACGATCGCACGGTGACAATCGCTTTGTCACGGACCCGGTGTTCGGCACGGCGGATCATGCTTCCGAGCAGTTTTTCCATCATTGTGAGGGTCGCGTCGGTTAGAACCTCCTCAAGTCGGACCCCGGCTGCCACCAGAATGGCGTAACGACGGGATGACCGAAGCTCGGCCAGATGCTGGGGCGTAATCCGGGCAGCTTCTTCGCCCAAACGGTCAAAGGCCACACGCGGTATGGTCGTGGCGCGAGCGCTGTCGAGGTTCAGGGATCGTACATACTCCAGGCGTTCCAGCAATCGCAGGATATTGCGCGCGGCTGGTGACAGGGGCGGGTTACGCAGCCACGAGAGCCAGGAGGCACTGCGATCGCCACGACGCTCCAGCATTTTGTCCAAACGACAACGGGTTTCCGGCGGCAGATCCCCTGCAAGGACGTCATGGACAAGGTGATTGGCCTGCTGGCGAGCACGGCGCACCAAGGCTTCAATGACAGTGACCGACGGCAGGAGAATGCTTCGGCGACGCATCTCGTCAATCAGGATCGCAGCCATGCGGGATGGCTGGGTCACATGATGTGCAATTGGCATCGCGAAACCGGTCATGTCATGAAATGCCGACCGATCGAAGGTTCGGTAGCCATAACGCTTCATCAGGTGGGCCAGATGGGATCGACGGGTTTCGTCACGACGTCCGTAATGGGACCAGAGCCCAGGGGACAGGTCGAGCTGCCGCGCAACAAATGACAGAATGGAAGCCGGTGGTGTTTCACCAGATTCCAGCACCCGTCCCGGCCAGCGCATGTAGAGCATGACCATCGCAAAACCCAATCGGGAGGCTTCTCCGCGGCGGGTTGCGATCAGATCGAAGTCATCCTGGCTGAGTGTAAAATGTCTCGTGATCTCGCGATCATCGACAGAAGGCTCGTAATGTCGGGCGAGAGCTTCACGGGTCAGAAGACGGCGCCGCGCCATGATCGGATGTCTCCTTCATGTGTCCGGAAGGGGATCATTGAACGGACGATCACTGGTTCACCTGCCAAGGCAGAAAAACAGCCGAAAGCCGAGTCTCATATAGATGGTACCATATTTTTTGCATTGACGGGGCGTTATACGTTACACTTTCCCGCATGACGCACACATTGATCGGCTATGCCCGATGCTCGACGGACAAACAGGACCTCGCGGTCCAGCAGCAGGAACTTCTCAAACTCGGTGTTGCTGCCGATCGCATCTACACGGACAAAGGCTTTACTGGCACGAACCGGGAGCGACCCGGCCTTGATCAAGCCCTTGCGGCTGTTCGCAGTGGCGATACTTTGGTCGTGCCAAAGCTTGATCGGCTGGCCCGATCTGTCCCTGACGCGCGAGCCATTGGCGATAGTCTGACAGCCCGTGGTGTGAAGCTTCAACTTGGGAGCAGCATTCACGATCCGTCAGATCCGATGGGTAGACTGTTTTTCAACATCTTGGCGACTTTCGCGGAGTTTGAAGCCGATCTGATCCGGATGCGCACCCGCGAAGGCATGGCGGTCGCCCGCGCCAAAGGCAAGCTACGCGGGAAAAAACCTAAGCTCTCTGACCGGCAGCAGAAGGAGCTTCGCCGGATGTATGATACCGGCGATTACTCCATCAGCGATCTAGCCGAAGTCTTTTCCATCTCTCGTCCGACAGTCTATCGAGCTCTCAGCAGAACAGCCTCAATGTTCTTGTCGGGTTCACTCTAAGCGTACGTAAAGTACACTTTCGTGTCGTGACCCCGAAACGCGCTTGCGGATCGTCCGTTATCTCGTGACGGTCGGCGCAGACGGCCGCTCGGCCGGTGCTATCAGTACATTCCTCGGAAATATCCCACCGTCTCGCCTTTCTTTTCACCTCGGACATCTGGAACGAGCCGGTCTTATCGAAAGTCTCCGCGACGGTCGTCAGATCATTTACAGCGCGACGTTTCCGGCTCTCTCAGACCTGGTGGCCTTCCTGATGAGGGACTGCTGCGAAGGGCATTGCCTCGTTTGTGACCGCGCTATCGCTCTATTCGCGAAATGCACGGGACGTCCTACGCTGGTCTGTGAAGATGTTGAATCTCAGTAGGCATAATGCTTCCGGAGCAATAGTCGACGGAGTGTTTGCCAGAGATTATGCCGCAAATTCGTTGCTGAGAACCGTAAACTTCGCCTCAGTGGGTCACAGTCCGATGGCCCGCTTTTCCGGTAAATACTTCGCACGATTATAGTCGGATATAATGGCTGCTGGCGCCTGTCGGATCAAAACGCTGATTAGCAGACACGTAAAAAAAAATTCTAATGCGCTTCAGATTATGCTGTTTCATTCAGGAACTGTTTAGGCCTCCCGTTATTCCCTGATTCACATTTACCTGTTCATAAGAGAATTTCATGAAATTGGAGGGTTCGAAAAACCCTTTTTTCCAACCAATCAAAATTGATAACTCATTGATATTGTTATGTCTGGAAAAGCCGGGATTGGGGTTTTTCGAACCCTCCACCTGTGCGAGCCGCATGCGTCCGGCTGGACCCGTCACGGATCGCCGCCAGGGCGCGCAGCCGGCGTGCGACGTTCGCCTGCCGGCTGCGCGCCGCAAGTCGTCTCGGGTCAGAGGTCGAGTAGTCATCCCATAGCTTCACCGCCCTCGTCATCCGCCAGATCCTCCCCAATTCAAGAGAATCAGAACCGACGCCGCTCGTCACTTCACACACGAGTCAACGGCCACACCCTTTGGTATTACCAGCGTTCCGCAGGGTCGCGCCAAATCGGTCAAACAGTCTTTCCAAGCGCACCCGTCTATATCAGACGCTCAGGGGACAGCCAGACCGTTTTTGGCATCCGGCCCCCGGTCCGAAAGGTCCAGACCAAGGAAAAGCATAAAAGACAGGCGGTCGTTGATCAGGTATTCCGTCCGCTCGTCGGAGAAATTGTTCAGTGTCTGGATGACCAGACTTCTGAACATCAGCGCCGGATCAAACGGAGGACGTCCGCCCTTGCTTCCGTCAGAATACGCCAGAGCCGCTTCCAAATCATGGCGGAACACCTCAAAATCCACAGTCCGGGCAAAGGCTTCAAGCTGATCGCCAAGCCCGTTCAAACGAGCAAGCCGCTCTTCATCATCTATCACTCCAATCCGAGCAGGAAAAATGAAATCCTGGAGAAGGGCTCAAAACAAAGAGGTTTTTATAACCCTCTAAATCCTGCGTAAGGTCAAGGCATTACGCCCATACCCGCCGACCATCATGCCTAACCCGGGGGAGTGTCTCAAATGTGCTCCAGACAAAGTATCACACCTAATGTATTTCATCGAGAACAAGAAGAAACAGGAACCCTATGAAAAACATCGCGGTCGATGCTGGCGAATCAGGTTTCTCGTGTGCCTCGGTCAGAAGCTCTTCGGTGACGAGATAGAGTAATGCGATAAGCCCAAAGCTCAGAAAACCGGTCGTAAACGCATGCGGCAGTGAAAGAGCAGGCGTGGCAACAACCAGACCGACGGGCAGAAGCATACTGATGGCTGCTGTCGCCCCGATGATCGCGAGTTTCCCTGTCCCGTTCTCGGCCAACGCAGTCGTAATGTTCAACCCGAGGAACAAGACCTCAAGTGTCAGCGCGACAGTCAGGAGATAGCCTTGCCGTGCCCCTGCACCGAAACCAAAACCCAGAACAAGTCCATCAAGAAAGATGTCCAGCCCGATCATGCAGAGGAACGCGGCTGGACCTCTGAGCCGGCTGTCCAGTGCCTTGACGCCGAGCATTGTTGCCGTGCCGATTCCTCCGCCCACCAGCGTTGCGACAGGATTCGCGCCGTGCATGATGGAGGGCAGGATTTCTACGGATGCAGCCGAGAACACGACCCCTGCGGCCAGATGCTGCATTCCGCTGACGAGCTTTTCTTCTGGCGGTCGGTAAACGGCGATTAAGCCGCCGATTATGGCAGCCAGGACAGGAGGGAGACCATAGACGAGAGTGTGCAAAGCCGTTGTTCCTGTAGTTGAATATTACGATTACAAATTAATATTTGCTATATTCTTGATTGGG
Source organism: Gluconobacter sp. OJA (assembly GCF_039638325.1). NCBI lineage: Bacteria > Pseudomonadati > Pseudomonadota > Alphaproteobacteria > Acetobacterales > Acetobacteraceae > Gluconobacter > Gluconobacter sp. OJA. Next base: position 79,912 of record NZ_JBDIWI010000006.1, on the reverse strand, counting down.
GATGTAGCGAAAGGCATCGCAGACACGCCTTGAGTGTGAATTATCCACGGATTCGGGACGCAGTCGCTTTCACAGTGATGACGGCCAACGATCTGCTTTGCCGCACGTGTCATAATGATCGGTAATACACAGGTTATGATCGCCGAGAACCTGAATAATACGACAGGTGTCGACAGTGCCGCCGCTGCACTGGTCAAGCATTCTCTCTAATTCGTCTTCCAATGCCTTCAGACGACGAATCCGTTTGCGCACTTCATTGAGCTGACGCATCGCTATACTGTCGACGACTTCGCAACTTTCATTGGGAGACTCAGACAGTGCGGTCAGCTCCCGAATATCATCGAGAGAAAATCCGAGTTCTCGCGCGTGGCGGATGAAACTCAATCGCTCGAGCGTTGCCTTCGTGTAGACTCGCTGCCCCCCTTTGCTGCGTTCGGGTTCCGGCAGAAGTCCGATCTGCTCGTAGTATCGGATCGTGGGGATTTTGACGCCGGTTTCGGCGGATAGTTTTCCGATATTGACCATGAAAAATCGCCTTGACCCTCTAGTCGCTAGAGGTCGTATCTACTCGAATCTCCTCCTCATGAACAGGAGATTCGAATGCTGGAGAGACACGAGTGGCTTGTCGCAGGCATGGACTGCCAGGCCTGTGGCATCAAGGTGAAGGGTACGCTGACAAAGACGCCGGGGATCGAAAGTGTCGAATTTTTCCCGTTGGCACAGCGGCTGCGCGTGGAGTTCGATCGGACTCTCGTCACACCTGAAGCGATAGAGGGCACTGTAAAGGGGCTTGGCTACGAAACAACGCGCGGCGGGATAGACCGCAAGGCGGCCGTCGATGATCCTGCGCCAACGGCCGCTGGCACAAAAACACCCTGGTACAGGACAGGCAAAGGACTTCTGGTTGTTCTGACGACCGCGCTACTGGCACTCGCCTGGGGGGGCAGCACTCTCCTGCCCGAGAGTTCTCGTCGATGGCCTTTCATCATGGCCTGCCTTGCCGGTCTACTGCCCATTGCGAAACGGGCATGGGCTGCTTTGCGATCGGGGGAACCCTTCACGATCGAAGCCCTGATGACCATTGCCGCCATCGGCGCGCTGTTTATAGGGGCCGCGCAGGAGGCAGCTCTTGTCGTATGCCTTTTCGCGCTGGGAGAACTGCTCGAGGGCGTCGCGGTCGAACATGCCCGCAGTGGCATACAGGCGCTCGGGGCTCTTGTCCCAAAGACGGCATTGCGCGAGGAGGGTATCGTCGTGCGGGAGGTTGCAGCGTCCGATCTGGTTTCTGGTGACGTGGTTCTTGCCAGGCCTGGCGATCGCATCCCTGCCGATGGCGACATCCTCTCGGGAGCAGGCGGCATTGATGAGAGCCCGGTGACGGGCGAGAGCATTCCCGTGACACGCGGACCGGGCGATCAGGTGTTCGCCGGCGCGATCAATGTCGAGGCGGCCCTCCGGATACGGGTGACGCGGGCGGCCACCGATAGTACCATCGCAAGGATCATCCGGCTCGTCGAACAGGCGGAGGAATCACGCGCGCCGACCGAACGGTTCATTGATCGTTTCAGTCGCTGGTACATGCCGGCCATCGTCGGGTTGTCGGCCTTTGTCGCCGTCGCGCCGCCGCTGTTTCTGGGACAAAACTGGTCGACATGGATCTATCGCGGTCTGTCACTTCTGCTGATTGGCTGTCCCTGCGCACTGGTCATTTCCGTCCCCGCCGCGGTTGCATCGGCGCTGTCGGCTGGTGCCCGGAATGGTCTCCTCCTCAAGGGGGGCGCGGTCATCGAAGCGAGCGCGAAGATCAGGACAGTCGCGCTCGACAAGACTGGCACGCTGACGAAGGGCCGTCCCGATGTCACGGACGTGATCACACTGGCAGATATGCCGGAACGCGATTGCCTTGCACTTGCTGCTGCGGTCGAAAGCACGTCGAGCCATCCTTTGGCCAAGGCCATTTTACGGCGGGCCGAGGGACTTGCTCTCCCGATATTGCAGGAGAGCAGAGCCATACCGGGCAAGGGCGTCACGGCAACGATCGGAGGGCAGGGCTATGCAGTCGCCAGCCCCCGACATGCAACACAGGACGGTGCGCTGGATGAAAACGGTGCGAACCAGGTCAGAGCTCTTGAGGAAACAGGAAAAACCGTAGCGGTTCTCTATGCCGGCCGCGCCCTGGCCCTGATCGCTTTGCGAGACGAACCTCGCGCCGATGCCGGGGACGCCATGCGCCAGCTCCGAACCCTTGGCGTCACGCCGGTCATTCTCACAGGCGACAATGCCCGGACGGCAGCGGCCATCGCGACCGCGCTCGGTACGGAATACAGGGCTGAGTTGTTACCCGAACAGAAACTTGCGGCCATTCGCACGCTTGGGGAGCAAGGCCCCGTCATGATGGTCGGAGACGGCATCAACGACGCACCCGCACTGAAACAGGCTTCGGTCGGCGTTGCCATCGGTTCGGGCACCGATGTCGCCCTCGAAACGGCGGACGCCGCCCTCTTGCGGGATCGGGTCGGCGACATTCCAGCCCTGATCCGCCTGTCTCGCGCGACCATGCGCAATATCCGTCAGAACGTCTCGATCGCACTGGGTTTGAAAGGGCTATTCCTCATGACATCCATCGCCGGGGTGACCGGGCTCTGGGTGGCGATCATGGCCGATACGGGCGCGACGGTGCTCGTGACTCTGAATGCCTTGCGCCTTCTGCGTTCGGGCAGGACGGGCGTCTCCGTATGAAGAGATTGTTCCCTCGCGCGCGCCGCCTCCCGTTTTCGTGTGTTCTGGGCAATGTGGTGATCGCAGGCCTGATGGTTGCCTCGTTTCCACAGGGAGCCTGGGCCCAGCCGACCGACCCCACGTCCGGCACACTTCATGATGCGATCGAAGCTGCGTGGACCAACGATCCGGCGCAGAACGATCTTGCGCTTCAGGAAAGCGGTGCGAAGAAACGCGAACGGGCGGCCAGATCCTGGTTCGCGGGCAGCCCGACGATCGACGCGCAATATTTCGATGATCGCCCGAGCGGGCGAAACTACGCCTATCGGACGACCCAGGCAGGCCTGTCCGTTCCGCTGTGGCTGCCGGGACAGGGCACTGCCACCGAAAACGTCGCCCGCGCAGACGCGACCTTTGCCGCGGCACAGCGTGAGGTCGCCCATATGGCGGTCGCCATCCGGGTTACGGATGCGACTGGTGCCTTGCAACTCGCACGCGCGCGCAGGATGACGGCGCAGATGACACTCGCGGCGTTTCGACGTCTCGCCGGTGCGGTGCAGGCATCGGTGCGGGCCGGTGAGAGCACATCCGCCGATCTGCAAGCAGTCAACGGCCAGATGGCCGTGATCGAGAGCGACGTCAACGCCAGCGTGGAAGACGAGGACGCGTCACAGGCAAGCCTTGATATTCTGACCGGGCGGCCGACGCGGGTATCGCTCGCGGAGATCGACAGTCACTGGCCGCTTTATCTGAGAGCCCAGGCGGTCCCCTGGTCCGAAGACCGGGATCCGCGGCTGCGGGCGGCCCATCAGAGAGTGCGGGTCGCGACCGAGAAAGATCGTCTTGCGGCACACAGCTATATGCCCAATCCGGAAATTGGCGCGGGTGTGATCAATCAGGGCCAGTACGGATCGCCCTGGGACACCCAGATCGGTGTCAGCCTTCGGATGCCGATCCCAACCGACGTCACCCGTGTTCCTGTCCGCACTCAGGCACAGGGGGCGCTCTCGACAGCCGAACGCGACGAGATCGACACCCGCCGGACAATTCTGGCGGAGGTTGCCCGCGTTCAGGCCCGCCTGCGCAACACGTCCGCCTCGATCGTGACGACGGCACAGGCGGCGCGTGACATGCTGACGCGCGCCGATGCGGTGGAACGATCATGGCGCTCTGGCGAGACGCCGCTGATCGAGGCCATTCGCGCCCGCATGGATGCCTACGACGCGCGTCTGCGGTTCGAGACCGCAGAAGCAGGATACCGCATCGCCATTGTTCGAACTGTCATAGCCTGGGGATATCTACCTTGAAACGGATTGCCTGTATCCTGGCGCTCGGCCTTATGACGCCCATCCTCGCACATGCGCAGAATGCGAACTGGCAGAAGACCATCACCCTGCAACCCGACGCGGGAACGGTGGAGGGGCTGCAGATCGTTCGGCCGGTCGCCGGTGCGCTGCGTCCCGAGATCAAGGCCATGGCCACCGTCATGGAGAACGCGGGGCGATCGGTCGCGATCCGACCCGCCGGAGACGGAAAGGTTAGCAAGGTTTCGGTCATTCCCGGTGACCATGTAACCACCGGGCAGGTTCTCGTGACCTATGTCGATCACGCCCTGCATGTCGTGCAATTGCAGCTCGCCCAGGCGCGCGCCGACCTTGCCGGCGCGAAAGCCAGGCTCGCGGATGCGACGCTCGCCTATCGGCGCGGCAGGACATTGTCGGGCACCACCGTTTCCGCGGGCGAAGTCGCGCGACGTCTGTCCGCGATGCAGGAGACGCAAAATGCCGTGCGCTATCAGCAGGCTGCCATCGACACGCTGACCCACCGTCTCGAGGAGGAATTCACTTCATCCACGGAGAAAATCGTCGAGGACGAGAATTCTGTCCTGATCGCACCCTTCGCGGGCGTCGTGAGCCGGGTCGACACCGCCGTCGCGGACGATATCGCGCCTGCGGATATTGTCGTGCGGATCGTCACACCGTCCAATGTCTGGATCGCGGCCTTCGTGCGGCCCGACGACGTGTCACGACTGGAAGTCGGATCCGAGATGCGCTTTCTGCCGCTTGGCGCGGACAAGGCCGAACTTCGGACGGCGAAGATCCGGACCATCGAAGGAACCGCCGATCCCGAGACTGGACTGGTCAGGGTGATCGCAACGTTTGACGACCCCGGCACGATCTTAAGGCCCGGAACGCAACTCGATGCATGGCTGTCTGTCAGGGAGCAGGTGACGGGCATGATCGTGCCAACGGCGGCCGTGCAGAGAGTCGATGGCCATCCGGTGGTCTACAAGAAGGTCGGGGACGATCGCTTCGAACCGGTGCCGGTGCAAAGTCTGCTGGAAGAGCCGGATAGAAGCGTGCTCTCGGGGAAGCTCACAGCGGCGGACGATATCGTGGCGCAGGGTTCGTTCTCCCTGAAGGCCATGGCTCTTCTTTCCGGTCTCGGTGGAGACTGAACATGCTGTTTGCATTCTTCCAAAAGCAACGCTTCTTCGTTTTCGGGCTGATCGTCGCCCTGCTGGTTGCCGGCGTCGCCTGTGTCGAGGGGTTGCCCGTCGAGCCGGTTCCGGACATCTCGCCCCGGCAGGTGATGGTCACCGTGACGGCTCCCGGGCTCGCGACCGAGGAGGTCGAGAAGCTGATCACCTTCCCCGTCGAGACCAGCTTCACTGCCCTGCCTGGCCTGATTGACCTTCGATCGGTTTCGCGGACGGGCGTGTCGGCCGTCTACCTCCAGTTCGACGATGCGACCGATATCGATCTGGATCGGGCCCGGGTCGCCGAACGTCTTCAGGATGCGCGCGACACCGTCGCCGTCCCCGGTGTCCGCGTCGAGCTTGGCCCACGCACGACAGGAATGGGCGAGATCATGCAGTTCCAGCTCAAAGGACCTGCCTACTCGCTGATGGACCTCAACCGCATCATGCGCTGGACAGTGGCCCCTGCGATCAAGCTGTTGCCGGGTATCGCCGAGGTCAACGCCAATGGCGGCGCCGAGCAGACATTTCAGGTCGTTCTGGATCCCCTGCGTCTGCGCAGCTACGGCGTGAGCGTTTCCGATGTCTACCAGGCGATCGACGGCAACAACGCTTCCGCAGGCGGTGGATGGATCGCGCATCAGGCGGAGCAGCAGGTGATCGTCGGACGTGCGCTCGTGGGCAAACTCGACGATTTCGGCCAGATCCCGGTGCGCATCGGAAAGGATGGCAACGTCATCCGGGTATATGATGTCGGCACCGTCGGACTCGGTCCACGGACCCGGCTTGGAGCCGCCACACGTGACGGGAATGGAGAAATCGTGCTAGGCGCCGTCATGATGCAGGACGGTGCGAGTTCGAACGCCGTGCTTGCAAGCATCCGCGCGGCCCTTCCCGCCATTCGCAAGTCGCTGCCTCCCGGCGTGACGCTCGATCCATATTATATGCGCTCGACATTGACCGGCGAGACCATTGCGACCGTCAAGGAAAACCTTCTGATCGGCGCGGCTCTGGTGCTGTTCGTTCTGGTCGTGGTGCTGGGAGACTGGCGTGCTTCGCTCGTGATCGCCTCCGCGATCCCCGCAGCACTTCTATGTGCGTTCATCGGGATGCGGGTCTTCGGCGTGTCAGCCAACCTCCTGAGTCTCGGGGCGATCGATTTCGGCATGATCGTCGACAGTTCTCTGGTTGTCGTCGAGCATTTCATGACCTTGCGCTCAGGCCGGAGCGACAGGATGTCGATGCGCGACACGGCAATTGAGGCCGCGACGTCGGTCGTGCGCCCGGTAACGTTCTCGATCTTCGTCATCATCATGGTCTATCTCCCGATTTTCGCCCTTCAAGATATCGAGGGGAAGATGTTCCGGCCCATGGCGCAGACGGTCGCCATGGCCCTTCTCGCTTCGCTCGTCTACTGCTTTGTCTGCATTCCGGTGCTCTCGGCCGTCTTTCTGCGAGGCGGCGAAAGCCACAGGGAAACATGGTTCGTACGCAAGGCGCGCCGGTATTATGAGCCCATGCTCGCCTGGAGCGAAAAACGGGGTAAAACGGTCCTCCTGATCACGATCGGCGTCTTCGTGGTATCGGTTGGGCTTGCGACCCGTCTTGGGGGCGAATTCGTCCCGACCCTGGAGGAAGGATCGCTCACGACGACGGTCACTCGGTGGCCCAGTGCGTCGCTGCCCACGGTGATCGAGGAAATCGGTAAGCAGGAGCGGCTGATCCGTTCCTTCCCCGAGGTCAAGACCGTGGTGACGAATATCGGAACCGCCGCCGTTCCGACGGACCCCATGGGATCCAACGAGTCCGACAGCTTCATCATCCTCAAACCCCGATCGGACTGGAAGACGGGCCGGTCGCAGGAGCAACTCGTCGCCGAGATGTCGAAACTGCTGGAGACGAAGCTGCCGAGCGCCAACTACGAGTGGTCCCAGCCCATCCAAATGAGAATGGACGAGCTTCTGTCAGGGGTACGCACGCAGCTTGCGATCTCCATCTACGGAGACGATCTCGACGAACTTGCAAAACTGGCGGATCGCGTCACGCAGGTGGTCGCGGCCGTGCCGGGAGCGGCCGACGTCGCCCCGCAGGGAGACGGCACTGTTCCCTTCATGCATCTAGACGTCGACCGCGGCGCCGCCGCGCGACGGGGGGTTCTGGTCTCTGACGCACTCGCCCAGATCACGGCGATCGGCGGTCTCGTCGGAAAACCCGTGGTGATTGGCGGCACGATCATTCCGACCCAGATCCGGCTCGATCCGCAATCGACACTGTCTGAAACAGACATAGGCAACCTTCCCGTTCGAAGAATCGACGGTCGGGGCTGGGTTCCTCTCTCCGAGGTGGCGACGATCAAACTGGAGGAGGGACCTTCGCGTATCGATCGGGACGGTCTGCAGCGAAGGGTCACCGTGCAGGCGAATGTTCGCGGGCGCGACGTCAATTCCTTCGTGGCGGCCGCCCAGAAGGCCGTTGCGACGGACGTTGTGCTTCCGGCCGGATATCGGATTGTCTGGGCCGGGCAGTTCAAGAATCTCCATTCCGCGATGCAGCGGCTCAGTGTCGTCGTGCCGATCGCGCTCCTGGTTATTTTCGTCCTGCTGATCGCAGCACTCGGTTCCGTGAAGGCCGCGGGCCTGGTCTTCTTCAACCTGCCGATCGCGGCGACAGGAGGGATCATCGCGCTGACGTTACGGGGTCTCCCGTTCAGCATCGCCGCCAGCATCGGGTTCATCGCGCTGTTCGGCGTCGCCATTCTCAATGGCGTGGTGCTGGTCAGCCAGATCCAGTCGCTCCGGAACAGCGGTCTGGATGCCGCGACGGCGGCGTTCGACGCCGCACGGTCACGCTTCCGTCCTGTCCTTGCGACGGCGAGCGTGGCGAGCCTCGGCTTTTTTCCCATGGCGTTTTCGGGAAGCATGGGTGCCGAAGTGGAGCGGCCCCTCGCCACCGTCGTGATCGGCGGCCTGGTCACCTCCACCCTGCTGACCCTTCTGGTCCTGCCAAGCCTCTATGCCATGGTGTTCAGGAACGGGGCTCCCCGCGCGCGGCATGCGATCACGCCGGGATAGGCGCAGTGTGGCGAACACAGGGCCGCCCGTCGGTGTCGCCTTCAGTAATGGCCGCGGAGGGTGAAGTTGAAGGATCTGGGCTCGTCGTAGATCAGCCCGTCGTAGAAGCCGGCCTGCCGCAGGTACGTCCGGTCCTTGGACGTGTCGCGGTTTAGTGCCGGACCTTTAAGACCGAAAGTGGTTGTAAAGGAAAATTGGAATGGGACGAGTTTACAAGGCTGAGTTCAGACACGAGGCGGTGCGTTTAGCTCTGAGTAGCGGTCTGTCGCGTGAGCGTATTGCTCAGGATCTGGGTATTGGGTCTTCGACGTTGAAGACATGGATCCGTGATGCGCAGACGCACGACACTGTCGTTGCTGACACAACGGATCATACAGCGTTATTACGTGAGAATGAGAGATTGCGACGTGAAAACCTTCTGCTGAAGGAGGAGAAGGAACTGCTAAAAAAGGCGACACAGTTCTTCGCGAACCAAAGATCGTGAGGTTTGGGTTCATTGCGCGATATCACGGTCCGCTTTCCCGTGAACGGGTCTGTCGGCTGTTTGGTGTCAGCGACCGAGGTTTGAGAGCCTGGCGACGTCGTCCGGTCTGTGCCCGCAGAAGACAGGATGATGCTCTGATGGTCCATATCCGCACCATTCACGCGCAGCGCAGGCGAAGCTACGGACGTCCCCGCATGACAGAGGAACTCAGAGCTCGTGGCTTTTCTGCCGGACATCGCCGTGTGGGACGGCTGATGCGGGAGAATGACATCCGGGTTGTCCGAACGCAGCGCTTTAAAGCAACCACGAAGAGCGCTCACAGTCATGCCATTGAACCTAACCTTCTGGGACAGGACTTCTCCGCAACATCGCTTAACCAGAAATGGACAGCGGACATCACAGACATCTGGACGCGGGAAGGCTGGGTTTACCTGGCTGTGGTGCTGGACCTCTTCTCACGAAGAGTCATCGGCTGGAACCTTGATGTCCGTATGACCGCAGATCTTGCCGCCACAGCGTTACAACGCGCTATTGCCTTGCGTCAGCCACCACCTGGCTGCATCCATCATGCTGATCGTGGCAGTCAGTATTGTTCAGAGGCTTACCGTCAGCTCCTTTCTGCTCATGGCTTTCTCGTGTCCATGAGCAGAAAGGGAAACTGCTGGGATAATGCAGTGACAGAAAGCTTCTTCAAAACCCTGAAAGCAGAACTCATGTGGCGACAGGCCTGGAGCACACGTCAGGAGGTCGAGCAGGCCATCACTCTTTACATCAACAATTTCTACAACGCGCAGAGGCGGCATTCCGCACTCCAGTGGAAAAGTCCTCTGGATCATGAGCGCAACGTCGCTTAACAGATACCCATGGTCCGGAACTAAACCGTGACACGTCCAGACCTGCTGCTTACGCTTACATCGTAGACATAGAACAGTTGTTCTGAATTTCTGGAAGCGGGCGTTCGTTAAGGCAGCATTGATCTATTCAACTATCTTTCGCGAAAACTTTCGCGTTCGTCGTTAGCCAATTTCTCTTCAGCACATTGCTGATAAGCATCACGAAGGTGAATGAGCGAACGATCCTCACTGGCCAATCGTTCAGCAATCTCGGACATCATACGCTCGTAGGTTTCGTTTGTAATCCCAGCGCTTCCAGCTTTATAGTGAAATTCATGAGTTAAATCAGCCCAGGCATCTTGAATTTTCGTTCGAATTTGGATTTCACACTTCATTTTGTCGTCAATGACTTTGACGTTTCCGAATTCATCATGCCGTACTGCATCATAATTCACATTGGCAGTCAGGTGAATTGAGCGGTATCCAGATATTTTTGGCTTCGCAATATAGTCTTTAGGTTGTCCTTGGACCGAGAGGTGGTTTGACTTCTTGATAAACTCATGAATACCTGTGCAGTCATCAACGAACCAACACGTCACACGCGCTCCAATTAGATCACTTACAATCTCAGTGGGATAGTAGAATTGTGGCCAGTTTTTTCGTTCAAGTTTATGCAAAAAACTTTTAATGGATTTTACACGTGAAGTAACTTGGATTGCTTCAGGTGGTAGTCTATTTTTAATAGTATAAGCAAGTGCAAGTTGGTTGAGTCTAATATTAAGAATTTCTTTAATCTGCTCAAGATCTCGTTCATAACGACTATAGAAACGTGTAGCTCTTGAAGTCAATTCCTCTGGATTCAATGATGGAACTTTATCTTCAGTCATAACATGCATCCTATGATATCGCATTCACTTTTGATAATTTATTCACATAACTTGACTTGCGGATAACATGTTATTCTAAAATGTTAAATAACATAAACGGCAAAATAGGTCTGGCGCATGAATAACTCGAGATAATTTATGATAAGCATTGAAGCCAATATCTACCTGATTAAAACCCACATTTCCCAAGTAAGGCGCTGATTTCGCTGTCCTGACCATTATATTTCCTATATAAAACATGGTGTTGAAGGCTGCGAGGGGCGCGTTTCATGGATCACCCAGAGGGTGCGGGCTTGCAACGGGCAGATCGGGTGGATTTCGACCCTCGCGTGCGGCTGGAATTTCGCGGCACGCAGCTCAGTTCCGACGGCGGCCTTCTGGTGATGCGCGAGCTTGATGACGCGCTCGGGTTGTCCGATTTGGCGTCAGCGGCGCTGCGCGATACTCGCTCTGGCAAGAACACGGTCCATCGGCTCGACGGCCTGTTCCGGCAATCAGTCTTTGGGCGGCTGGCCGGATACGAGGATGTCAACGACGCCAACCGTCTCGCCTGCGATCCGGTCATGCGCCAAGTTGTCGGCGGCAGAGCGGTCGATGCACAAGCGGCCTCGGCATCGCAGATGGGACGGTTCGAGACCGAGACGCTGGCTCTGGCCGGGAACCGTGCCGCGCTGGCCGACCTGAACGGGCAATGGATCGACCGGTTCCATGACCGTAACGGGCTGAAGTACATCGTTCTGGACATGGACAGCTCGGTCAGCCCGACCCATGGCGACCAGGAAGGGTCCGCCTGGAATGGCCATTTCGACTGTAGCTGCTATCACCCCAACTTTCTGTTCAACCAGTTCGGGATGCTGGAACGCTGCGCCCTGCGCCATGGCAACGTCCACAGCGCCGATGGCTGGCGTGATGTTCTCGACCCCGTCATTGCGCGCTACGCGGAGCGCGACCTTGGTGGCAGGTTCTTCCGGGCCGATGCTGCCTACGCGATCCCGGCGATCTATGAGCGATTGGAAGAAGCGCGGTTCTTCTACGCCATCCGGCTGCCCGCAAACGCGGTCCTCAAGGACAAGATCGCGCATCGGCTAACGCGCCCTGTCGGGCGGCCGTCACTGACCAAGGTCAAGCGGTTCTTCGAGGAATTCGAGTATCAGGCGGCGTCCTGGGACAAGGAACGCCGGGTGATCGCCAAGATCGAATGGCATCCGGGCGAACTGTTCCCGCGTGTCGGCTTCATCGTCACCAACCTGCCGATGGAGCCGGACTGGGTGGTGCGGTTCTACAACCAGCGCGGCACCGCCGAGCAGCACATCAAAGAGGGCAAATACGCCTTTCGCTGGACGCGGCTGTCGTGCCGGAAGTTCCGCGACAATGAGGTGCGGCTGCAACTGCACGCCCTGGCGTACAACCTGGCCACCTTCTTGCGCTGCATCGAGCTGCCCGAGGCCATGGCCGACTGGTCGTTGACCAGCCTGCAACTGAAGCTGATCAAGATCGGGGCACGTGTGGTCCGTCACGCCCGCACCATCACCTTCCAGCTGGCCGAGGTCGCTGTCACCGGCACGATGGTACGCGCCATCCTCGCCGCTATCCGCCGATTGCGAGCGCCACCGCTATGCGCATGATCGCGATCCACGCTCAAACTGAACGAAAGCGGCTGGACAGATCTGTCCGCTGCGCTGAAAAACGCCGCCCTTGGGCAAGGAAACAGCGGCTTCGCGGTCTGATCCGTCCAGATCCAGCAGTCTGCGCGACCGCAGGTGCCGCTTGCGGCAGAAAATCCTTGTCTAGCGCTCGGATACAGGCGATCTTCACCTCAAACGACACGCCACTTGGGGAATGCAGGTTTACATGACAAGCTGAGTCCGGCGTACCCTTCATCAACCCACCATACTGGAGTTACCGACATGCCATTCGTCACCACACAAGACGGCGTAGAAATCTTCTACAAGGACTGGGGCGCAAAGGACGCGCAGCCGATCATGTTCCATCATGGCTGGCCGCTCAGCGCCGACGACTGGGACGCGCAGATGCTGTTCTTCCTGTCCAAGGGGTTTCGGGTCATCGCCCATGACCGGCGCGGCCACGGACGGTCGACGCAGGTCAGCGAGGGGCACGACATGGACCATTACGCGGCCGATGCCTCGGCCGTGGTCGAACATCTCGACCTGAAGAACGTCGTTCATGTCGGTCATTCCACCGGCGGCGGTCAGGTCGCACGCTATGTCGCGCGCTTCGGGCAGCCGCAGGGGCGCGTCGCGAAGGCGGTGCTGGTCAGTTCCGTACCGCCCCTGATGGTCAAGACCGATCGCAGTCCCGAAGGCGCGCCGATCGAGGTGCTGGACGGCCTGCGGGCCGGGCTTGCCGCCAACCGCGCGCAGTTCTTCCTCGATGTCCCGACCGGACCGTTCTACGGCTTCAACCGGCCGGGTGCTGCGATCTCGGAAGGCACGATCCGCAACTGGTGGCGGCAGGGTATGATGGGCAGCGCCAAGGCGCATTATGAAGGTATCAAGGCCTTCTCGGAAACAGACCAGACCGAAGATTTGAAGGCGATCACGGTGCCGACCCTCGTCCTGCAGGGCGACGACGACCAGGTGGTTCCCTACAGGAACGCGGCTCTGCTCCAGCATCAGTTGATCGCCGGCAGTGTGCTGAAGATCTACCCCGGCTATCCGCACGGCATGCACACGACCCATGCCGACAAGATCAACGCCGATATCCTGGCCTTCATCACGGGGTGAGGGTCGCCTCATCATTGTCTGACCATCGCGGGTGGCGCCGATGCGCCGCCTGCCCCTCGTTTCGGGTGACGTGACAGCCATGTTGAAAGACACCGATCCTTTGGCCGCGATGACGGAGACACTTCATCGGCAACGGGCTGCCTTCCTGCGTGACGGACCACCCACACGCACGGAGCGTCGGCGCGACCTCCGACGGTTGCGCGCCATCGTGCTGGAGCACCGCTGCGCGATCGAACAGGCGATCGACGCCGATTTCGGGCACAGGTCGCGCCATGAGACCGACCTGATGGAACTGGTCGGCGTCGTGCAGGCCATCGACTACCTGACCCGCAACCTCCATCGCTTCATGCGGACGGAGAAGCGGCATGTGAGCCTGATCTATCAGGGCGGCCGCGCGCATGTCACGTATCAGCCGAAGGGTGTGATCGGCGTGATGGCCCCGTGGAACTATCCGTTTTCACTGGTCATGATCCCGCTGGCAACGGCCATCGCCGCCGGGAACCGCGTCATGATCAAGCCATCGGAGACGACGCCGCGGACCAGCGCGTTGATCCGGATGATGCTGGCCGAGGCATTTGGCGACGAGAAAGTTGCTGTCGTGCTGGGCGGTCCGGATGTGGGCGCAGCCTTCAGCCGACTGCCCTTCGACCATCTCCTGTTCACCGGCAGCACCTCGGTCGGCCGGCACATCATGGCGGCCGCGAGCGAAAATCTTGTTCCCGTGACGCTCGAACTGGGTGGCAAAAGCCCGGTCGTCGTTGCGCGCGGTCATGTCAGCGACAATGCGATGAACAGCATCGTGTTCGGCAAACTGTCCAATGCCGGGCAGACCTGCGTGGCCCCCGATTATGCGCTGGTGCATGAAAACGATCTGGAGGCGTTCATCACCTCCTGGGATCGCGCGGTGACCCGGTCCTATCCCGATGGTCCGACCAGTGCCGATTATTCGTCCATCGTCAACGACCACCATTACACGCGCCTGACGGGGCTGATCGACGAGGCGCGGCAACGGGGGGCCCGGGTGATCGAGGTGGGTGCCCGGCCTGACGCTGCCCGGAAACGGACCCTCACGCCCACGCTTGTTATCGGCGCTGAGGACGATCTTGCGGTGATGAAGGAGGAGATTTTCGGTCCTATCCTGCCGGTCCGGACGTACCGCACGATGGACGACGCGATCGATTTCATCAACGCGCGCCCACGCCCGCTGGCGCTGTATTATTTCGGTGCGCGCGATGCCGACTGCGCCAGGCTGCTGGCCCGGACGACGTCGGGGAATGTCGGCATCAACAACACGATGATACACGTCGCTCAGGACGATCTGCCGTTCGGTGGCATCGGCGCCAGCGGCATGGGCGCCTATCATGGCATCGAGGGGTTTCGTACCATGAGCCATGCCAGGGGCGTGTTCATCCAGAGCCGCTGGAACCTACCCGCCCTGCTGCGTGCACCGTTCGGACGTCTGGCGGATATTGCCCTGCGCGCGACGCTCGGAAAATCGCGCCGACACGCTTAGAAACAGAATGTCAGCGCGGATTCACATTCAGAATAACCGTTCGAAGGAAACTGTCATGACGACTGAGCAGACAACAGCATATCATACGACGGAGTCCGGCATTCCCGTCTCCAGCGACGAGCATTCGCTGACTGTCGGTGCCGATGGCCCGATCCTGCTGCACGATCACTACCTGATCGAGCAGATAGCGGCATTCAATCGTGAGATGATCCCCGACCGTCAGCCCCATGCCAAAGGCAGCGGCGCGTTCGGTCGGTTCGAAGTCACCCACGATGTCAGCCGGTATACCTGCGCCAAATTCCTGCAACCGGGCGCGAGGACGGAGGTCGTCGCGCGCTTCTCGACCGTGGCGGGAGAGGCCGGAAGCCCGGATACGTGGCGCGATCCGCGTGGATTTGCCCTGAAATTCTATACGGAGGACGGCAATTTCGACATGGTCGGCAATAACACGCCGGTCTTCTTCGTGCGCGATCCGCTGAAATTCCAGCATTTCATCCATTCGCAGAAGCGCCGTGTGGATAACGGCCTGCGCGACAACGACATGCAGTGGGATTTCTGGACACTGAGCCCGGAGACCGCGCATCAGGTGACATGGCTGATGGGCGACCGTGGCATCCCGGCAAGCTGGCGTCATATGGATGGCTTCTCCAGCCACACCTACCTATGGGTGAATGCGGCTGGCGAGCGGTTCTGGGTGAAGTATCACTTCAAGACCGATCAGGGCATCAAGTGCCTGACGCAGGAGCAGGCAGGTCAGCTTGCGGGCGCGGATGCCGATTATCACCGGCGCGATCTCTATACGGCGATCAAACGTGGCGAGCATCCGAGCTGGACGCTCAAGATGCAGATCATGCCGTATGAGGACGCGAAGACCTATCACATCAACCCGTTCGATCTGACCAAGGTCTGGCCGCAGGGCGAATATCCGCTGATTGAGGTCGGCAAGCTGACGCTCGACCGGAACCCGACGGATTTCCACTCCCAGATCGAGCAGGTCGCATTCGAGCCGAACAATTTCGTGCCGGGAACCGGACTGTCACCCGACAAGATGCTGCTGGGGCGTTCGTTCGCCTATGCGGATGCACATCGGGCGCGGCTCGGGGTGAATTACAAGCAGATTCCGGTCAACGCGCCGAAATGTCCGGTTCATGGCTACACGAAAGGGGGCGCCATGCGGATACGCGAAGCCCATGATCCTGCCTACGTCCCCAATTCCAAGGGCGGCCCGACGGCCAACCCGCAGCGCTTCCCGGAAAACGCCGTCTGGGCAGCAGACGGCGACTTCGTGCGTGCGGCCTACACGCTACGTACGGACGATAACGATTTCAGTCAGGCCAACACCCTGATCAACCGCGTCATGGACGACGCAGCGCGTGACCGTCTGGTGAACAATATCGTCGGGCATGTGTTGCAAAGCGTCGAAGAGCCTGTTTTGTCGAGGGTCTTCGAATACTGGTCGAAAATCGACGCGACGATCGGAGCACGGGTAAAGGAAGGTGTGCTCGCCGAACGAGCAGGAGATTAAGATTGTTTGGCGTTCATCCCTACGTCATAAATTCGGCCTGAAGAAACAACCCCGCAGATATCCGCGCTACGGTCATCTGCTTGGGAGACTCCACGTCGGGAATGAGGGCGGAAGCAGAAGCACTGCCGAGTAGCATGACAGCATGAAAAAAAGCGGCTCCCGGAGACCGGAAGCCGCCATTTTCATTCAGGGAAATGCTATTCCGCAGCGACCGCGGCAGGCCCGTCTGCTGAGTAATCAGGGACTTCATCAGTTTTCATCTGCGCAGACAGTCCTTTCGTCCGCAGAGCCTCCGGTAGCCAGCCGGTGCCTTCAAACAGCCTTTCGGCCGCCTGCGCCATGTCGTTCTTTTTCAGATGTGCGATACGCTCGGCTGCCTCAGTTCCCCGCGCCTCACGCACGGCTTCGAGAATACGGGCCTTGGTGACGCGGCCCAGATAGTTCTCCACCGTCGGCCGCCAGCCCGTTTCGACCAGATCAAGCGTAAGCGCAGTGGCGAGGCGGTCGGCGCGGGCCAGCCGCTCCCTGACGCTGCGTGCCAGAGACGGACCATGAGACGATTCATGCAGTGCGTTGATCCCGAAAGACAGGCAATGCGCCAGCAGGGCCAGACGGCTGGTGTCGTCCAGTCCGTCGATCCAGCGCCACAGGGCGTCTTCATCCTCCGGCAGATCGTGCTTCCAGCCCTCGTTGCGCTGGCGCAGCGCATGAGCCGGCAGGCTGCCCGGCATGTCGGGGGAATGGACCTTAAAAACGGCGCTCAAGATAGCCCGGGCTTTCTCAATGGCATCTCGTTCGGGAAAGGCTGCTTCAATGGACGTCAGCTATCATGTGTTAGTTTGCCAATTAGCAGACATTCCGCTTCCCCCCAAGTCAGCTGCGAGCCTCAGAATAGTTACAGACCTGCGTGAGTTGGAATGTCTCTCGCAAAGAGGGCCAGAGACGATCAGACTGTCTTTCCAGCAGCAGGCTTTGTCCGTGCATGAGCCTCTGTGGAACACGCCTCGTAAAGACCTTCACGGGTCTTTTTTGGTTCCCACCCCCTATGTCCGATAATGGAAATTAACGGACATAGGTCAGGAAAAAGGGGCATTATTTAGAAAAAAGACGGAGAATTACCTTTTGGACGAATTGGGGTAACTTAATGCCAAGATCGTAAGAATTTTGGTGCGCGCGTCACATAGAAGCTTTTCTGCTATACCAGCCATTATCCGGCTTTTTTTTAGTACGGTAAGAGGATATTACCACGTGTTACAATGACAAAAGACAGTCCCAGAAGTTCCGTAGAAGAGGGCTAAAAAGAGCTTAGGCTCAGGACCCATTGATTTGATTACGGAAATCTGATTCAGGCTCTGTGAGGAGACTGGAGATGAGCGACCTGTTTTGGCTGACGGATGAACAGATGGATCGTCTGCGGCCCTTTTTCCCAAAGAGCCACGGCAAACCTCGCGTTGATGACCGTCGCGTGTTGAGCGGGATCATTTTCGTGAACCGCAATGGGATGCGCTGGCGTGATGCGCCCCGGGAATACGGTTCACATAAGACGTTGTACAACCGCTGGAAGCGCTGGGGCGACATGGGCATTTTCATGCGGATGATGGATGGCCTGTCTGCTGCAAAAGCCGAGCCTCGGACGATTATGATTGATGCAACGTATCTCAAAGCACACCGCACGGCTTCAAGCCTGCGGCTAAAAAAGGGGATCCAGGGCGTCTGATCGGGCGGACAAAAGGTGGCATGAATACGAAGCTGCATGCGATCACCGATCAGAACGGACGACCGCTGAGCTTCTTCATGACGGCGGGACAGGTCAGCGATTATACCGGTGCCGCTGCCCTGCTGGACAGTCTTCCTATGGCACAGTGGATGTTGGGCGATCGCGGGTATGACGCCGACTGGTTCAGGGACGCCCTGGAAGAGAGGGGGATAAAGCCCTACATTCCAGGACGGAAATCTCGTGGAAAACCCGTCAAATACGATAAGAGAAAATATAAACGCCGTAATCGCATCGAGATTATGTTTGGAAGGCTCAAGGACTGGCGGAGGGTCGCAACACGCTATGACAGATGCCCGAATGTCTTCTTCTCAGCCATCTGCCTCGCTGCAACCGTCATCTTCTGGCTATGAGTCCTGAGCCTAGTGCGGTTGCGTATTGGGGCGCAACGCCAACAGAGGATTTGCCCTTCTTCGGCAAGGCGGTGTCATCGATGATCAGCCAGGATCCGTTGCCACCAACCAGTTCATCCGCCTGTTTCCATAAGGTCGCTTCCAGTGGAGCTTTGTCCCAAAGCCCGGCTCCGATGAAATGATGCAGCCGGTCATAGGGGACCGCATCCGAGCGTGCGGCCATGGGTTGGATGCTCTTGCGATCTCCTGGCCCAATCAGACCTGCGATATAGGCCGGGCACATTTTACGCCGCGTCTTGTTGCCCAGACCATCCAGATACGGGACGAGCCATTGCTCAAGATCCGCTTGCCAGTCTTCTTCCAATGCCAGCCTCCGTCAAAGCTGGCTCCCCATGAATCACGCAATCAGCCCCATGGGAATCCTAAAAATCATGCTTCTGCCAAAGTAGTACTAGGCCCGGCTACGCTGATGGTTTGACATTTTTCTGAAGTATTATTGTAGTACGTGTGACTTGCATTTGACGTGAGGTCGCTTACCATCCAAAATAAGGAATGTTTGATGTACGGCATCCAAAAAGCGGGAGCGGATATATTAACTCAATACATAAGAAAATTTAACATAACAATAAATTATTGATTCCTAATATTGATAAAACATGCAGAATTTATGTTCTATACGCAATCAATAACTCTGATAGGAGGCATCCCCCAATGACACTGCGCTTATTTATTATTTCATTTATATTGTTATCTTCGTGCCATACCAATCATAAAGATGAAAAAAAACTCATTATATTTTATGATAAAAGCAGTGAATGTAATATAAAAATCGATAAATTTTTATATAAAAATAAAATCAATATTATATATAATATGAAAAATATAAATTCTATAGTTATTGGAGGGATAAGAAATGACAAATACAATAAAATAAAGAGTTATTTATCTAAATTAGAATGCGTGTATGGAGTTAATGACGACGAAATTATGCATTATAATTACAGTATGAATTGATTACCATATCTATTGCTACCAGCTTTAGTCTCCTTCTCTTGGAGGTTATCGAGACAAAATGTTGTATAAGATCTGAAGCTGTTTCAGGCGCTCCGAATGGCTCCTTAATGCCCTGTTGTTGTTGAGAAGAGGTTCATCATTAGTACACCTGCGATAATCAAAACCATTCCAATTATGCCCGGAAGATCAATGCTCTGTCCCTGAAAGACCCAAGCGATCACGGCTACAAGGACAATTCCCACACCAGACCATATTGCATACGCAATCCCGGTTGGAATCTCTCTGAGAGCCATCGAAAGACAATAAAACGCAAAAAGATAGCCGACACCGAGAATGACTGTCGGGATGAAACGTGTGAATCCCTCAGAGGCCTTGAGAAGCGAGGTTGCGATGACTTCCGCAATGATGGCAATGCTGAGATAGAGATAACTCATAATGTGATAATAGTCCTGGCTACCTTAGAACAAAAGCCCCTCTTAAGAACCCGAAAAATAACCCATTTATTCGGAAATCATATTAATGGGTTCTGTATCTGGTAATACAGTTGCGCTTTCGTTTTAAAATGTGAGAGATATGTTGCGACCTGATGTATGTGATCTGAATTCGGGCCTAGATGATCTTCACGATGCGACGGCGGATTTCATGGATCGACTATCATCGTTCATGTGAGCATGGCCAGCGTGACATGATGGTGCCAGCCGTGCCACTCATCTCGTTCCAAATTATGGTTGCCCATAGATTCAGAATTCTCAAGAAAACGCAAATGTAGTGCCAACCCAGCGTTTACTGACGCTGGGTTGGTGTCACGTCAAGCCTGTAGAGCGTGCAGGTCAGCAGCTTCAGCGCCTGAGGCCAGATATGGTCCCGAAGCGTGAATCTGAAGCGCCATTAGAGCAATACTTCCAATCGGCCGGGTCCCAAGAGGCAAGAGCGCGCTTCCGTTTGTCCAGCGGGACATGCCGTCCTCGACATTATTCCATCCGGACAGATCGATGTCCTGCAGATGAGATGTCAGGGTCTTCGTCGCGTTTCCCTCGAAAAGCTGGACGTCGCCAACCAGCAGGCCGAGCATACGGCGGTCATCCACGAACGGTCCGACAACATCACACGGACGGCTTGCATTTGAAACAATCCGAACGTTTTCAACACCAGCCGGAATCATGAACATAATCCGATCATTATTCTTACGGATCGGGCGGAGCGTTGCACCGGTATCTGTGACCAGGTGAAGATCGTTCTCCTGCGTCAGGGAGGGAGTATCAGTCATAAGAGGAGAATTGAAGTGAACAGCTCGTGTCTCAATCTGGCGGAAGAGGGGTTCGACAAGATCACGGGCCACTGTCAAAGACGCTGCTGCA
The DNA here is from genome assembly GCF_039638325.1 of Gluconobacter sp. OJA. Classification (NCBI taxonomy): domain Bacteria; kingdom Pseudomonadati; phylum Pseudomonadota; class Alphaproteobacteria; order Acetobacterales; family Acetobacteraceae; genus Gluconobacter; species Gluconobacter sp. OJA. The sequence goes on along the minus strand of NZ_JBDIWI010000006.1, from coordinate 59,159 downwards.
TCCTCCCAGGACAGATTACGGGAAGGTGTCAGGGACACGACCTCTCCTGCCTGCCGAAACGCACTACGATTTCCAGTGTCAAGATAACTCTCAGTCAGCATACCATCTGCCATGATAACTGAATGTTCTTCAGTTTCGATGTGATAGTAATCGTAAGAGGTTATCGACGTGTCATAGAAGATCGAACGACCATTTACGAGCATACGGGCCGGAACGAATTTTCCATCAAAAAACAGGCAGTGCTCGGCTGTGATGAGCATATCCTTGAACGGCACGCCGTCGGATACTGCGTCCTTCAGAATACGGACGGGATAGCCTGCCTGATCCAGTGGAAGATACGGTCGCACCGTACAATGCGCATGTCCCGCCCACGTGACGATATCTGTATATGTCACCCCGTCTTTATAACAGAGGACTTCGTCACCTATGACGATATCCTGCACGGCTTTTTTTCCATTGGGGACAGAAATAATCGTATCCCTCAGGAAGCAAACCAAGACTCCGTTCTGACTTGTGTTATTTAACGGGGTCGAACTAATGAATAAATTTCCATCCTGATATGACTGGAACAAATTATTGTTTGTTCCATAGTCATAAAAATCTCCAGATACCGTGATTGTTTTTCCATTATCTGTGACGATATTTGTGCTATTTCCGTTCTTTGAAACGGAAACAACCTTTGTTGCGCCAGGAATTTCTATGGTTGATCCCGCATTCTGAAATCCTGATATACTTTGAAAAGAAATGACGGATACATTACTTCCTGGGTTAATCAGAAGTGTACCACCACCTTTTCCGAAAGCGACTTTAGACCCACTTAAGGCAGAAATCGCAGCCTGGTTCTGTACTGAATTCAGAATCAGCTTTCCGCCAGAAGAGATATTATACGTCGAACCAGAAAGGGCTGATATCGTCGAGGCACTATCCATGGAAATGGTGCCTCCATCTGCTGTGAATGTCGCACCAGTCAATGCATTGACAACGCCACCAGTCAATCCAGTTACTGTAACAAAGGCGTTGTTGCTTGAGGTGACACTCCAAGGGTTTGCGAGGGAAATTAATGAGGGAGAAAAATTGACGGAAGCATTGACGTTTTTGCCTGAAAAATTAGCGCTCGCTCCGCCAATCGATACGAGTCCAAGGACAGGCAAAGCTGGAACAAGAGTGTAACTCCCGCTTTTCGTGACAGTATGGTTGTATCCATATATCAGCGACATCTTTTATCCTCTCGTTAATTTATCGTTGACGCGTTTTAACGCGATATGTTTCAAAGAGCAACGATGTATGTGTGATGAATTACAGAATGTATAGTTTCTGTAAAAATATCATATCCGGTTCATTAATTAATATTAATATTCTCTGGTTCGTAAATAAACTAACATTTGTTTATTGTTTTATTATTCAGGTTTTCTTATGTCTAATTTATTAAAAAAATTATTTACTAGATTATCTGATGGGATATGGAAATATAATTCTACGTTTGTTTTTTGTGGAGTCTTCATCGCTTTTTAAGAAATCAACCGTATCTGCTCGTACCGTTGAAGCCGTAGTGGTCTTTTCCAGCAGCCCCTCTCTCAACCGCACACCATCACTGGCGGGGGCATCCGTCGTTTTCCATTTCCGGATGAACCGGAACTTCCGGTTGATGGAGACATGGGATTTGTGGCCAAAGAACCCAATGACCAGATTGTTTGGGCATCTGGCACGCGGTCCGACAGCCCCAATCCCATTAAGCGCATGAACGACAGGCGATCGTTAATCAGATATGCCGTCCGCTCATCAGGAAAATTGTACAACGTCTAGATTACCAGGATCTTGAATACCAACACTGCATCAAACGGGAAATGACCGCCTTTTCTTCCGTCTGAACAAGTCAGAGACATCTCCAGATCAGGGCAGAACACTTCAAAATCCACCGTCCGAGAAAATGCTTCGAATTGATCACCCAACCTACTCAGCCGAGCAATCCATTTTTCAACATTAAAGAAATCTGGCTGCTTCAAATACCCCCCCCTCATCACAAGATAAAAAAGTGAATCATCGAGGACCCATCATAACCAAGGGGTTTTTTAGAACTTTCCAGCCGACAGCACTGTTTGCGATCGGCCCTTCTGATCGCTCTTCACCTCCCCGAATACGCTCAAGACTGAGGAGGCGCCAAGAAGTCTCTTAGATTATCAAGAAAAGCTCTAACGCGTAGCGGGACGTTGCGTCGGCTGGGCATCGTTGCAAACAATCCGATCGTCTCTCCCTGGTACTCCGGAAAAAGACGGACCAGCCTGCCGCGTTGCAGGTCGTCGCCGACGTCCCACAAGACTTTGAACACGATACCTTTGCCCTTGAGGGCCCAGTCATGCACCACTTCGCCGCTCGTCGTCGAGAGATGAGGAGTTACCTCGACAATCTGATCTTCTCCCGAACGAGATAGTCTCCACTGGTCGAGCATCCCCAGTTCATGCCCTCGCATCAGGCAAATACAACGGTGCTCAGTTAACTGGGCAAGGGTGGTCGGCATGCCAAACCTCTCGAGGTAAGCTGGAGAAGCGCAGATGATCCGTTCACTATTCATGATCTTCGTCGCGACAGTCCCCGCTTCATTTGGCATTCCAATCCGAATGGCCAGGTCAAGGCGACTGTTAACGACATCCAGTCCTTCGTCTGACAGAAGGAGATGCACACGCAGCTTTGGAAAACGATCGGCAAATTCACTGACAAAATCAGCCAAACGGCGGCGTCCCAGTTCAAGTGGCGCCCCGATCCGCAGGACACCGCGAAGCTCTTGCTGGTGGGCAGAAATCTCTGCTTCAGCCGCCTCGATATCAATCATGATCTCTGCCGCACGCTCATAAAAGGTCTGTCCCTCGTCCGTCAGGTCGAAGCGCCTTGATGTTCTTGTGACCAGACGTACGCCAAGCCGCTCCTCCAGCCGAGCCAGCCTTCGACTGGAAGCTCCTGCCGAAACGTTGAGGTGACGCGCGACTGCAGTCAGATTTCCCGCTTCAACGAGAAGTACGAAAAATCTCAGGTCACCGGCGTCATCGTGCATTGAGGGGCCATCTTTGCATTTTATACACAGATACAATTCCTTTTATGCGACTACCAGCACCATCAACGCACATCCATTGTCTGTTCATCAATGAATGGAGACAGACATGACGTCCGATCGCACTGCATCTTCACTCCCTCCCCTTCTGGACGCGGTTCACAACCGCGAAACTGCCTTCACAAATGAGGAGCGACACAGGAATGGTACGCTCGGCCTTCTACCTGACGTCGTCGAAACCCTTGATCGGCAGATGGAGCGCGTCCTGTGGCAGCTTGACAGCAAGAGCAGCGATCTCGAGCGCTTTCTGCACCTGAACGGATTGTCACAGCGTAACGAGACCCTGTTCTTCAAGGTTGTGATGTCTGATCCGAAGCGCTTTCTTCCCATTGTTTACGATCCGACAATCGCTGATGCCTGCCTTCAGTACAGCCGTCTCTTCGAGAGACCACAGGGCATGTATCTTTCTCTACGTCATAAAGGTCATGTGAAGGATGTGCTCGCCAACTGGCCTGAAAAAGATGTGCGCTTCATCTGCGTCAGCTCCGGCGGCCGTATTCTGGGGCTCGGCGATATTGGGGCCAATGGCATGGGGATCCCCGTAGGCAAGCTGCAGCTCTATACCGCCTGCGCCGCCATCCCACCTCAGGGCCTGATGCCAATGTTGCTGGATATCGGTACAACCAATCAGGAGCTGATTGACGATCCACTCTATCTCGGTCTGCGGCAGGCACCTCCATCCTCAGACGAACTCGACGCATTCGTCGATGAACTCGTGGCAGCCATTCAAGAACTTTATCCTCGTTGCTGCCTACATTTTGAGGACTGGAAAGGAGACGATGCCATCCGCCTATTGGCGCGATATCGTGACAAGATCCTTTGCTATAATGACGACATTCAGGGGACTGCGGCCATTACGATCGCGGGCCTCGACACCGCCCTGTCGATCAAGGGTGAGGCGCTGAAAGAACAGCGTATCCTATTCTACGGTGCAGGGTCTGCGGGGATCGGTATCGCGAATATGATCGTGAGTGCATTACAGGACGAAGGTCTTTCTGAAGCTGACGCCCGAGCCCGTATTTCCATGATGGATATCAACGGCCTGATCGAACCTTTGCGGCAGGATCTTAATCCCTCGCAGAAAGTGTTCGCCCACGCCCATGCATCGACGAAAGACCTTGCGGAAGCAGTCAAAGGCATTGAGCCCACTGTCCTGATCGGCGTCAGCACAAACGCGGGTGGCTTCACCGAGGAAGTCGTTCGCACCATGGCGAGCATTAACGACAAGCCCGTTATTTTCGCGCTCTCCAATCCCACCGACAAGGCGGAATGTACCGCAGAACAGGCTTATCGATGGACAGACGGCCGGGCCCTCTTCGCTGCTGGCGTCCAGTTCGACGATGTTACTTTGAATGGCAAAACGCTCACCCCCGGGCAGGCCAATAATTTTTATATCTTCCCCGCCGTGGCACTGGCTGTCTGGGCAACACAGGCAAGACGCATCACCGACGAGGTCTTCCTTGAAGCCGCCAGAGCGACCGCTGAACAGGTCACACCGGAGCAACGGGCCCACGGTCTGCTTTTCCCGCCGCAAAAAGATGTCCTGCGTGTAGAGATCAACACGGCCATCAAGGTCGCGCGTCAAATCTTCAAATCGGGCCTGGCTCAGGTTCCTGAACCCGAGGATATCGTGGACTGGATTGAAGCCAAGCTCTACCGAGCAGAATACTGAATGACAAAAAAGTAGAAAGAATATCTATTATATTTATTTACCATCCGTTACTACCATATTTTCTAGTAGAAAATTAATGGATGGTAAATAAATCTAATTTTTTTTAGAGGATTTTCCCCTATCTCTTCCATTCGTTGGGAAGGAGATAACCTTTATGTCCGACGTCCATTTTGTCGAAATGGTCTTTTAGCACTGCCTCTTGCGTTGAATGGGATAGCATAGAAAATCCGGACGCTTCAAAGCTACTTTTCTCACGAAGATAATCCCGAACATAAACTTCAAACTCGTCGAAAGAAATTCTTCCATCATGATTTTTGTCAGCTATCGAAAAAGATTGATTTTCTTTCGTTTGAACCTGCGCTGAACATGATGATGATACCAAGGCAAAAGCTAAAATACTCCAGTATTTGATAGACATGTTATATCTCCTGAAGATTTTTTAAAATAAACTGTATTTGTTCGATACCACTTGACAGGGTTCGATTTCCAAAAGCTTCGTAGGTTATTTCCTGACGTCTTATTAAGGCATCTTGTAGAAACATCCGTACGGCTCTTTTCTCGAACGGATTTTCTGCATTTTGACGTAATTCCAGAATGAGCTTACCGAGCGACACTAAAGAAAAGGCGCGATCCAGGACGTCCCGAGCACGGTCTTTCTGGCTCAGGAATGACAGTTTCAATGCCAATCGCGATAGTTTCTGGATTTGATCTCCCTGCCACTGTTCTGCGAAAGGCAAACGATGGGACGAAGATGTCGCTAACAAATTCACGCTTCTGCGCAATGATCTCATAATCACTCTGGCATCAGATTCATGGTTTGGAGGAAGAAAGACTCGAAATACGAGCACCAGAAGAACGGCACCACAGATAATGGCCATCCAGGTATTTGTTAAGGCGATATCATCATAAACCATTTCATTGGTTACGAGAGACTGTATTGCAAAAAAGACAGCGTATCCGAAAGCACCAATGCTATATTTCGGATGAAACTGTAGCCAAATTCCCGGCAAAAGAAAAAAACTCAAACTCAGCCAGAGCAAGCAGTATCCGCTAATAAGTGGCAGAACATAAACGTGATAGATCCATGTCGCAGGTATGCTCAGCACAGTTCCTATCGCCATAGCCATACTGGCCTTCGATGCTGAGGGCACCGTAGAAAGCAGGCTGGATGCTGCAATGACATACATCATCATCATAGGACCATTCGGCCACGCTGTTACATACCAGATGAATGTCGCAAGCAGCGTGATCAGGATGCCTCTTGCTCCATTACGGAGCGCTGTCGGCCATTCCAGATAAGGAGATACGCGCATTGGAACCCGATTTTTTTTCTCTGTGAGGTCCTCGATGATGCGACGTAATGCCAACAAAAGATTTTCGACATTATGCACAGATGCAAGACTGGCGGCCGTAAGTATTTCTTCTGCCTCAAATAACTCTAGAGACTGAATACCTTGGTCAAGTGCTTTTAAGATTGATTCCGGATCGTTCCGCCATGACGGATTTTTTATACCGTCGATCACGTTTTTTAACATACGTGTTGTGTAGGCGTGGATCTCGTAAAACCGGGCGTGAGGTTGGTGTAGGTTGCTCCAGTGGGGATGATAACCCGCAATCACACCGGCCATTTGATTGACCGCCATTTTATAGCTTGAAAGATGGTCTTTGATTTCAGGATTATCGGATGCTGCATATTCCAGCAATGGCGTCAGTGCCGTTATTTTCTTTAGTACGGCCTGACGGCTATCATAGAGTGCAACAGGAAGCGTTCTGAAATCTGAATCGTCATCGACAGAGAGAGCTGTAAGACTGCTATGAAACGATTTTGCGTGTTCCAGAACCGCTAGGAAAGCGTCATTCAATGCCCCGTGAACGGGTTGGCTTCGACGTGGAGACGTTGCTAAAAAAACAACGGCTGTACTCACCACGCCGATGACCACGTCAGATAATCTCATCATCGCAGACATGAAGACGCTCTCAGGATGAGAAAATGACGAAAATGCGACAATGATGATTGTATATCCCGTCAGAACAGCGGCATAAGCCCGATACAGCCTTAGAAGACTTGCGGTCATGCAGGCTAGTCCGACGATGAGAGCCAAGGCCACGAAATAAAGCCAGGTAGACTGAACAAAACAGCCCATAATGGCTACACTCAAACCCGCTCCGAACACTGTTCCCAAAACGCGCCAAATGCTTTTGGAAACCAGTGCACCAACCATAGGATGTGCGACAATTACCACAGTTGTCACTGTACTCATCGGAGAGTCCAATTGAACAACAAATGCTACCAGCAAAGCCAAGCCGATCGAGAGACACACTCGAACGGTAAAAGCAGTGGTTTTTAAAAACCCGCTCCATCGTGCTTCTGAAAACCAGAATGATTGTGGCGACCAAAGCTTCTTCCGAACGATGGTTGTCATACAGACGCGCCATGATCAACAGAGAGAAGCGCTTCCATCATATCCAGATCTTTTGTCAGGGTGAGCTTTTGGCTCATGGACAATCCGGTTGTCAGCTCTGCTTCCAGGTCAGCAGCCAGGCGATGAAACAGCTTGCACTGTTTTTTACCTTCGGATGTCAGAAGAACCATCTTAAGGCGTCGGTCCTGAGTGTCTGTCTGGCGAATAACCAGACCTTCTGCTTCCAGAACATCCAGCAGACGGACCAGAGCGGATCGATCGACCCCAATCAAAGAAGCGAGATCGCTTTGCGTTAGCGGCGTTTTCGAGGTCATCAGATAGGCCATGGGACGCATGGTCGCCAGCGTCAGGCCATTGGGGCGCAAAACCCGGTCCAAATGCGTACGCCATAAGGTTGCCAGACGCATGACGTGGAACGTTAAGGAAATATCATGGTAGCGCGTCTGGTCCAGGCAGGCGGCTGTAAAAGATTTCGACATTTCCGATTCCATATCATCTGTTGACATGTAACCTTTTTATATGACAAACGACGCCAAGGAAATAGATTTCAGCTTGTTTTGAGCGAGCTTGGAAAATTTTTTAATCTTGTCGGCTCAAGTTTTCTGCTGGGGCTGACGTGCGATGAGTGAGACGTGAACCAACACGCAGGTAATATTTCATCAGCGGGGAGGGGGAGCAGATGCTGACGGAAGTTAATCTCTTCGGCGTCTTTGTTGCACCCCTTTCAATTTATGCCGTTGCAGCAGTGTTCGTGACATTGCTGTTGAGAAGCATTCTGTGGCGGACCGGCGCCTTAAGCTGGTTCTGGCACGTCGCTCTATTTGAAATAGCGCTCTATGTCTGTGTTCTCTGTCTGCTCATCCTTTACGTCTAGGAGGGGTCGGCTATGAACTGGACCCGCAGTGTGATCCGCGTTCTGCTGACTCTCATCGTACTGGCGATGGCCATTGGCCTCGGCCGGACCATGTGGGACATTTATGTTCTTGCACCATGGACGCGTGATGGACGCGTCCGTGTGTATGTGGTCGATGCCGCTCCTGAAGTATCCGGGACGGTTGTGTCGGTTCCCGTTGTGGATAACCAGTTCGTGCATCGTGGCGATCCGTTGTTCGTACTCGATCCTGTGCGTTTCCGCCTTGATATTGATGCGGCCCGTGCGCGTCTTGCCGGTGCGGAAGAAGACCTGAAGCTTCGCTCCTCTGACGCCAAGCGCCGTATGGGGCTGGGGGGCATTGTTTCTGCTGAAGAGCAGGAAGACTTCAACTCGAATGTCGAGACGCAGCGGGCCAAGGTTAATGCGGCGAAAGCTGAACTGAATACGGCTCTGCTCAATCTTCAGCGTTCGACGGTTTATTCAGCGGTTGACGGTTACATTACCAACCTGAATCTTCGGGTTGGTGACTATGCCCATGCTGGTCAGCCCGGTCTGGCTGTCATTGACGCGCACAGTTACTGGATCAACGGATACTTTGAAGAAACCAAGATGCATGGCGTGCATGTCGGTGACGAAGCCCGTGTGAAGCTGATGGGATACAAGCAGATCCTTCCTGCGCATGTCGTTAGCATTGGTCGTGGTATTAATGATCGTAACGGTGTGTCTGACCGTCTGGGTCTACCGGACGTGAATCCGATCTTTACCTGGGTCCGACTGGCGCAGCGTATTCCGGTTCGTCTGGAACTGGATAACGTTCCGCCGGAAATCACCCTTGCGGCCGGTATGACCGCGACTGTCACGATCGGCCGCGAAACGCCTGGCGCCCGTGGCAAGCTGACCACCTGGCTGCAGAATCATCTCTGATCATGTCCCGCAAACTCCTTACCCTCGCTCTTAGCACCTGTCTGTCGCTTACGGCCTGCACTGTCGGGCCGAATTTCAAGCCAGACAGGATCAAGGTGCCTGACTCTTTCGTTGAGCAGCCTCACTCGGTGACGGCAGAGGAGATTGCCCGCACGGAAGCGGACATGAAGGACTGGTGGGCGCAATTCCACGATCCTATGCTGAACGAACTGGTCGAGCAGGCGATCAAAGGGAACTACGACCTTCAGATTGCGTCCCAGCATATCGTGTCCGAGCGTGCTGTCCGTCGACAGGCGCAGGCAGCCTGGTATCCGCAGCTTGATGCGGCCATGGGCGGCGGTGATGACCGTCACTCCATCAATGTCGATAACTGGCCTGTCCGTCCAGGTACTCTTGATGCCAATGGTAATTCGGTCAATAGACCGAGCGCCTCGATTTTAACCTATGGTGCGCGTGCGAGCTGGGAAATTGACCTGTTCGGGCATATTTCCCGTCAGGTGGAAGAGCGCAAGCGGCTGGTTGAAGAGTCCATCGAGAACCGGCGCGCCATTCTGCTTTCCCTGCTGGCTGAACTCGCCTCGGACTATGTCTCACTACGGGGCGTGCAGGAGCGGTTGGCCGTTACCGAACGCAGCATTGATGTGGCGCAGCGTTCGCGCGAACTGACGGAAAAGCTATACACACACGGTCTTGGCAATACGCTGGCGGTGGCCCAGGCGCAGACGGAAGAGCATCTCGAACGTTCACGGCTGGCTCCTCTTCACTCTCAGGAAGAGCGTCTGATCCATGCGATTTCCGTGCTTCTGGGTGAAATGCCCGGCAAGCTGGAAGAGGAGCTGGATGTTCGTAAACCGCTGCCAACGGTTCCGACGTTCCCTGCGTCCCTGCCGTCGATTGTTCTGGCCAATCGCCCAGATATTCGGGCGGCTGAGGCGCATTATGCTGCTGATACCGCGCAGGTGGGTGTAGCGGTCGCGAACCTCTATCCGAAGTTCATGATCCCGCTGACGTTCAACCCAAATGCTTCGGCAGCTTATCAGGCGTTCCAGATGGGCGGTATGGCCTGGAGCTTCATGATGATGGCGTCTTTGCCTGTCATTCATGGTGGTCGCTATACCGCCGAGATTGCTCAGGCCCGTGCAGAAGCAGAAGCCAGCCGGTTGGTCTATCGCAAGACAGTGCTCAAGGCATTCGAGGAAGTTGAAGACTCGCTGGGCGACTGGCGGCATGACGATGAACTGGTCAGTCAGCTTGAAGATGCTGCCCGGGATTCCGGTCTGGCCCGTGACAGGGCTCAAAAGCTGTTTGGTGCTGGTCTGACAGGATATCTGAATGTCCTGACCACCGAGCAGACGGCTCTGACCGCGCAGGATCAGGCCGTTGTCGGGCGCACGGCGCGCCTGCGCGATGCTATTGCACTTTATACAGCCATGGGCGCTGGCTGGCAGGGACGTCAGCTCACAGATACGCGCCTGCCAGTTGAAATCGGGAAGCAGAACGCTCTAGCGCGCGCCTTTACGGAATAATATTATGGATCACCAGCTATATGCCCCAGAATACCTCACGAGGTCAGATCTTGTTCGAAGATGGGCATGGTCTGCCATGAAGCTCGAAAAATATATCGCCAGTCATAAGTCTTTTCCAAAACCTGTCGGGTCCATTGGAAATGGGAAAATTAAAATCTGGAAGCTGTCGACTATTAAAAAGTTTGAAGCGGCGGAAAACATTTCTCCGTCTTACGCAAGACTGTTTTCCAAGCAGGAGTATCTCAGCAGATCGTGAGAGGCTGTTTTTGCAAGATCAAAAAAACCGAACCGTTCGGTCATGGATCTTGAAATTTATATTACAATTCGCCATAAACTACCCGGTTTCCGGAATCGGCTTGAGACCGTTTTTTGCCCCTTAAAAGGATACGTTCTGCTCATGATGTTCGGTAGCCGACAGTTTCCACTGCGCCCTGCTGCTCCATTAATTGCGGTCGTAGGCGCAGATGGGAGCGGAAAATCGACGGTCGGTTCCGCGCTGCTGGCATGGATGTCTGAACAATATCCAACCCGCCTTTGCCATCTTGGAAAACAGACCGGAAACTGGGGACGTTGGATTGCCAGAATTCCAGTTTTGGGAAAACGGGTGGATCAGAAAATTGTGCGAAAGTCGTCTTCTGTCCGGACAGAGAAAGGCTCTGGAGCCTTCACATCCATCGTTATTTTTACGCTCTCCATGCGTCGCCTGGCTCGCTTTTTGAAAATGCGTTTCTGGCGTATCCGAGGCTATGCCATTGTGACAGATCGCTATCCACAGGCCAGTATTCCGGGGCCCATGGATGGGCCGGGACTTGTGGCCCGTCAGCCTCGGAGTTGGATGGCTCGTTGGCTAACCCGAATTGAGCAGAAGATCTATGACTGGATGGCAGACTATCCTCCGGATCTAGTCATTCGCCTGCATGTTGATCTCCCGACAGCCCTGATCCGCAAACCCGATCACCGTCCAGCTTCTCTGGAACGAAAAATCAACGATGTTCCTCTCCTGATATTTCCAGGCTCACCAGTGCTGGACCTCAATTCCGCAGATCCTCTGGAAAGCATTCTTGAGCAGGCAAAAATCGCAATCGCCCCGATCCTTCGGAAAGCGTCACCTGAACACAGGATATCGGCGTCATGACCGTCCTTACAGATTGTTCTCATCATCCGGCCTCTCTTCAGGCTCCCGCAAAAAATATTCTGCGTATTCCCCGATATCGTGGGAAATTGATTGCTTTTGTCGGATCTGATGGCAGCGGAAAAACGACATTAACGTCCCACCTCAGCATCGAACTAGCCCAGGATCGTCCAACAACCTACGTTTATCTGGGCCTTGGATCCGGAGATTTGGGACGCCGTATCGGGCAATTGCCTGTCATCGGTCACATGCTGGAAAAAAACTCAGTAAAAAAGCCAAAACGACACGGACACAGGGAGAAAAAATCCCTGGCTCCCTGACAGCGCTTGTTGTTTATGCCTTCTCGCTAAAGCGTTACTTTAATCACCTGAAGATGCAAAATGCGCTCCGTGCTGGCCTGACTGTTGTGACGGATCGCTATCCACAAGCCGAAATTGCCGGAACATGTGACGGGCCTGGTCTGTCTGCCGCGCAGCCAGGTAATTTCTTTGTCGCATGGCTCAGGAAATCTGAGGCAAGCCTGTACCAGCGAATGGCGGAGCATCACCCTGATCTGATTATCCGTCTGGATGTCTCGCCGCAGGTTGCCCATCAGCGGAAACCGGATCACGATCTGGAGCTTCTGCAGACCAAATCCGAAATCATGAAACAGCTAAGATTTGGTGGAGCCCGGATGGTCAGTATTGATGCCTCTGCCCCATTTCAGACCGTCTGGACGCAGGTCGTGCACGAAATACAGCCGTTTTTCGCAAGTCATTTTTCGCATGTAGAGACTGGATATACTGTCCAATCCTCATGATTTTCAAAAATTCTGATCAGGTGTTTCGGAGCATTCTTAAAAATGCGGGATCACTGGGTACTGCGAAAATTCTAGGGGCGCTCATCAGTTTGTGCGCACTGATCTGCGCTAGTCGGACCTTAACACCGGCTCAGTTTGGAACGCTGACACTGATCCACACTTTTGCGATTGGTGTAGGTGCACTGACAAAATTCCAAAGCTGGCAAATGATCCTGAAATTTGGGGCACGCCCCCTTGAGTTGGGAGATAGGTCAGCTGCCCAGTACGCGATCCAGTTTGCCATTGCGCTTGATATTACCTCGGGTTTTCTCGGCGCGCTGGCAGGCGTTGTCGCTCTGATCTTCTTTGGAGAGTTTTGCGGTATCGAGCCAGCGTATCGTCTCGATGCGATATTCTATTGCACTCTCATACCGACCATGACGGCTGCCGCTCCGACAGGAATTCTACGACTGTTTGATCGATTTGACCTGATCTCCAGACAACAGATTATCACCCCAACCCTAAGGGGGCTGGGGGCACTGGCCAGTTGGATAACAGGAGGAGCGATCGTCTCTTTTCTGATCACATGGTATATGGCTGATCTGATCGGAGATCTGGTTTTATGGGGACTGTCCGTCCGCGAACTCCGTAGAAAAGATCTGTTAAACGCGTTGAGGCCAAGCCTTCTTCAAGCCCCAAAAAAACTTCCCGGTGTGTGGAAATTTGTTTGGTTGACCAATCTCAATACGACTCTTGATGCCTGCTGGTCACCTGTCGGAAATCTGATTGTTGGTAATTTTCTAGGGGCAGTACAGGCTGGACGCTACAAAATTGCCACGACCCTTCTGGAGTCCGCGGTCAAACCGGCACGTTTTCTGGAGAAAGGGTTCTATCCGGAAATCATGCGATTGGATCCGAGCAGTACACATCCCTGGCGTCTGGCTCTTAAAGCAGGCGGATTATCCGCAGCCATTGGAGCTGCCCTGACAGGTATCGTGTGGTTGGGGGGACGTCCCTTGATCGGACTATTTGGCCATCATTATCGCAGCGCAGCAGATGTGATGATGATTATGGCGCCGGCACTGATCATTTCTATGGGCGCATTCCCCTTGGAATCCCTGCTGTATATGACTGGCCGCGCTCATAGAGTTCTGCTCTCTCAAATTGCATCGGTTCTTCTCTATCTCACTCTTCTCGTTTTTCTGTTGCCGCGTTCTGGCCTGCGGGGCGCAGCATGGGCGTATGTTATCGGAATTTGTAGCCTGCACCTTTTCTGCGCTGCGTTTGCAGTCACGGCCTTTCGGAAGCGCCAGAAAACTTCAACGTCACACTCTCACGTATAAGAAAAAATCTCTGATGATTAATCTCGAAAAGCCCCGTTATGATCACGTCTTTCTGGATCAGTTGTTTCAGAATATATTGGAAGATGATATTTCTTCTCCGGGGGCCAGGTATCCAGGTGGTAACTATTTTCAATATCCAGAGCACCTGAGTGTCTCGGGATACAGGATTTGCTGGCAACTCTTAAACGACGGGGTTGATATAAAGAACTTTCGTTTTCTGGTGCTCAATATCCTTTTAAAAGGTGGTACAGAGTCTGTCGAACAGCGCCAGAATTTCAAATATGTACGCGCACGCTTCAAACATCTACGCTTCGCTTGTGCAAATTTTGATCGGCGCCATCGGTATCCCTGGTCTCTCAATTTAGTCACCAGTTTGATGGGGCATATGCAGGATGCCTTTAAAAATCGGCAAATAGCACGAACCAGGATTTTCGGGACGATTTTATTCCTGACAATACTTCCAGCATTTTATACACTTGTTCGATTTCAGATGAGAAGCTTTCTACCGGACAGCAACAAAAATATGATTGCTTACCATCAACGGGAAAACGCGAAAATCGATAGTATCGTTAGAAAGGAAAAAATTACGGCACAGGACTTTCATGATTTGAGAAAGATCATCAGCCGTCGTGTTGCTTTCAATGATACATTCCGCGTTCTTCATTCAAGCCATTATCTCGATAAAATCTCGCTCTATCTTGCTGATATCAACGGAGAAATGGGCGATTATCACGATCGCCTTGTAGAAAAAAATATTTCTAAACCAGGATCATACAAAGAAAATATTTTTATACTGGATAAAAAATTAATAAATAAAATTGTTCATCTAATTCGGTAGTAAAGTGCATTAGTCAGATATGCTATTTTCCATAGAAAATAATCATTTGCGTTTTGCCAACATTTCTCACATTAGGACTATTATAAAACTGGTCTGCCGTAACGTATTGGCCAGGTCGCTCAAACATATTTTCTAAGGGATTTGAGCCATTTTCCACAAAGTCTCCCGTATCCAGCAGTGCGCCTGATCGTCTCCATAAGATCCATGCCAGATCATGTCGATCCTGACGTCTGCAAGTGCCACAGGAGGCGGACTGGTTGTGAGATTGAAGATCTTCGCCAGCATTTGCGCAGGACGGCTGTGCATAGTTGCTATCACGGGGGCCTGCACCAGCAAAGGAGCAACGCTCATAAATCTTGGCGTTGTCAGGACAACTGAGCGGCTCAGTCCTAAGAACGCCAGGGCCTTATCAACCACGCCGTTTTCTCCGGGCCGTAAGCTTGTCAGAAGATGTGGGAATTTAAGAAAATCGTCGAGAGAGAGGGGTGTTTGTAATTTGGTAATATTAGAATTGAAGAGGACCAGATATTCGTCTCGCATTAAAAGACGGCTTTTATGATGGGTTTGCGCACCACTAAAAGGCCCGATACCGATCGCTAGATCGATTTTATTTTCATCAAGAGCATTGAGGACGGATTCAGGATCGACGTTATGTAGGCGTAGGCGAATTCCCGGTGCCTTTTCGTGAAGGAATGCCAGAAATCGAGGCATCAGAAGCATTTCTATACTGTCTGGGATTGCAATCCTGAAAAGACGTTCGGCTGTGGTTGGGTCAAATGGTGTCTCACGTCCCAACAAGGCCTGAAGCCCACCGAGGGCTTCTCGCACTGGCAGACGAAGTGCTTCCGCGCGTGGAGTCCGTCGCATGCCGCCAGCATGTCGTGTTAACAGTTCATCCCCAAATAAAGTTCTAAGACGCCCTAAATTATGGCTCATGGCAGATTGGCCTATCCCCATCAGTTTTCCGGCTTTTGTCACACTTCCCGTATCCAGAAGAGCATCCAGAGCAATCAGAAGGTTCAGATCAAGCCCGGCCAGATTGATATGATCGATACCCACCATTAACCTCATTTGTTTGTTTAATTCTCAATGTCCTCTTATCTTTTTGCAATGTCTCTAAGACAGATAAGTGCCAGTTAATCAAAAGGGGAGGGAGGACATCGGGCCGGGAATGAAAGCGATGCGGTTCCTGCATCTCAGGCTGAAGCTGCTTAGTCTAGCAGGATCCGACCTGAGCCATGGAGATGCCGTGAACATTTGGTCATGATCCGGAACTACAAACTGTGCGCTTTAAGCGTCTTATAAAGTTATGCTTGAAGAAGTAGATATCGTTGCTCTGACCACAGTATCACCATATTCCCTTGTGTCATAGCGCGACAGTCTGGGTCATCGTACATGCTGTTGGAAAGTAAAGTTTGCACAGAGTGTCCTGTGCGGTAGCAAATGAAATCAATGCCTTTACAATCGCAACAGTCCAGGAAGCAGATACAGAAAATGTTTTCGTGGGGAAATAATCGATGCCGAAAGTAATCCCCGATATATAACCTGAATACTTCGCCATAGATATCAATAAAATGACGAACCGTTGAATACTTTGAGGACAGAAAAATGAAATCACGTGCTGCTGTCGCTTTTGAAGCAGGAAAGCCGCTTGAAATTGTTGAAATTGATGTCGCGCCGCCGCGTAAAGGAGAGGTCCTCATTCGGATAACGAATACTGGTGTTTGTCATACAGATGCATTCACACTGTCAGGCAACGATCCGGAAGGGCTTTTTCCAGTCGTGCTAGGGCACGAGGGGGCTGGTATCGTTATCGAAGTTGGCGAAGGTGTAACAAGTGTCGTCCCGGGAGATCATGTGATCCCGCTTTACACGGCGGAATGCGGAAAATGTGAATTTTGTTTGTCCGGGAAAACCAATCTGTGTATTGCTGTTCGCGCAACACAGGGCAAAGGCTTAATGCCGGACGGTACAACGCGTTTTTCATATAATGGTCAGCCTTTGTACCATTATATGGGATGTTCGACGTTCAGTGAATATACAGTTGTTGCTGAAGTCTCGTTGGCGAAAATTAATCCTGAGGCCAATCCAGAACATGTCTGCCTTTTGGGGTGCGGTGTCACGACGGGAATTGGTGCGGTCCATAATACAGCCAAGGTTCAGCCGGGGGATTCCGTTGCTATCTTCGGCCTGGGTGGTATTGGTCTTGCTGCGGTTCAAGGGGCACGACAGGCGAAAGCAGGACGCATTATTGCCATTGACACCAATCCGGAAAAATTTGCGTTAGCACGCCAGTTTGGCGCTACGGACTGCTTGAATCCTAAGGATTTCGATAAGCCCATTCAGGAGGTTCTGATCGAAATGAGTGGCTGGGGTATTGATCATACCTTCGAGTGTATTGGCAATGTCCATGTCATGCGCTCAGCCCTGGAAGCTGCGCATCGTGGATGGGGGCAGTCTATTGTTATTGGTGTCGCCGGAGCGGGGCAGGAAATCTCGACACGTCCGTTTCAACTGGTCACAGGACGTGTCTGGAAAGGCTCTGCTTTCGGCGGTGTCAAAGGTCGTTCCCAACTTCCGACTATGGTCGAAGAGGCGATGAAGGGGGACATTGAGCTTGCTCCCTTTGTTACCCATACCATGCATCTGAACCAGATTAACGAGGCTTTTGACCTCATGCATGCAGGAAAGTCTATTCGGTCGGTTATCCACTTCCACTGAGAGCGTTGAATTAAAATTAGACGATGAGGTACAGAAAAAAACTGCCATCCTTGTTGTCCAATGGGCGTCTGCAAAACGGACATAACTGAAGATGGTGCTTGACCGCTGCTGCTAGCATCAGCAAAGTCGTATTTGCCTAGAAAGACAGCGATGCAGGTATGGTGATAACCTGTGGTCTCTTCAGAGACAGTCACGCTTGAGCGAATAAACGCGCTCTTGGCCATGGCCGGACACGACGAGGATAGGCCTCGTCCGTGGTCGGTCGTTGCTGTCCAGATTGCGATCGGCTCGTGTCCGTCTCACCAACGGAAAGACACAGTCATGAAGCTGAACCATATCAACCTCTACAGCCACGATACTGAGGCTGATCGCATGATGTTCGAACAGTATTTTGGCCTGCGCACTCTCGTTGTCCGTGAGATCAAAATGGCCATCATGCAGGATAATGATGGGCTGGTTCTGATCGTCAATCATTTCGATAACAAGCTCGAAGGCTTTGATTACCCCAGGCAATTCGACATCCTGCACATTGGTTTCATCCAGAAGTCTCGCGAGGACGTCGATGCTCTCTATGAGCGCCTAAGCGCCGATGGTTGGGAGGTGCAGGCTCCATGCAACGCACATGGTGCGTGGTCCTTCTACTTGCGAACGAAGGGTGGTTATTTCATCGAAGTGACGACATTAACGCCGGTTCGCCCCGAAGAAGCATATCAGGGAGCCCCATGATAATACTGGGCACGAGAGGTTGAGCAATTGGCCGAGCTTCATCAACGATACGGATCATACGTCTCTTAGCACCTCAAAGTCAGTGAACTAGGTGGTGGTCTGGGTACGAGCCGTAAGCTTGTTTCCATCTGGATCGCGAAGGTAAGCAACGAATGCTCCGTTTGGGCGCTCAATGGGCGGGCTTTCTATGCTGGTTCCGCCATGGGCGATACCGGCGTCATGCCACGCAACAACATGGCTGGGACTGGCGGCAGCAATGCCAATGGTCCCGCCATTGGCAGCCATCGCGGGCTCTCCGTTTATCGGCGTTGTGATCATCAACCGTCCCCCATTGTGTCTGTAGATGAGACGACCTCTGGAATCCATTTCGCCAGGGACGCCTCCTAAGGCGGCAAATGTTGCGTCATAGAAAGCTCTCGCCTGTTCGAGGTCATTGCTGCCAATCATCACGTGGGTGAACATGGTTCTACTCCTTAACTAAGAACAATAGAATATCCGATATCAGTACATATACTCATTATTTAATACGTTCTATACTAATATTATTTCTCTCTCTTAAGTCGATATTATCACCGATCGATTTATGATAGATCCCTGATGACTGTCTCCGAAGTTACGACCGACCCAATCGGCGGAATGAGTTTTTCCATAAGAAACGCTTGCATGTTTGCATCACTGTCCGCACAAGCATCCTCTACGACAACGACATTGTAATCCAGATCAAAAGCCTGCCGAAAAGTTGAGAGTACTACGCCGGAGGTTGTAACACCCGCCAGAAGGACTGTTTGAATTCCGTTAGCCCGCAGAATCATATCGAGATCGGTACCGCTAAAAGCGCCTATCCGATGCTTGATAATGACAGGATCCTGTTCGTGTGGTGCAAGAGAAGCATCAATTTGCATCTCTTCGCTGCCCGGTTTGATCAGTCCATTGTCTCGCAGCCAGGAAAACATCGCGTTCCGATCGCTTATTTCGGGATAATCCGACCGAAACGAGACCATGACATGAATAACTGGTAACCCAGCATGCCGTGCAGCTTTCAGGATATGTGCAGCTGTCGAAACGACTTGGGACGCAATTTCGGGTGACATAAAATTCTTGAGAACAAACCCCTGGAAATCCATCAGGATCAATGCAGATGTTTGCGGCTCCAGCGTCAAGTTCGTCATGAGAGTCTCCTCATAGGATAGAATTGAAAAATCAGTGCTTTTGGGGCGGCAGGCGCAGAACAAACCAGTTTCCTGTGGCTCCCAGACCCAACAGGATGCTTGTTCCCAGGAAAACTGCTCGCATACCGATCTGCCCACCAATAAAGCCACCAAGTAGCGGTTCGGCGACCTGTCCTGCATATTGTGCAGAAATTGCCGCCCCCATGATGCTTCCAACTCTGTGATCTGGAACATTGTGCCTAGGTGTTTAGTCCCAGGGTTTGATGGTGTGATATTTTCACGAGAGTGGAGGGAAGCCTTATGGGACAGAGACGTCATGGGAGCGCCACGACCACGCACGCCGTGCGAGCGGCAATACAGCGATCGCAGGCTTCGCTCGCGACGCTGAGCGAGGAGTTCGGGATCAACCCGAAAACAGTTGCAAAATGGCGAAAGCGTCAAACGGTTGAGGATCAGAAGACAGGTTCTAAAGAGCCGCGCTCAACGGTCCTGTCCGAGACGGACGAAGCGATGATTGTGGCGTTTCGCCGGCATACTTTACTGCCGCTGGATGACTGTCTTTATGCCCTGCAGGCCAGCATCCCTCATCTGACACGCTCGGCTCTGCATCGCTGCCTTCAGCGCCACGGGATATCCCGGTTGCCGGACATCGAAGGAGACAAGCCCAAACGCCAGCGCTTCAAACGCTATCCCATAGGTTTTTTTCACATCGATATTGCCGAAGTACAGACTGCTGAGGGCAAGCTGCACCTCTTCGTTGCTATCGACCGGACAAGCAAATTCGCTGTCACACAACTCGTCGGGAAAGCCGATCGGAAGACAGCCTGGGAATTCCTCGAACATCGTCTGACGAAACCCAATCATCCCTGGACGAACGGTCAGGTTGAGCGGATGAACCGGACGATCAAGGAAGCAACCGTCAAACGCTTCCATTACGACAGTCATGAGCAGTTAAGGACACACCTCAACGACTTCATGGCAGCCTATAATTTCGGGCGAAGACTCAAGACCCTCAGTGGCCTCACACCTTACGAATACGTCTGCAAAATCTGGACTGCAGAGCCAGAAAGATTCATCATCAATCCAACCCATCAAACCCCGGGACTAAACACCTAGTTCCGAGGTCAGTGTGTTTACCAATAGATTGACGGATAGTCCGAGATCTGGGCGAGGGTCATAGACGACCGTGCCGCCTTTCAACCTCAGGTGTCTTATTTCGCCAAATAGATCCACCTGTCCTCCAGGCACAGCATTTTACAGGGCTACTATTTATAATGACCCAATGACAGTCTTGTATCATATTGGTCACCGGCCGTTCCTCTGAAAAAGAAACAGCCGGTAGAACTCCAGTTGATGACACAAGTAGTCCTACCCTGAGAGAAGGATAGGAATGATGCTTGTCGTCTCAGAACTGCCCGAGACTGTAACGCTCGAGCCAGCGGGCATATGGAGCAGGCAAGACCCAGGCCGGTCGATCTGCTCGCAAGGCTTTTGCGGCTGCATAGGGCCAATGCGGATTGGCAAGAAGTGCACGTCCAATCGACACGAGATCCAATCTTTGCTCGGCAGCAGCCTGCTCTGCCACGGCAGGCACCTCGAAGCCCCAGGCCGACGTCACCGGGAGGTCCGCTTCTTTACGAACGCGGCCAGCAATAGGCGCCATGAAGCCTGGTCCCCACGGAATTTTCACATCGGGGACGGTAAAACCGATACTCACACTCAAAAGATCCAGTCCCTCCGCCTTGAAACGCTTCACCAGTTCCATGGACTCAGAGAAGGTCTGCTCGTCCCGGCCATCGAACTCAATGACTCCAAAGCGGGCTGTCAGAGGTAGATGTTCCGGCCATACTTTTCTAACCGCAGCAAGGGTTTCAATGAGGAAACGACTGCGATTTTCCAGGCTCCCGCCATAAGCATCGGTTCGATGATTGCTATGCTCAGAGAAAAAGCTCTGTGCCAGATAGCCGTGCGCAAAATGCAGTTCAATCCATTCGAATCCGGCTTCAAAAGCCCTCCGTGCTGCATCAACAAAGTTCTGCTGCACACGAGTGATATCTTCCTGAGTCATCGCTTTGGGCGTCCGGGGAAGATGATTGCCAAAGGCAATAGCAGAGGGAGCAATGGTCTGCCAAGCTCGCGGATCGCTTTCGGGAAGATGGTCATCTCCCTCCCATGGGCGATTGGCATTTGCCTTACGTCCCGCATGAGCGATCTGGATACCAGGCACTGCGCCACCATCTTTGATGGCCTTGACGATTGGGACAAAAGCCCGTGCCTGTTCGTCATTCCATAGACCCGCACAATTCGGAGTAATCCGACCTTCTGGCGCAACGGCTGTTGCCTCGACAACGACCAATCCGGCTCCACCGCGTGCCAACGCGCCATAGTGAACATGATGCCAGTCATTCACGACGCCCTCTGTGGCCATATACTGGCACATCGGAGGGATTGCGATGCGGTTACGCAACTTGGTGTCTTTGAGAGTAAAAGGTTCAAACAGAGCAGGAGAGGCCACGTTTAGCTCCATAATTTATAGCAAAATGAGTACCTGAGAACGCTAGCGATCGAGCACAGATACTTTCAGGATTACGTCTATCCGGCGTGATGCAAATTGCTGTTCTGACTAACACCTGCTCACCTTAAGCCATTGTCATGCGTGCGATAAACGGGACAATACTCCGAACATAACGGAACGAACTGCAATCATGTCATGACATATTTTGGGCCTTTGGAGGCCTTCGTACAGGCCGCAGAAACAAGTAGCTTCAAGGAAGCTGGGCGGCGGATGGGTCTCTCCTCCTCGGCGATTGGTCGAACGATTGCCAAGCTGGAACAGGAATTGGGCGTGCGTCTCTTTCATCGTTCGACACGTGCTATTGCCCTCACAGCGGAAGGGCAGAAATTTCTTGTGCACTGCTATCAGATTTTCGCAGAGTTCGAGGCGGCCCGAGAGGAACTGAGCAAGGCTACGGTGGAGCCTAAAGGACGTCTACGCGTCGGCTTTCCAAATCTGGGAGTTGAGTTGATGTCTCATATCGTTGCATTCCAGAAACATTTTCCTGAAATCGAACTGGATCTTGATTTCAGTGATCGTCTGGTCAACCTGGTTGAAGAGGGGTTTGATGCTGTCATGCGCATAGGTGCTGTTGATGACTCGCGTCTTATGATGCGAAAACTTAACGGGTTTCACCACAGGCTCGTAGCCGCGCCAGACTATATCGTCCAGCGAGGGCTGCCGGTCAGTCCTGATGATCTTCGGGCGCATCTTTGTTTGAGATACCGCTATCCCAGCAGCGGAAAGCTGGCTCCCTGGCCTTTTCTGATTGAGGGGGAACTGATCCGCCCGGAGCTGCCAACATCTTCAGTTTCCAATAATATCAACTCTTTACTGAGCCTGGTAGAGGAGGGGCTGGGCATTGGTCTGCTTCCGGATTTCATGGTTCAAGAGAGGGTTAAGGCAGAGCGGCTTGTCCCGGTTCTGGACAGCTACATTCACGATAAAAGAGACGTCTGTATCCTCTGGCCTTCCAGCAGGCAGTCCCTCCCCAAGATCCGGGCTTTTGTTGGGTTTATGGCGGAGCGTCTCGGAGCTGGATAGCACTGGATTAAATTACAATGAACGTTTGCGTTCGTTCCACAAGCGTCAGGAAAGAATATATGCATCATCTGTAGAATGTCACTCAAACACTAAAATCAGACGCACCAGATGCGGAAGAGGGCCGTTTTGTCATTTGCGAGTCATGAGAAAGAATGGTGCGTGTTTGTTCCCTCAGAATTGCCTGAAGCAACTCCAGTCTTCCTTCTGAAAAATCAGGCCAGCCGAGTCTTTGAAGCGTTAAATCCCGGCCACTGTGAAAAGGATGAGCCTGTCCGATAATCGCGATCGTCTTGATGATCACTGGCATATCGGTGGGCTCTTTTCCCAAAGCGATCGCGACAAGGCGTCGACAATGCGCATGAAACTCAAATTCTACGGCCCGGTTCAAAACGGGATCTGACGGTCCAATGTCATTATTGCTTTGATATCGAGCCAGAAATGCCGCCGCTTTCCGTAGTTTTTACCGACTGGCTGTCAATCACGCCCGCGCTCGGGGAGGCTTCGCGTCCTTCGATCTCCCGCAGGTTCATGACCAGCACCGTGTTCATGCCCTCGAACAGCCCGGCATCACGCCACGCATAGAAGTAACGCCGGACGGTCGAAACCGGTGGAAAGCATTTCGGCAGCAGACGCCATGCGCAGCCGCCCGAGGCAATATAGAGCATCGCATTCACGACCTCGCGCATATCCGTCGTGCGCGGTCGTCCAGAGATGGACCCGTCCGTTCGGACAGTTTTTGGGTTTGAATAAGCTATACCCGGTTGTTGTTATGCCGCCATTCTGACGGCGCTGCTGTTGGCCCTCTGGTCCGGGGTTAACCCCGGACCAGAGGGCGTCGGCGCGTCATGATACGCCTCATCGGGCGTGCGTCCAGCCAGTGCCGTATGCGGACGCCTTTCGTTATAATGGGCGATCCATCTGCCAAGCCCGGCCCTCAGCTCTGAGCCCGTCTCGAACGCGTGCAGGTAGACGCATTCGTATTTCAGCGACCGCCACAGACGCTCGATGAACACGTTGTCCAGCCAGCGCCCACGCCCGTCCATGCTGATACGGATCTGACGCTCTTCCAGGAGCCCGGTAAAACGGGGCGTCGTGAATTGTGAGCCCTGGTCCGTATTGAAAATCTCCGGAGTGCCGTAGCGCATCAGCGCATCCCGGAGTGCCTCAATACAGAACTCCGCGTCCATCGTGTTCGACAGACGCCAGGACAGCACCTTGCGCGTGAACCAGTCCATGATCGCCACGAGATAGAGAAAACCCCGTTTCATGGGAATATATGTGATATCGGAACACCAGACCTGGTTAGGTCGATCGATGACCAGATCCCGCAGCAGATACGGATATTTCCGATGCTCCGGATGGGGCACACTCGTGCGCGGCTTCTGGTAGATCGCCCGTAGCCCCATAATTGCCATGAGCCGCCGGACCCGCTTGCGACCAACTTCATGTCCTAGGCGGCGGAGATACCATGTCATCTGCCGTGAGCCATAATACGGCGTTTCCAGGAACTGGGCGTCGATCAGCCGCATCAACGCCAGATTGGCCTCGCTCTGTGGCACAGGCCGATAGTACACGCCCGACCGGTTGAGGTGCAGCAGTGTGCATTGCCGGATTATCGGCAGATGCGCTCGCTTCGGGTCGATCATCTGCCGCCTCTGATCACGCCCAACCGAGCAGAGGCATCGCGTAAAAAATCCCGTTCCACGAGCAGCTCGCCTATCTTCGCGTGCAGTTTTTCCACATCAGTAGAGCTGACCGGGGGCTCAGACACCGTCTTCCCGGAAAAGGTCGCCGCCATCCCCTCGATCGCCTGCCGTTTCCACTGGGCGATCATCGTCTGATGCACACCATGTTTCGTAGCCAGTTCCGCCAGCGTCAGCTCCCCACGGATCGCCTCCAGGGCAACCCGTGATTTGAACTCCGCCGCATACCTCTTGCGCGTAACCTTGCCCATAAAACCCGTCCTCTCTCAGGTCGGATTATAGCTTAGACCTCCGTCTGAAAAACGGGGTCCACCTCTGTTCTTTGGGGTTGCTTTTGATCGGCGTTTTGAGCAGATCAGGGGCTGTCCCCCGTTGGATAGCTATGCGCTCGCGTTCAATCTTTCGAGGAAGAGGAAGCGGCGCATGTTGTAGACACGATATTGGCGAGCCCGATCCTCATGGTGGCCCGGGTGATGCCGACGGTCCGGATGAACAATCCTGTCTGTGACTTCTGATCGGCAAAGACGTGCTCAACGCGGGATCGGATCACCGACTTTCCTGCGTTGGATCTCTGGATATGCAGGGGCATCGGTTTGAGATGCGGTTTTTTTCTGTGAGCCTTTGAGACAAAACCCTCTTTGCCCATGAAGTCTTCGTTGGCTTTTGAGCGATAGGTCGTGTTGGCCCACACCGTTGAGGCCGTATTGGTTTTATCCAGCAGCCCCTCTCTCAATCGTGCGCCATCACTGGCGGCGGCATGCGTCGTCTTCCATTTGCGGATGAACCGAAACTTCCGGTCGATGGAGATATGGGATTTGTAGCCAAAGAACGGGTTGGCGAGATCGCTGGGTGGCATGGTTCCATCGTCCTGCCGCTTCGCCTTCGTGAACTTCAGTGTCCATCGTGCATGACGATCCTTGTGCGACAGCTTTGCGGACTTGTCCTGCCAGTCTTCGAGAATACCTTCTGCTCGCAGATCAGCTTTCTCGGCGTTGGTATTGCGCTGCTTTGGAGCAGCCATCAGTGTTGCATCCAGGATCTGACCGGACATCGGCAGATAGCCAGCGTTGTGCAGGGTCGCGTCAAAGCGATCAAACAGTCTTTCAATGGCCCCCGCCTGGGTCAGACGCTCGCGGAACAGCCAGACCGTTTTGGCATCCGGCTCCCGATCTGAAGGCCCCAGAACAAGGAAGCGCATAAAGGAGAGATGGTCGTTGATCAGATACTCTGTCCGCTCATCAGACAAATTGTTGAGCGTCTGGATCACCAGAATCTTGAACATCAGTACCGGATCAAATGGCGGACGTCCGCCCTGATCTGAATAAGCCAGGGCCTTTTCCAGATCAGGGCGGAACACCTCAAAATCCACCGTCCGGGAAAACGCTTCGAGCTGATCGCCAAGCCCGCTCAACCGGGCAAGCCGCTCTTCAACATCAAAGAAACCAAGCTGTTTCATGATCCATGCCCCCAATCAGATCCGGAGGAATGAAATTACAGAAGAACCCTCCAATCGGGATCGAACGAAAAACATTATAGTTGGCATAACAAATATTATGCGACATAATTTTTACTGCTGGAAATCATAATATAAAAGTCTTGTTTTCTCGCTGACCACAATCAAAGGAATAGCGTTAGAGTTGAGCGCCCGTGCCTGGAACGATAGGATCTTCCGCAAAAGGTCGGTTCAGGATGCCAAGCACTTCATCTGCAACGTAAATCCTATTGCGGGCATAGCCAGTTCGCTCTCTTAGTATCCCCGCCTGGCAAAGCTGGCCAATTGCTGTGTGAGCAGCTGGTGGCGTAATCGACAGCAAAGTTCCCAGCCGTGGAGCCGTCAGAACCGGATAATCCCTAAGGATATCAAGCGCTCGTAGCGCTGCTGATCCCTTTCGGAATGAACGACGGATCAACCATGCAGCGTTCAGGGTTCTGAGAGCTTCACGGGTGATGCGTAACTCCTGAACCGTTTGAACAATGGCATTCGATACAAAGCCGATCAGAGGAAGCCAGTTTAGTTTCTGCTGTGCTTGTTTGAGTGCTGCATAATAAGCCTGTTTGTGGAGCTCTATATACGGTGAAAGATAGAGCGGAACTTGTTTCTCAGCTGCCATCATCAAGGGCAGCAGGAGCCGGCCCACGCGACCATTCCCGTCTCGGAACGGATGAACAGCCTCAAAATGAGCGTGGGCTAACGCCATCCGGGTAATCAAGGATTGGGTCATCATCTGCATCCCATCTTCCCGCATGTAATCCAGGGTCTCTTCCAGGAAATGAGGGACTTCAGCCGGAGGGGGAGGATTATAGACGGAATAGGCGATGTGCCCATTGCCGCCGATCCATACGACCTCCTGTCGGAAATCTCCCGGAGTATCCCGGTAGGACGCATCGTGGCCGAGTACACTACGATGCAGGTTCTGGATCAGATCGACCTGAAAGATTTGACGGCCCGCAATAAGAGCCGATGGTACGAACCGCTCCAGAGCCAGCGCGTAATCCCGAACCTGTCGAACCACCTGCCCCCCCTGGTCGTCATCTTCGTCAGCAATAAGAAGTTCATCCAGGGTGCTATGGGTTCCTTCCATCGCCGAACTGCTGACAGCTTCACGGCGGCTGAGAATACGACTGATCTGATAAGGGTCTGGGAGAGAGCGTGCAATCTCATCAGCCTGTCCCAATGCCAGCTGGGCTTCGGAATGCACCGCTGTGATTTCTTCAAGAGGAATTCCTTCCTCCGGAAGAGGGAGAGGAAGAACCCCGTAGTGATGCTCATAAGGGACTGGAAGACGCACCAGACGCTCACGGACACCACCGGATAGTTCAGTTCGCTTCATGCCCCAAACCTTTATCAAAGAACTTGAAAAGACAATCTTATTAAAGGTTATTAAAGAAAGCTTTCAATAATTTTCTCTTTTCGGGGCTGTGTGAAAGGTTCGCGGATATGGATGCAATCAACATTTTGTCCTGACGATGGACAGACGACTGCTACGCAACTAGGGCGTTGTGGCCCTGACTGACTCAGAGAGCTAATCCCCCCTTGTTGGGACAACGGTTGGGCTAAAATATCGTACCGCATGAAAGTCTAGTGACCAGCTCATCTACGCCCTGGGTACAGTGGTTCGCCCGTCCAATTAACGATCAAATCAACCGATTGTAATCCTGTTCAGTCTAGATGAAAGATGCTAGTTATCCTGCCCTAGGCGAGAGACATGACGCGCCTTCCGGCCTGTGAAACAACGGAAAAGTCTCTCAGACGCATTGTCATAACGTCCCGTTCGGAGTGAGACGCAAATCAGGCCCTGTGACTCAGTTTTCCGGTCGAGGATTTCAGATGACGATTTCTCTTGAAGCACTCAAAAGACAGGCCCGACAGGAAAGCCAGTCTGGCGCATTGTCTTACACGCAAGCTCTCGAACGCCTCTCCAAACAGCACGGGTTCCGGACGTTTGCGGCCCTGAAGGCCAGCCTCTCCAAGTCAGTGCCCGCGGATCTCCAGCACTCAGACACTAAGAAAATACACACTTCTCCATGCGGGTTGAAGTGGACGCTGATCGAGCCGGTTTTCGTCGGAGACTTAAAGGATGCTCCTCCATTTTCCATGGATCAGATCGAGCCGATAGGCGACCGGCTGATTAAGACCAATTATTCCATTCCCCTGCCGAAAGAGCTTATCGAGTATCTGGAGCCCGTATGGAACTCTTATGCTGCGGACGTTTCCAAGAGCGACGCCTCGTAGAGTACGTGGCTGCTCCTCCGTTCGCTGAAAGACTGACCCGCCTCAGTCTCGAACTGGGCCGCTTGGACCAGGCGCTGAGAGGAGCATCAGTGACGCCTGCTGTTGTGTTCCGACAACGCCTGGCTGCCATCCAGCGTCACTGCGCTGTCGATGGCTGGATGATTGATCCCTGGTATCTCGTCGCTGAACTGCATGGTCTTGCTCCGAAAGTGGTCGGGCAGGACAGTTTCGAGCGTGGCACGACCGTGGATGCTGCCTCTCATGCCTTTACGCTCTGGCGTTGGCATGCTCACCCGGATGAGATGCAGACAAATGCCATTACCGAAGCCGAAGCGTTCCTGAACGACCAGTCATCCGGCTGGGGACCCATCCTCAATGCAGGCATCGCTTTTCATCGCTGGCTGGAGTCCGGGCGTCCCCGTGCTCCCTTCTGCGCAGCGTTAGGCCGCTACTGGCACTCCCATGATATTCTCCGGACGCCTTTAATCCTGACCGGCATCGAAGCAGTCACGCCTGGAGCGCCCTGGGAAATTGAGTCTTGGCTGTGCTGCTGGCTCGATGCTCTTCTGGCCGAAGTCCGTGAGACGCATGACCTCTTACGTCAGCTGGAGCGAGCAAAGAGGCAGGCGCTAGAGAGATGCGGCGCGCAACGTCGGCATTCGCGCGCACCCCAAGCGATCAATATACTGGCGATCCAGCCGCTCGTGTCCGCGTCCATGCTGGCGGATCGTCTCGGCATGTCACTGAAAAGCGCGCTGCAGCTTCTCAGCGTGTTCCAGGACCGGGGCATTGTTGTAGAAGTCACGCACCGGGCGGCTCATCGCCTGTTCGGTCTTGCCGGACTGGATCCCCTTCGCGACGTTGTGACACCGCCCAACCGACCCGTTCCCGGCCGAAAACGCGGGCGTCCGCGTAAGAATGATCCTTTCACGGCACAGTCTGTTCTGGCGGAAGAGAGTGCACAGCTCCAGCCCCCAACTCGGTTGGATCCGGTTCAGTTCGACTATGAGGATCTGGCTGCTGCCATGAATCAGGCAGATGAAGCCATGATGCGAAGCTCCCGGCTAATCGCCCGCCTCAAAGGAAAGATGGCGAGCTAGATCGTTCATCTGGTCGGAGAACCGCAAGAGATGACTTTTGCAACGGTCTCTGGAGTTGCAAAGCGATCGGAGTCGGAGCCGTCAGCCAGGTCTCGATCTCCTCGCGGCTTTCCAGAATGACGGGCATGGCTTTGGGATGATAGGGCGCGACTACGCCATTGGCTTCCGTGGTCAGGAAACCGAAAAGATCGGTCGTGACCTCGCCTTCCTTGAGCTTGCGCACCGAGGTCCAGGACGTCCAGATCCCGGCAAAGAAGCGGAGCGGCTTCGTGGCATCAGCTGCAAACCATACCGGATGAAACGAACCGTCATCCTGTCGCGCCTGTTCCGAGAAAGCCGTAAATGGCACGACGCAGCGATGAGAAAGGCCCAGCCAACGTCGCCAGTGCGGAGATGCCGTATTGCGGATGTTCGTCACTCCCCGGTCGACCTTGCGCCCTTTGAGGGCAAACGCCGGAGATGGCATGCCCCACCGGGCCAGAACCATCTCCCGTCCGTTCTGCCCGTGGCGCACAATTGGCGCCGCGTAGTCCGGATAGATGTCCGGCATGAGCGGAAGGTTGCCCGTGTGGTCATTGAGTATCTCCGCAATGGCGCGGATCTCGTCCTGTGAGGACGTCTGGGCATACAGATTACACATGATCGCTTTCTTGCTCTGAAGCAGGGTGTCCTATCCGGAATTGGCTCTCAGGAGGAAAATACCGATCGCAGTGCCTGTGTTTCCTTAATCAGAAGAAATAAAAGCTGTTGTTGTTTGTGCGGTGGACTTGTGGGCAGAGCCGCGCCCTGTGGTCAGCTCGCCAGAGTTGTCCCCAGGGCGTGAGTGACCGCCTTTAGGCGGCTGTCCACAAATCCACGGCCAGGAACCTTCTGTCTGGCTAATTATTCTCATACCCCGTTGCTGACCGAATACGGTTAGTTCGGTTTGGTCTTTTGTACTCGGCAGCCTTTAGCCTCATGCCGCACTCACATAGGCCATCGGTAAAGTCCTCCTGTAGCGGCTCAGCAACTGAGGCAGCCAAACGGAGATGACCATGGCCACACCGACAAACACTGCACGTTCTGAAGGGGCACACCTTCTGTCCCGCGCTCTTCTGCACATCCGTGCCAACGCTCAGAGCGTGCTCGGATCCAGCGAAGCGCTCTCCCCTGAGCATCGGCGTGTGCTCTCGGCCATTGAGGCC
Source organism: Gluconobacter sp. OJA (assembly GCF_039638325.1). Taxonomy (NCBI): domain Bacteria; kingdom Pseudomonadati; phylum Pseudomonadota; class Alphaproteobacteria; order Acetobacterales; family Acetobacteraceae; genus Gluconobacter; species Gluconobacter sp. OJA. The sequence goes on along the minus strand of NZ_JBDIWI010000006.1, from coordinate 28,612 downwards.
GCTGCCGACGCTGTGCACAACCTTCCGCATCTGCTGGCCGAGCAGACAGAATCAAACGAAGTCGCCCTCATCGGCGAAGTGACAACCGCAAAAGAGGCCATGACAACGCTTAAAATGGGCTGATAAACAGCTCTTTTGAGCCTGCTGGACGGAGAGATAACGCCGTCTTACACAGCGATCTCTCTCAAAAAATAACTTGCGTCCCGCGTTCGTTTGTTCTCTTTCTGTTCTCGTCAAGGAGAACGGTTATGACTTCGAACGCGCTGGCGCGTCTGCGCGAGCAGGTCCGATGCCTCGAGCGTCGGAGCCTCACTCACTCTATTCTCCGGGTGCTGCCAACAGGCCTGCAGCCGGTCGATGACCACCTGGGCGGCGGTCTCAGAACCGCCTGCCTGCATGACATTCTGGTGCCCGATCCGCTTGAAATTGGTTCCAGCCTCGCCCTGCTTCTGCCTCCGCTCGCGCGCAGTGGCCAGCCTGTTTTCTGGCTGGTAACGGCTCCCCCTCAGCTCCATGCGTGGGGACTGCATCGGACCGGGATCTCGCTCCGACACCTGATCTGCGTTGAGAGCGATGACACCAGTGTTCTGGCCGTCGCCGAGGACATTCTGCGCGGTCCCGAGCGCGCCCTTGTCGTGATAGCCGGTCCGCATATTCCCTCCCTGACAGAAGTACGTCGTCTGAATCTGGCCGCCGAAAGCAGCGGGAACACCGGCTTTTTCCTGCGCCCTGTCAGCACCTCCCGTTCACCCGGAAAAGATCCCTGTGCCTGCGCCACACGCTGGCAGATTACTTCTCATCCTTCAGCCCCTTTCTGTTTGCCGGGACTGGTTCTGCCGCTTCCCGGACCCCGTCGTCTTTCCGTCTCGCTGTTGCGGGTGCGTGGAGGACGTCCTGCCCACTGGCTCCTCGACTGTCCTGACCATGCGCCGCTTCCTCGCCCTGTGGCTTCCCTTCTGGCGCACAGAGCGCCTCCAGCTCTGCCAGCCGGATCATTATCCCCCCGATCGCCCGCTTGTCTTGCACGCGCCTGAACACAACCGCCAGGCGCTTACGGCCGTCAATCCGGTGGCGCTGGCAGCGGGACTGAGACCCGGCCAACCGCTGGCCCAGGCACGGAGCCTTGTGCCGGACCTCCTATGCGTCGAGCAGGACACTGACGCCGATGATGCGGCTCTTCACGAGCTTTGTTGCTGGCTGCTGTGGCTGTCGCCCCTGCCCGCTCTGGATGCGCCGGATGGCCTGTACAGTGACACAACTGGCTGTGCCCATCTTTATGGTGGTGAAGAGGCCATGCTGTCTCTGGTCCGAACGCGCCTTTCCGAGAAAGGTCATGCCTGTTCTCTGGCCCTGAGCGACAGCGCGGCGGCCTCGCGCGCTCTGGCACGCTCGCGCCTCGACGGGGCCTGTGTCATCCCGCGTGGTCAGCAGAAACAGGCTTTGGACAAACTATCCTGCTCGGCTCTGCCGATTGCCCCGGAGACAGCCGCCCGTCTCAATCGTCTGGGACTGACAAGCATTGGTGCGCTTGCAGCCCTTCCCCGCGCGCCTCTGGCCAAGCGGTTCGGCGCGGAACTTCTCACCTGTCTGGATGAAGCCGTTGGCCTTCAGGCAAGACCGCTGAGCGTGGCTCAGGTGCGGGACCGGATCTCGCTGTCGCGCTCGCTTGTCGAGCCTATCGGCACCGCCGAGGCGATTGCGACCGTCATTGAAGCTCTCGTGCCAGACGCCTGCGCCCTGCTCTCCCGTCGCGGTGAAGGCGCACGGCAGATCGATTTTCTCTGTGTCCGTGTGGACAGCACGCTCCAGGCCATCCGTGTGGGCACGTCCGATCCGACCTCAGACATGTCCCGCCTCCTCCGCCTCCTCAAGGATCAGATTTCCCGGATTGAACCCGGTTTTGGCATCGAGGCTGTCACCCTCACCATCAGCGCCAGCGAGCCCATAGAAGCCGGCCCCGCTCGCCCGGTACTTTCAGACTCAGAGGATCGTCAGGTCGACACGGTGCCCGCGACCCTCATCGACCGGCTGATCAACCGTCCGGGTGTTATCTCTGTCTATCAGCTCGCGCCCCGGTTTTCCGCCTGGCCAGAGGACGGACAGTCTCGCGTTTTTCCGGACGACATGGCAAAACCGCCTCTCGCGAGCCAGATGCTCTGGGCGCGGCCGAACATTCTGTTCGATCTGCCCGTCCGGGTGCGGGTCACTGCCCTGCTTCCGGACGGTGCGCCCCGCCAGTTCGTCCTGAAGCGACAGACGCATCGCATTGCTGCGGCCGATGGCCCTGAGCGTCTGCTGGGGGAATGGTGGCACACGGCTGAAGCCTACGGCGCGATCCGCGACTACTGGCAGGTCGAGACCACGACCGGCCTGCGCCTGTGGCTGTTTCGCAAAGGCGACGGAACCCATGCCTGGTCCGGTTCAGGTGACTGGTTTCTTCAGGGGGTGTTCTGATGGACTCCCGCGATGATCTGATTCCGGCCAGCACCTCGGACGTGGCCGAAGTCCTGATGCACGCGCTGTGTTACGACGGACGCAGGCGGACGCATGACGCCGCCGAGCTGATGGCGCGTCTCGTAGCCGAGCGTCTGGTCGCTTATCTCGAACGCTCCGGATTTGTCGTGATGCGCGCGCCCACCAGCAACGCGCCTGACAGCAGCCGGCACCCCCATCCCCACCGCCGCTAGGCCATGAGCGCGCCTTACGTCGAATTGCAGGTGACGTCCTCGTTTTCGTTCCTGCGCTCGGGCAGCCAGCCGGATGAGCTGATGTTCCAGGCGAAAGCCCTGGGCTATGACACGATCGGTCTGACCGACTGGAACACTGTAGCTGGAGCGATCCGCGCCCATCTGGCAGCGCGCGAGGCCGGTCTGCGCCTTTTGCCCGGATGCCGTCTGGCTTTGCGCGATGGCAGCGCGCTCCTGGCCTACCCCCGCAATCGTGCCGGCTGGGCGGGTCTGTGTCAGCTTCTGACGCTTGGTCATCACCGGGGCGAGCGGGACGTGTTTCTTCTGGGGTGGGAGGATCTCGTCGCAGCAGCACCAGACCTCCTCCTGATCCTGTTGCCGCCCGAGGATCTGGCGACACTCCCGGAGCACGTTCAGAGCCTGCTGGATCTGCCCGGACAAAGGGCAGCCGAAGAAGAGAGCCGGTTTCTCGCGCTGACGCTGCTACGGCAGCCCGGGGATCTGGCGCGTCTTCATGCGATTGTCGCCTTCTGCACATCGCGCGGTCTGGCCTGCGTGGCGACGGGAGATGTTCTTTACCACGATGCGCGCCGGCACGTTCTTCAGGACGTCGTCACGGCGATCCGAGAAGGCTGCACGGTCGATGCTCTCGGCCACCGCCGTCACGTCCACGCCGATCGCCATCTGAAAGCCCCGGAAGAGCAGGCACGCCTCTTCGCCGCTTTTCCGGACGCCGTGGCCAACACACGGCGAATTGCCGAGGCCTGCACGTTCAGTCTCGATAACCTGACCTATCAGTACCCGACCGAAACCGAGCGGGCGGGCGAAAGCGCGCAGGACACACTGACACGTCTGGTCCAGACCGCACTGCCCCGTCGTTACCCGGCCGGGGCGCCACCTGACGTCGAGACGCAGATTGCCCACGAGCTGAGGCTGATCGGCTCTCTGTCCTACGCACCGTACTTCCTGACCGTAAACACGATCGTGCGTCATGCCCGCTCGCTTGGGATTGTCTGTCAGGGACGGGGATCTGCCGCGAACTCGGCCGTCTGCTATGTTTTGGGCATCACGAGTATTGATCCGGTTCGCTCGGGCCTGCTGTTCGAGCGGTTTATCTCGGCCGAACGGCAGGAACCGCCCGACATCGACGTGGATTTCGAGAGTGACCGCCGCGAAGAAGTCATCCAGTGGATTTACCGGCACTATGGCCGCCACCGCGCGGCCCTGTGTGCCACCGTGCAGCGCTATCAACCCAAAGGGGCGTTGCGCGAGGTCGGCAAGGTGCTGGGCCTGCCGGAGGACCTGACCGGCCAGCTTTCCAAACATATTGCCTCGTCCCTGCCGGATCCGGATCTGTGCAAGACGCGCGCTGCCGACCTTGGCCTGAACCTGAAGGACAGACGCCTCAGCCTGACGTTTCATCTTGCCCGCCAGCTTCTCGGCTTCCCGCGTCAGCTTGGGACGCATCCGGGCGGATTTGTGCTGACCGAGGATCGCCTGGACGAACTCGTGCCTCTGATGCCGACGGCCATGGACGGACGGCAGATTATTGTCTGGGACAAGGACGACATTGACGTACTGCGTTTCATGAAGGTCGATGTCTTAGGGCTCGGAATGCTGGGCTGTCTGCGTCGCGGGTTCGAATTGCTGCACACCGTGTATCAGACCCGCATGGATCTCGCTTCGATCCCGGCCGAGGATCCGCAGACCTATCGCATGATCCAGAAAGCCGACACGCTCGGGACATTCCAGATCGAAAGCCGGGCGCAGATGTCCATGCTGCCGCGCATGAAGCCCCGGACCTTTTATGATCTGGTGATTCAAGTGGCGATTGTCCGGCCGGGGCCAATCCAGGGCGACATGGTCCATCCCTATCTCCGCAGACGAGAGAAATTGGAGCCTGTCACATACCCGTCCAAGACCCTGCGCGGGATCCTCGGGAAAACTTTGGGCGTGCCACTGTTCCAGGAGCAGGCAATGCAGGTGGCCATCCATTGTGCAGGCTTTACACCAGGCGAGGCGGACCAGCTCCGCCGTGCGATGGCGACGTTCAAATTGACGGGCGGGGTCTCGCCGTTCCGCGACAAGCTGGTGAACGGGATGCTGGCCAACGGCTATGAGCAGGAGTTTGCCGAGCAGACCTTCGCGCAGCTCGAAGGTTTTGGCAGCTATGGCTTTCCCGAAAGTCACGCCGCGTCGTTTGCCCTGATCGCCTATGCGTCCGCCTGGATGAAACATCACCACCCGGATGTGTTCTGTGCCGCCCTGCTGAACAGTCAGCCCATGGGGTTTTATGCGCCCTCGCAGATTGTTCAGGACGCACAACGCCATGGCGTCGAGGTCCGGCCTATCTGTATCAATGCCTCACGATGGGATTGCACCCTGGAACGTAGCGGTACGTCTTTACGTAAAGCCGTAAGGATGGGCTTTCGTATGGTGCGCGGGCTTGCAAACGGGCACGGTGCTGCCCTGATCGCCGCGAGGATGCCGGATTATGAGAGTATTGACGATGTGTGGCGGCGTGCGGATGTGCCGGTCTCGGCCCTGGAATGTCTGGCGGAAGCGGACGCCTTCCGGGTGTTTGGACAGATGCGCCGCGCCGCACTCTGGTCGATCAAGGGTCTCGCCGATACGGCCCTGCCGTTGTTTGAGGCGGCGGACCGGGGCCGGAACTTTCCGCTACCGGAAGTGATCGAGCCGGAGATTACCTTGCCACTGATGTCAGAGCGGGCGTCAGTGCATGAGGATTACCGGGCGACAGGACTTAGTCTGAACGGGCATCCCGTCGCGTTTCTCCGAGAGGGCTTACGAAAAGAGGGGATCGTGCGCTGTGGAGATTTGCCGTACCTGCGGGATGGGCGTCGGATCCAGCTCACGGGTCTTGTGCTGATGCGGCAGCGGCCAGGGACGGCGAACGGTACCATGTTCGTGACGATCGAGGACGAAACGGGCACAGCCAATCTGATTGTCTGGAAGGACGTGCAGGAGAAATATCGCCGTCCTCTTCTCGCGTCCCGTCTTCTGGCCTGCAAGGGCAGGCTTCAGAAGGAAGGCGATGTGATCCATGTTGTTGTGCTCAGTCTGGAAGACCGAACGCCATTGCTTCAGGGATCGGAGCTGCTGAAGGCACGGGACTTTCGGTAGGGGACAACACCGGATCGGCCGATTTTATTTTAAGAATGACGACATTGTTGTTGGTGTTGAACCTGTGGCGTTGTGGGCAGAGCCGCGCCTGTGGTCAGCCTGACGGGCTGTCCAGCAGGACGCGAGCGGCCGTAGAACGGCTGTCCATAAATCCACAGGCTTTATGATTAGGTTGATCTCCGACATCTATTGCGTCGGCCGCATCGTTCATCATCAGTTCCAGTCAAGCTGCGCACCGGCACCTGAATGGCTTATCGGCGTCCATGTAGCGATGATCGAGTCCAGCGCGCCAAAATAATAGGCGAGCGCGAACAAGTCTATGCCTAAGACACCTCTAATGAAAGCCTCTCTCATTGTCCCTTACCCGAAAAGCCTGCATAATCGGCTCCGTCCGCTATGTCTCGACATAGACCCAGAACTGCTTGGGATGCGTCCTCTACGTTCCGCGGCCCGTCTAACCACCCCGCTTGGTAATTTTCGGATACCAATGACCAGACCTGATATGCGACTTTTGGACTAACTTCGATCCCGATCTTTGCAAGTCCTTCGGCAACGACACGCGCGTCTGCAACCTCACCCACCGAAGCATTCTCAAACTCCTCAGACCCGACCGCATTTTCCTCTGCCTGTCTCGTGAGTCTTTTCAAGGCAGGAATCAAGGTTGGCGGCACCGAGGTCGCGTCCGTGTTCGTCATACCGTGTGCTCCAACCAGTTCTCGACCTTCAGCCCTCTGATGCGGCTGAACTCGCGAACATTGTTCGTTACCAAAGTGACTTTGAGAGTGTATGCGTGAGCCGCGATCAGCAGATCATTCATGCCGATTGTCTGTCCCGCTGCTTCAAGGTCTGCCCGGATGCCTCCATATTCGCCGTCAGCCGGTATATCGAGTGGTAAGACCGGTACAAAAGCCAGCACGCTTTCAACGCGGGCCAGGAGTTTCGAAGAGCCTTTCTTCGCACACCCATATCGCAGCTCCGCCGCTACAATAATGCTGGTACACAGATCGCCTGGATCAATCTGTTCGAGGCGCCGCGCAGCCAACCCAGAGGGATTGCGGACAAGATCGCTGATAATATTTGTATCAAGAAGATAAGCGCTCACAGGATATCTTCTGGTTTGGCAGCTACGTCAGGAACTTCGGGGAAGTCGTCGTCGGGTGCCAGAGGGGGCTCTTCTCGCCATGCGGCGAGGAGTTCGCTCAGCGAAGATGGAACTTTGACGGGCTCAATCACCAGTCTTTCCCCATCGCGTCGGATAAGCGCGCGGTCTCCCGGCAGTTCAAATTCGACAGGAATACGGACTGCCTGGCTGCGATTATTCCGGAAGAGTTTTACTTCCCTTGAGCGCGGGGGAATTTCTGGGACCGGCATGGCTGCCTCCTACTTGTATATGCCATATTGTATATGCCGTTTTCCTTTGAAGATCAAGAATTGAGAGCGGTAGGTCTCTCTCGATCCTGGCGAACGCAAAGGGCAGTGCAGAGAATTGCATCGAGCGATTTTGTTTAGAAAATAGGAGGGACTTTTGTTGGTGTTGAACCTGTGGACTTGTGGGCAGAGCCACGCCTGTGGTCAGCCGGAAGGGCTGTCTATCAGGACGCGAGCGGCCGTGAAACGGCTGTCCATAAATCCACAGGCTTTACCCTCTATGCCGGCCCTCAAACAGGGTAATTTCCGAAATCGCATGGGTCGAAGGAATCAGTCTGTTTTCTCTCCAGGTCCTCGGCAATCACTCTGGCCCGCTCAGCAAGGGCAAGCATATCCGGAAACCAGCACAAGTCTGCCTCTACCGCCTTGTGGATCGCATTCGTATCGTCGACGAAGCGCTCTAACGCCAAGATATACTGGGCCTTGAGTGATGCCTCATCGGGAGCCGTGAGGATCGCCTGATCAGTCATACCTCGTCCTCCAACCGGTTTTCGACATTCATTGGCGAGTTGCTGACGCTTCAAGCTCTACGACTGAGACCCGAGCGTTCGAGTAGGGTGTAGCGGACGGATCAGGATGCGTGATGATGTCTGAACCGGCAGCGGCAGCAAGTAATGTGCCAAAATATGGATCATTCTCTTCTGCGATCGAGAGCACCTCGTTCGCGCTGACGGGCGCGCCAAACTCTTTCCCGAGCTTGCTAAGGATATAATTGTCCAGCACCGCATGAATCATGAATGGCTGGTTCCGAAGAGACAGCAGAGCTAACAAATTCTCTGGCATATCGTCGTCAGGCTCAGCCTCCATGACGGCATCCACGTTATCAAGAAGAACGTGGAGCACCACACCATATACAGTGATCTCCAACGCACGCTGCGCCTCTGTCTCCGTATTATTCACGGCTGTATTCCCTGTTCGCTGCACGACATCAGTTAGACTTTGTGTTGGGAAACACGCGTTTCCCAACGTGCGCATCATCACCATGGATCACCACGGGCTTGAAATGCTTACTTCGCGTTGCCGGACAGCACTGCCTGATTGGCGGCGACAGCCTTCTGCGAGCTGATCGAGTTCAGATCGTCCGCCGTTGCACCCGCCTGAACCTTGGCCTTGCCTGTCTGAACCTGCTGCAACCCGGTCGTCGCTTCCTGCGCCATGTTATCCAGGCTGATCGCACCGGCTGCTTCCGCCGCCTTCGGCGCAACGGCCTTTTCGTAGATGATTGGTGCACCATCGGCCGTTGTGGTCGGGGCACCTGGAGCTGGTGCAGTAGCTTCCACAGGCGCGGACGTAACAGCCACCGGTGTGACGCTCACAGGCTGACCAGGCTGTGCTGTCACCTCTGCCTGTAGAGACAGTGCGGCTGGTGCCGCGATAACCGGCGTGATGTAAGCCGTGCGATTAATGATCAGATGATCGGGTCCGGTGGAATCCGTCGGATCCTTGTCATAGATGTCGACAAGCTTGTCATTACTGCCAAAACAGAACAGTACCGTATGGAGCTGCGGACGGGTTCCAGCCTTCACTGGTGCCCAGATCACCTGCGCCAGACCAAGTGTTGCCACGCTGGTGACAACTTCACCCGCCTTCATGGCCGCGCGGCCGCCAGCTGTCAGGCCGGTGGTGTAGATCTTGTAGATATCGCAGGAGCGACCGTTCTTCTGGATCGTGCCTTCCGCCTTACCGACCGTGCTGACGACGCCGAAACGGTCCGTGTTCTGGTTGAACTGACTGAGCAGCACTGGCTCAGGCGCGGGCATCCCGCTGCTGCAGGCCGCCAGAAGCAGAAGGGCAGAGCTGGAGAAAAGTGTTTTTGAAATGGCTTTCAGTGTCATGACGGACCTGTCGATAACGGTCCCCGCCTGACCGACAGGGACACAGTATGTTGCGTTACAAATCATATTAAACGATATCGTTTATCCGTCAATAGACGATATCTTTTATTTATGTTTGACAGGCGCAGCATGAGCCGTGTAGCGGAGGCGTATGGGAAGACCGCCACTCAACTTCAAAATGACCTCCGTTCGCCTGAGTCCTGAGGAGCGCGATCGTATTATCGCGCTTGTGGGCGACAGGGGTATGGCGCAGTTTATCCGGGAGGCCGTTGAGAAAGAGTTAAAGCGCCGCGAGCAGTCTCTCCGTCGTCAGGGCGATCCGCCTTCAGATCCCTGACGGCTTCCGCCAGCCCTGCCCCCAGAAGCAGAAAAGAAATCCCGCCAAGCGGCATGTTCAGGAAAGCGCTCTGCGACGACAGAGGCCACTCATGCAGGACAGCGGCCCCGAAGAGACCGACACGCCAGCCAATCTCCTCTGCGGAAAGCCCAACCTGCCTCCTGGCAGTTCGTCCCAGAACAAGCCACCAGCTTCCGATCATCGCAACAAACAGAGCGGCTCCTGGAAGCCCGCTGTTGGTGGCGGCTTCGAGCACATGACTATGGGTGTGCTGAACACACACAGACACCCCTCCTCCATCCGGTTGCAGATGGCTCGGACCGGGCCTCAGAAACGCTTCAGATCGACAATAATGCCGGAATGCATCGTCCCCTAATCCCATAACCGGGTGTGCTTCGATCATCACGGCCGCCCGGTTGTAGATCTGCCCATACGGAGAACTGGCGAAGTGGAGAAGCTGCGTCTGGGTCTTTGTCACCAGATGCCCGAAAGCCTCCGGAGACACGAACGCCAGCAGTCCAATGAGAGCCGGACTGGCGACCAGAAGTGCGAGCGAAGGACGCCGCAGTGACGGGAGCACCAGGGCACAGACGTCTGTGCCGAGAAGAAATGTCGCCAGAGACATCCGCTGGCCAGCCAGCACGAGCAAACCGAGAACCGGCAGAAGAGCCGCACCCGTCAGAAGCGCTTTTTGCCAGGACCGTCTCACCCGTTCCCCCAACAGCGCCCCAACAAACAGGGCAGCCGGCAGACCCAGCAGTGCAAAAGGCGCAGACACACGCGGCTTGTCGTAGGGGCCAGTGAGTGTCCCATCCCCAAAACGCGGATTGCCAAACAGGTTATGGCCCGTCACCGCCTGAAGCAGCATCTGCCCCCCGAGATACAGCACGCAGGCGATAACCAGACGGCGACACCATGTCCGGGTCCAAGATTCCTGCAACGTCCAGAACGCCAGAGCGAACGCCGCCAGCGGAAACCGGATGGCCAGCAGCGCCTGGGTGAGGCTGGCCGTCGCCTCGGCCGGAACTGGCATCTGCCGTGGCAGGGAGCAGAGAACCAGCCACCCCCACCAGACAAGGGTCGGCCAGACGAAGCCCTGCCGACACCAGGACCAATCGCGGGTCAAGGCGCTCCGAACCAGAAATCCGACCGCCAGCCCATCCAGACAGCCCTCGGCGATACCGCGCCAATGCACCAGAAACAGCGGCAGAAGCAGGGTGGCGAGTGCGCCGAGACGATCCAGCAGTCGCAGAAGAACGGGCTTTTCAAACATCATCCTGTCAGATCCAGCTCGCTCGCGTTTTCGGTCCCTGCACGCTTACTGCGGCCATTGAGACACCGGCCTCGGCGAGCATCCCCACTTCCCGGGTGCGATGGTCCCGCAATGCATACAGGCTGCGATCAAGGAACAGGGTGTTTCGTGCGCCCCGCTCGATCAGGGAGCGGAAATAGGCGTCCCGGAACCGGATGACAGCGCCCCGCTCCAGTCGTGACGCCATGACGATCACGGCGACGGCCGCCTGCAGTCTCCCTAGGACGACGCAGGCCTGGGACCAGGCATGACAGGACACACCCACCTGCCCCGACAGATACTCGGCCGCCTCGATCAACTGCTCGGCAGTCGGCCGACCGGAGGAACAGAGATCCCGCAGACTGCTGCAAATCTCGAGATAGAACGTCGCTGTCCCCTTGAATCCGCGCAGCGCTGTGCGGTCATACACGCTCGAACGGTCGGACCTGGAGCTTTGCCCTTCACACCGCATTTCTTCAATGCGAATGCCGCCATTGGCGGCTACGTGATCTACTTTTTTAGAGGATTGAATGTTTTTAGTATCTGTATAGTGGGCCCCGTTTTGAGGACCCATGGGCCTCATTTCTGCTGGATACGACGTTGAAAAAGCAGCGTTTTCCACAGGCGGATCATCCCGGCCGGTTCCAAGCTCGGCATACTGCCCGGCCAGAGCGGCAGAAAGGGCCAGCATCTCCCGGTACAACCCCTCCAGAGTGCCGGGCTGAGCCGTCCTCAGACGGCTGCGCATAATCCCCACTGCCTGCTCCATGATATTCTGAAGCCCGAGGTCCTCTGCCTGTGCCCGGACCGTGTCGTTCAGGCTGGCAATGCTGTCGCGCAGGAAGGACACGCGCTGACGCAGTCGCCGCTGTTCCGCGCTCAGGGCCAGCAGATCCGGCCAGCGATAGCGCAGGGACGCCAGATTGAAGCCAACCTGTGTCTGCCCCTCCTCCGCCTGCCACCGTCGGCCGCGCTGTCCGTTGCGTCCGTCCTGCGGCACCAGAAGCCGCGCTTCCGCCAGCTCCCGGATGTGTCGCTGCAGCGTACTGCGCGACAGTCCTGTCCAGGCCATGAGCGTGGTGTTGTGCGCGTAGATGAAGGGCGTCTCAAGCGCCGTCCAGGCGTCCGGAGAGGTCTTCTCCACCATGATGATCAGCGTCGAGGCCGCTCCCCGGCTGACGGGAAGTGCACCCCGCAGGGATTTCAGCATGTTCAGCATATCCCGCTTGCCGGGCTCGGCCGGGACGGGGGTGGTCAGTTCGTCGCGTGCGGCCAGCATGGCCTCACTGATCCGGCGTCGGCCGCGCCGCGTGCACGGGGCCTGCGCCCTCTGCGTCTGTGCAGAATGCTCCATTGATCGGTCCGGTCTGGGGGTGAAGGGACCACCTCACGGCCGGACACCAGACAAAACGCTCCCGTTCGCAATTTAGTGCTTGCGTTTCGAAAAGAGCTGACGCTAGATGATTTTAACGATTTTTCATCACCTAACGCGTGTTTTGCCTGGAGCCCTGGCTCTTCCGATCGCCAAATCGGAGGAGGCGGGGTTTTTGGTTTGTGGGCGCTACGTCATCGGGGGTCCTCTGGATCGACTCGCTGGCGCCGCCCACAGGGACGTCTCCAGACATCCGGGCATCGTGCCTCCGTTCGGGCGCTGGAACAACCTCGAAAGCGCTGTGACGGCGAAAAAACTGAGTAAAAACGGACGTTTAGTGTGTCCATTTTGGCGCGCTCTTTTCAACTCGTCACCGCCTCCGAAGCCCCGCTGCCCATGCGGCTGGCCACCGTCTGCTGGTACTGAGCCACCGTCCAGCCGCTCATATTGTTGGCTGCCAGAGCCTTGGCCGACACGAACTGGCTGAGAGGCGCGTTGGGATTCGAAGCCGTCGCAATGGCCGATCCGGCTTTGGTGCCGAACATGTACGCCCCATACACCTGTGTCCCTGTCGCAGGCGCCCCCGTTGCCCGACTCACCGTAGAGGCATAGTCGCTGATGATGGCGCTCGCGACTTTCGCCTGGGCGACGGGATCGGAGCGGTCTGCCGTACTCAGCCCAAGTCTCGAGGCATACTGGTTCCAGGTGCCGTCTGTGACCTGCCACACCCCCTGTGCGCTCGAGGACGTATTCCCGACATTCTGGAAATGGCTCTCGATCTGCCCGAACGCGGCCAGCGTGTCCGGATTAATCCCGGCCGCCTGCGCCGCAGCCACCGCGTCCGCCCCATAGGTCTGGGCCATCAGTGTTGCAGAGGCGTCCGCCGTACCCCATGCGCCCTGATACGAGGATGTGGCGGTGGGTCCGCCAGTCGTCGTAGAGGACGATGGCCGTGTGAAGACGGGCGATCCAGGTTCCGGATTGACTGGGACGATCTGCTCAGGAACCGCCCCGCGAGCCAGACTGACGGTGCCCGCAGTTGCGACTGCCAGGAGAAGTAAGGGGCGTGCGGCGTTCACTTACTTGGCCGGATAATCGAACAGGACCATGCCAGCCGCGTTCTCACCCGTGACAACGCAGTTTCGGGACGCACCGTCCACGAGCGGACGATAGGCCACGACATCGGCCTCCGGAATCCAGGCAAATGTCGTTCCCGAGCGCAGAACCTGCCGCCAGCCCTGAAAGACCGTGTCCGTCACCGCGGTCTGCGGAGCGGCTGTTCCAACATGGACCGCACCACGACGCGGCTCGGCAAAAAGCGGCTCGAAGTCGTGGGCGGGACTGCGACAGGTCACGGGAACCGGCGTGGCGTGCAGCGTCTGTGGCGCCTGGGTGACTGTCGGGGGCGGGCCCCAGTTGCGGGAACCGAGTTCCGACTGACGCTCCTGCGACAGCCTGTCCAGCTGCTCCGGCGTCAGATGCTGTGCTGTGGCCTGGGAGACCGGAAGAGCCGCGAGCGAAACACAGACGGCGAGCCAGAAGCGAAAGCGCATGGTGTAGAATCCTTTAGAAAGTACCTCCCCATAGTCTGACCAATCCGAATGTGAGTGCGAACACGACCCTGATTGACGCGCCCGGATCGCACTCACATGGGCGCCCGTCATGATGTCCGCAGGAGGATCAAACCCATGCGCTCTTTCATCCCGATGCTGATGCTCGGGCTCCCGGCTGTTGCTCTCGGAGCCTCGACCTGCCCTGCCGCGGAGCCAATCCGTGCTGCTGCTGGCCCGCCCCCTTCACGGCCGCTACCTGTTATGCCGGAGATGGGGCCAGCGCTGCCCGCCGCCGACATTGCAGCCTCACCCGCTTTGACCCGCCTTGCGAGCCAGGGCGCGCAACTCTATCGGCTGAAATCCGAGCACGGTCTTGAGGCGGTCTTTGCCCGGAGCGGGACGCAGTTCCGTGTCTTTTACCTGACGCCCGACCATCTGGCCGAAATCGGAGGGGTCATGTGGGATGCGACCGGTCATAATATCACGCGCGACCAGGTCTCATCGATCCCGGGTGCGATCCCGACCGTGCAATGGACTCCCTCTGGCTCCGGTCAGGGCTCAAGGCCGGGGGCGCCCTCAGCGACGTCTGCACCTCCTGCAGTGGATCCTGTTGAGCGCATGAAGGCGGTTGCCTTCGGGCTTGAGGGGCAGGACACGGCACCCCGCGTCTATATGTTCATTGATCCGCTCTGCCCGTTTTCGACCCGTGCCTACGCCGCCCTGAAGCCCGCTGTTGCTTCCGGACGGCTACAACTCGCGATCGTTCCGGTCTCGATCAACGATCATGAGAACAAGGGCGCCAGTACGCCGGCTGCGCAGCAGATGCTCTCTGCAAAGCAGCATGACATGGCGGCACTCTGGAACCAGATCGATGACCTTGGCCATGCTGTTCCAGGCCACACAACATCCGACACGGCGGGCGCCAGCCTGATGCTAAATCTCTCTGCCGCTCATGCGATCGGTCTGAGAGGAACGCCAACCTTCGTGTGGAAGGATCGCACCGGCACCCCGCATGTTGAGGCAGGACTGCCAGACGATCTCGATGCGTTTCTCGCGAGCCTTCACGCGTGAGCGGTCGTCCGACCGTGAAGCAGTGGGCCGGACGAGCCGCATTATGGCTCGTCTTTCCGTTTATCTTTGCGCTGAGGCCGGGTCTGCGTACGGCGCAGCAGGGTCTTCGGATCTTTCAGGACGTTCCTGTAATCCAGGCCGTGGATCAGACGACGGTCGAGGATCAGCCTCGCATGTTGCCGCAAATGGCTGCAATCCGTAAGCGAACCCGAACCCTGGGGCGACTGTATGGCACGCTCTGTCTGCTGGCGAGCCTCTGGTGGGTGATGATCCTCATGTGGAGCGGTGGTGCCGCTTTCAGCGCGTCCTGCGTGGAAGCGCTCGCCTGTGCGATTGTTCTGGGAAGCCAGTTTGTTATTCAGGGTTTCTCAAACTGGCAGGCCCGGACGGGACGCGCCGGAAAACTCTCGGAGTATCTTTCGGACGGGCGGCTGCTCTGGCCTCGGTGAGGCCAGTCTCCGGGACGTCTCAGAACGTTCCGGACTGGGCGGCTTTGCGGTCAATCGACCAGGCGGCCTTTTCATAATCAGGGCGATCACCCTGATCGACCGGATCATTAGGTTTGACAATGGTGCCGGCGCGGGTCGCCAGCGCAGGACGCCAGGTTACGGGCGCAGAGCCATAGGGTGCATAAGGATCGTAAAGCGGCTGCTTCACCGTCGGGGGTGGTGGCACATTGTAAGACGAGAGCGAACGGATGTTGCCGTGAGCGCAGGCTGACAGGCTACAGAGTAAAGCCATACCCGCAACACCTTGCCTCAACGTAATAACCGTCAAGACCTGTTACCCTTTGCCTTTAGCTCGGCTTCGAGTGCGACAACACGCGCTTCGGCCTTCTCGGCACGACCTCGCCACAGGTCGCGTGTCTCGCGCCCCCAAGTCTGCCACTCGTTTCGGTTCCTTTCCATTACATCCAGATCGTGATTGGCTACCCGGTGTTTTTCTGCGAGGGCGTCATAGCGCTGCACAAGGTCGTTATGAAGATCTACGACCTGATTATAGGCTGCCAGGGGAACCGACTTACCGGCAGCCTGTGCCATTCTTTCGGTAGCCTGCGTAATGCGGCAGAGCTGACCAAACTCCAGAATGTCTGCCATTATCCGTTTTCCTTAATCCTCGGCGCGGCCAGAGATCTGCATGAGAGCTCTGGTAGTAGAGTCTACTGGCTCTGCCGTGCCTTTGTCGACCTTATCCTGGGCATTTCCGATTGCACTCACATCCGACACAGTCTGTTGGGCAATATTTGCCACTTTATCTGTAGGAGCGGCGATCCCGCGGCCGGTTGACTTGTCATTAAAGTCATCGCTGTCCACACGACCGATACTCGTCATGCCCGCCATCGCAGGGATGTGGTGTGGCAGGGTTGAAATCAGCCTGAAGCACATGACGGCGATGCTCATCTCCATTGTGACGAACATGCAGAGCAGGACGATCAGCCCGATAAAATTATCCAGAAGCCAGCCACGCTCAAAGACGAACCCGGTGGCAATCGAGAACGCCTTCATGACCAGCCAGGAGATCGAGGCAAAGATCGTGTAACTGAGCACGAGACCCGCAATCATCATCACCGGGCGAAAGAGAATTGTGAACAGCACTTCATAGCCACGGTTTCCGCGGCCATGAAGGCCCTCTCCCTGAAAGACCAGATGGGCCAGCATCCACAGCGGAACGCCCACCACGGCTTCGACCACGACGATATACCATCCCGCGACACCCGCCATCCAGTATGCAAACGGGGTCATCGGGAGGACGTAAGCAAGCGTAATGCCGGGAGCAAGCAGGAAGAAAGCAGCCGCAAAGACAGGCGTGAGCAGGGCTTTGATCAAACCGCTCAGCGCGAAGCTGCCCGCGGAAGCAATGGCAGCCGGGACATCTCCGGTGGCAAGATTGGCTACTGTCGCGAGCCCCGTCCCTGTCTTGCTACTGAGTACCGCCGCGCCGCCAATAATCGCGAGCGCGGTGTGAATCAGAAGATGGCCAAGCCCGATCATTGCCCCCAGCGGGTCGGTCCAGTCGCTCCCGGATGTTGGCGACAGGAGATGATTGACGATCAGCGTCATGACCCCGTTCGTGATGCCGAGTGCCTGAAGAACACGGTCCAGAGCGGATTGCCCGGAACTGGGTAAAGCTGCGTTGTTAAAGAGCCTGGTCGCCCCGTTGGGCGCACTGGCGCTGTCCGACGTGGCTAGCTTCTGCTCTTCCGCAGCCTGATACTGTTCAATCGCGGTGATCGGACCCGCAAGGTCCCTGGAGAGGAATGACCCTAATCCCTGCCAGCTTGGCAGAGTCACCGACGGGACGATGGAGGACATGGACAGCACCTCTGCATTGAGGCGCGAAATCTCAAGGTAGTACGCCCCCAGCCCGCTCCAGCCGAGGTTTTTCATAGCCACATAGCCGGCATCAGTTGAGCCGTTACCATCTGAGGAATACTGCGCACGGATCTTGCTGATCATGGCCGTGGCCGCCTCACTCAGCGCCGAGGAATAGGACGTATTCTGTGCGGTCAGAACCGCATCCATGGAGCGAAGGGCCGTCACATCCCGCGTCTGCCAGATCGTATCCGCGAGAGACGACATGGGCGTGCGCACCGCGCTGATCAGATCCTGAAGCGCTTTGACCTGCCTGGTGCCAACATCTGTCAGATCAAGATTTGACCCGAGCATCTGCTGCTCAACCTGCTGCGGGATCGTGACCGAGATGCTGCCGCATGTTGCCGCAGCCGTCGCCTCGCCTACGGCAAGGCTGTAATCCACCGTCACTGGCGAACCATTGCCTGGGTTTGAAACCTTTGGTTCGGGCATAAGGTCAGGATTGTTTGAGGCTTTGTTGACCAGGGCGCGGCAGAGTTCGCTTTCCATCACCGCCATGACCACCTGCCTGGTCCCAGGAATGATCGGTTCTGCAAGCGGCAAAGCGTCCGGGCCGATCGATTTGGCCACAACATCCGTCAGGTTGCGGGCCATTCCGATCGCCGTCTTCGCACCCTGCACGACGAGCGCCTGCCCCACCGAGAAGCCAGCGTTTGCAGGGATCGGCACCATCAGCCCGAGTGCCACAACAACGCGCAGCGGCACCCACCCGGAGAAGCTAGCAGAGAAAATCTTTCCGCTTTCCGCTGTCTTATGAACCTGCAGGATGGAGGCATAGCTGATCCAGAACGCCGCAATCAGCATCGCATAAGCCGAAATATACTGCAGCATTGTGCCTGTGGCTGTCTCTGTACCTCCAGACATCGGGAAGAGACTGTCGAGCACGCGGGCGGACCAGTCATCGCCCGCGCTCAGGTTGCTCCAGCTCACGCTGTCTGCCGTTGTTCCGGCAGAGGCGGATCCCATAGTTACCGTGAGGGCAACGACTGTCATGGTGACCGCCCGGAAATGCCGGGACGCTCGAAGGAGCCGCATGAACTGGTGCATTTTCTTTAGACCTCAGGGCTCGGGCTGTTATCGCGACTTTGCTCCTGGCCCTGCTTTCGATCTTTGGTAAAAAAATCGTGGAAACGGTCCACCAGACGCTCCAGAGCCGCGCCAACTTCCTTCAGAAAGTCCTTTCCCGGCTCCTGGCCCGGAAGAGATTCCAGTTTCTTGCCAACGCTTGCGGCGGTTTCCTCTGCGCTCTGCACAGTGGGATCACTCAAAGCGTCCCGCTTGGAGGCTTCATCACCCAGAACCTCGACTTCCTTGCCCAGTCGCTGAGACGACTTGCGAAGTTTTTCCCAGGACTCTGCAAAGCCGGGCGTTTTCTCCAGGGACGCGGTGAGCTGCGCGCGAAGCGCCTTATGGCTCCCATCCTCGGTCATGCCCGCAATGACAGAACTTTCTGATTGTCCAGGCTCTGACGCGGCTTTGGTGAAGGCTTCAAAAAACTCTCGGCCGACACGCTTGAGTGCGCCGAGATCTTCCTCGACTTCACGGGCCGCCTCCTTGACCTTGCGCGTTCGGTTCTGGATCTGGCGGTCATCGCTCTTGCCCACCAGATCACTCATAAAGTCAGCCAGTCCACGACGATTGGTCGCCGTGGCGGTGGTTGGCGCAACTTTCGCCTCCGCCTGATTGGAAGTGCTCTCTGGCTTTAGCTTGCTCTCCGCCGCCGCCTGGTTTGCATCAGGCTTAGGCACTCCGGAGGTACGACCATCACTCTGAGTTGACCTTGCGGATGCCGGAGGTTCTTCGCTTTCCGCGCGTTCAGCATTTTTCTGATCATCATGATGTACGGTACGGTCTTCTTCTGCCGCGCTTTGTGACACTGCGTTTTCCACTTCCTCCGGTTGCTCAGAAGGCAGGTGAGCGCCGTGGAACTCCTCATCGTCCCGAAAGGGACCGGCCTCTTCTTCAAGAGACCGTAGATATCCTTCGTCCTCAAACGGGTCATTCGAGGGAAGGCCAGGCTCAAGGATCTCGTGCTGTGTCCGGGGCGCCTGCTGAGGCTCGTGGGAGGTGTGTTCACTTTCCGCGACAGGAGGCTCAGGCTCCGTCACGGTTGGTTGGGGCATGTCAGTAGAAGCCGGTTGTTGCACTTCCGAAGATGCTTCCCTCGCAGGCGCGGGCTGTGGCGTCGATGTCGCCGCGGCGGGGTCCGGCTGCTGTGCATCGGGTCGAGGTGACGGCTCTGGCTCGGTCTGTTGCGCGCGGGCAGGAGTGCCCGACAGGGCCATGGTGATGCGATAGTCCAGAACGGCAGCCAGCCGTGCCGCGGCAACGGAAGCCTGGTCTTCCGGAGACATTCCGGACATATCCAGCGCTGCTTTACGGAGATCACGGACAAGATCTCGATCTTCAAGCGAGCCAGCCTGCGCCAGCATGGCTTTGATTTCTTCGTTCTCCAACCCCGGCAGATCTGTGCCATGAGCTTTCAGGCCGGCCGCAAGAATGGGAGGGATCTGCGGATCTGCGCCGGTTCCACTAAAGGCCTTCCAGTCCTGGACAAGCCACGCCACCTGAACGGTGAACTTTGGATCGCTTTCCAGTCCCGGGTTTTCCCGCAGACGCGCGGTCAGGTCAGAGAGATCTTGTGCAAGCCCGCGCTCTGCTTCGGGGATGGTCGACTGCTGAGCATCAAGGGCCTGCAGGACGTAGCCTAACGGCCCTTGTTGAGTGAGAGTACCCGACATGGTCATTCCTATTCGAGATGTTCAGGGAAGCGTTGGGGTAGGAACCGGCAGAGGAGACACCGCCCGAAGCCGTTGTTCAGCAGACGTCGCGAGCCTGTTGGCTTCCATCAGCGCCCGGGTCTGGTCCAGTTTGAACTGCTGCCAGGCGATCCAGTTACGCTGCGCGTCCAGCAAAGCGATCTGGACAAGAACCGACTTGTCGGAGGGCATCGCCTGCAGGTCTGCCTGCCAGTCTGTACCACTGTATTTCCGGTTGATTTCCAGCTCGGTGGCTTCGCTTTCCGAGCCAACTGAGGTGTTGGTGTAACCCTCACGGACCGCCTCAGCTTTCTGGGCGGCACTCAGGGTCACGGTGTTCGCGTGCCACCCGATAATGTCGTCTCCGACGTGGTGGGCGAGCGAAATGGCAGCATTGTAGGCACGGCGGCCCGGGAGGGCAGACTGTCCGTCTACCGAGGTCAGAGCACTCCCTCTCAGCGCGGCGGGAGCAACGGGCTGGATCAGTGTCGTGACGTAGTCATTGGCACGGTCGATCGAGGCCTGATCCTGATATGCCGGTGGCGTTAACAGGCTGGTGGCGTCCTGATCTGCATTCTGCTGATCAGTGGAGGCAAGCGAGCAAATTCCAGCGTCCGCTTCTGCATCCGAGCAGTAAAGCGTAAAATGGCGGTTGTTGTTGGCCTGCGCGCCCTGCCCTGCACCTTCCCAGGACGGCGTTCCTTTCCCGGCCTGCGTGCGCTTGTCCTTGCCGCTATCGAGTGCAGTCGCGACGGCGGCGCCGTTTCGCGCCGCAACAACGGCAGCCTGACCGCCTTCAAGATTAAGGCAATCCTGCCGGTTGGTCGCATGGTTGTCGCGCTGCTGAGCCGCCCGGACGTCTCGGGCAAGTTCGGCCTGCACCATGTTGTTGGCGTCTGCGATCTGTTCCTGCGCCCCAACCTGCGCCTTCATGTAATTGCTCAGCTGGGTGAAGCCATCTCCAAGACTGCCATTGATGAGGCCAAGTGTACTGTTCAGGACTTTCTGGGCCGTCGTGATGACACTGTTCATCGCGCCCTGAAGCGTGCTGATCGCGCCCACAATCGCGGCTGAATCAAAGAAGGCATAAGCCGGCTTCGGGGCCGCGACGGTTGCAAGGGTGAGAACCAGAAGGCTGGCGCCTCCGAGGCGTCCGGCTCTTTCAAGAAGGCGCTTCATTGCGTCACCCGGGATATGCCAGTGCTCGAGCCAATCGCCTCAAAACTGTACCCGGACGGAAGCTGACTCTGACCAGAGACATCCCAGCTTTGGCTGCCGGTCGTATTCGTCCCGGCATTGATCAGGCTGTCGCCGCCGCCCCCAAAACTCAGGTTCGGGCAAAAGCTGCCTGCCCCGAGGCCAAGATTGAAGTTCGTATCCAGCCCCGTCACAGAGAGACCGCAATGGGCCGAACTCTGGAGACTGTCCCATTCTGAGGAGAGCTGGGAGCAGATCTTGCCCATCGCCGCCTCGGCAAGTGATGCGACATTCAGTTTACTCGTTACGACATCCAGTCCGACGCCGTTGAAGAAGTTTCCCAGGCAGGTGAATTTCGTCACGGACTTAGGCTGATGAATCGTTGCGTCGTCTGCCTTCAGGTCTGCAGCAAGCCCGGTCGCGCCTGCCTGAACGAGTGTCTGGCAGCCGGAGGAAGAGTCTTCAGCGAAAGCAGGTGTAACCAGACTGAAACCTAGCGCGGCGATTAGCGGGACTAAGGTGAGACGTGTGCTCTCTCGGCACGCGCTCATTGTGCCGCACCTGGAGGCGTTCCCGAAGGGCGACTGTCCTGTCCTGAGACAGGCTTTCCGAGAGGCCCTAGGATCTGCCTCGCGCCCTCTGCTGTCAGCCATCCGCCCTTGGGCTTTTCCTGCTCTCTCGTCTCACCAGACACCTTGACCCTCCAAAGCGGTTTCCATCCTGAGAGATAATAGAGGTGGGGGATGTGAGTGCGTGCCCGGTCTGTCGCGGTGGCAGGAACGGGTTGGCAACCGAAAAACGTCTTTGCGAGACATTCCGAAGCCGGAACGGGAAGCTACAAAAATCAGATCGTGAGCCATGCAAAAATGGAATGGGGGTATTCCCCAGACGCGGACGCGGCCATTTTCCGGACTCCGCTGCCTTCTCCACGCACTGTTGCAAAAATACACAGTTCCCCAAAAGCGACCCGTTGTTGGTAACATTTTGCGACGTGAGCGGTTAGGCTGTTTGACGATAGATTAACGCTTCGACGGATGTAAAGAATATCATGCAGGCAAGCATTGCAGAAATGGAGTTTCAAGGCGGGGTGGTTCCACCGTGGATCGGTTTGCCGTTCAACAAGTTCTTCCGTCCGGTCTGGATATTAAAAGAGTTAACAACAAGTAAAGAAATATCGTTAAAGCCGACGAAAACCAGGAGGCTATGGTCTCACGACGAGACGATGGAGCTGACGGTATCCTATCCGACGGACACCACGATCAAGGCCATTGCCGCGAAACTCGGGAGAAGTCCGCAGGCGGTTGCGAACAAGGCGAAGCGACTGGGATTGCGCCGTCCGCTGACGCTGAAGCGCCAACGTGCTGCGCAAGCTCGAAAAAATACCGACATCGTTAATGAGCGACACCACAGTCCTGCATCAGCAATACCGGGCGTCTTTCCTAAAACAGCGTCTGGAAGAGCCATCTGGAACACACAGTCCCTGCATCTGCTGGCTGATCTGTGGAAGAGGCTCTATTCGCCTGCCTTTATCGCTGAATACTTCGGACTGAAGTACAATACCGTGTGCATGGCCGCTAAAAGGGCGGGGCTTCCAAGTCGGGCCGGTTTCACGCTGTTACGTACTTCCCCAACCGAAAACCCTTTCGCTGTTGCCGAAAATGCAACACTCGCCAGCCAGATGATCGCCAGGACCTGTGGCATCACGAACACAGTTTTTTTTGTGCATCCCAAAAATCGCTGTAAGCAACACTATAGTGCGTTCGGTAGACGGCTGCTCGAGGCTCGCGCAAGAAACCTAGCGGACTACGAAATTGACATGCCCTACGATGCGTAACGCGTCCGCTGCCATCAGCCGAAGACTTCTTGATCCGGAGTTCCTTCAACGCATCATCAAGCGTGGACTCATTGCGTTTTCGGGCAGTCTGATCCTCAACGTCATTCTCGGACTGGCCCTCACCGTATTGGTGATGAAGACACCGCACGTCCGATACATTTATCATGACTCACTTGGGAAACCCCGGGAGCTGATCGTCACGGACCAACCGTATTTTTCTGACTCCGAGGTCATCAACTGGGCCGCGCGGAAAGTCACCAATCTCTATACGATGGATTTCGTGACCTACGCCAAGCATCTGGATGCGTCTGCGAAAGATTTCGACCTTCCCGCATGGAACGCCTGGGCTCAGTCCTTTTCCGGGCCGGGAAATATTGATTTCATCAAAGCCAAACGTGTCTTCCTGACCGCCACGCCGAAGAGTGCGCCATCGATACGATCCGAAGGAAAAACAAGAAACGGCGATTACGAGTGGCACGTCTCATTTCCAATGCTGCTCAAATGGGAGAATGCCTCCGGCTCGACCACCAACCTTCTGTCGGTGGATGTGACGATCAGGCGCACCAACAGCCCCGAGCATCCTGACGGGCTTGTCATCACAGAACTCAACGCGCCTCGCGCCGCCGATAACGGGGGCTGAATGAACATCACAGTTAGAGCGGTCATCGGGCTTCTGCTGCTAGCAGTTCCCGAAACGGTGGTCTGCGCACAGACCACGCGGGACAGCAACGGCGCACCTCGGGTCGATCCCATTTATGAAGGCTTGCCGCCGCCTCCCAGCGCGATGCAACACTTCTATGACCGGGTCGATCAGGGCCAGAAGAACCTGGACGCAGCAGAAGATCCTCACCGTCTGGCCACCCCTGTGTCGCGGTCTGTGCGTATTTCCCTCGCCCCGGGTGCTCAGACCAATATCATCAGGATAGCGCAGGACTATCCCGCGGCGATCACGTTTCTCGATGAGACGGGTCAGTCCTGGCCCATTGCCTGGGACATCGCCACCAACAAGAGCGGCGGGTGCGACGCCCATGGTCAGGGACAGAACTCCGCCGTGCGCAGTGTGGGGATCAATGCGTGTGTTCCGGAAGCCGGCTCGAACGTCCTGCAGCTGACCCCCGTCTCGCGTTATGCTCATGGCGGTGTTCTGGTCAATCTCAAGGGCGCACCAAAGCCGATCTCCTTCATGATCATCAGTGGAACGGGCGCCTACGACGCGGACCTGACGGTGCGGGTTGCCGCACGCGGTCCAAACGCGAAGGATGCGCCCAATTCCGAGCCCGACGCGCCAGCGACGGGTGATCGCAACCTCGAAGCCATGCTCGATGGCGCGGCACCGGCCGATGCCGTTCCGCTGCGTGTTTCCGGCGTCAGCCCGGACCGGATCCGAGCCTGGAAGCTCGGCGACAAGATGTACCTCCGCACGGATTACACGCCAATTTCTCCCGCCCCAAGCGCACATGAGACCGAGTACGGCATCGGAATTTACGAAATCCCCGAGACATCAAACGTGCTCCTGTCTTCAGGCGCCCGGATCGTCTCTGCGACACTATCGGAGGACGGCCCGTGAGCGAAGCTCATCCAGACCCGGCCGCATCTGCCAGCGGCCTTGCCACCAGTTTCAAGGCGTCTCGTCGCCCGGCCTTCGCGGCCGCAGGCCTTCTCGTTTTTGCCGCGGGGGGATGGTACATGATGAGCCACGGCTCGGCGCCAAAACCGAAGTCGGCGGCTTTGCAAACCCCAACTCTTGCGCCGCCAGCCGGCGGAAACAATCACTCCGACAAGCTCGACAACGCAACGCTCGAGAAAGAAAAGGCTGATGCCGACGCCGCAAAGGCCAGTGGACGATCTTTTGCAAGCGCGCTGACGACGAACAGGCCATTGGGGGACGATAAAGCCCCTCTGCTGGGTCGGATGCCTGGCACTGGTTCTGCAACAACTGCCGGCGTAACGCCCCCCGGGACGCCTCGGCCAGCGCCACCTCCGCCGCCTGCGGTGAATCAGTTCACGCGCGCTCCGGAAGGCACAAAGACTGCCTCCGACCGGTCCGCGAGCCGGGAGCGGCGGCCAGGAGAACTCTCCGAGGCACAGGAGGTCGAGCTGTTGGCTGCGTGGAGCGGCAGGCCCGCTTCACTGGACATGGAACTTCCAGCAGAAACCGCGGCGGCAGGTGGCCACAGGCAGGAGGGCACGTCTTTCACGCAGGAGCCCCAGGCGGCCTCCTCAGGTGGAACCGGGTCACAGCAAAATGTGGCGACCGTGAAATCGGCCACCCACAGGCTCCTTGCTGCAGGAAGGGGCGTTTATGGCCATTCTCTTCTTGGTATCAACAGCGACTATCCCGGTACTCCGGTTCTCGTCGAAATTGATTCAGGACCACTCGCTCATGACAGGCTGTCGGGGTCCTTTGAGCGTAAGGACGAACGTCTGGTCATCAAGTTCGATAAACTCATGATCGGTGACAGCGATCCTCTGCCGGTTTCAGCCTATGCCGTCGCACCCGACACCATGGAAACCGGGCTTGCCTCGGAAGTTCACGAACATCTCCCGACGCGTATCTTTCTTCCGGCCGCGGCGGCTTTTGTCGAAGGTCTCGGCAACGCGATGCAGAACTCAAACACAAACAGTGTGACCAGCGGGCTGGGCGTGAGTTCGTTCACGCACCTGACCTTACCCCAACAGCTTGGTGTTGCTGCCGGACGGGCTGGACAGGAAATGGGCCAGATCCTGCAAAAGCAAACCCCTCAGAACCCTACAGTCCTTCTTCATAAGGATGATCCTATCGGGGTGATTTTCACGGAGCCGGTGGACGCCCCCTGACTGCACTCACAACGGCCTTTGGCATCCTGCAAGGACGACACAGGAGGGACCATCAGCATGCGAGGAAACGCAATGCGCCGTGAGGACACAGGAGAGGTCGTGGAGATGCTGCGACCGCAGAAGCGCTCCACGGACCGGACCGGCACACAGGCCGGGGACGGCCCGATGCCACAGGAGGCAGAGCTGTCAGACAACCGGGCAGATGCGCCGGAGGAAACGACAGCGGGCCGCCGCAAGCCTCTGCATGCGCAGGATGGCAAGGAAGATCGTGCCCCGCGCGCGCCACGAAGCAGACTTCTGGTCGGTACCGCTCTGGCGGTGCTAGGGGTTGGAGGTCTGCTTGGCGGTGCTGTGGCGGTCGGTGCACATTTTGGCGTGCCGATCCCGTTTGTAAATGACAGACCACGCGCATCGATCACCACCACACCAGCGGTCCCATCGGCTCAAAAATCGGCCTTTACGTTGGCACCACCAGCGCTTGGCACGCCGGACGTCCCGGAAAAGCGGGTCCAGCAACCCTCTGTCGCTCAGAACGACGACCCGTTCGGCGGCGAGGGAATGACAGCCCCGGTTGATCCCCCAGCCACCACAAAGCCGACTGAGATCAAAGTAGCTCCAGTCATTCCCGTGCCGCCCGCCGTCGCGGATGGAGCGCCAAACGCCTCTGCGGTGACACCGAGCCAGCCGGTCTCCGCGCCTCAGGCTCAGTCCGCTGTGTCTGCCGCTCCGGCTGCGGCCCCCGCGCCCTCCTTCGCATCCCCTGCATCTCCTTCACCGGACGCAGCCCTCGAGCTGGAAATGGCCAAACAGCTGAAAGCGCTGGATGATCATGTGGCGGCCTTGCAGAAAAACGTCGACGCCATGCAGGACAATGTGACGGCGACGCTGAACCGCGGTCTAGGCGAGTTCAAGGGACGCCTTGACGAGCTTCAGCATCACGAAGACCAGACAGATCGCGCGCTCCAGGCAAGCCAGTCCGCTCTGGCCCATCCGGCTCGTGAACACAGCAGCGCTGTGCCAGTTGCGCCGCGGGCCGTAAGTGCTGCGCAGCCTCACCCGTCAGCGGAACCAACTGCTCCGAAAGCCGCACCTGTACATCTGCCCCAGTTCACGGTGCAGGCGGGAGCGCCAGGAATTGCCATTCTTCAGGACGAACAGGGCAATGCCAGCCGCGTCGAAGCGGGCTCCGTGATCCCCGGATGGGGGCCGGTCATCACGATTACCTCTTCGGGGTCGAGATGGGTCGTTCGCACCCCAAAAGGTCTGATTCACTAAGATGGAAGGGCTTTTCGACTTCGCTCAGGATCTTGGTGCCGCACTGTCCTGGCTGCTTCCGTTCCTTTGCTACGTCGGCGGAGGCTGCTTTCTCCTGAGCGGCGTCATGGGCATCTTTCAGCGGTCATCCATCAGTAACGGGCTGCTCTCCAAGGGCGTGGTTCCGGAGATGATGATCCTTGTTGGTGCGACTTTCCTGTCGTTTCCCGAGTTTCTCAATATGGGAAACCGCACCCTTGGCTTTGAGGGTAATGCCGGCATCGGTGCATCATCGAAAGTCAGCTTTTCCTCGGACGCCCTGATGACAGCGGCACAAGGTGGCCCGCTGGCCGCCCTGACAGCCATCCTCAATGTCTTTCACGTCTACTTCGCAGCCTACGGCGCACTGATCGTCTATTTCGCGATCGTGCGCCAGATGGGCCGGGCGAAAGGCGCGAACAACAGTTCCACCGGCCTCAACATGGTCATGGGAATAGCGGGATTCCTCGTGATGAACGCAGACGTCCTTGGTCCTGCACTCCTCAAAGAACTGAAGCTTGTGCAGTGACCCTACACCCCCACCCCATAGTCGACGCCCCGAGCGTCTATTCCGGAGTCATTATGACACAGACCTCCCGCACACACCTGAAGCGCTCCCTGATGGTCGCGGCCCCTGCGCTTTCCGCATTGTCGTCTCTTGCTCTCGCCTCCGCAGCACATGCTCAGGCCATTGACGACATCACGCGGGACGCGACCCAAAAGGGGATGAACGCCTTTGGTATGGCGCTTAACGCCTTCTGCTTTATTGGTGGTGGCCTTCTGCTCGCCATGGCCATCTTCGGCTGGTGGCAGCATCAGCGCAATCCGAACGCCGGATCAAAGCCTGGCATGATCATCGCTGGCTTCATTTGCGGCGGCGTTCTGCTGGCCTTCCCGTTCCTTGCCAAGACCGCGTCCTTTACGATGTTTGGTACCGCGCCGAGCGTCACTGGCGAACAGCAGCAGATGAAGTTCGACAAGTAAGATGCCGTCGTCGCGCCCATTGGCTTCGGCCGCCCCTGAAAGGTTGACGGTTGAAGATCTGACAGCACCGATGAGCGGGCATTGCACCTGCTGCGAGCACATGCTCGCAGCAGTTACCGTGTCAGGCAGACCCCTCTGTCTGACCTGTGCGCCAGCATTCGCGCTCGATGAGCCCGGTATAGACGATGTCGCGACGCTGATCTGGCTCCCGCATCTGGATCAGGGCGCTCTGGGGCGTTGTGTCACAGCACTTCATGTGGCCGCGAAAACAGCGGGACACACCGTTTACGATCAGGGGCTTTCAGGCGAGGCGCTGAGCGCAAAGCGCGCCTTCGAGGCTCTTCTGTCCTGCCGCCTCGGGGCATTGGAGAAGATCGGGACGGACCGCCCGTCTTTGTACCGATCCGCTCTGAAAAGCCTCTCCCGTAACCCTTTCCCGGAAGCTCACGAAACCGGGCTTCGGATCCTCATGCGGGGAACGTGGTTTCCAGACAATCCGCGCCGCTATCTTGACGCGGCTCAAGAATGGGCAGTGTCACGCTGATGCTACGTAAAAAACCAGCGCACTCAGAGGGGCAGGAAGCACCGCGTCCCGCGCGATCCAGAGCCTCCCTCTTCGATGGGGTCCTCCGGACGAT
>NZ_JBDIWI010000005.1:0-115733 GCF_039638325.1 Gluconobacter sp. OJA | reverse complement strand
CTGCGATCGCTGTATTGCTGCTCGCACGGCGTGCGTGGTCGTGGCGCTGCCATGACGTATCTGTCCCATAATGCTTCCTTCCACTCACGTGAAAATACCACACCATCAAATCCCGGGACTAAACACCCTAGCGCGTTCCAGTCTCATCAAGCATCATTCCTATCGGCTAAGGACCTTCGAAAAAGTCCCCAAGCGCCAGGCGTCGTCGGAACGTAAGCCGCCGTTGAGCCAGATGATATACGCGATCATGCAGCAGGTGGCAGCGCTGGCACAGCGCCCGAAGATTGCGCAACCGGTTGACCGTGGGATCGTGGTTCAAATGCGCAGCGGCCAAAACCACCTTGGTCTGCCGGGTCTGAAGCAAAGCAATCAGATCGGGAGGTGCAACAGGCCGTCCCCTCCCATTGAACCAGTGCCCCGTCTCCGGATGCTTCCACCGACCATCCGGAAGGACCTGCAGGATTTGTCCATGGGGTCGACCACACCGCTGGCATATTCCCCCGGCTCGCTCGAACCGCACCTGTCGGCTCAACTCGGGCCAGTTGGGAGGATAAAGCGCTTTCAGTTCCCGTCGGATCGGCATTTCTGTCCTTTAGCACAAAAACAACGTTTAAAGACGACGTCTTCCGGAGCCTGGCCGCCTACTCTTCTAGAAAAGATCCACCCCGAGCATATCGCAAACCCTGGCGGAAAACGGAGAACCGGCCCTATGTTCTCGACCATGACGTCTTCTGTCCCCGATCCCGTCCGTCTCGCTGAAGCCCTCCTCTTCCAGAGCAGCGGTCCTGTGTCCCGAATGATGCTGGCGCGGGCTCTGGGAGAGGACGTAGAGACTGCCCAGATCCTGAGCCAAGTGGCCAGGCGCACCGAGGGGCTGGGGTTTGAACTGGTCGCGGCTGGAGACGGCTGGATGTTCCGTACTGCCCCCGATCTGGCAGAAACCCTGAGGGCGGTATTGGAGCGACCGCCAGAACGCCTGCCCCGGGCCGTGCTAGAAGTGCTCCTGCTGATCGCTGCGCGTCAGCCGATCACCCGACCCGAAATCGAAAGCTTCCGGGATGCCGCCCTGTCGCAGAAGACCCTGGCCCTCCTGCAGGAGAAGGATCTCATTCGCAGCCTCGGTCGCAAGCCAGTGCCAGGCCAGCCGCAGCTTTGGGGGACGACCGAGACCTTCCTCGTGACCTACGGGCTGAGGTCTCTGGCGGAGCTGGATCCGCTGCTGGAAGGCCTCAGGGGGCCGCTCTAGGCCCTTTTGGGCTCTTTCTGCGGGGATTTTGAGACTGTTTTTTGTTATTCTAACACGTGGTAATGTTCTCTTACCGCGTATTAGATCAAGGTTGCCTTAATTGTTGTCTTACGGCAGATTCAGTGGATATTTCAGAGGGAAGATCACCGGCATGACAGTCCCGACAGATACCGCAAAGCGTCTCTCCGAAGCGCCCTCCCCTGCTCTGCAAAGTGCCTTGGACGCAGCAAAAGACAGTGCCCGGACCGCGGCCTATGCACCCGAAACCCTGCGAGCGTATGCCCATGACTGGCAGGCCTTCTGTCACTGGTGCGACGAACACGGAACGTCCCCTCTTCCGGCCGCTCCTCCCGTCGTCGCGGCCTGGCTGCACAGTCTGGCACCGCGTTTCAGCCGTTCTGCCCTCAACCGTCGCTTGGCTGCCATTGGGTATCAGCATCGCATGCGGGGGTTGGAGTGGAGTTCCGGCCATGCGGCCATCCGCACCACCCTCCGCGCGGCAGGGCGTGTGTATGGCGCGCCGCAGAAACAGGCCGCTGCCCTCACCTCCCAGGAACTCCGCAAACTCGTCGCACCCGAGCATAGCAAAACCGTCGAAGGGCTGGCGGATCTGCGCGATCGGGCCCTTCTGCTGATCGGCTTTGCCGGGGCGCTGCGCCGTTCAGAGCTGGTTGCTTTAACGACAGAGACCGTCCGGATCGTGGCGACCGGCTTGAAGCTCCATATCGCCCGCAGCAAGACAGACCCCGAACACCGGGGCGAAGAGATTTTTTTGCCGCGTGGCAAGCATCGCGAAACCTGCCCTGTCCTAGCTCTGGAGCACTGGCTGAAGAAGGCCGAGATTATGGACGGTCCCCTCTTCCGGTCTATCAATCGCTGGGAGCAGGTGGGACGCGATGCCCTGCATCCGGATGCCGTCCGGCAGGTCCTGCTGCGCCGTGCCAGGGTGGCCGGGCTTAAGGTGCCTTCCGGGGAACGCCTCAGCCCGCATGGGCTGCGTGCCGGCTTCGTCACTGAGGCCTTCCGGGCTAATGCCCGTGACGAGCAGATCATGGCACACACCCGCCACCGGGACCTGCGCAGCATGCGCCGCTATGTCCGTCGGGCCCGTCTGGACCTGGATTCTCCCGCCCATCTTCTGGACCTGTAGCCCGTGCCACAGACAACGGCTGAAATCATCGCCGACGTTGATGCGACAGTCGCGCGCCTGGAAGCCTATCGTCTGGAACTGGAAGCACGACCCGTTGCCCACGGGTATCTCGAACCGGGCCCCAGTGACGACGATGAACTGGGGGGCGGCTTTCGTCTCCCCACCCGTCCAGCGCTCACCCGCCACACCCCAAGGCCACCGGCAAGCGGCACGGCATTTTCAATCGCCGGGTCAGAGCTGTTAGAGCCGAAGACCCCTCTTTCTCGTCCGCTATTCAATCCTCAACCGGACTGGCTGGCACATGTCTTGACCGTCACAGGGTCAGAAGCCGTGCTGGCCCAGTTCCGGGCGGCAGCAGCGGGGACTGGGCGTCTGTCGTGGGGACCGGATGTCACCAACCGCGAAGATCTGAGCCGGATCTTTCCCGTTGGGGACTCCCGGACAGCCGCTTTGATCGGCCAGATTGTCCAGACTCAGACGGTCCTTCTCGCGCAGGAGACAGGATCGAGCTCTGTTCCGTTTGACCTTAATGCCCTTTGTCCTATGCCTCTGGATCTTCTCTCCCTCGGCCCCGCTTCCCCCATGACACAAACGTGGCTGTGGGAGCACTGGGGAACCTCCCGGCCACTGCGGCAAGTCGAAGTCATGGACGGGCATCCGAAAAAGATCACCAACCACTGGAGTTTTTCTTTCTGGTCGGCGGACTGGACGCCTTGGCCGGCTCTTCGGGCCATTGCGACCCAATGGCCCGACCTCACCTTTTCCATACGCCCGCTTTACGATGTCTGAGGGACTGCTTTTGGAAGTTGGAGCCTGGCAGGGCCCGCTGGAGGCGCTGCTGCAGGCCGTCCGTCGTCATGCGATAGATCTTCGGACGCTGCCGCTGAGAGAGCTGATCGATCAGTTTTTGATCTGCGTGGAAGAGCGGCTTAAAAACCGTCCCCTCGAACAAACTGCGAACGATCTTGTTCTGGCAGCGACCCTTCTTCAAATGCGCTCGGCTCTTCTGCTTCGGGAAGATACTGAAGAGCACCTTGCCGCCCACTCAGCAGCCGAGCAGATCCAATGCGCCCTGCTTCGAAAGAACACGCTTTTGCAAGCCGTGGAGTGTTTTGAAACTCGGGCGGTGCTGGGCGAAAGTGTTTTTGGACGCGGGAAACTGCCCCCCTCGCCTTCTGCTGCTGAGACAGCGTCTTCAATCCTCACCCGGGATCTGCTGGACGCGCTTTTGTCAGCGTCTCGTCGGAGGGCAAGGCTGCGGCCGCCAGAGAGTATCTTCCAGCCTTCTTTTGTACCGCGTGTTTCTGTTCAGGACGCTTTGGCATGGTGGCAGCGGAAAATTCGGGACCATCCGGAGAGCACGTGGGACCTCGTCGAGGGCGTGAAGCATTTTTCTCTTGGGGCGAGCCCTCAAAACCTAATGCAGCGCAAGGCCACTTGGGCTGCTCATTTTTTAGCAGTTTTGGAGCTGGAAAAACAAGGCGAAATATATGTCCAGAAGCAAGAACCATCGATCGCAATCGTAATATCCACGTTGATATTCCACACCGGAAAAACATCTAAGAGATGATTAAAACTTTTCTATTCGGCCTATTAAGAAACATATTTTTTATTCGCACGCTCACTAGTTCAAGGCCTCGAGTCGACCTGTTGTCGCTAAAGTTCCCATCTTGGATGATCTGTGCGGGAACTCTAGCGGCACATTCGTTCCCGAGAACTTTAGCGATCTTTGGGAACTCTAGAGACGGTATGGGAACTCTAGCGGCCGATATCGGGAACATTAGCGACCTAAGACTCGCAAAAAATGCCTTATCCCGAGAACTTTAGCGGCACATACTAATATCCAATTCCTAATATCTTTTCCTAGTAGCCAAAGTGTCGCTAAAGTTCCCGGAGACAAACTCAATCAACGGTGTAAAACTTGCTTCATGGGAACTATCCATGACCTTATCGAGAACGAAGGCCGCCAAGGCGCTCTCTCCTTCGATTATGACCGTCGCATTATCAAAATCGCGGCGGAATATATGGCAATGGAAGAAAGCTCTATTGGCTTTCTCTACAGCGGCTTCACTCACGTAGGCTTACCACATAAAAGGCTTTCTGATGACGCCGCATGGCAAGTTACGACCGACAGAGTGACGATGGTTGTAGAACCTGGTCGAAAGGCGTCACCCTCAGGCCAGCCAGTTTATGTCGGAGTTCCATACGGATCTAAAGCGCGCCTAATCATGCTCTATTTACAAACTGAGGCGCTAAAAACTAACAATCGAGAGGTTGAATTAGGCCGGAGCCTCCGAGATTGGCTTAAACGAATGGGTATTCCACAAGGCGGAAAATCCATTGCCGACGTACGCGAACAAGCTGAACGCATCTCTAGATGCCGAATTAACTTCGAATTTCATGGTGGGAACTCTAGCGGCCTAATCAATCAAAACATTGTCGACACAGCGATGTTTTTCGATGATAATCCGCAAAATAAGACACAATTTTTAGAACGTGTGAAGTTATCAGAAGTGTTTTTTGAACAACTAATTCGCCACCCCGTTCCAATTGAGGAAGCTGCGATTAGATCTTTAAATGGACACTCTCAAGCCCTCGATATTTATTGCTGGCTAGCTTATCGACTACATGTTTTACACCGCCCTACCCCTATATCTTGGATTGCTATTAAAGCCCAATTTGGGACGGGTGTCGTTCGTATGGGCCACTTTAAAGCGAAATTCATCGATAATTTAAAATTAGCTCAAGCTGTATACCCAGATGCTAAGACTGATGTGACATCAGCTGGACTAACCTTGTACCCCTCAAAGCCGCCAATATCTCCAAAAACGCCTAAGTCTTCTCAAATTCGACAGCAAGAAAGTCGCTAAAGTTCCCACTGAAAATATGGAAGGATCGAATCCTTTACCTGCAGCATGGGCTTTGAGGTTTTTAGCCATGATTTGAAAAGGACTCTAAGCTATTCAGATGGGAGTAAAAAGCAGTCTTGATCCAAAACAGTGGCGGCAGAAGGTATTCCCGATCGGCGCGCACTGAAATGGCGTCAACAAAGTCTATAGAGTCGGGAACGGAGAGGTGGACCCGTCCGTTCGGACAGTTTTGCGGGCTTGATAAGCTATACCCGGTTGTTGTTATGCCGCCCTTCTGACGGCGCTGCTGTTGGCCATCTGGTCCGGGGTTAACCCCGGACCAGATGGCGTCGGCACGTCATAATACGCCTCATCGGGCGTACGTCCAGCCAGCGCCGAGTGCGGACGCTGCCCGTTATAATGGGTGATCCATCCGGCAAGCCCGGCCCGTAGCTCCGATCCGGTCTCGAACGCATGCAAATAGACGCATTCATATTTCAGCGACCGCCACAGACGCTCGATGAACACGTTATCCAGCCAGCGACCGCGCCCGTCCATGCTGATGCGGATCTGACGCTCTTCCAGGAGCCCGGTGAAACGGGGCGTCGTAAACTGCGACCCTTGGTCAGTATTGAAAATTTCCGGAGCGCCATAGCGCGTGAGGGCATCCTGTAGCGCCTCGATGCAGAACTCCGCATCCATCGTGTTCGACAGACGCCAGGACAGCACCTTGCGCGTGAACCAGTCCATGATCGCCACGAGATAGAGAAATCCCCGTTTCATGGGGATATACGTGATATCGGAACACCAGACCTGGTTAGGCCGCTCAATGACCAGATCCCGCAGCAGATACGGATATTTCCGATGCTCCGGATGAGGCACACTCGTGCGCGGCTTCTGGTAGACCGCCCGCAGGCCCATGATCGCCATGAGCCGCCGGACCCGCTTGCGGCCGACTTCATATCCCAGGCGGCGCAGATACCATGTCATCTGCCGTGAGCCATAATATGGCGTTTCCAGGAACTGGGCGTCGATCAGCCGCATCAACGCCAGATTGGCCTCGCTCTGTGGCACTGGCCGATAGTAGACGCCAGACCGGTTCAGATGCAGCAGCAGGCATTGCCGGACAATGGAAAGGCGCGGTCGCTGTGGGTCAATCATCTGCCGCCTCTGATCACGCCCAACCGAGCAGAGGCATCGCGTAAAAAATCCCGTTCCACGAGAAGCTCGCCTATCTTCGCGTGCAGTTTCTCCACATCAGCAGGGCTGACCGGGGGCTCGGCCACCGGCTTCCCGGAGAAGGTCGCCGCCATCCCCTCGATCGCCTGCCGTTTCCACTGGGCGATCATCGTCTGATGCACACCATGTTTCGACGCCAGTTCCGCCAGCGTCAGTTCCCCACGGATCGCTTCCAGGGCAACCCGTGACTTGAACTCTGCCGCATACCTCTTGCGCGTAACCTTGCCCATAAAACCCGTCCTCTCTCAGGTCGGATTATAGCTTATCGTCCTGTCCGAAAAATGGGGACCACCTCTCGGATTCGTACTGGGTATGGACGTCAATCACTGGTTCCACTTCTGGCATTCCGATGTGACGTGCGTTGGTAAAGCTCGCGATACTATCAAGACCTTGCCACGTGAAGCCAACGTCCGGTGCTCGGCTAACTATAGCACCAAGTGCGAGCGATGGTATGACTTGTTGTATTTGCCCGACAACTAACCTTGAGCCGAGAGCAAGCCTGCTGCAGATCCACTAATTGGCGCACATCGGCATAAGAAAAACGCGCATATAGCCGATAAGCCTGTCGAAAAACCCTATTTTCCACGTTCTCGCCGCTTACGCCAACCCGACAGGGTTTGTTGCCACTTCTCCTTAAGATTTTGCTCAGAACACATGGCGGCGCGTCACAGTTGCAGCCTGCCTGTTGGAAAACATCCGTTTTCCTATGGGGATTGGGCCATGCCGTGGCGGCATCGTGAATCTCTACCGCAAATGGCTAGTTTTCAGTCACTGTATAAAGCCATTTGTGGGCAGCTTGGGGGGGGTAAAAAGAAGGTCTGGTTTGGAAGAGTCCAGACACATTTTCTGCCGTTCGTTCGGTTATGTGTAACAACCGCTAGGCATCCATTTTTGTCACTTCAGTTGCACCCATTTTTGTTACTTCAGTTGCACCGACAGTTCCGAAAGCAGCCGTTCAACCTGTTGCAAACTGGTGGCGATGTAAGAGCGCATCACTGACTTTCATTGCCATTTGTGCTTAAACATTTACCATGGAAGCTAATAATACGCGCAATCAACACTTTCTCGCACAAGTGGATCAAAGGCTCAACGCATTGAACCCACATGCCCACAAAGACAATCAACGCATATATTCTTTTAAGATCGCCAAACGTGAAAGCTACCTCCTCAAGTTAGAAAATTCAAAGGGCAACTTCATCGAAAAAAATTTGTCTGTGTTCGATCTGTTCAGCTTTGATGTTCTTGATGACAACAAATTACGATACAATTTTGAGTCACTATTCCAAAGGTATGAAGGGTATATCGAAACCCACACAAAGTCTCTGCTCGCTAAATTAAATGCGGGGGATCATGATGTAAAATCCGAGATTATCGATTTGTTCGCGGCTAAGCTTATCAATTTTGTGCGTAATCCATTTTGTATCCAAAAGGTACTAAACACTTTTCCAGGTGTTTCTAGCTATGATCCTACCGATCGGGTATTGCTCGCTAGCTATCGACGAATAGTAAATGGGAAGAAGCCGCAACAAGAATACTTGTGTCGTACCCTAGGCATTAGCGACCTGCAATATATTGAATGGCTACGTTTACTATTTATGTTGCTGACACCAATGTACACAGGACATACCAATTTCTTTGAAGACATAATCAAGAACCTACTGGAGGATCGGAAGAATTATATCGCAGCTTTTGTTTGCGAATACGAAAATGCGTACTGCCTTCTTTCTGATAGAGGATTTAGTCAACCGTTCGAAAACGGCGCACACATGGCATTCTCGTTTAATCTTTGCTCCACGGCGTTCGTCCATTATTTCGTTTGTGATCCCGTCGTTCTTTTAAAGGATAAAGCACATCCGGAACTTCTTGCATACGCCCTTGCTGCCCGTGAGAAAGTATGGCCACCACAAATAAATGTTACGTTTCGCCGCAACGACCTCAACATGCTTGCGCAGTATAATCGTCGGGTGGTCGAGCAGTGTTACGAGCGGGTATTTTGCGCAGCAAAAAATGGTCTGATTTTATTTGAACCACGATTAGCAACAACGTGAGAGGTCATAGTGTGACTTAGTCTAAATCGCTAGCTACTCATGCAACGGTCATGACCTTTTGAAATGAGGGCGCAATCGTTAATGTCCCCTTCCTCTCATTTTCCGATCCAGAGCGGACCATCGGCTTTCGGCCAAAATGGCAACCGGAGTTTGCACTGATCATGTCAGCCCTGTCGAAAGAGATCTTGGCGACTGCATGTCCGACAGACGGCTACTGCCACCTGTCTGCTCCTACGTCATTGAGCGGACAGACATATCGGGGGACAGCGAAGTGTCCGCCATTGATGGATGGGCTTCGATAAGCGGACGTCTTGAACAGGGAACATTGAGCATCTGTGAACTCGGAGCACAAATTCTGTCTATTTTCTTATCGCAAACACGTTTCCAGTTCCCAAGAACTGGCCATTCTGATCCAAATACCCATCAGAGATCTGGCAGACTTTATCCTCCAAAAATGCATCGAAGATACCTGTAATCTCACATGGCGAGAAATGAAAAAGCTGCTTCTTGCTCTGCGTATCTGATGCGACCAACAAGCCGTCTGGCAAATAGTCGCTCCCAGAAAGAACGCCTATGACCCGTGCGTGCAGCATTTTGTCGGAAATTGTTTTCGGCTTTTCTCTCCCCAACTTCCGCACTGTCATATCATAGTTGTTGTATATCCCGCTTGCAGTGCGACTTACGAACTGTTCACGCCATTCCGCATCCTTCTTACGCATAATCTCGTGAACCTCCAGAGGAGTTGCGCAAAAACGATCCGTTACCAGCCGGCATTCTATCAACCGTCTCATGCATATTGCGGCAACTCCTACCGCCCTTTCTAGCATATGATAGGGGTTGTAGTCGGTTTCCTCCTCAGCAAGTGCTTCGCCAAGGTGCGTAATAATTCTGCGGCGCTGCTCGGCTAGCTCGTTCTTCCATGTGTAAGGCTGCCACTCGGAAGAGCTCACTTGGCCCAACTTACGCGCTTCATTGATTCGCTTTTCTATTTCTTCGTTAGATACCAACTATTATATTCCTTTAATATTCCGAAAATAATCAGAATTTAGAAAATTTCTCGGAAGGAATTACATTAACAATTAAGATATTTAACCATTTCAGTCTTTAGATAAAGCCTATCAGAATAAATAGTCCGCTTTCGGGATTAATACGGCGTGTTCGTATGTTTCATAAGAGGCGACTACAGCCTATCTGCTACCATTCACTGAGCAGACAGGTTGTTTAGCGGGAAAGCCAAACGTCTTTTAACTGCAGATAAGCAGTACGAAGCGCCAAACCGGCTCGCTACACTGTTGGAATAGTGCCGCCATCCAGAACGTAATCCACGCCAACGATATATCCGCTGCGGTCAGATGCCAAAAACGCAACAAGTTCTGCCACCTCATCAGGACGGCCCGGGCGACCAACAGGGATCCCGCCAATCATGTCCATGACGTACTGACGTGCAGCATCCTCGGATATATGCCTGTTTTGCTGGATTTCCGTGATCATCCCATGCGCACCAGACGTCTCGATAAAACCCGGCGACACCATGTTTACCCTTACGCCGCCTGCTGCAACCGTCCTCGAAAGGCCCTTACTGTAAGTTCGTAGTGCGCCTTTTGCAGAAGCATAGGCCAGTGTCGACTGTGATGGCGGCATGATATGGGCGATTGAGCCTATGTGAATGACCACGCCGTGCTTTCTTTCGAGCATCCCCGGAATGAAGGCACGGTCAAGACGGACTGGCGCCATCAGATTGATATCAAGTACCTGCTGCCAGAACGCATCTGTCAGTGTCTCGAAGCCGCCGGGAGGCGTAGCCGTGGCTCCAAGATTATTGATGAGAATATCAAGTCCGCCCCATTTGTTCTCAATTTCCTTCACAACCGCATCAACGCCCGCGGTTGTCCCGAGATCAGCCGCGACAAACATGGAGGGTTCGAAAAACCCTCTGTTTTCGATGCTTTCTATGTGATTCCCTTCCTTCGGTTCTGGTTGAGGGAATGGCGCTATGAAACAGCTTGGTTTCTTTGATGTTGAAGAGAGGCTTGCTCGGTTGAGTGGACTTGGCGATCAACTCGAAGCGTTTTCCCGGACTGTGGATTTTGAGGTCTTCCGCCCTGATCTGGACAAGGCTCTGGCGTATTCGGATGGGAGCAAAGGCGGGCGTCCGCCGTTTGATCCGGTGCTGATGTTCAAAATCCTGGTGATCCAGACGCTGAACAATTTGTCTGATGAGCGGACAGAGTATCTGATCAACGATCGCCTGTCGTTCATGCGTTTCCTTGGCCTGGGGCTGTCGGACCGTGTGCCGGATGCCAAAACGGTCTGGCTGTTCCGTGAACGCCTGATCCAGGCGGGGGCCATTGAAAGACTGTTTGACCGATTTGACGCGACCCTACGGAACGCGGGCTATCTGCCGATGTCGGGTCAGATCCTGGATGCAACATTGGTAGCCGCTCCAAAGCAGCGCAATACCAACACTGAGAAAGCCGACCTCCGGGCAGGGCGTATTCCTGAAGACTGGCAGGACAAGCCATCCAAATTGTCCCACAAGGATCGCCATGCGCGCTGGACACTGAAGTTCACCAAAGCAAAGCGGCAGGATGATGGGACGATCCCGTCAACGGATCTTGCCATTCCGTTCTTTGGCTACAAATCGCATGTTTCCATCGATCGAAAATTCAGGCTGATCCGCAAATGGAAAACGACGGATGCCGCCGCCAGCGATGGGGCACGATTGAGAGAAGGCCTGCTAGATAAAACCAATACGGCCTCAACCGTTTGGGCAGATACAGCCTATCGCTCAAAAGCCAATGAGGACTTCATGGACAAAGAGGGTTTCGTCTCAAAG
The DNA here is from genome assembly GCF_039638325.1 of Gluconobacter sp. OJA. NCBI lineage: Bacteria > Pseudomonadati > Pseudomonadota > Alphaproteobacteria > Acetobacterales > Acetobacteraceae > Gluconobacter > Gluconobacter sp. OJA. Next base: position 104,365 of record NZ_JBDIWI010000005.1, on the reverse strand, counting down.
GTTCACAGGAAAAAGCCGCACCTCAAACCCATGCCCCGCCATATCCAGCGATCCAATGCAGGCAAGTCCGTGATCCGATCCTGCGTTGAGCATGTCTTTGCGGATCAGAAATCACAGACAGGGTTGTTCGTCCGAACCGTCGGCATCACCCGAGCCACCACGAGGATCGGACTGGCCAATATCGTCTACAACATGCGCCGCTTCATCTTCCTGGAACGGATCAGCACTACAGCATAGCAATCCAGAGAAGGAGGCCTTCTCTCTACTCAAAACGCAGAGCGAAAGCGACCCAAAGAACCGTCAATCAAATCGCCAAAAGCCCAAAATCAGAACCAAGACACATCAACCAACGGTTCTTCGATCCCTCCACATGAGATCGGCATCCCGGGAGGCCGAGGGCGCGCGCGCCGTTGTTGCAACCTGTGCACCTGATGCGGCAAACCGATGGGCAATCGCCGCGCCAATTCCCTTCGTGCCGCCTGTGACCAGCACTCGCTTCTTATCGAACTCGTTTTTCATCTTGCGTGATAACTCCGGATTACGTCTGAAGGAGAGAAGAAAGACGATGCGATGTCGCGCTGGTGACAGCGGTTACTGTCTGCAGTAATCAGATCCTGCAGACATTTTCTCAACCGCGTCTCTGCGGAAGCAGGATGGGGAATGATCGTTGACGATGCCAACCGCCTGCATCCAGGCATAGACGATGGTCGGGCCAACGAACTTGAATCCTCGCTTTTTCAATGTTTTCGAGATAGTCTGGGATAACTCAGTTTCCGTATCGGACCCTGTTCCTTCCAATGGTCTGCCGTCTGTGAACGACCAGCAGAAGGCGGAGAGATCGTCCCCGGCCTCCTGCATCTCATTGAAAATCTGTGCGCCAAGGATGGTCGCCTCGATTTTGGCACGTGCGCGGATAATACCGGCATTTCCCATCAGTCGTTCGACATCTTTTGCGGTGAAGGCGGCCACTTTTCGGGGATCGAAGTCCACAAAGGCATCCCGGAACGCCGCACGTTTTCGCAGCACGATCTCCCAGGAGAGTCCTGCCTGAAAGCCTTCGAGCATCAGCATTTCCCAGAGCCTGCGCGGATCACGCTCTGGCACGCCCCATTCGGTATCATGGTAATCCTGCATCAGGGGGCTCGAACTGGCCCAGGCACAACGACATTTATGATCCATTAAGCGTCTCTTGTATGGAATTACAGGTCAACGATGCGGGTATCGGCGATGGTCCCGGCAAAACCGTTCCCGAACAGGCCGGCAGGCGTCTGGAAGCCGGGGCGGACTTCTCCCCCAAGCACGCGGCGCGCGGCTTCGACTGCGGCCAGAGGCGTGAAGGTGTAGCCGTTCACCGTATCAAGAACCGAACGGACTGTGATGCCATTCGCTCCCGTTACCTCGGCCGCTGCCTGATAGCGGTGTGCTTTCCGTTCCTGCGCGTCGGGGCCATCGGGAAGAAGTGCGAGGTCGCCGCCCGGAAAAGCATTGCCCGAGATATGCACGAATGTCTCGATATCCGGAATATGGGTTGCCCGTCCGATCGTGATGAGATCTGGAAGTGTCACCGGAAAACATGACACCGCACCATGGCCGAAATCAAAAGGCCTCTGATCAGGTGCCGGACATGCGACAAGATGGCCCTCTTTGCAGATCAGCGTCTCCGGCGTTACATTTTCCGCAGCAGTGATTGCCGAGCCACGTGACATGGTGCCGGAGACATTCAGCGCAATGGCGATTTTTTGGGGGGCCTGCACGCGTTCCGCCGTATGTCCGGCGAGGCATCCCAGCATGGCAACACTGCCGCCGCTGCCCGGAAGCAGTATGACGCCTGCGGCACCGGCAATCGTATCCAGTTGCGCGGCAAGGCGGTAGCTGTCCAGTTCCGCCGCGATATCAAGGTAATGAACCCCACAGCGAATAGCACTCCGCATCAGTGGCTCAGCCGTGCGTCGATAAGGGCCTGCACAGTTCAGCAGCACCGTCACATCTGACAGGGCCAGATCGATGGCGGTGTTCTGTTCGAGACTGAACACACGATAATCCGCCCCAAGCCGGGTCGCGAGTTCCTCAAGCCCGTCTGCCCTGCGACCGGCGAGAATGATGGAAAGACCGACTGCTTTCGCATGCTCGGCAACCATGCGGCCGGTATAACCATAAGCCCCATAGATCATCAGTATCCGCGAGGGATTTTCAGTGGAAATCATACACAGAACCTCAGCGGCCATGCTGCCAGCTCTTGTAGACGAATTCGAGGCTGTAGCCGTCCGGATCGCGGACCTGGGCGGCATAGTATCGCGGGTCATAATGAAGCTGCGGCCCCGGGGGGTGGAGGCCGGTTGCGCCGGCCGCCAGAGCAGCCTCAAAGGCCGCTTCCACTATGGCGGCAGATTCCGCGACAAAGCCGACATGGACCGCCCCGGCTGCTGCCGCTCCCTGTCGCAGCCAGAAGAACATGCGGCCCCCGGCACCGAAACCCTTGAGATCCGGATAGTCAACTGGCGCATTCTTTCCGTCATAATCGAGGCGGTTTGTGATTCCGAGGTGTGGAAGCACGGCTTGGTAAAAGGCGATCGATCGGTTGATATCGCTCACTGTCAGAAAGATATGATCGAGCATGGGAAATCCTCAAAGATTATAACAGCCAGACACTTCGATGGTCTGGCATTTCGGTTGCCGCCAATACCCATGCCAATACTCGTCGGAGCTTATCGCCCGACCTGGAGAAACAAGAGATAATGTCGACAGCAGATGATCGCTCTCACGATTCTCTCTGAAACCTGCCTGTTTCTGCTTTTCCGTTGCTCGGGGAAAAGGGCTGTGAAACAACGCCGGGTATGGAAACGCAGCTTCAGGAACTCAGGCATCTGGCCGCACGGGCAGAAAACCGTCGGACGGAGACAGGCATTCCGCGGGTTGCCATGGTGCAGGGTGAAATCCCCGAGCATCAACTTACGGCCGTCTATGAACCCATGATCAACGTGATCCTGACGGGTTCGAAAACCATGACAGTGGGCAGCCGAACCCTTCGCTATGATCCGGCAACCTATTTTGTGATGTCGGTCGATCTGCCTGCTGTCGGCGCCTTGCATCCGTCGGAAAAGGGCCAGCCCTACTTGGCGGTGAGCCTGACGCTGACGCCCGCCATTATCGCCAGTCTGCTGGCAGATCTGCCTGAACCTGCCGGGAGCGATCCCTCCAGTCCCGGCTTTTCGGTCGCACCTGTTACCCCGGAGCTACTGGATGCATGGGTTCGTCTGCTACGGCTGATAGAACACCCGGATGAAATTGCCGCCCTTGCGCCAGTCTACGAACGCGAGATCCTGTTCCGCGTCCTTCAGGGACCGCTCGGCTGGATGCTGCGTGACATCACCACACCTGACACCGCCCTTTCGCGGGTTGCCAATACAGTCCACTGGATCCGGGAAAATTTCGCCAGGCCGCTACGTGTCAGCGACCTGGCAGAGATGGCAGCACTCAGCATCTCCACCTTTCATCGCCACTTCAAGGCTGTGACCGCACTGAGCCCGCTTCAGTATCAGAAGCGTGTAAGGCTGCTCCATGCCCGATCGCTCCTGATCGCGGGCGAAGGCAATATAACGTTCGCTGCCTTCCATGTTGGATATGAAAGTCCCACTCAGTTCAGCCGAGACTATGCACGACAGTTTGGCCTCCCTCCCTCCAGAGACGTTGTGCGACTACGGCGGATAACTTCAGGCAGGGATTAATTGCTGTTCACGATGATTATGGAAAGGCAAAAGCAGGCGAGGTCCGCTTTTGGAAAAGCCGTAGTCCTTCCTTAGGGCGTAAATGTAGGCGTAAGCAGTAGGTCCGCTTTTTCTAGCAGCTCCCCCGGGGTTTGGGTGGCTGCGGAACAGAAAACCTACACAAGATTTACAACCAGTAAGTCTATCGAATGAGAACCACTTCAACGCCGATTGCTTCAGCAATTTCAGCCCATGCCCGATCTGCCGTGACCGCAGGGAGATTCATTTTTTTTGCTAATGCCAGACAGGCGCGGTCTCCGTGGCTGAGACCGACCCGCTTGGTCGCATCGCGCATCAATCCGGCCGCGAGAGCTAGGTTATGATCAAGAGGCCGTACGTCGAGGCGCAGAGCTGCGATCAGTTCGGATATTCCTTCGGCCGGAACGCCTTTATCAACGGCTTTGGAAACGATTTCCTGCAGGTTTATGGCGGAGATGGCTGCATCACGTAGCCAGCGCCGAGCTTCTTCAGCTCCGGTTTCTTCGTTCAAGTCCGCAAAGACAGCGGACGTGTCGATGACGCAAATCGGCATCAGCGCTGCACCTTATCGTCATGGTTGTCCAGCGCATTTTCTGCACGTCGTTCAGCGATGACTTCGTCGGTAATCGACATGCCGGCCGGGACATATTTTCGGAACAATGCTCTGGCTCGATCAAGCGAGGCATCGGGCGTTATCAACCGAACCTCCCCGTCCACGATCTCCGCCATGACCTGACCGCCTTTTTCGACGCCGAGTGATTTACGCAGGCCAATCGGCAGGACAAGTCGGCCATTCGGCATAACATTGATACGAATCATATAAATGCTCTCCGGCACCACGAGGTTACGACATTGATCTAGGTCATATTTATAACATAGGTCATTTTATGTGGTAATGCCATAAGTTCTCCCTGTCCGAAAACGATCGTTTACGGACAGGGGAAGAGCGACCTGTCCGTAAATTACCTTGACAGGATTCCGGACATGGCTAACATTTCGGACATCCTATTCGGACGAAATGAACCCCATGCCACGCACCTTTGCCTATGTTCGCGTCTCAACAGTCGGGCAGACGACCGAAAACCAGATTCAGGAAATTGAAGCAGCCGGTTTTCGGGTTGAGCCGCGTCGCGTCGTTACCGAAACAATTTCCGGGAGTACATCCATCGCGCAACGGCGTGGCTTTGCTCGCCTCATGGATAGACTGGAAGCTGGAGATGTTCTGATCGTGACCAAGCTTGATCGTCTTGGTCGCGATGCGATGGATGTCAGCACCACGGTTAAAATGCTGGGAGCCATGGGAGTGAAGGTTTACTGTCTCGCTCTTGGTGGTGCTGATCTGACCAGCTCGTCCGGCACAATGACGATGCAGGTTCTGAATGCTGTTGCACAGTTTGAACGGGATCTGCTGATTGAGCGGACGCAGTCCGGCCTCAGACGAGCAAAGTCAGAAGGAAAAACCCTGGGGCGACCTTCTGTACTGTCAGAAGGTGAGAAGCAAAGCGTGCTCAAAGACCTGGCGGAGGGTATGAGCGTGTCTGCACTAGCCAGAAAATTTTCTACAAGTCGCCAGACTATTATGCGGGTTCGAAGTGACAGCTTTCCCCCCGGCTCCGTCTAGCGGTAGGTCTGCTTACGCCTACAACTCGGACGTAGAGATATGGACCTTTGCACTGTTTTCCGCTTAGCTGACATGATCTGTCCGGCTATCACGAAGACACATCTGGGCTCGTTTCTGACCTTAACGGTAACTGCTTACAGTGCGAAATGGCGAGCTAAATCCCGATCCGTCATCTATATGGACTGTCTCAAGCCGAGGGCTTTGGGTTTGCGGGTAAAGCTGATGTTGGATGCTCCGCAGTTGCAAAGGAGATGTTTCTTGGCTCCGCGCGGAGGGGTGACCTCGAAGAGTGCATTACATGTCGGGCAGTGGAGGAGCGCGACTAGCGCCCGGTAGGCTGCAACAACTGGGCCGAAATCTTTTTGATCAAAATTTGCCCATTCATTGAAGTGAACCGCCGGATTAATCTGCCACTGTTCAATCGAAGCCCCCGTAATGGCGGATTCGAGATTGATCTTCCTGACCTTAATTAAGTCTGTCTTAGCGGCGTCATTCCATGTTTCGGCGACCTTAATTCCATCGCTGTAAAGTTCGCGCAGCCGGTTGAGGGCAGGCTCAAGAAGATCGCCGAGATCGTAACGACCGTCCGCATTGTAAAGGACTTTAGCCCGGAAGGCTTGGCAGGCCTCCGCGGCAACGTATTCAAGGTAGTTGCGCAACTGAGCAGCGGCATTGCGGACATCACCGTTGGCGACGGCGGCCTCGATTTCGCTCCAGACGTCGTTGTCGAGCCAGATAGAGGGGCCGGTTTCCACTGACCATTTTCGAAAACGGACTACATTCCTTGACGGCACCAAGCCTGTAGTCTGCATCAGCTTCATCCAAACGGGGTCATGCGTGGTCAGGACGAACTGGGTGTTGGGGAATTCCGTAATGAGCATACGCGTTACTTCCCGCCGATGGCTGGTGTCCACGGACATCAGCACGTCATCGAGCACGGCGAATGTGAATCGCTTGCCCTGCAAGTGGTCCATCAGTGCAAGGTAAAGGCAGAGCCCCATGCTGTCTTGGTGCCCCTCGCTATGGTACGCTCCGGGCGGAAACTTACCCCGCTTATAGAAGTCGACCTTGAAGTCGAGACTTGCCTTCTCCTGCTTCATCTCAGCGTCGAAGGCATCTTCATCGTCCGCGTTCAGTTTCCGATAGAGCTCCGAGAACCGCGTCTGGACCTTCTGGTAAATAGCTTCGAGTGCAGCCTCTGTTTCTTGGGCATAGAGAGTCGAAACCTTCGCGGCGACCTTAGCCTCCTTGGCGGCGCGGGCCTCCGTTCTAATAGCGGTATGGAGGACATTGAGTCGCTCTTGGGCCGCGCCGAGCATGCTTGCCGCCGCGTTCTGAGCCGAGGGCTCGGGTAGCGCATTAACCGCCTTTTCGAGGTCTGCCAGCAGAGGCGCTAGATCTTCAGGATCAGGCAGAGCCCCCAAGGTCTTGAGGGTCGCGTCGACCGGCAGGAAGTCCTGAAGACTTTCGATGGCCGTGCTCAGAGCCACGCCCCATTTTCCGAAAGCACCCATCAATTCTACTGAGATGAGCGCCTTAGCGTGCGGCCAGACGGATCGGAGCATATCCCGTTCGGTCACAAGTTGAGCGACAATCGGTGCCAGCTTCGCCTCGGCCCTCTCTCGGAGGGCCTTTACCTCGACGAGCTTGGCGCGCTTCGCCCCAACGATGCTGACAAATTCATCGAACTTATATGGCACGCCGCAAGCCGGACAGTGTTCGCCGTCGAAGAGATCAAGAGCGGTCTTCAAGAAGTCGTCGCGGACGACCGCATTCAGAAGACTGGCGTCTTTTTCCAGTTCTTTAAGCTGATCGACTGTGCCGGTTCGTTCTTTATCGAAAGTGGTCTCGCTACGCGTCGCCTGGGCCTCACGAAGTGCCTGCAGATCGTTGCTCGCCACGGCTTTGTTGACGATAGCGGTCACCTGTCCACTCGTTTCCGCAACACCGGCTATGATGACGGTGTCATCCAAGATTTCCGAAAGAGCGGGGAGGCCAAGGATCATCCGTTGCGTGTTGACAACCTGGACGGCCGTCTGGGCTTTGGCCGTCAGATTGAGAGCGCGATCAAACGCGGCCTCCGCCGTTTTCGTGGCTTGTGCCGCGGACCTCTCCGCCGATGTGGCGTCACGGGCGATCTTCGTAAAGCGGAGCCGCAGCGTGTTGATGCGGTCGAGCTTCAAGAGCTCCTGCACATCCTTGGATCGAGCGCCCGGCTCGGCGAGAACGTAGTTGGTGACCTCTCGCCGTGATAGGGCAAACTCTGGATGGTCCTGCAAGTAAGCGAGAACCTTTCGCGTCTCCGTTGTGTCGGGGGTCAACGTCGGCGTGTTCGGCGCTTTCACTGTTCGGCGGATAGTCATCGTCTTATCGGACTGACTGAGGCGCACCACTGCTTCTGCCCAAGCGTCCTCTGGCGTTACACAGTCGATGTGCGGCGCGTGCAGTTTAATCGATAGATCGCCGCGTCCACGCCCGGTCAGCCGTGACACCGTTCCGGACAACACAAATTCCAGTGCGTCGACGATTCCACTCTTACCAGTTCCGTTGGGGCCGCAGATCGCAAAGTTCTTGCCATTCAGGTTTAGGGTGAGATCACGAACACCGCGGAACTCGTGGACCCTTAAAGTCTCGACGTGGATCACACTTCCTCTCCAATGAAGAGGGCATGCTTCAGTTGAGTCTCACTATCTTCCCGATCCACAAGGAGGGTATTCCGAAGCTGCTTAGCCACCTCCAACATCAAAGGCTCGGCTTCGACTTTAGTCAGGAAGGCTTCGAGGATCTGATCGACTACAGATCCTTCGGAACTCGTTTGCGATTGGCTGCCTTCATGATCGGACATTGCGTTGCCTCCTAACGGCTATGCTATCATGATGTGCTGCATCCGGCCATTTTGGATCGCTGTAATCGAATGCGCGTAAGTTGTTAGCGGCTTCCACTATGAAAGGTTATTCGCGCGCTCATTCCCGAAAGTCGCCTTCCTGGAACAGAGCGGGTCTCCGTTTCTGGATCGCCCATGATCTCGCGCTCCCTTACCTGAAGGTCCACTCGTCGCCACATAGCGGCAGAACTGGCTCGGCAGTTCTATGGCCTGATTGAAGTAGCCTGCTGCGTTGGACGGACGACTGTAATGGACGGAGATCCGTCGCGAAGCTCGACTATAAAATGGCTGCTTTTTCTGTGATTACTATCGTCCGATAGCAGACCTACTGTGTTCCCCCCTTAGCTGCCTGAGAGACACCACGCAGGCGGCCAGATACCGTGATGAGAAATTGGGGTATTTAACGTGAAGATTTATACAACGCACACGAAAGTGCATTTTACGTACGCGTGGGGTGAGCACCGTTAGAATTCGTGTCATCGCTCCACGCCTCAGTTCGGTACGATTTTCTGCGTCGCAACATCGTAGTGGAAGAGATGGAGCTGTCCGTCTTCGATCAGTTTAACGGCCTGTCCAACATGCTCGGGCAGCACATAGAACCACTCTTTTGGCGAGATTTTCTTTCCAAGACGATCCACGACAAATAATTCGGCAGGGCGTGCGGATACAAAAAAGCGGTGCAGGAGATCCTCAACCCTATGGCGGGAGAGGTTCTTGAGGCTGTACGTGGCCACGATATCCACTGGAGCCAGTAGAAATGTTGGATCGTTACGGGCATCAGCCACACGGCGGGCAACGTCCTGACTGGTCACACCGATTTTGTGTAAGATCATCCGCTGCTCTCGAATGGCAGGATCTTCTGAGCGCGACCGGGCGACATATATGGTGCCAGATAGTTCAAGCTGATCACTCTCCCATTCTGGATCAACCGGGCCAAGCCCCACCTTCTGCACGGTGCGCGCAGTCTTGTCTTCCGAGAGGGACTTGCGGAAGGAAGACATTAAAGGGTCGCTCTCTGTCCCGTTAGAGAAGATGACCCGTAACCGGTGATCCCGAGAGCCGCCGCGAGAGGTCATCTCGGACTTCTCAGCAATCAGGGCGAGCAAACCATTTCGGATGAAAAAATCGCCTTCTATGGGCTCAATAATGGCCCATTTCTTCACCGCTCTTACTTTTCGCTCTCCCGTCTCAAGAGCACGCTGTACGGCTTCAAAGCGCTCACGAAATTTCTCAAAATCCCGGCAGGGTACAAACTCAGCGCGATGATCGGGTGTCACCCGTTCGCTTGAGGGGGTTGTGTGTTGGAAGGTGACGAGTGAGGGATCAACCTCCAGTTCGTCATCATCAAAGATGTCATCGAGACTTTCCGGGATGGCATCCTCAGGGACTTCGTCCTTCCACGAACGAGGCGGGGCGATTGGCTTTTGGTCGAGAAGAGCTAGGCGGTCGGCTGCTCTCATTTTCTCGGTTGGTGAAGTTTTTACAGCGCCCCAAGTCATCGCCAGCTTCATCTCGTCATGGGCACGTGCCTCTGGGTCTGGCAAGCGGGCGTTCTGCTCGACAAAACGGGTAACGTCCAGCAACACCGCGACGCCACGATCTGTGGTGTTTCCACTTCGGGTACCACGTTGTTTGAGATCCAGAAGACCAAACTCGTCGTGTTCGCTGTAGATGTCATCCAGAGAGGGGCGCACCATTATTGTGCCGCCTCGCGCAGACGCTTGGCTTTTTCGGCTTTCAGCCAGGCAAGCGCTTCGGCCATGCGTTTCTCCAGTGTGTTAGCGGAGTTCACGTTGGGCTCACGCCCTTCTGCCGCGCGAAAAGCCTTAATGCGTGGCCATAAAGTCCGTGCTTCGTCTCCACTCATCTTCACCCGCAAGGCGACCATGGCGGATTGCACATGCGCGAGGATCTCAGCATTCAAGGATTTAGACGCGACTTCGAAGCGTTCCTGAAAGACGTTGATGCTATCAATCAACTCAATATCGATGTCCCGAACATTGATAAATTTCTTCACCATCGCCAGCAGAGTGTTCGGAGCACTGTCAGGTGTCTCCTCACCACCATCGTTCGCTTCGCCTGTTGTGGGGGCAGCTTCGGTTGGTGGAGCACCAAGCACGGATTGCGCGCCCGTAATATCCTGTTCGGCTTGCTTGCGAGCCAATGTCAGGACGTTCATATGCGCAGCCAGATGCTGGCGAACGGATTCAGCCTCTTCTGTGTCCAACGTCTCGTAACGTCTTTCGATGATATCCGTTAGAACCATTTGCGTTGCGACTTCAGGAGCAGTTTCCGGTGACAGCACACGGCGATCCATTTCCTGATAGGCCGTCGCCATCAGGTCGTTCATGTCCTTTTCGCAAATCGCCCGCGCACGGTCTGTGGGTGGCTCCATGAGGCCTTTAATTCCGATGGTGACATTACCTTCATCATCCGTGCCAATCGGTGCACGAACATCGCCATCTTCCCGACGGTAGAATTTCAGGTTCGGAGCGAGGACCTGCTCCATCAGCAGTGAACCCGAGATCGCTTTCAGCATATCATTCACAGCATCAGTGACCACGCCCGTTTCAACACCTGGCTCCGCGACAAGGTTTGTGAACAAGGCGCGAGGTTTCCCGGGCGCATCACGGGTTGCACGGCCGATGATTTGCACGATCTCAGTCAGGGAGGAGCGGTAGCCGATGGTCAGAGCGTGTTCACACCACACCCAGTCAAAGCCCTCCTTAGCCATGCCAAGCGCGATGATGATATCGACTTTGGCTCTGTCAGCGTCGTCATCACGCTTACCATCCGCTCCTCTAATCTCATGGGATAGAGCGGTCTTTACGTTGTTGCGGCCGGGACCATCATCCACCAAATCAGCAATCTTCAGAAGCCGTCCTTCTGCTGTGCGGACCAAATCAAAGCCGGTCTCAGGGTCTCGACCTTCATGCTTTCCCAAGAAATCAAGGATCCAACCCACCTCGTTGTATTTGTCATCAAATGCTTCAGATGAGCCGCGATGCGGGATATGGATAATCGTCTTTTGGTTGGGGTTCAGAACCCCTTCAAGGCCGTTGATGTAGTTTCCTTTATAGAACTCGTAATTGATGCCGAGTGCCTTGAGGAACGTGTAGCTCTCTAACTGCTCGTAATAGCTGTAGGTAATCTTGGTGAAGCGGTCTTCGTCTTCTTCTCGTAGAACCGGATCTGAATCGCCACGGAAGTAGCTGCCCGTCATTGCCATTATATGGCATGCATCACGGGTAATCAGGTTCCGCAGAATAACGCCGAGGCGATTGTTGTCTGATGCTGAGACGTGATGGAACTCGTCTATCGCAATGAAACACCGGTCAAACGCTTCGATACCACTGGCTTCGATGACAGCATCAACGCCGAAGCGGAATGTCGCATGGGTGCAGACCAGAACCTTTGCGTCGCTTTGCAGAAAGGCTTGGAACGCTTTGACCTTTTCTTTGCTCGCGTCATCGCCCGTCAGACAGAGGTTCCAGCGTGGCTCGACGTCCCAATTTGCCTCAAAGCCGTAGCTCATCAGATCGGTAGAGCGAAAAGAACCACCGATTGAGGTTTCAGGGACGCAAACGATCACCTTGTCCAGTCCCTGATGCAGCAGCTTATCCAGTGCCACAAACATGAGTGCGCGGCTTTTACCCGCAGCCGGGGGCGCTTTGAGGAGAAGGAACTGTGCGGCCCGGGCGTCATAGGTACGGGCCTGCATGGGACGTTGGCCTAATGCGTTCGTTTTGGCTGTTGACGTGCCATACGTGACGTTGAGCATCTCGACCATGGGTCAGGCCTTTTTCTTCTTGCTGGCAGTTTCTAGTGTTTTGATCTTGGCCGCATAGAGTTTGAAGAGTGTTTCCAGGCGTTCCGTGTCATTGCGGAAGGGGCGGCCGATATACATGCTCTCCAGCAAGTCATCGTTTTCTTTGTGCACAGCGCGAAGGTCGTCCGGCATTTTGTCCGGATCGTATAAGTCCGCGATCGTTTTCGGGTAGTGGGAATAGCGGCATTTCAGGATGCGGCGTGCTGAAGCCGACAGGGCTTCCAGCTGCTCGTCCGTGAATTTCGGGACTGGGAAGGTGTTCCAGCCGAGCGTGTTGGAATAACGGAAATCGGACTTTAGTTTGCCGCAGACAGTGGCGATCCAGACGAGATGGAGACGGGACGCAATGAGCGCGATGCACCATTCAGGGGCGTCGTAGAGAACTTGATTGAGGTCCGATGAAATCACGTCGGCTCCCACCCTCTCCACAGGAAGGTACGGGCGGCGCTCGGAGGTTACGCGGGGTACGAGGATGGCGTGGTTTTGGGGAGCGATATGTTCACGGAACTGATGAGGGCGTTCAGCTAGTTCAATGCCGCCTTTATCTTTCATGTTTAAACGAGCGTCTCTAGTTGCAGAGACACGCTGTGCTATCTCTGTAATTTGCAGAGATTCAGGTAAATCCTCATCGGATATCCAAAGACAATACCTTTCAACACCCTTCACCACTTCTTGAGAACCCATAAACTTACGAATAAATTTTTTTGATTGGGGTGTATTATGAAGAATTTTCTGTCGCTCCTCGGGAAGTAATATTAGATTCCCTGCATCATAAGGCATGCAACCAAATCTCATTTCCGGCAAAGAAAACAAATTATAATTTGACGGGGAGACAAATATATTATGTTCATCAATTAAATAGCTATTGATGTTTGACGGCGCCTGAGAAACATCATCTTCGAAAATACACTTTTCCGCCTTCGATGTATTGCGCAATCCAACAATAACGCAAACCACGGCAGCGTTTTTAGCAGCATTATTTCGCCATTTAAATGATCGATGCGCAAATCCAATTTCGACGCCTTCGGTAAGGATTTCTGGCCAGAGATTTGCCGCTGATGCACCTTGGCAAATCGAGTTGGTTGCAACCAACGCTGCCTTTATGTTGCGTCCCCGCAGATAATTAGCTGCCTTAAAGAACCACGCCGTAACAAAATCAAATGCGCGAAAGGATTTCACCTTTCCTAAGAAAACATGGTCCATGCTCGCCTTTTGCTGGAAATCCTGCTGCGCTTTTCCCAGAAATGGGGGATTTCCAGCAATAAAAACTTCTTCGTCCTTATTGGGAGGTGGGCATACAGCTTCCCAATCAAGCTCTAGGGCGTTGTCTCTGTGAATGCGGGCAGCGTCCCGCAAAGGCAGGGCCGCAGGACAACGTCCGAAAACCGCCTTAAAATTCGCATTGGCCTGATATTCGGCTATGAACAGTGCAAGCTTCGCCGTCTCAGCGGCGAAATCCGAAATCTCAATTCCGTAGAAATGGTCTATCTTGATGCGTGAGAACATCTCGCTAGTACCCATAGCATTGCGCCCATCAAGCTCCTCCAGACGCTGCATAATGCGCGTCTCGCGTGCCCGGAGTTCTCGATAAGAGACAACAAGAAAATTTCCCGATCCGCAGGCGGGGTCAAACACACGGATGTGCGACATATGGCTCAGCGTTTGCTGAAGTGCGCGAGCACGATCCCAGCCTTTATGAATCTCCACGTCCAGATCATCGAGAAAAAGCGGCCCGATGACCTTCATGATATTCGGCACTGACGTGTAATGCATTCCCAGTTCAGAGCGTTGCTTTGGATCCGCAACAGACTGGATCATCGAACCGAAAATATCCGGATTGATCTCACGCCAATCTAGCCCACACGCCTCACGCAGATAGCGGAAGGCAATAGTATCGAATTTCGGTGCATCAATGGCGCCAGCGAACAGACCGCCATTCACGTAGTCCAGCTCACCTGTCCATGCGGGCAGACCTGTTCGCTCATTCTTGGGAAGGTTCATCGCCCGGAAGGCTGCCATAATGGCCTTATGCGCTTCCTCACCTTTATCACCTGCATATGTGAAAATCAGGCGGGAGAATTGATGCTCTGGAAAGATGCCGACGTCTTCGGCAAACATACAGAAGATCAGCCGCATCATGAGTTGGTTCATCTCATGACGACGTGCATCTGTTCCCCAGTCGGGGTTCGCCCTGATTAATGCGTCATAAAGCTTGGCGAGTTTCCCAGTCGCCTTCACATCGACCGGGTTTTCCTCAACGGCGCGATATCGCTCCTTACCCGCAGCGGGGAGGAAGAAGCCGAACTGATCTCCTAAGTCCTTAAAGGCGCAATGGAGTGTTTCGCCCGAAGCAGTATGTTCCGCCGCAATCATCTCACCATCTGTTGCGAGCAAAATAGCGGGCTTGGAGGATTTGGTTTTCTTCGAAGCTCTCAGTTGCTCAAGAGTAGCCTCACTCTTCCCGGCTGGGGCCGGTGCATAATGAAATCGCTTGCCAAACAAGACCCCGCCCGGAAGGTCAGATTTATTGGTCGACCCGTTACGAAGCTTTGAAATTGCCGCCTGTGAGGCATCTGTCGCTTCAGCAAACGAGAAGGGAAATTCCTCTGCATCAAAGGACACCTCTGCGATCTTGGAGAGGGCATCGTAGATTTCAGTCGGGTTCATGTCGGGCCTTGGTGTGCAGCAGAGTTCAGCAGGATCAAACAACTGGCGATATTACTGCAACCGTGTGTCACATATGACAAGGTAAGGCCGGGACGTCGGGAGAAGGACGCCTATGTTTGTGTATCACTGCTGTTGGCTATACCGGCATGAGCCGCCCATGGACTTATGGACAGCCGTTTCACGGCCGCTCGCGTCCTGATGGACAGCCCTGCAGGCTGACTACTGGGTGCGGCTCTGCCCACAATTCCACAGGTTCAACATCAACAAGAATTTTTCTTCTTAGAAGAAAGTTGCCCGTGCCGATGTGCTTCCCTAACGGAAGTCCCGTGCCTTCAGCAGCTCCGATCCCTGAAGCGATGGCGTGCGGTCTTCCAGACTGAGCACAACGACATGAATCACCTCGCCTTCCTTCTGAAGCCGGCCTTTACAGGCCAGAAGACGGGACGCGAGAAGAGGACAGCGGCATTTTTCCTGCACGTCCTTCCAGACGATCAGATTGGCCGTGCCGGTTTCGTCCTCGATTGTGACGAACATGGTGCCGTTGGCCGTCCCTGGCTTCTGCCGCATCAACACCAGTCCGGTGAGCTGGATCCGGCGCCCATCCCTGAGATAAGGCAGATCCCCGCAACGAACGACCCCCTCCTTTCGCAGGCCCTCCCGTAGAAACGCGACCGGATGCCCGTTCAGACTGAGTCCCGTCGCCCGGTAATCCTCATGTACTGATGCCCGCTCTGACATCATCGGCAAGGTAATCTCCGGCTCGATCACTTCCGGTAGCGGAAAGTTGCGGCCCCGGTCCGCCACCTCAAACAACGGCAGGGCCGTATCGGCGAGACCCTTGATTGACCACAGGGCAGCACGGCGCATTTGTCCGAACACCCGGAAAGCGTCCGCTTCCGCGAGACATTCCAGGGCCGAGACCGGCACGTCTGCACGCCGCCAGACGTCGTCAATGCTCTCATAATCCGGCATCCGGGCGGCGATCAGGGCTGCGCCGTGTCCGTTCGCCAGCCTCTTCACCATTCGAAAGCCCAGCCTGACGGCCGCGTGCCGTCCGTTCCGGCCGCGCTCCAGTGTGCAATCCCATCGTGAGGCGTTGATGCAGATCGGCCGGACCTCGACCCCATGCCGTTGTGCGTCCTGAACAATCTGCGAGGGCGCATAAAATCCCATCGGCTGAGAGTTCAGCAGGGCGGCACAGAACACATCCGGGTAATGGCATTTCATCCAGGCGGACGCATAGGCGATCAGGGCAAAGGAGGAGGCATGGCTTTCGGGGAAACCATAGCTGCCAAATCCTTCGAGCTGCGCGAAGGTCTGTTCAGCGAAGCCCTGCTCATAGCCGTTGGCCAGCATCCCGTTCACCAGCTTGTCCCGGAACGGCGACACGCCCCCGGTCATTTTGAACGTCGCCATCGCACGGCGGAGCTGGTCCGCTTCGCCTGGCGTGAAGCCCGCGCAATGGATCGCGACCTGCATGGCCTGCTCCTGGAACAGCGGCACACCCAGTGTTTTCCCCAGAATGCCGCGCAGGGTCTCGGACGGATAGGTGACAGGCTCCAGTTTCTCACGCCTGCGGAGATAGGGATGGACCATGTCGCCCTGGATCGGTCCCGGCCGCACGATCGCCACCTGAATCACCAGATCATAAAAGGTCCTGGGCTTCATGCGCGGCAGCATCGACATCTGCGCCCGGCTTTCGATCTGGAATGTGCCGAGCGTGTCGGCCTTCTGGATCATGCGATAGGTCTGCGGATCCTCGGCCGGGATCGCGGCGAGATCCATGCGGGTCTGATACACGGTGTGAAGTAGCTCAAATCCGCGACGCAGACAGCCGAGCATCCCGAGCCCCAGAACGTCCACCTTCATGAAGCGCAGGACGTCGATATCGTCCTTGTCCCAGACGATGATCTGCCGCCCGTCCATGGCGGTTGGCATCAGGGGGACGAGTTCATCCAGGCGATCCTCGGTTAGCACAAACCCGCCCGGATGGGTGCCGAGCTGGCGGGGAAAGCCCAGAAGCAGACGTGCGAGATGGAACGTCAGACTGAGTCGGCGATCCTTCAGGTTCAGGCCAAGATCGGCCGCACGCGCCTTGCACAGATCGGGATCGGCTAACGATGAAGCGATGTGTTTTGAAAGCTGGCCGGTCAGATCTTCCGGGAGCCCCAGAACCTTACCCACTTCCCGCAACGCGCCTTTGGGCTGATAGCGCTGCACGGTCGCGCACAGGGCCGCGCGGTGGCGGCCATAATGCCGGTAGATCCACTGGATGACCTCTTCTCGGCGGTCGCTCTCGAAATCGACGTCGATGTCGGGCGGTTCCTGCCGTTCGGCTGAGATGAACCGTTCGAACAGCAGGCCCGAGCGAACCGGATCAATACTCGTGATGCCCAAAACATAGCAGACCGCTGAGTTCGCAGCAGATCCGCGCCCCTGACAGACAATCCCGAGTGAGCGGGCATGACGCACGATCGTATTCACGGTCAGGAAATACGGCGCGTAGGACAGAGAGCCGATCAGCCTCAGCTCGTGGGCAATCTGCGTTTCGACTTCAGGCGGCGCCCCGGCCGGGTAGCGACGCGGCAGTGCGGTCTGGACCAGGCGTGTCAGGGTCTCCTGTGCGCTTTCGCCTGTGCGCTCGGTTTCGGTCGGATACTGGTACGTCAGGTCATCGAGACTGAAAGCGCAGGCCCCGGCAATCCGCCGTGTGTTGGCCAGCGCGTCCGGAAAGGCGGCGAACAGGCGCGCCTGTTCTTCAGGGGCTTTCAGATGGCGATCGGCGTGAACGTGACGGCGGTTGCCGAGATCATCGACGGTACAGCCTTCCCGGATCGCCGTGACCACGTCCTGAAGAACGTGCCGGCGCGCATCATGGTAGAGAACATCTCCTGTCACAACGCAGGCCAGGTCTTGTGCCGCACTGAACGCCGCGAGCGCGTGGAGCCGCGCCAGATCTCCAGGCTGCCGGAGCATCGTCAGCGCGAGAAACCGGATCTCTTCTTCGCCTGTCCTTTGTCGTGGCAGATCCAGCAGGCTCTGAACGTGACCCGGAAGCGCTGCCAGGTCCTCGGTCGGCAACAGGATCAGGATGAGGTCGGTTGCCGCTGCGACGAGATCCTCCCATCCCAGAAGGAACACGTCGCGCTCGCCCCGATGATGGCCAAGAGTCAGGAGCTGGCAGAGACCTGCCCAGCCCGCACGGTTGCGGGGATAGGCCAGGAGCGCACTGCCGTCGCGCAGATCCAGACGGCATCCGGGCAGGAGACGCAGACCGGCCTCGCGCGCTGCCAAATGGGCGCGGATCACCCCGGCCACGGTGTTCCAGTCTGCCAGACCGATGGTGTCATAACCCAAGGCTTTCGCCTGGAAGATCAGTTCATCCGGCTGGCTGCCCGAACGCAGGAACGAAAACGAGGACGTCACCTGCAATTCGACGTAAGGCGCGCTCATGGCTTAGCGCCTGTGCGGATGGGGGTGTCGGCTGCTGTCAGGCGCGTTGCTGGTCGGCGCGCGCATGACCACAAAGCCGGAGCGTTCGAGATAAGCGACCAGACGCTCGGCCACCAGACGGGCCATCAGCTCGGCAGCGTCATGCGTCCGCCTGCGTCCGTCATAGCACAACGCGTGCATCAGGACTTCGGCCACGTCCGAGGTGCTGGCCGGGATCAGATCGTCACGGGGCTCCATTAGAACATCCCCTGAAGAAACCACGCGCCCGAGCCGGACCAGTCGTGCGCTCCGTCCCCTTTGCGAAACAGCCACAGGCGCAGGCCGGTCGTGGTCTCGACCTGCCAGTAGTCGCGGATCGCGCCGTAGCTTTCGGCCGCCTGCCACCACTCACCCAGCAGACGTTCGGGGCCATCGGCCGCCGCGATGCGATGCGTCTGCCGCTTCAGGACGAACTGGCGTGGCGCACCGTCCGGGAGCAGGGCAGTGACCTGCACCCGGACGGGCAGATCGAACAGGATGTTCGGTCGCACCCAGAGCATCTGGCGCGCGTCCGCGGGTTCTGCCACGTCGCCTGGAGAAATGCGAGACTGTGCGTCTTCCGGCCAGGCGGAAAACCGGGGCGCGAGCTGGTGGACAGAAACAACCCCCGGACGGTTCAACAGCCGGTCGATCAGAGTGGCTGGGAGAGCGCGCTCCGAGGATGCCCCGACGTCCGGCAGGACAGACCGCTCAGGTCCGGCTTCGAGCGGTTCGTTCGCGCTGACGGTCAGGATGACGGTTTCAATTCCAAACTCGGGCGCGATCTGCGGGATCTGGTCTCCCAGCAGGCGCATCAGACGTGTCACGTCAGCCGTCGGATCGGATGTCCCCACGCGGATGGCCTGAATGGATCCGTCCACGCGCACGCAGAGAAAGTCGAGCTGCCGCGCCCCCTCCCCGCGCGCCGTCAGCTTTTCGCAGACAACCGGCACGAGTGCGGCAATCACCGTGGCAATGGCGTCCGGTGTGCTGATGGGCTCGACCAGAGACCGGGTCAGGGAAATCCGGTCCGCAGGTTGAAACACGCTGAGCGGGCTGGCCTGCCGTCCGAGAGCCTCATCGAGACAGGTGAGAAGCTGCGCCCCAAAGCGCTTGGCCAGAGGCGCACGAGGGAGGTCTGCAAGGGCGCCAATGGTGGTCAGGCCGAGCCGTGTCAAACTGGCCAGTGTTTTTTCCGGCAGAGGAAGTGCTGAACAGGGCAACGGATGCAGAGCCTGTTTCTGCTGACCGGGAGGCACGAGACAGATCTGGTCGATCCCCGAGCGGGCCAGGGCGCGTGAGGCAGCGGCCGTATCGCTCAGTGACACGGAGCAGGAATGTCCCCTCGCCTGCAGGCGTTCCCTGACGAGATCCAGCATCGCCGCCTCACCGCCGTAAAGATGGGCGCATCCGGTGGTATCGCTGTAGAGCCCGTCCGGAGCGTCGAATGCGGGCAGCGGCGACAGCCAGATCAGCCAGGAGCAGAGATCGGTCAGCGCTGCCCTCTGTGCTTCGGCGTCCTCTTCGGCGGTCAGAAGATCCGGAACGAGGGAGCGAGCCTGCGCGAGCGGCAGTCCCGGTGTCAGTCCGGCCGCGAGCGCAGCCGGACTGACACCGGTGACGGTGTGACGGTTATGTGCCAGCGCGTGCACAACGAGCGACCTGTCGGTCGGAAAGTCTCCCGGGCGGGAGAGCTGGAGGCGCTCGGTGCGCCAGAAGGGCATCCAGAGAGCGAGAAAGCGGCGCATGATCGGTGCAGTCGAGGATCCAGTGAGCAGGGCGGCCTCCCCTTACCCGCAACAGCGTGGCAGAAAGGCGTCGGGAACCGGGACGCGGCATGGTCAGTCCCGGAAGCGTTTGAGGCGATGAAGGATGGGAGAGGACCCGCCACCGCGTGGCGCACGCACAGGGGTCTTTTCCAGGAGCTTGTGCGAGAGGCGCAGAGCGCAGGAAAAAGCCTGTGTTCCCGCTCGCCTCCACAGCCAGATTGAGGCGGCGGATTTCCTTGAGCGTTGGGACGTGACGTCCTGCGATCACGGCCAGTGCGCGTTCTGGCCCGCGCAAGATGTCCTCGGCGACCGACAGCAGGTTAGCCGGGTCCGTTTCAATGCAGACCAGATGGTCCGGTGAAACACCGGACTGATGCAGCCCGCAGGCGTTCAGTTCGGCAGATGTGTCGCTGATCCAGAAGACCGGCCCCCTGCCCTCTTTCAGGATGGGCAGCAGCATGGCGAGACTGGCCCCCGTCTCCAGAGGATCGGAGATCAGAAAGTCATGCAGGCTACCCGTTTTGAGGCCACCGCCGAGATGGTCATCGACGGCAGAATGCCCGGTAGGCAGGGTGTCAGCATGGGAATGAGGAAGGCTTCGACGCTCCAGGCGTCGGACCTGCTCGCGCAGTCGCGCCACGGCGTCCGTTGTCATCTTTGTTCTCCTTAACGAGAACATAAAGAGAACAAACCTGACGCGATTGCAAGTTTTTTTGAAGTTACCCGGTAACTATAATTACCGGGTTTATTATAAAACCCGATAAACTATCAAACCGGATTATTTTCTTTATACAGCTTCCAAGCTTCTTCTATGACAACGCCTTGGGTAACGCCTCGCCTGGTTGCCTCCTTAGCGATTTCGTCGGAGACGTTGGGAAATACCTTAGCGTGCAGTTGTCCTGTTCGAGGGCTGGGTAGGCGTCCTCTACGTTTCGCAGGTTCTCTAGCTATGAAACCATGATCCGCAGCGACACGATCAACTCGTTCAACAGCGGAGGCAGATGCGACTTTTTCTCGCGACCTGAGCTTTCCAACATCAATCGCAAAAGGCTTTTTCTCTGTCATTCTGCTGCTCCTGTAAGGCGTCGGTACACAGCTTGTGCAAAGCCATCGGCGTTTTCGATCGCTGCCACCATGTTACCTTGTGGTGGGATCGAGTGAAGATCTCCACCAAACTCGAAAAGAGCGGAAAACGCAGCACGCTCCATTAGAGGGGGCGTTATCACGTCCACGCCTGATTCCCTGAGTGAAGCTTCAATGCCTGAATGCTGTTTGGAGCGAATTGCCCGCGTCATTGTGAAAACAACTGAGTGAGGAATTTTGCGCCCTAAAGACTCTTCTTCCTCTGCTACTAGAGCAAGGGCTCTCGCTCCGATTGTCGCGTCCAACGTGGTTCCTCGCATGGGCGTCAAGACCAAATCTGCTTGAGAAATCGCGCGCGAAACCAATCTCGATGCGACGCCTTCCAAATCAACAATGACGATTTTCCCATCAGCATCGTGCCTTTTGATCGTCTTTATGATGTCGCTTTCAGAGACCTTCGTTATCAGGCTGATTCTAGGCGGCTTCGGCGCGCGGTCAGCCCATAAAGTCAGCGCTTCGTTCGGGTCGCAGTCTAACAGAGTTACCTCTGCTCCATAGTGTGCAAGCTGGGTTCCCAAGATGACAGCAGTAGTCGATTTTCCAGCGCCTCCTTTGGGGGACGCGATAGCGATGACAGGCATTGTGTTCTCCGCTCAAAGAAGCCGTGCTGACCTACGTTCGTAGTGCCGCCTCCTGTTTTAGTAAACCGGATAAATGTTAAAACCAGATAAAAAAATATATCCGGTAATAAAAATAACCAGGTAATATCTTCCCAGGACTTCAACAGGAGTGTTCCAACTCACCCTTCCACTGGCGGCTTCTGAAGCGGGATCAAGGCAAAAAACCGGATAAGAGCAATAACCCGGTAAGAACAAAAACCAGATAAAAAGAAAAACCGGGTAAAAAGAAAAACCCGATAAAAAGAGGGAAGGGCTGGCTGGGAGTTGCCCAGCCAGCAACAGGTGGGTCAACGCGTGTCCTCGCCATGCTCGCCGGCTGCGCCGCCTGCGCGTGACTGCGGGCCGCGTTGATCCTGCCGCTACGCGGCACTGTTGCAGTCTGAACAGCCCCCAGCCGGACGCGACGATGTTCAAAAACCAGACATGGATCGAGCATCATGCGCCGTCATTACCTTCCTTATGTTCCAACTCCACGCGGTCGGCCGCCCATGCGCTGGACCGACACCCAGGAGCCTGTGTCCTGCCGCAAGTGCAACGAGCACTGGGAAGGTGGCGATCCGGCGCTGACAATCGCCTGCACGGGCTGCAACGCGCCAGCCCATGAGCCCTGCCGTCGCAGTGTGGGCGGTAATGAACGGGTGTGTGCGTGCCGGGATGAGGCAGCGACCCAGCTTGGACTCCTCTCACGCTGCGAAGGCCTGAGCTGGGACAACCGGCATGTAAAGCCACTCATGCTCCGGGCCGCTCCTGTCCCCACCGCCCTGATGTGCCGCTCTGTCCGGACAGGTGCTCCTGTCAGCAGGTTTGTGCCATGACGCCGGATCTGACCTCCTATGACAGCATCATCGTGGCCGTGTCGGGCGGGAAAGACGGCACCGCCTGCCTCCTTGCCCTCCTTGAAGCCGGGGCTCCGAAGGACCGCCTGGAACTGTGGCACCACGAGGTGGACGGGCAGGGGCCATCCTTCATGGACTGGCCCTCCACCTTGCCCTATGTGAGCGCGCTGGCGTAGGATTTCGGGCTGCCGCTCTATCGCTCCTGGCGAGAGGGCGGCTTCGAGCGGGAGATGCTCCGCAACGCTGCCCCGACGGCGCCTGTCCTTTTCGAAAGCCCTGACGGGCTGATCCGTACAGGAGGGCAGGGGCCAAACGGCACACGTCTGCGGTTTCCTCAGGTCTCCGCCAGCCTGACGACCCGATGGTGCTCCAGCGTCACCAAGATTGACGTGGCCGATCGCTCCTTGCGCGGGCAGGAGCGCTTTCTGAACCGGCGCACGCTGTTCGTAACGGGCGAGCGGGCCGAAGAAAGCCCCAACCGAGCCCGCTATGCGGCCTTTGAGCCGCACCGCACGGACACGCGACATGGCACCCGCCGTCGCCGGCATGTCGATCACTGGCGGCCGGTTTACCAGTGGAGCGAGGCGCAGGTCTGGGACAGTCTGAAGCGCTGGAACGTGATGCCGGCGCTGCCATACCGCATCGGCTTCTCCAGGCTGTCCTGTGCCACCTGTATTTTTGGCGATGCGCGGCAGTTTGCAACGATCCGCTGGCTCGATCCTGCCCGCTTTGAACGCCTCGTGCAGTACGAGCAGCAGTTCGGCTGCACGATCAAGCGGACCGTCTCCCTGGAGCAGCTCGCGGAGCAGGGCAGGCCGTATGACGCTGCACTGTCAGCGCCCGATCTGGCCCGCGCGTGCCTGTCGTCGCGGCCGATCCCGACCGTCCTCACACCAGCCTGGGAGCTACCGGCCGGAGCGTTCGGGCTGGGGGCAGGGCCGAATTAGAAAAAAGTAGAAAAAACAGAAGGTTAAAAAAGGAAAAGGAGGGGAGGGGGCAGCACAGGCCAGCCCGCCCCGCAAGAGGTGGGTCCGTCCGTGTCCTCGCTACGCTGCGGGCCGGGCGGTCCCGACGCTGCGCGTCGCTCTGGCAGGTCGCGCTGTCCTGCGCTCGCCGGAGAGGGTCAGGAAAGGAAATAAAGACGATGTCAGAGACCCTCGAACGCCCCGCACAGGCCACGGCCTTTGAACCCAGACAGGCTCACAAGGAAGGCTGGACGCTCCTCGAAGGATGCGGACCCGAGAACGACGAAACGCATCTGGTGGGTCTGCATTGCAGCGATCCGCAAGCCTGGTGGCGCGTGGCGACGAAGGCACGGGAAGGGTCGGCCTACCACTGTGACGCGCTGGCCCGCCTGTCCGAAGGCGAGCGTGAGCAGATCCGCCTGCGCTTTGGTCCCTTCTGACCCCGAACTGATCCGGGAGGCCTGACGCCTCTCTCCCCGCACTGATCCTGTTTTCCGGCCCCCCGGTCTGCCTCCGCGCAGCACCGGGCGCTGCCGCTTGTCCGGAGTTTTTCCATGTCCACGTCTCAACTGAGCTTCTTCGACACCTCAGCACTCGGCGGCAGCCAGTCCAATCTGTACTGGGGCGAGCTTCCGGGAGACCGCGCCCTTGAGGAAGCCGCGGCTGCGGCCCAACAGGTGGCAAAAGCCCCGGCCCCGATCCCCGCTGTCCTGCCGAAGGTGGACTTCTCCCTGATCGGAACGCGTGGCCTCGCCCAGGGCTGGAAAGAGCGTGCGCGGGACAATCTTGCGGCGATCCGCCTTCTGGCCACGCTTGAAGCAGAAGACCGCAACGCCAGCCCCGACGAGCAGGCTGTCCTCGCCCGCTTCACCGGGTTCGGGGCAGGGGATCTGGCCAACAGCCTGTTCCCGCGTGCTGGCGAAACCTTCCGGGCAGGCTGGGAAGAGATCGGCAGCCAGCTTGAGGAACTGACCAGCCAGCAGGAGCGGGCGGGTCTGGCACGGGCGACACAGTACGCTCATTACACGCCCGAGCTGATCGTCCATGCGATGTGGGATCTAGCCGCACAGATGGGCTTCCGGGGCGGACGCGCGCTGGAACCGGGCTGCGGAACCGGCCTGTTCATGGCGAGCGTGCCGTCGAAACTGGCCCCGAAAACCGCCTGGACCGCAATCGAGAACGATCCGCTGACGGCCCGGATCACGCGCAAGCTGTTTCCGAACCAGTGGGTCCGGTCCGAGGACTTCACGACGGCCAAGCTGGCGGAACGCTACGATCTGGTCATCGGCAACCCGCCGTTCAGCAATCGCACGGTGCGGGGCACGGACGAGCTGGGCCGCCTTGGCCTGTCCCTGCATGACTACTTCATCGCCCGGTCCATCTCCCGTCTGCGTCCCGGAGCGCTGGCGATGTTCGTCACGTCGCGGTGGACGATGGACAAGTCCGATGCCGGCGCACGGCGCACGATCTTCGAGACGGCCGATTTCGTCGGCGGCGCACGCCTGCCAGCGGGTGCCATGCGCGACGATGCCGGAACCGATGTCGTGGTGGACGTTCTGGTGTTCCGCCGCCGCGCACCGGGCGAGGATGCAGGCGATGCCACCTGGCTGGACGTGGCCGCGCTGGCTGACACCGATCAGGGCGAAGGCCCGCTGCGGATCAACCGCTATTTCGCCGAAAACGGCCAGCAGGTTCTCGGCCGGCACGACTGGACGAGCGGTCAGTTCGGACCCGAATACACCTGCAAGGCCAATCCGCTCCAGATGCTGGACGAGGCCCTGCCACTGGCCCTTGGCCGTCTCTCTTCGCTGGCCCGCTTCCCCGTCCCGCAGACACTCGATGTCGCGGCGGTGCAGGATAACCACGCCGCCGAGATCGGAACGGCCGCAGACGGTGCCCTGCTGAAAGAGGGGAGCTACCTGCTGCATAAAGGCGTGCTGCACCAGATCATCGACGGCGAAACCGTGCTGGTGAAGGTGAAGAAAGGCGAGCAGAAAGAAGGGATCTTCCAGAAGCACGCCGCGATCATCAAGGGCCTGATTCCTGTCAGGGATGCGGCCCGGCTCGTGCTTCGAGCACAGGTGGAAAACCTGCCCTACAGCGCCCATCAGGCAGATCTCAAACGCGCGTATCAGGCCTTTGCCCGTCAGTTCGGGCCGATCAACCTCACCAACACCACGACCCGCGTGGATGAAGAGACGGGTGAGGAGAAGTCCACACAGCGGCGTCCGAACCTTCAGCCCTTCTACGACGATCCGGATGTGTGGCTGGTCAGCTCGATCGAAGAGTATGACGAGAAGAGCCAGACCGGCCGTCCAGGTCCGATCTTCAGCGAGCGCGTGATTCAGGCGCCGTCCGAGCCCGAGGTTCACGGCGCTCATGATGCGCTGGCGGTCTCCCTGCACGAGACAGGCGGCGTGGACGTCGAGCGCATGGCGGAGCTTCTGGGCCGCCCGGGTGAGGAGGTGCTCGCCGAACTCGGATCCTCGGTCTATCTCGATCCGATCCGCAGCACAGGTGGCCGTGAGGTCTGGGTGACGGCCGACGAGGCCCTGTCAGGGGCGGTCCGCACCAAGCTGGCGCAGGCCCGGGAGGCTGCCGAGCGCGACCGACGCTATCTGCGCAACGTCGCAGCCCTTGAAGAGGTCCAGCCCGAAGACCTGCGCCCGTCTGACATTACGGCCCGCCTGGGAGCCCCGTGGATCCCTGTGCCGGATGTCGAGGCTTTCGTCGCAGAGGTCATGGGGGTCCGCACGACCATTCACCACACGATGGAGGTGGCGACCTGGAGCGTGGACAAGAGTGGGTTTTCCGGCAAGGCGGAGGCCACCTCGGTCTGGGGAACACAGCGCCGCCATGCCGGGGATCTGCTGGACGATGCACTCAATCAGGCCAGCCCGAAAATCTGGGACACCTGGCGCGATGTGAATGGCGAACACCGTGAACTGAATACGAAGGAGACCGAGGCCGCCAAGGAAAAGCTGGCCGCGATCAAGACCGCGTTCGAGACGTGGGTGTGGCAGGACACTGACCGCGCCGAGCGTCTGGTGCGGCTGTATAACGATGCGTTCAACAACCTTGTCCCGCGCACGTTCGACGGCTCCCACCTGAAACTGCCGGGAGCGAGCACGGCCATAAGCCTGCGCGACCATCAGAAGCGGGTGATCTGGCGGATCATCGCCAAGGGCAGCACCTACATGGCCCATGCGGTGGGGTCCGGGAAGACGTTCTCGATGTGCGCGGCCGTGATGGAGCAAAAGCGCCTCGGTCTGATTTCCAAGGGCATGATCGTGGTGCCGGGACACTGCCTTGCGCAGATGGCGCGTGAGTTCATGATGCTCTACCCGAACGCCCAGATCCTCGTGGCGGACGAGACCAACTTCGTGAAGGACAAGCGCCAGCGGTTCCTGGCCCGGGCGGCCACGGGGAACTGGGACGCCATTGTCATCACGCATGACGCCTTCAAGTTCGTGCCGGTCGAGAGCGCCTTTGAGCAGGAGATGGTCGAGGACCAGATCGCGTCCTACGAAAGCCTTCTGGAGAACGTGAACCGGGACGACCGCCTGTCGCGCAAGCGCATCGAGCGCCTGAAGGAGGGGATGGAAGCCAAGCTGAAGGCCCTGTCCAGCCGCAAGGACGATCTCGTGCATCTCGGCGAGATCGGGGTGGACCAGATCCTCGTGGACGAGGCGCAGCAGTTCCGCAAACTGTCTTTCGGCACGAACCAGTCCGATCTGAAGGGGATCGACCCGAACGGCAGCCAGCGCGCCTGGGATCTGTTCGTGAAAACGCGCTACCTCGCAAAGCGTAATCCCGAGCGCGTGCTGGTGATGGCGTCAGGCTCGCCGATTACCAACACCCTGGGCGAGATGTTCTCGATCCAGCGGTTCATGGATCTGCCAGCCCTTGTCGAGCGTGGTCTGCACGAGTTCGACGCCTGGGCCGCAAGTTTTGGCGAGACCCGCACGGAACTGGAGCTTCAGCCGAGCGGTCTTTACAAGCCTGTCACGCGGTTCTCCGAGTTCGTGAATGTTGCCGACCTGATGGCGATGTATCGCGACTTTGCCGACGTGGTGCAGCAGGACGACCTGCGACGCTACGTCAAACTGCCAGAGGTGGCGGGCGGCAGACGTGAGATTGTCGTGGCCGATAGCGGGGACGCCTTCCGCGAGTATCAGAAGACGCTTGCCGAGCGGATCAAGACGATTGAAGAGCGCACGGGCAAGCCCCAGAAGGGTGACGACATTCTGCTGTCCGTCATCACTGACGCCCGGCACGCTGCCATCGACCTGCGTTTCGTGAGGAACTGGGCGGATAATGACAACAGCAACAAGCTGAACGTCATGATCCGCAAGGTCTTCCAGATCTGGCAGGACACGTCCGCCAATCGCTACACCGACCCTGAGACGGGACGGGAGTACGAGCTGCCGGGTGCCACGCAGATGATCTTCTCGGATCTGGGCACGGAATCCGCCCTGGAGACACGCGGTTTCTCGGCCTATCGCTGGATCCGCGACGAGCTGATCCGCATGGGCGTGCCGCGCGACGAGATCGCGTTCATGCAGCACTACAAGAAGAGCACCGCCAAGCAGGCGCTCTTCCGCGACATGAACTCCGGGCGCAAGCGGATCCTGATCGGGTCTTCCGCGACCATGGGGACTGGGGTGAATGCGCAGCAGCGGCTGATTGCCCTGCATCACCTCGATGTGCCCTGGCTGGTCTCGGACATCATCCAGCGTGAAGGCCGCATCGAGCGGCAGGGCAACCAGAACCCGGTGATCCAGCTCTACGCCTATGCCCTGAAAGGCTCGGTGGACGCGACCAACTGGCAGATGCTGGAGCGCAAGCAGAAGTTCATCTGCCTTGCCATGTCCGGAGACCGGACCATCCGCCGTCTGGAGGATGTGGGGGCGGAAGCCAACCAGTTCGCCATGGCAAAAGCTTTGGCGTCGGGTGACGAACGCCTGATGCAGAAGGCTGGACTGGAGGCCGAGCTGGCCCGTCTGGAGCGGTTGCAGGCCGCCCATCACGACGATCAGTATAACGTCCGTCGTGCCATCAACCGTGCCGAGCGTGACCGTGACACAGCGCAGGCCGTGATCCCGCGTCTTCAGAACGACATCGCAAAGCGTGAGCCGACACGCGGTGAAGCGTTCCGTCTGGTGCGCAAGGACCGGGAGATGACCGAACGTGAGAAGGCCGGTCAGTGGCTTCTCTCGCAGGCCCGTCTCGCCGCGAAGGCCGGGGAGAAAGGCAAGTGGACGCTCGGCACGATCGGCGGTTTCGAGATCCTGTGCGAGACTTGGCGCACCCGCTTTGACGGCGAGGAGACATGGGACGCGACCCTCGGTCTTGTGCTGGACGGGCGGATCCTCGGCATGGACTTCGACCGCGAGACAAGCCCGGTCGGGCTGGTCAGCCGCATCGAGAACGCATTGTTGCGGTTCGAGGCGGAACTGGCGGACGCGCGCCGTCAGGTGGAGGAAGCCGAGCGCAAGCTGCCCGGCTACCGCGCCCGTGTGGGTCTGGCGTTCCCGGAGGCGGCTTTGTTGCAGGAGAAGCGCGAGGCCATGGCGGCCCTTGAGGCGGATCTGGCAGCCGATACGCAACGCCGTAAGGAAGCGGAAGAGGCTGAAGCAGCCGAGGCAAAGGCAGCGCTGGAAGATCAGGCCGTGGCCGTAGAGGCCGCCTGATGCTGCCCTTACTGTGTCCGGAATGGACACAGTAAGGGGGAGGAAAAGCAGTAAGGAGTAGGAGGAAAGGCGGGGCTGTCACGAACCAGCCAGCCGCGCAAGGCTCAGGCCGGGCGCGCTTCGCGCGGCCTTGCGCGGCTGGCTGGCCCGTGACGCGGGAGGGACATCTGAAAAATCATAGAAAGAGCGTTCCATGGCCGAGCTTCGCCGCGTTGATCCGAAAACCCTTGTGCCCAACCCGAACAATCCGCGCTCTTCCATCGGAAGCCTTGAAGAACTGCGCAAACTCGCGCTCAACATCAAGGCGATTGGTATCCTTCATCCCCCGGCCGTCCGGGAACTGGAAGACGGACGCCTGATGATCGTAGCCGGGCACCGTCGGACGGAAGGCGCCATCTATGCGGGTGTTCCTGAAATCGACGTGTATGTCGGGGATCAGAGTGAAGACCTCGATGCACTGGCCGCCGTCAGCGAGAACTTCGTCCGTCTCGACATGACGGAGCCGGAGCAGTGGAACAGCGTCACCCGCCTGCGCGAGCAGCTTGGCTATACAGATCCGCAGGTCTGTGCCGCCCTGATGGTCACGCCGAGCTATCTCAAGCGTCTCAGCCTTCTGGCGAAGCTGCACCCGCCCATTCTGGATGCCATCGCCCTTGGCCGAGGCCCTGATGAGCGGCAGCGCAAGATCATCGCGCAGGCCTCTCTGGACGAGCAGCGTAACGCATGGGCGGAAATGTTTTCCGAAAGCGTGGAAGACGACGAGGATCCGGCCGAGTATCGCGTGAAGGCCGAAGATCCGGAGGACACCGTGGCCTGGGGCGCACTTGCCCGGAATCTCAAACAGAAGGAATGGTACGCCCGCAACGCCCGGTTTGGCGACGAGCTTGCCCGCAGGCACAATATCGTCTGGATGGAGGATCTGTTTGCCGAAGCCGATACGGACAGCCGCTATACGCTCGATGCCACGGCTTACGCGGCCGCACAGCAGGACTGGCTGGACAATGAGCGGCCCGAAAACTCCATCGTCCTGACCTCGGACGAGTACGGATACGTCCGCGCGCCCGAAGGTTTCATCATCATGGGCACCTGGATGGCGACACAGGAGGGTGAGGTGATGGGTTACGGCCTCAATCCCCGAAACCTGAAGATCGTGGAAGAACGCTGCCGTCCTTCTGTTGCCTTCACACAGAGTCACGCGACCGGATCCGGCGAGCCCAAGGCCCCGAAGGAGCGCCCGGACGTGTCCGGAACCGGCCACAAGATGATTGGCGAGATCCGCACCGTCGCCTTGCGCGAAGCCCTCGGCGAGGTGTCCGAGACAGCCGATCCGTGGGATCTGATTGCAGCCCTTCTGCTGGCGCTGGAAGCTGACAATGTCCGGGTGCAGGGCGACGCCAGCGGGAACAACTGGTCAGAGCCAACCGCGCGCACGCTTGCGATGGCTGACCTGTTCCCCGAGGGCAGCCTTGTCCGTGACAAAAAGCTGATCCGCCGCCATGCCGTAAGCGTCCTGCAAAGCATCCTGAACTGCGACGTGTCGATGCACAGCGGCAGTGGCCTGCCCGCGCAGCTCGTGGGCGTTCTGTTCGGAGCCGACCAGAAGATGCCGAGCATGGCCTTTGAGCCGTTCCTCAAATGCTTCAGCAAGCCCGGCATCACCAAGGCCGTGCAGGCAGAAGGGCTTGCGCCGCAGAATACGGGCAAGGAGATGCGTGCGGCCCTCATGAATCATGTCGGGGAGGGCCACTGGCTGCCTGAGGTGGCGTCCTTTGCGCAGGCGCAGGACGTCTGGGCGCAAAAGCAGAAGAAAAAGCAGCAGAAGATCCGCGAGCTGGAAAGCGTGGTGGACGACGAGGACCTGGACGAGATGCCTGAAGATGATTTCGATGGAGCAGCCGATGATGAGGCCGACCTGTCGAACGGCCCTGTCGTGCCAGTGACGGAGCCGGACTCCGAAGAGAGTTTCTCTCTGCAAGCGCCCGAGCCCGAGCCGTCGGAGCACAACGAGGCCATGCAGTTCATGCGTGACCACCTCGAAATCGTGGTCGTGGCCTGAAGCAGGGAGCGGGAAAAGAAAAGGAAAGGAGGGGAGGGGCGCTGCCATCGCGCTCCGGCCGGGTCAAAAGGTGGCTCCTTACCGGCTTCGCCGCCTCCGGTGCCGGCGCACGCGCCGCTTTTGACCCGGCCGTCCCGCGCTGACGCTGGAGAAGACATCACGAAAATCCAAAGGAAAAGGATCAGACGATGTTCGTCCCCTCTCTCGTTCCCGTTCAGGTCGGCACCCGCGTTTACACGCATCTCTACAGCCGGGGAGCCGGGATCGTCATGGCCGTTTACGGCAAGGCCAGCCCGACCACCGTCCGGTCCCTGTCGCGTGGCGGGGCCATCGTGTCGGGCGGGAGCGCCTCCTACGATATCGTCTTTGCCTGTGGCTCGATCTCCCGTCGTCTGCCCGAGGCCATTCTGCGCGGTGTCCAGTGGCGGATCGAAGCCGACAAGAAACTGGCAAGCGCTGAGGAGATCGCCTTCCTCCGCACCCATGCCGAAGAGGTTGAGGCTGAGCAGGTGGCAGCCGAAGCCCGCGCGAAAGCCGAACATGCCGCCGAGGTCGCAGCACTCCGCGTCAATCCGGACTATGCCCATCTGGAGCAGGGCGACGACAGCAGCGGCACGCTGGCGGCCAAAAACATCCGCCGGATGCTGAAGAAGGCTTTCCCGAAGGTGAAGTTTTCCGTCCGCAAAAGCCACTACGGCAGTGTGACCGTGCGGACCGAGGAGGATCTGGACGAGGCGGCGACCGAAACCCTCCAGGCCATCACTTCGCGGTTCAAGTCCGGATATTACGACTGGCAGTCCGACTGCCACCTGACCAGCAACAGCCCCTGGCAGGACGTGTTCGGCAGCTCCGAATTTGTGAGCGACTGAGCCTCTCTTTTTTCGTCCGCCCTTCAAGGCCGCCCGCTCCGGGGCGGCCTTTTTCAGTTCAGGAGCCCTGACATGCCCGTTTTTACTGTGACGCTCAGCGAGCGCCAGCTTCTCTCCGATCGCGTCACCTTTCAGGTTGAGGCCCAGACGGCCGAGGCAGCCGGTCAGCTCGTGCTGGACGCGACGGCTGACGAGCCGAACATGAGCGGCCTGCGCTCTGTTCGCCTGCCAGACGGTCAGAACGCCGTTCTCGAACCCGAAAACGTGGACGGCAATGAGGTCTCGGTGTCCGTCCGCTCGGTCGATCAGCCGGATGCGGTGGCCACGCAGATCGGCGCGTGCTGGCATCTGGATCTCTCGGCACCTGAAGCGCGCCGCCTTCTTCCTGTCCTGACCGGTGCGGTTGTGGACGAGGACGACCCCGTCACGCGCGCGCTCTGTGCCCGCCTGGCGCGGCAGGTCGCCAATCTCGCGCAGTAGGAGACGGGAAAAGAAAAAGGGGGAAGGGGGAAAAGGAGAGGGCAGGCACCACACCGGAGCCTGTCTGGCAAAGGGTGGGTCGGCCGTGTCCTCGCTACGCTGCGGGTCGTCCGATCCCGCTGCGTTGCAGCGCCTTTGCCAGCCAGTCTCCGCTGCGGTCGCCGGAAGAGGTCATGAAAGAAAACAGGAGAATGACATGGCCGACATTTCCGATCTTCGCCCCCGCAACCGCACGGAATGGCTCGAACTCGCAGGGTTCGTAGCGGGCGTCGCGCTGTTCGCAGCCTTCATCGTTCTGGTGGTGGTGCTTCCCGCCTTTCTCTGACCGATCCGAGATCAGCCGCCCTCACGGGCGGCCCTGTCCTGTGTGGAGATCACCATGCCGACATACACTCTGGCTGCCATTCCTGCGGCCTCTCACGGGAGCCTCATCTCCTGTTCGTCCCCTGACCGCTACCGACAGACACGGATCAAAGCGGCTGACCTTGCGGAAATCCGGGCGGCAGTAGCCGAATACGGTGCACGCCTGCACGACGACTACCCGGAAGCCTCCTTTCTCGTGTCTGTGACACCCGAGCGTGGGAGCGATCATCCCGAGGGCTTCTGCGAGGCCCGGTGGAAGGGATCCCTCGGTACCGAGCAGTGGATCAGGATGATCCCTGAGGAGACGCCGTTCAAAGCCTACCTCGCCAAGGTCGAGGCGATGCTTAACCGCGAGGTGCGGTCATGAGTAGCATAGAGCCAGCATCCATTGCGTGCCCGTCCCTGCGGCGGCCGCCGATCGAGCCTCAGGGCCTCACCGCAACGCAGTTCAGTGACACGGCCGAGAAAGCGAAAATCGGTAACGCGCTCCTGTCTTTCATCGCGCGCGGGTTTCCGCAGAGCGCGTGGAACCGCACACTTTACAACCGCCTGAGCCAGATGTTCGGGCATATCGCCCATTTCGACATCCACGGCTTCTGGGGCGCGCAGTTCTCCACGACACAGGCGCGTCTGGGCTTCCTGCGCGGCATCGTCCTGCACGGCTGTTATGGCGATCCGGCCTGGACCTGGTCGGACATCGAACGCGACATCCGCAACCGCATCATCGGCAGCGGGCTGATCGACGCTTACGCGCGCGCCCTTGCCGCCGAGCAGGAGGCACGCGACCGGGCCGAT
This sequence comes from Gluconobacter sp. OJA, assembly GCF_039638325.1. Taxonomy (NCBI): domain Bacteria; kingdom Pseudomonadati; phylum Pseudomonadota; class Alphaproteobacteria; order Acetobacterales; family Acetobacteraceae; genus Gluconobacter; species Gluconobacter sp. OJA. Next base: position 70,561 of record NZ_JBDIWI010000005.1, on the reverse strand, counting down.
CTGGCCCGTCTGGCACAGCGCTTCAGGATCTCCCTGCCATCCGAACACCAGCCTCTCCCTGCCGCGCCCGTGCAGGCCGAGCTTTTCTGACACGGGCCAGAGAAAAGGACAGAGCAATGGCTCAGACCCTCAGCCTTGCCATCGTCATTGGCAACCTTGGCGCGGATCCTGAGATCCGCACAGGACAGGACGGACACCGCGTGGCCCTTTTCCGTCTGGCGACAGACAGCCACCGCACCGACACACACACCGGCCGCCGCGTCCCGCAGACCGTGTGGCACAGGATCGTCTGCCACAACGATTTTCTGACAGATCTTCTGGAGCGACGCGTCCGCAAGGGCCAGCTCGTGTTCGTGCGCGGCGCTTACGAAGTCCGCCCGGGCACCGATCAGGGGCCGCCTGAACCCGAGATCGTCGTGAGCGCCCAGGACGGGGATGTGATGATCCTTACCGACCCGGGACGCTGACCTTCTCTTTCTTCGAAACACGCACGCAAACCGGCCCTGGAGCCGGGCTTTTTTTACCCGCTTCCTGAAAGAGGCGGGTCTCAGGAGGTTTTATGTTCTATTCGACGCCCGCTCCCCTCACAGTCCCTCGCAGTCAGGCGCGCGCCCTGAGTGTCCGCCTCATGGCTGAGGCCGTGCTCCTGGAAGACACGGATCAGTCCCTCATGCTGCCATCGCGGCTGACGGCCGGTTTCCGCCGCAAGGCCGCGACGCTGCGCCGCCGCTCGCAGGAGAAGCTCCTGGACAGCCTCGATCGTCCGGAAGGTGTGGCATGAGGACGGCGACGGTGGACCGCCGCGCGTATTCACGCCGTTTCTGGGACGGAAAAACGCGGTTCTCACAGGCCGTGAGACGCACATTGGAGGAACTGGAACGACAGAAAGGGCAGACGAAGAAGGACGATGAGGAAAGGAATGATGCGCGATCCCTGAAAAAAAGCTGAGGCCGAGGGCTTCAGTCGCAGATGGCACGGGCAGACTGATGACACTTCTTGAAGGATCCGTTCATGCCGAACCATCAGACGTTGCCGCTTCAACCACCCCTTGCGGGGTGGCACGGAGCTGTGTTCCGACCTCGCCGTCATGCGATCAGTGTGACAGTCACGGTCCGAGGGTCTCAAGACAACCCTTCGGGCTCCAGACCGCGTCTTTCGTCAAAAGAGGGCCGCGTTCATCGCAGGACGGTGTCCCGCGCTGCCCGCAACCCGCTTTTGCCGATCCGCAGTCTTCCGGTCCTGACACCCTCGGCCCGCAACTGTCGTGTTCCTGGCAGGACGGGACGAGAAAAACGTCTCCACACAGCTCCTTTCAGCGGCAACACCGGGGGCTGCGCTGCCCCCGAAACCCCCGCAGGACGAACAAGAAAAACTGGTTTTTGGCGCGCTGGACGCAAGAACTATTTTATTCAATCAAGTAAATATATTGCACGGTATTCCGTTGTATTCAGTGGATATTGTGACGGTAATTTACTATACTTTCCAAAGATCGAAAGTAACGGACGTTCGGGAGGATTTTCCGTCATGGCTTACCAGAACTCGCCTCAGCAGATGAACGACGAACTCCAGAAGTTTCGTGACGAGATCAGTTGCATCGTTGTTCTGGAACATGCCGGTTACAGGTTCGCCCGGTCCGAAAGTTCCGCCCGTCACATGCGCTTTCGTCGCCAGAAAGGCGAGAGCATCATCGTGACCCACGGCGGCAAGGGCTGGTGGGATCCGCACAATTCCTCTTCGATCGTCAAAGGCTCGGTCATCGACCTGGTCCGCTTTCTCAATCCGGGCATGTCCCTTGGCAACGCGCGCGTTGAACTCCGTGGAATGCTGGGCCTGACGCCGAGCGGGGCCGAGTACGTGGCGGAACCGAAGGAGCGCAAGCCCGCGCGTGATCCGAAATATATGTGGAAGAACCGTCAGGCTCCCCATCCGGGGTCGGCCGCCTGGACCTATCTGACCCGCGACCGCGCCTTGCCGGAGAGCATCCTTCGTCTCGCAATCCAGCAGGGCCTCCTGCGGGAAGGCATGAAGGGCACGGCCTGGTTCGCCCATAGCAACAACGCAGGCGAGCTGACCGGCATGGAGATGCGCGGGCCGGAATATCGCGGCTTTTCCTCGGGCGGCGGTGGCAAGATGCTCTTTCGGATGAGGACTGGCGAAAAAGGGGAAACGCCCGTTCGTCTGGTCATCGGTGAGTCTGCCATCGACGTGCTGTCCTATGCCGCCATGGACCCGTTCAATTTTGAACCCAGCCTGTATGTCTCATCAGGCGGCGGCATGAGTCCCGAGGCCCTGGAGGAGTTTCGTGTTCTTCTCGGCACCATTGAGGCTGGCGGCCGTGTCATGATTGCCGTGGACTGCGATGCCCAGGGTGATCGTTACGAAGAAATCTATGCGCCCATGATCCGTGAGGCCGGGCTGAAACCCCTGCGCTACTCGCCGAGTGCCAGGGACAAGGACTGGAACGCGGTCCTGCAGCGCCGCGCCCGTCAGGACGTGGCCGCATGAAACAGAGCAAATCCCGTCTGAGCTGGCAGGCCGTCACGCTGATCCTGTGGCGGCAGGACGCAGAGGCCATGAAGGTCTGGAAGCGTGCCGGGGTGGGATCCTCTGCTCCTGAGGTCTTCTGCGAGGCGCAGACGCCCGAGGGGCTGGTGCAGGGCGTCGTGATCGGCGGTGATCGCCTGAATGATGCCTGGGACCGCGACGGCGAGCTGATCGTCTTCACCCGCAAGTCCACGATCGTCCGTCTGAACGGACCTGAACTCCCCACGCTCACTTTGTCAGCCTGCCCCAAGGCTTTTGAGGACGTCATGATGTATAACGACACACGATCAACGGCCTGCCAGCATATCGACCAGATGGTTCTCAAGAGCGGCCTGACCTTCAACATGCTGGGCCACGAAAAGGCCTCTGCGATCTGGATGGATCATGCGCGCCGCCTCGGCTGTACGGATCCTGAAGCGCCGGAGATGCCGGTCCCGCATCAGCTTGTGTGGCTGGGCAGCGGCCTGAACCGCGCACTGGCCCTCGTCATTGCCGGGCGTTGGGACGGCCCTCATGAGGGCTTCAATCTCTATCATCCGCTGACCCTTTTTACTGACAGCAGCAATGTCGTGGCCGTCGAGGATCCGGTGGCGTCTGAAGTCTATCCGGTTGAGCAGGTGCCCGCATGAGCGCCTATCCCCAAACCCTCGCACCCGTACTGGATCCGCTGACCCCAGTGCAGCGTGAGGCCGCCATGGCGCTTGGGCGCGTGCTGGTCCTGGCCGGGGCCGGAACGGGAAAAACGAAGACGCTTACGGCTGGTGTGGCGTGCCGGATCCAGATGTATGGGATGCGCCCGTCACAGATCCTGTGCGTGACCTTTACCAACAAGGCTGCTCAGGAAATGCGCGAGCGCATCACAAGCGTCTTAGGCGAGGGACAGGCTCCGTTCTGGCTTGGCACCTTTCACGGCCTCGGCGCGCGGCAGCTCCGGGCGGAGCCTGAGGTGGCGCAGTTGCATCCTGGCTTTGACATCCGCGACGCAGACGATGCGACGGCGCTGATCCGCCGTCTCATGAAGGCCATGGACCCGGATACTGTGCCCGAACCGGACACAGGCAAGAAGTGTGACGTCCGGCAGGTCAAGAAGATGGGCGAGCGGATCGGGCATATGAAGGAGAACCTCGTGACCCCCGAGGCCGCACCCGCCTGGGTACGCGGGCTGATCGAGCGCCGCCGTGCGGCCCATCAGATGGTCGATGTCGAAGGCTGGGAGTTTGCGGTCCGGCTCTACCAGATCTATCAGGCCACCCTGCGCGAGCAGAATGCCGCCGATTTCTCAGACCTGCTGATGTGGCCAACGCTTGCGCTGATGAACGACCGATCCTATCGTGACAGGTGGTCGCAGCGCTTCACGTCCGTGATGGCCGATGAGTTTCAGGACGTGAACCGTGCGCAGATGCTGTGGCTCACCTATATGTCTGAATACTCACGGGAACTCTTCGCTGTGGGCGATGATTCGCAGTCGATATATTCTTGGCGTGGGGCCAAAATTGGCTTCATCCGGAACTTCGTTCGGGAGTTTGACGGGGCGAAGCTGTTCAAGCTCGAAGAGAACTTCCGCTCCACGCATCATATCCTCCAGGCCGCCAACGCCATCATCGCGCGAGACCCGGGCCGGATCCCGAAGACGCTGTTTACCCAGAAAGGCGACGGTCAGAAGATTGAGGTGCTCTCCTACGATTATGCGTCAGATGAGGCCGACGCGATTGCAGCCGAGATGGGACGTCGTGCGGCAGAAGGTGTGGCCTGGCATGACATGGCGATGATCTACCGGATCAACCGCCTGTCCCGCTCTCTGGAAGAAGCGCTGCTCAAGGCGCGTATCCCTTACGAGATTATTGGCGACGTCGGGTTTTACCACCGGGCCGTGGTGAAAGACGCGCTCGCTTTCCTGATGCTGGCGGCCTGTCCGGACAGTCGCCAGTCCGATGAGGCTTTCCGGCGCGTGGCCAATGTGCCCAGGCGAGGCCTTGGCGCCAAGGCGCTTGGCCAGATCGAGCAGGAAGCGCAGGATCGCGGCCTCAGCCTGTGTGCGGCCGTCACCACGGCAACGCTTCCCGCTAAGGTGCGTGACAGCCTGCTTGCCTTCCGTGAGACGGTCTCCCGGATCGGCCAGATCCCGGACATGCGGCTTTGCGATCGCCTCGATACGCTCCTGAAAGAGACGGGCTATTATACGATGTGGCGGGAGGCCGCATCCGAAGAGGGGGAGACGGCCTTGCAGAACCTGTCCGAGCTGGTCGGGCTGGCCGAGGGCTTTACCCGGCTTCAGGATCTTCTGGAGCACGCGGCCCTGGCCACGGCCTCACCGAATGAGCGCGGACGCGACCGGGTGCAGCTCATGACCATGCACCGCGCCAAGGGTCTGGAGTTTCCCCACGTCTTCCTGCCAGCCTGGGAGGAGACAGTCTTTCCGGGGATGGGCGAGCGCAATTATGAGGAAGAGCGCCGTCTGGCCTATGTGTCGCTGACCCGTGCCATGCAACAGGCCACGATCAGCAGTGTCGGCTATCGTCAGGGTGTTTCAGCGAGGCCGTCAGGCTTCATTGAGGAAATCCCTGCCGAGCATCGCGTGACAGGCTGGCTGCGCCAGCAGGGGCAATCGAAGAAGAGAGAGACAGGGGGCCGGTTCCGGCACACCATGGCTGCTCTCGATGCCATGGGGTTTTAAGGGATGTCTGATCATCATGCTCCTGACGACAGGCCTTACACCTCTCAGCGGCCCAGGACGAAGTCCGGCTGGCTTTATGACTGCGAGGTTTGCGGGAAGGGCGCAGCTTTCGGGTTCACCGGACCGAAAGGCGATACACACTATTGCTCCGAGCACCGTCATCTGGGACGAGGTGTTGCGCCTGCTCCCATGGCGAGAACAACGCGGCCTCAGTGACTTGTCAGGCTATCTTTTGTATAGAGTGCCATCTTGCACAGTCGAAATTTGAAAACGGAATTTGCAATGACCTCAAATAGTGAGACAGATTTTCGGCGTCTGACAGCCAATATTGTGGAAAGCTATGTGAGTGCCCGTGAACTTCCCGCAGAGCAGATTTCTGATTTGATCCGCAGTGTTCATACAGCCCTTGCGTCGGCCGGCCAGCCGCCCGAGCCAGAGCCAGTTGAGCTGCTCCCGGCCGTCCATCCGAAGCGGTCCGTGTTCGAGGACTACATCATCTGTCTCGAAGACGGAAAGAAGCTGAAGCTCCTCAAACGCCATCTCAAGAGCGCTTATAATCTGACCCCGGATGAGTACCGCTCAAAATGGGGACTGCCGTCCAACTATCCCATGACGGCGCCAGGATATTCACGGCATCGGACCGAGCTGGCGCATCAGATCGGTCTTGGGACCGCGAAGGGTGGTCGGAGCCAGCCTGCACCTGAGCCCGAAGAGACCGAGCCTGAGGTGCCCGTGCGGAAAATCCCGGAGAAGCGGCGCGGACGTCCGGCAAAGGTCTGAGTCTCTTTAGGAAGTCGCAGAAGCGGTCTTTACCTTTGTCCGGTAAAGCGATCTTTTCAGATCCCATGAACCGCAAGGACAGACCGTGACCCGCCTTCTTTCTTCTCTTGCCCTGGCAGCAGGCCTTACGGCCGCTGCCCTTTCGCCTGCCATGGCCCTCGATCCGGCTCTTGGGAGTATGGGGTTTGCATCCCCGACACCGACGTCCAAAGGCCATGCGGCCTCCGTGCCTACGCCCTTCGCAGCCATTCCCGAAAGCCTTCAGGCACTGCTTGATGCCGGCTATTCCATTCGCACGTCGGCTGGTGAAGAAGGCAACATCCTGACCCTTGAAAAATTCGTGGACCGGACCTCCCCGTCAAAATGGGTACGGTGCGAGCTGATCGGTGATCACAATGGCAACACACGCCTGACCTTCAGTCAGCATGTGACCTCCACCTGCTGGAAGCTGAACTGATGTGTGATGTCATGCCGGTCTCAAAGACTGGACCTTTTCGTCCGCAGACCCAGCAGGTTGTGGATGCGCTGAACACGGCCTTTCCTGGCCTGTATGCCGGCGTCTGCAAGGCCTCCGATCTGCCGTCAGACGCCGACGAGGCTGAGGATGACGACGATCTTGAGGATGACGGCCTGCTCAGCGATTTCGTCTTTCTGTCGGATGGCTGGGCCGTCAGGGTCGATTACGATCCTGAAGATCCGGATCTCTGCCTGGGCCTGTCGGCTGGCAGCACGGAGGCACCGGCTGAAGGTTTGGAAGTCGATCTTGATGACGGTGAGGAAATTCCGGATGGCGTCCTGAAAGACGTCACGGACTTTATTGACGAGCAACGCCAGACCTCGGCAAAACACTGACCTGTCCCGATAAGGGAGGCCCCTCTGGGGCTTTCCTTATCCATCTCAGCAAGGAAGGACTGGCCGCGTGACTGGTGAACCGATCTATCCCGCCCCCTGCACATATGAGAGCCTGACCGAGCAGCAGAAAGAGGCTGTTGGTCAGTTCATGTCAGAGCGCCTGAAGCAGAAAGCCCGAGGGATTCTCCCGGGAACGCTGCATACGGTGGTCGAAAAAGGGCGGATTCATGCGTTCGTCTCCTGGGACGAGCATCACGTTTATGAAGTCAGCCCGATCACCAGCCTGCGTCTGGTGCTTGATCCTGATGGGCGCCCTTTGGGCTGCCCGAAAGACGGGCTTCTGTATCTCTCGGATGTCGGGGGCGAGGCCGTTGTTCGTGTCCTGCCAACAACCCGGTATACAGCGGCCGCCATCGGTATTGCCGTGGAATAAGGCGCTGCGCGCCTATTCCTTTGTGTGATGGGCGACGCGCACGATCCTCTGCCACAAGCCCATCATCAGTCCTGACGCCTCTCCGCAGTTGTGTTGCAGTTCGTCGGCGAGAGCGTCCGGGGTTCTGACACTGGCCTGAAGGGCGGCCGTGACACTGGCGCGTCCTGTCAGGACCACGCGACTCAGGATCTCCACATCCAGACAGGCCTGTGACGTCACAGCGCGGACGGCTGCGCAATGGCCTGCATTCTGGCGAAGAGGGCTGTAGATCAGGCGGCCAGCCTCCTCTTTCCCTAGACGTTGGCGCCAGTATTCGTCATTCGGATGCCCGCTCAGATGGCCTGCATAGTGCTTGGTCTCGATGACCATGAGGGCACGGGGCAAAAGGACGAGATGGTCGATCTGGGTTGTGCCATCACCAGAGGCCTTGGGAAGACGAACGTCATGGAGGCTTGGCCGTCCCAGATCGTTCAGGAGGGTGCGGATCCTGTCTTCGCCTTTCGCGCCTTTGAGTTCGGCCTGAAGGCTCTTCCAGGCTGCGTGCGCGCTGTCGCTCCGCTCGATGCGAGAGGGGCCGCCACGCGGCCGAAGTCTCAGGCGCACCATACGAAGGCGCGCCTCCAGGCGAAAGTATGGGGCTTGATAAAGCGCATGGCATGTCTCTGGTCTGGCAAACGATATCCTGACTCTAGCGACGTGCTTTGCGACTTTGCGGTCTCTCTATTTGGCACCGCATCGCGAGAACATCTGTCACACTCTGCCGATGCCAACGCCTAATTAGGGGGGGAAAGCAGAAAGTCGGCTTTGTGGTACGAGAGCTAAGGGTCAGACGTTTCAGATGCCTTAAAGCCTACTTTGAAGCTTGAGTTAGCGGTGATTCACGGCCTGTTTTCTGTCCGGCGGGGTACACGGTTTCGAGGTGGCGCCGGTGCTAGAAAGCGTGCTGTGAGCGCGGCGCCAAGGCGTCGCACTCACTCATTGGGCCAAGTTTCCAAACCAGCCCATAGGGCGGTTTACTTCAATTTAATTAATCGCATTCGGAAACGGATGAATAGCCTTCAAAGTGTAAAACGTCTTGGCTTCTCCGGAGGCGCGATCAAGCACCTCTGTTTCGTCCAATATTGCCGTTATTCGCTTTCCAAAGGTCTCCTGAACGGAACCGGCCAAGCCGCTAACGAAATTACCCTCAAGGACGTTATCCGAGTCTAACAGTACCTCGAACCGATTGCGAAGCAAACTTGCCCCGACAAGCCGCCCATCGAAGCTCTTTGTCTCGGAGCGAGTTTCTGTGATATTGTCTATGCTCGCAATGATATTATCAGCACTCTCTCGTGTTACTTGCCACTCATACCGAGTTCCTGCAAAATCCTTCCAGTCGAGATTCATCGTCGCTTCGGTAGCTCTTAAGTGATTCACTAAGTGCCGCAAGTGAACGAGTGACCGTCGCCCCACTTCTCCTGACACACGCATCAAGCGAGTATCGTTTTGTGTTGCAGACAGTAATTGAAATAGCTGACTCAACGTATCAGATGGCAGACTTTCGCCCAATACGTCATAGTTCGACGCAACGGCAACGTTCATGCCAAAAGACGATGCGTAGGTTGCCTGCAGCCGCATGGCAGTATGAGCCATGATGTCCGAACGGATCGGGCCACGATTGGTCGGTCCTGTCGTAATTGCCTGCGCAATACTGGAGAACAGCTTCTGCATTCGCGTGAAGATCGGGCCGAGGTCAGAGAATTTTGCCGAATGCTCAACGAAGTTTGGCCCATCAAGCACGATAGAGACATGCTCAGCCTGCCGGTGCCGCAGCACTTCAATAAGCTCTCGGCGGAGTTCAGCTTCCATTGAACGAAGACCCTCTCCGCTCAGAGCAATGCCAAAGCTGTCTGGGTTAGTCCGAGCAAGCGCTTGCTGACCTGCGAGTGCAGAATCTAGTTCCGACAAACGCCGGCGAAGCCCCCGCAGTCGCGCTTCTGCCGCGCCCGGGTCCACGCCATGCCAAATCTCAAGCATTTTTCTCTCCCGCAGCGGAGGAAACGGGATGAGGCGCGGCAGGAGCAACTTGAGTACGGATTATTCCTTTCGGGCGATCCTCGCGATCGTATCCAAATTCACCCATCCAGTATTTACGTTGCGCGCGCAATTGATCGTAAGCTGGATGGTCTTCAGGCACGGTTGGCACAAAATAGGCATCACACAGGTGCGTACCGCGCGTGACCTTACCCGAGAATAACGCCGTTAGTTTTGCCTTGGCCACAGCGTCCAGCGCGTCCACTGCTGCCAGATCCATGAAGCCGACCATGTCGATGTCCCCTGGATCGGCCTTGTTCGATGCAAAGCTCCCATCCAATAATTCGGTGCAGGAAAGGCCCAATGCCGCGATCTCAGCGGAGTGCTTCTTATATCCATCGATTATGCTCAAGCGGGTATTTGACGTCGGGAATGCTGTAACGAAGTGCTCAACTATTTCGTCAATCTCCATATCATGAAGGCCCGCTTCAAGATAACCATCTGAATTAAAGTTCACGCATTCCTCCTGAGCCGCGCCTTCGTCTAAGTATCTGACAATTTACTAGCGGGTTATGACCTCGTGTCCAATGGTTCCACGATAAAGGAGCGAACAAACCCGAGCTTAGCGACGTTGGTCGCCGCGTAAATCTCCATTCTTATGCGCTCGCACGTAAGCATATAGATTCGGCGGCAGCATGCTGCTGACGGGTCCATCACTGAACGCGATGCCTAGGTCACTGCCAGTCGGCGACGGAAGCATCCGGTCCACTGGAGGTCCAACTTTCGCGCGAGAGATTGTGGTGGTCATATCCGCTATAGGGGGCTCATCTAAGCCACATATGACCGACATGAAGGCGTAACCAGCCGTCAATCGTGCACTCCTCGGACGCGTACTTTGTAAATAAGAAAAAGAAAAAACAGGGAAGACGCGCCACAGGCCGTCTGGCCGCCACAATGGTTCGGCCGCACGCGGCCCGCGCCCTGGAGGGCGCGCCATTGTCCCGTCCAGCCGTCTGCGCCTCGCGGGGAAGCATCTGAAAGGAGAAAAAGGAAGCTTCCCGTGGCTACTCCCGTCACAACAGTCTTTACGCTCACCGGCCCGCAGGACCGTCTGCGCCAGATCGCCGAAGAGCGCGCCTACCGGACCTATGCACCAGACCAGATGGCGTGGGAGAACGACACAACGCTGGTGATGACCCTCGAAAACGGGGTCGGAACGTCGTTCCTTGACCACGGCCATGGGCTGTCCGACGACTTCCCGGACGTCAGTATCCGCGGCATGGAGTATTTCGACTGCTTCGATGATCCGGGCTTTGCCAAATGGCAGGGCGGTCAGCTTGTCTATGAAGCGGATCTCATCACAGTCTTCGGAATCCTGTTTCCGACCGACGCCACAAAAGACTGGCCGGGCTGTAGCGCCAGCTTCTGGCACAGGTCTCCGCCTCTCTCGGCGGCCATAGCTGAGAACTGTCCGGACTTTGACCTGCTGCCATTGAGGCAACTGGCAGGGCCAGCGCCCGGATGGGTCGAGACCTCGGATGGCTTCGCCACCCTTTTCCTCCGGCTGCCCTCAACACCCGATGCGCAGGATGGTCTCGGCGTGATCTTCTATCCGGGGATCGGCAGGAGCACCCTGCTGACAGGTATCGACCGCTTCGGCGGCGTGGCCCGGTTCCGGCGTCAGGCCTATGGACAGGTCAGCGCACAGTGTCCCGAACTGCGTGCTGTCCTGCGGGACTGCTGGAAGGCTGACGAGAAGAAAAGGCGCAAGGCTCGGCAGGAGCGGAAGATTCTGAAAAGGAAGATGAGGAAAGAGATCCGGGAGGGAAAGGACATCCTTTTCGATCTCTTCGATCCTGACCCGTGGGTGATGTAATGGGCAGAAGAAAAGCAGGATCGGGGCGGCCCTGAAGGGTTCGTTCACTCTTGTGTGAACGGCCTCTACGGCGCAAGGAAAATCTCGTTTTGAAACGTACGGAACTGGTGCTCTCATGTGTCCGGCCTTTTTGTGCAGCCACAAAGACTGCTGGCCATGATGAAGTCCGCGGACAGAAGACCAGACAATTTCACGCGCTCGGAAGGCGCAAGAGTGAACACGGTTTTATTCTGTCCCCGAAGCAGCCCGGTCTGTCATCAAAACTCAACACTCCCGCACATCTACCAGATCATCGAACGATGGCTGGATTTTATCTCTCGTCCTAGCAAACAGCAGATAGGGCTGCCGCAGTGCCATTATATGTCTCGCCGCGGCTCATAAGGGCCCATGCAATTCGTGCTGTCTTGTTCGCCAATGCGACAGCGACAACGCGTCCGGGCTTTTTCTCCCGGAGCATCTGACCCCAGAGATGAGTGGGCGTTTTCTTGCGGTCTATGCGCAGCAGGGAAGTAACGCCGACGACAAGTAATCTGCGAATATAGCCGTTACCGGCCTTGGTGATGCGCCCGAGCGTATCTTTGCCACCCGAGCCATGAACACGCGGTGTCAAACCAAGCCATGCAGCGAAATGTCTTCCCGACCGAAAAAGCTTTGGGTCAGGAACAGACGCTGCAATCGCACTCGCGACAACCGGACCGATCCCTGGGACAGTGGCAAGCCGCATACTGCTTTCGCTGTTACGATGCCATTGCAGAATTTTGTCATCCAGCTTCTCAATCTGGGTCTGTATCATGCGAAGCTGATCCAGAAAGGCATGTGCAACGGTTCGCATTTCATCTGGCCATGCATCCTGATTTTCATGGACGAGGCCTCCGAGAGACTTGGCGCCGACAACACCTTTAGGAGCAATGATACCGATTTCACTCAAATGTCCTCGCAGAGCATTGATGAGCATGGTTTTCTGCTTCACCAGTAAATCGCGACTGCTGTGCAGCATCAGGACAGACTGTTGCTCTACAGATTTGACAGGAACGAACTGCATGGTCGGTCGTGTGACGGCTTCACAGATGGCTTCGGCATCGCGAGCATCGGTTTTACCGCGTTTGAGATAAGGTTTGACGTAGCTGGGTGGCATCAGTCGGACGGTATGTCCTAGAGCTTCAAACTCGCGTGCCCAGTAATGGGCTGAGCCGCACGCTTCCATGCCAATGAGGCATGGCGAAAGTTTCTGGAAAAACTTCAGGAGCTCGCCGCGTCGGAGTTGGCGCTTGAGGACAGGCAATCCCTGCTGATTGACAGCATGGATTTGGAAAACAGATTTGGCGAGATCAAGACCGATAACTGCAATGTCTGTCATTGTTCTTCTCCGGATGCCCTGACTGGCAACGACACCCTAGCACTGAAGTGAGGCATAGAGGCCGTTCACCGCATCAATCTCACTAGGCTCCTGCGTCGCCAAGTTCGACCGAGCCACAGGGTCCAGCCGCCCTCAACCGGGCGTCTGGCCCCTGCGTCTCGGCCCGTCCGGGTAACGGTTCACCCGCGTTCTTTGAATTGCCCCGGGTTTTGTGGAGACGGACGGTCCTGGTCTGGGTGATCTGTTCGTGAGACGGCTCCTCAACCTCCCCGGCCAGTCCTGCGGACCGTCCGGGGAGGCACGTTCCACGGCAGCGTCCTCGCATCCAGCGTTCAGTCTGACAGTCGTCGTGCCAGTCCGTAAAGCCACTGCACATCCCTCGGCGGCGGGTGTCAGGCCCGCATCTGCTGCAGGGCCGCACGCGACCCCGCATCAGCCGCAGGCCAGCCACCCTTGCTCAGGACGCTCCGGGCCTGACGGCCTGTCCCGTCGCCCGTCTTGGCCGGTGGCAGGATGGGCTCAGGAAAACGACGCAGCCCTTCCACTCTCGTCGCCGTCAATGTGCTCGCCGCACGGGCAGGATGGGTCTAGGAAAACATCAAATATTCATTGAGTAATCAACAAGTAAAACAGCTTTTTCTTGGGCTTTATTTCCTCGGAAATGGCGGTTTTCTGCCGTTTTTCGTTGACTGGCACCAAGTAAAAACCTATTATCTATTCATGGACAGAGGCAATAACGCCGAACAAGTCCAGTCGATACGTTCCCTAATTCTTGGAGGCTCTCATGGCTGGTTCCGTTAACAAAGTCATTCTCGTTGGCAACCTTGGTAAAGACCCGGAAGTCCGCAATATGCAGTCCGGGTCCAAGGTCGTGAGCTTTACACTCGCCACGTCTGAGACTTGGAATGACCGCCAGAGCGGCGAACGCCGTGAGCGCACACGAATGGCACCGTGTCGTCATTTTCAATGAGCGTCTGGGGGACGTCGCAGAACGCTTCCTCCGCAAAGGCCGCAAGGTCTATCTCGAAGGCGAACTTCGCACCCGTAAATGGACCGGTCAGGACGGTCAGGAGCACTACACCACAGAGGTTGTTATTGACCGTTTCCGGGGTGAGCTGGTGCTGATCGACAGCAACCGGGGCAACAGCGATGAAGGCGAGGGCGGCTTTGCTGGTGGAAGCAGTGGCGGCCGGTCAGGTGGATCGTCTGGCAACGGAAACCGCAATGGCGGCTGGGATGCGCCCGCAGGGAACGATCTTGACGATGACGTGCCGTTTTGACGCTGGGAAAAAGGAGCCTAGCGCCAGATGAACAAAGACCGCCTCATGGCGCTGCTGCCCCCGCCGCAGCGCTCCAAACACAAGGAAGACCGCTATAAGGCGATTGCCAGCGTCCTTCAGACATTCGCCCTCAGCGCGTGGGGGCTCGGCATCGTGACCCCACTCATCTCCGGGACAGGACCGTTGACCTCCATGCGTGCCGTCACCTGCTTTTTTCTGGGAGCCGTCCTTGAGGCAATTTCTTTGACTTTTCTGGCGTATATCCCCTATCCTGAGGACAAGACGGAGGCGAAAACCAATGGATAACGTAACCCAGAGTATCCTGTTTATTCTTCTTCCTGCCGCTGCTTTCACCATCGGTCTGGGGCTTGCGATCGGACCCATCGCGTCCCGGCTGGCAAAGCTGCGAACGTCCCACCATTGACACCGACAGGCGGCCTCCGGGCCGCTTTTTTTGTCCGCTCGCCCGGTTCAGTCAGGCGGGCGCGCCTCGTCGGCGCGAAGTGTCTTGCCCCCAATGCTCGCCCCCCACAGGGGGGGCTGCGCCAGGACAGAGAAAAAGACTAGACTGGCCCCATGTCACGACAAACAGTCATCCGCATCGGTGCGCTGAGTATCCAGCTCGCCATTCTTCTTCTGATCTGGCAGGGCTTTCTGCATCCCATCAAGGGAGGTCTGCTCGTGCTTGCCGTCGGGTTTGCCGCGTTCTTCCTCACGCGGGACTCTTCACGCAGAAATCAGGCCGTCAGTAGAAAAAGCAAAAGAAGGATCGGGGCGGCCCTGACGGGTTCGTTCACCCTATTCCGCTAGGCTCCTGCGTCGCCAAGCTCCACCGAGCCACACGGGCCAGCCGCCCTTGATCGGGCGTCTGGCCCCTGCGTCTCGGCCCTTTCGGGTAACGGTTCACCCGCATTCTTTTCCGATGACGGACGGTCCTGGTGTGGGTGATCGGTTCGTGAGACGGCTCCTCAACCTCCCCGGCCAGTCCTGCGGACCGTCCGGGGAGGCACGTTCCACGACGGCGGCCTCGCATCCAGCGTTCAGTCTGACAGTCGCCGTGCCAGTCCGTAAAGCCACTGCGCGACCCTCGGCGGCAGGTGTCAGGCCCGCGTCTGCTGCAGGGCCGCACGCGACCCCGCATCAGCCGCAAACCTGCCCCCCTTGCTCGGGACGCTGCGGGCTTGACGGCCGGTCCCGTCGCCCGTCTTGGCCGGTGGCAGGATGGGCTCAGGAAAACGCCACCGTCGTTCCACTCTCGTCGCCGTCAGTGTGCTCGCCGCACGGGCAGGATGGGTCTAGGAAAACGACAGGTATTCATGAAGTAATCAAGAAATCTTTTTACTTGTCATGCAAAAATAAATCGCGTTTTATGGCGCTTTTCTGCGTTTTTTC
Organism: Gluconobacter sp. OJA; assembly: GCF_039638325.1. Taxonomy (NCBI): domain Bacteria; kingdom Pseudomonadati; phylum Pseudomonadota; class Alphaproteobacteria; order Acetobacterales; family Acetobacteraceae; genus Gluconobacter; species Gluconobacter sp. OJA. The sequence goes on along the minus strand of NZ_JBDIWI010000005.1, from coordinate 55,360 downwards.
TCTTGTAGGAAAAAGCCAAAAAGGCTATCTTTTACTTGTCGAGAGGGATTGGCCCTCAAGACAAAGCGCCCCGAACGGTGTTACGAGCACCGGACGGGACTTCGCTAGACTAGAAAAGGTTACTTTCATGTCCGACGCAGCAACCACAATCGCACCGAAGGCCCAGAACCGCAAGGCTGCAAACAAGGCCAGCCCCGCGGCCGTCCGCCGTTTCAACGAAGCCCGCGAGCGCACCAAGGCCATTGCCGCTCCCACGCTGGCAGACGTCATGCGCCTTGCCCCCAACGATGACAAGATCGCCGCTATCGTTCAGCATTTCGGTTTCGAGGCTGGCGACTATGACGAGCTGATGGGGGCCGGTCTCAGCATGATCCGCGACCAGTACACGCTTCTTGAGGATGTGCTTGTCGTCACCGACTTCCGGGGCGAGCGCAATTTCAAGGCCATGGAAATGCACCTTGGCCGCATCGTGGACGGCCTGATCCGCTCTGCCTATGGTGCCGCCAACTTCTATGAGAACAAGCGCCAGATTGCCCGCGACGAACAGAACTCTTTCAGCAACGAAAGCCGCGACGAAGACCGCCAAGGCATCGACGGCGGGGAAAACCGCGTAGATCGGGCCGTCCGTTTCGCTGCACAGCAGGCCCCTAAGGCTTACGCGCTCGCCGTCATGGCTCAGGGCGCATGTGACGCCTACCGCGAACTGATCGGGGAAGACTGGAAGCCTTACGTCAAGGACAACGCCCGCAGCCTCACCGAGAACGTCCGCGCCGCACAATGGGGGGCCGTTCTCTAACCCCCACAGGCCGGGCCAGCAGGTCCGGCCACTCACCGGGGCCGCGCTGACGGCCTCGGCGTTGCCCTCGGCCTCTTCTCCCGTCCGCCCTTTTCATTCTCCCGTCGTTTTTTCCAGGAAGGCGGACGCGCCTCATCGGCGCGAAGTGTTTTGCCCCCAATGCTCGCCCCCCACAGGGGGGCTGCGCCAGGAGCGTGCCCGTTTCAGTAATCCTCAATCGCGTTCGATAGCAGATCCAAAAACCATCCAGTCATGCCGGAAATGAACGCAGCCTCAAGGCAGGTCATGCCTTCCTTTTCATGGCCCATTAGCGCCGCTCCAAGCGCCATCGCTCCAAGCAGCGCTGTCAGAGGGACAGCGAGAAAGAGACCATAGCGCGTGCTGCGTCTCACCCATCCCATGGCCGTGTCGAAGACGGCTCTTGTCAGTGAGTGAACGAGGGAAGTTGCGCCTTAACCGCTTTCAGAACCGTCTTGCGTCGCCGAGACGGCAGTCTTGAATAGAATCTGAACCACGAAAAGGGCTGTAAAATAAGGCCATACGGTGGGAAAGTGAGGCATCGTCTCGATCTCCAGACGCAAAACACCGGCCCGTTCGGGGCGCAGTTCGGTTCTGTGGCGTCGAAAGAATCATGCGAGAGCAGTTTGCGACTGAAAACTCTGTCCGAAGTTAATTTCCCGAGCCAGAAGTGAAAGAAGGATCGGGGCGGCCCTGACGGGTTCGTTCACCCTATTCCGCTAGGCTCCTGCGTCGCCAAGCTCCACCGAGCCACAGGGTCCAGCCGCCCTTGGTCGGGCGTCTGGCCCCTGCGTCTCGGCCCTTCCGGGTAACGGTTCACCCGCATTCTTTTCTCTGAACGGACGGTCCTGGTCTGGGTGATCTGTTCGTGAGACGGCTCCTCAACCTCCCCGGCCAGTCCTGCGGACCGGCCGGGGAGGCACGTTCCACGACGGCGGCCTCGCATCCAGCGTTCAGTCTGACAGTCGCCGTGCCAGTCCGTAAAGCCACTGCGCGACCCTCGGCGGCAGGTGTCAGGCCCGCGTCTGCTGCAGGGCCGCACGCGACCCCGCATCAGCCGCAAACCTGCCCCCCTTGCTCAGGACGCTCCGGGCTTGACGGTCTGTCCCGTCGCCCGTCTTGGCCAGTGGCAGGATGGGCTCAGGAAAACGCCACCTCCCTTTCTCTCTCGTCGCCGTCAGTGTGCTCGCCGCACGGGCAGGATGGGTCTAGGAAAACAGGGGGCGATCAGCCGGGGCCGGGTGTCCGGGCGGACGAAAGAGACAGGCGGCCTGCCGGGGCCGTTGTGGCGGTCAGGGCTGGCTGGCCGGTCAGGGTCTGGATCAGGGCGCGGCCCGGTTCAGAGGTGGGAGTCCGGCTGGCATGGCGGGCGATCTCCCGATCCGTCCCGGCCAGGTCTGTCAGGATGTCTGTTTCCCGACCGTGAGCGGCGCCAAACGCAAGGACCTTTTCCCGACTGTCGCCATAGGCAGCCATGTCCTTCTGCACCTTGCCCAGCTCGCGCGCGAAGGTGGGATTGTGGCGCAGTTCTTTTTCGATCTCTTTCCCGAGCGCCGCATGACGGCCTCCGGTCTTCATGCCGGTGAAGGCCTGTGCTGCATCGCCGCCCTCCTGGCGGATCGCGGCCTCGATGTCGCGGCAGACGAGGGACGGCGGGGCCGACCAGAACGCATGAAGAGAGGCGGCGGCCTTGCGGCCTTCTTCCTTGGCCTGCGCCAGGAGCGCCCTTTCGCGCTTCTCTTCCGCAGGCCCGAAGACAGCCGGAATGACCGGACGCGGCACGGGCCGAAGCGTTGGAGCAGCAGAGGCCGTCAAAAAATCGGACTGCACGATGACAGTGTATCCGCCATCCTGTCGGACAGCGTTTCGCAGATCCGCGACAGGCACCGCCACGATCCCGTCAGGCGTTTCAAACGCACCGGAGAGGCTGGTCCGTGTCTTGAAGATCCCCGAGACCGTTTCCCCAGGTGCGGCCGTGCGGATGACGAGGTCATCCAGCGGCCTTGCGGCAGGGCCAGAGCCCATGTCCTGCATCAGCTCTTTCAGAGCACGCGCGCGGGCGGGATCGGTGGCATCTGTCAGCAAGGCCGCCATAGCAGGGTGATCCGGATCCTGCGTGCCGGCAATGGACGCGGACACCATGCGGGCTCTTGTGATGACGGAAAGGTCCACGTTATGCCCGTAATGACGGCCGAGTTCCGCGATGAACGCGTCCTGCGTTCGGCCGTTGCCCTCCCTGTACGGGTGGACATAATTGAGTTCGTTTAGAACCTTTCCGGCGACGGCCGCGAACTGCTCCGGCGTGGAGTTCTTCAGCACATCCGGGTTGCGGATGGGCTTGAAGGCCTCGTTTAGCCCCATGACGATATGGGAGCCGGGGAGGAAGGTTGTTGACCCTTTCCGCATGGAGCCGATCGGTTCGACCCGTGCTCCGTCCACGACCGGCCTTTCGTGGCGCATGTGACCGGCCCACTCATAGACGTCCTGAAAGATATGCCGATGGATGGCCTTCAGGTGGTCGGCATCGAAAGAGCCGGACGGCCCCAGACCCATCCGGATTTCCAGAATCCTGTGACTGGTGCGGCGGTACTCTTCGGGGTGAAGCTCGGAATGGCGGCGCAGGCCGAGACGATTTCGCAGAACGTCCGTCTGGTCAGGATCATCCGAGACATTCGGGTAGGTGTAGCCGTGGGCAGGAGGCATTAACGCGTCAGAGGGCGGGATTCAGTCTCCGCCCCAGTTCGGCGAGGTCGATCTGTCCCGCGACGAACGACTGGCAGGCATCCTCGATAAGGGGATCATGCGTGTAGCCCTGCCGTCTCTGGGCCGCGAGGGTCCATTCGACCGCATCCTGACGGCGCGCGCGCTCTTCATCCGAAAGGCCGGAAAAAGGCGTCGGAGCGAAGAGGGTTTTGGCTGAACTCATAGGAAGAAAATAGCGGTTTTTTCCCGGAATGGCAAGGTTTTCCGGGCTTCGCGGCCTCTCTGGATGCGTATTTTGAAGGAGCGATTTTTTACGCTCAGTCGCAGAACGCGGCGGCACGATGCTCTTATGACGAAGAGCCTTTCCCCTCTCGATAGCCGCCCGAAGCACCTGACCGGGCCGCGCCTGTCTCTTGCCCTGTTCCGGATCGGGTGGTCCGAGCGTCAGGCCGCCGAGAAATGCGACATGCACCGCAACCAGTTCCGGCGCTGCCTGGAGGGCACGTCCTCTCTTCCGGCTGATCTGTCTTTGTGGCTACTGGATCTGGAAGCGGCCCATGTGGCCCATCCCTGTCCCCGGCAGAGAAAGGCCGATCCCATTCTCGCCGAGATCCGCAAAGCCGGGTGACATTGCCCGCGACGTGGTGGCTTCCGGTGTCTCCACGTCCAGGCTCAGGGGATACGAAAAAGGCAGCCCGGAGGCTGCCTTTTTTATTTGTTTGCGAAGACGAAGCCAACGCTTCCGTTGGTCATGACGTATGGCGTGCAAGTCCGGCCAGGATGAACATTAGAATAGGGCTGCAACCACTTGGCCGAGATCCACATGGTCTTCCGCGCTAGGTTCACCGTCTGATAGTAACCGTTAACAGGCTCGACGGCTGTGTTCACAGGAACGAGCGTGGTTGCCGGGGCCACTACAGGTGACTGGTCGGACGGGTTTTGGCGGAATGGGATGGAGAAGTTCGGATCCATCATCTGCGCATCTGTCGCGTTGAGAGTCAGGCACTTATAGCCGGATAGGGGGCTGACAGGCTTGTTCGGCGATGCGGAAGCGCTGAAGGAATAAGACGCCGCCAAGACTGCCAGAGCGAGAAGTTTATGTTTCATAGTGATTGGGTATCCAGTTCTCTGTCTTCTGTCACTTAACTCTGGAGTACGGGAGCACTTGCCCCGGTCCCCATCTTGTTCGCCGTGCTCTGCCGCCACTCGCCGACGGTGGTTCCTGACGAGATGTTGTTGTTGCTCATGGCGGTCGAGGAAATGAAATCTGACATCATCGCGCTATCATCGGCTTGTGCGACTTGAGCCCCAGCATGACTTCCAAAATTATACATCGCTCTCGTATCCAGCGCGGTCGGATTGCTAATTCCTTGCGCCTGCAAGGTCATAGCTTCCTCTTTCATATACTGAGCCGCTGCGACCGCCTGTGTGGCTGGGTCCTGCTGCCCTGCCGTTCCTGATGTAATGGTACTCGCGAGGCCGGGGTTCGATGCCAGAGCCTTGCTCATTTCCTCGCTGTAAGTGCCATTTGCCATCTGAAACGCGCCTGTGATGGTGTGTCCGGACCCGGTGGCCGTATAGACATTCTGACAGCCGGATTCTACCTGACACGTCGCCGCCAGAGCAGCCGGATTAACGCCGAGGGAAGATGCGTTGTCAGCGGCCTGATAGCCCCATGAGCGGCTATAGAGCGTTTGCAATGAATCCGATCCGGTTGAGACGGGCTGCGTGGTCTGAATCACTTTCCCGTCCCCGCCGATCTGCTGGACAGTCCCGGCTGGTACCGTGAAGTTCGGCAGGCCAACTTCCGGATAGACGACATGCGGGACTTCCGGCAGGCCGTTCGGCACGTCAATCGACTGCGCCTGGCACGAACCGCTGAGGCCAAGTCCGGCCGAGAAAGCCAGACCTGTAATCAAAAAGGATTGTTTGAAGGGCGGCGGCATTGAGCACTCCTGTGTTGGGGTGGTCAGTATCCGCCCGTAGTCTGCGACTTGGAGTATTGTCTGAACAGCGCATCTTGTCCCGAGGTGGTGTGTCCGTTTCGGACACACCTAAATCAGGTGATCGAGAATAATTCCGAAGACGGTTCCGCCCACGATCATGGTGGCGAACCATCCTGCCCGCTTGCTGATTTCGTCCCGTCGGACACGAGTGCCCGCCATCACGATCTGCGCTTTCATGCTTTCGGCGATTTCGGCTTTGACGGTGCCCAGGACTTCCGCGACCTTTGCCTTGACGGTCTTTTCGTCAATCTTCTGGAGCTGGCGAGAGGCTGCCACGCCTTCATGAAGAGCCCGCCTGACCTCAATAACCTCCTCTGTTGCCGAGCGTGTGCATTGATCCAGCAGGCTCTCGCACTTGGCAACGCACTGCTCCATTCGTGTCTCGGCCTCTTGAAACAGCGCTCTATGCGCGGCCTCCGAGTGTTCACGATCCTTGAGAAGGAGGGCCTGATGAAGATTGTTCATCTCCATCAGGATCATGAGGCCATCCAGAACCTTGGCCTCAGGTGAACGGGGCCGGAGCGTCCAACGATGCGTCTGCTCGCGCAGCGCATCCAGTGAGCTTTCAAATCTGGCCTGACAGTCGGAAATCCTCTGGGTAAGGCCATCAGACATTACACGTCACTTTCGGCCGGAACCGGGAGGCCCTTAGGCATGTCCGGCAGGCGAGGCGCGCCTAGTTCTCGCAGGAAGACAGGGAAATCGCGGCGGTACCAGCGGTCAATCGCGAGACGGTCGAAAATCGAACTGGTCGGGAATCCGTCCTTTTGCTCGCCCTCGGCATACGCACGGAACGTGAGCGTTCGGTCACAGACGTCCTTCATGGGCTCGGCAGCCGGATAGAGGACGAGCTTTGCGCCGTTGTCCATGGCCTCTACAACCGCAGGGTGAATGGCAACCTCTTCGAAGACATCGTCCACGTCCAGGGAAGGAGGAATGAGGCCTTCGTTGAGAATGACTGCGGCGTTCCGGGGAGAGAACTTCTTGTTCGTCTGGAGGTCTTCCAGATAATCGAGATCTGCGCGTTCATGGCCGATGAGGAAAGCCACTGAGAGCGTGATGCCCATCATATCGAGGGCGCGTGTCAGTGATTCCGTGCTGATTAACTCATGCAGCGCTGTCCATCCGCCGCCGATGTCGAGAATGGCGTCATGGCGACTTTCCATGAGAGACTGGATCTTCTCTTCCAGCCATTTCCGCTGACGTTTCGTGTCGCCGCCTGTGGGGCTTTTCGCATCATGGAAACTGGAAATGGAGTGCGACCGGTTCAGCAGATCGGTGTTCCAGATCTCGGGTGTGCCGCCCTGCTCGTGGATCGTCTGGGCCAGAGCGTTGAGCAGGGTCGTTTTCCCGACCCGCTGACGGCCAATGATCGTAAAAATAACCGGCTTGCGCTTGGGGGCTGCCTTCTGGTCGGCAGCGCTCGTAGCGGTTTTGGCGGCAATATCCTTGGTCATGGATGGTCGGCTCCTGATGAGGCAGCCCCCTCACTGTGAGGTGGGCTTCTCTTCCTCTTTCGGACGCCATAGTGCGGGGCCAGTCTGCGACTTAACCCTGCCGCGCAAAAAAAAAATCAGTCTGGCGTGAGCCTTCTCTTCTCTTCCTTACGTGCCCGAAGCTTTGCCCTGATGTGTTCCAGAGACTGGCGGCCCTCAGCAGAAATGTTCGTATGCGGGTCGGCGTCTCTGGAGGGCGATGGCGTTACGGCGACTGAAATGGCGGGCACCCGTGGCGTGTCGGCAGGTCGTGGCGCGACGGGTCTTTCCTCACGTTCCGCGTAATACTCTTCTACAGCGGCAGGCCGCCAGTCTGCCGGGGTTCGGCTCGGCGGTTCTGGCGTCTGATCGGGTATGTCGTTTGCAGGTTTTCCGACTGTGATTCTCTCTCGCTCGCTCTTGAGGCGGGACCACATTTTCCTGATGGCCCCAAGTCCAACCGGAGAGAGCTCGACCTCCACACCATCTTTTCTCGCAGCTTTGGCGATCATCTCCCAGGTGGCGATCTTCGCATCGCGAAGTTCAGACACGATGTCCTGATTTTTTCTCAACCACTGATAGACGGCTTTCGAATGCGGCTGAGCGGGGCGTGTCTTGTGTGCCTCCTGGATCTCTCTCAGTGCCTTGGACATGCTCACTTTCGCCCCCGCTTTGTGTCCATTTCGGACACACCTCTCACGCTGCGCCGTTTTCACGGCCTCTGGTGTATCGAACCTCTTTCGCAGGCGAGGCATCTCCGTGTCAAGTTCGAGGCGTTATGGAGGCGACTACGAGGCATCTACGAAGCGATTTCGAGGCTTTCACGAGGCGGCTACGAGGCGAGATTGAGAATTAACGAGGCAACTATGAGGCAAAGAAAAGAGCTTCTTCATAGACCATTGCACCGTTGGTGCGGACGGCTGCGCCGCCGCTAGGCGGAAGGAGAGGGGGGGGTGTGACAATCTGTCACCCCCCCCACCACGAACGATCCGTTGCGTTAAGTCGCAGAATGGCCCCGCACTATGGCGTCCGAAAGAGGAAGAGAAGCCCACCTCACAGTGAGGGGGCTGCCTCATCAGGAGACAAGCATGGCCACCAAAAAGCGCCTTCAGAAGTCCACGCGCCTCGTAGATCCCAGCTTCAAATCTGGCGGGCTATTCGACTTCAATGGTGTCGATTACGCGACCTTCGTAAAGGACGGAGAGGCTTGGTTTCGTATGACGGACATCTGCCGTGCCATCGGTCATTCTTCACCTACGCGCGCGGCGCGGGGTTTGGACGATGATGAGCGGCAGGTAGTCGCGCTGCCTTCTGAGAGCGGCGTGCAGGATCAGGTTATGGTTAGCGAGAGCGGTCTGTACCACTTTCTGGTCAAGTCCCAGCTTCCTCTTGCGGTCACGTTTCGACGGCGTGTGACCAAAGAGGTTCTCCCGAGCATCAGACGAAACGGGTTTTATGCGCGGCCAGGGGTGAAGCTCCCGATAGCGGAAGCTCAGTCAATGGATCCTGCCGACCTCACACGCCTAAAGGAAATGCGTCAGTTGCCAGGGCGGTATATGGTTCTGAGTCTGCCGGGTCGGCCTCTGCATGTTGAGGCGCGTGATATGGAAGAGGTTCTGTTAGATTATGAGCAAGCTGACCTACAGACTCTCGTGAACTCTACCAAGCTAGTGGGTTCTCTGTGGCGAGCGCATCGCACAGAGGTGGCGATGCTGGCTGAGACGTTGCTTTCTGACGAAGGCTTTCAGCAGCTAGACCATGCCATCTCGATTAGCGCGCGATACGCACAATGGGTCCAACGGGCTTCGGAAAACAAAGCCTTGGCGCTAGCGAAGGCTACGACGAAATGATCTCAGTCGCATGAGGGCTTTCTATCCTGCCCTCATGACAGATCAGACCCAGACCCCCGACCGCGCTCCTGAGACCGATATTTCGGACCGGGAGCTTCTTGAGCATCTTCTCACGCGCTCTGACGAGCAGGGAGAGGAGATCCGGTTCATCAGCGAAAAGCTGAGTATCCTCATTGAGCTTCTGACCCCCTCGGAGAAGGGGGACGGCCCGACACTGGACGACATTCTCGCGCGCCTGGTCGAGCTGATGAAGGATCAGGAGCCGGTCATCAGGCGCATCGACCATACGACCGCCCGCAACAACGATCTGCTTGAAGGCCGCAAGGTTCGCCCGAAAGCAGAGGACGGCCACCCGTCATGATGACCTTCCGCAAGATCTCGGCGGAGTGCAACGGCCGGTTCGTCGCCGCCTACTTCACCGAGGGCGCGCCAGATCCGGAGCACGATTTTCGCACGGACACCGGCAAGGTGCCTGACGGAGATGGTCAACGCCTCACGAACTACTATCTCGGCCGGGATGGCCGGGCCTCTTTCAATCCGGGTATGAGCCAGAAGATGGCGGACGTGCTCGGCGTGGATCGGCGTGCCATGCCGACGACCGAAACACTTGCGGCCCTGTTTGAAGGCAAGCGCGCCGACAATGGCGAGCAATGGTCTCAGGCCAAGCGGAAGATCAGCGCCTACGACCTGACCATGGCCCCGCATAAATCGGTCACGCTGGCTGCCGAGTTTGCGCCAACACAGGCCGAGGGGGCCGCGATCTGGAACGCAGTGCAGCGGGCCAATGACGCGACCATGCAGTATGTGGCCCGTGAGCTGGGCTTTGCCCGACGCGGCCATGGCGGGGAAGACGGAGAAGAAGCCGGGGAGGTCGCCTGGACGTCCTACCGTCACCGCACGTCGCGCCCGACCCTGACCCTGCATGATGCCGAGACCGATACCACCTATCTGCGTGAGGCCCCGACCGGGGGCGATCCGCAGATGCACATCCATAATTCACTCTACAATGTCGTTGTCACCGACAGCGGCCATGTGGGCTCGCTGGACACGAAGCGCCTGCGCTCTCGCGTGCATGAGTTCGGAGCCTTCTTTCAGGCGGAACTGGCGGATGAGCTGCGCAAACTCGGGATCGCGCAGTCCTACGACGCCAAGGAGCAGGCAACCGTTATCTCCGCCGTTCCGCAGGAGGCCTGTGACGCTTTTTCCAGCCGCACGGCCGAGGTGACGCGATCCGCTCGGGCCTATGCCGAGAAGGAGGGGCACGACTGGAACACCATGACGGCCGAGCTGAAGAACAAGATGCTCAAGGCCGCCAGTTTGGCGCACAGGCAGAAGAAGAATGAATCCGCTGACGACGTTCAGGCCTGGCGCGAACGCGCCGCTGCGATTGGCTGGGAGCATCACAGCGTCATGGGCACGGCTGAGGCCACGGAATTATCTGTCGCGGACCGGCATGAGCAGGCCTACGCGTTTGCGGCCAAGCATCTCGGCAAGGAGTTTGAGACGGCGGCCGTTCTCGATCATGACAAGCTGAGGATGTACGCCGCTCGCGGCCTCATTGGAGCGGGCATCCCCGGGGGCATTGAAGACATCGACCAGGTCGTCAAACTGATCGAGGACAAAGGCCTTGAGGTTCGGGGCGAACAGGTGAGCCTTGTGTCGTGCGTGAAGAATGACCGGATGCGCGTCACCAACACGGCCCAGATCCGTGTCGAGGAGACCCTCGCCAAGGAGGCCGTTCGGGCCTCGGCGGATCGCACTGCTTCCCTTTCGGACGCCCAACTCACAGAGGCCATCGCGCGATGCGACCTCGATTTCGACAACGAACACGGCCAGTCCCAGAAGGCGGCAATCTACGCCCTCGGGAAGGCCGGAAAGATTTCGATGCTCACGGGTGTTGCCGGCTCCGGCAAGACAACGCTGCTTCAGCCACTCGTGGATGCCTGGAAGCGGGATACCCGGTTCTCGGAGAAGGGCCGTGAGATGATCGGTCTTGCGACGGCCTGGCGTCAGGCCGATGCGCTTGGTGATGCCGGGATCCATCAGCGCTACGCCATGATGCCCTTCCTCAGCCGCCTTGAGAAAGGCGAGCAGACCGTGGACGAGAACACGGTTCTGGTCATTGACGAGGTCGGCCAGATCGCACCGCGCCAGATGCTTCAGCTTCTGGAGCTGCAACGCACGAGCGGCTGTACCATCAAGGCCCTGGGCGATCGGGAGCAGGCGCAGTCCATTGAGGCCGGTGATACCGTCGAGATCCTGCGCAGGGTGCTGGCCAAGGAAGACATGCCGGAACTGCTGTCAACGGTTCGCCAGACCACTGCGCGCAATCGTGAGATCGCCGGACTGTTCCGTGGCGAGAAGCCGAGTGCGGATGCACTGGAGGCGCGTCGCCCCAAAGGGAAGGCCGCCTACGCCAACCGGGATCAGGAAAACTGGGATGATCCCCGCAACGCCTTTCACTTTGAGGAAGTCCGCCGCGCTATCGACATGAAGCGCGAGGACGGCACGATCCGGCTAGTCGGCGGCGATCAGGATGAGGTTCTGCAAAAGATTGCCGAGCTTTATGTCACGCGCCGCGACGCTCTGGCCGCGTCCGGATCAAAGCGCGGGATCAGCATGTCGGCCCTGACCAACCAGGACGCGGCCGACCTCAGCCGCGCTGTGCGCAGGATCCTGCAGAACCGTGGCGAGATTTCCCGGGATGAAGTGACGCTGGATGCGGTCGATCAGCGTGGCGAAACCTATGAGCTTCAGGTCGCTGCCGGCGATAAGCTGCGCCTGTTCCGGCGCACCTGGGGGGTGGTCGAAGGGACAGGGACCACCGTTGGCAATAATGGGGATGTCGTGGAGGTTGTCTCGCACGGCAAGGATGGCCTGAAAGTCCGGATGAAGGACGGGCGGGAGGCAGATGTTGAGTGGCGTCGGCTGAAGGACCACAAGACCGGCCGGATCCTGCTAGGCTTCGGTCATGCCATGACCATTGATGCCGCCCAGGGCCTTACCTCAGACGAACATATCAACGCACTCCCGCGAGGCGTGGCGACGGCAACCGGGTTTACATCCTACGTGGCCGAAAGCCGGGCCAAGGGCACCACCTGGACCATGATCTCAGACGGCGCGACGTTTGAGGCGGTGCGCAACGGGCGCGCGCTCGGCGATACGACGGAGATCACCAGCGACGATCTGTGGAATCATGTGGCCAAGGGTATGTCCAATAAGCCCTATAAGGCGCTTGGCATGGATCTGCCCTTCACGTCGCAGGAGGAACGGGAAAAGCACGTTCAGGAGCTGATCCGTCTCGGCAAGATGCAGGAAGAAATGGCGCAGGATGGCCGGGACTATGGGCGCGAGGTGGCCAACCGTGTGCAGGCGATCACTTTGGAAAAGACCGCGCCGCTGAAGCTGAAGGAATTGGACCGGCAGATAGAAGAGCTTCTGGCGCAGAGCAGTGCCTCTGTGTCGCACGCAGAGCAGGCGCTTCGCGAGAGCCGAATCACGATGGCCAAGGCTGCCTCGCCAGCGATCTGAGTTGACCCCGGCTGTCATGTGATGACGGCTTTCGGGTAGCCGTTCGCAACGACCCTCAACGGCCATCTCTGGAGGGCCATTGAGGTTGGCGTGGCGTAACCTTCTAGGCTTGAAGCCTCTCTCCCACTCTTCGAAAGGCGGCGAGGATCTCTTTTTCGCTGCCCCCTTTTGCTCCGACTGTATTGGCCGGGAGTGTTCGGAGCTGGTCGCGTGTCGCCAGAACAAGTACAGCACGCCGACGAGGCGTCCGCCCGGTCCGACTACCCACAAGACGCTCCAGTTGCTCAATCTGCCCCAGAAACGCCCCATCCATGGGCTGCGCTGGAACCAGGCTTTCATCTTTGTTGTCGTCGCGCTGGAACCGACCCCAGGCCAGCATCCCCGCGAACGGCGTGTTGCCTTCTCCATGACCGTGAGCCGTGGTGGCCCGCAGGAAAGCCGTCAGATCGGTCAGGCTCGTACTGACATCGCCCATGAGGGCCTTGCTGTCCCGATGGTTTTCGTTTGCAATCCTGCCAATCAGGGCTTTGAGCGAAGGCGGGAAGGCCGAGCTGGCCGTCTCGATCTGGAAGTCGCCGTTTTCCAGCGTTTCGACAATGCCCCAGGTCTCGGCATCCGGATCCACACCATGTCCGGACTTGGGAGAGGGCAGCATGACCGGACGGGCGCGGCGCACTTCTCCTGAGCGTCCATTGATGTCGGCAAAGAAGGTCTTGGAATGAATGACCCGGCCGCCGAACATCGTGACGGCCTCACCCTCGATCAGGCTTTGCAGATCGTTCCACGGCAGACGGGAGACCTCGCGGACCTCAGCGCCTGAGCCGTTGTAATATCCGTATCCATCGTGCTCCACGCGGGTTGCCTGTGTGACTTCGACCTTGTCGGCCTGCTGTTCCAGCCATTCACGCGTCTTCATGGCATCCTGAAGCCGCAGCGCATGGGTCAGGTTCGCGTTGCCGAGAAGGGAGAAGGCCTTTTCGCCAATCCGGGCCGTCAGGCCGGGCAGATCCTGAAACGAGATCCAGAACATGCAGTTCAGGCCACGGCCCATGGCGAGCATCCGGTCCATGCCGTCCGTCACATAGGCGGCCAACTCGTCGAAGAAGATCTGGAACGGTGCATCGCCAGCACCGGCCTTTAGCTTGAACACTTCGCTGGCAGAGCCGTGCAGCTTGGCGCCGAGGAGCTGGGCCATGACGCCGCGCAAAGAGGCCACGACAATCTTGCCCAGGCCCGCCAGACTGTCCGAGGAGTTCTCCAGAGACGGCAGGATGACGATCAGGATGCGGCGGTTCAGCACCACATCGCGCATGATGATGTCGGCCGTCTCGGCGCTGAAGATATGCCCGAGACTGACGCCAAGCTGGGTGAAGACGCGCGAGAAATACATCTTCGCATAGCCGTGCTGTTCGGACGGCTTGTTTTCCTTCTGCGCGTTCCATTCCAGTGAGGAATCATAGCCGGGCAGTTCGCCGAGATACGCCTGAAGCGGCCACCGCACATCGTCCGGAATATCCTCGACCCTGCGCTCGATAGCCTGATTGGATCCGGGATTGCGGATAAGGAAGACCTTGTGCCGCGCGAGAGTGCCGATCCAGCGCAGGTCGGTGGCATAGCGGATCGCGTCGATATTGATGGGGATGCCGTGGGTGTCGCGCATCCAGACGAGGGCTGGAACCACCGTTCCGATGAGGCCGACAGCACGGTCACGAAAGACGCCGTTGGAATCATTGGCCGACTGCTCGCCAAGCTGGCTGACCAGCATTTCGCGGATGGCGTCCGCGTTTCCGGTGGCAAACGGATTGAACGTGTTGGAATCCCGCGTGCCGGAGGCGGCGAGGAAATTCAGCGCCAGCACCTGGTCATCCAGCCCGAAGCGGCGTGCGAGGGCCAGCACATCGCCATAGACGGTGTTGTCGCCCTTGGCGTCCACCAGGATGCAACCGGAGCCATGCGCCAGAGCGTTCGTCATCAAGGAGACAATGGCCGTGGTCTTGCCGGAGCCGGTGGTGCCCGGAATGGCAGCGTGCTGGCGGGCTGCGTCCGAAGACATCCAGAGCTGGCGACGGGTGCGCGCCTCGGTGCCGAGATAAAGAATGCCGTTGGCCTGGCGGGCCTTGCGATCTTTGGGATTGAGATCGTTCGCATCCTTCAGCCCGCTGTAGCGCGGCATATGGAGCGGAAGACGCTCGGGCCGTAAGACGACCCAGGCTGCCACGGCTGGAGCCGCGAGGATCAGGGCTCCATCAATGGCAGGAACGAACCAGCCGAGACTGACCCCCACAAATCCAAGCCATCCGGCTAGCGGGGAGCGAAGCTCTTCCTTCGTCTTAGTCCAGAACGGGCGCGTGTCGCGGTATGTCTTCCCCCGCTCGACCTGCTGATGGCCAAGCGGGGCACCAATCTTTCGAGCCGTCATGGCTTTAGTTCTCCAGCCCAAATGGCGAACCGGCCTGTGCCGGCGTGGGTGCTGGGGACGGCATTTCCAGATGGGCGGGCTGATGCAGCGCCTTCAGGATCTGCAGTGGTGCCGTGGGTGCCTGAGCTTGCGGCTGAGTCTCCAGCGGGCCGCTGGAGGGCAAGGGCGGAAGAGGCGCGGACTCTGGCATCGTAGGCGCTGACGCGCGTAGGCCGCCAAAGGTGAGCAACAGACACGCGCAGACGGCGGCTGTGGCGGCAACCGGCAGAAAGCGGCGGATCCTGCTGGCCGGAGCGGCCTGAAGTCCAACCGGGGCGATCTCTGCCTGAGGGGCCGCGACAGGCAGGGCTTGCGAGAAATGAAGATGGATCGGGGCCGTGCTCCCCTCCTCGATGTCGAGCGTGAGGGGTGCGTTCTGGCCATGCTGGAGAATGATGCGGGTCATAAAACTGTCTTCCAAGTGGAGCGGAGCGTGGAAAGGGCGCGATCAAGCACCGGGATGTAGAGGGGCCGATGCAGGCGCTGTTCCTCGGACCAGTGGGCGCGGGCGCCAGCGGCTTCGATCCGGGGATTGGGATGCACGTCTTCGTTGGGGTTTTCGCTCGGGTAGCCCAGGGAGTGCAGGGCGTACCAAAGCGGCCGGTCGATCAGCTTGACGATGGCGAACGCCGGAGGCGCCAGCACGCCAGCTTCAAATCGGGCATCGCACAGAAGCGTCATGAGGGCGGTCGTGGTCCATCCGTGACGGTCACAGCTCTGCGCGATCGCGGCTTGCATATCGGGGTCTGCAAGGAAGTCCTGCGCGGTCTTCAAAACGTCTGCGGGCACCTTCAGGCTGACCTTCGGGCCGGTATCGCCATCAAGTCCTGCGTCTGCCAGACCTTCAGACAGTTGACCGAGCAGGGTCATGGCCTCATCGCGACGCTTGAGTTTGTGCAGCGCAAAGGCCGCAAAGAGCACCTGGGCCGCAGGTGGGGTCGCGACGGGTCCGGCTGTTGTGTAGTGCGGGCCGAGCTGACGCTCGAACGCCTCCTGCGCGCAAACCTCACTGAAACTGCCATCAGCGGCTGTGGCAAAGCGGCTGCGCCACTCGTCGGCCGTCAGGGCCGGATCGGCCGGGAGGGGTGCCCCGGTGGAAGGCGCAACAAGCCTGGTTACGCGGCGCTTGGCAAACCCGCGCAGGGTCGGAAACATTTTTGCCTGCACGGCAATCAGGCCTTCGAGATCGAGGACGGCCCGCAGCGCCTTGTTCTCTCCGAAGAAGAGGCACAGGCCCGCGCAGATCCCACCGACCAGGACCGCAACCCACCGAAGGTGCATCCCGACGATGGACAGGCCGTAATAGAGCTGAATCAGACGAATGGATGCCGGATGGTGCAGGGCCTGATGAAGCTGGATATTCAGATGCGCCAGCTCGGGCGTCGGCGACAGGATGCCGATCTGCCAGATCAGGGCCTTGCAGTAAAAGCGGCTGATCTCGGTGTGGAATGTTGACCAGACCATATAGGCGAGGACAACCATGCCCAACAGCGCAACACCGGCCAGCATCAGGGTAATTTCCCCGGACGAGCGTGTGCCTGAGGACCGCGAAACTGTGCCACTCATGCCGGGTCTCCTTGATGGCTGGTGCGGATCAGGGTCTGGGAAATCTCGTAAAAGCGCTTCAGATAGGCCGTGCCAAAGCGGGGCGTATGGGAGTGATAGCCCGCCACGGCCTGCCAGAGGTCGCCCCGGGCCTTGGTCATTTCCTGACCGAGGATCCAGCCGCCCGCTTCAAGATTGGCGCAGGAATTGTTCCGCAACGCCGCGTAGGCGCGGGACGGGGTGGTGTGCCAGTGGCGCGCAATCTCGGGAACATGGATCGTGTTGACCTGCATGGGGCCAAGGTCGGATGTCCCGTTGGTATTCTGCACGGCCTGACCGGGATGGCCGCCTTCGACATAAAGCAGGACGAGCATGACACCCGTCGGCACATGCGCGTTACGAGCGGACTCCTTCAGGCAGGCCGCGATTTGGCGTCCGCCGTCGTCTTCGGCCGAGGCAGCCGGGGCCGCCATGAGGGCCGCGAGGGCCAACGGAAAGAAAAGGCGGGCTTTCATGCGGCCTGCTCCTTCTGGACGGAGACAGGCTGAAGACGTGCCATACTGGCCTGCCAGAGGCCGGTTAGATCACACAGATTGATCTGGCCGTTCTGAACCGGGAGCGCGTCCAGCACATCGAGCAGGCAGAGCAGGACCGTGACGGCTGACTGCGCGTCATGGTCGATGACGCTCACGCCGAGCGCGGCTTCAGGATCATCGACCAGCTTCAGGCCAAAACCGTGCCGGGTCATTTCAAACCACAACGCCTCGGCGGTGATCAGGAACGCTGGCAGGAAGCCGCTGCTGGACGCCGCGAGCGTGCTGGCGCAGGGGGTTGAGTTGGTGGCATCGCTCAACAGAACGCCAAGGCCCTTGCGGTCGATGGCACGGACCAGA
Organism: Gluconobacter sp. OJA; assembly: GCF_039638325.1. Lineage (NCBI taxonomy): Bacteria > Pseudomonadati > Pseudomonadota > Alphaproteobacteria > Acetobacterales > Acetobacteraceae > Gluconobacter > Gluconobacter sp. OJA. Next base: position 38,085 of record NZ_JBDIWI010000005.1, on the reverse strand, counting down.
ACGTCTGACAGCACGCCGATGGCAGGAGAGGCAGTCATCCGTAGCGCCTCCGCTTCCAGGTCGGCCGACCGGACCGGACGGGGCCGGTGATGAGGCGGCGAACGGTTCTGAGGGCCGCGGGCAGCGTCAGGCCAAAAAAGCTGATCGTTGCAAACAGGGCGGTCCCCAGAACGCCAATATACAGCGTCGTCCAGCTCCAGTACGTGACCGTCACGAGAAGCGGCAGACAGGCCCGGCCATCAAGGATGGCCAGACGGACAGGTTTTGCGGTTGCGCGCCACATCAGGCGTCTCTCCTCCAGGCCTCATTGGCCGTCTGTTCGGTGATCAGCCCGTCTTCCAGGGCCTTGCGGATGGCGACCGCGTAGCTCTGGCCGTCGCTTTCGATGGCCTGAGCCACGAGATCGGGCCAAAGCTCGCTCTCGGTGCGCATGAGCTGACGGCGCAGATCCTGATGAAAGGTCAGGTATTCGCGTACCGCGACACGGCCGCCGCCGACCCGATCCAACAGACGCTGGTTGATGACGAAACGCAGCGACTGCGCCAGAGCGCTGACGAGATTGTCCCGTTCGGCCCGGGGGCACAGCGCAATGGAGCGCTGGATCATGAGGGGGCCGTTATCGGCATGGATGGTGGTGGAGAGCTTGCCGCCCGTGATGGCGCAGTTGATGGCCGCTTCCATGGTCGGGCCGTCACGACACTCGCCAAGGACCAGATCCGAGTTTTCGCGGCGCATGGAGCCTTCGACAAACAACGGCGGCGTCATGTTTGGCGGTCGGATCTCCGTCTGGGTGATCCGGTTGCCGTTAGGAGGCTTGAGGCTGTCGAAAAGGAACTCGATCGGCTGCTCGCCCGTGGAGATGTTGCACGAGACGGTCGGATCCATCAGACGCTCATGGATCAGCCCGAACTGCAACGTGGTCTTGCCCGATCCGGTCGATCCTCCCGTGAGCACCATGCCGCTTCTGAGCAGGTTCGTGTCGCGGATCTCCTGCTCGACGCGCTGCTCATCCAGGCTCTTCGGCAGGGTCGGGATCGGCCGCAGGACAAGATTCATGCCCGGGCCGCGCATGGTCTGCACGGGAAAGATGTTGATACGAAAGCGCAGGGACTCACGACGGTTGAGCGTCACGCTATAGGCCGTATCGAGCTGAAGGCTGATCAGGACGCGCGCCGAGCCGTCCGCGCCATAGACGTGATCCACGATCTGCTTGAGATCCAGCGATGTCGTGGGGTCCATGGTGGCGTAGCGGTTGCGGCCATGAACCGTGAGCGTGGCACGGTGTCCGGTCAGCAGGTCGATGCGCGACGCGCCGAGGCCATGCGCCCATTTCAGGAAGTCATCGAGACCGGGCGCATGTTTCCGGGCTTCAGCAACCCAGGGGTATTCTCGCTTCGCCCGTTCGTGTGCCCAGGTGTCAGCGTCACGCAGTTTGAGGACGGCGCTCATCGGCAGTCCTCCGGATAGGCAACGCGGGTGCGGGCCTGAAGACCGGGCTGCCCGGTGATGCGGATCACGCGGTCGCCAAGATGCAGACTGTCGCCGCCGCCCACGGCCTGACGGTTCTCGAAGACCACGCGTGGCTCTTCGACACGACCGGCCCGGAGAAGGACGCGGTAGCGGGCCATGCCCGTGATGTCGCGCTGAAGTCGGGAGAGATCGGACAGGTAGATCTCATCAGCCACCTTTTCTCCGGAGGCCCAGCCTTCGGCCACCCAGTCGTTCCAGTGCCGCACTTCCTTGTCGGTGTGTGGCAAAGCGGATGAGGCCGGATGACGTGGCTTGTTCCAGGAGCGGACCAGATAGGTGCGCCAGTTCGGTGCGGCAGAGGTGAGCTGCGCCTCGCGGGTAATCTCGAAGACACAGCGGCTTTCATGGGCGATGGTGCCGGTGTCGTTCAGGGCGAAGGCCATCTGCGCCTGACTGACGATCGGGGGCTGCATCAGCGTCTGGCCATCACCGACCGGTAGGACGAAGGGACGGAAATCAAAGGTCGTGTCGAGGATCGGTTCGTTATGGCGCAGCATTTCATTGATGGCGAAAGAGCGCGCTGCCTGTCCGCCCTGTGCGCCGTAGGTCAGCGCGGCCTGACGGATCTGCTCGCGTCGGCCCGGTTTGAGGTCGTCGCCGGCTTCATCGTTCGGCCGCGCGTCCTGCAAGGCTTCGAGAGACGGCGGGGCCTCGCCGCCTGTGATGCGGTCGAGCTGAAGCGCGCCCGTGACCGGGGTGTTGGCCGGATTGCCCAGGGCCTCATCATTGGCGTTGACCTGATCCGCGCCTGGTTCAGGCGGGTTTGGCATGGAGACGAGCGTTCCGCTCCGGGCTGGCGGAGGAAGAGAGCTGGTGGACGGCATGATGGTGCCGTTGTCGGCCGCACCTGCGAGGGAGGGGAATGCGAGAAGGGCGGCCGTTGCGAGGCCGCAAAGCAAGGCGCGATCAGCCATGGTACGTCACCGAGATTGCGTGGGAGAGGGGATCGACAGAGACGGTGGCCTGTTCTCCCGCCTGCTCGCCGAGCGTGCGCAGGTGGTCAATCACCGGGGCCACGGCATTGATCTGGACAATCACCTTCCGATGCGGGCCAAACGCGGTCACGCTGTAGCCGATGTCCTTGCCGAGTTTGCGCACGGCAGGCTCAAGCGGGCCTTGCCAGACAAACCAGACCTGGCGCTTGAGGTCAGCCGGGAGGCCGGGATCCGGCGTCATGGGCGGCGGGGTAGGGCGCAACGTGCCGAGCTGGGCCAGATCCGCGTCGGTCGTGGCAATGGCGCGTTGCAGCGCAAGCTCGGGATTGGCCATGCCTGTTGTCGCCACAGGCTCTGGCGGTTTGGTGGCGCAGGCCGAGAGGGCCAGCAGAAGAACAGGTGTCAGAAGGTAGTGGTGTCGCATGGATCCCTCCAGATGTTGGAAGGATCATCGCGGGCCTATCTGCGACTTTCAGAAAAAAATTGAAGGCATTTCATCGCCACTCAGGGACAAGTTTTGCTTGCGCTGCTGGTTTTTTGTGTTGCTTTTGTTGAACATATGTTTAACAGAGATTTCTAGTAAGTCGGTCCCAAAGAGAAGATACGCGAATGCCGGTGAGTGCCGCAGAGTAAAGAGAGATCCCGACACGATGCCCCAGATTACTGCAAACACAGCCCATTTCGGAATGCGGCTTGAAGCCGATTTCAAAGAAGAGTCCTTCAGGAAGGTCAAGGAACTCGGAACGACGCCCGCTGACCTGTTTCGGGACGTTCTTGAATATGTCGTCAGAAACAACCGTCTGCCGATCCGCAAGGAAGTCGTGAGCGACGATGACGCCGTTCTCCTTGATCTGGTCAAGAAACGCCTGAAGAACCCGGGGGAAATTATGAGGAACGTGAACCTTGACGATCTACTCTCTGGACATCCCGGACGTCGTAAGGGATGAACTGTACGCGCTGGATTACAGCGTTGCAGAGCGGTTCGTAAAAAAGCTCCGCAAGATCCTGCATAACCCGCATGTTCCAAAGAACAAGCTTCGCGGTTTGCCGAACTGTTATAAAATCAAACTGCGTGATGATGGCATCCGTGGAGTGTATCAGGTCCACGATCAGGAGATCACAGTTCTTTTGATCGCGGTCGGCAAGCGCGACAAAAGTGCCGTTTACGAAACTGCTAAAGACCGATTGTAAAAAGAGGGGGCCTTATCCCCCCTTTCTTTAATCGTGCGTCTTACGCCGCCGCCCGCTGCTGTTCATCCATGGCCTCAAGGCGTTCGTACAAGCCCCCGGCAATGCCTTGGCCTGACAGGATCTCATCGACCAGAGCGTCCATGACGTCCTGCTGTGCCTGCTCGTCCTGAAGAAACGAGCTTTTCATCGCCAGGGCCTTGCGGCGTGCCAGTTCCTTTTCCGCACTCCCGCCTGGAAACACGATGGCAAGGCACCGCAAGGCGCGGCTTGAGGGCATCCGGGCAAAGAGACGCGACCGCAGAGCGGTATCGTTGGGCGTGCTGGAGAAGGCCCAGAGTTCAATGGGGCCGAGCACGTTGACCAGAAGCTGCTCATATTTACCCTCGGCTGCGTTCATCACCACGAAGAACGGCGCACCGTTGCGGCCTGGACCGGGCAGGCGGTTGCGCACCACATAGGCGCTCGCAGGCGTCAGCTTGAAGTTCTCGATCATCTCATTGGCCTCCCGTTCGTCTCCGCACTTCAGGATCCAGCGGGCCGTGGACTGACCCACGAGATCGGCGCTGAAATCACCGCTGCGCTGACTGATGAACGAAAGCTGCACATTGTGCTTACGGCCCTCACGAACGTCCCGGATCGCCTGCTTATCGACCTGCGGGGCCTCCTTGGGACGATGCCACTCCTCAAAATCGAGACGCTTGATCGTCTCCTTCATCTCGGTGAAGCGGCTGCGATGATACTCCCGCACATTCTCGGGCATGACCGGCAGATCCGCATATTCCGGGTGCAGGAAGAAGTTCCGGCCGATCAGGTAGCGGCCGAGCATATACATCAGTGCCGTCTGCCGGTTTGCACTCTCTGACCCCTGTGGCGCGACACGGGCCAGATCCAGCACGATGATCCGGGCGTCGCCCAGATCAAGCTGGGTCGGCTCGGAGAGCGTCGGATATTTCTTGATCGCCGCCATGATGTAGCGTTCGAACGCATCAATGAGCGTCTCGTGTGTCGGCAGGATGATCTTGGAATAGCGATTGAAGATCTCCGGCGCGCGGGCCGCTGCAATCAGATCCTGAAGAACCGGAACAGCGTGACGTTGGGCAATCCCCGCCAGACGATGCTCGCCCGCAGCGATCAGGGCCGTCACAACGTCACGCCACCAGGTCGGATCCGCACTGTCGAGATCGCCTTCGGCCGCCGCGTGGTGCGGGAGCTGCAGGCCAAGGCGGTGGATGGCCTCATCCACCAGGGGCTCGATGCCCTCGCGGTAGTGCTTCGGATTGCCGCCCGCAACACCCGTGCACTGACGATAGGCCTCCGCAATCACGTCGCCGACGAGCTGGTCCATCCCTTCGAAAGGCTGACCATCAAGGGGTGTGGCCAGCAGGGACACAAAGTTGTCGATGGCGACTTCTTCAAGCGGCAGCGGATATTCCAGGCCCACCTGAAGGTCGAAGATATTGACCTCAAAGCCGGGCGCCATCTGCATTTCCACGAAGATGGCCTCATGGGCACGATCCGGCCCGAGCGCGTTGCGGACCATTTCGATAAAGCCGAGAGACGCATGGCCGATGTCCAGCTTCGCCAGCAGCGGCAGCTTGACGCCATTATTGCCCATGGCCGCAGAACTCAGGAGCAAGCCGAGAAGAATGGTGTTTCCGAGCACGGTCTTACCGCTGCCTGGAGGGGCGACGATGATGTCCGCGATATGCTCACGTACACCGCCGCCAGTCGGATCGAACGGCCAGATCCCGCCATCGGGCTTACGAAAGAGGATGGAACCTTGCGGGAAGGGGGAGGCGCTTCGCATCCACGGCATCATGCTCATGGCATCGCCGAGAGGCGCAAGAGACGGGGTGGCCGTAGAGCCCAAAGAGAGCACGGGAACCGATCCCATGGCGGCCTCAAGCGGATCACCTGGTACCCGGGTCGTTTTGCAGCCGCCCCAGCTTTCAATGCCCTGAGACAGATCGGCCGCACGGCGGCGCAGCAGCTTGTCTTCGCCGACCGGTGCCCAGGTGCTGGCGGTCATCCGCATCCGGACGGAATTATGGTTTTCCGTCTCGCGCATACGTTTGATGGCCTGAAAGGCGCGCGTGATGTCTTTGTTACCCGGAAACATGCCAAGCATGGTGGCCCCCGTCTCCTTGATCGCGAACGCGGCTTTTCCGCCTCCTTCAAGGATCATGGAACTCCGCCAGGGCAGACGCTTGCGGCCCAGAGTGTTGAGCAGTTCGGAGAACGGGCGCGGATCCTCGGGGCCGAGAAGCATATCCACCGGCGCATAGGTATAATCGCCGACCGTCACGAGCTGGCCGCCCTGATTTTCGGCGTCTGCGTTGAAAATCTGATCGCGCAGGGACGGCCAGAGCAGATTTTCGGTCTTTTTGCTCTGTTTTTCGTCATCCGGGAGACGGGGCATGACAGGATCGCCCACCAGCGTCGGCTTCCAGCCGCTTCCGGCCGTCTCACGGTAGAGCGTCTCACGCGCCAGCGTGATGGATTCATCGGCGCGCAGCAGCGTCGTGGAAATACCAAGATTGGACATGCTGTCCTGCACACGCGCGACAAAGGCGTCGTGACGACCGGCCATCAGTTCAGAGCGCAGGGTGAAGCGCTGACCGCTCCCCGCTTTTGGCCAGGCCTTGACCTGCTCCTTCCGCTCCGCCGCCACCTGTTTCTTTTCTTCGCGGGTCAGCACGGCGGGTCGGGTCCACAGGATGTAGCAGGCATCTTCCCATCGCATCACCTGAGGCCACCGCAGCCGGCGCTCATTGATGATGTCGTGGAAGTCGGCGTTCATCATGCGTGAAATCTGCTCGCACCCGTTGAGCGCCAGCAGATCGACGGCCACGCGGGCCTGATCGGGGTCGGAGATGTACCAGCCTTCGATCGCATGGCCGGTGCCTTCGAGAAGGCCTTGCAGCTCAATGCGCTGTTGCTCGGCGATGGCCTCAACGTCTGCACGCGAGCACATGGTGCGCAGACCGTTCACGCGCAGGACAGAGACGTACTCGCCCCGCAGCGTCACGAGCCGGTCCTGATGAACGGCATCCGTGTGATTGGTCTCGACATCACAAAAGGATTCGAGGGGCTGACGAAGGAAGAGGCTCGCGCTGGCAAGCAACTCGGTCAAAAAGCCAGACATTGGAAACTCCGCGTCAGGATGGGGTGAGAGCAAGGGCCTTGTCGAGAAAGGCCGGATAAACGTCAGCGCCAGCGTCGAGCAGTCTGCCGGTCGGCAGAATACGAAGGCCTGCGCGGAGCAGATCGAGATTGCGTCGGACGGCTTCATCGGCGCTGCCACACAGGCGCATGGCCGTTGTGACCTGACGGATGGAGCCCGATTGCAGCCGGTGCTCGGCTTCAGCGCGCCGACTTTCGAGCAGACGCAGGAGCGTCATGGGCGTGCGGAAGGAGGGGGAAAACTGCGTGCCAAGCAACGGGTCCGGGATAGCCTTGAGGATGTTCTCCCAGAACTGGAGGTCAGACTGACCCTGTTGTCTGGCCATCAAGCGGAGTGTCTGGTGGGCCGTGCGAACAAGAAACATCAGGCGCGACTGAGACATTTCCGGCCACCAGACGAGCATGGCTTCGGCGTCGATAGCTGCCCGCGACGTATCCTGAAGAAGATTGCACACCTGACAGACCCGGAGACCGGCCCCTGAGGAGGGACCAGTCCAGGGAAGACCTGCACCGGGCGACAGCAAACCGCAGCACGAGCAGGTAAACGCGCCATCCGACCCGTCTTTCCCGGGCCGGATCTCCTGGTCGAGACCAGGCTGGAGGAAGAACGGATCGGAGGTCATGTCGGCTTACTGGAACTGGTAGCTCTTGGCGGTATTGCTGATTTCAGCATTCCCGTTGGAGGCCGTGTTTGCAGAGTTGTTGATCCACTTCGGACCCGTTGCCGCCACACCGGCCAGAACGAAGCAGACGACGCCGGCGATTGCCATGCCAGGGCGCTTCGTCTCTTCCTTCTGGGACTTGTAGAACAGCACGATACCCGTCACGAGGGCGACAATGGCCAGAGCGTAAAGGGTTGCGGCAGACCCGACACCGATTGTGTCCGTGCCTTCCTGCGCCATGTTCTGGATCTGATGGCCAAGACCGTTGCTGGAGGCTGTGCCCCCTGCGGCAGCAAGGGCTGTGCCAGCCATCACCATCGGCAGCATGGTTGCTGTTGCAACGGTTGCGCCGATCTTGGTGAGGGCGCGGGAAGAAGACGGGGCTGTCTGGGATGTCATGAGTTGTTTCTCCGTTGTGAGGGACAATCCCCTCTGCCGATGACTCTGACCGCGCGATCTGCGACTGAGGCGGGAGAGGGGTATTTTTTTTCGTCAGTCCGTTTCAGGGCCAGAAAGAGAGGATCCAGGTGGCGTCCTTGACCGGATTGAGGAGCATGACGCCAAAGACGTACTGAATGCCGCAGCCAAGGCGCTCGCGGTTCGATCGGCCTTTCTGGATGGCAAACCAGGTCAGGACGGCGAAAAAGCACGTCCAGGCCCCGAACATCTGAAAGAACAGGGCAAAGTCTTTGACGATCGCCATGATCGCGTCTTTGGGGCCGGTGCCGGTGATCAGGCTGTCCGCCGTGCTGTAACTGGTCGCCGCGTCGCCCAGAGTGACCTGCACATCCGTTCCGGCCGAGGCCGTGCTTTTGGTGAGGATGACGTTGAACGAGGCGAAGACACCGCACAGGACAAGCGACAGATAGGGCAGCCACGGCTTGTCCTGCAGGGCCTGAATGGTCGGGTGGTAATACTGGTAGATCCCGATCAGGCTGAAGATCAGGCAGGACACGGCCGCCGCATAGCAGGCCGTGGGCAGGAGCCAGCCCATGCCAACGGCGATTTCGTTGACGAGATTGACAAGGCCTTCCATGCTGGCCTCCTCAGTTCAGGTCGCCATGAGCCGTGTGCAGAACCCAGGTGGCGCCCTGCTGGCTAATGGTCAGGACCGCGCCGTAGCCCGGGATGACCGTGCCAACACCCACCTCGAACTGGCGGGCCTGCCCGCTTGGGGCCGCACTGTCCTCAATCATGGCGAGTTGCGGCGAGGCCGCGACGATCCGGTAGTGATGGACCCACGCAGGCTTTGGAGCCGGACCCGCCACGGCGGCCGGAGCGGGTGGGGCGGCTGAAGATGTTGCGGCCACTGTCGCAGGCTTGTTCATGGCAGCGCTCAGGGCGGCACGTGCCTTTTCGGCTGCGGCGTGGGCCTGGGCGGCCTCATCCGCTCCGGAGTTTTCAGCGCCCGTGACGGCGTGATTGGCTTCAATCAGGGAAATCCGGCGTGTCAGATCGTTCAGGCGGTCTTCCTCAGCTTTGCTGCGCCCTGCCAGAGATTGCCGCAGGCTCTGGACCTCGCCCCGCTCACGTTCGATGACGCGGGCCTCTTCGGTGACGAGCTGAAGCACGTCGATCTGCTGCTGCGTCGCCATGGGCGCGGCCTGAAGGGTCTGGGCTGTCTTGACCGGATCGGCAGGCGGTGCGGGCGGCACAACGGCCGGAGCCTCAGTTCGGGGGGCGTCAGGCTGGGCTGACGCAGACTGCGATGCGGCTGACGGCGTTGCAACGACGGCTGCAGGCGGCGCTTTCGGGGACGTCGCAGTGGCGGGCGGGCTCGCAGCAGCTTTCGGATGGCCGAGGGTCTGCATTTCTGCAAGATCGGCGGATGCAGGAGGGGCCGCTACCGGAGCCGGTTCGGGGGCCTGAGCCACGGGCGCTGCCGACTGATCCATGCCGACTTCCTGGCCAGGCGCGGAGACAGCGCGATGGTGGTGCCCACTTGTCGCCAGAATCCCCACGAGGAGAACGGCGCAGATCCCGAGGCCCGAACCGCCGTAGAGTTTCTGGCGGGGTGTCAGTGCCGCGTAGCGCGAGATGATGGGCGTGAGAAAAGAAGCAGAGTCGGACGATCCAGGGGCCGTCGTGTGACTGTCATCATGGCCCGTGGCTTCGGGGGTGTCCCCGTCCGGACCGTCAGACACCGTGTCGTGCTGGTGAGGCGGTGGGGGCGCTGTCGGGACGGGATCCATCCGGCGTGGCGTGACTTCGGTGTTCAGGTGGTGAACTGTGGAACTCATAAAAAAGATCCTTCTGGCTGAGACTGCCAGAAGGATCGGGGAACGATCTGCGACTGAGTGCGAAAAATCAGGGCTTGTCGAGAACAGGATCCATGAACATCACACCCACGTTCACGTTGGCGGCGAGGATGATCCGCGCGCGTGTTGGCGTGTCCTGTGTCAGGGCACTGTTGACGGCCGAGGCGGCACTTCCTGCGGCGACACCGAGCTGCTGACCCATGTTCAGGCGCTGGATATAGTTCATGCCGCCCAGGGCGCTGTAGCTGCCTTGGACATTGGACGTGGTTTCGATGGCCTGCCCAAGGCCCTGCACGAAGGCTGCGGCGGCAGGCATGACAAACCGCTGGAAAATCAGGGGATCAACGCTGGAGGCGACACCCTGCTTCATGGTGTCGGGCGCCATCACCACGCCGTTGGTTGCGAGAGTGCGGCCCTGATGAATGATCTTGTTGACCTGCACGACCAGAAGCTGCTCGTTTCCGGGTGCCCGCGCAACCGTTGCAATCATGCGGTCGCCCGCAATCGGGCCGCTATCGGCTTCCAGCACGATCTGCCCTGACAGGTCGCTGTCGGTCGCTGTGACGGTATGGGCATAAATCCCTCGACCGGCCGGAATGAGCGCTGGCGCGGCGGCTGTATCATGTGAGGCCGTGGCCGCTGCGGAGGCTCCTGCCGCACCACGCGCGGCCATGGCTTTCTCGGCCTGGGGCTGCGCCTCCTGCTCTGGCTTGAAGACGGCTTCCTGAAGATCCGAGACAGGCGGCCGGGTCTGAAGGCCGCTTTCGATGCGCGCGATCTCTGCGACATAGCGGGCACGGCGCTTCTCGCGCTCCTGCTGCTCGGCCTGAGACGTCTCACCATTCCCGGATGCGGAATAGGCGGGATCGGTCTGGACCAGCGGGGCTTCCGGCGCGTTTTCGATGTGTGGAGGCCTCGGTGGTGGAGCTGGCGACGGTATCGGAGCGCTGTATCCGACTTCCTGGGGGTGAGGCGCTTCGGCTTCATGCGGAAGAACCGCATCCGTCCGCTCGCCCTTGGTGTTGCGTGTTACTGCGGGAGCGAGATCCGGGGTGTAGGATTTCCCGTCCCCCTCGGATTGCTGTGCGGCCTCAGTGTTTTGCATCTGGCGCAGGCGATCCTGCTCAGGGTTGGTATTGGTCCCACCGGGCAGAGCGTTCATCTCCACGATCTGCCCTGGATTGGATTTGGGCATCTGCTTGGTCTCATGATGTGAGACGAGAAGCACCAGAGCGATCACGGAGACGGCCGAGGCACCGAGCAGAATCAAGCGGCGGTTTCCTCCGCGTGTTGCGCTCGACAGAACGGATTTGAATTTGGGAAGCTTCGGGATCATGGCGTCATGTCCTTGAGAGACGCGGACACGGTCCGACCGGAATCCGACAGGAGAATGTAGGGGGTCTGGCGGAAGGCATAGAGGGTGTAGCCGTCTTCGCCACGCTCTGAGCTGTCCCAGGCAGGCGTCATGAGCGCCAGCCGCGTGCGGATGTAGAGTTCATTGCCCATGCGCCACGCCCGCACATCATCAGGAGAAAGACCCTCGACGCTCTGGGGAACGGCGGAGGCCGGAGCGATCCCGGACAGCATGGCATTCATGAACGGCTCTGCCGTGCCGGGGGCGGCTTCCGGACCCATTTCCTGCTTTGCATTGGGGCCGTCTTCGTTCACGCGGACCGTCAGGTTGTCATCATAGGTGCCGCGCCCTGCCAGAAGCAGGAAAGAGATCGGCTTGATTGCGCCCTTCAACGTGACGAGCAGACCGCCACGCGGTGACAGCGACAGTGGCTCGATGTTGATGGTGTTGCTGCCAGCATAGGGAACACAGGTGTAAAAGCCTGTGGTCTGCACGGCAGGCGATCCCCCTTTGCCACCGTCCGAGGAACAGTTCTTCAGACCGTCAGGATTGGCGGATGTGCTGGTCGTGTTCCAGGCAATCGGCCAGGGTGCGCCCGAGCGGTCCACAAAAGAGACGGCTGTGGGATAGCCCTTGGTCGTAAAAATCAGGGATGTCTGCTGACCGGGCGCGAAAGAGACGCGGATGGCCGGTCGGCTGGTCGGTGCGGCGACTTCCGTAGCAACATCTTCACGCGCCTTCTGGTTCTCTTTGAGGCGATTGCCGAGACGGCGGATCATCTCCGGTGTCAGGGGAATGGCTTCGTCCTCGGCAGCCTGCTGGTCCTGCTGCTCTGGAGAGAGGTGTGGCGCGGCTGGCGCGGCATCTGGAGCAGGTGCAACTGACTGTGCCATCCCGGTGAAGGGCAGGAGGCCCATGAGGCCGAGAAGGGCCAGCGAAAAAGAGCGGGTTTTCATGGCGCGGATCCTCACTGCGGGCTGGCCACAAGCTGGGTGATGGCAATGCCGTCGGGGTGATCCTGATCTTCGACCCTTTCCACATGCACGGTTGCAATCAGGGTCTGCGAACTCTCCTGATTGACGTTCTCGCAGGTCTGAACGAACGGAAACTGCACGACATAATGGTGATGGCCGTTGACCATGCTCTGCTGGCGAATGGTTGCGGCGCGCGTTGGCTGTGCATAGCAGAGCAGTTTGGCTTCTTTCATTTTCGCCAGATTGCCGTCCTGAACGAAGGACTGCGCGAACGTATTCCAGCCATTGATGGTGAAATGCGAGCCTGCTGCGTTGAGCTGCGACGGATAATCCCGGTAATTGATGTTGTACGGCTTGAGCGACCACTTGATGACCCAGGACAGGAAATCCTCCTGACTGAGGATCGGGCTGTTCAGCGCGATAGCCGGGCGAGGAGCGTTGATCCCGTCCACGAAGAAATACTTCGGGTGCGGATGGTACGACCAGGCGCGGGCCAGGAGCACGGCCAGCACCACCACGACGGCGGCGAGGGCAATGGACGTCTGCAAGGAACGCTCAACGATCTTACCCTGAAAATCAGGATCGGTCAGGCGTCGGCTCAGGGATCCCGAGGAGCGGCTCATGGCGCGGTGTCTCCGTGGAACGACAGCGGGGCTGCGGATGGCATTTCAAACCTCATGATGACTGTGTCATCGTCACCGTGACCCGTTGATCTGCGACTGAAGCTGAAAAAACAGAGAAATTTGCGGATTAATCGCCAGAGCGCATGACGGCGGTCTGTTGGTGCAAACGGCTGATCCGGTGGCCGTTACGGCGGGTGGTCCAGAAGTAGAACCCGGCCTTGCCGAGGCATTCGCGGCGCACGTAATCCATCTTGTTCAGATAGACTTCATACAGGGCCGGTTCGAACGCCTTGCGCATGTCTTTCTTGGAACGGCGAGGCAGGTGCAGCCAGCCGGACTGACTGACGATAGTGCGATCCGTCAGGAGGAAGTCCTCTGCCACGGCATCAGGGGACTGGTGTGCAAAATGTCGCATGGCGAGCTCGTGCTGCATTTCTACGGACCAGCGTGTGGTGCAGGCGTTCCGGCTGAAGCCGACGACCAACCCGGAGGGTGAGTTTCGGACCTGCCATCTGCGGCCCCGACGCTCTTCTGGCGTCAGGCGCGAGGCCTGTTCCCAAGTCAGAACGACGGATGGGTCGGTGGGAATGGCCAAAGAGTCAGCGGCAGGACGGAGACTGACGAGCTTCCGTTGCAGGCTGCGGACACTGCGTCCCATTTGCTTGGCAATGCGCTGCAACCCAATGCGACGCTCACGATGTGCGAGCAGAGTAGCAACGTCGGCATCAGTCCAGACGACCTCGGCATAGCGCTCTCGTGCAGGCAGACCGAGCGCAGCGCGCTTTTTGCGAACTGCCATGACTGTGCGGTCGAGGCGCTTTGCTATGGCGGACAGGTCTTCGCCGTTGGCCCATGCGCGGCTGAGGCGGCTGATGTCGAGAAGAGACCATGCCCGAGGGCTGTTCCTCAGCGCGGTGCGCTTGAGAGGAAGTCCTTCCTCTCGCGCAATGGCCTCGATTTCCAGGCGGCTTATGAAAAGTGCGGCCGCTATGTGCGCGACATTTACGCCCTTAGTTGCCATCGTGACGACGAGCGCTTTGATTTCCTCAGGGTTTTTCCCAAGGGAAATCGGGGAATGCGTACTGCTGCCTTCTACGAGTGATGATTGGAAAAGCCCACCTGCTACGACGCCGGAAGCCGGAAGTGGGGAGCAGAGGGTGTGTGCAAACATCGTCGGAAGTCCCTATCGCGTTTCAACGTGTAAGGTCTTATCCGACGATAGATCATCCGTTTCAAGTCTTATTACAAGAAACGAAGAAAAGTTTTTCGTTAGTTCACTGTCTTCTGAACAGCTGCGCCTAATGCGATGAAGCTATCGTTAAAAAATTCCACCTGCTCGCGGACGCTCTGAATGTTGCTGTAGAGCCCAAGCGTGCGGAGAGAATTGAAAATGTCTTTTTGGTTGGGGAGGCCAGGGAATAGATCGGCTGTAGCGACCTTCAAGGCCGCTGCGATCCGTCGAAGAGACTCGATTGAGGGCTTTCTCAGGCCAATTTCGATTAGTTGCATAGCGGGCGTCTGGTGTCCGCTAGCCGCGCCCAACTCAGAGACACTCAACCCGCGGGCAAGTCTAATATCTCTGATTCGTTCACCAAGCTGCCTCACAACTGGTTCTCGTGGGTCAGTTTCTGACGAGGTGGCATTCTTGCTTTCGGCCACGTCATGCTCGCGTGCTAAATGGAGCTTATGTATCAGATGAGATAAAGATGTAGACGATTTTTGGAAGGCACTGACCAGGTCCAGATACTTCTGTGTATCCTCTTCGCTTACTTTGACTTCGATCGGCAGTATATCGTGATCATCAGGGGGGAGTATTTCAGTGGGCGGCGTCTTAAGGGCTAGAAGTATTTTATGCAGGGTAACATAAGATACATTTTTACCCCTCTCGATATTTGAAATCGTCCCGACGGCCAAATCTGTTACGAAACAAATATTTACGACATTCATTCCCTTGCCTTCCCGGACATCCTTAATTCGCTGTCCTAGGTCCACAAGGTATTCATCAGATTGGCCGTCACTTACCTGCGTCTCTGTTTTCTTGTTCATGGCTAGTTCTCTCTCTCGGCAGGCTTACGCACCGGACTTCGGGTCCGGATACTGCAAAATACCTACGAGAGCGCCCCTGACAACTGAGTTCGAATTTAACATTTCTCCTCAGTCGCATGTCGATCTGCGATTTAGAATTTTAAGTTATTTCAGGAGAGACCATGTGTTTATAATCTTGCCCCCCGCCCATGTGCAGCCAGCTCCAGCGATGCCCAAAGCAATACTGACGGAAGCGGCCTTCGAGATCAGTCACGCCCCCCCGCCCCTTCCTTCGCCAGCCCCTTCGGGACCGGTCTCTCTTGCACCTCCCGCAGAACCATCCGTGCAGACGGATCCGCCGAAGGTGGTTCATCACTTCCGCATGACGTCCGGCTATGGCCATCAGGTGCCACTCTCGTTTGCGATCAGGCAGATCGTGCCATTCGGTGTGCGTGTCACTTACGGTGCGGGCGTTGATCCAGGCGAGGCTGTGGACTGGCAGGGCGGTCGGGAATGGAACAAGGTTCTGGCCACCACGGTCAGCCCGCTTGGCGAGCGTATCGAGGTCGGGCGCTCACACGTCACTATTTTGAGGAAATAGGCCTTAGTCGCAGATCGAGCTGCTTCTCTGCTGGGACTTACTCAGGAGAGAGGCATGTCACCAGACGATCCCACACCGCACAGGGACACCCCGCAGAGTTCTCTGGCCCCTAACCTTGCTCTTGCACGGCACAATCTGCTTGAGCATTTCCGTGTCCGGAATGGACACACTTCCGGCACGGACGGGGCGATCATCGCCTCTCTGGCCGATCTCCTTGTGTCTTTACCGAGCGAGGAGCGACGGATCTTTGTTTCCGACGTGGTCTCGACCGTCAGCGCCGGAGAAGATCTTGTAGCATCTGCGGTCTCCAGCCGCGCTGAACTGGTCGCATGGACGGACAGCCAGAAGCGGGCAGAACTGTCCGCGCGGGTCTTTTCTGAAGATCGTCTCGCGCTTCTGCGCGACCTTCTCGATCCAGAAGCAGAAAGGGCGGCCGCATGAAACGGACATCCTTTCTTCTCGTGGCCGCTGCGTTGTCGGTCCCTCTGAGCGCATCTGCCGCAACACAGGGCAGTCAGGCCTGCGCCACCCTCACGCAGGCGGCAGCGGACGCCGTAAACGGGCGCATCAAGGCTAACAATGCTTATGAGAAGCAGCCTGAAAGTGTCAGTGGCCTCTCCTGCCTGAACAAGTTCTTCAATGGAACGGGCCTCAATCTCCTGACGAACATTGCGAACCCGGCAGCGCTAATCAATGACGTTGTCGGGCAGGTCGAAGGAGAAATCTGCTCGGCTGCCCAGAACGAGTGGGACAATACCGTCGGGGCGGCCCAGCAATGCGGCCTGAGCCTGAACGGTGTGAATGTCGGCCTTGGCTTGTCAGGCGGAGGCGGCATGATGTGTCCCTCCCTGAACTTTGGCGGCAGCGGCCCCCAGCTCGCGGCCGGGAGCCTCGGGAACGGCGATTCAAACGGGTATGTCCGGGGTGAGCCACGTCTGCCGACCGGCTACACCAGCACCTCTCTGGACGGGGTATTCTGATGAAGATCCGCCTCAATCCAACAATCGCAACGATGCTCCTTTGCACGACCGTTCTTGTCGCGATGCCTAAGCCTGCGAATGCGTTTATCGGTGAAGCGGCGGTGGTCGCGGCCATCAGCGCCCTGCAGAAATTTACGGGCTCCGCGCTGTCGTCGATGACCAAGACGCTGACGTCTCAGTTGAACAATTCGATGGATAGCCTGACGAACCCCAATTCCGTCAGCTCCATGCTGAACAAGGGTTTCACTCAGCTCAGTAACTACGAAAAGGCGGGTGTCGCCGCCGAGCAGCGTATTGCGGATGCGTCCAATACAGCGATGGCGGAGTTTGCTCGCCGCCAGCAGGATACGACGATCCGCGACGAGCATATGATGAACCCGGAGTTCTGCACGGGGATTGACGGGGCGCAGGCCACCCAGGGCGCGTCTCAGTCGGCCAGAACGGCAACCCGCGCGATTGCGACGATTACGGACAGTCGTGGAGAGGCCGACGCCGGAACGCCGTCTTACTATGGCAAGGGTCAGGGCGTGGCATCGAGCATGGCGTTGCACGGGCGGCGGTATTGCTCGCAGGAAGACGTCACAGCCGGTCTCTGCTCGGCTCTTTCCCGTCTGCCCAATGCTGACCAGCGGGCCATTTCCCTGTTCGGGCAGGACACCCTGTCGGCTGACGGCGGTGTGGACGCCGCCAACGATTACAGCACCACACTTATCCAGCCTGTGGCTCCGGCCGCATTGCGCGGCGAGCAGCTTACGTCCACGTCCGGACGTGAGGCCGCGTTGCGTCGTCGCGCCTACAACGCCCGCATGTCGCTCTCGCGCTACGTGATGAATTTCATCACCTCGCTGGAGATCCCGTCGATCAACCTGACCGACGTGCAGAAAACCGAGATGCAGGCCGAGGGCATGACTGTCTCGGATCAGGCCTCGTGGCTGACGTCGATGAGTCTTGAGGTCAATCGCCGTGTCTCTGGCGTGACTTGGAACAAGAACCTTCAGCAGATGCCGCCCGCAACGGTCATGCGTGAGCTGGCGATAGAGCAGGCGCAGGCCAACTACCTCGCCCTGCAGACTTACCGTCTCGGCCTTTTCCAGTCTTCGCTTGCCGCAACGCAGGTGGCCCAGCACGAAGAGGAAAGCGAGGCCAAGAGACTTGCCCCCATCCCATCCCCAAACGTCAATCCCGGAGGCTGACATGGCCCAGAACGATACGCAGATCCCTGCCCTCGCGGACGTCTTCCAGAGCCTGGAGCGTGTGCGGCCCCAACTTGAGAAGGATGCGCCCCAACTGGCCGGTCAGATTACCCTACTTGCCCAGAAGCATCAGGATCCGGACCTTGCGGCCAATGAGCGGTTTCGGACCAACGTGGCCTATGTGCTCCAGGACGCCGAGCGTCTGGTTGGGCCTGTCCTGCCGCAGGAAAATGGGCTGCGCGAGGAAATGACACAGCGCGCCATGACCGTACCTGGCCTGACGTCTGAGACCCTCAAAGGCTTCATGAGACAGACGCCTGACCTCATGGATCAGCGGCTGGTGGACACGGTGCGCTCTGTGTCGGAGCGCGTCGCATCCATGGGGGCCGATCAGCAGGGTAATCCGGAGATTGACGAGGTTCTTCAATCCCTGTCGGAGCGGGTTGCCACTGCCGCACGGTTCTCGACACACGACCCTGACGCGCAGGCCGTTACACAGGACGAACAGGCGGACGTCAGGCCTGTGGAACCGGCTTCCGAGTTTGATGGCAGCCCTGAGCCACCACCTTTCGACGAAATTCCTGAGGCTCCGGATCTGGAGCATGACGGGCTGGAGGAGAACGAGGCAGTATCTCCGGCGCGTACCCCTGAAGCCGAAGCTGTTGATAACAGGATGCACCCTTCGCCCGGTGGCGGTGACAAAAACAGTCAGCCGGAGAAAGATGGCCGCACTCGACCGCAGGCGCAAGACGCCGGACAGCGAGAAGGCGCGGCAGCGCAGAAGCCTGACGGTGATGGCAAAGCCAGACCAACTCAGGATGCAGGGAGTCGTGCGAGGACGGGTTCGTCGCAGAAGGTCGAAGAGCAACCTGACCAGAAGGACGATGAGAAGGTCGTTTATCAGGTGCGAGGACCGGGTCTGTTTACCCGTCTCGCACAGGCCATTCGTCCTGAGGCCGTGCAGCAGACCGTCACGCCCGGTTCTAACTGGATGGCCAAGGCCCAGACGATGAATGCGGCCCACGGGCAGCAGGCCGACGCCAACCATCTGGATCAGACCGAGGCCCTGGGCCTGAAGGCCCAGAGTGCTCTGGAGGCCGTGCAGATTACACCGGCATCGTCAGTCATGCGGGAAATCGCGGAGGCCGCAAAATCCGAGCCAAACGGCATGGATGGTGTGCTGAGCGAAATGCGGCCGGGAGGTCGGCATGAAGGCCTGCAATCGCGATTTCAAGCCGAACGGAGCACCAACCAGGCGTTCGCAGCGCAACTGAAGGAAGCGGGTGAAGCCGTCGCGGCCTATGGTGCTCATCGTGAGAAAGCCGCCGATATTGGGGTGCAGCGTGGGACAGAGGCTCAGGTCGAGCAGCGCTTCAACGGCCTGGACAGCAAGATTGGCGAACTCGCCAAGGGGGTGCCGGGAAAGGAGGCCGGAACCAGCATGGTCGAAGATCTCTCAGAGAAGGCGCGTGAGCTGGTGAAAAAGGCGGTCGAGGCCGTTGCTTCGGTCTTCCGGCCGTCTCCGTCCGCGTCCGCCAGTGCAAGCCCGGGACTATAAGTGATGATTTCCTTCAGACGGTTCAGCAAAACAGGCGGGGCGCTCTGCGCCCTGCCCCTCCTTTTTGCAACAGGGATGGCTCACGCACAGTCGGTCACAGGCAATTCGACGTCGGGAAACTCCACCTATGGCGTGACGTGGAATATGCTCGATCCCGGTGATGACTGGGCCGCGACCATGATCAAGTCTGTCTTTCCGGTCTTCGGATCGTCCTCGACGTCCACCGGCACAGAGGCCACGGTCATCGGGACCATGCTCGGCGATCTGTCCGGCTTCGTCATGGCGTTGGCCATGGCCTTTGTTTCTTACGTCATGATGATGAACATGCACCGCTCGGCCGAGACGTCGAAAGTGCTTGGATCCAATCAGACGTCCATGAGTATCGTGCGTATGGCCTTTGGCGCCATCATGATGCTTCCGGTTGCAGGCGGCTTCAGTGCTGGTCAGGCCGCGTTCGTTCAGGGTTCGCTCTGGGGTGTTGGCATGGCGAAGACGGTCTATTCCTCCGCCGTGCAGGCGATTGGTCCGGACGGAAAAACCATCGCACAGCCCATGGTACCGGGTACGAAAACCATTGTGGCTGGCCTGATCGCCAATGAAATGTGCCGGGATCTGGTCAACCTGGCCTCGTCCAATTCCAGCCTCGTGCCAGCACCGACCGGGAGAACCGTAAAGGCCGTATCCGGCTCCGATCTGGGTATGATTACCTATCCCTATCAGATGACCACGGGAGACGGGCAGCCCGTTTGCGGCTCCGTGACGATCCAGGCTCCACGCACTGCGACGAAGATCCTGGGGATCACGGTCGATACGGCCTCTATGCAGCAGCAGATTCTGGATAGCGTTCTGGTGGGCGAGATCCGGCCGCAGGTCCAGCAGGTTGCAAACCAGTTCTGGCAAACCAAAAAGTCCTCCAGTCTTGCCCCGCTTGTAACCCTTATGACGCAGGCAACCAATGACTACACCAGCAAGCTGACGGCCAAGGCTGCCAATATCCGCCAGCAGGTTCAGGCGGCCGTCACACAGCGCAGTACCAGCTTCCAGGCGTGGAACAGCGGGACCAATGGAGACGCGGCCAACACCAAGGGCCGTCTGGATAGCCTCGGCTGGACAGGTGCGGGGGCCTACTACCTTGAGTTTGCCCGTCTCAATGGGGAAACCATGTCCCTGATGGCGTCAACGCCGACTGTCAGTGCCCCGACCTATGTGGGACTGGGCGAGGACGTTCACGGAGATATTGCGCCGATGATGCAGTCGATTGGCGCACTTCTGGCCAATATCTCCAATATGGTCGCCACGCAGGACGGCATGAATGCTCCAGGCGGAAGCAGTGACCTCTATGCCGGCGTTACTCCGAGCGGTGACGGCGCGGGGGTGCTGTCTCAGGTCGCGCGGTCTCTTCATCTGAGCGACTACACGCTCCAGACGGTCATGGCCTTCATCGAACCGTCTGGCGCTGAAGGTTACTGGACGGATCCGTTCGGCAATCTCATGGGCCTCGGGAACTGGATGATCACCACGGCCCTCCTGGTCATGGCGTCCGCAGCACTTCTTAGTTCGGACGCAGGATCGGCAGTCACAGCGGCTGGCGCGGCTCTAACCGGCAATTTCGCGGGGGCTGCTGGCATTGGTGTGGGGCATGTCGTCGTGCAGTTCCTCAGCACGCCAATCCTCACAGGCGCAATGGCGCTTCTGCTTCCGGGCCTTACACTCGCGTTCGTGCTTCCGATGATCCCCTGGGTGATGTGGATGGCGGGCGTTGCTGGCTGGCTCATTCTGGTGTGCGAAGGCGTAATCGCTGTCCCGCTCTGGATGCTGGCCCACATGACAATGTCCGGCGAAGGCCTGCATGGGCACGCGAAAGCAGGATATGCGCTGATCTTCAACGTCCTTTTCCGACCGACCCTGTTGCTGTTCGGGCTTTTCCTCGGCTACTTCGTGTTTGATGCCATGTCCTGGCTGATCCACCAGACATTCGGTGTGGCAGCAGGGTTCGTGCTGTCACATGGCTGGATCGTGACCAATCTTATTGGTGTCGTCGTCATGCTCGGCATGTATGTCACAGTTCACATCACGCTTGCTCTCATGTGCTTCAGGCTGATTGCGATCCTCCCTGAGCGTGTTCCTGCCATGATTGGCTTCCATGAAGGGAACCGCGTCGATCTGGATCAGTTTTCTAGGGACGCGGCCGTCGTTGGTATGGCTGGGACGCTGAAGGGCATCCAAAGCTCATTAACTAACGGACTGCCTGCAAAAGGAAATTCGCAACTTGCCAACTCGACTTCTGCAAAAGAAAAGCAGATGGTAGATACAACGATGAACAAAATCACCTGAACGGAGGCTGACGGTGGGAAGTGACAGCTCTGGAATGAGTGGCTGGGCAGGATACATGCTCGGGCAAATGGCAGCCGAGTCAGAGCAGTCGCGAAACCTGTTCGTCGCCAAAACGCAGCACCGGATGGTGCAAAACGGCTATGAGGTCCGTATCCAGAACCTTGTAGCAAAAGGGCAAGAGTTCCTCGACCATATCAAGTGGCAAGAAGGGATCATGAAAGAGCGTAAGGACCAGATTGCGGCCCTTGAGGCAGATCTGGCCGAAGTACGCTCCGATTTGGAGCGTCAACGTGCTCTTACGAAAGAATGGGTAACGTATGCCGATGTAGGCGACCGTAACATGGAGCGTCTGCAAAAATGGGCTGATGACGCCGAGGCGTCACTCAAGCAGTATCGCGCCCTCTACGGCCCTCTTCCAGACGCTCCAAAAAGCAGCTCTTAGTCGCATCTCACCCCGATAGGGTCTCCTTAATTCTTCAGGAGACCCATTATGCGTTCTCGTACCTCTCTTTATCTCGCCGGATCGCTGTTCCTGGCTGCACCGGCAATGGCGCAGACCCAATGTGCTGTTCCTTCCCCGCCTGCCCAAACATCAGCACCTCAAAAGGCCGCTTCGCTCGGGCCTCAGCCGACTGACGCGATCCAGCGACTGGTCCAGGCAGGCAGCGAGATCCTGTGGGCAGAGCCACAGCACGGCCTCCAGACTGGCGTTGCTCACGGCGATAACCAGCTTCTTGTGTTCTTCACACCGGAAAATCACAGCTTCATTATTGGCGGGACGCTCATTCCCGTCCCCTATGACCGTCTTCATGAGTTGATGGGCAAGCGGGCGACAGATCTTGAGGTCTGGCGCGGCACCAGAGGCATGTTTGTGCGCAATGGCGACCGTTTTCAGGTTGTCTATGCGACGCCAGACGGTCAGGCCGCGATTGCGGGCACAATATGGGATACCGCAGGCAAAAACGTCACAAGGCAGCAGATCCGCTATATCCCCGGGGCAGTCCCCACGGTTCGGATCGACGTCCCGGAAGGTGGAAAGGCCCCGGCCGGTTCGTTGTCCGAGCAGATCTATGCCGGTGTGGTCGGCCAGAAGGGTGCGCCGGAAGTGATCATGTTTATTGATCCGCGCTGCACGTTCTCGATCCGCGCCATGCAGCTCCTTCAGCCCGCCGTTGACAGTGGGAAGCTACGTTTGAGGGTCGTGCCGCTTTCGCTCCTGGACTATGAGGATGGCGGCGCAAGTACGCGTTACGCCAAGGCCATGACCTCGCTGCCTACGGATGCGAGTATGGTTCAGGCCTGGACGTCTGGCGGCCTCTCGAATGTGCTGGATCACCCGTCTCCTGAAGCGCAGTCTCGACTTGATGCCAATATGGCAGCCGCTAAAGCGGTATCGCTGACGGGCACACCGACCTTTTTCTGGAAGCATCATGATGGGTCTCTGGGGCGTCTCGACGGCGTGCCTCCAGACCTGAACAAGTTCCTGACGGATGTCAGCCAGTGAGTGGGGCGAGCGAAAAGAAGGGAGTCCTGGCCAAGACAGGCCGGGCAGCCCGGTTTGTTGTAGGCTCTCCATCCGTCGCAGTCGGGGCCACGAGTATTCGGGATGGCTACAGTCTGCTTCGGACACTGTGGGGCATTGTCCGGAGAAAGCCTGAAGCGGAAGACGGGTTTCGCGTTGATGATTCGGGCCGCATCGACATTGTTGCGACGGCAGAAGTGTACGATGTCAGTCCGGCCGCAGTAGAGATCTATCTCCAGAACCAACAGGCCAGGACGTATCAGCGCGCCTGGGCCGCAGCCCTCATCGGGGCTTGCCTTCTTGCAGCGTGGATCATTGTCGGCCTCAGCGGGTTATGGCGGAGTCAGACGCTTGTGACTGCGATCGAGATGACGCCGTTCTGGTTCGCCCTGGGGCTCTATATTCTGCAGAATGGGTGGATGAACTGGCAGTTTCGTCAGCGGAGGAAGGCTGGGATGCTGGCCTATATCAGAGAGGCCGACTCCCTTTTTCCTCGACGGTCCTGAAGCAGGTAGCGGCCCCAGAGGGCCGCTTTTCTTTTAGAAGGTTCCGGGCGGGTGTGTGGAGTTGTTGTTAGGGCCACCGACGGCCCAGGCCGCGTGCTCATAGTCTTCACGGCCTCCCGAATTGCGGGGATCTTCCACCTTTACGATATGACCTTGCCGATCATAGACGGGGGGCGCCCAGACCGCTCGGGCTGATCCATAGGCCGCCCCTGGCTCGTAGCGAGCATGTTTAAGTGGAGGTGGCTTGGGACCATGGCCATGATCGGCCGAGACGTTGCCTGAGCAGGCCGCCAAAGCAAAAAGGGTGATTACAGGGAGGAAATGCAGTTTCATTGACCAGTCTCCGTTTCGATGTCACGAAGACTGGCACGCTCATCTGCGACTAAGACGAGAAACGCAGCTCAAGCTTTGAAATCGAAGATTGATTCTTTATGAGCGACGCAGAGCTCTCCGGCCCTACCAGCTTCAAACGCACTGAATTTCTTCAGACATTCGCCTTTGAGTTTGAGAAATACGGTATCGACACAATCCAGATTTTTGAGCTTACTCACATGGCGCTCACACTCTTCGACTTGACTAACGTAGTCGTTTATCAAAGTAGACGAGGTAAAGGTCATTCCAGACATAATGGCGAGAGTGTGAATAACGCTATCAACACAAGATTGTGTTCGAGCGCAAAAGGATAATGCATCGAAGCTAGTAATTAGAGAACCTGACTGATTACTCTCTTGCCTTACAACCGAACCCATCCGACACCTTTACAACTACTAGACGAACCCGAGGCCAGATCGTACCAGAGTTCTGGATACAGTCTCTTTATGGACTTTATCTGCTCTCTCTTCCTTTTCGCTCTAGCACGGGCTCACGCAAAGAAAAAAGGTTTCCTTAACGAATTGTGAAAAAAAATTACGGAAGGCCGCTTTTGTTCTCATCACTCCCTTGCGAGCGTGGAACAGACTCATGTTACAGATGAAAGTCGCAGATCATTGTGGCGATGTCTCAGCGGCCGGGAGACTCTGAAAAGGGCCTTTCTTTCTCGCTACAGGAGAAGCATAAAGGCAAATCGCCTATTTGGGCTTGAAGAAGGAATTGTTTGAGTGAGTTAGCCAGAGCCCAGATACGTTTAAGGCCCCGCTTTCACGAGGCCCTAAGAACGTAGTCCCATCGGTCGCCAAACCGATTGAACTGGATTGAAATTTCTTCCGCTGATTTTTCAATCCTACATTTCAGCTTCGAATGCAAGAGTTTCTTGCAAACGGGAGTGGCTTGTTTGAAGGGTTGGAAAGCAGGGCTTCGGAAACCCGAAATCCTGAGAAGTTTTCCATGACCTGTTCTCTTTCGCATGACCCCCATCAGGCTGGGGTGAGACGCATCACTCCAGCCATGATCCTGGCCGAAATGCAGTGTGAAGCCCTGCCCCGCAGCGGTGCCACCAAGGCGCAGATCCTAAGCGCTTTGCATACAGAGCCCCGGGCGCTTGGCCTTCAGCCGCGCCAGTCCGATCTGCTTGGCTTTCTGATCAGCCGCACGAAGCCAGTGGACTGGGAAGACGACAATCTCACCATCTGCTCTGTACGCAATCGCGACATCTGCGAGCGCTTTGGGATCGAGAGATCCACGGTCAAGCGTTGGCTTCGCGGCCTCAGCGAATTGGGCTGGATCATCATGCGCGATAGCCCGAATCAGCAGCGCTGGCTAAGGCGCGAGGGCCGCAATGGTGCGATCCTTGAAGGGTATGGGTTCGATCTGTCGCCGCTGTCTCGCCGCTATGATGAAATGCTCCAACGCGTCGAGGCCTTCAGAGAGCGGGAGCGCGAAGGAAAGCGTCTGCACAAGCGGGCGATGGTGTTAGGCCGCCGCATTACGGCCCTTTGCGCTACGGCCCTGGAGACGACGGCTGACAGGCCGACGGTCATGAGCATCCAGCAGAACGGGCATCAGCTCCTGGCGTTGCGTGGCAATGACCACGACCTGGACATCCTGTCGCCGCTGGTTGAGCAGATGGAGGGTTTGGTCGAGCGTCTGGAAGCCATGATTGCGGGGGCTGACCCTGTGGAAATGGACCCCATGGGGCGCACTGATGGATCCCACAATACTAATACAAACCCAAATACTATAACTAAAGTTACTGTAAGCGGAGCCGGCTGCGCCGGCATTGGCATAGAGGAAGGAGTAGTTGGGTCTGACAGCGCCTCCCCTCCCAAGGCCTCACCGCTTCGGGGCTTCAAGGCCGGACCGAATTTCCTTCTCCAGCTTGTTCCTGAATTGCGAGATCTCTGCGCCAGCAGTCGCCCACATGAGGCCGAACTGATCGAGGCCGTCGAGATGCTGACAGGTTCTCTGGGAATTTCCTCTCATGCCTGGCGCCAGGCGTGCAGCGTCATGGGCCGATACGAGGCCGCCGTCGCCGTCTGTGTGATTTCCGCGAAGTCCCGCAAAGGGAAAGTGCGGTCGGCTGGTGGCCTGCTTCGGGCCATGATCGAGCGTCACCTTGACGGCAAGCTTGTTCTGGACCGTACCCTCTATGGGCTTGCGTCGGACCTTTCGACTGATCGGACTTACCATTGATGCCTCAGTCGCAGACTGAGCTGGCAGATTGGGCGAGTGAAAGGAGAACTGTATGTTGGCACATGAAGAACAGGACACAGCATCTGCTGAGACCACCGTTCAGACCGGAGGAATTGCAGCGGATCGCCTGAGATCCATCATTGAGCGGGTTGAACGCCTGGAAGAAGAACGAAAGGCGTTGGCCGGAGACATCAAGGACATCTTCAGCGAAGCCAAGTCGGCCGGGTTCGACGTCAAGATCATTAAGCAGATCCTGAAGCTTCGGAAAATGGAGCCTGCCCAGGTTGAGGAACAGGAAACCCTTCTGGACATCTATCGTCGTGCTTTGGGAATGTGACTTACTGGTGTGTCCATTGCGGACACACCTTAAAGGAGAAGCCAGATTTTCACGCCAGCAATGACGGCAATGTCCTACCGTGTGGCTATGGTATCCGGGATTGTTGGGATCAGTCTGATCTTGGCCGGGTATGCGCGGGTGAAATATCTGCGGTCTAACCCATCCCCGTCAGGCCTGTCGTCTGCGGCGGTTGAGCGAGTTCTTCTGATTGTTTTCTACGGGTCGCTCGTCAACATCGCCGTCGCTTTGCTCACCCTCTGAGCGTGGTTGCCAGCCAATCCGCTAAAGAGTCGGAAGCGATAAGAAGATGTTCTGGACAGGGCGCAGTCCCGTTACTACGCCTGCACCTCAAAGGATCTTGCGTCCTGTCAGCTTTAGCCACCACGTTGACCATGGCAGAAGGCATGGAACATCAGGATGCATTCTGGACACGGCTGAAGGCTGCACATAGGCGCAAACTGGCGTTCTGGTCGTTGGTCTCCGATCCGTAAGTGTGGTTTTTCCGAAAAAGTAGGTGGGCCTGCATGACACACAAACTTTATTGCCATCCGACCAGCGTGTGGATATACTTTCGACATATCCCGCATGGAGGTTAGGATGCTCACCCGCACGACGCTCTTTCTGTCCAATCGCTCTCAGGCCGTGCGCCTTCCCAAAGCAGTGGCGTTTGATGTCAGCCTAAAAGACGTGGTGATCATCCCGGATGGTCCGCGTCGCATCATCGCCCCGGCAAATGTTGCATGGGACGATTTTTTTGCTGCTTCGGGCACTCCATTGCCTGAGCGCGACCAGCCCGGAATGCAGGAGCGCGAAAGCTTCTGATGCTCCGTTATCTTCTGGATACAAACTTTTGTATTCGCGTCTTGCGTGATCGTCCACAAGGTCTGCGCGAACGTTTCAATGATAACGCTGAGGCGCTCTGCATCTCCGACGTTGTCCTTTACGAGCTTCTTTATGGAGCTGAAAAGTCTCAGAATCCGCTCAAGACCCGGCGTGAAGTCGAGCATTTTGCAGCCCGTCTGTCTGTGTTGCCGTTTGATGATGATGCCGCAGTCCATACAGCGGAAATCAGGGCATCCCTGGAAACGCGTGGCTGTGTCATCGGTCCGTACGATTTGATGATTGCCGGTCATGCGCGAAGCAGGGGGCTTGTCGTCGTGACCGGAAACCTACGAGAATTTACCCGTGTAAATGGGTTGCGATCTGAGGATTGGACGGCAGATTAGGGGGGGAGGGCTGGAGGTCGGCTATTAGGCCGTAAGAATAGAGGAACTGCCATATGGTGAGGTCGACACGGGAGGTCACTTCACGTTGGAGCAGGCATTCAACAGACAGATGGTAAGCGTGCCGAAAGCACGGAGTATTGACCTAGGACGCATCCGGTCTAAGCAGAATTGTAAATTTTCTCTCTCCATTATCGCCATGCAGTGGCTTACACGATTGAATAAATCTGGGTAAAGTAAGACGGATATTATGTGGAAATTGTTCAATGTCATCATCCACCTTCTCGCCGTCCGATAACTTTAGTCCGCCAAGAGAGAACCGCTTATACCCGGAGCTATTTGCGCTCCATAAAGAAATTCATGATTTTTCCAAAAATTTAAATGATTTCTTACGTCTTCTGGAAATCCAAAAAAGAATAATAACTTCAATTTCTGAAGCAGAAAAAGAGATCCAATCTTCAAAGAAGGCTAGGCGCGATCCGAAAGACTGGCAGTATATAAGATACAACTTCTTGTGCCTTGGGGATTGCTTAGCGTTTCTCTACATGGACAGATTTGCATTGAAGCAAACATATTTTAATGTCGAGACATACGAACCCAAGCCGAGTGGTGGCTTCATCTCAGGTAAATCTGGTTATGAATACGAGATGAAGTGTCTGGAAACGGTTATTTCCCTCAATGTTCCTGCGGTTCTATGTGATATTACCAATGTGCTTCGTTACGGAGATATTTGCCTGCTGGGAGGCAATGACCCGTCTTTTATTGAAGTCAAATCATCTAATACGAAAGATCGTCGTGGTAGACGTCAACAGAAGAAGCTTCAAACGCTATGCGATTTTCTAATCTCTGATCGTGCAGAGAACTTTCGTGGTCACCACGGTGTAACTATTAGGTCGGAAATATCGAATACTCCGATATTGTATGCAGATGAAATGCAAGCGGCTGTTGAAGAGGCAATTAAGGTAGGCTCAACGAGCTTTGAAATCGATGAGTGCCTGAAAGTCGTTGTAATCGCAGACGGAAATGTAAATTCTGATTACGGAAATCTCTTTGAAAAAAGAGACTTATCCAGATCCCTGTTTGTTTTTGTTAATGAAATAAAAACAAACATGTCGTGGGGTTCCTATTACCCATACCCTTTGACTTTTTCAGAGCCCACTCATTTTGAAGCCTTTATCCGAGGTGAAGTTCACATTATTACTTCCCTCAACATAGACGCATTCGAGAAAAAACTAGCCCCCGAGCATGTCTCGCTGACCTTTGAAGAAAATGGATGTGAAATCCAGTGTCACATCCATTTTTCTGATTTCCTCGTTGATGGCGAAAAAGCACACTTCGTAATCAGCGAGCATATGTTGTGCCGTATATGGACAGATTTTATACGCCCAAGATGGGTTATTGAGAATGCTATCTGTTTGATAAGAAATATTCCTGATGTAATGTTGGCGCACCCAAACTCTGATGATCAGCGTAAATAGTATAGAAAGAGATATAAAATACAACAAATACGACTATATAAAATATAAATCAATCAAAGAAAAATTAGTGATAAAGTGCCTTTATAGCATAATATTAGATTGAGAAATGATTTTACTGTATGGAATTTTATCATATTTACTGAATCACTGTTATTGTTTGATTAACTTTATTTATTTGGATTTGGTTCAATCCGACGCTTCACCTTTGGACAAATCGTGTCAGCTATGTGGAAATATGTTGCTTACAGCGTATGTCTGACATGAGGCAATTCTGTTGAAAAAGTCGCTTGCTGTACTGGGCGGATAGGGTCTTGTGAGGAGCTTAATGCTCCTTTTTTCCTTCAGGTGGCCCGCTGGAGGGAGCTGACTGGCATCAGCTTTGCCATTTTGCGCAGGTTCTGGGCGGTTGCGGCGAGGAGGAATTCATCTCTGGCACCATTTGGACCTCGTAATCGCAGTCGATCCAGTTTGAGTATGCGTTTGAGATGCGCGAACAGCATCTCAACCTTTTTCCTCTGTCTTCGTGATGTCACGTAAGCATCGGTTTGGGCGATATCCCGCGCCATGTCGCGAGCGCCTTCATGCACGGACCGCATGATCTTGCGGGCAGGTGTATTCGGAGTGCAGCGCTGCCGGAATTCACATCCACTGCAGTCCTTTACGCGGGCTCGGTAACGAATGAAGCCATCCTTGTCGACACGGGAACGGGGTGTTGTGAAGTTCCGATTGGATGTGCGGAGTTGATGACCACCCGGGCAGGTATAAAAGTCATTCTCATGATCGAATGTGAAATCAGACCGTGCAAACGTCCCGTCGTTGCGGGCTGACTTGTCAAACACAGGAATGTGCGGTTCGATCCCTTTGTCCTCTACCAGCCATGCGAGGTTTGCGGCATCACCATAAGCACCGTCTGCAGCCAGGCGTTCGGGCCATAAACCAAAGATATGCTGTACCCGTTCAGTCATGCGACGTTGTGCCGTGACTTCCGCCTGACGCACTGATGTCGTGGCCTCAACATCGACAATAACAGCATGCCTGAGGTCGATCAGATAATTGGTGCTGTATGAAAAGAAAGCCTGATTGGGCGTGGCTGCAGAATAGCGTGCAGCAGGATCTGTGGGAGATAGCCTTTTAGGGACAACGGGTGTCGACGCACCGAATGCGGCATCGTCAAGAACGGCAAGATATTCTTTTACGGCACGCCCTGCCGCATCAGGAGGAAGACCTTCGTCTCCCGGCACAGCCCGCTGTCGATTGGCATCCGCCCGGATCAGGCTGGCATCCACGGCAAAACCTTCCCCACCGACCAGGCCCGTCTCGATACAGCGCCGGACGGTCATCTCGAACACTTCGCGCAGAAGGTTGCTTTCACGAAAACGGCCATGTCGATTCTTTGAAAATGTGGAGTGGTCAGGAACAGTCCCATCCAGACCCAACTGGCAGAACCATCGATAGGCGAGGTTCAGATGCACTTCTTCGCACAGGCGTCGTTCAGAACGGATGCCCATGCAGTAACCGATCAACAGCATCCGGATGAGAAGCTCGGGATCAATCGAAGGTCGCCCCATTGTACTGTAAAACGGGAAGGTGTTCTCGAATTCCAGAGAGATCAATCAGCCGGTCAATGGATCGAAGCAGGTGATTGTCTGGTACATGCTGCTCCAGACTGAACCCGTAAAACAGGGTTTCCTGAACCCCGGTTCGTTCACCCATCATTCGCCATACTCCTTGAGTGAAGATGACTGAATCAGGAAGCTATGATTATTTCAAGAGCGACTTTTTCAACAGAATCAGGCGAAAGCAGCCAACGTCTTTCAATCTGTTAACACCGGCGTGCCCTGTTTGAACCAAGCGCGTTTTATTTTGTCGCCTTCCAGCTCGTATATGCCAATGACATCCAGTGTGCCGCGCCCTTCGGGGAAGCTTCGGGTCACGACTTCACGATCTATCACTAGTCCGCCCACACCTACTCGGCTGATCAATTTGGCAAACAGATCTGGCTCTTTAAAGCGTTCAACGTGTCGCGTTCTGATGGCCTCCGCGCCCGAAGCAAGCAAAGTATCGGGCCAAGCATAAACCTCTGCATCTGGTGCCCAGCATGCCATAAAGGCTTTGATGTCACGTGCATTATAAGCATCCAACTGTCGACGGATGATTTCAGCTTGAGCGCATGACTGCGTATCGATTTCCAAGGTTATCAGCCCCTTATTTGCACAGATGGACCACTTTCATCGACGGCTGCTTTCAGGATGACGTTAACAGACTTAGAATGACCGTAAAGAGGCGAGAGGGGGTCGTTTGCGGGAGGGGGCGAAATCCTACGCTAAGCTGAGAACGCGCTTCCCATAATCCCTGAGCTCGCCCTTCGGTCCGACATATCTGTATAGAGTGACGCGCTCGATCCCGAGTTCCTTGCACAGATCGGAAACAGACGTGTCGCGCTGCGCCATGGCGGCCTGGGCGAGACGCACCTGTGCTTTGGTCAGGGCGAATTTTCGCCCTCCCTTTCGTCCGCGCGCTCTGGCTGCGGCAAGGCCAGCCATGGTGCGCTCGCGGATCAGATCCCGCTCGAACTCGGCCAGAGTGGCAAAGATACCGAACACCATGCGGCCGGATGCGGTCGTGGTGTCGATCTGAGCGCCTTTTCCGGTCAGCACACGCAGGCCGATCCTGCGGTCTGACAGATCCTTCACGGTGTTGACCAGGTGGGCGAGCGAGCGCCCGAGGCGATCGAGTTTCCAGACCACCAGCACATCGCCGTCGCGCAAGGATTTGAGGCATGCAGCTAAGCCGGGCCGATCATCGCGGCTACCGGATGCACGATCATCATAAATATTACCTGGCTCGATACCGGCGGCACGCAGGGCGTCGTGCTGGAGGTCGAGGGATTGGGAACCATCGGCTTTGGAGACGCGGGCATATCCGATCAGCATGTTTCTTAAACGTTCGTTTACGTGACATGTCAGATCTAAAGCCTTCATGAGGTTATAAGAGTATCATAACCTGTCTTACAAACTAAGTCATCTAAACCATTCAATCAAAGAATTAAGTGATTAATGTGAAGCAAAGATCGAGAACGATTTTATCGCCTGACCAGAGAGCCGTTCTCTTTGACCCTCCTGACAATTCCGAAACAATAGAACGTCTCTACGCTTTAGGGGCCGATGACATGGCCCTCCTTGCACGTCGTCGGCGTCCGGAAAACCGTCTCGGATTTGTTGCGCAGCTATGCTATCTGCGGCATCCCGGTCGCGCATTGCTACGAGGAGAGCGACCTCCAGCTAAAGTTCTGGAAATCCTCAGTCGCCAATTTGCATGCAGCATCAAGGACTTTGCAGCTTACGCCGCTCGGACAACCACTTTGCGGGAACACCGCTCCGAGATCGAGCAATACCTGGGTCTGCGAAGTTTTACGCGGGCCGATTTGCGCGACATGCTTATCCTTGGCATCGAGGTTGCGACGTCCACTGACCGGGGCATGGCAATCATGACTACCATGGTCGAGCGGCTACGACTTAAGCGGATCGTTCTGCCGACCGCCGATACACTCGAACGGGCGGCCTTGATTGCCAGAGCCCGCGCACGTCAGATAGCGTACGCGACTCTTGGATCGGATTGTACTCTCGAACAACAACGTCGCCTTCAGGCCCTCATTGCTCCGGGAGAGGGAGAGAGGACACAGATGGGCTGGATCCGCGATTGGTCTGAATCGCCGTCCGCCAGAAACCTGAAGGCCATTATTGATCGGCTGGAAAAGGTGCGCGCTGTCGGGATTGAGGCAGATCGGCGTCGTCGGATTCATGCAGCCCGCTATACGGTCATTGCGCGGACTGCGGGAATTGTCACAGCGCAGCACGTTCGGCGATTAAATCATAGCCGACAACTCGCAATGCTGATTGCCTTTGTGATTGAGATGGAAGCGACACTTACGGACGCTGCAATCATAATGGTCGAAAAGATGCTCGGTTCATTGTTCCGACGCGCGGATCGCATGCGATCAGATCGACTTCTAGGTCAGGCACGTCTGCTTAAGGATACAGCGCGAGTTCATGCGAAATTGGTCCGCTTATTGCTCCAGGCCAAAGAGGCAGCTGTCGATCCGATCGAAGTGATCCAGACACACCTGGGATGGGACCGCTTGACCCATAGTGCACAGATTGTTGAAGGCCTGACCCGTTCCAGCGAGGACGATCTGCGAGATGTTGTCGAACGTTATCCGTCCGTACGAAAATACCTCCCGGCCTGTCTCGCCGCCTTTACCTTCCGCGCTGCACGCAGCAGCGATCCACTGCTGGGCGGGATTGATTCCCTGAAGAAGATGTATCGTGAGGGTCGATCAGTCCTAGCGAAACGCGTGCCATTGTCCTTTCTCAAACCACAATGGATAAAGATCGTTTGTGTTTGTGACGGCCTAATCGATCGGCGAGCCTATGAAATTGCTGTGCTTGTCCATCTGCGGGAACGATTGGGCTCTGGCAGTATTTGGGTGGACGGTAGCCGAGCGTACCGCACACTCGACGACTATCAGTTACCCGAGGTTGTGTTTTCAACCATGCGTGCTGAGGATCGATTAGGACTGGCGGTGCCATCGTCATTTTCGGCATGGCTTGCGGATCGGCAGACCGTCATGTCGGACCGCATGACGGCTGTCGAACAGGCGGCGTCGGCTGGCACGCTGGTTGATGTGACGATCGAACGCGGTCAACTATCGGTCTCACCGCTCCGGCGATCGCCATCTGATCAGGCTGAGCTTCTCAAGGCCCGCCTGTATGGCCTGCTACCACGCATCCGGATCACCGATTTGCTTGTTGAAGTCGCCGCCTGGTCGGGTTTCACGGATTATTTTGTCCATGCTCGGAATGGTGAGCCGACATCCGACCAGGCTGCCCTGATGGGATCAATCCTTGCCGACGCCACCAATTTGGGGTTGGGCCGGATGGCCGAAAGCTCGCGCGGTTTGACTCTATCCCGACTGCGATGGACCACCGAATGGCATGTTCGCGATGAGACATATCTCGGTGCGCTGGCGGCAATTGTAAATTGTCACACTGCCCATCCGATGGCGCGTATCTGGGGTGATGGTGATGTTTCATCCTCTGATGGCCAGTTCTTTCGGGCCGGCGGTCGGGGCGAAGGGCGCGCTGACTACAATGGGCGCTACGGCACGGATCCCGGTGTCCTGTTCTACACACACGTTACCGATCGCTATACGCCGTTCCATACCAAAGTCATTGCGGCGAATGCCGGAGAAGCCGCGTATGTTCTTGATGGCTTGCTGAATCACGAAAGTGAACTGACTATTCGCGAGCACGCGACCGATACGGCCGGGGCCGTCGATCACGTCTTCGGCCCGTGTCATCTGTTGGGTTTTCGGTTCGCTCCGCGTTCCGGGATCTGAACGAGCGGCGTCTTTATAGTCTTTCTTCGCTAGCGCCCTGGCCCCCCCTACGACGGCTGGTCGCGGGTCCGATTAATGTTCGGGCTATTGAAGAGCACTGGGACGAAACTCTACGCCTGGTCGCCTCGATCCTGGCGGGCACGGTCACAGCTTCAGTCATGTTACGCAAACTGGCAGGCTATCCTCGTCAAAATCCTGTGGCCCGGACCTTGCGCGAAATTGGCCGTGTCGAGCGCACGCTGTTCATGCTCGACTGGTTCGACGACCCCGAACAGCGGCGCCGAACCAACAGTGTTCTTAACAAGGGCGAGGCACGCAACGCGCTTGCCCGGGCCGTATTCTTTAATCGTCTGGGCGAACTGCGAGATCGCACGTTTGAAAACCAGCGGCATAGGGCATCGGGTCTGACGCTTGTGACAGCAGCTATAACTTTGTGGAACACGGTCTATCTGGACCGTGCCGCTCAGCATCTTCATCAGACGGGCATCGCGGTACCCGATGACGTGCTTGCTCATGTGGCACCACTCGGCTGGGAGCATATTGGTCTCACAGGTGATTATCTTTGGGGTGAAATCGGGCAGCCGCGAGATGATTTCAGACCTCTTCGGTTGCAATCCGGTTTCTAAAATCCTTAGCGTACGTTTTCGAACAGTCTCTCACCGCTCCCCTAGATGGAATCCTGATTCCGTTGATACGATTTTTACTGCAGGAAGAAGAGTCGACGGGTTTTTCCAATGTTGTTCGTTAATCGTTAATTATTGTTTGTATTATATTAACTTATGTTTGCAATTTGACAACGTGCGATGACCATTTTAATGATTTTTATTTTAATCGACTCTCCAAAACACATTTCCCTTAGATCCTTCCTTTTGTCTGGGGAGCGCTGTTGTATCTTGAACAGGATTAACGATGACGTCTTATCTTTGGACGGGCGCTAGTAATACTGACTGGAATAATCCCAATAACTGGAACGTCACGAAAGACACGATTTTAACAACAACCACAGGCGTCCCAGGCTTAGCGGATAATGTCCTCATTATGAGCGGCAACTTGCTAAATAAGGCAGGCTACACCTACAATGGGGATTCAAATTCCATAAACAACGTCGTCAAAAACATGACACCCATACTGAGCGGCAGCACGCCAGTGACCGTTGCGAACGTAACACTCGGCGGCAATTGCGGACCCGCAACCCTGTCAACTGGAAGTACGCCCTTCATTGTGACTGGCAAGTTGCAGGATCCGCAAAGTGCGGGATTCAAGAACGCTCAGGGCGGCTCATACAGTCTTCAGGGAACGAATATCCATCTTTTCCATCTTGTGTTGGGAACAGAAGGCAAAGTATCTTACGGAACAGAAAGTACACCTGCCAAAGTCACGGTCGAATGGCTGACCGGGGCCGGTCAGAATTACAATGGCAACAATTCCGCCATGACAGTCACCAAGGGATATGACGTTAACAGTAGCGGTAGCCCGTCCTTCCAAAGCGGTAAAGACGGCAATAATAACTGGAAGATCACTTATGCTGATGGCGCTGAGAAGCGCTATTCGAATGCCTGCTTCCTGACAGGTAGCAGGATCCGCACCCTGCGTGGTGAAATGGCTGTCGAGGATATCAGCCCGACAGACAGCGTCATTGCCTGCGTGAACGGTCAGGACGTCGCTCGGGCGGTCGTATGGGCCGGAAAAGCCCATGTTGTCGTCAATGCGGCCCTCCCTGAGGAAGCTGCGGGGTATCCGGTCAGAATCGTTAAGGACGCACTGGCCCAGGGCCTTCCCTCGCAAGACCTTCTGGTGACATCGGAGCATTGCCTGTTTCTCGATGGGACTTTTGTTCCGGTCCGGATGCTCGTCAACGGCAGGTCAATTTTTTACGACACCTCGATAACCTCCTATGATCACTATCATCTCGAGACAGAAGAACATTCTGTCATCACGGCCAATGGCATTCTGACAGAAAGCTACCTCGATACCGGCAGTCGCCGCGCGTTTCGTCCTGGCGGATCTGTTGCTTCGCTTGGCATCAGAACGCTGACATGGGAACACGATGCGGCTGCCCCCCTAGACGTCAGCCGCGCGTTCGTTGAACCCCATTTTCTCAGGCTTCGTCAGAGAGCTGCGGCGATGGGCATTCCAAGTCTTACGATCGCTTGTTCCACCACCGATGATGCCGATCTGCGCCTGTTGACAGAAACTGGACACATCATTCGCCCGGCCCGCATACAGGGTGATCTCGTGATGTTTATGGTTCCGTCATCTGTAAGGAATATTCACATTCTTTCGCGAGCCAGCCGTCCAAGCAAAGCGATTGGACCGTTCATCGACGATCATCGCGAACTAGGCGTATTGATTGGCCAGATTACCCTGTTTGACTCTGTCAAGAAGGCCAAAATTGACCAGCATCTGAAAACAGAAAGTCTGTCAGGCTGGGAAGCGCGTGAGCATATTCCAGCTCGTTGGACAAATGGTTACGCAAAACTCTCTCTGAACGCGAGAACCCCTGACGGTATCGGGATGCTGGTGCTCCAGATCCTAGCCTCTGGTCCGTATGCCATTGAACAATAGAGGCCATCGTGTGGATGGTACGCTAAACAACGTTTAGAATGAACAACGATAGAACAATCAGGCTGCCCTAGGTGTTTAGTCCCGGGATTTGATGGTGTGGTATTTTCACGTGAGTGGAAGGAAGCATTATGGGACAGATACGTCATGGCAGCGCCACGACCACGCACGCCGTGCGAGCAGCAATACAGCGATCGCAGGCTTCGCTCGCGGCGCTGAGCAAGGAATTCGGGATCAACCCGAAAACAGTTGCAAAATGGCGTAAGCGCCAGACTGTCGAAGATCAGAAAACTGGCCCTAAAGAGCCTCGCTCAACGAGCCTGACAGAAACCGAAGAAGCCATGGCAGTCGCTTTTCGCCGGCATACTTTACTGCCGCTGGATGACTGCCTTTATGCCCTGCAGGCCAGCATTCCTCATCTGACACGTTCGGCCCTGCATCGCTGCTTTCAGCGTCACGAGATCTCACGGTTGCCGGACATCGAGGGAGACAAGCCCAAACGCCAGCGCTTCAAACGCTATCCCATCGGCTTTTTTCACATCGATATTGCCGAAGTCCAGACTGCTGAGGGCAGGCTGCACCTCTTCGTTGCTATCGACCGGACAAGCAAATTCGCTGTCACACAACTCGTCGGGAAAGCCGATCGGAAGACAGCCTGGGAATTCCTCGAACATCTCCTGAGTATGATCCCTTATCGGGTGCATACCATTCTGACCGATAACGGCATCCAGTTCGCTGAGCAGCCTCGTAATCGCAATACGGCGTGGTCGCGTCCCATGCGCTTCGACATGATCTGCGAAGCCCACGGGATTGAACACCGCCTGACGAAACCCAATCATCCCTGGACGAACGGTCAGGTTGAGCGGATGAACCGGACAATCAAGGAAGCAACCGTCAAACGCTTCCATTACGACAGTCATGAGCAGTTGAGGATACACCTCAACGACTTCATAGCAGCCTATAATTTCGGGCGAAGGCTCAAGACGCTGAGTGGCCTCACACCTTACGAATATGTCTGTAAAATATGGACTTCAGAGCCAGAAAGATTCATCATCAATCCAACCCATCAAATCCCGGGACTAAACACCTA
>NZ_JBDIWI010000004.1:0-183458 GCF_039638325.1 Gluconobacter sp. OJA | reverse complement strand
CTTTACGGACTGGCACGGCGACTGTCAGACTGAACGCTGGATGCGAGGCCGCCTCCATGGAACGTGCCTCCCCGGACAGTCCGAAGGACTGGCCGGGGAGGTTGAGGAGCCGTCTCACGAACCGATCCCCCAGACCAGGACCGACCGTTATTGGAAAAGGATGCGGGTGAACCGTTACCCGGAAGGGCCGAGACGCAGGGGCCAGACGCCCGACCAAGGGCGGCTGGACCCTGTGGCTCGGTGGAGCTTGGCGACGCAGGAGCCTAGCGGAATAGAGTGAACGAACCCGTCAGGGCCGCCCCCGATCTTCTTCCGAGCTACTCAGGGATTTATGAAATAGATAACAAGAAAAAGAACGAATGCTTCTAACAACATCGCAGCAGGAACGACAATCAGAAGCCTTTTCTTGACTGAATAACGCGAACGTGGAACAAATTTGTCAGAGGCGAATTTCGCAATAATCGTCGTGAATACAGCGGTCATCCAACTGAAGTTTTGATGTACAAAGCTATTATGTAGCAAGCTCACGACCTTTACCCGTAATGAAAATTGTGAGTTTTATAGCGCATCGTTACGTCTAAGCAACTACGATAGCACACGCCCCCAGGGACAAGGAGTACGGGTGCATTACGCCTTGGATTCTCCTTTCGTCTGCCCTTCAAATCACCCAAGGGTCAGTCTCGCAGAAAGAGAACACACTATCCCCTCTCTCCCGCTCTGCTTTCTTCATCTTCCTTCTCAAAACTCTGCGCTCCTGGCACGCCTTCCGCCTCTTCTTTTCGCTGACCTTCCAGCGCTCCCGCAGGACAGCACGCAGCTCCTGGCACGCGGCACTGATCTGTCCGTAAGACTGACGCCGGAACCGGGCAACGCCGCCGAAGCGGTCGATCCCTGTCAGCAGGGTGCTCCGGCCGATCTCCGGATAGAGGATCACCCCGAGGCCATCCTGCGCGTCGGGTGTTGAGGGCGGGCGGAGAAAGAGTGTGACGAAGCCGTCCGTTGTCTCAACCCATCCCGGCACCGGCCCTGCCTGTCGGCGCAAAGGCATCAGGTCAAAGTGGGGACAGTTCTCGGCTATGGCAGTCGCGAGAGACGGAGACCTGTGCCAGAAGCTGGCGCTACATCCCGGCCAGTCTTTTGTGGCGTCAGTCGGAAAGAGGATTCCGAAGACTGTTATGAGATCCGCTTCATAGACAAGCTGACCGCCCTGCCATTTGGCAAAGGCCGGATCATCGAAGCAGTCGAAATACTCCATTCCCCGGATGCTGACGTCTGGATATTCGTCAGACAACCCCAGCCCATGACCAAGAAATGAGGTCCCGATCCCGCTTTCGAGGGTCATCACGAGTGTTGTCTCATCCTCCCACGTCATGTGTTCGGGTGCGCAGGTCCGGTAGGCGCGCTCTCTGGCGATCTGGCGCAAACGGTCCTGTGGGCCGGTGAGCGTGAAGACTGTTACGACGGGAGTAGCCATGGAGAACATCCTTTTTCATTTTCTGGATGCTTTCCTGCGGGCGCAGACGGCTGGACGGGACAATGGCGCGCCCTTAGGGCGCGGGCCGCGTGCGGCCGAACCATTGTGGCGGCCGGACGGCCTGTGGCGCGTCTTCCCCTTTTCTTCTCCCGCCTCTTTTCATGAAACGCCTTCAAAATTGCTTATCATGGGGTCGGTACACAGAACGGACCCAGATATACGCTAAGGTTTTGCCGTGCCTTCGACGGCGCGCATCTGGCGAAGCGGTCTGAGCGCGGTGGATGGCGCATCGGGATCGGTCCAGAGGTAATCGCCGGTGAGATTGATATGCTGCCAACCGAGCGGTGATAGGTGTTGCAGCAGGTCCGGCGGGACCGGCCGGCCGAGGTTGGCGAGATGCATCCGGGCGGCTTGCAGGTAGGTCGTGTTCCACAGGACGATGGCACCGGCGACGAGGTTCAGCGCGCTCGCCCGATGGCTTTGGGCTTGCAGCGCATGATCGCGGATACGGCCGATGCGATGGAAGAAGATGGCGCGTTTCAGGGCATTTTCCGCTTCTCCCTTGTTGAGTTCGCGGGTGGCGCGGCGACGCTGTTCGGGCTGCTCGATCCAGTCGAGCGTGAACAGGGTACGCTCGACGCGACCGATCTCGCGCAACGCCAGTGCCAGGCCGTTGGCGCGTGGATAGGAGCCGAGCCGTTCCAGCATGATCGAGGCGCTGACGACGCCTGTGCGGATCGAGGTTCCCAGTCGCAGCACGTCGTCCCAGTGTGCCTCGATCAGACCTTCGTCGATGCGGCCCGCGACCAGCGGCGCAATATCGGGGCCGGGTTCGATGCCGTTAAACAGGTGCAAACGGCGTGCGGCGATATTCGGGATACGCGGCGCGAACCGGAACCCAAGCAGATGACATAGCGCGAACACATGGTCGGAGACGCCCCCGCCATCGACGTGATGCTCTTCGATGTGCAGATCGGCGCCGTGGTGGAGCAGCCCGTCGAGCACCTGTGCCGCCTCGCTCGCCGAAGCGGAGATAACTGTGGAATGGAACGGCGCGTAGCGATCCGAGACGTGGCTGTAAAAGGAGACAGCCGGCTCTGTCCCCTTGTGCGGATTGACTGCGCCGGTTGCCTGGGCGCGGCGGTCGAGCGGAAAGTTCTGACCGTCTGAGCTGGACGAGGTGCCGGACCCGAACAGCGCGGCCAGCGGCGCGGTGTGTTGGGCGTCGACAAGCCGGGCGAGCGCGCGACCGTAGGTTTCCTCGCGCAGATGCCACGAGGCGAGCCAACCGAGTTGGCGCTGGGTCACGAGATTGCAGGCTTCCGCCATGCGCGTATGGCCCAGATTGGTGGCATCGGCGAGCACCGCCGTGAGGATCGCACGTGGTTCATCCGCGGCACGGCCACTTTGCAGATGCGTGAAGCACTGGCTGAACCCGGTCCATCGATCGACTTCGGCAAGAAGGTCGGTGATGCGGATCGCGGGCAGATGCGCATAGAGCGGCGCAAGGGCGGTATCGGATTCCTCGGGAGTAATCGCCTTCAAGGGCGAAATCCGCAGCCTGCCCAAGCTGAGCTGCACGTCTTCCAGCGCGTCCGTCTCCGCCTTTCGCTCGACCTCGGCCAATCGACGGGCGAGGCGGGCGCGTCGTTCGGCCAGCCAGATATCGGCCGTATCCGGTGCCGGTATCGGCAAGGGGCCGGCCGCGCGCATGTTGGCGAATACGGGGGCAGGAATGAGTTGCTGCTCGACAGCACGATAGCGTCGGCTTCCCTCGACCCACATGTCGCCGGCGCGAAGCCGGTCGCGAAGCTCGACCAGCACGCACAATTCATAGATCCTGCGATCGGGAATGCCGGTGCCGATCGCCCGACGCCAAGCTTGCCGGATGAAGCCGACTGGCGTGCCTGCAGGCAATTTGCGCAGATGACCAAAATGAAGGTCGCGCATGATCGCGACCGCTCGCGCGAGCGCATGGCAGGCTGGCACCGCCCCGAATGTGAACGAGGCGATGAACGAGGGACCGACCTGTCGGAGGACGGGGTAATTGGTCGCGGCGACCGCGACGGGATCGACCGAATCGGGGCGGATCAGCTTGCGGGCTTCATCGACCTCGCGGCCGAGATCATTCCATCCGATCGCTGCCTCGACCGCAGCGCCGATATCGCCACCTGATATCTTGGCGGCGAGCAAGGCAGCGCCGAGTTGGGCAAGCAGCCGGATTTTGCCGTTGATGGTGCGCCGGTTGCGCTTGAGTGTCGTGTCCGCGCTGTTCTGTTCGCGCCGGAACATCTGCCCAAGCAGGCGATCGAACATC
Organism: Gluconobacter sp. OJA; assembly: GCF_039638325.1. Taxonomy (NCBI): domain Bacteria; kingdom Pseudomonadati; phylum Pseudomonadota; class Alphaproteobacteria; order Acetobacterales; family Acetobacteraceae; genus Gluconobacter; species Gluconobacter sp. OJA. The sequence continues at coordinate 179,667 of NZ_JBDIWI010000004.1, read as the reverse complement.
AGCACCGCATCGTCGGTGAGGGTAACGATGGTTTCGAGGATGGTCGCCACCAATGTGGCGCGACGCCGCGTCGCTTGCAGCGTCCGAACATGTTGCGCGGTCAGCCGCACGCCTTCCTGGCACAGGCGTCGGAGGCGCTCGGGATGGACGCCTACGGCGATATCCGGATCGATCCCGATGGCCCGAAGCAGTGTCAGTCGCTCGATGATGGCGGCGAATGTCTTTCGGCCGGGCTTGCCGGGTGACTGCCGCACCCAGGCCAGATCGCTCAAGTTCGTGCCTGTGTGGGGCAGGAGAAGCGCATCGAGCAGCCGGCGCTGTCGAGCATCGAGTCCTCGGGTCAGATGCTCGGCGACATGGCGTTCGGCATCGAGCAACGCCTGTGCGACCATCCGCTCGACCGAACTGATGCCCGGCACAATGATGCGCCGTCGCCGGCACTCATCCAGCATCACGCGCGCCAGCCTAGCCCCGCTGGTCGTCGTCAGCGCGATCGGCAGGAGCCATTCCTGCAACGTCGTTCGCAGCGGCCGACTGAGCGGCATGAAGCCGAATGCATCGCGCAGTGCATCGAGCTGTTCGTACCGGGTCGGGCCGCGCGTCGCGTAGTCGGCCAGCACCTCGGGTCCGACCTGCAATTGCTCTGCGACGAACGCGAGCGGCGTATCAGGGATCAGTTCACCGGGTCGCAGGAAACGGCCAGGATAGCGCAGCGCGCAAAGCTGGATCGCGAAACCCAGCCGGTTATGCGGTCGCCTCCGGCGGACGATGATGGCCAAGTCGTCCCGGCTCAATGTCCAGTGCTGGACGAGCAGGGTTTCGTCGTCGGGAAGCGCGAGCAACGCCGCGCGTTGCTCGTCCGACAGGACGGCGCGACGCGGCATCGGCTTAGACCTTGGCCGGTGCGGTCCAGCCGATCCGGGCAAGCGTGCCGAGAAGGGTCGAACGCGGCACCTTGAAGGTCCGGCAGACGGACGCCTTGCTGGCCCCGCCATCCAGCGCGGCGGTGATCCGCTCGAGCGTTTCGGCGTCGATCATCGGCGGGCGGCCACCTTGGCGTCCCCGGCGTTTGGCAGCAGCCAGTCCCGCCATCACCCGTTCGCGCGTGAGCGCACGCTCATATTGTGCCAATGCACCGAACAGCGAGAACAGCAATTCGCCGTGCGGCGTGGTCGTATCCATCTGCTCGGTCAGCGACCGGAACGCGATGCCGCGCGCCTTCAGATCGGTGACGATCGTCAGCAGGTGCGGCAGCGAGCGTCCGAGCCGGTCGAGCTTCCACACGATCAGTGTGTCGCCCGCGTTCAGATAGTCGAGGCAGGCTTTCAGGCCTGGTCGGTCGTCGCGCGCGCCGGATGCCTTGTCGGTATGGAGATGCCGATGATCGACCCCGGTTGCGACGAGCGCGTCCCGCTGGAGATCGACCGTTTGGCGGTCATCGGTCGTTGACACCCGCATATATCCGACCAGCATGTACGACAAACCCTCGAAAGCATGTTTTCGAACACCCTATCAAAGCGACAGGGTTTGTCGATCGTTATGGGCTGAGGCGGGTATGGTTCGGCAAAAGCGCAGGTCCGGAGCGTCGCCTATCACCTGTTTGCCGTCACGCGTCTGCTGTCCGTATGGACGCAAGTAGAAGGCACGCTGATGCCGCAAGAAGCACCAGGTCCTTCAACAGGAACTGTCCGGTTCCGGCCGAAATCGCCGGGAACCCGCCAGCGGTCGGCTCGGCGACGCCAGGCGTGCTCAGGAAAAACGTCAGTGTCACGGCATAAGTCAGGCATGACATCGCCGCGCCGAGAGCGGAGGCCGTCTTGTTGAAAGCACCGATAATCAGCGCAGCGGCCGTCGCGAGCTCGACGGTGCCTATAAAATAGCTTCCACCCTGCACCCCAAAAACGGCCGGAATCCAGCTCATGATCGGACTGTTCTTCATCAATGGCGCGATGCCCATCGCTTCATAGCTCGTGAATTTCATGCAACCGAACCAGAGAAAGATGACCACCAGCGCCCAGCGCAGCAACGCGAGAGACCCGCGAGAGCCGGTCGTCTTTTCAGCTATGTGTAATGTCGAAAACATGGTGCCTCGCTTTCATCATGGCGCATGACCTGCCTTCATGCTTAGACAGGCGTGATATATGCGCTGCGCATACACTATACGCCGTCAATGAATGAGGCAACCCTTTGAACGTACTCTCGGACCGGCTCGTCAATCTGTTCGGCGCCCTCGCAGTGGGCATCACCGATCGAATTAAGAAGGCGGCATTCGACCCGACGATACCCGGCGGTGGCGAAACCACCGCGGCGATCGTCGTCATCGGTCACGCGACCGGTCTTTCGATCGACGAATTAGGACGGGTGCTAGGCTTGTCCCACGCGGGGACGGTGCGGCTTGTCGATCGATTGGTTGCAGCCGGGTTCGCCGTTCGATCCAAAGCGCTACGGGACCGTCGTGCAGTAGCGCTGATGCTCACTGAGGCAGGCGAGACTCGCCTATCTGCGATCCTGCAACGAAGAAACGAGACTTTATCCGAAATCCTTAGCCATGTCTCGAATGCTGACCGCCTCGTGCTGGAACGTATTGCCGAGACAATACTTGCGCAGATGTCTGACGACGCTGTCTCGGCGCTGACGATATGCCGGCTCTGCGACGAGAGGCGATGCTACAACTGTCCGATGGATGCCTTTGGAATGCTGGAGTCGTCGACGCATAGAGTCGACCCATAAGTGCGCGCAGAGACGCTTAGCGTATATCTGTGCCCGTTCTATGTCCTGACCCCATCATGGGGCAAGGCGTGCAGCCGAAACGTGAACGACATAATAAAAAAAGATTTAAGTCCATAATTCCAGCGTAATGCACAGCCATATTCATCTTGATTTAAGAACCAGACCGGATATGCAAAAGACAAATATCCCGGCAATCATAATGTCGATTTGTAGCTGAATGAGATCATCAACCGAATATAATTGATCCATTTTAATGACATCACGTTTTATTCCGGATACACGTCGCACATCATTGTGCGACCGAGTGAGGGCGCTTGAAAAATACAGAGACCGTCAAGTCGCAGAACACGCCGGTAGAGTCAGGATACCGATTACCGGACCGGAGACATGCCATGCGCTTTGCCAGCCCCCCTATGCCCGTCTGGAGGTGCGTCTTCGTATGGTCCGCATAAGACGTCGGCCGCCTGGCGGCCCGTCCCGCATCGAGCGCAGTGACAGCGCGCACGCAGCTTGGAAAGACATTCAGGCCGAACTGAAGGGCCGCAAGGGAGAAGATACGGTTCGCGAGGTTCTCACAGCCTCGGGACTGCCCTGTCTGCATGACATTCGCCTCCCCACGGCCTCTGGGGATGGGATGACGCAGATCGACCATCTGGCCCTTTTGCCTCACGCGATTATGGTCATCGAGACCAAGCATTATGCAGGCCATCTGAGCGGCCATCCGAATGACGATTACTGGCGGCAGCGACTGGGGACGGACGAAGAAGGCCGTCTGATCTACAGCCCTCTTCGGCAGAATGACGGTCACTGTGCGGCCGTGAGGTCCATCACCTGCCAAAGCAGGCTCGATATCGAGATCCTGAACCGGGTCGTCCTCACGGGCCGCGCTACAGTTTGCCCGGACCTTAAACCCGTCGTCAGGGACTGCGACGCTCTCAAGGCCGAACTCATTCTGTCGCGAGGCGTCATCCCGGGGTCAATGATGGGGGCCTGGCAACGGCTCCTGCGGGTGGTTCGTCGCCGTCCCGCAGGCTGATCATCACGTCAGGCGGAAGGCTGCTCGTCCCTGAGAAAATTCATGACTTCGGTAAGAACCTCTGCCGGGATTTCCTCCCCGTCATCGAGATCAACCTCCAGTCCGTCTGCGGGAGCCTCCGTATTTCCTGCGGACAGCCCCAGACAGAGATCCGGATCCTCACAGTCGTAATCGACGCGGACCGCCCATCCGTCCGACAGGAAGACAAAATCACTCAGGAATCCGTCGTCTTCGAGATCGTCGTCGTGCTCGGCCCCATCAGGGTCGGACGGCAGATCCGAGGCCTTGCAGACGCCCGCAAACAGGCCGGGAAAGGCCTTGTTCAGCGCATCCACAACCTGCTGGGTCTGCGGACGAAAAGGTCCGGTCTTTGAAACCGGCATCGCATCACTCATCAGTTCAGCTTCCAGCAGATGGAGTTCACATGCTGACTGAACGTCAGACGCGTATTGCCATTATGATCGCCGAGCAGCTCGCACCGCACCCATTTCGACGGCGAAGTCCGATCCACGAATTTCTCAAGGGTCAGGATGTTGCCTTCTTCGCCAGCCGACGTGCGAATGGAATAGCCGGCATCGAGCAGCACCTGAAGGCTTTCGGGCATGACTGCGAAGGACGTGGACACAGAGGCCGCATGGCCTTTTGTCGTCGGTGTCGGGGGCGCGAACCCCAGGCTCCCGAGTGCCGGATCAAGGGCCATGGCTGGCGAAAGGGCAGCGGCCGAAAGGCCTGCTGCCAGGGCGAAAGAAAAAAGAAGGCGGGTCACGGTCTGTCCTTGCGGTTCACTAGATCTGAAAAGATCGCTTTACCGGGCAAAGGTAAAGACCGCTTCTGCGACTTCCTAAAAGAGAATCAGGCCTTTACAGGACGTCCGCGCCGCTTCTGCGGGATCTTCCGGACCTCGACCTCGGTTTCTTCCGGCTCGGGTGCAGGCTGGCTCCGGCCACCTTTCACGATCCCAAGACCGATCTTATGCGCCAGCGCGGTCCGATGACGGGAATAGCCCGGAGCCGTCATGGGATAGTCGCTCGGCAGTCCCCATTTCGCGCGGTATTCGTCCGGTGTCAGGTCAAAAGCATTTTTGAGATGGCGCTTGAGGAGTTTCAGCTTCTTTCCGTCTTCGAGACAGATGATGTAATCCTCGAACACGGAGCGCTTCGGATTGACGGCCGGGACCAGAGCTACCGGGGCCTCTTCAGGCGCCTGGCCTGCGGAGGCAAGGGCTGCATGAACACTCCGGATCAGCTCGGGAAGCTGCTCTACCGGGGTGTCCTGAGCGCTGACATAGCTCTTAACAATACTGGCTGTCAGATAACGAAAATCTGTCTCAATGCCTGAGGTCACTTCAATACCTTTTTTCAAATCTCAACTGAGCAGTGTGGCAGTCTATACGAAAGATAACCTGATGCATCACTGAGGCCGCGTGGTTCTTTGCATGGGCGGCGGGGGAACGCCTCGCCCCAGGTGGCGATGCTCGGAGCAGTAATGTGTATCGCCCTTCACTCCGGTAAACCCGAAAGCCGCCCCCTTCCCGCAGACCTCGCAGTCATACAGCCAGCCAGACTTCGTCCTGCGCAGGCGGGACGTATAAGGCCTGTCGTCAGACCCGTGATGATCGGACATCCCTTAAAATCCCATCGCATCGAGAGCGGCCAAGGTGTGACGGAACCGGCCCCCTGTCTCTCTTGTCTTCGATTGCCCCTGCTGGCGCAGCCAGCCTGTCACGCGATGCTCGGCAGGGATTTCCTCAATGAAGCCTGACGGCCTCGCTGAAACACCCTGACGATAGCCGACACTGCTGATCGTGGCCTGCTGCATGGCGCGGGTCAGCGACACATAGGCCAGTCGGCGCTCTTCCTCATAGTTCCGCTCGCCCATCCCCGGAAAAACCGTCTCCTCCCAGGCAGGCAGGAAGACGTGGGGAAACTCCAGCCCCTTGGCCCGGTGCATGGTCATGAGCTGCACCCGATCACGCCCGCGCTCATTCGGTGAGGCCGTGGCCAGGGCTGCGTGCTCCAGAAGATCCTGAAGCCGGGTAAAGCCCTCGGCCAGCCCGACCAGCTCGGACAGGTTCTGCAAGGCCGTCTCCCCTTCTTCGGACGCGGCCTCCCGCCACATCGTATAGTAGCCGGTCTCCTTCAGGAGCGTATCGAGGCGGTCACAGAGCCGCATGTCCGGGATCTGCCCGATCCGGGAGATCGTCTCACGAAAGGCCAGCAGGCTGTCACGCACTTTCGCTGGCAGCGTTGCCGTGGTGACGGCCGCACACAGGCTCAGGCCGCGGTCCTGCGCGTCCTGCTCGATCTGGCCAAGCGCCTTGGCGCCAAGGCCGCGCCTGGGCACGTTGGCCACGCGACGGAACGCCTCATCGGACTGGCGGCTGTCCGGACAGGCCGCCAGCATCAGGAAGGCGAGCGCGTCCTTCACCACGGAGCGGTGATAGAAGCCGACATCGCCGATGATTTCGTAAGGGATCCGCGCCTTGAGCAGCGCTTCTTCCAGGGAACGGGACAGACGGTTGATCCGGTAGATCATCGCCATGTCGTGCCAGGCGACGCCTTCTGCCGCACGACGTCCCATCTCGGCCGCGATCGCGTCGGCCTCATCTGACGCATAATCGTAGGTGAGCACCTCAATCTTCTGACCATCGCCCTTCTGGGTAAACAGCGTCTTCGGGATCCGGCCCGGGTCTCGCGCGATGATGGCATTGGCGGCCTGGAGGATATGATGCGTCGAGCGGAAGTTCTCTTCGAGCTTGAACAGTTTCGCTCCATCAAACTCCCGAACGAAGTTCCGGATGAAGCCGATTTTGGCCCCACGCCAAGAATATATTGATTGCGAATCATCGCCCACGGCAAAGAGTTCCCGTGAGTATTCAGACATATAGGTGAGCCACAGCATCTGTGCATGGTTCACGTCCTGAAACTCATCGGCCATCACGGATGTGAAGCGCTGCGACCACCTGGCACGATAGGCTCTGTCGTTCATCAGCGCCAGTGTCGGCCACATCAGAAGGTCGGAAAAGTCGGCGGCATTCTGCTCGCGCAGGGTGGCCTGATAGATCTGGTACAGACGAACGGCGAACTCCCAGCCTTCGACATCGACCATCTGTCGGGCGGCACGGCGACGCTCGATCAGCCCGCGCACCCAGGCCGGTGCGGCCTCAGGTGTCACGAGGTTTTCCTTCATATGCCCGATCCGCTCGCCCATCTTCTTGACCTGTCGGACGTCACACTTCTTGCCTGTGTCCGGTTCGGGCACAGTGTCGGGGTCCATGGCCTTCATGAGACGGCGGATCAGCGCTGTGGCATCGTCCGCGTCGCGGATGTCAAAACCGGGGTGTAACTGTGCCACCTCAGGCTCTGCCCGAAGCTGCCGCGCACCGAGGCCATGAAACGTGCCGAGCCAGAACGGAGCCTGTCCCTCGCCCAGGACACTCGTGATGCGCTCACGCATTTCCTGCGCGGCCTTGTTGGTGAAGGTCACACACAGGATCTGGGAGGGGCGCATCCCATACATCTGGATCCGGCACGCCACACCGGCCGTAAGCGTCTTGGTCTTTCCCGTTCCAGCTCCGGCCAGCACAAGAACCCGGCCAAGCGCCATGGCGGCCTCACGCTGCACAGGGGTCAGCGGATCCAGAACCGGAGCGAGGGTCTGCGGATAAGAGGTCATGCCGGCACCTGCTCAACGGGATAGACTTCAGACGCGACGGGATCCTCGACCACCACGATATTGCTGCTGTCGGTGAAAAGGGTCAGCGGATGATAGAGGTTAAAGCCCTCATGGGGACCATCCCATCGTCCGGCAATCACGAGAGCCAAGGCGCGGTTCAGGCCGCTACCCAGCCACACAAGCTGATGCGGAACCGGCATTTCAGGCGCTTCAGGATCCGTACAGCCGAGGCGGCGCGCATGATCCATCCAGATCGCCGAAGCCTTTTCATGGCCCAGCATATTAAAGGTCAGGCCGCTCTTGAGAACCATATGGTCGATATGCTGGCGGGCCGCGGAGCGGGTGTCGTTATACATCATGACGTCCTCAAAAGCCTCGGGGCAGGCTGACAGGGTGAGCGTTGGGAGTTCAGGTCCGTTCAAACGGACGATCGTTGATTTTCGGGTGAAGACGATCAGCTCGCCGTCGCGGTCCCAGGCGTCGTTCAGGCGATCACCGCCGATGACGACCCCCTGCACCAGTCCTTCGGGCGTGTGCGCCTCACAGAAGACTTCGGGGGCCGAGGTTCTCAGACCGGTTCTCTTCCAAACCTTGATGGCCTCTGCGTCCTGCCGCCACAGGATCAGTGTGACGGCCTGCCAGCTCAGACGGGATTTGCTCCGCTTCATGCCGCCACGTCCTGACGGGCGCGGCGCTGCAGAACGGCGTTCCAGTCCTTGTCTTCGCCTTTGGGTGAGTACCGCAGGGGCTTGAGCCCGGCTTCGCGGATCATGGGCGCATAGATCTCTTCGTAACGGTCGCCCTGGGCATCGCCGTCCACGACGATCATGACGCGGCCGCCAGCGTCAATCGTGCCAAGAAGAGCGCGGAACTCCTCCAATGCTTCGGGGCTCATGCCGCCTCCGGTCGAGACATACAGGCTGGGGTCTGCAAAGAACGGATCCATGGCCGCATAGGACAGGACGTCGATGGCGGACTCACCGATGACCAGACGGACGGGCTTCACTCCTTTTTCGCCAGCCCTCATCCGAAAGAGCATTTTGCCACCGCCGCCCGAGGAGAAGCCGCGATATTCCGGTCCGCGCATCTCCATGCCCGTCAGCCCGCCAGCATTGTTGTGATGGGCGAACCAGGCCGTGCCCTTCATGCCTTCACGCAGGAGACCCTGCTGGTTCGCGAGATGAAGAATGCGTTCCGGCAAAGCCCGGGCGCGGGTCAGATAGGTCCAGGCAGCCGACCCCGGCTGGGGAGCCTGACGGTTCTTCCACATATAGTTTGGATCGCGTGCGGGTTTGCGTTCTTTCGGCTCCGCCACGTACTCGGCCCCACTGGGTGCCAGGCCAAGCATTCCACGGAGTTCCACGCGTGCGTTGCCAAGGGACATCCCGGGATTGAGAAAGCGGACCAGGTCGATGACCGAGCCTTTGACGATCGAAGAGGAATTGTGCGGATCCCACCAGCCCTTGCCGCCATGGGTCACGATGATGCTCTCGCTCTTCTGGCGACGAAAACGCATGTGACGGGCCGAACTTTCGGAGCGGTCGAACCTGTAACCGGCCTGCTCCAGAACAACGATGCAACTGATCTCGTCACGGAACTTCTGGAGTTCCTCGTTCATCTGCTGGGGCGTGTTCTGGTAAGCCATGGCGGAATATCCTCCCGAACGTCCGTTACTTTCGATCTTTGGTAAGCATAGTAAATATCCATTAAAATATCCAATGAATACAACAGAATAACGCGGAATATATTTACTTGGTTTAGTGAAATAGTTCTTGCGTCCAGAACGACAAAATCCAGTTTTTCTTGTTCGTCCTGCGGGGGTTTCGGGGGCAGCGCAGCCCCCGGTGTTGCCGCTGAAAGGAGATGTGTGGAGACGTTTTTCTCGTCCCGTCCTGCCAGGAACACGACAGTTGCGGGCCGAGGGTGTCAGGACCGGAAGACTGCGGATCGGCAAAAGCGGGTTGCGGGCAGCGCGGGACAAAGTCCTGCGATGAACGCGGCCCTCTTTTGACGAAAGACGCGGTCTGGAGCCCGAAGGGTTGTCTTGAGACCCTCGGACCGTGACTGTCACACTGGTCGCATGACGGCGAGGTCGGAACACAGCTCCGTGCCACCCCGCAAGGGGTGGTTGAAGCGGCAACGTCTGATGATACGGCATGAACGGATCCTTCAAGAAGTATCGCCAGTCTGCCCGTGCCATCTGCGACTGAAGCCTTCGGCCTCAGCTTTTTTTCAGGGATGGCGCATCATCCCTCTGCCCGTCTTCCTCTTTCGTCTGCCCCTTCTGTCGCTCCAGCTCCGCCAGCGTGCGTCTCACAGCCTGCGAGAACCGGGTTTTTCCCTCCCAGAAACGGCGGGAATAGTCACGACGGGTCATCACAGCCGTTCTCATGCCACACCTTCCGGACGATCGAGACTGTCCAGGAGCTTCTCCTGCGAGCGGCGGCGCAGTGTCGCGGCCTTGCGGCGGAAACCGGCCGTCAGCCGCGATGGCAGCATGACGGACTGATCCCTGTCTTCGAGAAAGACGGCCTCTGCCATCAGGCGGGCGCTCAAGGCGCGCGCCTGACTGCGCGGAACTGTGAGGGGTGCGGGTGTGGAATAGAACATAAAGCCTCCTGAGACCCGCCTCCGTCAGGAAGCAGGTATAAAAAGACCGGCTCCAGGGCCGGTTTGCATGTGGGTTTCAAAGAGAGAGGGGGTCAGCGCCCGGGATCGAAAAGGATCTTCACATCCCCGTCCTGCGCACTCACCACGATTTCGTGCTCGGGCGGCCCCTGATCCGTGCGGGCGCGGACTTCGTAAGAGCCGCGCACGAACACGAGCTGGCCCTTGCGGGCGCGTTGTTCGAGAAGATCGGTCAGAAAGTCATTGTGGCAGACGACCTTGTGCCACACCGTCTGCGGGACGCGGCGACCGGTGTGCGTGTCAGTACGGTGGCTGTCCGTTGCCAGACGAAAGAGGGCCACGCGGTGTCCGTCCTGCCCGGTGCGGATCTCCGGATCGGCACCAAGGTTGCCAATGACGATGGCAAGGCTGAAGGTCTGAGCCATTGTTCTGTCCTTTTCGCTTGCCCGTGTCAGAAAAGCTCGGCCTGCACGGGCGCGGCAGGGAGAGGCTGGTGTTCGGATGGCAGGGCGATCCGGAAGCGCCGTGCCAGACGCGCCAGATCGGCGCGGTCGCGTGCCTCCTGCTCTGCGGCAAGGGCGCGTGTGTAGGCCTCGGTCAGGCCGCTGCCGATGATGCGGTTGCGAATGTCGCGTTCGACGTCCGACCAGGTCCAGGCGGGATCACCATAACAGCCGTACAGGACGATGCCGCGCAGGAAGCCCAGACGTGCCTGTGTCGTGGAGAACTGCGCACCCCAGAAGCCGTGGATGTCGTAATGGGCGATATGCCCGAACATCTGGCTCAGGCGGTTGTAGAGCGTGCGGTTCCACGCACTCTGCGGAAACCCGCGTGCGATGAACGACAGCAGCGCGTTCCCGATCTTCGCCTTCTCGGCCACGTCGCTGAACTGCGTTGCGGTGAGGCCCTGAGGCTGGATCGGCGGCCGTCGCAGCGCGGGACATGCGAGGGACGCGGGCTCCGGTCCGTTCATGAGCGCAGCTCATGGGCGAGCATCGCCTCGACCTGAGTAAGGTAGGCTTTGAACGGTGTGTCTTCAGGGATGACCCTGATCCAGTGTTCGGTGCCGAGGGATCCTTTCCAGCGGGCCTCGCTGAACCTTTCGGGATGATCGCCCCCGCGCTCGGGTGTGACAGACACAAGGAAGGAGGCCTCCGGGTCATCATCGTGCAGGCGCGTGCCGTACTCGGCAACGGCTGCCCGGATCCCTGCAAGGTCAGCCACCTCGATCCGCGTCTTTTTGTAACGAGCCGGAGATGAACAGGAGATTAAGCTCCCGTGAGAGGCCGCAGGAATTGCGGCGAGCGTGTATGTCGGCATGGTGATCTCCACAGCGCCTGATCTCGGGGGTATCAAAGGAAGGAGGGGAGCACCACCACCAGAACGATGAAGATGGCGAAGAGCACGATGCCTGCCACGAACTCGGCAAGTTCGAGCCATTCTGTGCGGTTGCGGGGACGCAGATCGGAAATGTCGGCCATGTCATTCTCCTGTTTTCTTCCATGACCCTTTCCGGCGACCGCAGCGGGGACTGGCTGGCAAAGGCGCTGCAACGCAGCGGGATCGGACGACCCGCAGCGCAGCGAGGACACGGCCGACCCACCCTTTGCCAGACAGGCTCCGGTGTGGTGCCTGCCCTCCCTTTTCCCCCTTTCCCCTTTTTCTTTTCCCGTCTCCTACTGCGCGAGGTTGGCGACCTGTCGCGCCAGACGGGCACAGAGCGCGCGCGTCACAGGATCGTCTTCGTCCACGATGGCCCCGGTCAGGACAGGAAGAAGGCGGCGCGCTTCAGGGGCGGAGAGATCCAGATGCCAGCACGCACCGAGCTGCGTGGCCACGGCGTCCGGCTGATCGACCGGGCGGACAGATACGGAGACTTCGTTACCGTCCACGTTTTCAGGTTCGAGAACGGTCTTCTGACCGTCCGGCAGGTGAACAGGGCGCAGCCCGCTCTCATTCGCCTCGTCGGCCGTCGCGTCCAGCACGAACTGACCGGCTCCTCGGCGGTCTCGGCCTCGACCTGAAAATTGACGCGGTCGGAGAGAAGCTGGCGCTCGCTGAGCGTCACAATAAAAACAGGCATGTCGGGCTCCAGAAATGGAAAAGGCCGCCCCGGAACGGGCGGCCTTGAAGGGCGGACGAAAAAAGAAAAGGCTCAGTCGCTCACATATTCGGAGCTGCCGAACACGTCCTGCCAGGGGCTGTTACTCGTCAGGTGGCAGTCGGATTGCCAGTCGTAATATCCGGACTTGAACCGCGAGGTGATGGCCTGGAGGGTTTCGGTCGCCGTCTCGTCCAGATCTTCCTCGGTCTGCACGGTCACACTGCCGTAGTCGCGTTTGCGGACGGAAAACTTGACCTTCGGGAACGCCTTTTTCAGCATTCGGCGGATGTTTTTGGCCGCCAGCGTGCCGCTGCTGTCATCGCCCTGCTCCAGATAGGCATAGTCCGAATTGACGCGGAGCGCTGCGACCTCGGCGGCATGTTCGGCTTTCGCGCGCGCTTCGGCTGCTACCTTCTCAGCCTCAACCTCTTCGGCATGGGTGCGGAGGAAGGCGATCTCCTCAGCGCTTGCCAGTTTCTTGTCGGCTTCGATCCGCCACTGGACACCGCGCAGAATGGCCTCGGGCAGACGACGGGAGATCGAACCGCAGGCAAAGACGATATCGTAGGAGGCGCTCCCGCCCGACACGATGGCCCCGCCACGCGACAGGGACCGCACGGTGGTCGGGCTTTCCTTGCCGTAAACAGCCATGACGATCCCGGCTCCCCGGCTGTAGAGATGGGTGTAAACGCGGGTACCGACCTGAATGGGCGCGAGTGAGGGGACGAACATCGTCTGATCCTTTTCCTTTGGATTTTCGGGATGTCTTCTTCCGCGTCAGCGCGGGAGGGCCGGGTCAAAAGCGGCGCGTGCGCCGGCACCGGAAGCGGCGCAGCCGGTGAGGAGCCACCTTTTGACCCGGACGGAGCGCGATGGCAGCGCCCCTCCCCTCCCTTCCTTTTCTTTTCCCTCTCCCTGCTTCAGGCCACGACCACGATTTCGAGGTGGTCACGCATGAACTGCATGGCCTCGTTACGATCCGACGGCTCAGGCTCGCTCTCGGGCGCTTGCAGAGAGAAGGTCTCTTCTGAGTCCGGCTCCGTCACTGGCACGACAGGGTTGTTCGACAGATCGGCCTCATCATCGGCTGCTCCATCAAAGTCATCCTCAGGCATCTCGTCCAGGTCCTCGTCGTCCACCACGCTTTCCAGCTCGCGGATCTTCTCCTGTTTTTTCTTCTGCTTTTGCGTCCAGACGTCCTGCGCCTGCGCAAACGATGCGACCTCCGGCAACCAGTGGCCTTCCCCGACATGGTTCATCAGGGCCGCACGCATCTCCTTGCCCGTATTCTGCGGGGCAAGGCCTTCGGCCTGCACGGCCTTGGTAATGCCGGGCTTGCTGTAGCATTTGAGGAACGCCTCAAAGGCCATGCTCGGCATCTTCTGGTCGGCACCGAACAGAACGCCCACGAGCTGCGCGGGCAGACCGCTGCCGCTGTGCATCGACACATCGCAGTTCAGGATGCTTTGCAGGACGGTGACGGCATGGCGGCGGATCAGTTTTTCGTCACGGACAAGGCTGCCTTCGGGGAAGAGGTCAGCCATCGCGAGCGTACGCGCGGTTGGCTCTGACCAGTTGTTTCCGCTGGCATCGCCATGCACCCGGACATTCTCGGCCTCCAGCGCCAGCAGAAGAGCGGCGATCAGATCCCATGGGTCGGCTGTCTCGGACACCTCACCAAGCGCGTCACGCAAAGCGACGGTGCGGAGCTCGCCGATCATCTTGTGGCCGGTCCCGGAGACGTCCGGTCGCTCTTTCGGGGCCTCCGGCGTGGCAGGGCTGCCCGAGTGGTCAACCTTTGCGGCGCTGTAAGGACGGCAGCGTTCTTCCACGATCTTCAGGGTTCGGGGATTGAGGCCGTAACCCATCACCTCACCCTCCTGTGTCGCCATCCAGGTTCCTATGGTAATGAAGCCTTCGGGGGCGCGGATGTATCCGTACTCGTCCGTGGTCAGGACAATGGAGCTTTCGGGCCGCTCATTGTCCAGCCAGTCCTGCTGCGCAGCGGCGTAAGCCGTGGCATCAAGCGTGTAGCGGCTGTCCGTTCCGGGCTCGGCAAACAGATCCTCCATCCAGACGATATTGTGCTTGCGCGCAAGATCATCACCGAACCGGGCGTTGCGGGCGTACCATTCCTTCTGTTCAAGATTCCGGGCAAGTGCGCCCCAGGCCACGGTGTCCTCCGGATCTTCGGCCTTCATGCGATACTCGGCCGGATCCTCGTCGTCTTCCACGCTTTCGGAAAACATTTCGGCCCATGCGTCACGCTGCTCGTCCAGAGAGGCCTGCGCGATGATCTTGCGCTGCCGCTCATCAGGGCCTCGGCCGAGGGCGATGGCATCCAGAATGGGCGGGTGCAGCTTCGCCAGAAGGCTGAGACGCTTGAGATAGCTCGGCGTGACCATCAGGGCGGCACAGACCTGCTGGTCTGTATAGCCGAGCTGCTCGCGCAGGCGGGTGACGCTGTTCCACTGCTCCGGCTCCGTCATGTCCAGACGCACGAAGTTCTCACTGACGGCGGCCAGGGCATCAAGGTCTTCGCTCTGGTCTCCGACATACACGTCGATTTCAGGAAGACCCGCATAGATGGCTCCCTGCGTACGACGATGCCCGGCCACGATCATCAGGCGGCCGTCTTCCAGTTCCCGGACGGCGGGGGGATGGAGGATACCAATCGCCTTGATGTTGAGCGCAAGTTTGCGCAGCTCCTCAAGGCTTCCGATGGAAGAGCGCGGATTGTTCGGGTTGGACACAAGGGTTCTCGGATCAACGCGGCGAAGCTCGGCCATGGAACGCTCTTTCTATGATTTTTCAGATGTCCCTCCCGCGTCACGGGCCAGCCAGCCGCGCAAGGCCGCGCGCAGCGCGCCCGGCCTGAGCCTTGCGCGGCTGGCTGGTTCGTGACAGCCCCCTTTTCCTTCTTGTCCTTCACTCTTTCAAAGCACTCTTCTTTCAGAAATTGCATCAGATCTGTGAATGCTGTATTTTATGTAAATAAAGGAGAACGCTATGCGCACATTCTCGACAAGCGATTTGTCCCGGAAATCCGGAGACATCATCGCCAGTGCCCTGCAAGGGCCAATTTCAATTAATCAACGCGGCAAACCACGGTTGGTCATGCTGAGTGTCGAACAATACGAATCATTGGTGGGAAGCGCACCAGAGCGTACTGCCGGTGCCACTACGGAAATGCCTCAGGATCTGGCCCACGATGTAGCCAATGCGATTGACGGGTACCTGCTGGAAACCCGCACAGAACCATGAGTCAGACTTTTCGGCCCGGGATGGTTCTACGATACCCCTATCTCTGGCATTGGCAGAGCGGGAGTGGCGAAACAGAAGGACGCAAAAATCGTCCAACGGCCGTGGCCGCAGTCTTTGTGGGACGTGATGATCGTCAGTATGTTCTGCTCCTTCCCCTGACGACGAAACAACCCTCTGGATCACGCATTGCAGTCGAAGTCCCAGCAACCGAAAAAAAGCGGGCAGGCCTTGATCAGGAATTGCGCCAATGGATCCTGTTGGACGAATACAACCTGGATCCGACCGCTACCTCGTATTACTTGCAGCACACATCATCCCTCGGTCAGTTTAGTGATGCGTTCATGCGTCCCCTACTGACACGTTTCCGGGAGCTTTTGCCTACCGCAAAGCGAGTTTCCCGTTATCCATAAACAGCGGCTCAATCCCTCCTGTCAGTCCACAGTTTCGCCAAATTCGGAAGTAATCTATTAATTGCTTCTCACATCAGGACTCTTTATACATAATTTACTGCAAATGAGTTCCGCGCGTTTATTATATAGGAATACATAGAATGAAAGTTTCTATTTTTTATACGACACTATTTTTAATTCTTGGTGCTTGCGCGGCGAGCAGCACTGATGATCCCAGAACGCATCGTCACAGTGATTATATTAGCCAATATGAGCAGTCTGGAATGATGGGAATGGGTCCTGGTGGTCCGGGACATCATAATTGAAAAGTATTTTTTATCCCATGCTTCAGCTTACTTAGGAAAAGTCCTCTTTTCCTCTAAGAGCTAACTCTGCTGTCGCTGCAATTTTTATAACCAGATACATTCCGACGCGGCGCCTTTCAATTTTACTCTCTTTTCCCGCCTACTTTTCGAACCCCTCACTGTGTCCATAATGGACACAGCGAGGGCAGCATCAGGCGGCCTCTACGGCCACGACCTGATCTTCCAGCGCTGCCTTTGCCTCGGCAGCTTCAGCCTCATCCGCTTCCTCGCGGCGCTGCGTATCGGCTGCCAGATCCGCCTCAAGGGCCGCCATGGCCTCGCGTTTCTCCTGCAATAGCGCCGCCTCCGGGAAGGCCAGACCCACACGGGCGCGGTAGCCGGGCAGCTTGCGCTCGGCTTCCTCCACCTGACGGCGTGCGTCCGCCAGTTCCGCCTCGAACCGCAGCAATGCGTTCTCGATGCGGCTGACCAGCCCGACCGGGCTTGTCTCGCGGTCGAAGTCCATGCCGAGGATCCGCCCGTCCAGCACAAGGCCGAGGGTCGCGTCCCACGTCTCCTCCCCGTCAAAGCGGGTGCGCCAGGTCTCGCACAGGATCTCGAAACCGCCGATCGCACCTAAGGTCCACTTGCCTTTCTCCCCGGACTTCGCCGCGAGACGGGCCTGCGAAAGAAGCCACTGACCGGCTTTCTCACGCTCGGTCATCTCCCGGTCCTTGCGCACCAGACGGAACGCTTCACCGCGTGTCGGCTCACGCTTTGCGATGTCGTTCTGAAGACGCGGGATCACGGCCTGCGCCGTCTCACGGTCACGCTCGGCGCGGTCGATGGCGCGACGGACGTTATACTGATCGTCGTGATGGGCGGCCTGCAACCGCTCCAGACGGGCCAGCTCGGCCTCCAGTCCAGCCTTCTGCATCAGGCGTTCGTCACCCGACGCCAAAGCTTTTGCCATGGCGAACTGGTTGGCTTCCGCCCCCACATCCTCCAGACGGCGGATGGTCCGGTCTCCGGACATGGCAAGGCAGATGAACTTCTGCTTGCGCTCCAGCATCTGCCAGTTGGTCGCGTCCACCGAGCCTTTCAGGGCATAGGCGTAGAGCTGGATCACCGGGTTCTGGTTGCCCTGCCGCTCGATGCGGCCTTCACGCTGGATGATGTCCGAGACCAGCCAGGGCACATCGAGGTGATGCAGGGCAATCAGCCGCTGCTGCGCATTCACCCCAGTCCCCATGGTCGCGGAAGACCCGATCAGGATCCGCTTGCGCCCGGAGTTCATGTCGCGGAAGAGCGCCTGCTTGGCGGTGCTCTTCTTGTAGTGCTGCATGAACGCGATCTCGTCGCGCGGCACGCCCATGCGGATCAGCTCGTCGCGGATCCAGCGATAGGCCGAGAAACCGCGTGTCTCCAGGGCGGATTCCGTGCCCAGATCCGAGAAGATCATCTGCGTGGCACCCGGCAGCTCGTACTCCCGTCCCGTCTCAGGGTCGGTGTAGCGATTGGCGGACGTGTCCTGCCAGATCTGGAAGACCTTGCGGATCATGACGTTCAGCTTGTTGCTGTTGTCATTATCCGCCCAGTTCCTCACGAAACGCAGGTCGATGGCAGCGTGCCGGGCGTCAGTGATGACGGACAGCAGGATGTCGTCACCCTTCTGGGGCTTGCCCGTGCGCTCTTCAATCGTCTTGATCCGCTCGGCAAGCGTCTTCTGATACTCGCGGAAGGCGTCCCCGCTATCGGCCACGACAATCTCACGTCTGCCGCCCGCCACCTCTGGCAGTTTGACGTAGCGTCGCAGGTCGTCCTGCTGCACCACGTCGGCAAAGTCGCGATACATCGCCATCAGGTCGGCAACATTCACGAACTCGGAGAACCGCGTGACAGGCTTGTAAAGACCGCTCGGCTGAAGCTCCAGTTCCGTGCGGGTCTCGCCAAAACTTGCGGCCCAGGCGTCGAACTCGTGCAGGCCACGCTCGACAAGGGCTGGCAGGTCCATGAACCGCTGGATCGAGAACATCTCGCCCAAGGTGTTGGTAATCGGCGAGCCTGACGCCATCACCAGCACGCGCTCGGGATTACGCTTGGCGAGGTAGCGCGTTTTCACGAACAGATCCCAGGCGCGCTGGCTGCCGTTCGGGTCGATCCCCTTCAGATCGGACTGGTTCGTGCCGAAAGACAGTTTGCGGAACTGCTGCGCCTCGTCCACGAGGATCTGGTCCACCCCGATCTCGCCAAGATGCACCATGTCATCCTTGCGGCTGGACAGGGCCTTCAGCTTGGCTTCCATTCCCTCCTTCAGGCGCTCGATGCGCTTGCGCGACAGTCGGTCATCGCGGCTCACATTCTCCAGAAGGCTTTCATAGGACGCGATCTGGTCCTCGACCATCTCCTGCTCAAAGGCGCTCTCGACTGGCACGAACTTGAAGGCATCATGGGTGATGACAATGGCGTCCCAGTTGCCTGTGGCCGCCCGGGCCAGGAACCGCTGGCGCTTGTCCTTCACGAAGTTCGTCTCGTCCGCCACGAGGATCTGGGCGTTCGGGTAGAGCATCATGAACTCACGCGCCATCTGCGCAAGGCAGTGTCCGGGCACCACGATCATGCCCTTGGAAATCAGGCCGAGGCGCTTTTGTTCCATCACGGCCGCGCACATCGAGAACGTCTTTCCGGACCCCACCGCATGAGCCATGTAGGTGCTGCCCTTGGCGATGATCCGCCAGATCACCCGCTTCTGATGGTCGCGCAGGCTGATCGCCGTGCTGGCTCCCGGCAGCTTCAGGTGAGAGCCGTCGAACGTGCGCGGGACAAGGTTGTTGAACGCATCGTTATACAGCCGCACCAGACGCTCGGCGCGGTCGGTGTCCTGCCAGACCCATGTCTCGAACGCGGTCTTGATTGCGGCCAGCTTCTCCTTGGCCGCCTCGGTCTCCTTCGTGTTCAGCTCACGGTGTTCGCCATTTTCGTCGCGCCAGGTGTCCCAGATTTTCGGGCTGGCCTGATTGAGCGCATCGTCCAGCAGATCCCCGGCATGACGGCGCTGCGTCCCCCAGACCGAGGTGGCCTCGGCCTTGCCGGAAAACCCGCTCTTGTCCACGCTCCAGGTCGCCACCTCCAGCGTGTGGTGAATGGTCGTGCGAACCCCCATGACCTCTGCAACAAAGGCCTCAACATCCGGCACCGGGATCCATGGGGCTCCCAGACGGGCCGTAATGTCGGACGGGCACAGGTCTTCGGGCTGCACCTCTTCAAGGGCGGCGACGTTGCGCAGATAGCGTCGGTCGCGCTCGGCAGCCTCCCGGGCCTGCGCCAGCTTGGTGCGGACCGCGCCTGACAGGGCTTCGTCTGCCGTCACCCAGACCTCACGGCCGCCTGTGCTGCGGATCGGGTCGAGATAGACCGAGGATCCGAGTTCGGCGAGCACCTCATCACCGGGGCGGCCCAGAAGCTCCGCCATGCGCTCGACGTCCACGCCACCCGTTTCATGCAGGGAAACCGCAAGCGCGTCATGGGCGCCGTGAACCTCGGGCTCGGACGGGGCCTGGATGACGCGCTCACTGAAGATCGGTCCCGGACGGCCGGTCTGGCTCTTCTCGTCATACTCCTCGATCGAGCTGACCAGCCACACATCCGGATCGTCATAGAACGGCTGAAGGTTCGGGCGGCGCTGTGTGGATTTCTCCTCTCCCGTCTCTTCATCCACCCGTGTCGTGGTGTTCGTCAGGTTGATCGGCCCGAACTGACGGCTGAACGCCTGATACGCGCGCTTGAGATCCGCCTGATGGGCACTGTAGGGCAGGTTCTCCACCTGGGCGCGCAGCACCAGACGGGCCGCGTCCCTCACAGGAATCAGACCCTTGATGATGGCCGCGTGCTTCTGAAAGATTCCTTCCTTCTGCTCGCCTTTCTTCACCTTCACCAGCACGGTTTCGCCGTCGATGATCTGGTGCAGCACGCCTTTGTGCAGCAGATAACTGCCCTCTTTCAGCAGGGCACCGTCTGCGGCTGTTCCGACCTCGGCGGCATGATTGTGCTGCACCGTCGCAACATCGAGCGTCTGCGGGGCCGGGAAGCGGGCCAGCGAAGAAAGACGGCCGAGGGCGAGCGGCAGGGCCTCGTCCAGCATCTGGAGCGGGTTGGCCTTGCAGGTGTATTCCGGGCCGAACTGACCGCTCGTCCAGTCGTGCCGACCGAGAACCTGCTGGCCGTTCTCCGCGAAATAGCGGTTGATCCGCAGCGGGCCTTCGCCCTGATCGGTGTCCTCCAGCGCCGCCACGTCCAGCCATGTCGCATCGCCTGCATCCTCTCCCGGTGCGCGACGGCGGAACACGAGCACGTCCACCACGACATCCGTTCCGGCATCGTCGCGCATGGCCCCGGCTGGCAGACGTGCGCCACCCACGAAATCGGCCGTCTCGAAGATCGTGCGCCGCGCGCCGGCATCGGACTTGTCCATCGTCCACCGCGACGTCACGAACATCGCCACGGCTCCGGGACGCAGACGGGAGATGGACCGGGCGATGAAATAATCATGCAGGGACAGGCCAAGGCGTCCCAGCTCGTCCGTGCCCCGGACCGTACGGTTGCTGAACGGCGGGTTGCCGATCACCAGATCGTAGCGTTCCGCCAGCTTGGCTGTCGTAAAATCTTCAGCGCGGACCCACTGGTTCGGAAACAGCTTGCGCGTGATGCGGGCTGTCAGCGGGTCGTTCTCGATCGCGGTCCAGGCGGTTTTCGGAGCGAGCTTCGGGGGCACGCTCGCCATGAAAAGCCCGGTGCCACAGCCCGGTTCCAGCGCACGGCCGCCCCGGAACCCCATCTGGGCCACCAGATCCCACATCGCATGAACGATCAGTTCGGGCGTGTAGTGGGCGTACTGCGTGGCCCGTGCCAGACCCGCTCGCTCCTGCTGGCTGGTCAGGGCTTCAAGCTGGCTGCCGATCTCTTCCCACCCGGACCGGAAGGTCTCTCCGGCACGCGGAAACAGGCTGTTGGCCAGCTCTCCGGCCCCGAACCCCGTAAAGCGGGCGAGCACGGCCTGCTCGTCAGCGCTGGCGTTGCGGTCTTCTGCTTCCAGCGTGGCCAGAAGGCGGATCGCTGCCAGATTGTCGCGGGCACGCTCTTTCCAGCCCTGGGCAAGGCCACGCGTTCCGCTCAGGACGAAATCCACCTTCGGCAGGACGGCAGGGATCGGAGCAGGGGCCTGTGTCGCCTGTCGAACCGCAGCGGCGGCTTCCTCAAGGGCGCGGTCTCCGGGAAGATCACCCCAGTAAAGATTGGACTGGCTGCCGCCGAGTGCTGAGGTATCGAAAAAGCTCAGTTGGGACATGGACATGGAAAAACTCCGGACAAGCGGCAGCGCCCGGTGCTGCGCGGAGGCAGACCGGGGGGCCGGAAAACAGGATCAGTTCGGGGAGAGAGGCGTCAGGCCTCCCGGATCAGCGCGGGGTCAGAGGGGACCAAAGCGCAGGCGGATCTGCTCGCGCTCGTTCTCGGAGAGGCGGGCCAGCGCCTCACGGTGGTAGGTGGAACCCTCGCCTGCCTTCCTCGCCACGCGCCACCAGGCCTGAGGATCGCTGCAATGCAGACCCACCAGATGCGTCTCGTCATTGTCGGGTCCGCAGCCTTCGAGGATCGTCCAGCCCTCTTCGTGGGCCTGTTTCAGATCGAAGGCGTGCGCCTGTGCGGGGCGTTCGAGGGTGTCTGACATTGTCTTTATTTCCTTTCCTGACCCTCTCCGGCGAGCGCAGGACAGTGCGGCCTGCCAGAGCGACGCACAGCGTCGGGACCGCCCGGCCCGCAGCGCAGCGAGGACACGGACGGACCCACCTCTTGCAGGGCGGGCTGGCCTGTGCTGCCCCCCTCCCCTCTTCTTCTTTTTTCAACCTTCTGTTTTTTCTTCTTTTTTTTCAGGTTGGCCCCCCGCCCTGCCCGAACGCTCCGGCCGGGGTCTCCCAGGCTGGTGTGAAGACAGTCGGGATCGGACGCGCCGAGAGGCACGCGCGGGCCAGCTCGGGCGCTGCCACGGCGGCGGCATACGGCCTGCCCTGCTCGGCGAGCTGCTCCAGCGACACGGTGCGCTTGATCGTGCAGCCAAACTGCTGCTCGTACTGCACGAGGCGTTCAAAGCGGGCCGGATCGAGCCAGCGGATCGTTGCAAACTGCCGCGCATCGCCAAAAATACAGGTGGCACAGGACAGTCTGGAGAAGCCGATGCGGTAGGGCAGCGCCGGCATCACCTTCCAGCGTTTCAGGCTGTCCCAGACCTGCGCCTCGCTCCACTGGTGGACGGGCCGCCAGTGATCGACATGACGGCGACGTCGCGTGCCATGCCGCGTATCCGTGCGGTGCGGCTCAAAGGCGGCATAGCGGGCACGGTTTGGGCTTTCTTCGGCACGCTCGCCCGTTACGAACAGGGTGCGGCGGTTCAGGAAGCGGTCCTGGCCGCGTAGGGAGCGATCGGCGACGTCAATCTTGGTGACGCTGGAGCACCATCGGGTCGTCAGGCTGGCGGAGACCTGGGGAAAGCGCAGGCGCGTCCCGTTCGGCCCCTGCCCGCCTGCGCGGATCAGACCCTCAGGGCTTTCGAAAAGAACAGGGGCTGTCGGTGCGTCCTTGCGGAGCATCTCCCGCTCGAAGCCGCCCTCGCGCCAGGAGCGATAGAGCGGCAGGCCGAAGTCCCGCGCCAGCGCGCTCACATAGGGCGAGGTGGAGGGCCAGTCCATGAAGGACGGCCCCTGCCCGTCCACCTCGTGGTGCCACAGTTCCAGGCGGTCCTCCGGGGCACCGGCTTCAAGGAGGGCAAAAAGGCAGGCGAGGCCGTCCTTGCCGCCCGAGATGGCCACGATGATACTGTCATACGACGTCAGATCCGGCGTCATGACACGAACCTGCTGACCGGGGCACCTGTCCGGACAGAGCGGCACATCAGGGCACTGGCGATCGGAGCATCCCGCAGGAGAAGCGGCTTGACGTGCCGGTTGTCCCAGCTCAGGCCCTCGCAGCGTGAGAGGAGTCCAAGCTGGGTTGCCGCCTCATCCCGGCACGCACACACCCGCTCATTGCCCCCCGCACTGCGACGGCAGGGCTCATGCGCCGGCGCGTTGCAGCCCGTACACGGGATTGTCAGGGCCGGATCACCGCCAGCCCAGTGCTCATTGCATTTGCGGCAGGAGACGGGCTCCTGTGTATCGGTCCACCGCATGGGCGGCCGACCGCGTGGTGTTGGGACGTAAGGAAGGTAATGACGGCGCATGATGCTCGATCCATTTCTGGTTTTTGAACATCGTCGCGTCCGGCTGGGGGCTGTTCAGACTGCAACAGTGCCGCGCAGCGGCAGGATCAACGCGGCCCGCAGCCACGCGCAGACGGCGTAGCCGGCGAGCATGGCGAGGACACGCGTTGACCCACCTGTTGCGGGCTGGGCGGCTTCCAGCCAGCCCTTTCCCCCTTCCTTGTTTCTTCTCATTTGATGTTTTTAGTTACATGTATTTAATTACATGTACATAAGCACATGTAATTAAATACATACGTTCTCGGCCATCCTCACAGTCGCTCACGCGCTCCCGGGTAGTATTCGCCGCGTGACAGAAATCACTCACGAGCCTTCAATCGTATATAGGTACATGTAATTTTTAACATGTACCTATAGTTTAGAAACTCAGCGTCGTCGCCTTTTACGCTTGTCTTCGACCAGATCGGTTTCCCTCACTTCGTACCCAACTTCAGCGAGGGCCTTCAAAACGAGATATTGCTTTGTGACTTTGGCTTCCGCAGCTTTTAGCGATAGCTGTCGGTCAACATACTCTGGGATAACCATCCGCAAGGATGTCATCGCGGGATCGGGATCATCTAATGATGTCTGGGCGCCCCATTTTGTCCCCAATGCACGACTGTTTTCTGAGACGTTGCGGTCTTCGACACTCTGCGGGGCTTTGAGATCACGTAGATTAGGTCGTTTAGCGGGACGAGCCATCAGCGCATCGGTGATGGGGGGCAGAGGCGTTTTTGTCATCTGGCACTCTCCGCAAGAGCTGATAGCTTCTCAAGAAGCTCCTCTGCTATAGCCTCTACATTCTGGGCCGCCGGAGATGCACCTGCGTTTTCAACCGGGCTCGTTCCGGTGATGTGCATTTCTCTGAAAGCAGCTCTTTCCAGCATTGCAGCTTTAAAGACTGGTACGTTTTGCTGCTCAACACTCTCCCGAACGTGTTTTGCTGCTCTCGATTCAAATCCAGGTAGCACCCGGCTCCAGATAAGAGCGCGAGGAATAGCGCTTCGTGCCAGATCCTCTGCATCGTCAATCTGCGCGATAGTTTTGAACGCGTCGCGCACATCGGGAAGGCTGGCCTGGCATGGCACAAGCACGAAATTGGAACGCTGCAAAGCCTTCAAGGCTAGAGTAGATGATCCACCAGGCAGATCTATGATCGTCAGGTCACTCTCGCTCTCCGCCGTTCTTACCTCAGCCAAGATGTTATGCTCGTCTATGGACGGCCTGACGGTGAGATCCTGCATCCCATTTTTCGCCCCAAACTCGCTAGCGTGCTGATTTAAGTCACAGTCTAGAAGGCGGACCTTGTACCCCTTTTGAGCAAGGGCAGTCGACAGAATGATCGACAAGGTGGTCTTCCCACATCCGCCCTTAGCCGAAGCTATAGATAAAACAGCCATAGAAATACCTCACGACAGAACCAGCATTTACAAAGTTACATGTAGTGAATGACATGTTGTTTGTTACATGTCAATTATTACATGTTATGGCGTACATGTACATATACACATGTACAGGCGTAGAATTGCTTGTTAAATATTTTTCAGGTTTTTCAGAGGCTTATAAAAATATCTCTAACTACCTTCATTTCTGCCATCAAAATTTAGGTTGCTTCGCGCGCCCCTTTGTTCTCTTTATGTTCTCATTAAGGAGAACAAAGATGACAACGGACGCCGTGGCGCGACTGCGCGAGCAGGTCCGACGCCTGGAGCGTCGAAGCCTTCCTCATTCCCATACTGACACGCTGCCTACCGGGCATTCTGCCGTCGATGACCATCTCGGCGGTGGCCTCAAAACGGGTAGCCTGCATGACTTTCTGATCTCCGATCCTCTGGAGACGGGGGCCAGTCTCGCCATGCTGCTGCCCATCCTGAAAGAGGGCAGGGGGCCGGTCTTCTGGATCAGCGACACACCTGCCGAACTGAACGCCTGCGGGCTGCATCAGTCCGGTGTTCCACTGGACCATCTGGTCTGCATTGAAACGGACCCGGCCAGCCTGCTCGCTGTCGCAGAAGACGTGTTGCGCGGACCAGAACGCGCATTGGCCGTGATCGCAGGAAGCCACGTCCCAACCCTCAAAGAAATCCGTCGCCTCAATCTGGCCGTAGAGGCGAGTGGCAACACGGGCTTCTTCCTGCGTTCGGCCCCCCTCACACGCGCTCCCGGGAAAGATCCCTGCGCGTGCGCCACGCGCTGGCGGATCCTCTCTCATCCCTCAGCGCCACGATTTTTTCCGGGACTGGCCATGCCGCTTCCCGGTTCCCGACGCCTTTCTGCCGCGCTGCTGCGGGTGAGGGGAGGCCGCCCTGCTCACTGGATCCTCAACTGCACCGATCATGCGCCGCTTTCTCGCTCTCTGGATGCCCTTCTGGCGCACCGAGCGCCTTCAGCTCTCCCGCCCGGAAGACTTCCCGCCCGACAGGCCGCTCGTTGTGCACGCGCTGGCACATAACCGCCACACCGTCACTGGTGTCAGTCCGGCTGCGCTCGCAGCCGGACTGACACCCGGAATGCCGCTGGCACAGGCCCGCTCCCTGGTTCCGGATCTTCTGACCGCAGAAGAGGACGCCGAGGCACAGAGGGTCGCGCTGACCAATCTGTGCTCATGGTTGATCTGGCTGTCGCCGCTGCCCGCGTTCGATGCTCCGGACAGCCTCTACAGCGATACCACCGGATGCGCCCATCTTTACGGGGGTGAGACGGCCATGCTGGATCTCGTCAGGGAACGCCTGAAGGCGAGGGGGCATTCCTGCTCCGTGGCGCTGAGCGATACGGCCGCTGCCTCACGCGCCCTGGCCCGCTCGGCGATCGACCGGATCTGTCTCGTGCCTCCCGGTCAGCAGAAACAGGCGCTGCAGCCGTTGCCCTGTTCAGCGCTTCCTTTGCCGGAACAGACGCTATCCCGCCTTAGCCGTCTCGGACTAAACACGATCGGCGCGCTGGCGGACCTCCCGCGCGCACCTCTAGCCAAGCGTTTTGGGGCAGAGCTTCTGACCTGTCTCGATGAGGCTCTGGGACGGCAGGTCCGCCCGCTCAGCGTGTTTCAACCTGTGGACCGGATCTCCCTGACCCGCTCTCTGGTCGAGCCGATCAGCACGCCGGAGGCCATTGCTACAGTGATTGCAGCCCTTGTGCCGGTTGTTTGCGAAAGGCTGATGGCACGCGGGGAGGGGGCACGGCAGCTCGACTTTCTCTGTGTTCGCGTGGACGGATCCATCCAGGCCGTCCGCGTGGGGACGTCCGATCCCACGGCTGACATCACGCGTCTGACGCGCCTGCTGAAGGACCAGATCCCGCAGATCGCGCCAGAGTTTGGAATTGAAACCGTCATCCTGACCGTGAGCGCGAACGAACCGCTGGAAGCCGGGCCCGAGCGGTCTGTCTTGCCAGACGAAGCAGGATCCTCTGAAACGGGCCTCCCGGCCTCTCTGATCGACCGGTTACTGAATCGTCCGGGCGTTGTTTCGGTTCACCAGCTCGCGCCCCGGTTTTCCGCCTGGCCGGAAGACGGGCAGGCTCGCGTTTCTCCAGGCGACATGGCAAAACCGCCTTTCGCGGGCCAGATGCTCTGGGCGCGGCCGAACACTTTGTTCGATCTGCCCGTCCGGGTGCAGGTGACTGCCCTGCTTCCGGACGGTGCGCCCCGCCAGTTCGTCCTGAAACGTCAGACGCATCGCATTGCTGCAGCCGATGGCCCTGAACGTCTGCTTGGCGAGTGGTGGCACACGGCTGAAGCCTACGGCGCGATCCGCGATTACTGGCAGGTCGAGACCACGACCGGCCTGCGCCTGTGGCTGTTTCGCAAAGGCGACGGAAGTCACGGCTGGTCCGGTTCAGGTGACTGGTTTCTACAGGGGATGTTCTAATGGACCCCCGCGATGACCTGATCCCGGCCAGCACTTCGGACGTGGCCGAAGTCCTGATGCACGCGTTGTGCTATGACGGACGCAGGCGGACGCATGACGCCGCCGAGCTGATGGCCCGTCTGGTGGCCGAACGGCTTGTCGCCTATCTGGAACGCTCGGGCTTCGTGGTCATGCGCGCGCCGACCAGCAACGCGCCTGACAGCAGCCGACATCCCCATCCCCACCGCCGCTAGGCCATGAGGGCGCCTTACGTCGAATTGCAGGTCACGTCTTCGTTTTCATTCCTGCGCTCGGGCAGCCAGCCGGATGAGCTGGTTTTCCAGGCGAAATCCCTGGGCTATGACACGATCGGTCTGACCGACTGGAACACTGTAGCCGGGGTGATCCGCGCTCATCTGGCGGCGCGTGAGGCCGGTCTTCGTCTTCTGCCCGGATGCCGTCTGGCTCTACGCGATGGCAGCGCGCTCCTGGCCTATCCCCGCAACCGGGCGGGCTGGGCAGGTCTCTGCCAGCTTTTGACGCTTGGTCATCACCGGGGCGAACGGGATGTTTTCCTTCTGGGCTGGGAGGATCTCGTCGCCGCGGCCCCGGACCTCGCCCTGATCCTGTTACCTCCCGAGGATCTGGCAGCGCTTCCCGGGCACGTTCAGAGCCTGCTGGATCTGCCCGGACACAGGGCAAACGAAAAAGGAACCCGGTTTCTCGCGCTGACGATGCTCCGGCAGCCGAGAGATCGGGCGCGGCTTCACGCGCTTGCGGCTCTCTGCAAAGTCCAGGGACTGGCCTGCATTGTGACGGGAGACGTTCTTTACCACGATGCGCGCCGGCACGTCCTTCAGGACGTGGTCACAGCCATCCGGGAAGGCTGCACGATCGATGCTCTCGGCAACCGCCGTCATATCCACGCCGATCGTCATCTGAAAGCCCCGGAAGAGCAGGCCCGCCTGTTCGCCGCCTTTCCGGACGCTCTGGCCAACACGCGGCGGATTGCCGAGGCCTGCGCCTTCAGTCTCGATGACCTGACGTATCAGTATCCGACCGAAACCGAGAGGACGGGCGAAAGCGCACAGGAGACCCTGACACGCCTGGTCCAGGCTGCACTGCCGCGTCGCTACCCGGCCGGGGCGCCGCCTGAGGTCGAGACGCAGATTGCCCACGAGCTGAGGCTGATCGGCTCTCTGTCCTACGCACCGTATTTCCTGACCGTGAATACGATCGTGCGTCATGCCCGCTCACTCGGGATTGTCTGTCAGGGGCGCGGATCTGCTGCGAACTCGGCCGTCTGCTATGTCTTGGGAATCACGAGTATTGATCCGGTTCGCTCGGGCCTGCTGTTCGAGCGGTTCATCTCGGCCGAACGGCAGGAACCGCCCGATATCGACGTCGATTTCGAGAGTGACCGCCGAGAGGAAGTTATCCAGTGGATCTACCGGCATTATGGTCGTCATCGCGCGGCCCTGTGTGCAACCGTGCAGCGCTATCAGCCCAAAGGGGCGTTGCGCGAGGTCGGCAAGGTGCTGGGCCTGCCGGAGGATCTGACCGGCCAGCTTTCCAAACATATTGCCTCGTCCTTGCCGGATCCGGACCTGTGCAAGGCGCGCGCTGCCAACCTTGGCCTGAACCTGAAGGACAGACGCCTCAGCCTGACGTTTCATCTCGCCCGCCAGCTTCTCGGCTTCCCGCGCCAGCTTGGGACGCATCCGGGCGGATTTGTGCTGACCGAGGATCGCCTGGACGAACTTGTTCCCCTGCTGCCGACCGCCATGGACGGACGTCAGATTATTGTCTGGGACAAAGACGATATTGACGTGCTGCGCTTCATGAAGGTGGACGTTCTGGGTCTGGGAATGCTCGGCTGTCTGCGTCGCGGGTTCGAGCTGCTGCACACCGTGTATCAGACCCGCATGGACTTGGCTTCGATCCCGGCCGAGGATCCGCAGACCTATCGCATGATCCAGAAAGCCAACACGCTCGGGACATTCCAGATTGAAAGCCGGGCGCAGATGTCGATGCTGCCGCGCATGAAGCCCAGGACTTTCTATGATCTGGTGATACAGGTCGCGATTGTCCGGCCCGGGCCAATCCAAGGAGATATGGTTCATCCCTATCTCCGCAGGAGAGAGAAACTGGAGCCTGTCACCTATCCGTCCGAGACCCTGCGCGGGATCCTTGGGAAAACTTTGGGCGTGCCGCTGTTCCAGGAACAGGCAATGCAGGTGGCGATCCATTGCGCGGCCTTTACGCCAGGCGAGGCGGATCAGCTCCGCCGTGCGATGGCGACGTTCAAAATGACCGGGGGGGTGTCGCCGTTCCGGGACAAACTGGTGAGCGGGATGCTGGCCAACGGGTATGAACAGGAGTTTGCAGAGCAGACCTTCGCGCAGCTCGAAGGGTTTGGCAGCTACGGCTTTCCCGAAAGCCACGCTGCTTCGTTTGCACTGATTGCTTACGCCTCGGCCTGGATGAAATGTCATCATCCGGATGTGTTCTGTGCCGCCCTGCTGAACAGTCAGCCCATGGGGTTTTATGCGCCCTCGCAGATTGTTCAGGACGCACAACGCCATGGCGTCGAGATCCGGCCGATCTGTATCAATGCTTCACGATGGGATTGCACCCTGGAGCGCGGCCGAAACGGACGGTACGCGGCGGTCCGGCTGGGGTTCAGGATGGTGCGCGAGCTGGCGAACGGACACGGGGCGGCCCTGATCGCGGCCCGAATGCCGGATTATGAGAGTATTGATGACGTCTGGCGGCGTGCGGATGTGCCGGTCTCGGCCCTGGAATGTCTCGCGGAAGCGGATGCGTTTCGAGTGTTTGGTCAGATGCGCCGTGCTGCTCTCTGGTCGATCAAGGGGCTTGCGGACACGGCACTGCCGTTGTTCGAAGCGGCGGATCGCGGGCGGAACTTTCCACTGCCGGAAGTAATCGAGCCTGACATTGTCCTACCGCAGATGTCAGAGCGGGCGTCGGTGCATGAGGATTACCGGGCCACGGGCCTCAGTCTGACAGGTCATCCCGTCGCGTTTCTGAGGGAGGGACTGCGAAAAGAAGGGGGCGTTCGTTGTGGGGATCTTCCGTATCTACGGGATGGACGCCGGATCCAGCTCACCGGACTGGTGTTGATGCGGCAGAAGCCAGGGACGGCAAACGGCACCATGTTCGTCACGATCGAGGACGAAACCGGCACGGCCAATCTGATTGTCTGGAAGGATTTGCAGGAAAAATACCGCCGCCCCCTTCTCGCGTCCCGTCTTCTGGCCTGCAAGGGTAGGCTTCAGAAGGAAGGCGATGTGATTCATGTCGTTGTGCTCAGCCTGGAAGACCGCACGCCGTTGCTTCAGGGATCGGAGCTGTTGAAGGCACGGGACTTTCGGTAGGGGACAACACCGGATCGGCCGATTTTATTTTAAGAATGAAAACATTGTTGTTGGTGCTGAACCTGTGGCGTTGTGGGCAGAGCCGCGCCCTGTGGTCAGCCTGCAGGGCTGTCCATCATGACGCGAGCGGCCGTGAAACGGCTGTCCATAAGTCCATGGGCGGCTCATGCCGGTATAGCCAAAAGCAGTGATACACAAACATAGGCATCCTTCTCCGGACGTCCCGGCCTTACCTTGTCATATGTGACACACGGTTGCAGTAATATCGCCAGTTGTTTGATCCTGCTGAACTCTGCTGCACACCAAGGCCCGACATGAACCCGACTGAAATCTACGATGCCCTCTCCAAGATCGCAGAGGTGTCCTTTGATGCAGAAGAATTTCCCTTCTCGTTTGCTGAAGCGACAGATGCCTCACAGGCGGCAATTTCAAAACTTCGTAACGGGTCGACCAATAAATCTGACCTTCCGGGCGGGGTCTTGTTCGGCAAGAGATTTCATTATGCCCCCGCCCCAGCCGGGAAGAGCGACACTACTCTTGAGCAGTTGAGAGCTTCGAAGAAAACCAAATCCTCCAAACCCGCCATTTTGCTCGCAACAGATGGTGAGATGATTGCGGCGGAGCATACCCCCTCGGGCGAAACACTTCATTGCGCCTTCAAAGAGTTGGGGGATCAGTTCGGCTTCTTCCTCCCCGCTGCGGGCAAAGAGCGGTATCGCGCCGTTGAGGAAAACCCGATCGATGTGAAGGCGACTGGGAAACTTGCCAAGCTTTATGACGCGTTAATCAGGGCAAACCCCGACTGGGGAACAGAGGCACGTCGTCATGAGATGAACCAACTCATGATGCGACTGATCTTCTGTATGTTTGCCGAAGACGTCGGCATCTTTCCAGAGCAGCAATTTTCCCGCCTAATTTTCACCTATGCAGGTGATAAAGGTGAGGAAGCCCATAAGGCCATTATTGCTGCCTTCCGGGCGATGAATCTTCCCAAGAATCAGCGAACGGCTCTTCCCGCATGGACCGGAGAGTTAGACTATGTGAATGGCGGTCTGTTCGCTGGCGCCATTGATGCACCAAAATTCGATACTGCTGCCTACCGTTATCTGCGTGAGGCCTGCAGGCTGGATTGGGGTGAGATCAATCCGGATATTTTCGGTTCGATGATCCAGTCCGTTGCGGACCCCAAGCAACGCTCTGAACTGGGAATGCATTACACCTCAGTTCCAAATATCATGAAGGTTATAGGGCCGCTTTTTCTCGATGATCTAGACGTGGAGATCCATAAAGGCTGGGACCGTGCTCGCGCACTTCAGCAAACACTGGGTCGTATGTCGCACATCCGTGTGTTTGACCCCGCCTGCGGATCGGGGAACTTCCTTGTTGTGTCTTATCGAGAACTCCGGGCACGCGAGACGCGTATCATGCAGCGTCTGGAGGAGCTTGATGGTCGCAATGCCATGGGTACAAGCGAGATGTTCTCGCGCATTAAAATTGATCATTTCTACGGAATTGAGATCTCGGATTTCGCAGCCGAGACGGCGAAACTTGCGCTGTTCATCGCTGAATATCAGGCCAATGCGAATTTTAAGACGGTTTTCGGACGTTGTCCTGCGGCCCTGCCCTTGCGGGATGCTGCCCGCATTCACAGAGACAACGCCCTAGAGCTTGATTGGGAAGCTGTATGCGCGCCTCCCAATAAGGACGAAGAAGTTTTTATTGTTGGGAATCCCCCATTTCTGGGAAAAGCGCAGCAGGATTTCAAGCAAAAGGCTAGCATGGACCACGTTTTCTTAGGAAAGGTGAAGTCCTTTCGTGCATTCGACTTTGTTGCGGCGTGGTTTTTTAAGGCGGCTAATTATCTGCGGGGACGCAACATACAGGCAGCGTTGGTTTCAACCAACTCGATTTGCCAAGGTGCATCAGCGGCAAATCTCTGGCCAGAAATCCTCACCGGAGGCGTCGAAATTGGATTTGCGCACCGGTCCTTTAAATGGCGGAATAATGCTGCGGGAAACGCTGCTGTGGTTTGTGTGATTGTTGGACTGCGGAATACATCGAAAGCGGCAAAGCGTATTTTCGAAGGTGATGTTTCACAAACATCTTCAAACATCAACAGCTATTTAATAGATGAACAGAATATATTCATCTCGCCTTCAAATGATAATTTGTTTTCTTTGCCTAAAATGACCTTTGGCTGCATGCCTTATGACGCGGGAAATCTCCTATTACTTCCTGATCAGAAACAGGAAATTATTCATAACTCCCCCCAATCAAAAAAATTTATTCGTAAATTTATGGGTTCTCAAGAAGTGGTGAAGGGTTTCGAAAGATATTGTCTTTGGATATCCAATGAGGATTTACCTGAAGCGCTGCAAATTACGGATATAGCACAGCGCGTTTCTGCAACTAGAGACGCTCGTTTAAACATGAAAGATAAAGGCGGCATTGAACTAGCTGAACGCCCTCATCAGTTCCGTGAACATATCGCTCCCCAAAACCACGCCATCCTCGTCCCCCGCGTTACTTCAGAGCGCCGCCCGTACCTTCCAGTGGAACGAGTGGGAGCTGACGTGATTTCATCGGACCTCAATCAGGTCCTCTACGACGCTCCTGAATGGTGCATCGCGCTCATTGCGTCCCGTCTTCATCTCGTCTGGATCGGCACGGTCTGCGGCAAATTGAAATCCGATTTCCGCTATTCGAACACGCTTGGTTGGAACACTTTCCCAGTCCCGAAATTCACGGACGAGCAGTTGGAAGCCCTCTCGGCTTCAGCGCGCCGCATCCTGAAATGCCGCTACTCCCATTACCCCAAAACGATCGCGGATTTGTACGATCCGGACAAAATGCCTGACGACCTTCGCGCCGTGCACAAGGAAAACGATGACTTGCTGGAGAGCATGTATATCGGTCGTCCCTTCCGCAACGACACGGAACGCCTGGAAACACTCTTCAAGCTCTATGCGGCCAAGATCAAAACGCTAGAAACTGCCAGCAAAAAGAAAAAGGCCTGACCCATGGTTGAGATGCTCAACGTCACCTATGGCACGTCAACAGCCAAGACGAATGCATTAGGCCAACGCCCGATGCAGGCCCGCACCTACGATGCTCGTGCAGCGCAGTTTCTCCTTCTCAAAGCCCCCCCGGCTGCGGGTAAAAGCCGCGCACTCATGTTCGTGGCACTTGATAAACTACTACATCAGGGGCTGGAGAAGGTGATCGTTTGCGTTCCCGAAACGTCAATCGGTGGCTCTTTTCGCTCTACCAACCTGATGAGCTACGGCTTTGAGGCAAATTGGGAGGTTGAGCCGCGCTGGAACCTCTGCCTGACGGGCGACGACGCGAGCAAAGAAAAGGTCAAGGCGTTCCAAGCCTTTCTGCAAAGCGACGCAAAGGTTTTGGTCTGCACCCACGCGACATTCCGCTTCGGCGTTGATGCTGTCATCGAGGCCAGTGGTATCGAAGCGTTTGATCGGTGCTTCATTGCGATAGACGAGTTCCATCACGTCTCGGCATCGGACAACAATCGCCTCGGCGTTATTCTGCGGAACCTGATTACCCGTGACGCATGCCATATCATGGCAATGACGGGCAGCTACTTCCGTGGGGATTCAGATCCGGTTCTCCGGGAGGAAGACGAAGACCGCTTCACCAAAATTACCTACAGCTATTACGAGCAGTTAGAGAGCTACACCTTCCTCAAAGCCCTCGGCATCAATTACGAGTTCTATAAAGGGAACTACATCAACGGCCTTGAAGGGGTTCTGAACCCCAATCAAAAGACGATTATCCATATCCCGCATCGCGGCTCATCTGAGGCATTTGATGACAAATACAACGAGGTGGGTCGGATCCTTGATTTCTTGGGAAAGCATGAAGGTCGAGACCTTGAGACCGGCTTTGATTTGGTCCGCACAGCAGAAGGACGGCTTCTGAAGATTGCTGATCTGGTAGATGATGGTCCCGGCCGCAACAATGTGAAGACTGCTCTATCTCATGAGATTAGAAGAGCGGATGGTAAGCGTGATGATGACGCTGACAGAGCCAAAGTCGATATCATCATCGCCCTTGGCATGGCCAAGGAAGGCTTTGACTGGGTGTGGTGTGAACACGCTCTGACCATCGGCTACCGCTCATCTCTGACTGAGATCGTGCAGATCATCGGTCGTGCGACGCGTGATGCGCCCGGCAAGCCGCGTGCCTTGTTTACAAACCTTGTCGCTGAGCCAGGGGTTGAAACGGGCGTGGTCACTGATGCTGTGAATGATATGCTGAAAGCGATCTCGGGCTCACTGCTGATGGAGCAGGTCCTCGCTCCGAACCTGAAATTCTACCGTCGGGAAGATGGCGATGTTCGTGCACCGATTGGCACGGATGACGAAGGTAATGTCACCATCGGGATTAAAGGCCTCATGGAGCCACCCACAGACCGTGCGCGGGCGATTTGTGAAAAGGACATGAACGATCTGATGGCGACGGCCTATCAGGAAATGGATCGCCGTGTGCTTTCACCGGAGACCGCCCCTGAAGTCGCAACGCAAATGGTTCTGACGGATATCATCGAAAGACGTTACGAGACGTTGGACACAGAAGAGGCTGAATCTGTTCGACAGCATCTGGCTGCGCATATGAACGTCCTGACATTGGCCCGCAAGCAAGTCGAGCAGGATATTACGGGCGCGCAATCCGTGCTTGGTGCTCCACCAACCGAAGGTGCCCCCACGACAGGCGAAGCGAACGATGGTGGTGAGGAGACACCTGACAGTGCTCCGAACACTCTGCTGGCCATGGTGAAGAAATTTATCAATGTTCGGGACATCGATATTGAGTTGATTGATAGCATCAACGTCTTTCAGGAACGCTTCGAAGTCGCGTCTAAGTCCTTGAATGCTGAGATCCTCGCGCATGTGCAATCCGCCATGGTCGCCTTGCGGGTGAATATGAGTGGAGACGAAGCACGGACTTTATGGCCGCGCATTAAAGCATTTCGCGCGACAGAAGGCCGCGAGCCCAATGTGAACTCCGCTAACACACTGGAGAAACGCATGGCCGAAGCGCTTGCCTGGCTGAAAGCCGAAAAAACCAAGCGTCTACGCGAGGCAGCACAATAATGGTGCGCCCCTCTCTGGATGACATCTACAGCGAACACGACGAGTTTGGTCTTCTGGATCTCAAACAACGTGGTACCCGAAGTGGAAACACCACAGATCGTGGCGTCGCGGTGTTGCTGGACGTTACCCGTTTTGTCGAGCAGAACGGCCGCTTGCCGGACCCAGAGGCACTTGCCCATGACGAGATGAAGCTGGCGATGACTTGGGGCGCGGTAAAGACTTCACCGACAGAAAAAATGAGAGCAGCCGATAGCTTAGGTCTTCTCGACGAAAAGCCGGTCGCCCCGCCTCGTTCGTGGAAGGACGAGGTTCCTCAGGCGGCCATCCCGGAAAGTCTCGATGATATCTTTGATGATGACGAACTGGAGGTTGATCCCTCACTCGTCACCTTCCAACACACAACCCCCTCAAGCGAACGGGCGATACCCGATCATCGCGCTGAGTTTGTACCCTGCCGGGATTTTGAGAAATTTCGTGAGCGCTTTGAAGCCGTACAGCGTGCTCTTGAGACGGGAGAGCGAAAAGTAAGAGCGGTGAAGAAATGGGCCATTATTGAGCCCATAGAAGGGGATTTTTTCATCCGGAACGGTTTGCTCGCCATGATTGCTGAGAAGTCTGAGATGACCTCTCGCGGCGGCTCTCGGGATCACCGGTTACGGGTCATCTTCTCTAACGGGACAGAGAGCGATCCCTTAATGTCTTCCTTCCGGAAGTCGCTATCCGAAGACAAGACTGCGCGCACCGTGCAGAAGGTGGGTCTTGGTCCGGTTGATCCAGAATGGGAGAGTGATCAACTCGAACTGTCTGGCACAATCTATGTCGCCCGGTCGCGCTCAGAGGATCCTGCCATTCGAGAGCAGCGGATGATCTTACACAAAATTGGTGTGACCAGTCAGGATGTCGCCCGCCGTGTAGCTGATGCCCGTAACGATCCAACATTTCTACTAGCTCCAGTGGATATCGTCGCCACATACAGCCTCAAGAACCTCTCCCGCCATAAAGTTGAGGATCTTCTGCATCGCTTTTTTATATCCGCACGCCCTGCCGAATTATTCGTCGTGGATCGTCTTGGAAAGAAGATCTCGCCAAAAGAGTGGTTTTATGTGCTGCCAGAACACGTTGGCCAAGCCGTTAAACTGATCGAGGACGGGCAGCTACATCTCTTCCACTACGATGTGGCGACGCAGAAAATCGTACCGAACTGAGGCGTGGAGCGATGACACGAATTCTAACGGTGCTCACCCCACGCGTACGTAAAATGCACTTTCGTGTGCGTTGTATAAATCTTCACATTAAATGCCCCAGTTTCTCATCACGGTATCTGGCCGCCCGCGTGGTGTCTCTCAGGCAGCTCTGGGGGGGTAGAACGAACCCGCTGCGCGGGATTGGTGCGGTGTGCAGGCTATCACCACGGCGTGAGCGATCTGTTTTGTTTGGAACTCTCCTGATTTGGTCAAGCATTCTGGCTTCTTCCCCCCAGAAGGAGCCGGATGATGACAGAGTCCCTGTGCATTGCTGCAATCAGTCCCCTTCGCCAGCGTCTGCTTGATGACATGGCGGTGCGACGGTTCTCCCGGGAGACGCAGCGCAATTACCTTCGTGATGTTGGCCGTTTCGCCACGTTTCTGGGGCGCTCACCCCATACGGCAACAGCCGAGGATGTGCGCCAGTTTCAGATTGCGCAGAACGCGGCTGGCATGCCGACACCGACCATGAACGCCATCGTGTCCGCGCTGCGGTTTTTCTTCACCCAGACGCTCGACCGCCCCGACCTTGCACGCAGGCTGGTCCGGGTGGCGCAGCCCCGCAACCTGCCCGTCGTGCTGAGCCGCGATGAGGTTGCCCGGTTGCTTAACGCGACCATATGCCTCAAGCATCAGGCCGCCCTGTCGGTTGCCTATGGGGCAGGTCTGCGGGTGGCCGAAGTCGCAGTTCTCAAGATCAGTGATATCGACAGCGAGCGTATGCTGCTCAGGGTCGAGCGGGGCAAAGGGGGACGATATCGCAACGCCATGCTTCCGGCAGATCTTCTGCTCCTGCTACGGGAGTGGTGGAAGGCCGGACGCCAGCAGGGCGTGATGCACCCTCAAGGCTGGCTGTTTCCCGGGCAGGATACCATGAAGCCCATCAGCACACGGCAACTCCATCGCGTGGTTGTCGAGGCAGCACGGGCCGCTGCGATCAGCAGACGTGTGGGGCCTCATACTCTGCGGCACAGCTTTGCCACGCACCTGCTTGAGGATGGTGTCGATGTCCGCGTGATCCAGGTTTTGCTGGGTCATTCCCGTCTGGAGACCACGGCTCTTTATACAAAAGTTGCGACACGGACCGTGCGGGCCGTCATCAGTCCGCTCGACAGGCTGGGCATGCTGACGACCACGCAGGCGAGGCCCGACGGTTGATCCCTGGGCCTCGGTGGGCACCGTCATGTCCGCCTCGCTCGAACTTGGCGATATCTTCAGGGCTGCCGGTCCTGCCTGGCGGGTAGCCCATGCCGGCCGTCTCCCCCTGCAGCAGCTCAAGGTCATGTCGGCGGTCGAACACTGTCGCACGGCAGCCCTTGGTGGCCATGTCGCGGCCTGCGGGGACTGTGGACACTGGCGGATCGCCTATAACAGCTGCCGCAACCGTCACTGTCCGCGCTGTCAGGGAAACGCCGCACGGACATGGCTGGCCGAACGGGAGGCCGATCTCCTGCCGGTCGGGTATTTCCATGTCGTCTTCACCCTGCCGGCGCGGATCGCCGACATCGCGCTCCAGAACAAGGCCGTTCTCTACGCCCTGCTGTTCCAGGTTGCCTCGGAGACGATGATGACGATCGCCGCCGACCCCCGGCATCTGGGCGCGCGCATTGGTATTACCGCCGTTCTGCATAGCTGGGGGTCGGCGCTGACCCACCATCCCCATGTACACATGATCGTACCAGGCGGCGGCCTGT
Source organism: Gluconobacter sp. OJA (assembly GCF_039638325.1). Taxonomy (NCBI): domain Bacteria; kingdom Pseudomonadati; phylum Pseudomonadota; class Alphaproteobacteria; order Acetobacterales; family Acetobacteraceae; genus Gluconobacter; species Gluconobacter sp. OJA. Next base: position 140,953 of record NZ_JBDIWI010000004.1, on the reverse strand, counting down.
CCCCCGATGGCCAGCGCTGGATTTCATCGCGCCCGGCCTTCCTGCTGCCCGTCCGTGTGCTAGGGAAACTGTTCCGCCGCCTGTTCCTGACCCGGCTGCGCGCACTGTTCGATGCCGACCGGCTGGTCTTTCGGGGGCAGCTTGCCTCTTTGGCAGAGCGTCGTGCCTTTGTGCGATATCTGGCCCCTGTGCGCAGCAGACGCTGGGTCGTCTACGCTAAACCCCCTTTTGCCGGGCCCAAAGCGGTGCTGGCCTACCTGTCGCGCTATACCCACCGTGTCGCCATCTCGAACCGCCGTCTCCTGGCGTTCGATGAAAGAGGCGTGACGTTCCGGTATAAGGATTACCGCCGGGATACCGCGCATCAGCAGCAGGTCATGACACTGGCCACGGATGAGTTCATCCGCCGCTTCATGCTGCATGTTCTGCCACGGGGATTTCATCGTATCCGCCATTATGGCCTTCTGGCCAGTTCCAGCCGCAAGGCCAGCCTCGCCCGAGTGCGGGAACTGCTCAAGGTCATACCAGCGTCAGAAATCCCGGAAGCTGAAACGGTCATGCCACTTCCGTGCCCATGCTGTGGTGGTCCGATGATCGTCATCCAGATCCTTCCCCGATGGTGCCAGCCCCGAGGGCCGCCACGGACAACTGATCCGACCGGAGGATCACCATGACAGCCCGCAGAGACCACAGCATGACCCGATGCCTGTCGGAACCGTCTCGTTCCGGCACACCGACAGACCTGCGCAAAATGCGAAAAAACGGCAGAAAATGGGCACCTGGAACCGATGGTCCTGTCATCATCATCCGTAGGATCCGAGGGAAATGCCCTTTATCGCGTCACGAATGTCTTCACGTGACCCCGCTCTAGGGCGCCTCAGGCCCGCACCAGTTGCAAATTCCCCATAACTGAGTCCCGGTGTCGCGGGTTCGTTCTTCCCAGACTTTCGTACGCCTCGCGGCGCCCGAAACCCTTCAGGAAAGCGGAAAGTCTGCTTTGCGGCGAAAGTTTTTATACTGGGTGCTCAATTTACGTTTTACGTGGCCATTTTGCGTGCTGGTCGTCGATTACGTAGGAATGCGCGTGTTGGCCATTTTCCAAATCTTTAAGATGTGGATTATCCTCAGAGGAAGAGACGTGTCCGTGTATCAAGGTGTCAGGATCCTGTCTGGGCCAGACGAGTAAAGCTATAACGACGCCCGCTGCTGTCAGTAAACAAAGCAGGAGTGCAGAGACAGGCAATCCATACGCGGCACCAACACGCCCCGCGAGGGGGTAGGCGATAAGCCAGCAAACATGTGAAAGAGCGAACTGGGCAGCAAATAGCGCAGGTCGATCTTCGGCATGAGCGGAGCGACGAAGCAGTCGCCCGGTCGGCGTTTGAGCACTGGAATAGCCTATTCCCAGTAATACCCAAAGCGGCAAAAGCCAGTTGTAGGTGGGGAGGAAGATGGCGAGGCCTGAGCCGACTACAAGCAAACTTGCGCCGCCGAGCATGACGGTGCGATCGGCTATACGGTCCAGGATGCGCGGCAGACCGAACGCTGCCAGCATCGAGCCGCTCCCGAAGCAGGCAAGTGCCAGAGCTGTAGCACGCTGATTCAACCCAAAGTGTCCCTGGACATACACGACTGTGTTCACCAGAACGATCGAGGCTGCCGCTGCCACAGCAAGATCGATCGCGAGCAGGCCACGCAGGCGCGGCGTCGCAAGATAAAGTTTCATGCCACGTGTCGTACGCTCATAAATGCTGCGCGGTTTTGCTGGCTTCGGGCTGGGCAAGGCGACTGAGACAACAAGAGCTGCAGAACACAAAAATCCGATCGCAGTGCCGACGAACAGAAGGTTGAATGACACCAGCGTCAGAAGTGCTGCCGCCAGAAGCGGGCTGATGACACTCTCCATGTCATAAGCGACACGAGAGAGGGAAAGAGCATCTGTGTACTCATGTTCATCGGGCAGGATATCGGGGATCGTCGCCTGAAAGGTCGGTGTGAAAGCGGCCGATGCTGATTGTAGAATAAAGATCAGAGCATAGATTTCCCAGACCGTGCTCACGAACGGAAGGTAGGCGGCGACAGCACAGCGTATAAGGTCGAGTGATACCAGCATGACCCGTCGCGGCAGGCGTTCGGTGAACGCGGCGGCGACCGGCGCCACGCCAACATAGGCAAGCATTTTGATGGCCAGTGCTGTACCCAGCACGGCGCCAGCGTTCTCACCTGCCACGCGAAATGCGAGAAGACCCAGAGCCACAGTCGCAAGCCCGGTACCGATCAGAGCTATAACCTGAGCCGCGAATAGATGTCGGTAACTACGGTGCCGGAGAATGTTCAGCATGACACTCTTTCCTCCCTTGGATTGCAGTCTGTTGGTCTCATCAAGGCGCACTGCCTGTGGAAGATTTGCGGCCGAAAGCCAGCGCATAGAGTGAGGGGAGAACCAGCAACGTGAGAATGGTGGAGGAGACGAGGCCACCAATCACGACGGTCGCCAATGGTCGTTCCACTTCCGCTCCGGCACTTCCGGAAAAGGCCATCGGGAAAAAGCCTAAACTTGCGACTGATGCAGTGGCGATGACGGGACGTAATCGCACGCGGGCAGCTTCGAAGGCCGCTTTGGCCGCAGTCATGCCCTCACCCCGGTAGATCCGGATCTGCGACATCAATACAACGCCGTTCAGGATCGCAACGCCGAACAGCGCGATAAAGCCGATCCCCGCTGCGATGCTGAACGGCATGCCGCGCAGGACCAGCGCCAGAATGCCGCCTGTTGCTGCAACCGGCAGGTTGACGAAGACCAGCGCGGCGGCACCGACCGATGACAGGGCGGCAACCAAAAGCCCGAAGATCAGCGCAAGCGCGATTGGCAGGACGACCGCAAGCCGCCGGGACGCTGATTCCAGGTTACGGAACTGTCCAGCCCAACTCATGCGGTATCCGGGCGGGAGATGTACCTGTCGTGCTACGACCTTCCGGGCTTCGGCGACGAAACTAGCGACGTCCCGACCGCGTACATTGGCCTGGACGATGATTCGCCGCCGCAGACTGTCACGGTCGATACGTGAAGTTCCATCCAGAACCGAAATGTGCGTGACATCTCCAAGAAGAACCCAGCCTGTGCCGTCGGCACGACGCACCTGTATTCGGCCAATCCGGTCCATTGAGCGAACAGCATCCCGTGCGAAACGCACCTGCGTCGGGACAATGGCTTCGTCCAACGTGACGGTGGTGCCAATTCTCCCCCCTACGGCCTCGACTGTCTGGAGAATGTCGGGAACCGCGACGCCAAGACGCGCCGCAGCGTCCCGGTCAACATCGACATGCATGTAGGGAACAGTGCCTTCGCCAGCTGACGTCACGTCGGCCGCACCCCGCACGCTCTCCAAGGCTGTCACCGTTTCGTCCGCCAGATGTGACAAGGTCGCCAGATCATCGCCGTAGATCGAAATGGCAAGCTGGGTCCGTACGCCTGACAGCAAATCGTCCATGCGCATCTGGATGGGTTGAGTCCATGAATATTCGGCATCAGGCAGACGTTCAGCCAGAGCCGCACTCATCTTATCGACCAGTCCTGCTTCGGTGCGCGCTGTTGTCCACTGCGCGCGTGGCTTGAGAAAAATGAAAGTGTCGGTTTCCCCTGTCCCCATCGGGTCGGTGGGGATCGCCGAGGTGCCGGTATTGCTGACGACCGTAGCCACATCGGGGAAGCTCTTGAGAATACGTTCCTGCTCCGTTACGCCTCGGATGACGGTATCCAAAGATGCACTAGGCAGGCGCAACGAGGTCACCAGCAGCGCCCCTTCATCAAGCTGCGGTACAAATTCTCCACCCAGTCGCATTGCCAGCAAGACCGCGACGGCAAACGTGCCTGCCGTGACTGCGATCAGCAGACGACCGTGATGCTCGCTCCAGGCCAGGGCAGGTTCGTAATGGCGGCGAACGAAGCGTACGAACCGCGTTTCGCGCTCTTCTCCCCCGAACCGGATCATCAGTGCAGCCAGGGTTGGTATGCAGACGATGCAGTAGAGAAGCGATGCCAACAGGGCCATGATGACAGTCTGCGCCATCGGCCGGAACATCTTGCCTTCAATCCCTTCGAGCGTAAGGATCGGCAGGTAGACCAGGATGATAATAAGGATCGAGAAACTGACCGGACGGATGACGCTGGTCAGCGCACTTCCAGCCAGATCCTTGAAGGTGCGCTGGTCGTTTGCCTGGCCACGTGTTGTGAGAAGATGCTCAACTACCACAAGGGAGCTGTCCACGATCATGCCGAAATCGATCGCACCCAGACTGAGCAGATTTGCCGAAACGCCAAACCAGCGCATGCCCGCCATGGCAAAAATCAGGGCTGCAGGAATGACCGAAGCGATGACAAGCGCCGCGCGCCAGTCGCCCAGCACCACGATCAACACGACAATGACGAGTGCGGCCCCGAGCGCCAGGTTTTCCTTGACGGTTCCGATCGTCTCTGACGTTAGCGTCGCACGCGTATAGAACGGGTCCAGCGTTACGCCCGGGGGCAGTGATTGTTGGATACCTGGAAGCGCGGCATTGATCGCCGCCAGCGTTGCATTCGAACTGGCGCCATTCTGCATCAGAACCACGCCGTTGACGATCTCTCCCTCTCCGTCACGCGTGACAGCCCCCAGGCGCGTGCGCGCGCCGATACCCACAGTTCCCATGTCACCGACACGAATGACGTGGCCGTTGTGCCCCATCTTGACTGGAATGGCACTCAAGGTCTCCAGCCCCGCGACGCGGGCGCGAGCAACGATAACCTGTTGCTCGTCATGGTGGGCGATCCACCCGCCGCCCGAGGAGGCGTTGTTGGTATCGATCGCCTGCATGATATCATGGACAGACACACCGAAAGCGACCATCCGAGACGGATCGAGTGTCAGCTCGAAGGTCTCCTCGGCGCCACCATTGACGTTGACATCCACCACACCGTTCACCAGGCGCAGTTGTGGCACCACACTCCAGGTCATCAGGCGGTTGAGGTCGGTCAACGAATAGCCAGCACCTTTGATCTGGATTTGCATGATCTCGCCCATACCAGTGGCGAGCGGTCCCATGGAGATGGCGATCCCCGGAACGGATATGGCCTCCCTCGCTGCGGCAAGGCGCTGGCTGACACGCGTGCGATCGAGATCGATGTCGGTTGAATCAGCAAATTGAAGATAGACAGCGGAAACGCCTGTACGCGAAATGGAGCGAAGATCCACCACTCCAGGTATCCCCGTAAGGCTGGATTCCAGCGGAAAAGTAATCAGCCTCTCCACTTCTTCCGTCGCGAGGCCTGGAGCGGTAACTGAGACCATGACCTGCTGCGGCGAGATATCCGGGACGGGTTCCACCGGAAGGCCGGGGATCGTCATCAGTCCGCCGATCAGTAGCGCCGCGACAAGGCCGAGCAACATGAAGGCATTTTTTTGGATGAATTCCAGCATGGGTCTTAGCCGCCGCTCTGATCGGCAAGGAGTGCTGTGCCCTTGAGAGCGAAGCTGCCCGCGCCAACCACCTGCTCGCCGGCATGCAGGTCGCTTTCTATGACCGCCTGATCGTCCGTCGCCAGAAGGATGCGTATTTCATGAGCTTGGAACGCGCCTTTTCCGTCAGGCACATAGACGATGCTATGTCCGGCAATATCCTGGATGGCTGTGGTTGGCACGATAAGTCCCGATACACCATGCGTCGTCTCGATCTGTGCATCGAGCATCTCTCCAGGGCGCAGGGGGATAGTATGATTTTCCACGACGCTGACCACACGTAATAACCCGGTCGCCGGGTCGGCCATGCCGTCGATCGTACTGATCGTCGTAACCAGCGGCGCAACGTTTGCGTTTCCGGACGGACGGACGGTGACGCGGCCTCCGACGGCTAGCATGGCAGCATCCTGCGGTCGGATCTGTGCCACGATCCACACCGTCGACAGATCCGTCACGACCGCGACTGTCTCGCCTGCTGTAACATCTGCTGCAACCGCCGTGGCAAGGCTCTGCACCACACCGTTAACAGGAGAAATCAGCCGCGAATCCTCGCCATGGCCGATGGTCTCCGTCACGGACGTGAATTCCTCGTGCAGGCGATGTTCGATCGTTCCAATGTCGGCCTGACGAGCCGCGAGGGCAGCTTCGGCCTGCTGCCTTGCTGCAAGACGCCGCTGCACCTCGCCGGTCGACACGGTACTACCGTCCAGGGCACGTCCGCGCTGATAGGCTTTGGTGGCTTCGGTTAAGGCCGCTCGCGCAGAGGCTAGCGCGGCGCGGGCCTGATCCTGCTGGAGGTAGAGTTCGTGAAGGGTATGATCCGTGTAGGTGATCATGACCTGCCCCTGACGGACCTGCTGGCCGGGCGTGATCGACACGTCAGTGACCTTACCGCTTCCAGCAGGCCGAATGGCGACGGATCGCGCCGTGTTGCTGGTCACCGAAGCCATCGCCGGTATACTGGCCTGCAGTGTGCCGGATACGACCTGAATGATGGAGAGTTTTTCGCTGGCCTGCGCGGCCGCGTCCAGATGCACGGAGCGCATCCAGATGGCCGTTTCGGCCCGACCGGGAGCTAGCGTGACGACAGACGTGCCCATCAGCAAGGCTGCGGTCAGAAGATATCTGGTTTTCAAGGAAGCGTTCCTGTCGAAATACCGGTTCGGATGATGGCGCCGTGCCAGGATACTTCCGCCTGATTGAGCGCGAGTAGAGACCGCCACGCGTCGGTTCGGGCGCGCAAGGCTTCGATCAGCGGGGTTTCACCCAAGGTCCAGGAATGCTCGATGGCGTCGGCACGCCGCATCGTCTGCGCGGCGCTCGTACGAGCCTGAAGAAGGGCTTCCCGCGTTCCGGCGAGGCTCGCCATGACCTGGGCGAGTTCGTCATGCACGGCCCTTCGGGCCTGGATTTCAGCGCGCGTTGAGGCTGCCAAACGATCACGCGCGGCCGAGATCTGCGGGGTATGCGTCACATCGCTTGGTAGGGGAATGCGGAAGTTGACCCCGACCTGCGTCGCCCACGGGCTGCCGTACTGTCCCTGATCGATTGCATCAACGCCGATTTCCGGGTTCGGCATGAAACTGGCGCGTGCCAGGCGCATCTGTTCCTGCGCGGCGATGACCTCTCGATGCGCTGATTGCACGCGGGGATCCTGCTCCTCGATCTTGCGCGTGTCACCGAGGGGAACCCGGTCGAGCCATCGCGGATCGGCAGCCATCAGATCTGGCACACCTGGGACACCCAGAAGCGTTTGAAGGCGGGAACGTGCGCTGGCCAACTCGGTGTTCGCCTTCGCGACCTCGCCGCGTGCGTCAGCGAGTTGCGCCGTCACCGCCTGCAATTCCACCGTGCCCACCTCACCATGTCCATGGGCACGTGCTGTCAACTCGGCGATATGCTCGAACGAGCGCACGATCGCATGTCCTGCAATGACCCGACGTTCAGAGAGGATGACGGCACCCGTTTGTTCGAGAACACGAACCGCGACAGCCATCCGCTCGACATCGACGCGCGACAACACCGTCTTGGAATCAGCTTGCGCCACGCGCTCTGTCGCGCTGCCCTGGCCGGGGAGCCAGAGCGGCACGGACACGCCGCCTTGCCAGGTGATGTAGCCGAGATTGGTGCCTGCGGCGCGGTCGTCATAATAACTGCCGGTCAGGACGGGGCCACCCGCGAACCAGGACCGCGCCGCCGCAGCGCGCGCGTCCGCCGACTGGGTATTCGTCACCAGTTCGCGGCGAACCGGATCGTTTTCCCATGCCGCGACCAGCGCAGCATGAAACGGAATGACCGTGTTGTCAGCCGCGAGAGAGACAGGGGGCCGCAGGAGAGCGGCGCCCACGCAGGACAGGACACAAATCCTGCCGCCCCACGATCCAGGATAAAACCGCGAGGAGATCATGCTCGATTGCTCAAAAATATTTGGTGAGGAAGGAAAATTCTTGCATCGCGTCTTCACGGGTCATTTTCCCGTCCGCGATGGCGTCGATGATGCAGTGCTCAAGATGATCCTGAACCAGCAGTCGCTTGGCACCTCGGATCGTACTTTCGATCGCTTCGAGTTGCTGCGCCAGGTCTGAACATGACCGCCCGGCATCCATCATCTCCATGACTTTTGCGAGGTGCCCGTGCGCCTGTTTCAGGCGGCGCTTGATGAGAGGGTGAGTTTCATGTGCCATGCCTTTTCCCTACCCTATAGGGGAGGGTATGTGTCAATCAAAAATATGCTAATGTCTGGTCGGCTCTACGGAGAGTCATTTGGGCGTTTGAATGTCCGAGATGAAGGCGAAACCGGAAGATCCGCTTATTTCGAGCGGCTCCTTCTGGGGGGCAAGCAGCCGTGGAACAGAAAACCTGCATAGGGTTTACACTGCGTACGACTATCGAATGAGAACCACCTCAACTCCGATTGCGTCCGCAATTTCAGCCCATGCCCGATCGGCCGTGACCGCGGGGAGACCCATTTTTTTGGCTAGCGCCAGACAGGCACGGTCTCCGTGACTGAGACCAACCCGCTTGGTCGCATCGCGCATCAATCCGGCCGCGAGAGCCAGGTTCTGATCAAGAGGCCGCACGTCTAGGCGCAAAGCTGAGATAAGTTCGGATATTCCTTCGGCCGGGACGCCTTTATCAACAGCTTTAGAAACGATCTCCTGCAGGTTGATTGCGGAGATGGCTGCATCGCGCAGCCAGTACCGAGCTTCTTCAGCCCCTGTTTCCTCATTCAGGTCCGCAAAGACAGCGGATGTGTCGATGACGCAAATCGGCATCAGCGCTTCACCCCATCGTCATGGCTGTCGAGCGCATTTTCAGCGCGTCGCTCAGCAATGACTTCGTCCGCAATCGAGGTGCCGGCCGGGACATATTTTCGGAACAGTGCCCTGGCCCGATCAAGCGAGGCATCAGGCGTCATTAAGCGAACTTGCCCATCTACGATCTCCGCCATGAGCTGGCCGCCTTTTTCGACGCCAAGCGACTTACGCAAGCCAACCGGCAGAACAAGTCGACCATTCGGCATAACGTTGACACGAATCATGTAACTGATCTCCCGTTCTAAAAGGTTGCAATCTTGGTTTGAGTCATTTTCCGTGTTTAGGTCATTTTTATTGTTGGTGCCATAAAATTCGGGTGTCCGAAAACGATCGTTTACGGACAGGGGCGAAGCGATCTGTCCGCAAATTACCTTTACAGTATTTCGGACATAGTTCATATTTCGGACATCCTATTCGAACGAAATGAGCCCCATGCCACGCACTTTTGCCTACGTCCGCGTTTCAACCGTCGGACAGACGACCGAGAACCAGATTCAGGAAATTGAAGCCGCCGGTTTTCAGGTTGAGCCTCGTCGGGTTGTTACCGAAACGATTTCCGGGAGTACCTCTATTGCGCAACGACGTGGCTTTGCTCGCCTTATGGATAGACTGGAAGCTGGAGATGTTCTGATCGTGACCAAGCTTGATCGTCTTGGTCGCGATGCGATGGATGTCAGCACCACGGTTAAAATGCTGGGAGCCATGGGAGTGAAGGTTTACTGCCTCGCACTTGGCGGTGCTGATTTGACCAGTTCCTCCGGCACAATGACGATGCAGGTTCTGAATGCTGTCGCACAGTTCGAGCGGGATCTGCTGATTGAGCGCACGCAGTCTGGTTTGAGGCGGGCAAAGTCAGAAGGGAAGACCTTGGGGCGGCCTTCCACACTGTCAGAAGGTGAGAAGCAAGGCGTCCTCAAGGACCTGGCGGAGGGTATGAGCGTTTCTGCACTTGCCAGAAAATTCTCCACAAGTCGGCAGACCATTATGCGGGTTCGGACTGAGAGCTTTCCTTCCGGCTCTCTATAGCGGTAGTTCCGCTTCCGCCCTCTCTATCGACATTTTAAGGCCTACATCAGTTTTCGGAGAGCAGACGTCGTTCTTCCAACGTTTCTTCTCTAAGCCGCAGTATTTCAGATCCACGATATGGAGAGAGTCGGGGGTACAGTGTTATTTTCATTTTCGCCTCTTGAAGACTCTGAAGGGAAATCCAGATACAGATTGCTGGCTGCCGAAAGGGGTCGGCGTGCAGTCAGAAGCTGCATTAATCTTGTGTCCATGTTGCTCAAAGGAGAATATGGCTATGAGAGCCACTGTTGACTTTGCACCCCTGTTCCGTTCAAGCATCGGCTTTGACAGAATGCTGAACGCTCTTGATCTCGCCAACCGGATTCCGACGGTCGATAATTGGCCGCCTTACGACATCCTCAAGACCGGTGAGGATGATTACCGGATCGACATGGCAGTTGCCGGTCTTGCCGAGAATGACCTTACGATCACGCAGGAGCGTAATACTCTGGTCGTGACAGGGCGAAAGGCGCCCCAGCCTCAAGACGCGATCGAGTATCTCCATCGCGGCATTGCAGGCAGAGAGTTCGAATGTCGCTTCGCTCTGGCCGAGCATATGAAAGTCACCGACGCCCGCTTCGAGAACGGGCGCCTGTCCATCACCCTGAGGCGTGAGATACCGGAAGCGCTGAAACCGCGCCGTATCGCAATCACGTCGTCCACCACGCCTGCAGGGCAAGTTGTGCCTCAGATTGAGGCGCAGAAAGAGGCTGCCTGATGGCGTGACAAAAACTCTTCCCCGGTCGGCTGAACGACCAGGGGAAGTCTCGAAAGATCATGAGCATGAAAAGAATGAGAGGAGTTTTGTCGTGCCTGGCCCTGATTGCGCCTCTGCTGTGCCAATCGGGTGCATATGCTGATGGTGTTACCCGGAAGACCCAGACATCATTCGATGCAAGAACGGCACCGTCGACTTCTGCAACGCAAAAAAGCGAGCCGCGCACTCGTTATGTGGACGGCACAGGCGATATGCTGATTGACCGGCTGAATGAAAGCCAGTTGGATCAGAACTATAATGGGCCGGTTTATTATCCCGGACAGCCCATCCCGCCCTTCCGGGCGATCGACACAGATCATCTGAGCCGATCAGGCCAGGAGACAACAAAGAATACGCCTTCGTCGCACGTCATGTAATATGAACCTTAGGAGAAGGTGGCACTTTCTCGTGCCGCCTTCTCCTTGACAGTTCAGGCCGAGGGATATTTAGCCTTGCGGCAGGACAGGGCAGTGTCTTCGAGACGTGCCTGTTCCCGGGCATCTCGCGCGACGCGTGCATCCTGATCGCGAACCAACCAGTAGACGATACCCAGAGCCAGAACAGCGGCTGAAAGAGCGAACAATTCTGCGGCGGTTACCTCATGCAGATCCAGCAGGATGAATTTGCGGGCAATCCCTAACAGGGCGATCAGAACTATGGTCCGCACCCGGATGACGTTCTCATGTTGGGCAAGAACGACCAACAAGGAATGCTTGAATTCAAGGGCGATGATGACAGTAAAGATCGCACCGAAAATCGTCTGAAAAACTGTCTGGTTGATAGGATCGACCCCGACGTCGACAACCAGATGCCAGACCGCCCCGATCAGATGCATCGTCGCAACGGCGCTGACCAGCATAATGAGCGCGATCAGGGTCAAGATGATCGCCTGTTCAAAGCGCTCATAGAATGTCAGGCCGCTGAACAGTCTGATGAGGCGGGACCAGTCCCTGCTGTGCCAGGAACGTTTCAGAGAAATATCATCCATAACCGTTTTCCCATCCAATAACCGAATTATACTGTTTCACGCCTTCTGTTGGGCTTTCCCACAACGGAGCGTATCGCCATGCAGGACACGACACAGATCAAAAGCGTTCACCGTCCGTTTGAACCGCATCGCTTCGTTCCTGCGGGAAGGGACTGCTTTTTACAGGACACTCCCGGCATGCTCGTTCACGGAACCTGTCTTCCGCGTATCCACGGCGGGGGTCAAGGTCATGGCCTCAGGCTTTTGACTCTCGGGCTTTCCAACGGTCAGTGATGATACAAGCGTTGAGCAGGCCTTGCCTCCGGTGCTCGACACATGAACGATCGGCGCCGACTGACCGTTCGAGGTCATCATAATTGTCTGCGTACAGGATGCGCTGGGCCCACCGATACTGACAGCTTCGACACGCTGCTCGGACATGACCTGCTTCGGCAGCCCGTGCTCAATAGCCGGAACGGCGCGTAACGTGCTGACCAGTCGTGCTGTCAGTTCCCGGTCGGCAGCCTCCATGACAGCGATATCGTGTGTCATCATGCGATCAAGGGCGTCAAACATCGCGATATCGGATATCGAGGGGGTGGCGGGAATATTCTGGACTGGCACCAGAATGCCAACTGACGTGCCCCCCGGAAATGTAACCATTTAAAAGTAGAGTCCGATCGAGAAGGATACGGACGGATGAAGCGCAGTCGTTTTACGGAAGAGCAGATCATAGGGATCCTGAAGGAACAGGAATCCGGGCTGAAGGTCTCTGATCTTTGCCGTAAGCACGGGATCAGTGACGCGACCTTCTACAAATGGAAGACCCGTTATGGTGGCCTTGAGGTATCCGAGGCCAAACGGCTGAAGGCGCTGGAAGATGAAAACAGCCGCCTGAAACGTCTTCTTGCGGATGCCATGCTGGATAATGCGGCCCTGAAGGAAATTGTTGGAAAAAAGTGGTAACGCCTGTCGCGAAACGGCAGGCGGTCCGACACATTCAGGAAGCTCTGACCCTGAGTGAACGCCGAGCCTGTGCGCTTATTGGTGTTGCCAGGCGTGTCGCGCGGTATGTTTCTACCGGAGCGGACGATGCTGCCCTGCGCCAGCGCCTACGGGAACTGGCGGACCAACGACGCCGCTTTGGCTATCGCCGCCTGGGGTATCTTCTGGCGCGGGAAGGCTTCAGTCCCAATCACAAGAAGCTGTTCCGCCTTTACCAGGAGGAAGGTCTGAAAGTCCGTCATCGGGGCGGTCGAAAGAGGGCACTGGGAACGCGCTCTCCCATGACCATCCCCCAGGAACCCGGACAGCGCTGGAGCCTGGATTTTGTCTCGGATGCCCTGATCTGTGGCCGCCGGTTCCGCATTCTGGCTGTTATCGACGATTTCAGTCGTAAGAACCTGGCACTGGTTGCCGACACATCGCTGTCAGGCAGACGTGTGGCGCGGGAACTGACGGTGCTGGTGGAGCGATATGGCAAACCTCTCATGATTGTCAGCGACAACGGGACGGAATTCACATCCCATGCCATCCTGAAATGGGCCGATGAGATGAAGATCGAATGGCATTATATCGCCCCGGGGAAACCGCAGCAGAACGGGTTTGTCGAAAGTTTCAATGGCCGATTGAGGGATGAATGCCTCAACGAAACGCTGTTCACCTCCCTCAGCCATGCGCGACAGGTTCTGGCTGACTGGCGGGAAGACTACAATACGGTGCGCCCCCATTCCCAGCTGGGTGGCAGGACACCGGATCAGGTCGCCAGACAAGGGTCTCGGGGGCATGCCCCCGAGACCCTTGTCATCCCATCAACCCAAAGCCATAAAAAACCGGAACTCTCCTTTTGAGTGGATACAAAAAAGGGGGCACGTCACTGGTGATTTCGAACTGAGTGACCGGACGCACCTGAAGGAACATCTTTTAAACGGAAAAACTCTTCTACTTGATCTCAGTAAGAGCGATTCTTTGCGAAAACTTTCTGATTGTTATCAGGATCAGCTTTCTTACATTGCTTGTAATGCGAAGGGCTATTGGGGCCTTTATGCCCCGCTCATTCGTCCTGATAGCTTTATTGCCTGGGCAAGCGATAATTTTTCAGATGATTCTAAAGCGATATAGGCATTATCCAAATTGCTTATTGTTTCGCCCAACAAGCAATATTTGGCCTTATCTTTATTGTCCGATTTAATAGTTATATATTTAACGACCTAGTATACGTCTCTCTGGTACTGGAGGAGGGGAGGGATATAGTATCAACCCTTTTTCCATATCAACATCTACGTGTGCTTCTGGATAAACAGAGAGGGCTAGTTTTAGTGGGCCTGTAATATCACGTTTGAAGTCACGCATACGCGCATATTCTGGTCCAAACTGCCCTTTGAAAGCATGCCACGAGATAGATACTGGTTCTTTGAGTATATGTAGCCTGTAAGCTAACCAAATATATGTATCTATCGCTTTTGATTTTCCGGATATTTGACGAATCGCTACTTCCCGAAGTGGTAGAGGATGGTCAATCAAGCTTTCGTAAAAACTTTCGTCTAAGCGAACAACTTCTCTCCAAAACGAAGGTTGATTTTCATCTTCCTGAATTGGAAAGATTGCATCCCGTACAAATGCTCCATTACTAACCATCTTCGCTCCATTGTGAACGCGAAAAAATGTTAGCCTGCACTGACTTATTCTTTTTGCTTGGTCTCTTACGGAATTATAAGTTTTCCCACCAACAGTAATTCCCATTACTTTAAGCCAAGCGTTCATTGAAGAGCCAAGTTCGACTTCACGGGATTGTGTTTTTACTGCTTGAGTTTGTAAATAGAGGAGAATCATACGAGCCATTGAGCCGTATGGAATACCAACGGGAGTTTTGTCGTCGTTTAAGCCGCTTTCAATAAGGAGCTTGATTCCTCCGCCTTCACGTTCCCATATGGTCTCTTCAGTCTTTTTATGAGGCAGAGCAGCCATCGCAAAGCCCGAATGAGTGATGCCAATTTGTAAAGCTTCATCACTTAATACTTCATGAGCAGCATCGACACATACACGGCTTAGCTGCCCATCGAGAGACGCCTGTCGCCGAGCTTCATGGAGTCCATGGCGTTCAAGAAGGTTGTGTATTTCACCCATGAACGTGACTTTCCATGGCCGGCGATCGGGTGTCAATTTGGACTTTGCTCGCGGCGAGTTCTCCACAGAACTCCGTTGGACTCCACTCGCCGTGGTTTGGACTCTGCTCGCGTGCTCTAGGAAGATTATTAGATATATCTATTAGATATGTGCGACCAGAGTCCAAGGGATAACCGCCATTATAGCGAGCAAAGCCCAAGAAATGGGCGAGGAGATCCCAAGGGATAACTGTTTTAAATTCAAATCGCTGTGGATTGCGGCTGTCGGCAATGAGCGAGGAAAGTCCAAGAGGGGGCGAGTAGAGTCCAAAAGGTGTGAAAGAAGATGATGCGGACAGCGAGGGGGATAGAGCGAGAAGAGTCCAAACAACTGAGTGGCACAATAAGCTGGCCGTTCGGCGGTGCAAAAATTTCTCATCGTACCGTTTGAATAGAGAACCAAACATATTGATTCTAATGGCCTAATTTCTAAATATAGGATAAAATTAGCCATAAATTCAGTGAGATATCGAAGATATTTCTGAATCCGCTCAGTGCGACAGTAAGCTTGCCGGGATAGCTGGTCAGGGACGATCAACTGCAAATGTTCGTGGCAGGTGCAACTGCCTAAGATATAATTCTCCTCGTTTTTCAAGTTCCAAAACTGCCGAAAGATGAGCAGCCCACTCGGCCTTGCGCTGGGTGAGGCTTTGAAGACTTTCTCGGGGAGAAAGACTCATCACGCCCTCGACGAGGTCCCACGTGCTCTCCGGATGGTCCCGAATTTTCCGCTGCCACCATGCCAAAGCGTCCTGAACAGAAACACGTGGTACAAAAGAAGGCTGGAAGATACTCTCTGGAGGCCGCAGCCTTGCCCTCCGACGAGATGCTGACAAAAGCGCGTCCAGTAGATCCCGGGTGAGGATTGAAGACGCTGTTTCAGCAGCAGAAGGCGAGGGGGATTGTTTTCCGCGCTCAAAAACACTTTCGCCCAGCACAGGCCGAGTTTCAAAGCACTCCACGGCACGCAAAAGCGTGTCCTTTCGAAGTAGGGCGCGTTGGATCTGCTTGGCAGCTGAATGGGCGGCAAGGTGCTCTTTCGTATCTTCCCGAAGCAGAAGAGCTGAGCGCATTTGAAGAAGGGTCGCTGCCAGAACAATATCGTTCGCAGTTTGTTCGAGCGGACGGTTTTTAAGCCGCTCTTCCACGCAGGTCAAAAACTGGTCGATCAGCTCCCTCAGCGGAAGCGTCCGAAGATCTATCGCACGACGACGGACGGCCTGCAGGAGCGCCTCCAGCGGGCCCTGCCAGGCTCCAACTTCCAAAAGCAGTCCCTTAGACATCGTAAAGCGGGCGTATGGAAAAGCTGAGGTCGGACCACTGGGTCGCAATGGTTTGAAGAGCCGCCCAGGGCGTCCAGTCCGCCGACCAGAAAGAAACACTCCAGCGGTTGGTGCTCTTTTTCGGATGCCCATCCATGACGTCGACCTGCTGCAGTGGCCGGGAGGTTCCCCAGTGCTCCCACAGCCACGCTTGTGTCATGGAGGAAGCGGGGCCGAGGGAGAGAAGATCCAGAGGGATGGGACAAAGGGCATTAAGATCAAACGGAACTGAGCCCGATCCTGCCTCCCGTTCGAGAAGGACCGTCTGGCTCTGGACAATCTGGTCGATCAAAGCGGCTGTCCGGGCGTCACCAACGGGAAAGATCCGGCTCAGATCTTCACGGTTGGTGACATCCGGCCCCCACGATAGACGGCCAGTCCCCGCAGCTGCCGCCCGGAACCGGGCCAGCACGGCTTCTGACCCTGTGACGGTCAAGACATGTGCCAGCCAGTCCGGTTGAGGATTGAATAGCGGACGATAAAGAGAGGTTTTCGGCTCTAAGAGCTCTGACCCGGCGATTGAAAACGCCGTGCCGCTTGCCGGTGGCCTTGGGGTGTGGCGGGTGAGCGCTGGACGAGTGGGGAGACGAAAGCCGACCCCCGGTTCATCGTCGTCACTGGGGCCCGGTTCGAGATACCCGTGGGCAACGGGGCGCGCTTCCAGTTCCAGACGATAGGCTTCCAGGCGCGCGACTGTCGCATCAAGGTCCGCGATGATTTCAGCCGTCGTTTGTGGCATGGGCTACAGGTCCAGAAGATGGGCGGGAGAGTCCAGGTCCAGACGGGCCCGACGGACATAGCGGCGCATGCTGCGCAGGTCCCGGTGGCGGGTGTGTGCCATGATCTGCTCGTCCCGGGCATTGGCCCGGAAGGCCTCGGTGACAAAGCCCGCACGGAGCCCATGCGGGCTGAGGCGTTCCCCGGAAGGCACCTTAAGTCCGGCCACCCTGGCGCGGCGCAGCAGGATCTGCCGGACGGCATCCGGATGCAGGGCATCGCGTCCCACCTGCTCCCAGCGGTTGATCGACCGGAAGAGGGGACCGTCAATAATCTCGGCCTTCTTCAGCCATCGCTCTAGAGCCAGGACAGGGCAGGTTTCGCGATGCTTGCCGCGCGGCAAAAAAATGTCTTCGCCCCGGTGTTCGGGGTCTGTCTTGCTGCGGGCGATATGGAGCTTCAAGCCGGTTGCCACGATCCGGACGGTCTCCGTCGTCAGAGCAACCAGTTCCGAACGTCGCAGCGCCCCGGCAAAGCCGATCAGCAGAAGGGCCCGATCGCGCAGATCCGCCAGCGCTTCGGCGGTTTTGCTATGCTCGGGTGCGACGAGCTTGCGGAGTTCCTGGGAGGTGAGGGCAGCGGCCTGTTTCTGCGGCGCGCCATACATACGCCCTGCCGCGCGGAGAGTGGTGCGGATGGCCGCATGGCCGGAGCTCCACTCCAACCCCCGCATGCGATGCTGATAGCCGACGGCCGCCAGGCGACGGTTGAGAGCCGAGCGGCTGAAGTGCGGGGCCAGACTGTGCAGCCAGGCCGCGACGACAGGAGGAGCGGCCGGAAGCGGGGACGTGTCGTGTTCGTCGCACCAATGACAGAAGGCCTGCCAGTCATGGGCATAGGCCCGCAGGGTTTCGGGCGCATAGGCTGCCGCTCGGGCACTGTCCTTTGCCGCGTCCAGAGCACTCTGCAAGGCGGGGGAGGGCGCTGCGGAAAGACGCTCTGCAGGCTCTGTCGGGACTGTCATGCCGGTGATCTTCCCTCTGAAACACTCAACAAGTCTGCCGTGAGACAGCAATTAAGGCAACCCTGATCTAACACGCGGTAAGAGAACATTACCACGTGTTAAAATAAGCAAAAGCAGTCCCAGAAGCCCGCAGAAAGAGCCCCAAAGGCCTTAAAGCGGGCCTCTCAGACCTTCGAGGAGCGGATCCAGTTCGGCCAGGGACCTCAGGCCGTAGGTCACGAGGAAGGTCTCGGTCGTCCCCCAAAGCTGCGGCTGGCCTGGCACTGGCTTGCGACCGAGGCTGCGAATAAGATCCTTTTCCTGCAGAAGAGCCAAGGTCTTCTGCGAAAGGGCGGCATCCCGGAAGCTTTCAATCTCGGGCCGTGTGATCGGCTGACGCGCAGCGATCAGCAGCAGCACTTCTAGCACGGCCCGGGGCAGGCGTTCTGGCGGTCGCTCCAATACCGCCCTCAGGGCTTCCTCCAGGTCGGGGGCGGTGCGGAACATCCAGCCGTCTCCGGCCGCGACCAACTCAAACCCCAGCCCCTCGGTGCGTCTGGCCACTTGGTTCAGGATCTGGACGATTTCTACGTCGTCTCCCAGAGCCCGCGCCAGCGTCATTCGGGACACAGGACCGCTGCTCTGGAAGAGGAGGGCTTCGGCGAGACGGACGGGATCGGAGACAGAGGACGTCATGGTCGAGAGCATAGGGCTGGTTTTCCGTTTTCCACCAGGGGTTGCGATATGCTCGGGGTGGATCTTTTCTAGGAGAGGAGGCGGTCAGGCTCCGCAAGACGTCGTCGTTAAACGTTGTTTTTGTGCTAAAGGATAGAAATGCCGATCCGACCGGAACTGAAAGCATTATATCCTCTCAACTGGCCCGAGTTGAGCCGACAGGTGCGGTTCGAGCGGGCTAGGGGACTGTGCCAGCGGTGTGGTCGACCCCATGGACAATTCCTTCAGGTCTTACCGGGTGGCCGATGGAAACATCCGGAAACAGGGCACTGGTTCAATGGCCGAGGCAGACGGGTTTCACCCCCGGACCTGATCGAGCATCTGCAAATGCGACAGACGAAGGTAGTTCTGGCAGCGGCGCATCTAAATCACGACCCCACCAGCAACCGGTGGCGCAATCTGCGTGCACTCTGTCAACGCTGCCATCTGCTGCATGACCGAATGTATCATCTGGCCCAACGCCGTTTGACCTTGCGAAGGCGTCTGGCCCTTGGGGATCTGTTCGAAGGGCCCTATCGGATTGGAATGAATCTTAAGGAGTATGAAATACACTATGGCTAATCTTCTTCGGGGGAAGAGGGGTAGGTCTGATCTCGGCGGAAAAAGATAAAAAGCCGTCGTCTATTTTGATGTTTGTTATGGACATTGGCTTCCAGAACGGTGACGGAAAATAGCCCAATTCAAAGCTGAACGAATTTTGTTGGTATCAGATCAATTTATGGATATACGTTTAGTATATCCCTTATGGAGGATGCCATGCTTGCCCGCACAACTCTCTTTCTTTCCAATCGCTCTCAGGCTGTACGGCTTCCCAAAGCAGTTGCCTTTGACCTTGGCCTGAAGGATGTCGTGATCATTCCCGATGGCGTACGACGCATTATTGCGCCTGCGCATGCCGCATGGGATGATTTTTTTTCGTCCTCCGGCACTGAATTACCCGAACGCAATCAACCTGCAATGCAGGACCGCGAAAGCTTTTGATGCTACGTTATCTTCTGGATACAAATTTTTGTATCCGTGTCTTGCGTGACCGTCCAAAGGGCTTACGCGAGCGTTTCAACGATAACGCCGAGGCCCTCTGTATTTCAGATGTTGTGCTTTACGAACTCCTCTATGGGGCGGAAAGATCTCAAAATCCGGCAAAAATCCGACGGGAGGTAGAGCATTTTGCTGCGCGTTTGTCTGTTTTGCCATTTGACGATGATGCAGCAGCACATACAGCAGAAATCAGGGCTGATCTGGAAGCCCGTGGGTGTGTTATCGGACCGTATGACTTAATGATTGCGGGGCATGCCCGGAGCAAAGGACTGGTCGTTGTAAGCGGAAACCTACGAGAATTTACTCGGGTAAATGGATTACGTTCTGAAGATTGGACGCCGGATTAGCAACTGTGTTTAAGCGGCGGAGCTAATGCGCCATGGCAGGCCTGTTTTGAGGACGGCGTTGGCGATTGTGATGAGACGCCGTGCGATAGCGACGATCACCAGTTTATGTGGCTTACCCCGCTGTTTCATGCGTTTGGCGACAGCTTTCAGAACAGGATTATGGCAGGCAGCTGCCAATCCTGCTTGGAACAAGACGTGACGGAGAGATCTTCTTCCCCCTGAAATGACACGTTTCCCCCGCATCGCGCCACTATCGTGAGCCATTGGTGCAAGTCCGGCCATGGCAGCAGCTTCTGTCGCCGTCATACGGCCGAGTTCCGGCATTTCTGCGAGAAGCATGGAGACTGATACCGGGCCGATACCAGGAATGGAGCGGAGAAGTTCTGCTTTCGCGGAGAGTTCTTCTGCCTCTGCGATAACGCTTTCAATCCGTTGTTCGAGCTCGCTGATCTGGCTTTCGAGAAATGCTTTGAGACTGCTGTCCATGTCCTCCAGTTCAGCGCTCACACCCTGTTTGCGGCGCGCCGAAATCTGGGCAGAAAGCCGTTTACGTGCCTCCACCATCTGAGCTCTGCGCACCGTCAGTACCCGCAGAAACTGGAGTTTTACATCCGGCAGTGTTCGTCCTGCTTCTGGACGAAAAGCCATAAAGCGCGCAATCAATTCCGCATCGATCTGATCGGTTTTCGCGCGTTTCCCCATGGAGAGTGCGAAAGCTTTGATCTGTGCAGGAGGCAACTGGACTGCATTGAGTCCCATACTGATGAGAAGACGCCAGAGTGCCCATTCCTGTCCACCGGTGGCTTCAAACCCAATTTTGAGACCGTCCGGCATACTCTGAAGAGTTTCCAGTAATCTGGCATGGCCATCAGGTGAATTCTGAAAACGAAATCTCTGCTTTTCTGGCAGGCAAAAGCCATCGAGCCAGTCTCGGGACACGTCTATTCCAATGACGGTTTGCGCAGACATATCACTCTCTCTTTCTTATGTTCGCGGTCCCGAAGGCGGGCCGCCGTCAACTGTTCGAGACGGTGAAGAGAGGCGAGATCAGCCTGCTAGAAAACGTGGTCAGGCTACCAGGTGTTAAGCGCTGTATCTCACCTCATGAACGCCCCTGGCCAGGGGCGTTCATGAGGTCATCATAACAGGCTGGAAACACATAAGGTGTTTAGTCCCGGGGTTTGATGGGTTGGATTGATGATGAATCTTTCTGGCTCTGAAGTCCAGATTTTGCAGACGTATTCGTAAGGTGTGAGGCCACTGAGGGTCTTGAGTCTTCGCCCGAAATTATAGGCTGCCATGAAGTCGTTGAGGTGTGTCCTCAACTGCTCATGACTGTCGTAATGGAAGCGTTTGACGGTTGCTTCCTTGATCGTCCGGTTCATCCGCTCAACCTGACCGTTCGTCCAGGGATGATTGGGTTTCGTCAGACGATGTTCGATCCCGTGAGCTTCGCAGATCATGTCGAAGCGCATGGGGCGAGACCAGGCCGTATTGCGGTTACGGGGCTGATCAGCGAACTGGATGCCGTTATCGGTCAGAATAGTGTGGATCCGGTAAGGGATGATGCTCAGGAGATGTTCGAGGAATTCCCAGGCTGTCTTCCGATCAGCTTTCCCGACGAGTTGTGTGACAGCGAATTTGCTTGTCCGATCGATGGCAACGAAGAGGTACAGCTTGCCTTCAGCGGTCTGGACCTCTGCGATATCGAGATGAAAGAACCCAATCGGGTAGCGTTTGAAGAGAGGTGGACCCGTCTGTTCGGACAGTTTTTGGGTTTGAATAAGCTATACCCGGTTGTTGTCATGCCGCCATTCTGACGGCGCTGCTGTTGGCCCTCTGGTTCGGGGTTAACCCCGGACCAGAGGGCGTCGGCACGTCATGATACGCCTCATCGGGCGTGCGTCCAGCCAGTGCTGCGTGCGGACGCTGCCCGTTATAATGGGTGATCCATTTCGTGAGCCCCACTCGAAGTTCTGATCCGGTCTCAAAGGCGTGCAGGTAGACGCATTCGTATTTCAGCGACCGCCACAGACGCTCGATGAACACGTTATCCAGCCAGCGCCCACGTCCATCCATGCTGATACGGATCTGACGCTCTTCCAGGAGCCCGGTAAAACGGGGCGTCGTGAATTGTGAGCCCTGGTCCGTATTGAAAATTTCCGGGGTGCCGTAGCGCATCAGCGCATCCCGGAGCGCCTCGATACAGAACTCCGCGTCCATCGTGTTCGACAGACGCCAGCCAGGACAGGACCTTGCGCGTGAACCAGTCCATGATCGCCACGAGATAGAGAAATCCCCGTTCCATGGGGATATACGTGATGTCGGAACACCAGACCTGGTTGGGCCGGTCGATGACCAGATCCCGCAGCAGATACGGATATTTCCGATGCTCTGGATGGGGCACACTCGTGCGTGGCTTCTGGTAGATCGCCCGCAGCCCCATAATCGCCATGAGCCGCCGGACCCGCGTGCGACCGACTTCATGTCCCAGGCGGCGCAGATGCCATGTCATTTGCCGCGAGCCATAATACGGCGTTTCCAGGAACTGGGCGTCGATCAGCCGCATCAACGCCAGATTGGCCTCGTTCTGTGGCACAGGCCGATAGTACACGCCCGACCGGTTGAGTTGTAGCAGCGTGCATTGCCGGATGATCGGCAGACGTGCTCGCTTCGGGTCAATCATCTGCCGCCTCTGATCACGCCCAACCGAGCAGAGGCATCGCGTAAAAAATCCCGTTCCACGAGAAGCTCGCCTATCTTCGCGTGTAGTTTCTCCACATCAGCAGGGCTGACCGGGGGCTCAGACACCGCCTTCCCCGAAAAGGTTGCCGCCATGCCCTCGACTGCCTGGCGCTTCCACTGGGCAATCATCGTCTGATGCACACCATGTTTCGAAGCCAGTTCCGCCAGCGTCAGCTCCCCGCGGATCGCCTCCAGCGCAACCCGTGATTTGAACTCCGCTGCATACCTCTTGCGCGTAACCTTGCCCATAAAACCCGTCCTCTCTCAGGTCGGATTATAGACCCAATGACCGTCATTTGCCTCGCCTTCCGAGGTCAGGAGGAGCGTAAGCTCACTTTGTCACGAGAGGAGAATGACAATGTCGACGGTAAAATTCATCGGTCTGGATGTCCACAAAGAGACGATTGCCGTGGCTGTTGCAGACGATGGGCGATCGGGAGAAATCCGGTTCCACGGGACAATTCTCAACACGCCCGAGGCCATACGACGTCTGGTGTCGCGCCTGGCTACGCCTGATGCGACACTCCACTTTTGCTATGAGGCAGGTGGCTGCGGGTACGGCATCCATCGCCAGTTGCTGGGCATGGGTATGGACTGCAGTGTCATCGCCCCATCTGTAATACCGCGCAAGCCAGCCGACAGGGTGAAGACGGACAGGAGAGACGCCGAAATGTTGGCGCGACTGTTGCGATCGGGTGAGTTGACGGCAATCTGGATCCCGGATCCGGCACACGAGGCTATGCGAGACCTCGTACGCAGTCGGCGCCAGGTCAGACAGGATCTTGTTGCCTGCCGACAGATGCTTCTGGGGTTTCTGTTGCGCCATGGGCGTAAATTCACCGGTCGTACGAACTGGACAAAAGCGCACTGGAGATGGCTGGGAAGTCAGGCATTTGAAATACCACATCAGCAATTTATTCTGGGTGAAAGCATCCGACGCATTGAAGAAGCTCAGCAGCGTTGCGATCGACTGGACACCATGCTCATGGAGGCGTTACCGCGCTGGTCACTCGCGCCAGTAGTAAAGGCATTGCAGGCGTTGCGCGGTGTCGGCCCCATCGTGGCCATAACGCTTGCTGCAGAAATCGGGGACCTCAGCCGTTTTGAAACACCCAAACAACTCATGGGCTGGCTTGGTCTCGTGCCATCAGAGGCTTCCAGTGGCACCCGTACCCGTCGCGGCGCCATCACAAAAACCGGAAACCGAGAAACACGCGCAATGCTGGTTGAGGCAGCCTGGTCATACCGCCTGCCGGCACGCGAGGAGCGCCGTTATCGGGCGCGTGTCGAGGACTTGCCAGAGGAAATCAGGGCAATTGCATGGAAGGCGCAAGTTCGCTTGTGCCAGCGCTACCGAACTTTAGCGGCATCCGGTAAAGCCTTGCCGAAAGTAATCACGGCGATCGCGCGCGAGCTGGTCGGCTTCATCTGGGATATCGGTCGCCGCGTGCAACCAACCTGACACGGCTTCCTTCGCCCGGTCATCGGACCTGACGGGCGTGCCGCGAAGACCAGGCAAGATGGGTAATCCTCGTTGTAAGCTGGGGCAGGTTTCGACCGACGCCCGTCTATAGAGAGAGGAAGGCCCACGACGGAAATGGGAAATGCGGTAGCCAACCCGCGGATGAGAGCATGATCAATCGTCGTCGATCGGCTCGCGGCACACCCGTCAGGTCCACTATCAGTTTTTGGTCACACCAGACACCAGTCATGGTGTAGGCTTCTTGCAACTGCACTCCCCTAATGACGGTCATGAGAGCTTAGACACCTGTCCGAAAAATGAGGCCACCTCTGTCCCGGCGTCAGGACAAAACCGAGTGGCCGTCCCCTGGCGTTGCATCGGGCGTGCAGTTTGGTGGTGAAACCACCACGCGATCGGCCAAGCGCCTCGGTTTCCTGAGACCCTTTTTTATACCTACGGCACAGTGATGTGCTCGGACCACTGTGCTGTCGATCATATCAGCGGTGGCATCTCGCTCCACCATTTCAGCCAGCGTTTCGAGCATCGCGTCGAACACGCCCGTCATCACCCATCGTCGGTAACGTCGGAACACGCTGTTCCATTTACCATAGTCATCAGGCAGGTGCCGCCATTGCGACCCTGTTCGGACAATCCACATCATGCCTTCGAAATACAGCCGGTTACCTCGTGTCGGGCGGCAGCCACGACCCGTCTCAGGCGGAAGCAGCGGCCCAATGATTGTCCATTCCTCGTCCGAAAGCCCAATTCGCTCGCCCAACGACGCCTCCAAAAGGCAGCGTTGAATCAATCACGGAAGTTAATGTCAACCTTTGTCCACGAAACCTAGCTCTGGAAACAGTATGGCGAGATCTGTCGGCTTCATAAGATCGACTAGAGTGTAACGATCAAGAACTCCCAGAAAAGCCTGCAAGGCCTCTCCCAAAACGCTTCGCAATGGACAATTCGGGGACAGCAGACAGGCGCGCCCGCCCGGAGACGCGCCATTGCAGTCTACGAGTGTCATGTCCTCTTCCGTGAACCTTACCACGATCCCAATACTGATCTCTTCCGCAGGACGAGCCAATAGCAAGCCTCCGCCCCGGCCTCGGATGGTCTTGATGAACCCTCCCTGTCCTAACCGATGCACCACCTTCACAAGATGATTTTCAGAAATTCCATAAGCTTCCGCAATGGCTCGGATTGAGATGCGTACAGTCGGACGCGCGCCCAGATAAAGAAGGGTCCGCAGTGCGTAATCGGTATGAAGTGTTAAGCGCATACGAGGCCTTTGACAGATTGACAGAAAGAAGTCACGCCCTTAAAGGTGTAGATAATATACATCTATAAAGGACGGACCATGTCCACTTCAGATCGCAGTCTCACTCCAGACGTCATCGCCATCATCAAGGCTACCGTTCCTGCGCTTGAAGCGCATGGATTGGCTATTACAACCGAGATGTACAGCCGTCTTCTGGCAAACCCAGCCATCTCCGAACTGTTCGATCCTACCCATCAGTCCAAAGGTACACAGGCGCGTGCTCTCGCTATGGCCGTTTTGGCCTATGCCAAAAACATCGATAATCTTGGTGTTATGGGAAGCGCTGTAGAGCGCATTGCGCAGAAACATGTCAGTCTGGAAATTCTTCCCGAACATTATCCGCATGTCGCAACAGCTCTTCTGGGAGCGATCCAGCATGTTCTCGGTGATGCTGCCACACCAGCTATTCTTGATGCCTGGGGTCGCGCGTATTGGGCTCTTGCTGATATCCTGATCGGTCGTGAACATCAGCTTTATGATACCAGCACTCACGCCGAAGGTGGCTGGACCGGTTGGCGTACCTTCAAAATTGTCCATGCAATCCGCGAATGTGAAAATGTCACGACACTTGAGCTGAAGCCCATAGACGGTAAACCTGTCATCCAGCCTGTCGCGGGTCAGTTTCTGGGTGTCGATCTGGATATTCCGGGCTACGGCCAGACGCGTCGTAACTACAGCATCACTTCCCGCCCGAACCACGAAGTTTACGCCATCAGCGTGCGCCACGTGCAGGATGGTGTGGTTTCTTCCTGGCTGAACAGTAAGGACTGTGAGGGCCACACAGTACGTCTTTCCCCGCCGGCTGGAAACTTCGTTCTCCCGGAACACTTTGATGCTCCAGTAGCATTCGTTTTCGCGGGCATTGGAGCAACACCGATGATCGGCATGATCGAAAATCTTGCGGCCCGCTCCCATGGCCCGGCTGTGAGCATCATACAGATCGCTCATTCTGCTGATGCCGCGCCATTTTCTGGCCGCCTTGCAGATATCACTCGCAAGTCAGGCGGTCGAATCACTCTTGAAACGCGTCTGACATCCGTAGACGGACGTCCAGACGCCGAGTGGATCGCAAACCGTATTCCTCACAGCGCCACGGTTTATCTTTGTGGGCCAGTGAGCTTCATGCATGATACGATTCAGGGCCTGGTCAAAGCCGGCATTCCTGCCAAACATCTCCGTTACGAAACTTTCGGACCAGACACTGGCGTCACAGACTAACAATGGAGGCGCATAGTTCATTACTGCGCCTCACAGGCATCCTAAAAAGCTCTCTCTTTTTAAGATGCCTTTATACATGGAGGGTTCTAAAAACTCCATGGTTTTGAGTGCGTATCTGTGATTCCATACCTCCTGTGGTGATTGGGTGGATGAATGAATAATGAAACAGCCTGGTTTCTTTGATGTTGAAGAGCGGCTTGCTCGTTTGAGCGGTCTTGGCGATCAGCTTGAAGCGTTTTCCCGGACTGTGGATTTTGAGGTGTTCCGCCCTGATCTGGAGAAGGCTCTGGCCTATTCAGATGGAAGCAAGGGCGGGCGACCGCCATTTGATCCGGTGTTGATGTTCAAGATCCTGGTGATCCAGACGCTCAACAATTTGTCTGATGAGCGGACAGAGTATCTCATCAACGATCGCCTCTCCTTTATGCGTTTCCTTGGTCTGGGACTTTCAGATCGGGTGCCCGATGCCAAAACAATCTGGCTGTTCCGTGAACGCCTGACACAGGCGGGGGCCATTGAAAGACTGTTTGAGCGCTTTGATGCGACCCTGCGCAGCGCTGGTTATCTGCCGATGTCAGGCCAGATCCTGGATGCCACGCTCGTAGCGGCTCCGAAGCAGCGCAATACAAACGCAGAGAAAGCGGATCTGCGAGCAGGCCGTATTCCTGAAGACTGGCAGGACAAGCCCTCCAAACTGTCGCACAAGGACAGGCATGCACGATGGACGCTGAAGTTCACGAAGGCGAAGCAGCAGGATGATGGAACCATGCCATCCAGCGATCTTGCCATCCCGTTCTTTGGCTACAAATCCCAGGTATCGATAGCGGGACCGGGTTTGATGCCATGGAGAAAGTCGGAGAAGCGCAGGCTTCGGAGACGTGGTTGTGGATCAGACCCGGTTCCCGGCATGCCGGGAACCGGGTCTATACTCTCAGAGCGAACCAGGCCGGTTCGGGGCTGAAGTCCCTGAGAGATCCGCCGATCGTCTCGTCTTTTGTGAAGCATGAACCCGGTCCGGCCGCGCTGACGGGGCAAGAGTAACAAGATTGTGGCGTCTGCTTTGAGTGAAGTTGATCGGCCACGAATGACACACCTGACTGTGACCGTAGCGTTGGTTCCCTCACCAGAAAGGACCGACTATGACATTCCGTACCATTGGTATTGATCTGGCCATTCGCGGAGATCACCTCGCTCAGATCTATGACGATGGCCGCCCTAATGGCCGTGCAATTCGTTTCAGGCACGATCAGCCTTCACTCGCCGCTTTTGTTCAGACAGCCGTGATGGGGCTGAGGGCGGATGACCACATTCAGGCCATCATGGAGCCAACCGGCATGAGCTGGTTTCCTGTTGCCCACCATCTTGCAGATGCTGGCGTCACCGTGGCTCGCGTCAAGGGAAAACGGGTCAAGGCTCTACGCCGTTACCTTTCCGAACACGCCAAAACGGATATGGCTGATGCCCAGATCCTGGCGGCCATACCGTCATTTGGTGGACCACGTCTTGATCCAGTCCACATTCCGGATCCGCAAAGCCACGCTCTTCAACGTCTAACCAAACAGAGAAGCCGCTTTCAGAACGAGATCGCGGATGCCAGGCGGCGCCTGCTTGATCTCATTCGTTGGGCATCCCCCAGGCTTGAAGCAGTCTTGCCCGACTTAGGAACACGGCTCTCTTTGGCCCTGTTGCAGAAATGGTTTCACCCCTCGGATGTTTTGAAGGCGCGTCGTACGACACTCGCCAAATATGTTGCAGCCCATGCAGGAGGGAACCATCCGCGCAGTGGGCCCTTTGTGGAAACGCTGATCACAGGGTTACGTGAAGCGGCGCAATACGCCCAGAACCTTCATGGGGCACACATTGATTTTTCGGAACTGCAATTCGAAATTGCGACGGAAATTGAGAATGTTCTGAAGAAAATTCAAATAGTTGGAGATCTTGAGCAGCATATTGCCGATCTCTACAAACACCTCGACCCACAGGCTCTTCTGCTCAGTATTCCGGGTGTCGGCCGACATCTTGCGCCGACCCTGATTGGTATCTTGCAGAACATTGAACGGTTTCATTCCGAAAAACATTTACGAGGTTTTTGTGGCCTGTTTCCCCGGAGGGCTGATAGTGGTGGTGTGGAGCGAGCGGGCCAGACCCTGACCCAGGGTGGCAATAACCGCATCAAACATGCACTTTATCTTGCTGCTGATACGGCACGAAAAACAGATCCTGAACTGGCAGAACTTTATTGGAGGCTGATGACGGCGAAAGGTCATCATCACAAACAGGCTTTATGTGCCGTTGCCAATCGTATTGTGAACCGGATCTTCAGCGTTCTCAAACGAGGAAAGCCTTATGAAGTGCGCGACAGGGAGGGAAACAGCATCACCCTCTGTGAAGCAAAAGCCATCATTCTGGAGCGCTATACTGTCGGAGAAAACATCAGAGCAGGACGTCGTTCCAATCGGATCGAAAAGAACTCCTGAAACCGGAAAAATTGCTTGCGCTCTCGGTACAAGATCACGTCTCCATCGATCGGAAGTTTCGGTTCATCCGAAAATGGAAGACGACGGATGCCGCCGCCAGTGATGGTGCGCGATTGAGAGAGGGGCTGCTGGATAAAACCAATACGGCCTCAAGCGTCTGGGCTGATACAGCGTATCGCTCAAAAGCCAATGAAGACTTCATGGAAAAGCATGGCTTTGTCTCAAAGGTTCACAGGAAGAAGCCGCATCTCAAACCCATGCCACTCCATATCCAGCGGTCCAATGCAGGAAAGTCCATGATCCGCTCGCGTGTCGAGCATGTTTTTGCCGACCAGAAATCACAGACGGGATTGTTCATCCGAACTGTCGGTATTACCCGGGCCACCATGAGGATCGGGCTGGCCAATATCGTCTACAACATGCGCCGCTTCCTCTTCCTGCAGCGGATCAGCACCACAGCGTAGCTATCAAGCGGGTAACAGCTCCCAATCTGCTCAAAACGCAGACCGGATGCCATCGCAAAAACCGTCAATCAAATCGCCAAAAGCCAGAAATTACCCGCCAAGCACATCAATCAACGGTTCTTCGATCCCTCCATCTTGAACATCAACACCGGATCAAATGGCGGTCGCCCGCCCTTGCTTCCATCTGAATAGGCCAGAGCCTTCTCCAGATCAGGGCGGAACACCTCAAAATCCACAGTCCGGGAAAACGCTTCAAGCTGATCGCCAAGACCGCTCAAACGAGCAAGCCGCTCTTCAACATCAAAGAAACCAGGCTGTTTCATTATTCATTCATCCACCCAATCACCACAGGAGGTATGGAATCACAGATACGCACTCAAAACCATGGAGTTTTTAGAACCCTCCACCTGGACAAGCGTGTCCTATATGTTCACGGCGTCTCAAACAGTCATGAATTTCCTACACCTGTCCAATCTCTGCCACCGGTGCCAGCTCATATTACGCTACCAATCGCCTGCGGTGAAATCAGGCGCATTCGCTAAAATTAGAAAATTTAAAGTTTCCTTTGCCTCATGAAGTTTATTATCCATGAGGCAATATCTTTTATTTATAATCTATTCCTCATCCCAATTTGGGATTTCTTTTCTACTAAAATTTATTAACCCTTGATAATCATGAATAATTATTGTTGATCCTTTCACATTGATCATTGTTTTACGTAGCTCTGATATAATTCGTGATAGGCTCTCAGGTTTTATTCGTAACTCTGCGGCAATTAATGCTTTGCTATATGGCAGAATTATTAGGTCTCTTCTATGCTGAAGGTTAATCTGACGTATAACGTACGAAGCAAACCGTTGTGCGGCAGTCTGTGAAGAGCTGCGTCCTAGCAGACGAGTATTTTCGCGCGACTGAGAGGAAATTTTCTGGAAGAAGTCGAGTGAAAACTTTGATTCGTTTATTAATAATGACCGTACTACGGCAGAGTCAATTCGCAGCACCAAAACATCAGAGACACAAAAACTATCCATTAAGTATGGTTTCTGTATAACGACGTCGGCAGGAAGAAGAAAACTTCCAGAAGATGCCGCTGTAATCGAGATCATACTTCCTGTTTTTTTCTTCATGCAGAGATGTACAGTTCCCTTTAAAATCCAAAAGAGACTTTTAGACTCTTCTCTACATCTAAAAACAAATGACCCAAAACAATATTTTTCTATTTTTGAATTTTTATAGAGTTCTTGTCGAGCATGTTCAGACACATTATTTATTATCCCGGTAGAATAGAACGCCTGTTCTATTTTTGAAAATATAGAAACGGTTTCCACAGTAATTGCATTCTTAAAGAGAAGATTTTGGGTCTTGATTGTAAAACTCAACACAAAACCGAACAGATCCTGTGAAATGAATATAATGCTTCTCGAGAGGAACTATTAGACCGGCTACCGAAGGAGACAATATCATTTCCCGCGAGGAACCAGTATAGACAAGTTTTAGATCGCCTTCGTAAACTCTAATAATTCCCCATACGCCTTTTTTTGTAAAATGTTGACGCAAAAGACCTTGAGGAGCCGTATTTTGATCAAATATCTCTGTTGTTTTATAGGGTTTCATGTCGGGGCAACCTGTAAGGCTTTATTTATAAAATCCTGCAGAATGATTGCATGGTTATGCTCGGTGTCATGTGCAGCAAAAAGAAGAGTTACGTGCTGCTCTTTCGCAAGAGAAACGAGACGTACCACATCATCATTGCCGTCTTCCAGTTCCTCAAGATAGCGGCGTTTGAATCCTTCCCATCGATGAGGGTCGTGACCAAACCAGTTCCGCAAATCTGGACTGGGCGCAACGTTCTTAAGCCACATATCCATGTGCAGGTCAGACTTACGGACACCGCGCGGCCAAAGGCGATCAACCAAAACGCGAAGACCATCTGTTGTATCAACAGCATCGTAGACACGCTTCACTGCCACTTCAGGTCTAACAGATTTCATCATATATACCTGCCTACTCATCAATAAGATGTATTATATATATACCTTATTGATTTTGCAAGCTTTCATCCCATTTCCAACCTCAGTATACTTGGCTACATTTCAAGAAAAAATCGAGGAAACACAGTATGTTCAAAGCCATTTTAATCAAAAAAAATTCGGAAGTATACGCAACTGAAATTTCAGAAATCGACGAAAAACATCTCCCAGAACATGATGTAGAAGTAAAAATAGCTGGAGGGTTCGAAAAACCCTCTGGTTTTGAGGTCTGCTCTGTGATTCCATTTCCCCTGAGTTGATTGGGGGCATGGATCATGAAGCAGTCTGGTTTCTTTGATGTTGAAGAGCGGCTTGCCCGGTTGAGCGGGCTTGGCGATCAGCCCGAAGCGTTTTCCCGGACTGTGGATTTTGACGCGTTCCGCCCGGAACTGGAGAAGGCACTGGCGTATTCCGACGGAAGCAAAGGCGGGCGACCGCCATTTGATCCGGTGCTGATGTTCAAGATCCTGGTGATCCAGACCCTGAACAATTTGTCTGATGAGCGGACGGAGTATCTGATCAACGATCGCCTGTCGTTCATGCGCTTCCTTGGGCTGGGGCTTTCAGATGGAGGGATCGAAAAACCGTTGATTGGCGGCGTCTGGCTCCTGATTTCAGGGTTGTGGCGTGCAGATTGACGGTTTCCGGGGTGATTTTCGCTCTGCGTTTTGAGCAGATCCCGGCCCATCGCCAGTGGGATGACTACGCGCTCGCGTTCAATCTTTCCAGGAAGAGGAAGCGGCGCATGTTGTAGACGATATTGGCCAGCCCGATCCTCATGGCGGCTCGCGTTATGCCGACGGTTCGAACGAACAGCCCCGTCTGTGACTTCTGATCGGCAAAGACATGCTCGACGCGCGAGCGGATGACCGACTTTCCAGCATTTGATTTCTGGATATGCCGGGGCATCGGTTTGAAATGCGGCTTTTTGCGATGAACCTTGGAAACAAATCCCTGCTTTTCCATGAAGTCTTCATTGGCTTTTGAGCGATACGCTGTATCAGCCCAGACACTTGAGGCCGTATTGGTTTTATCCAGCAGCCCCTCTCTCAATCTCGCGCCATCACTGGCGGCGGCATGCGTTGTTTTCCATTTCCGGATGAACCGGTATTTCCGATCGATGGAAACATGCGATTTATAGCCAAAGAACGGAATGGCGAGATCCGTTGTGGGGATTGTTCCGTCATCCTGCCGTTTTGCTTTCGTGAACTTCAGCGTCCAGCGCGCATGGCGATCCTTGTGCGACACCTTTGACGGCTTGTCCTGCCAGTCTTCGGAAATACGTCCCTTCCGAAGATCGTTTTTCTCTGCATTGGTGTTTCGCTGCTTTGGAGCAGCCACCAGTGTGGCATTCAGGATCTGGCCCGACATCGGCAGATAGCCTGCGTCCCGCAGGGTTGTATCAACGCGATTGACAGACCCTCGATCGTTCCCACCTGCGTCAGGCGTTCACGAAACAGCCAGAGTGTTTTGGCATCAGGCACCCGGTCCGACAGCCCCAGGCCAAGGAAGCGCATGGACGACAGGCGGTCGTTGATCAGATATTCCGTCCGCTCATCAGACAAATTGTTCAGCGTCTGGATCAGCAGGATTTTGAACATCAGCACCGGATCAAATGGCGGTCGTCCGCCCTTGCTTCCGTCGGAATACGCCAGTGCCTTCTCCAGTTCCGGGCGGAACACTTCAAAATCCACAGTCCGGGCAAATGCTTCGAGCTGATCACCGAGCCCGCTCAGCCGGGCAGGCCGCTCTTCAACGTCAAAAAATCCCGCCTGCTTCATAGCGCCATTCCCTCCGTCAGAACCAGACGAATGGAATCACAGAGCAGACCTCAAAACCAGAGGGTTTTTCGAACCCTCCAGATTGAACGCGAGCGCGTAGTCATCCCACTGGCGATGGGCCGGGATCTGCTCAAAACGCAGAGCGAAAGTCACCCCGGAAACCGTCAATCTGCACGCCACAACCCTGAAATCAGGAGCCAGACGCCGCCAATCAACGGTTTTTCGATCCCTCCAGCTTCTGTTGTTCTGTAATCCGAGACCTGGCCGCCTGTGAGGACAAAGCCAAGCGGACGTCCCTGATTGTCGCATCGGGCGTGGATTTTGCTCGTAAAGCCGCCGCGTGACCGACCAAAAGCTTCCGCATGAGCCCCTTTTTTGCCCCAGCGGCCTGCGAATGGGCACGGACTACGGTGCTGTCGAGCATATGCTTCCAGTCATCGGTCAGCCCCAGCTCTACCAGGGTTTGCAGTAAGGCATCCCACACGCCCTGTTCGGCCCAACGGCGAAACCAGACATAAACGGAGTTCCACTTGCCGTAGCGTTCATGCATGTCACGCCAGAGACAGCCGGTCCGCAGAACATGCAGCATGCCATTGAGAGCGAGGCGGTTGTCTCTGGCTGGACGGGCCCAACGTCCACGCTCAGGCGGCAGAAGCGGGCCAATCACCGCCCATTCCTGATCCGTCAGATCGCCACGCATCCACAGGCCTCCGCAACGACCAACGTTGAATCACGTCCAGGCCAGTCTGAGAGGACCTTTTGTCAACAGAACCAAAACCTTCTGTAACTTCAACGATTTCTAGGATTTTTCTTACCGGGCGAGATAGAGTGCCGGAATCAAGAAAACTATTCCATCGCAGGATGTAATGTTCATTCGACAACTCACCTATCTGATTGCGCTTGACAAATTTCGTCACTACTCACGGGCAGCGGAACATTGTGGCGTCTCCCAACCTGCTTTGTCCATGGCAATTCGCCAGCTTGAAGACGAGCTTGGACTCCCTATTGTACGGCGTAATCGCCGTGTTTTTGGTTTGACGGAGGAAGGCCAACGGGTTCTTGTCTGGGCCAGGCAAACTGTCGCAGCCTTGGACGGTCTGCGACAGGAAGCGTCATTCTCCCAAGCTGTAGCGGGGGGCACGTTGTCTGTGAGTGTCATGCCACCAGCACTACAGATTACACCATTGTTGATTGAGCGTCTGCGCGCGTTTATCCCCTCACTTCGCGTTGAAGTGTCTGTCGCACCGAACGCGAAAATTATTCACGATCTCAAAGAGCGACGCATCCAGATGGGGTTGGTATATCTTGACCAGGTGCCGCAGACCGACGTGTTTGAAACGCATGAACTCTATTCTGAACAGCATTTTTTTGTTACGTCTGAAAAGGTTCAGGCTTCGCGTCGAGATGCTTATGACTGGTCCGACGTCGGAAAACAGCCGCTCTGTCTCTTGGGGAAAGAGATGCGGAGTCGTCAGATTGTGGATCAGTGCTTCAAGAACATTGGTGTCGAACCAACGGTTTTTCTGGAAACGAACTCTTTGGAACTCCTTTATGCTGAACTTCTTTCTGGTCGATCAGCGGGAATTCTGCCTCTTGGTGCGCTACCGACCGATCGTTCTCGTCTGAACATCATGCGTATGAAACAATGTCCAGCATTTGGAGTGGGGATTGTACGTCTGGCGCAACCGGTCCAGACGGCTCTTATGATAAAAAGTTGGGAATTGGCTTGTGACTTATGTCTGGGCGACACGCTTGAGTCATAAGCAATACTTATGATGAAATCAAAACAAAGACTTTGATCTTTTTCGTCTCCACGTCTCTGTGCTTTTCCAGATGAAAGGAAAAGTATTACCGTTATGGAAAAAGGAGGAAGTCCTCAGGCCATAAACCGAAAGATCGAGTTGACGTGGCTTCTGACGCCGTCTCTTGCTAATCTGGGTTTTGCAGTTCGTACCTCGGTGGCAGCTATTCTTTCGCTCTTTATTGCAATCTGGTTGCAGCTTGGCAGTCCTCAATGGGCACCTCTGACCGTCTGGGTGGTTGCTACCGCATCACGCGGAGAGTCACTTTCCAAAGCCCGCTGGCGACTGATTGGAACCGGTATTGGCTGCTTCATGGGGGTCGGTCTTATGGCCTGCTTTCCTCAGCAGTCAGGATTGTTTTTCATTTCTCTGGCTTTCTGGATCGGACTCTGTTGTGGAAGTGCGACATTCTTCAATGGGTATCGGCGCTATGGTCTGCTAGTCGTCGGGTTTACGTCCGCAATTGTTGCAACGGGTGCCATTGAAAACCCCGATAATGTTTTTGATGTCGCGATATCACGCGGCACCTACATTGTGTTGGGTAATGTGTGCGAAGCCGTTATGGCGGCTCTGTTTCTGAACAATATTTCCCAAAAAGCACGTGTACGACTTCTGGAAAAACTCTCTGGTCTCACGAACGATATTGAGACCTACATATTGACTGAAGGCTTTTATAAAACCGATCTTGAGGACGAAACCCGGTTTTTGCAGAAGGTGGTGGCATCTGATACCCGAATAGAATTTGATGCTCTTGAAATGGGGCCTGCCGCACGGCGGGCACCAGATCATGCCCGGGCTGTACTCGCACACTTGCTAACCGTTCTGGTAAGTGCGCGAGGGGGCGAAGGACAAAAAAAGCTAGAGCGGAATATAGAGGTCATAAGATCGCATATTCAAGCTATAGAGGTTCCTCGAACGCAGGATCATTTTACGTTTAAAGCCAGACCTCCACGCCATTTAGCTGAAGCCCTTCAAAACGGGATACGTGCTGCTATAGGGATTATTGGAGCATGGCTGTTGTGGGAAGTCACCGCTTGGTCTTCCGGGCCTGCATTTGTATCTTTTGTGGCTCTGATTTACGGCCTTCTTGCAACGCGGGACGTACCGGTTCTTGCGTCTGGCGGTTTTTTTCAGGGCGCAGTCTGGTGTACTGTGGTCGCCGGATTGTATGTATTCCTGATCATTCCGTCAGTGACGGCGCCCGAATATCTCACGGTCCTGCTTATGATTCCTATGATTATTGGTGGATTAGCTGCGCGCACCCCATTTCTTGTGAATCATGCATTCTCCTTCAATATGTTTTTGCCTGTTTTGATTGGTCCCTCTAATTCGGGTCGTTATGACGAGATTTCCTTTCTGAACGGGACGAGCGCGTTTTTGGGCGCCGTTCTGTTTGTATGGATCACTTTCGGCGTAGTGCTTCCATTTCGGGCCGATCAGCGGCTAAAACGTAGGACTTTCCAAATGGAGCGAAGCTTGCGTGCTCTGGGAATATCCAAACCGCGTTTATCTGTGGAACAATGGCTTGCTTCCAATGCGAACAGTATGGTCCGCTTGATTGAGACATCTCAAAATGTGCCGCATAAGGTATTACTGGATTATATAGACAGACACATGCAGATCATGGTTCTGGGTATGTGGATTACTGAATTATGGGCAATTGCGACCACGAAACAGACTCCACAGCCTATCAGAAATCGGCTGCGCGTTGTCTTGCGATCATGGTCTCGCACCGGTGACACTGATCTCACGAAGGCTGCTTTTGTTTTAAGAAACCTCGAAAGAACCTCTCAGGTCTCGGAGGAGCTACTGACTGCCTTGCGTGGCCTCTCGAAGGCGCCTGTAAGGAAATTGAACCCGTAAATCTGACAACTAGAGGCCATCGTGTGGAAAGTACGCTAAACAACGTTTAGCATGAACAGTAGAAGAACGTCTGGGTAGCGTGATCTTGCCTGAGGGCAAGCCGCTGTTTCTTTGTTGAACAACGGCAAGCAGCACGGAAGTTAGCGGATGAAATATCCGCTAACGCGCCAATATGCCTGTTCACGCGAAAGTACGACGGTTTCAACCGCGTTGGGTTTGTTAGCGAAACGCGTCTGGAACTGAATGATCTGATAGTCACCCGCTGGCGCGCCCGGCAGCGTTTTTGTCTGCATCACGCTTTGGAAAGTGCGTGATGACGGGCGTCCCAACGGTTGTCGTACAGACTGGATCGTAGTGGCCCACTGCGCCGGGGTGATCTTTGCCTTGAACAGTGTGCCTGCGGCTTGCCAGCTTGCATCCCACTGCCCTTCATCAAGCAATTCGACCCATTTGCGGGCATCGGCCGATGCCTTTGTTTCGGCAGGACGGGCAATGCTTGTCGAAATATTCTGGGCGGAAACCCGGGCGTCGTCCTGCCCGCTGATGGTCAAAAGCGCTGCGGCCGCAATGATAAGAGACATGATAAGCATTCCTCCGGTAAGCCACGCCAGGCGATGCCCCGACGATCGCGGCGGTGCTGGCTCTTTGGCTCTATCCACCGAAGAAGTTGCTTCGGCACCCCCAATTTCTTTGGGGCCGACATTATTTGGGGTGCCCCCATCCATCTCGGCGAGACGTCGGGCAGCTTCACGGCTGCTCGAAACGCCCAGCTTGCGCCGCGCATCGCGTAGGCGGTCATTTATTGTGTGCACCGACAGACCAAGCGTATTGGCGATGGATTTCGCGTCATGGCCGACCAGAAGCAGACGTAGAGCTTCTTTCTCGCGCGCGCTGAGAACCACTTGATCGTCTGTTGTCATGATACAGCCGATGGTGTCGGCCGCGCGACGCCAAGACGCTTCATCTCGCGATAGACAGTCGATCGCCCGATCCCGAGCTGACGCGCCGCTTCAGTCGGCGACACGCTCGCCGCGATAAGTTTTAGCGCCGCGCTGATCTTGTCGTTGTCGAGCGGCTGCCGCCCCGGCAGCCTGCCCTTTGCTCTCGCCGCTGCAATCCCGTCGCGTGTACGTTCTGAGATCAGTCGCCGCTCAAAATGCGCAATGGCGCCGAAGACGTGGAAGATCAGCTCTCCGGCTGCGGAGGAAGTGTCGATTTTCTCCTCCAGGCTGAGCAACGCTATTCCGCGTGAGCGGAGCATGGTCACCGTTGTCAGCAACTCTCCCAGTGAACGACCGAGGCGGTCGAGCCGCACAACCGCAAGCGTATCGCCCTTGCGTGCGTATTCCAGCAGCTCGTCCAGTCCTGGTCGCTCCATGCTCTTGCCCGACATCACATCGGTGAACACACGGATCGTACCGGCTTCTTCCAATCGCATACGCTGCCCGGCCACATCCTGATCACCGGTACTGACACGCGCGTATCCCAGAATGCCGCCCATGGCACCGTCTCCCAAACGACCGTTCTGTGGACACTGAGTGAATGACCATTCCGGATCGACAATATCCGTCCACATAATGCGTCTCTTTACTCTCCGCTGTCCATAGCCGAGACTGACCTTTTGTGGACGGAATAACAGCGTGACCAGGCTCAAACATCACCTGCTGACAGCCCAGGAACGAGATCAGATGCTCGCCATCCCGACAAACCGGGACAGTCTGGTCCGCCTTTACACTTTCGAGCCATCGGATCTGGATATCATCGGTTCCCGGCGCAGGCGACGCACCCAGATGGGCGTTGCGGTGCAACTGGCGTTACTCAGGCACCCGGGAACAACACTGGCTCAGTTTGTGCAGGATGTCGGATCGACGCCATCCGCGTTGGTCGCCTTCGTGGCAGACCAACTTGAGCTTTCCGGCAGCGACCTCGCCGATTACGCCGCGCGGGAGCAGACGATGACCGATCATGCCCGCGATCTGATGACGATCCTTGGCCTGCGCGCGCCCCAGAGAGCCGATATCCCGTTCATGATCGAGGCTGCGGCAAACGCAGCCTGGGCCACGGACAGCGGCATCGTAATCGTCCGGGCCGTGATGGACGCGCTACGCCATGCCAAAATCGCACTCCCTTCGATTTCAACCATCGAACGCGCCAGCATTGCGGGACGGGCGCGGGCCCGACGGAAGACCGCGCAGGCGTTAACGCAGGGCCTCACAGGCGATCAGGTCACGGCGCTGGATCGGCTTTTCGCCACAACGCCTGAAGGGAGCATCAGCCAACTTGCCTCGCTCAAGACCATACCGGTTGCCGTCAAGCCGGATCACATCAAGCGCATTCTGGAATTGTTGAGACAGGTTCGACAGATCGGCATTGATCCCGTCGTCGCCAAGCGCATTCACATCGACCGTTTTCACCAATACGTCCGGGAAGGCCGGATATCTCCGGCCTCGATGATCGAGCGCTACACGCCATCACGCCGTTACGCCACGCTCGTCGCTTTCCTGATCGATGCTGAGGAACGCCTAACGGACAGCGCCCTGGACATGGCTGACAAGCTGGTCGGCAGCATCTTTACCCGGGCACGGAACACAAAGGCCCGCAGCTTTTCGGCAACGTCGAAGAACGTCGCACGCCTGATGCGCCTGTTTCAGGCGACCATCGATGCCTTGGCCGAGGCGGCCAGCGACGGCAGAGATCCCATGGAAACTCTGGATGCCACGGTCGGATGGGCGACCCTGTTGAAAGCAAGGTCAGAGGTTGGGGCGATCGCCAGGACTGCCGACCTCGATCCTCTGACAGCCGCTGCGGAGCGTTATATTACCCTTCGAAAATTCGCGCCCGATCTGCTGGAAACGCTGGAATTCCAGGCAGGAAGAGGAGGCGCCAAGACCCTGGCTGCGATCACGTTGTTGCGGAACCTCAACAGAGCAGGCAAGCGCGATTTACCTGGCGACGCACCGATGCCGTTTCGCAAGGAATGGCAGAAGATCGTTATCGATCTGGATGACAAGCCCAACCGGCGTCTGTGGGAAATCGCGACGCTCGCGCATTTGCGCAACAAGCTGCGTTCCGGTGATGTGTGGATCGAGCGGTCGGCCAATTATCGTCGCTTCGACAGCTACATGCTCAGTACGGAGCAGGCAAAACCGTTCATTGCCGAACTTGACCTTCCCCTGTCGGCGGATGAATGGCTGGATCAGCGCGCTCGCGAATTGGATAAACGCCTGAAGAAGTTTGCGCAAAGCCTGAAACGCGACGCTTTGCAAGGCGTACGATTCCGAGACGGGCACCTCCAGATATCGCCGATACGCGCAACAACGCCTCCCAAGGCGGAAGACCTGGCGCAACAGCTCAACGCCCTGATGCCGCCAATCCGCATCACGGAGCTGCTGCACGAGGTGGCGCAGGCCACCGGTTTTTTGAACGCCTTTACCAACCTGCGCACGGGCGAAGCCTGCCCCCACGAGAACGCGTTGCTTGCTGCCATTCTGGCGGACGCTACCAATCTGGGGCTGTCACGCATGGCTGCCGCGAGTCACGGCGTTACCCGTGATCAGCTCTTCTGGACCCACGACGCTTACGTCCGCGACGAAAATTACCGCAAGGCGCTGGCTATCCTCATCGACTCTCACCATCGTCTGCCATTTTCCCGCATCTGGGGTGAGGGTTCGAGTTCAAGCTCCGATGGACAGTTCTTTCGCGGGGCCAAGCGCGGTGCCTCAGGCGGAGACGTCAATGCCCGCTATGGCGTCGACCATGGGTTCAGCTTTTACACGCATGTGTCTGATCAGCGCGCCCCATACCATGTGAAGGTCATCTCGGCTGCGACACACGAAGCGCCATACGTGCTCGACGGCCTGACCAATCATGGAACGGGGCTTAAAATCACCGAGCATTATACCGACACGGGTGGTGCCACCGACCATGTCTTCGCGCTCTGCGCCCTGTTGGGTTTTCGCTTTTGCCCACGCCTGCGCGACTTTCCGGATAGACGCCTGGCGTCCATCGCACCGGCCAGTTCCTATGCCTCCATCAGCCCGCTGCTTGGCAAAACCATCTGCACCGACATCATTCGGGAACAATGGGAGGACGTGCTGCGGCTTGTCGGATCAATCAAGGCCGGGCATGTCGCGCCCTCCAGGATGTTGCGCAAGCTTGCTGCCTATGAGCGCCAGAATCGGCTCGACGTCGCACTCCAGGAAATCGGCAAGATCGAGCGCACTCTGTTCATGCTCGACTGGCTCGAAACCCCTGATCTGCGGCAGAGATGTCAGGCAGGGCTCAACAACAGCGAGCAGCGGCATGTGCTGACCCAGGCAATCCATACCTTCCGCCAGGGACGGATCATCGACCGCAGCCATGAAGCCCAGCAATACCGGGCGTCGGGCCTCAATCTCGTCATCGCGGCGATCGTCTACTGGAATACAGTCTATCTGCAAACCGCCGTCACACATCTGCGCTCAACATCGGCGGTCGTCCCGGAGGACCTGCTGGCGCATACTTCCCCGGTGGGATGGGAGCACATCGCCTTTTCCGGAGACTTCCTCTGGGACAAAGCCGCAGCTTCTGCGGGCCGCAAGACGCTCAATCTGTCGAAACAGGCTCGTGCCGCCTGATCGTTCCTTTATTGTTCATGCCAAACGTTGTTTAGCGTACCATCCACACGATGGCCTCCATAGGGATGGTTTGCGTCTGCGGGTTGTGCGCTGACCCACAGGGCGATAAGCGCGCCGACGGCGGCCGCTACATTGACGATTGTTTCCAGCGCATCCGAGTAAAGCGCGATGCTGCCCGTCATCCAGTAGGCGGCAAGCTTCAGGGCCAGAACGACCAGACTGACGGCAAGTGTGCCCCATGCGGTCTTTATGGTGCGGTTCATGGGGACTACTCCTGCATGCTGCGACCCGTTTGCGATACTCGATGATTTGTTTACGACGCTTTGCACCCTGCCTCCGTGCCGAGATGTTCTGACGTGCATAAAGAATGATCGCTCAGGACCTGAATGATCCGACAGGTCCCGATTGTGTTGCATGAACACTGATCCAACATGCGTTGCAATTCGCCCTGGAGAGCCGTCAGGCGGGCAATACGGTTCCTGACCTCGATCAATTGGCGTTTTGCTATCTCATATGCGGCCATACAGTTTTGATTGGGATCGTCAGCAAGATCTAGTAATTCACGGATTTCATCTAGTGAAAATCCAAGTTCCCGCGCATGGCGAATAAAACTCAGGCGCTCTTTTGCTTCCTCTCCATAGACACGCTGCCCTCCTTCACTTCGGTCGGGCTCCTCAAGGATGCCGATCTGCTCGTAATAGCGGATGGTCGGCACCTTGACGCCAGTTGACCCGGATAATTTTCCGATACTGAACATAAAAGCCCCCTTGAACCTCTAGCGACTAGAGGAAGTAGATAACGGATTCGCTGCTGGGTGAACAGGAGAATCCGGATGCCGGACAGGCGCGAGTGGGATGTCACGGGCATGGACTGTGCTGCTTGTGTCAGCAAGGTGAAGGGCGCGCTTGGTCAAATCGCAGGCGTCCAGAATGTAGAGATTTCCCTGGTGTCTCAGAAACTGCGACTGACCATGGATGAGAATGCGATTTCCGTGACCAAAGTCGAAGAGATGGTCAGGAGCCTGGGATATGGTATCCGGCGCCTCAATCCTGCCACTGTAGCTGACATTGTATTTGCTCAGGATGCGACGAATGACGCCGGCGCGCCTGATACGCCCTGGTATAAAACCGGAAAGGGACGACTTGTTGTCACGACCGGTATTTTGTTGGTGCTGGCCTGGGGTATCAGCCTGATCGCACCAAACGAG
This sequence comes from Gluconobacter sp. OJA, assembly GCF_039638325.1. Classification (NCBI taxonomy): domain Bacteria; kingdom Pseudomonadati; phylum Pseudomonadota; class Alphaproteobacteria; order Acetobacterales; family Acetobacteraceae; genus Gluconobacter; species Gluconobacter sp. OJA. The sequence goes on along the minus strand of NZ_JBDIWI010000004.1, from coordinate 98,043 downwards.
ATGAAACCCTGGCCATTTGTCGGGGCCTGCCTGGTAGGGCTTTTTCCGGTTGCCCGCCGCGCCTTAGCCTCGCTCCGGGTTGCTCAGCCGTTTTCCATCGAAGCCCTGATGATGATCGCGGCGATCGGTGCGCTATTTATCGGCGCGGCCCAGGAGGCTGCACTCGTCGTCTTCCTCTTCGCGGTCGGGGAACTCCTTGAGGGCGTTGCCGTCAGTCATGCCCGTGATGGTATCCGCGCGCTCGGAGCGTTGGTACCGAAAATCGCCTTGCGCGAAGACACTGCCGGTATCCGGGAGGTTCCTGCTGTCGAACTCCGACTAGGCGATGTGGTCCTGGTCCGGCCGGGAGACCGCATTCCGGCGGATGGAGAGATTATTTCCGGCGTAAGTGGCATTGATGAAAGTCCGGTCACTGGTGAGAGCGTGCCAGTGTCGCGTGGGCCGACGGATGCCGTCTTCGCCGGCTCGGTCAACACGGAAGCTGCGTTGCGGGTTCGCGTGACCCGCACTGCGGCGGACAACACCATCTCCCGCATCATCCATCTTGTAGAGCAGGCCGAGGAGGCACGCGCACCGACTCAACGGTTCATCGACCGCTTCAGCCGTTGGTACATGCCGACGATCGTCGTGCTTTCGGCGGTCGTCGTATGCCTTCCCCCACTGGCGTTTGCTCAGGCTTGGTCGGTCTGGGTTTATCGCGGGTTGTCCCTTCTGCTGATTGGTTGCCCCTGCGCGCTCGTCATATCGGTTCCCGCAGCCATAGCGTCCGCGCTGGCCCTGGGGGCACATAACGGGCTGCTCATCAAGGGAGGAGCGGTCATCGAGGCCACTGCGCGGGTGAAGACAGTCGCACTCGACAAGACTGGAACCCTCACACTGGGACGGCCTGACGTCACCGACATCATCGTGCTGGACAGCTTGCCCGAAACTCAGGTTCTTGCTGTCGCCGCCGCCGTTGAAGGCGCGTCCAGCCATCCATTGGCCCAGGCTATCCTGCGCCGAGCCCAGAGTAACGGGCCGGGTATCGACATTCCCCTTGCACAGGAGAGCAGGGCAATTCCCGGAAGAGGGGTGACAGGCCGCATTGACGGAATGGATTTCACGATCTCCAGCCCCCTTCAGGCGGTACGCGACGGCGCGTTGTCAGCTACTGACACCGCACGTGCCACCGAACTTGAGGCGGAAGGAAAAACCGTTGCCGTCTTGTATGGTGACAAGGCACTCGCGTTGATTGCCCTCCGTGACGAGCCGCGCGCGGACGCGGCAGAAGCCATGCGCCAGTTACGCAACCTCGGTATTACGCCGGTCATCCTGACGGGCGACAATAGCCGGACAGCCGCCGCGATCGCCTCAATGCTGGGGGCGCATTACAAGGCCGAACTGCTGCCGGAGCAGAAGTTGGCCGAAATACGGGCTCTGGCCGCGCAGGGCGGTGTTATGATGGTCGGAGATGGCATCAACGACGCGCCTGCACTCAAACAGGCAACTGTCGGGGTCGCAATCGGCTCGGGGACCGATGTTGCCCTGGAGGCAGCCGACGCCGCCATCCTGCGGAACAGAGTCTCCGATATTCCAGCGCTGATCCGCCTCGCCCGTTCGACCATGCGAAATGTTCGTCAAAATGTCTCGATCGCTCTTGGGCTGAAAGGAGTGTTCCTGATTGCCACCATCGCGGGGCTGACAGGGCTCTGGATCGCCATTGCGGCCGATACCGGGGCAACCGTTCTCGTCACCCTCAACGCGCTGAGGCTGCTGCGCTCCCGCAGCCTCGATGCAACATCGTAAAATATTATGAGAATTTTCAGTCGAATGTCCGTGTGTTGTGTTCGGTGTCGGTGGAAATCTGTGGCGGCGAGCCTCGCAATGGCTTTGGTGTCGGGTGGCGTGGCCACAGCCGACGATACGACAGCGATTCCCGCCACCTTGCATGATGTCATCGCAGCAGCATGGACGAATGATCCTGCCCAGAATGATCTCGCGACTCAGGAAGCTGGGGCAAAGAAACGCCAGCGTGCCGCGAAATCCTGGTTCGCAGGTGGGCCATCGGTCGATGCTCAATATTATGACGACAGACCCAGCGGCCGTAACTATGCGTACCGCACGACACAGGTGGGTCTCTCCGTTCCTCTCTGGCTGCCAGGACAAGGAACGGCAACTGAGCATGTGGCTGAAGCCGATGCACAGGCCGCTGTAGTACAGAAGGATGTCGCCCATATGGCGGTGGCCATTCGTGCCACGGATGCCATCGGGGCTGTCCTGCTCGCCGAGCGACGGCGATCTGCCATGGATTCCACACTGGCTGCGTTGCGACGCATGGCCAGGGCCGTGCGGGCATCGAGCCATGCAGGAGAAAGCACATCGGCGGAACAGCAGGCGGTGGATGCGCGGATCGCTCTTTCGGAAAGCGATCGCAATGCCATCGACGAGGAAGTCGAGGCCGGCCAGGCCAATCTGGATATTCTGACCGGCCATCCGACGAAAGCCGGTCTGTCGGAAATCGACACGCACTGGCCGCTATTCCTGCGAGCGACCGCGCGGCCATGGAGCGAGGCGAACGACCCGCGCGTGCGTGCGGCTCACCAGAGCGTCACGGTCGCCACGGAACAGGATCATCTTGCCGCTCACAGTTATATGCCCAATCCGGAAATCGGCGTCGGCGTGATCAATCAGGGCCAGTACGGTTCGCCATGGGACACGCAGGTTGGGGTCAGTCTCAGGATGCCGATCCCAAGTGACGTCACATCGGTTCCCGTGAGAACGGCCGCTCAGAGTGCGCTTTCCACCGCCATCCGGCAGGAGATCGCCACCCAGAGGACCGTCAGGGCCGAGATGGCGCGCGTCCAGGCACATCTGAAAAACACATCGGCCTCGATCGTCAGTACGGCTCAGGCCGCGCACGAGATGCTTGCGCGCGCGGACGCCATGGAGCGGTCGTGGCGATCCGGTGAAACATCACTCATAGAGGCGCTTCGTGCCCGCATGGATGCCTATAACGCCCTGCTGACCTTCAGCCAGGCCGAAATCGATCATCGCATTGCGATCGTCAGAACTGTTATCGCCTTGGGGTACATACCATGAGATCGACCTGTATCCTCGTTGTCGCAGCCCTATTCGTGGCTTTACCTCACCTGGCTTTGGCGGAAGAAACAGAGGGGTGGCAGCAGACCGTGACCATGGATGCAGAAGCCCGGCAGGCCGAGGGTCTTGAAACCGTCAAGGTTAAAAAAGGCTCCGTAAGACCCCGAATTCAGGCGATGGCGAGTGTAACGGAGAACATCGCGCGTTCCGTGTCCATACGGCCGGCAGGCGATGGCAAAGTCCGCGCGGTCTACGTCCTGCCCGGCCAGCAAGTCACCGTCGGCCAGACGCTCGTCTCCTATATTGATCACTCATTGCATGTCGTCGATCTCCAGCTTGCCCAGGCGAAAGCTAGTCTGGCCAGCGCCCAGGCCAACCTCGCTGATACTGCACTGGCGTACCGTCGTGGTAAGTCATTGGCCGGGGCCACAGTCTCCGCGGGCGAAGTGTCGCGTCGCCTTGCCGTGATGCACGAGGCGCAGAACGCTGTCCACTTTCAGGACGCTGCGGTCAAAACCCTGACCCATCGTCTTGAGGAAGAATTCACCTCGCCAACGGAACGGATCGTGGACTTCGAAAATTCGGTCCTGATCGCGCCGGTTGATGGCATGGTCGAACAGGTCGGTACGGCTGTCGATAATGATATTTCGCCCACAGACGTCGTAATCAGGATTACGAGTCTGGAAACCGTATGGGTCGTGGCTAACGTCCGCCCCGAAGATGCATCAGACATTTCAATTGGCACTGAGATGACGTTCATGCCCGTGGGAGCCGATCCCGCGCAAGCCGCGATGGCAAAGGTTCAGACCATTGAAGGTACTGCCGATCCCGAAACTGGGCTGGTGAAGGTTGTCGCGACATTTTCGGATCCGCGTCGGAGATTCCGGCCCGGCACCCAGCTCAATGCCTGGCTTCCTGCGCAGGAGCAGGCCAGCGGTCTGATCGTGCCGTCCGCCGCCCCGCAGAATGTCGACGGGCATATGGTGGTGTACCGGCAGACCGGCGCCGATACGTTTCAACCTGTTCCCGTTCGTGTGCTCCTCGAAGGGCCAGAGCAGAGCGTGGTGTCCGGAGATCTCAAGCCTGATGACACTATCGTCGCAAAGGGGAGCTTTACGCTCAAGGCGATGGCGCTTCTGTCCGGTCTCGATGGAGACTGAAAATGCTCTTTGAATTCTTCCAGAAGCAACGCTTTTTTGTTTTCGGTCTGATTTTTGCCCTCCTGATAACCGGACTGGCCTGTGTCGAAGGGCTTCCTGTCGAGCCTGTTCCCGACATTTCACCCCGCCAGGTCATGGTGACGGTTACTGCTCCCGGGCTTGCGACCGAGGAAGTCGAAAAGTTGATTACCTTTCCGGTCGAGACCAGTCTGACTGCTCTTCCGGGTCTCATTGATTTGCGCTCGGTATCAAGGACGGGTGTATCTGCGGTCTATCTACAATTCGACGATGCGACAGACATCGACTTGGACCGCGCACGTGTCGCCGAACGTCTGCCGGCCGCTCGTGAGAGTGTCGCCGTTCCGGGTGTCAGCGTTCAGATGGGGCCGCGGACGACCGGCATGGGCGAGATCATGCAGTTCCAGATCCGCGGACCTGGCTATTCGCTCATGGACCTCAACCGCATCATGCACTGGACGGTCGCGCCTGAACTGAGACTTCTAGCGGGCGTGGCCGAGGTCAATATCAATGGTGGCGCGGAACAGACCTTTCAGGTCACGCTCGACCCGCTTCGGCTGCGTACCTACGGAGTCACGGTGACAGACGTCTATCAGGCAGTTGACCGTAATAACGCCTCGGCTGGTGGTGGCTGGATTGCCCACCAGGCCGAGCAGCAGGTGATTGTTGGCCGTGCCCTGGTCGGCGACCTGAATGATTTCGGTCTGATCCCGGTCAGAATCGGCCGGAACGGGCATGTCATCCGGGTCCAGGACGTGGGGAGTATCGCACTGGGTCCGCGGACGCGCCTCGGCGCGGCGACCCGGGACGGAAACGGAGAGATCGTCCAGGGCGCGGTAATGATGCAGGACGGAGCAAGCTCGAATGCCGTTCTTGCAAATATCCGCAAAGCACTTCCTGGTATCCAGAAGTTGTTGCCAGCCGGCGTGACGCTTGACCCCTACTATATGCGCTCGACGCTAACGGGAGAAACCATTTCCACCGTCAAGGAAAATCTCCTGATCGGCGCGGCTCTGGTGCTTGTCGTTCTTATCGTGGTTCTGGGTGACTGGCGCGCGTCGCTGGTCATTGCCTCCGCCATCCCCGCCGCGCTGTTGTCAGCCTTCATCGGCATGAGGGTTTTCGGGGTCTCGGCCAACCTGCTGAGCCTCGGCGCAATTGATTTCGGTATGATTGTCGACAGCTCTCTCGTTGTCGTCGAGCACTTCATGACGTTGAGGGAGGCTGAAGGCACAAAGCGTTCCATGCGGGACACAGCTATTGAAGCGGCGAAGTCTGTCGTCAGGCCGGTGACATTTTCGATTTTCGTGATCACTATGGTCTACCTGCCGATCCTCACTCTGGAAGATATCGAGGGCAAGATGTTCCGCCCCATGGCGCAGACCGTCGCCATGGCGTTGCTGGCATCACTGATTTACTGCTTCATTTGCATCCCCGTCCTTGCAGCAGTACTCCTGCGTGATCCGAAGTCTCACCAGGAGACGAGGTTCGTGCAGTTTGTGCGACGCTATTACGAGCCGATGCTGGCCTGGAGCGAAAAGCATAGCAGGACAGTGATCATCGTCACGATCTCTGTGTTCCTCGTTTCGGTTGGCCTGGCCACGCGGTTGGGTGGGGAGTTTATACCGACGCTGGAAGAAGGCTCCCTGACGACAACGGTCACGCGCTGGCCGAGCGCCTCACTGCCTACCGTCATTGATGAAATCGGGAAACAGGAACGAATCATCCGTTCGTTCCCTGAAGTTCAGACGGTGGTAACAAATATTGGCACACCGGCTGTTCCGACAGATCCTATGGGCCCCAACGAGTCAGACAGTTTCATCATTCTGAAGCCCCTCTCGCAGTGGAAGACCGGGCGGACCCAGGATCAGTTGGTTCAGGCGATGGCCGACACCCTCAAGGCGAAGCTCCCCAGTGCCAATTACGAATGGTCACAGCCGATCCAGATGCGAATGGATGAATTGCTCTCAGGTGTTCGCACTCAAATAGCTATCTCCGTTTATGGCGATGACTTGGAGGAACTGGCGAAACTGGCCGATGAAGTGACCTCAGCCGTGGCGGCGGTTCCGGGGGCTGCGGATGTTGCCCCACAGGGCGACGGAACAGTGCCCTTCATGCATATCGACATCAATCGGGATGCCGCAGCCAGACGTGGGGTGGCCGTGTCCGACGCTCTTGCCCAGATCACGGCTATCGGTGGATTGATCGGAAAACCTGTTGTTGTGGGCAACGCGATCATACCAACTCAGATCCGCCTTGATCCGACTTCGACCCTGTCAGTTTCGATGATCGGAAATCTGCCCGTGCGCAGGTTGGACGGACAAGGGTGGGTCTTGCTGTCGGATATTGCGAAACTACAGGTGATAGACGGCCCTTCCCGGATTGATCGGGACCGTATTCATAGGCGCGTCATTGTTCAGGCCAATGTCCGGGGGCGGGACGTCAGTTCCTTTGTCGCAGCGGCGCAAAAAGCGGTTGCGGAGAAGGTCAGACTCCCGTCAGGCTATCGTCTTGAATGGGCCGGACAGTTCGAGAACCTGAAATCGGCAATGCAACGTCTGGGTCTGGTTCTACCCATCGCTCTCTTGTTGATATTTGCGCTCCTGATTGCAGCATTAGGATCATTCAGGGCGGCCTCCCTGGTATTCATCAATCTCCCTATAGCAGCGACGGGAGGAATTTTCGCACTGACCTTGCGTGGGTTGCCGTTTAGTATTGCTGCCAGCATCGGTTTCATTGCGCTGTTTGGTGTGGCCATTCTCAATGGCGTCGTTCTTGTAAGTCAGATCCGCGCGCTTCAGGAAGCCGGCATTGATGCGGCAACGGCGGCATTCGAGGCAGCACGCGCCCGATTCCGGCCTGTCATCGCGACCGCAAGCGTCGCTAGTCTGGGCTTCTTCCCGATGGCGTTTTCGGGAAGCATGGGCGCGGAGGTCGAGCGGCCGCTTGCGACTGTTGTGATTGGAGGTCTTGTGACATCGACCCTGCTCACTTTGCTTGTTCTACCAACCCTTTATGCTAGCCTGTTTCGGAAGCGCTGAATTCAGAGGACATACGAGCCTTTTGTGACTACTTCATTTCACCGTTGCCGCCAACCATGGCGTTTGCATCCCACACTAACCTTCCTGTGCGGTGGATGTCGGTCGGTTAGGATGCGGCCGATCATCAGGAATTTCAAAGTCTGTACACTCGTTCGATTCACGAAGAAGACCTAGAAGTGCATCAGGAACGGGCTCATTGATAATGCTACCAAACCGCGCACGAAAATGCTGTTTTATCCAGAATTTGACGATCTGGTCCTCAGACTCGATGTCCATCTCCGAATACCTTCCATGACCGATCAGTGAATTAAGTCACGGTCCTGCGGCCCCAACGTCATGAGGTGATCCAGGGGTCGTTTGCGGGAGGGGGCGAAATCCTACGCTAAGCTGAGAACGCGCTTCCCATAATCCCTGAGCTCGCCCTTCGGTCCGACATATCTGTATAGAGTGACGCGCTCGATCCCGAGTTCCTTGCACAGATCGGAAACAGACGTGTCGCGCTGCGCCATGGCGGCCTGGGCGAGACGCACCTGTGCTTTGGTCAGGGCGAATTTTCGCCCTCCCTTTCGTCCGCGCGCTCTGGCTGCGGCAAGGCCAGCCATGGTGCGCTCGCGGATCAGATCCCGCTCGAACTCGGCCAGAGTGGCAAAGATACCGAACACCATGCGGCCGGATGCGGTCGTGGTGTCGATCTGAGCGCCTTTTCCGGTCAGCACACGCAGGCCGATCCTGCGGTCTGACAGATCCTTCACGGTGTTGACCAGGTGGGCGAGCGAGCGCCCGAGGCGATCGAGTTTCCAGACCACCAGCACATCGCCGTCGCGCAAGGATTTGAGGCATGCAGCTAAGCCGGGCCGATCATCGCGGCTACCGGATGCACGATCATCATAAATATTACCTGGCTCGATACCGGCGGCACGCAGGGCGTCGTGCTGGAGGTCGAGGGATTGGGAACCATCGGCTTTGGAGACGCGGGCATATCCGATCAGCATGTTTCTTAAACGTTGGTTTGAAGCGGTGACGAACATGAGCACATAAGCTTGCACTATTGTGTATCTTAACCAGCATCGCAATCAAACTATCTCAAACCTTACCTTGGAAAGAATAAGGAGCATGTATGCCGCGTCGCGTGACCCTGACCGATCGACAGCGCGAGGCGCTGTTTCACTTACCGGTCGATCAAGGTGATCTGCTGCGGCACTATACCCTTAGCGATGAGGATCTCGGGCATATCCGCCAGCGCCGGCGCGCCCACAACCGTTTCGGCTTCGCGCTGCAACTGTGCGTCCTGCGCTACCCGGGCCGGGTACTCACCCCTGGCGAGCTGATCCCGGCACAGGTATCGGATTTCATCGCGGCCCAGCTCGGGCTGAGCCGTGACGATCTACTCCTCTATGCCGCGCGCGAGGAGACCCGGCATGAGCATCTGGCGGACCTACGCCGGATCTACGGCTATCGCTCCTTTTCGGGGCGGGGCGCACGGGATTTGCGCGATTGGATCGCTCGGGAAGCCGAGGCGGCGACATCGAATGAGGATCTTGCCCGTCGCTTCGTTGCAGAGTGTCGCCGCACCCGCACAATCCTTCCCGGTTTCTCAACGATTGAGCGCCTTTGTGCCGATGCACTGGTCAAGGCCGAACGCAGGATCGAAGATCGTATCGCCCATCGCATAACACCAGCCCTGAGCGAGAATTTGGCTCATCTGTTAGAGAATACGCCCGTATTCTCGAAGCCGTGCGTGAGGCGCGGGGAACTGAGGCAGCCGAGCGTATCGCACATCTGAAAAAGAACGACATGGCGCAGGCGGCCGAAAGGCTGTTTGAAGGCACCGGCTGGCTACCGGAGGCTCTGCGGACGAAAGGACTGTCTGCGCAGATGAAAACTGATGAAGTCCCTGATTACTCAGCAGACGGGCCTGCCGCGGTCGCTGCGGAATAGCATTTCCCTGAATGAAAATGGCGGCTTCCGGTCTCCGGGAGCCGCTTTTTTTCATGCTGTCATGCTACTCGGCAGTGCTTCTGCTTCCGCCCTCATTCCCGACGTGGAGTCTCCCAAGCAGATGACCGTAGCGCGGATATCTGCGGGGTTGTTTCTTCAGGCCGAATTTATGACGTAGGGATGAACGCCAAACAATCTTAATCTCCTGCTCGTTCGGCGAGCACACCTTCCTTTACCCGTGCTCCGATCGTCGCGTCGATTTTCGACCAGTATTCGAAGACCCTCGACAAAACAGGCTCTTCGACGCTTTGCAACACATGCCCGACGATATTGTTCACCAGACGGTCACGCGCTGCGTCGTCCATGACGCGGTTGATCAGGGTGTTGGCCTGACTGAAATCGTTATCGTCCGTACGTAGCGTGTAGGCCGCACGCACGAAGTCGCCGTCTGCTGCCCAGACGGCGTTTTCCGGGAAGCGCTGCGGGTTGGCCGTCGGGCCGCCCTTGGAATTGGGGACGTAGGCAGGATCATGGGCTTCGCGTATCCGCATGGCGCCCCCTTTCGTGTAGCCATGAACCGGACATTTCGGCGCGTTGACCGGAATCTGCTTGTAATTCACCCCGAGCCGCGCCCGATGTGCATCCGCATAGGCGAACGAACGCCCCAGCAGCATCTTGTCGGGTGACAGTCCGGTTCCCGGCACGAAATTGTTCGGCTCGAATGCGACCTGCTCGATCTGGGAGTGGAAATCCGTCGGGTTCCGGTCGAGCGTCAGCTTGCCGACCTCAATCAGCGGATATTCGCCCTGCGGCCAGACCTTGGTCAGATCGAACGGGTTGATGTGATAGGTCTTCGCGTCCTCATACGGCATGATCTGCATCTTGAGCGTCCAGCTCGGATGCTCGCCACGTTTGATCGCCGTATAGAGATCGCGCCGGTGATAATCGGCATCCGCGCCCGCAAGCTGACCTGCCTGCTCCTGCGTCAGGCACTTGATGCCCTGATCGGTCTTGAAGTGATACTTCACCCAGAACCGCTCGCCAGCCGCATTCACCCATAGGTAGGTGTGGCTGGAGAAGCCATCCATATGACGCCAGCTTGCCGGGATGCCACGGTCGCCCATCAGCCATGTCACCTGATGCGCGGTCTCCGGGCTCAGTGTCCAGAAATCCCACTGCATGTCGTTGTCGCGCAGGCCGTTATCCACACGGCGCTTCTGCGAATGGATGAAATGCTGGAATTTCAGCGGATCGCGCACGAAGAAGACCGGCGTGTTATTGCCGACCATGTCGAAATTGCCGTCCTCCGTATAGAATTTCAGGGCAAATCCACGCGGATCGCGCCACGTATCCGGGCTTCCGGCCTCTCCCGCCACGGTCGAGAAGCGCGCGACGACCTCCGTCCTCGCGCCCGGTTGCAGGAATTTGGCGCAGGTATACCGGCTGACATCGTGGGTGACTTCGAACCGACCGAACGCGCCGCTGCCTTTGGCATGGGGCTGACGGTCGGGGATCATCTCACGATTGAATGCCGCTATCTGCTCGATCAGGTAGTGATCGTGCAGCAGGATCGGGCCATCGGCACCGACAGTCAGCGAATGCTCGTCGCTGGAGACGGGAATGCCGGACTCCGTCGTATGATATGCTGTTGTCTGCTCAGTCGTCATGACAGTTTCCTTCGAACGGTTATTCTGAATGTGAATCCGCGCTGACATTCTGTTTCTAAGCGTGTCGGCGCGATTTTCCGAGCGTCGCGCGCAGGGCAATATCCGCCAGACGTCCGAACGGTGCACGCAGCAGGGCGGGTAGGTTCCAGCGGCTCTGGATGAACACGCCCCTGGCATGGCTCATGGTACGAAACCCCTCGATGCCATGATAGGCGCCCATGCCGCTGGCGCCGATGCCACCGAACGGCAGATCGTCCTGAGCGACGTGTATCATCGTGTTGTTGATGCCGACATTCCCCGACGTCGTCCGGGCCAGCAGCCTGGCGCAGTCGGCATCGCGCGCACCGAAATAATACAGCGCCAGCGGGCGTGGGCGCGCGTTGATGAAATCGATCGCGTCGTCCATCGTGCGGTACGTCCGGACCGGCAGGATAGGACCGAAAATCTCCTCCTTCATCACCGCAAGATCGTCCTCAGCGCCGATAACAAGCGTGGGCGTGAGGGTCCGTTTCCGGGCAGCGTCAGGCCGGGCACCCACCTCGATCACCCGGGCCCCCCGTTGCCGCGCCTCGTCGATCAGCCCCGTCAGGCGCGTGTAATGGTGGTCGTTGACGATGGACGAATAATCGGCACTGGTCGGACCATCGGGATAGGACCGGGTCACCGCGCGATCCCAGGAGGTGATGAACGCCTCCAGATCGTTTTCATGCACCAGCGCATAATCGGGGGCCACGCAGGTCTGCCCGGCATTGGACAGTTTGCCGAACACGATGCTGTTCATCGCATTGTCGCTGACATGACCGCGCGCAACGACGACCGGGCTTTTGCCACCCAGTTCGAGCGTCACGGGAACAAGATTTTCGCTCGCGGCCGCCATGATGTGCCGGCCGACCGAGGTGCTGCCGGTGAACAGGAGATGGTCGAAGGGCAGTCGGCTGAAGGCTGCGCCCACATCCGGACCGCCCAGCACGACAGCAACTTTCTCGTCGCCAAATGCCTCGGCCAGCATCATCCGGATCAACGCGCTGGTCCGCGGCGTCGTCTCCGATGGCTTGATCATGACGCGGTTCCCGGCGGCGATGGCCGTTGCCAGCGGGATCATGACCAGTGAAAACGGATAGTTCCACGGGGCCATCACGCCGATCACACCCTTCGGCTGATACGTGACATGCGCGCGGCCGCCCTGATAGATCAGGCTCACATGCCGCTTCTCCGTCCGCATGAAGCGATGGAGGTTGCGGGTCAGGTAGTCGATGGCCTGCACGACGCCGACCAGTTCCATCAGGTCGGTCTCATGGCGCGACCTGTGCCCGAAATCGGCGTCGATCGCCTGTTCGATCGCGCAGCGGTGCTCCAGCACGATGGCGCGCAACCGTCGGAGGTCGCGCCGACGCTCCGTGCGTGTGGGTGGTCCGTCACGCAGGAAGGCAGCCCGTTGCCGATGAAGTGTCTCCGTCATCGCGGCCAAAGGATCGGTGTCTTTCAACATGGCTGTCACGTCACCCGAAACGAGGGGCAGGCGGCGCATCGGCGCCACCCGCGATGGTCAGACAATGATGAGGCGACCCTCACCCCGTGATGAAGGCCAGGATATCGGCGTTGATCTTGTCGGCATGGGTCGTGTGCATGCCGTGCGGATAGCCGGGGTAGATCTTCAGCACACTGCCGGCGATCAACTGATGCTGGAGCAGAGCCGCGTTCCTGTAGGGAACCACCTGGTCGTCGTCGCCCTGCAGGACGAGGGTCGGCACCGTGATCGCCTTCAAATCTTCGGTCTGGTCTGTTTCCGAGAAGGCCTTGATACCTTCATAATGCGCCTTGGCGCTGCCCATCATACCCTGCCGCCACCAGTTGCGGATCGTGCCTTCCGAGATCGCAGCACCCGGCCGGTTGAAGCCGTAGAACGGTCCGGTCGGGACATCGAGGAAGAACTGCGCGCGGTTGGCGGCAAGCCCGGCCCGCAGGCCGTCCAGCACCTCGATCGGCGCGCCTTCGGGACTGCGATCGGTCTTGACCATCAGGGGCGGTACGGAACTGACCAGCACCGCCTTCGCGACGCGCCCCTGCGGCTGCCCGAAGCGCGCGACATAGCGTGCGACCTGACCGCCGCCGGTGGAATGACCGACATGAACGACGTTCTTCAGGTCGAGATGTTCGACCACGGCCGAGGCATCGGCCGCGTAATGGTCCATGTCGTGCCCCTCGCTGACCTGCGTCGACCGTCCGTGGCCGCGCCGGTCATGGGCGATGACCCGAAACCCCTTGGACAGGAAGAACAGCATCTGCGCGTCCCAGTCGTCGGCGCTGAGCGGCCAGCCATGATGGAACATGATCGGCTGCGCGTCCTTTGCGCCCCAGTCCTTGTAGAAGATTTCTACGCCGTCTTGTGTGGTGACGAATGGCATGTCGGTAACTCCAGTATGGTGGGTTGATGAAGGGTACGCCGGACTCAGCTTGTCATGTAAACCTGCATTCCCCAAGTGGCGTGTCGTTTGAGGTGAAGATCGCCTGTATCCGAGCGCTAGACAAGGATTTTCTGCCGCAAGCGGCACCTGCGGTCGCGCAGACTGCTGGATCTGGACGGATCAGACCGCGAAGCCGCTGTTTCCTTGCCCAAGGGCGGCGTTTTTCAGCGCAGCGGACAGATCTGTCCAGCCGCTTTCGTTCAGTTTGAGCGTGGATCGCGATCATGCGCATAGCGGTGGCGCTCGCAATCGGCGGATAGCGGCGAGGATGGCGCGTACCATCGTGCCGGTGACAGCGACCTCGGCCAGCTGGAAGGTGATGGTGCGGGCGTGACGGACCACACGTGCCCCGATCTTGATCAGCTTCAGTTGCAGGCTGGTCAACGACCAGTCGGCCATGGCCTCGGGCAGCTCGATGCAGCGCAAGAAGGTGGCCAGGTTGTACGCCAGGGCGTGCAGTTGCAGCCGCACCTCATTGTCGCGGAACTTCCGGCACGACAGCCGCGTCCAGCGAAAGGCGTATTTGCCCTCTTTGATGTGCTGCTCGGCGGTGCCGCGCTGGTTGTAGAACCGCACCACCCAGTCCGGCTCCATCGGCAGGTTGGTGACGATGAAGCCGACACGCGGGAACAGTTCGCCCGGATGCCATTCGATCTTGGCGATCACCCGGCGTTCCTTGTCCCAGGACGCCGCCTGATACTCGAATTCCTCGAAGAACCGCTTGACCTTGGTCAGTGACGGCCGCCCGACAGGGCGCGTTAGCCGATGCGCGATCTTGTCCTTGAGGACCGCGTTTGCGGGCAGCCGGATGGCGTAGAAGAACCGCGCTTCTTCCAATCGCTCATAGATCGCCGGGATCGCGTAGGCAGCATCGGCCCGGAAGAACCTGCCACCAAGGTCGCGCTCCGCGTAGCGCGCAATGACGGGGTCGAGAACATCACGCCAGCCATCGGCGCTGTGGACGTTGCCATGGCGCAGGGCGCAGCGTTCCAGCATCCCGAACTGGTTGAACAGAAAGTTGGGGTGATAGCAGCTACAGTCGAAATGGCCATTCCAGGCGGACCCTTCCTGGTCGCCATGGGTCGGGCTGACCGAGCTGTCCATGTCCAGAACGATGTACTTCAGCCCGTTACGGTCATGGAACCGGTCGATCCATTGCCCGTTCAGGTCGGCCAGCGCGGCACGGTTCCCGGCCAGAGCCAGCGTCTCGGTCTCGAACCGTCCCATCTGCGATGCCGAGGCCGCTTGTGCATCGACCGCTCTGCCGCCGACAACTTGGCGCATGACCGGATCGCAGGCGAGACGGTTGGCGTCGTTGACATCCTCGTATCCGGCCAGCCGCCCAAAGACTGATTGCCGGAACAGGCCGTCGAGCCGATGGACCGTGTTCTTGCCAGAGCGAGTATCGCGCAGCGCCGCTGACGCCAAATCGGACAACCCGAGCGCGTCATCAAGCTCGCGCATCACCAGAAGGCCGCCGTCGGAACTGAGCTGCGTGCCGCGAAATTCCAGCCGCACGCGAGGGTCGAAATCCACCCGATCTGCCCGTTGCAAGCCCGCACCCTCTGGGTGATCCATGAAACGCGCCCCTCGCAGCCTTCAACACCATGTTTTATATAGGAAATATAATGGTCAGGACAGCGAAATCAGCGCCTTACTTGGGAAATGTGGGATACGGTGGATGGTCGCATCACCCGCTTCGTATGGCTGCGACAGTTCGAAGTTGGCGCAAATTCGGCGGCGGCCAATCGGCTGATGGATCGACTGGAATATCTCCACAAGTTCGATCTTCCGGCAGATTTGCTGGACGGCGTTCCCGCGCATCGTGTGACCCGCCTTCGCCGGCAGGGCGAGCGCTATTACGCCGACGGCATGCGCGATCTGCCCGAAGGCAGGCGGCTTGCAATCCTCGCTGTCTGCACCATGGAATGGCGGTCATCTCTGGCTGATGTCATCGTGGAGACCCACGATCGCATCGTAGGCCGTCTCTATCGGGTCTCCGAACGCCTTTGCAGCACCAAGATCGCCGACGAAAAGGCGGCCGTTCGGGACACGCTGAAGTCTTTTGCTGAAATCGGTGGTGCTTTGCTTGGAGCGCAGGACGATGGCGCATCCCTGGACGGGATAATCACCACCGGTCCAGGCTGGGAACGGTTCAGAACCCTTGTCGCCACGGCCTCTGCGTTGACCAATGTGCTCGCTGCCGACCCGCTCAGCCGTGTGCTGGACGGCTATCATCGCTTCCGCCTCTATGCGCCCAGGATGCTGCGCCTGCTCGACATGCAGGCGGCGCCGATTGCCAAGCCTCTTCTGACGGCTATCGCGCTGCTACAGAGCGGGATCAAATCCGATCCTCCTATGGATTTTCTACGTCCCAACTCCAAATGGCATCGCCATCTTCGCGCTGCGCCCGCCGGCGACTACCGACTTTGGGAAATCGCGGTGCTGTTCCATATCCGCGACGCTTTCCGGTCCGGCGACATATGGCTGGCAAAATCGCGCCGCTATGGCGACCTCAAGCAGATCCTGGTCCCGCCACAGGCGATAGAGCAGACCGCGCGGTTCGCTGTGCCGCTGCAACCCGGCGAATGGCTTGCCGAGCGCAGGGCTCGACTGGATACGCAACTGAAGGCGCTTGGCCGCGCGGCGCGAACCGGTACGATCCCAGGCGGCATCATCGAGAACGGCAAGCTGCACATCGACAAGCTGAAGGCTGACACACCCGAAGGCACTGAGGATCTCGTACTCGATCTCTATCAACAGCTCCCGTCCACGAGGATCACCGATTTGTTGCTGGAAGTCGATGAGCGAACCGGATTCTCCGAGGCTTTCACGCATCTGCGCACTGGCGTGCCTTGCCGCGACCAGATCGGCCTGATGAACGTGTTGTTGGCGGAAGGCGTCAATCTTGGTCTACGCAAGATGGCAGCGGCGACCAATACGCACAGCTTCTGGGAATTGCTGCGGATCGCACGCTGGCATGTCGAAGGCAGCGCCTATGATCGGGCGCTCGCCATGATCGTGGAAGCCCATGCCGCTCTGCCTATGTCCGCCTTCTGGGGACAAGGGAAATCCGCATCCAGCGACGGGCAGTTCTTCCTTGCTACCGAGCAGGGCGAAGCGATGAATCTGATCAACGCGAAATATGGCAACGTCCCAGGCCTCAAGGGATACAGCCATGTGTCCGATCAATATGCGCCCTTCGCTACCCAGGTCATCCCGGCAACGGTCAGCGAGGCACCTTATATACTCGATGGGCTGCTCATGAATGACGCAGGCCGCCGCGTCCGCCAGCATTTTGCCGACACGGGTGGCTTTACCGATCATGTGTTCGCCGCCAGCTCCTTGCTCGGCTACAGGTTCGCACCGCGTATCCGAGATCTCTCTCAGAAAAGACTCTATGCCTTCACGCCCAACGCGACGCCCGCCAATGTGCGAGCGCTGGTTGGCGGCAAAATCAATGAACCGCTCATCGAGCGCAACTGGCCCGACATCCTGCGCGTCACGGCAACGATCGCAGCGGGCATCGTCGCCCCCAGCCAGATTCTTCGCAAGCTCGCTTCCTACCCGCGCCAGAATGAGCTGGCCCTCGCATTGCGGGAGATCGGTCGCATCGAGCGCACCCTGTTCATGATCGACTGGATTCTCGACGCCGGTCTCCAGCGCCAGGCTCAGATCGGTCTCAACAAGGGCGAGGCCCATCATGCCCTCAAGCGCGCCATCAGCTTCCATCGTCGAGGTGAGATACGCGACCGCTCAGGCGAAGGGCAGCACTATCGTATTGCCGGCATGAACCTGCTCGCCGCCATCATCATCTTCTGGAACACCATGAAACTCGGGGAGGTCGTGGACAGACGCGCCGTGGACGGCATCATCATCCCGCCTGATCTCCTCGCCCATGTCTCACCGCTGGGATGGGAACACATCAACCTCACCGGCGAATATCGCTGGCCTAAATCCTTAGCGTAGGATTTCGCCCCCTCCCGCAAACGACCCCGTACGGGCCGGCCATACAGGCACCCGGCGCACCCAGTCCGCCAAAACGGACCGCTTCATCCAGTCTCTCCCGATCCACACGCGGAAGATGGCCCGACCCAAGATCGAGAAACCGCCTGACCGCACTCACGCACCCTGCTCCCTCAGCCAAAGGAGCAGACGCTGGCTGACGGCGTGGCCCTCAGGATAAGTCGTGTCCAAAATGGCGCGCTCGAGAACCCGACGGAGAGCACGCGCCCCCCCGCAACCACTTACAGTTTCTGAAACCCCGCTAAGTCGCTGACTCAGCGGGGTTTTGCTATGCGTAAACTGAGGCCATCTTCTAGAGAATTTTTTAATTCCAGATGTTTAGGGGAAATAAGTTCAAAGCGGGGGTATCATACCGCGCAACCTCTTGCGATTATCCGCATTGACGTGAGCCGCTGTTACAATCAGGCTTAGAAACGAATGTAATTTTAGTTTCTGGATTGATGACCGACCTGATTCTAGACCTTATCCTTCGCTGGCGGGACGATCCGGCAGGGACCTATCAGAGCTGGTTTCTGTGGGACGAACGTATCAAGAATTTTCGGTCTATCCGCCGTGGTCTGCAGCAGGTCGTTGCCGAGATAGCCGAGAGCACATTCGGGGTCGCCTATCGTGGTTCCTCTCTGGAAACGGTCGTTCATTCGATTGCGGAGCAGCGCCAGATTTTCAAGGGTGCGGATCACGCCTTCCTGTGGAAGCCGAAGCTGCGCATTCCCGATATCTACGAAAATCCTGCCAACCAGAAAGCATTCGGGCTGCTTCTTGATACCTGTCTGTGCTGCAATACCGAAGAGCATGTGGTCTCGGCCATTCATGCGATTGATGCCCGCAAGATAAAGGGACTGGGGCCAGCCGTCGCCAATCTGCTGTATTTCCTGCACCCCACAATCATGCCGCCTTTCAATACGGCGATCGTGAAGGGCTATAATGCCCTGACCGGATCAAAGGTGAAGCTGGGGCGTTGGGAGGAATATCTTGCCATGCGGCAGGGCATCCTGAAGCTGAATGCGACTTATCGTTCGCTGCTGTCCAATGATCTGGGCGCCATTGGAGGACTGCTGTTTGACGTCGGAAGCGGACGCTATACGGCGCCGCCTCTCAATGATGATGAAACAGCGCGAAAACTCTGGGAAGCCGATCTTCACCAGGTGAGGGAGCAGAGCGCAAAAGAAGCCCGGATACTCGCCGCAGAGCGGGAAACGGATCACACCCATACCGAAATTCAGGGTTGGCTTCGCGATCTGGGGCTTTCCCTAGGGTATGATGTCTGGATTGCTGCCAATGATCGTGGCCGTCCATGGCAGGACGGTAAATTGGGAGATGGCTGTCTGTCGATGTTGCCGGGGTTCACGACGGAAACGCAGGGAGCGGAATCCGTGCGCCTGATCGATGTTCTGTGGCTCGGTCGGGAAAGCCACAGGATTGTGGCAGCCTTCGAGGTTGAGCATTCAACGACCATCTATTCCGGCATCGTGCGGATGCTGGATCTTGCTCTCGGGTCAGAGGCGCAGGCCCTGGAGGGACTGTTCCTTGTTGCGCCGGATAAGCGGGAAGCCGATGTGCGGGAACAACTGCGGCGACCGGCTTTCAGCAGGATTGCCGATCTGAAAGTCCGGTATCTGCCTTACGGGGCGCTTGAGAAGGATCGTAAGGCCATTGAGCGCTTTGGGCAGGGTATGAAACCCATTCAAGCTATATCCCATCTGCTGATCCCTGCGTGAAAATCTATGCTCTTGTAATGAACGGGTCATCGCTTCGTGTGGGTTCCTGTCGCGGATAGGCATGCCTTCCGAACGAAATAGGCAATCTGCTTTTATCGAAGTCTCAGGGCATTGAGCCGCAGTGCGTTTGTCACGACGGCCAGGGATGACAGGGCCATCGCGCCTCCCGCGAACATGGGCGACAGCGTAAGGCCAAAGACGGGATACAGGACACCTGCGGCAAGTGGAATGCCGATCCCATTGAACAGGAAGGAGAATGCCAGATTCTGCCGGATGTTGCGCATCGTTGCCTGTGCCAGGCGGCGGGCGCGTACCAGTCCGGCGAGGCTGCCTTGTGCCAGTGTCATCCCAGCACTTTCGATCGCGACATCGGTGCCTGTGCCCATGGCGATTCCGATATCGGCGGTGGCCAGGGCCGGCGCGTCGTTGACGCCGTCGCCCGCCATGGCGACACGGGCTCCCTTGTGTTGCATGTCACGAATGATTGCGGCCTTGTCCTCAGGCTTGAGGTCGGCATGCACCTCGTCGATCCCCGCCTGACGGGCGACGACTTCCGCAGTCCGGGCGTTGTCGCCCGTCAGCATCACGATCCGCATGCCGACTGCGTGCAGTGCCGCGATGGTCTCCTTCGCGTCGGTCTTCAACGGATCGGCCACGACCAGCAACCCAGCGGCCTGTCCGTCGATGCCGACGAACATGACGCCCGCGCCCTCCGCCCGGTGGCTGTCCGCGACAGGGATCAATGCTGACGCATCGATGCCCTGCTGCCGCATCTGGGCCTGGTTTCCGACGACGACGGCATGCCCGTCCACGGTGCCGGTCACGCCCAGGCCGGTCTGAGAGGCGAAATCCCCGACCGATGCGGCCTGAAGGCCCTGCGCCGTCATCGCGGCGACCAGCGCCTGGGCCAGCGGATGCTCGGACTGCGTTTCCAGTGATGCCGCCAACCGCAGGACGATGCTGGAATCCCATGCACCTGATGTTTCGGTCGCGATCAGCCGGGGCTTGCCTTCCGTTACGGTGCCGGTCTTGTCGATCACCAGCGTATCGACCGTATCCAGCGCCTGCAGTGCTTCGGCGTTGCGAACCAGCACGCCGGCTCGCGCCCCGCGTCCCATGCCGACCATGATCGACATCGGAGTGGCCAGGCCCAGCGCGCACGGGCAGGCGATCACCAGGACCGCAATGGCGTTCAGCAGTGCGTGTCCGAAGCGCGGTTGCGGACCGACCAGAAGCCAGACGACGAAGGTCAGCAGGGACACAAGCACGACCAGCGGCACGAACCAGCCGGAGACCCGGTCCGCCACCGCCTGGATCGGTGCCCGTGTACGCTGCGCAGCCGCCACCATGCTGACGATTCGGGCCAGCATCGTGTCCGAGCCAACGGCCTCGGCCGTCATCAGCAGGCTGCCGGTGCCGTTGATGGTTCCGCCCGTCACCTTGTCACCCGGGCCCTTGGCGACAGGTGCTGGCTCTCCTGTCAGCATGGCTTCGTCCACGCTGGAGCGCCCGTCCATGACGGTGCCGTCCACCGGGATGCTTTCCCCCGGCCGGATGCGGAGCCGATTGCCGGGCACGATCTGGGCCAGCGGTACGTCGTCCTCGCGATCCTGCGCGCCGACCCGGTGTGCGATTTTCGGTGCGAGATCCAGCAGGGCGCGAATGGCGCGACTGGTACGGGCGCGGGCGCGCAGTTCCAGGACCTGCCCGGCCAACACCAGGGCCACGATAACACCTGCGGCTTCGTAATAGACTGGGACCGACCCGTCATGCATGCGGAAGGCAGCAGGGAACAGGCCAGGGGCTACTGTCGCGGCGATGCTGTAGAGAAAGCCCGCGCCGACGCCCAGCATGATCAACGTAAACATGTTCAGATGCCGGGTGCGGAGAGACATCCAGCCGCGTTCGAGGAACGGCCAGCCGGCCCACAGCACGATTGGTGCCGTAAGCGCCAACTGAATCCAGTTCGTCAGGCCGCCATCGAAAAATGCCAGCCCTCCCATATCCGCCGCCATGGCGATGACGACGAGCGGGACCGCCAATATGCTCGCTCCCCATAGGCGCCGGCTGAAATCCACGAGTTCCGGGTTGGGCATGTCGGCGTCGGATGGCTCCTCCGGTTCCAGCGCCATGCCGCAGATGGGGCAGGAGCCGGGGTGATCCTGTCGGATCTGGGGGTGCATCGGGCAGGTCCAGATCATCCCGGCCCGCCTGGGCTGAGGCTTGATGGGCGTCGTGTCCGCCTTGTGCAGGTAATGACAGGGGGCGGCCTCGAACTTTGTCTGGCAGTGCGCGCTGCAAAAATACCAGGTCCGGCCATCATGGTCGGCATGATGCGTCGCCGTCGCGGGATCGACCGTCATGCCACACACAGGATCCTTGACCAGGTGCGCGTCAACTCCGGTCGCTGCCGGGGTGGGACCATCTCCATGGAGATGGGACGCGCAAGCTGCTGTATTGTCGTTCGTCATGAAGCCCCCTTGCTTGTGGCCGCCAGCCGCGGCGTCGAAGTATGCCATAATCGCTTGCACTTCAAGGTATGCCCCGGTAGGGTATATTGCAATGAGGCAGTCACGGGTAAAGATTTCACAGGGCCTGAAACGGGTCGAAGGTCAGGTGCGTGGCATCCAGAAAATGGTGGACGACGACCGCTATTGCGTGGATGTTCTGCTTCAGCTTCGGGCCGCCAAGGCGGCGTTGCATCGGCTCGAGGGGCTTGTTCTGCGCGAACATATCGCGGGCTGCGTTGTAGAGGCGATCGAATCCGGCGATCCGGTGGAGCGTCAGGAAAAGATCGGAGAACTGATCGAAACGGTCAGCAAGATAACGGGGTAGACGTGCAAGGGATCGGCGCGACACGGTTGGGACGGTTGCTGGCCTGCCTGCTTCTGCAGGTGGGGCTGATGCTGGCGTCCATCATGCCGGGTCATGCCGGCACGGTGTCTTCTACAGTTGCTTTGGTTACCCAGCCGATGGTCGACATGCCAGGGATGCAGATGCCATCTCATGCGGATGCGGCGACCGCACATTGCAATCATGAACCGTGCCACGATCATCACCCATGTCATCATTGCGGCGATTGCTGTGTCCAGGGTTCCTGCGTCGCCAATTGGCTGATGCCACCATCCGTGACCAGGGCGTTTGATTACGCAGGTGTTACCGCGCCTTTCGGCATGTCGCGCTCAGATCGCATGGTCGGCCGTGCGTTCGCGCCCGCCCTGCCGCCGCCCAGACAGATGGCCTGATTCTGTTCTGACAGTGTCAGGGCTGGTCATGGACCTATGACAGGTTCCGCCTTCTCTCTTTTGCGGACTATTATTCATGTCAATACGATCACTTACGGGACGGGGCGCGATCACGCGCCGCCGTTTCGTCATCGGGACGGGCCTGTGGGGGGCGGCGCTGGCCGTCCCGCAGCGCAGCGCGGGCGCCTACGCTCCGGTCTATACACCGGCGTCGGGTCGGCCCGACCCGCTGCCTGGCACCCGTTTCGACCTTACGGTCGGTTCTGTGCCGGTCAATATCACCGGTGCGCGCATGCACGCGGTGGGTGTGAACGGCTCCACGCCCGCGCCGATCCTGCGGTGGCGTCAGGGCGACACAGTCGAACTGAATGTCACCAACCGGCTGGATGAGCCCAGTTCGATCCACTGGCACGGAATCCGGGTGCCGGCCGACATGGACGGCGTGCCCGGTCTGAGCTTTGGCGGGATCGCGCCGGGTGACACGTTCACCTATCGCTTCCCGCTGCATCAGAGCGGCACTTACTGGTATCACAGCCATTCCGGCTTCCAGGAGCAGACGGGCCTGTATGGGGCTCTGATCATCGACCCGAGAGACGGTTACGCGCAGCATTTCGACCGCGATTATGTGATGGTCCTGTCCGACTGGACCGACGTCGATCCTGAGGACATCGTCTCCAACCTCAAATTCCAGAGCGATTACTACAATTTCCGCCAGCGTACGGTGGACACGTTCTTCCGTGACGCACATCGGCAGGGGCTGGGTGCGACGATCCGAGATCGCCTGCAATGGGGTGCCATGAACATGGCGCCGACCGACATTCTGGATGTGTCGGGCATCATCTACACCTACCTGATCAACGGCCAGTCGCCTGCTGCAAACTGGACGGGCCTGTTCCGACCGGGCGAGCGCATACGCCTGCGCTTCATCAATGCATCGGCGATGACGCTGTTCGACGTGCGCATTCCCGGCCTGACGATGACCGTCGTTCAGGCCGACGGTAATGACGTGGAGCCCATCCCTGTCGATGAATTCCGCATCGGACCTGCGGAAACCTACGATGTGATTGTCGAGCCCACCGCCGATGGACCGTACACGGTCTTTGCCCAGGCTGAGGATCGTACCGGATACGCACGCGGCACGCTCGCCACCCGTCCGGGCCTTGCCGGTCCGGTCCCGCCCATGGACCCGCGCCCGCTGCGCACCATGACCGACATGGGCATGGGGAATATGGACATGAAGGAGGCCAACAGACCCGGAGCCGCTGCGATGGATATGCCGGGCATGGCGGCTGCGTCGCGGCATAAAACAGAGCTGAAGCCCGGCGTCGCGGTGCAGAGTGTCGCCATGATGCCGATCAACCGGCTGGCGGAACCGGGCGACGGGCTGGAGAACAATGGTCGCCGCGTTCTGACATATGCCGATCTGCGGGCGACGATCCCGGGCGCGGACCCGCGCCCGCCATCGCGCGAGATCACCCTGCATCTGACCGGCAACATGGAACGCTTCATCTGGGGGTTTGACGGCAAGAAGTTCTCGGAAGCGGAGCCCATTCGTCTCACCCTGGGCGAGCGGGTGCGCTTCGTCCTGATCAACGACACGATGATGGAGCATCCGATCCACCTGCATGGGTTGTGGAGTGAACTGGAAAATGGGCAGGGCGAGTGCCGACCCTACAAGCACACGATTACCGTCAAGCCGGGTGAGCGGCTGAGTTACCTGGTCACGGCGGACGAACCCGGGCTGTGGGCGTATCACTGCCACCTGCTCTACCACATGGAGGTGGGCATGTTCCGCACGGTGGTGGTGTCGTGATCCGGGGTCTGATAGGTGGCACGGTCCTTGCCGCTGGACTGGCTACCGCGGTACCTGGCACGGGACGCGCCCAGTCAGTCCCGGCACGCCAGAGCGAAGGAACCCAGGAAGCGCAGACCGCCTCGGCTCCCGCGCCCGTGGTCTATATCAACGGCATCCAGCCGGTCATGGACCATAACATCTACATGCATGCGCTGCTCGACCAGTTCGAGGCGCGCTTTGGTGCCGATGGCGGGCAGTTCCGTTACGATGGGCAGGCTTGGTTCGGCACCGACTACGACAAGCTCTGGCTGAAATCCGAAGGCACGGTCGGCACAAACGGCAAGTTCGGTGATGGAGACCATGAGGCCCTTTATGATCGTGCTATCTCCCGGTATTTCGATGTCCAGACCGGCGTGCGTCTCGATATTGACAACGGCCCCACACGGGCCTGGGGCGCGATCGGGGTCGAGGGACTGGCTCTATATTTCTTCAATGTGGAGGCCACGGCCTATTTCAGCGACCGGGGTGCGGCGGGGCGTCTGCAGGGCTCATACGATATCCTGCTGACTAATCGCCTGATTCTCCAACCCCAGGTCGAGATGAACTTCTATTCCGCGTCCGATCGTGCGCGCGGCGTCGGAACCGGGCTGTCCGATATCGATACGGGATTGCGGCTTCGCTACGAATGGCATCGGAAATTCGCGCCTTATATCGGCGTGAGTTACTCCGGCACGTTCGGTCAGGCCGCCGACATGGCGCGTTCAAGGAATGAGCGTGTCCATGACCTGAATTTCACCTTCGGGATCAGGACGTGGTTCTGACCGCTCCTGCCCGATGTGAAGTCGTTGCGGGGCGCTCCGTGCGGCCCCGTTTCAGATAACAAAAGATAAAGAACTTACAAATGCTGACTATCAATTTCAGGTTCTCGGCCGCTCTGGCCGCACTTCTGGCCACGGTCTCGGTTGCGCATGCCCAGACCCCCGCTCCGGCACCGGCCCAGCCGCAGGGTCAGGATATGTCCGGGATGCAGGGCATGTCCGGCATGTCGGGGATGGACCACGACAAGATGAAAATGGACGGCATGTCCGGTTCCGGCATGGAGGGCATGGAGAAGGGCATGAAAATGAAGGGAAAGATGGGAGACTGTATGAAGATGAAGGGCATGAATATGTCGAACGGCCACGCCATGGCGCCGTCAGATCACAAGATGAAAATGGGCTGCGGTGACAAGGAAAGCGGCATGAAGATGCCGATGGGGCCGCAGGGCATGCCTGACGCGGTTCATCAGCGCTGATCGGGTCCAGACCGGAGCGGGGCGGCGCCATCAGCGTCGCCCCTGGAAAGGCCAAGGGAGGCACGTATGACAAGACTGATCTGGGGGTTCGCCGGTATCCTGCTGTTTGGGATCGGCGCAGGAGCGACCGTCGTTTTCGGTGGCCTGTATGATGTGGGCGCCACCTCGCCGCACTGGCGGCTGACCTATCGTGTTCTGGAAACGGCACGCCTCCATTCAATCCGGCATCACGCCGAGGGCATTACCGCACCTGTCGATCTTGAAACGCAGGCACGGCTCGTCGGCGGCGCATCGCATTTTTCGACGCATTGCGCCTCCTGTCATTCCGCGCCGGGCGTCGAGGCCGAGGATATGGCGGTGGGGATGTATCCGAAGCCGCCGGTTCTGAAGGATGTGGCGCAACGCTATACACCGGGCGAACTGTTCTGGATCCTCAAGCATGGCATCAAGATGTCGGGCATGCCGTCCTGGGCGGATCATGGTGATGATGATCTCTGGAACATCGTTGCGTTTCTCGGGAGCCTTCCGGGAATGAACAGTTCTGACTACCAGGCGCTGGTCGCCCAGGCAGGAGCAGCTGGCGGACATCATACGCATCACGACATGGATATGCCGATGCCCCGACCGTAGATGCCGCTGCGATAATTGATCGAGATCAAGGAAAATATGCCATACCCCCGTATAGTAATTTCTTATTCCTGACGACGTCCGGAAAATGGGTCGGTATGCGCTTTGCCGAGGATGATGACGTGTTGGAGAAACCATGAGGCGCATCTTTTCGAGCGTGAGTGTCGTGATCATGACGCTGCTCGTCAGCATGTCAGAGGGACTCGCTCAGGCTCCGGGTGAGTCTCCCACTGTTCCGGCCATGTCCAGCGGCACTATGGCGGGGCCTACGGCAGGCAGTCCGCCACCTTCTCTGGCGCTGCGGCGGGATCAGCCGGAGGACGATGGGCCTATGGCAGCGCCCCGGGATGCCGACCGGGGTGCCGAATCGTCCGGCGGAATGAAGACGCCCCCCGCTCGACCCGACTCAGGCATGTCCGACATGGGCAGCATGATGTCGATGGGTGGTGACGAGCATGCGAGCCATCACCCTGGCATGGGCGCGGCGGTCCCCCCCGGTGCGCCATCATCCAGGCCGGCTGAGCAGGGCGATATGATGAGCCGCATGCTGCCTCAGGCTGGGCAGGCATTGAGTGCGGTTCCCGGAGCAGACAAGGCCGACGCGGGTTGTTGCGGAGCGCGCGGTCACACGCCGCTTTATACTTTCATGATGACGCATCCGAAGCTGACCGACGTCGAACGTCAGATGCTGGCCGATATTGCGGCACAGAGGCTTCAAGACGGTCTTCGCGAAGTCGGCGCTGCATCGGTCGATGCCGCTCAGTCCCTGTCGTGGGACACGATGCGTCGGTCCAGCCAACATCTCCATGAGGGTGTTGCGTTGCTCGATAGCGGAATGGCCGCGCGCGCGGCCGCAACCGGCCTCGTGAATCCTCAAATGGTGGCATTCAACTGGTTCACGGCACAGATGGGTCTGCCGACAATCGCGGCGAGCCAGCAAAACGGCCTATTTTTCGGACTGACGCCGGCCCACCTGGTGTTCATGACGATCCTGATCCTGGTTTCGATCGCTTTGCTGATTTTGCAGATCCTGCGGTTGCACCGGGTGCAGGAGATCCTCAATGCCACCAGGGTGTCTGTGCCGCAGCCCCCCTCACCGCCTGCGCCCCCATCGCCGATGAACAACGGCCCTAAGCCACCGGTGCCACCCACTCCGGGTTCAGGCGATGGGACCGTCGTGTCGACCGTTATTCCACCTCGGCAGGGGCTCTGGCGTGGTAGCCTGAAAGTTGCTCGTGTCATCCGGGAGACCCCGGCGATCGCGACCTTCTATCTAGTGCCCGCTGATGGGGGGCGGATTCCATTCGATTTCAAACCGGGCCAATTCGTCCAGCTCACGATCGAGCCGACATCTGGCAAGCCCGCGACCCGATCCTACACGATCGCATCATCGCCGGGTCGAATCGAACATCTGGAACTGACGATCAAACGCGAAGAACAGGGCCTCGTCTCGCGTTACCTGCACGATACGGTCAAGGAAGGCGACCTTCTGAAGATTGCTGGTCCATCTGGAATGTTTACCTTTACCGGTGAGGAAGCGGACTCCATTGTCCTGCTGTCCGGTGGCGTTGGCATTACGCCGATGATGGCAGTTCTAAGATATCTGACCGACATCGTCTGGCCGGGCGACATCTACTTTGTCTATTCTGCGCATGAAAGCGCGGACTATGTCTTTCGCCAGGAAATCGAATGGCTGGAACGCCGTAACGACAAGCTGCGTGTAATTGCGACCATGCGGCGATCGCCGGGAACTGAATGGTCTGGACCAGAAGGGCGCATTACGAAGGAGTTGCTCCAGCAGTCAGTGCCTGATCTTGTAAACCGACGCATCCATGTCTGCGGGCCACCAGGTATGATGGCGAGCATGAAGACGATGCTGGCGGATCTTGGCGTACCGGCTGCCAATGTTCACAGCGAGGCATTCGGACCGGCTGCGATGAAGCCGGCACCAGCGGCCGTTGCTGCAACGCCGACACGGGGATCCTCGTCGCCAGCAACCACCCCTGCGGCGACGACCATTACTTTCTCCACATCGGGGAAATCGGCCCCGTTGCAACTGGATGAATCGGTTCTCGACGCGGCGGACGCGGCCGGCGTCACTATTCCATCCTCCTGTCGGTCCGGGATCTGCGGCATGTGCATGACACACCTGCTGCAAGGCCAGGTGACAATGGCGGTTGAGGATGGGCTCGATCCGGCCGACAAGGCCAAGGGCTTCATCCTGGCCTGCCAGGCGAAGACGACCGGTGGCCCGCTTGTGGTGGAGGCATAAATGCAGGAACGCAGCGCAATTGTCGTTGGTGCTCTGGTTGTCCTGCTGGTCTTGTTTCCGCTGGGATTTCTGGTGCATGTCGCACCGCGCTTTCCCGGAAGCTTGGCCGGCAGTCTGATTGGCATTTCCGCCGCCATCCTGATGCTGGTGCCGCTGATCTATGTGGCGGGAAAGCGGATTCCTGTCGTGCATCGTTATTTTGCACCTCGGATTGAGAGCCGCACTCTGCTGTCGGTGCATATCTATGCCGGCGTTCTGGCTCCTATTCTCGGCCTGATCCACGCGGCCCACAAATTCGACAGCCCGATGGGGATTTCCCTCACCGGCATCATGCTCGTCCTCGTCATCAGCGGCTATGTCGGACGTTACATGTTGATTCAGATCGGCCGTGGACTGCGTGGCCGCGCCCAGGAGTTGGCACAACTTCGCGCCGCACTTGCCGGTGCCGGGATGGCGCATCTGATGTCCGAGACGTCGGATGCGCCCCGCAACATCGTTCAGCGTCTTCTTTTGACATCGGCCTATCCGGGTACGCGGGGTGCATTGGATAGCGAAGCCACCATCGCCTCCGCGCTGGCAGATGTCGAGTACGCTGTCAGATCGGAGAACGTCGTGAATTCATTGTTCGGGCGATGGCGTAAGGTCCACATTGTTCTTGCGACGATCCTCTATTTTCTGCTGGTTCTTCATATCTGGTCGGGCGTGTATTACGGGTTGAGGTGGATATGAAGCCCGTCGTCCTGCTCTATACGATTTTTGCGGCCGCGGCCTTAATCGTTGGTGTGGCGGTGCCGCTTACCATGCATCATTCCGGCAGTAACGCCATTCCAGGCTGGGAAGGACTGGTGAGTCCGGGACCGGTCTCGAAGGCGCATCAGTTTATAGCGAGCCAGTGCGAGACCTGTCACAAGCCCTTTTCAGGTGTTGTGAGTAATAACTGCGTGACATGTCATTCTCTGGCGTCGTTCGCCGATAAGCAATCTACCCGGTTTCATGTTGCGGCGACGCAATGCACCTCCTGTCATGTGGAGCACGGCGAAAGGCCACACATGACCATGATGGATCACGGGGCGCTGACAAGGACGGAGTTTTGGTCAGACACTGTCGCAAAACTGCAGGCAGTGGGGATCGTCGGGGCATCATCTATGCCGGTCGGGCATCTTCCGGTTGGTAACTCCGCCCAGCGTCTGAATTGCGCAAGCTGTCACTCCAACGTCGATCCTCATCGCGCACGCTTTGGCCCTGACTGCGCGACCTGCCACGCTACAAATACGTGGTTGATCTCATCATTTGAGCATCCCGCCGATCAGACATCGACGGATTGCAACGAATGTCACAAGGCGCCGCCCAGCCATTACATGATGCATTTTAAAATGATTTCGCAGCACGTGGCACATCAGGATGCGCCAGTGGAGCATTGCTATGCGTGTCATACCACCGATGCGTGGAACAATATTCGAGGATACGGGTGGTATAAGCACCATTAATCTTGACTGAGTCACGAAAACTTACCCTACGTGTTTAGCACTACTTTGGCAGAAAATTCGGAATATGGATTCCCAACGGATGCGATCGGTGATTCACGGAAGACCAGTTGTAGTGACATGGGGGCTTGACTCATTGATGACTTCTCTTCCGAGTTTCGAACAGATGGGTGGAAGAACTCACTTATTTTCCGCATATCATGCGGATATAGCCTTGCGGTTTGCGGTGATTAAGCGCCATATTCTCCGCAAGGAGTGCAGGGAATATGGCGCGATACATTCATCAGCATGAAGACTGGCCCGGCTTTCAGTGGGACAAGGATACCATTGCCCATGAACTAGCCGCGGTGCGTCATCGGCAGGGACGCCTCCTAGGCCGTATGGAAAGTCTCGGCTTCGATTTCAGGTCGGAAGCCGTGCTCCAGACCCTGACGGAAGATGTCATCAAGTCGAGCGAGATTGAGGGCGAAAACCTCGATCGTGAGCAGGTGCGCTCTTCCATCGCCCAGCGACTGGGCATGGATATTGGCGCACTGGCACCGGTGGATCGGGATGTCGAAGGCGTCGTGGAGATGATGCTGGATGCGACCCGACATTATGCCGATCCGCTGACCGAAGAAAGACTGTTCGCCTGGCATGCGGCTTTGTTTCCAACCGGCCGAAACGGCATGTCACGTATTCTGGTCGGAGGATGGCGTGATGACAGAACCGGCCCGATGCAGGTCGTGTCAGGCCCTGTCGGACGAGAGAAGGTTCATTATGAGGCGCCAGCAGCCAGCAGGGTGCCCGCGGAGATGCAGGTCTTCCTCAACTGGTGCAATGCCGGACAAGCGCTGGATCCTGTGCTGAAGGCAGCCATCGCACATCTGTGGTTTGTTACCATTCACCCGTTTGAAGACGGAAACGGGCGCATGGCGCGGGCTATCGGCGACCTCATGCTGGCGCGCTCGGAGCAGACGGACCAGCGTTTCTACAGCCTGTCAGCCCAGATCCGTCAGGAGCGGAAGGATTACTATGGGATCCTTGAGGCCACTCAAAAAGGGGATATGGACATCACGGCCTGGCTGCTCTGGTTTCTGGGGGCTCTGGATCGGGCCTTTGATCGTGCTGATCTGGTCTTGGGAAAAGTCATCCAGAAAGCCCGTTTCTGGGACAATCTGGCCGGGCAATCGATCAATGACCGGCAACGCCTCATGCTGAACCGTCTGCTGGACGGGTTCGAGGGCAAGCTGACCTCTTCCAAATGGGCGAAGCTTGCAAAGACGTCACCGGATACAGCCCTGCGTGATATCAATGATCTCGTATCGCGCGATATTCTGGCCAGGGAGGCAGCAGGAGGCAGAAGCACGAGCTACGTACTGGTTTTCCCTGAGGTGTAGAGCATCGACCCGGGGTAACTGGAGGTGTCCCAGTGCGGTAGATTTACTGTAGCGTTGGTAGGGCTGGGCGATGAGATAAAAAATGAGATCAGGCCGAGACGGAAAAAAGTCTGTCAAAACGTCCTGTTAATCCTGCATTGTTCTCAAATTGCGATTGCTGCAATTTGAGAGGCAATCCTGTCCACGATGCCAGGATCATAAAAGCTCGAAGGACCGAATTCACCGCAGCATTCATCAACGCCGGCAAAACTCACGCGGGCCGTGATCTCGCCATGCGTGACCTCCTCCGGTTCCAGACCGCCTTCCTGACCATCGGGCAACCTCACCCGGCGCACGCCATTCGGTTCCGTGTCATCGGGAACCGCCGCAAGGACGAGACGCGCAGCCGCTTCCGCCGATGCAGCCGCGACCCTGAAGGTCACTTCGTCTGAGGTCACGACACGTTCGATAAGGGTAACGTCAAAAAACGGCATGACGCCCTCCTCGGTGCGAGCCGTTTCAAGACGGTGTCCCGCGCCGTAATGGCTCTCTGTGTCCATGGTGATCTCGGACATGATTCATTTCCTGTTCGGTATTCAGATCAGATGCAGCGAGGCCTGGTCCACGGCGCTGCATTGACGCCGGGACCAGACAGTCGTCCTGAAAACGCCCTCTGAGGGCGCGGCGTCAGCCTCGTGAGAGAAAGATGTGATCGGCGTGCCCGAACACGCGCATCCACGGCGTAAGGCAACTGCCGTGGCAATCGGTGTGTGCATCATAAGTGCCCGAGGCAAACCGTGAGGTCACCGCACATAGGGGTCACGACACGAAAGTGTATTTTACGTACGCTTAGGGTGAACACCTACAGAACCGCCAGCATTGGGGTTCAAGCGACAAGCAGGGATGCAAGCACCCGAAGCGGTCGTAACGCGTCGACGTCGGGTTGTTCATCGACATTCCAGCGATAGTCCCCTGTCAGAGAGATATGCTCCCAACCGAGGGGTGCAATATGCCGCGCCAGGTCATCGGAAATGCCGAGCGTTACGATGGAAGACTGAAGATAGCGCGTATTCCATAGGATAACCGCTGCCACCAGCAGGTTTAAACCTGACGCCCGATAGGCCTGATTTTCAAAACGCCGATCCCCTGTTCGCATCTGGGGTTCAACGTGACACCCATGACTATTTCACATGCTGACATCCCCCATATAGACGAGGCACAACGCATTATAATTTGTGGCATGTATCTCTTACGAAACAGTGCCAATATCTACACCCCAGTGACGCATCCGGCGCTCGCCCCGCCACAGGATGTCGAACGCTACCGATTTCGGCATAAACACGTCTTTCACAGTAGGGACTCTGCGAGAGCGTTCCATAGGTGTTCACCCCAAGCGTACGCAACACGCACTTTCGTGTAGGCGTCACCTCAAGGTTTGTTCGCCAGACAACGATTTCTCGGACATAAGCGGAACATGGGCTACGCTACACGCTTCAACCGCGCCATTGGCTCGTTGAGTGGGTGGAATTCACCTGCTGGAAGTCGCCTGGCCTGCTCCCAGAGGTAATCGCCGGTCAGACTGATGTGCGCCCAGCCCATCGGAGAAAGGTGCGCAAGCAGTGCCGCATCGAACGTCGTGCCGACAGCGTTGAGGTGCTGGGCGGCCCGGTCGAGATAGACCGTGTTCCAGTAGGAAATCGCCGCAATCAGCAGGTTCAGCCCAGATGCGCGAAATTCCTGATTTTCCAGCGAGCGATCGGTGAACCGACCCTGCCGGTTGGTATAGATGGCGGCGGCAAGCGTGTGCCTCGCCTCGCCTTTGTTGAGACCGGCCTGACAGGCACGTCGCAGTTCCGGTTGTTCAAGCCAATCGAGCGTGAACAAAGTGCGCTCGATACGGCCCAGTTCAGCCAATGCAAAATCCAGCCTGTTCTGGCGTTTGTAGGCGGCAAGTTTTCGCAAGATTACTGACGGCGCCACCGTGCCATCCTTGATTGAGGCGACAATCCTGACGATGTCATCCCAATCGGCCTCGATCGCTGCCGTTTTGATGGTGCGGCCCATCAGATTTTCGATGCCCTTGTTACTATGTCGATGGCGCAGCGATCGAACCCAGCTTGCGGTCGCCAATATCGCGCAGCCGTGGCGCGAAGCGGAACCCGAGTAGGTGGCAGAGTGCGAAAACATGATCGGTGGCGCCGCCGGTATCGGTATAGTGCTCATGCAACGGAAGGTTGCCGGCGCCCAGGACAAGCCCGTCGAGCACGTAAGGCGCTTCACCTGCCGTCGCGGACATGATCCGTGATCCGAATGATGCGAAGTGATCGGAAAGGTGAGAATAGATTTTCACGCCAGGTTCGGCGCCATATTTGGCATTGACGTCCGCCGCCCCTGAACGGCTCCGCCCCGACCGGAAGAACTGGCCATCGGACGACGAACTGGTGCCAGCGCCCCAATGCCGCGCGAAGGGTAATTCGTGATGGGCTGAGATGATCATGGCCAGCGCGGCCTGATAGTTCTCGGGTGAAAGATACCAGTTGTGGGTCCATGCGAGTTGGGCATAGCTGACGCCTTCGCTGGCATTGGCCATCCGCTCCAGCCCGAGGTTGGTGCCATCAGCCAGAATTGCGGCGAGTACCGTGCTGGGGTTGTCGTGCTCCTTGCCTGAGCGCAGGTCACGGAATGCGTTCAAAAAACCAGTGCGTTCGGCGACTTCAAGCAGCAGCTCGGTGATGCGCACGCGGGGAAGCAGGGTATCGAGCTTGCGATCGAGGGCTTCAGCTTCCGGTGGGGTGACAGGCGGCATTTGCTGAAGCTTGAGCCGGTCTCGTTCGAGCGACACTCCCTCAAGCTTGTTTGTTTTCAACTGCTTGGCAAATCGGCGCAGCCGCCAGTCAAGATTTCGTGCCCGGTCAGCGAGGTAGGATGCAGCATTTGAATCGAACGGAAGCACATCCGCCACTTTGGCGGCGTCGCGCCGACCCAGCAAATAGGCATCGAAGCGCTGATAGTTGCGGGTTCCCTCGATCCATACATAACCGGCGCGCAAACGATCACGCAAGGTTGCCATGATCGCAATTTCATAACGTCGGCGGTCGATACGGCCGCTTTCGGTGATGAGACGCTTCCACTGCCGATTGGGGAATGGCAGTGGAACGCCATCGGGAAGGTCGCGCGACTTTCGTGTGTTCGCATCGCGAATGACATCGATGGCTTTGATCAGTGCCGTCCCTGTTCCAGACGCCTTGAAGGTGAAGGCGTCCAGAAATGCCGGGCTGAAACGCCGTAGCGTGGCGTAACGCTCGGTTGCCGTTACCAGTGCGTCCTCGCCGGCAAGATCAGCAAGGGCATCTACTTGGGCCTTTGCCGCAACAAGCCGGTGCCAGCCCACCGCTTCGTCAATCAATTCGAGCGGATCGCCGCCATTCTGGACAGCCTCATCAAGTGCTGTAATCGTGGCGCCAAACAGCCGCATGAGTTGCCCCACCGACTGAATACTATCTTGGTAGCGACGCTCGCGCCCACGCCGCGCGCGCGTGAACATGCCGCCGATAAGTCGGTCAAACATTTGGATCGCGGCATCGGCAAGTCTGGCCTCAAGGTCGATCACTGCGGCCGTCAACGTCGCCCGCCTGCGATTGACGCTGTAATCCGAAAGCAGGAATGCCGGTGCCACGCCGCCCTCGCGGACAAATTGGGCAAAGCGGAATTCCGGAATGGCGCCCCCAACTACCGGGTGGATACCTATGCCGCGAACATAGCGCAGGCGCTCAAGCAAGCCATTGATATTGGCCGCAGTCGGGGCTTCTTCGAAATTACGCAACCACGCCAGCGGTGTCATGCCGAAATCCGGGTTGTTGATTACGAGTTCGTCTAGCCGTGTCAGTTCAGCAGAGCTGAGGCCTTCGACGATTGCGGCTGCGGCAGCTTTGCGTGCGCGTGCCCGGCCAGCAAGACCGGCGCGTTCCAGTGTGTCGCCTGACGGAAGAATGAACCGCTCACCCTTCAGGCCAACCATGAGGGCGCGAACAATCGGTTCACCTCTGTCTGTATACTCGGCGGCTTGCGCGGCAAGATTCAGGGCAAGTGCCAGGTCGCCGCGTCGAAACGGGCGTATGCCAAGATAACGCGCCACGAGATCGGCATGATCGGTACGGGTTTGCGCGCGCTGACCATATGCAGAGAAGGAGGAAGGATCGACGAATAACTGTGCCGCGAGGTACTGAAGAATGACGTCGGGAAGCCCGATCTCGGGTTGCAGACCAAAGCCGGGATGTCGCATCAAAGCGATTTGTGCAGCCAGACCGAGGCGATTTGCTGGACCATAGCGGCGCCCAACCAATTCAACATCTTCCGCAGAAAGGGTATAATGCCCAATGATCGCGGTTTCTTGGACAGGAGGATCGAACAGGCGCCGGCGCTCGTCTCCGGTCAGAAGTCGGCGTCGTGCCATTTTGCTCTCCCGCTGAGGCGAATAACAAAATTGACACCAAAGCGGCTTGCACTGGAGGGAGGCCATTCGTTGCCGGTTGATCCCCGAGCAATCACCCGGCGCAGCAAGACAGTTTGGCGACATCCTTATCAAACGTTTGGGCCGCCAGTTTGAGGCCTTCCACAGTGGTCAGGTAAGGAAATATCGTTGCACCCAATTCCAGGGTGGTCATGCCGTGTTTGATCGCCAGCACCAGTGTCTGGATCGAATCCGCGCCTTCGGGTGCCATGATCTGGCCGCCCAGCAAACGGTCGTTCGCCTTGTCGGCAATCAGTTTGATGAGACCCCGCGTATCGCGTGCTGCCAGTGCCCTTGGCACAGCATCGAGCGGGAGCAGCGAAACCTTGATGTCCAGGCCTTGCGCCCGTGCTGTCGTTTCAGTGAGGCCGGCGCTGGCGACTTGCGGGTCGGTGAAGACGACGGATGGCATGGAGGAATTGTCGTAGCGGTATTGGTTGCCCGTCACCGCGTTGCGCGCGGCCAGTTTTGCGCCATAGGCGGCCATGTAGACGAACTGGTCCCGTCCCGTTACATCGCCCGCCGCGTAAATGCCTGGAACCGACGTTTCGAGGTGGTCATCGACGACGATTCCACCATTACGGGCAAGCACTATGCCGCGCTCCTCCAGCCCAAGCCCGTCGCTATTGGGTCGGCGTCCGGTGGCGATGAGCACCTGTTCCGCCGCGACGGTGTCACAATGCCCCTCGCAGGTCAATTCGACCCCGCTCTGTGTTTGGGCGATACGCTGATAGCCGACACCTGCGCAAACCCGCACGCCCTCGGCTTCCAAATAGTTTTTCAGCGCGGCACTCACTTCCGGGTCCATTTCGGGGAGCAGGCGGCTTCGGCAGCAGATGGTGACATCAACGCCCAGACGCGAAAACATCTGTCCCAGTTCTACCCCGATCACCCCGCCACCGATCACCAGCAGCGATTTGGGCAAGCGATCCAGCGCCAGCGCCGATGTGCTGGTTAGGTAGGGCACGCTGTCCATCCCCGGAATCGGCGGCACGGCGGCGTGCGCACCCATCGCCAATATGACCTTGCCGACCTTCATGGGCGCATCGCCGACAATCAGCGCACCATCGGCAAAGCGTGCCTTGCCCTCGATATAGCTCACACCGTCATAGGCGGGCAGCAGATCGACATATTTTTTTTGGCGCAGCGTCGTGACAAGATCGTCCTTCGACGCCGCCAATACGGACCAGTCATCCATCTGGACAGCGCCCCCAAGGCCGGGAAAGCGCGCGGCGGCAAGCCCACCATGCACCGCTTCGGCGGCGCGGATCAGCGTCTTGGAAGGAACGCAGCCAACATTGACACAGGTGCCGCCAATCGTGCCGTGACCGACGAGCGCCACTTTCGCGCCCAGATCGGCAGCGGCGATCGCGGCGGAGAACCCGGCAGAACCCGCGCCGATGACGGCCACGTCAAATCCTTCCTGCCCGGGGCGGTTGCAACAGTCGTTCATTGCTTATCGCTTTCTTGAGGCGCTGGCGGCGCCCCGCTCAGTTTTGAATAGCGCGCGCCGGATAACCCGCGTTGGTTGATGCAGCGGCAATCGCAGCAGCATTGGTGCGGCGCGGGTTATAGGTTGCGCGCGCGGTCTTGGCTGCGAAATCGACCGTGACCGCCGTTACCCCGGCGACGCCTTCCATCGCCTTCTTCACGGTGATCGGGCAGGTGGCGCAGGTCATGTTCTCTATGGCAAAGGTGGTTTGCTTCTGAGCGGTTGCGGTAGCCGCGGGGCGATCTTGCGCCGTGCCACTAACTGCATAGGCGACCCCGCCGCCAGCCATAGCCAGCACGGCCATAGCGATACATACTGTCTTTTTCATGGGTATTTCCTTTCAATAGAACCAGGGTGCCCACCAGCCGATGGTGAGCGCCAGGATGGCGACGGCAAGGCCCAGCCACAGCACCGCCTTGGTGGTCCAAGCCGATTGTGGACGAGCGCAGTAGGAACCGTCTTCACAGGGCGGTTTCGGCTTGAAATAGACATGCCAGAAGCCGTAGCCGAGCAGCGCGAGCGTTACGCCTGCGACATAGGGCTTGTAAGGTTCGAGCGCCGTCAGGTTGGCGATCCACGCGCCGGAAATTCCGAGCATAACCAACAGTAGCGGGACGACGCAGCAAGCCGAGGCGAGCCCCGCGCCGATCAATGCGCCCGCCGCAACCCAGTTTGCCTGCTTCGGCTCGTGGTTTTCGGTGAGGGCTGGCTGTCCCGCTTCCGGCGTTGAGACCATGGCTTGAATCCCTTGTTCCAACTGAGTGATTCGCAGTGTAGGCTCTGTAGCCACTACAGACTCAAGAGGTATTTTCATGGAGCAACAGGTCGGCATCTTGCGTGCCCAGCTTGCCCGGAAAACAGGCTGCAATCTCGAAACCATCCGCTATTACGAGAAGGTGGGATTGCTGCCGGGGCCGCCTCGCAGTTCCAACGGCTACCGCGTCTATTCGCCGGAACTGGTGCAAAGGTTGCAGTTCATCCTGCGCGCGCGCGACCTTGGCTATGCAATGGATGAGATACGGTCATTGTTGTCGCTCACCGATACCGGTGCACAAACCTGCGCGGAGGTTATGGCGAGAACCGAACTCCACCTTGAAGATGTCCGCCGCCGCATTGCAGATTTGCAGAAGATAGAGGTGACGCTGGCGACCACGTTAGCCAGATGCACTGGAGATGACGTTGCCGAATGTCCCATCCTGGAAGCACTCCAGTTTTTACCCCATCAAGGCAATTGACGCCATCTTTGAGGGATTTGATTTTGTGATGTCAGCTTGGAGTATAGCCTAACCGGACGTCAGGGCGCTACCGCGGTTTCTGTCAGATTAGGGTACTAAACGGAATTTGTTGACGAATGTCGTTGCGTATCATAGATTTCAACCTGACATTTTGATGGAGAGAGTGCGCAGTGAAGGGGCAACGGATCGGCTATGTCCGGGTCAGCACGTTCGATCAGAATGTGGATCGCCAATTGGAAGGTCAGTCGCTCGATCGGACCTTCACCGACAAGGCATCGGGCAAGGACGTCAACCGCCCCCAGCTTGAGGCTCTGCTCACTTTCGCCCGCGAAGGCGATACCGTCGTCGTCCACAGCATGGATCGGTTGGCCCGCAATCTGGATGACCTGCGCAAGCTGGTCCAGGGCCTCACCAAGCGAGGTATCCGGATCGAGTTTGAGAAGGAAAGCCTGTCCTTCTCGGGGGAGGACTCCCCGATGGCCAATCTGATGCTCTCGGTCATGGGTGCGTTTGCTGAGTTCGAGCGCGCCCTGATCCGCGAACGGCAACGCGAAGGCATTGCGATCGCTCGGCAGCGCGGCGCCTATCGGGGGCGGAAACGGTCGCTCTCGGATGAGATGATTGCCGATCTGCACCGCCGCGTTGCCGCCGGTGAACGCAAGGCGACCATCGCGCGCGACATGGGCATCAGCCGCGAAACCCTCTACCAGTACCTTCGCGCCGCTGCCTGACACCAATGTTCACATTATGTCCGGAAAATCGTTGTTCAGCGTACAAAGCTTGAGGTGACGCCAACCTCACCGGCGAATATCGCTGGCCTAAATCCTTAGCGTAGGATTTCGCCCCCTCCCGCAAACGACCCCTATATGCGCGTTTCTTCTGTCGATGATCGCCAGTCAGTGGACTTGCAGCGCGATGCTCTGGTGCAGGCGGGCGTCGATGAGCGACACATCTTCCAGGACAAGGCTTCTGGAGCACGCGATGACAGACCCGGTCTTAAAAAATGTCTCTCTTATATAAAGAGTGGTGACACACTCGTTGTCTGGAAGCTGGATCGGCTGGGTCGATCTCTTCCGCATCTCCTGACAATCATAGAAGATCTGAAGGCCAAATCTGTATCCTTCCGTTCCTTAACCGAACAGATGGACACAACAACGTCTCATGGCGAGCTGATGTTCTCTTTGTTTGGCGCTTTGGCTCAATACGAACGCGCTCTGATTCATGAGCGTGTCATGGCAGGGCTTGCGGCCGCAAAACGTCGAGGCCGAATAGGCGGACGGCCCCCGTCGATCAGTCAGGAGCGTTTGGACATGGCGCTCGACACCTCAACAAGGGTGAGAGTAAGCTCTCCGTTGCGCGACGCCTCACAATCCCACGCACGACCCTGTTGAACACTCTTGAGCGGATTGGCTGGCAACCACGCTCAGAGGGTGAGGAAAGCGACGGTGATGTTGACGAGCGTACCGCAGAAAACAATCAGAAGAAGTCGCTCAACCGCCGCAGACGACAGGCCTGACGGGGATGGGTTAGACCGCAGATACTTCACCCGCGCATAGCCGGCCAAGATCAAACTGATCCCAACAATCCCGGATACCATGGCCACACGGTAGGACAATGCCGCTATTGCTGGCGTAGAAATTTGGTCTCTCCTTCTCGGTGTGTCCGCAATGGACACACCGGTAAGTCACATTCCCAGAGCACGGCGATAGATGTCCAGAAGGGTTTCCTGTTCCTCGACCTGGGCGGGCTCCATTTTTCGCAGCTTCAGGATCTGTTTGATGATCTTGACGTCGAACCCGGCCGACTTGGCTTCGCTGAAGATGTCCTTGATGTCTCCGGCCAGCGCCTTTCGTTCTTCTTCCAGGCGTTCAACCCGTTCAATGATGGATCTCAGGCGATCCGCTGCAATTCCTCCGGTCTGAACGGTGGTCTCAGCAGATGCTGTGTCCTGTTCTTCATGTGCCAACATAGAGTTCTCCTTTCACTCGCCCATTCTGCAAGCTCAATCTGCGACTGATGCGTCAATGGTAGGTTCGGTCGGTCGAAAGATCCGAGGCCAGCCCATAGAGGGTCCGGTCCAGAGCAAGCGTTCCGTCAAGGTGACGTTCGATCATGGCCCGAAGCAGGCCACCAGCCGACCGCACTTTCCCTTTTCGGGACTTCGCGGAAATCACGCAGACGGCGACGGCCGCCTCGTATCGGCCCATGACGCTGCACGCCTGACGCCAGGCATGAGACGAAATTCCCAGAGAACCTGTCAGCATCTCGACGGCCTCGATCAGCTCGGCCTCATGTGGGCGACTGCTTGTGCAGAGATCTCGCAAATCAGGAACAAGCTGGAGAAGGAAATTCGGTCCGGCCTTAAAGCCCCGAAGCGGTGAAGCCTTGGAACGGGAGGCACTGTCAGACCCAACTACCACTTCGTCTATGCCAACGCCGGCGCAGCCGGCTCCGCTTACAGTAACTTTAGTTATAGTATTTGGGTTTGTATCAGTATTATGGGGTCCATCAGTGCGCCCCATGGGGTCCATTTCCACAGGGTCAGACCCTGCAATCATGGCTTCCAGACGCTCGACCAAACCCTCCATCTGCTCAACCAGCGGCGACAGGATGTCCAGGTCGTGGTCATTGCCACGCAGCGCCAGGAGCTGATGCCCGTTCTGCTGGATGCTCATCACCGTCGGCCTGTCAGCCGTCGTCTCCAGGGCCGTGGCACAAAGGGCCGTAATGCGGCGACCTAAGACCATGGCTCTCTTGTGCAGACGCTTTCCTTCGCGTTCCCGCTCTCTGAAGGCCTCGACGCGTTGGAGCATTTCGTCGTAGCGCCGAGACAGCGGCGACAGATCGAACCCGTATCCCTCTAGGATCGCACCATTGCGGCCCTCGCGCCTTAGCCAGCGCTGCTGATTCGGGCTATCGCGCATGATGATCCAGCCCAATTCGCTGAGGCCACGAAGCCACCGTTTGACCGTGGATCTCTCGATCCCGAACCGCTCGCAGATGTCGCGATTGCGCACAGAGCAGATGGTAAGATTGTCGTCTTCCCAGTCCACCGGCTTCGTGCGGCTGATCAGAAAGCCAAGCAGATCGGACTGGCGCGGCTGAAGACCAAGCGCTCGGGGCTCCGTATGCAAGGCGCTGAGGATCTGGGCTTTGGTGGCGCCGCTGCGGGGCAGGGCCTCACACTGCATTTCGGCCAGGATCATGGCCGGGGTGATGCGCCTCAACCCGGCCTGATGGGGGTCATGCGAAAGAGAATAGGTCATGGAAAACTTCTCAGGATTTCGGGATTTCCGAAGCCCTGCTCTCCAACCCTTCAAACAAGCCCCTCCCGTTTGCAAAAACTCTTGCATTCGAAGCTGAAATGTAGGATTGAAAATTCAGCAGATGAATTTCAATCCAGTTCAATCGGTTTGGCGACCGATGGGACTACGTTCTTAGGGCCTCGTGAAAGCGGGGCCTTAAACGTATCTGGGCTCTGGCTAACTCACTCAAACAATTCCTTCTTCAAGCCCAAATAGGCGATTTGCCTTTATGCTTCTCCTGTAGCGAGAAAGAAAGGCCCTTTTCAGAGTCTCCCGGCCGCTGAGACATCGCCACAAGGATCTGCGACTTTCATCTGTAACATGAGTCTGTTTCACGCTCGCAAGGGAGTGATGAGAACAAAAGCGGCCTTCCGTAATTTTTTTTCACAATTCGTTAAGGAAACCTTTTTTCTTTGCGCTAGCCCGTGCTAGAGCGAAAGGGAAGAAAGAGAGAGCAGATAAAGTCCATAAAGAGACTGTATCCAGGACTCTGGTGCGATCTGACCTCATGTCCTAGTATTGTGGTAAAGGTGACGGATGGGTTCGGTTTTTATACCAGAGAATAATCAAGCAAGTTCTCTGTCGGATGACTTTGATTCCGCATCCTTCTGCGCTGAAACACGGTCAAGCATAGATTGTGTTATTTATACGCTCTCGATTATTTCAAATATGACAGTCAAATCTCCTTCAGTCCTACAAGACTATGCTTTGCAGGTTACTGAGTGTGAGCGACGCATGCACCGTCTGAAAATGCTAGAGTCCTCCAATCCGATGCTCCAGAAGTGTACGAACGAGTGTCTCGCAAAATTTGCTATTTTCGAAGCTGATAGCTCTGGCGAGTTTTGTACTTCTT
Source organism: Gluconobacter sp. OJA (assembly GCF_039638325.1). Taxonomy (NCBI): domain Bacteria; kingdom Pseudomonadati; phylum Pseudomonadota; class Alphaproteobacteria; order Acetobacterales; family Acetobacteraceae; genus Gluconobacter; species Gluconobacter sp. OJA. Next base: position 55,462 of record NZ_JBDIWI010000004.1, on the reverse strand, counting down.
CTCGGGCATCTTCTTTTGATTTCAAGACCGAGATCATTTCCTGAAGAAAGTCGCAGATGAAGCCTTCAGTCTCCTACGCATCGCAAAGGAGACTGAAGTCATGAAGCATTATCATGTGTGCATTCCACTGCTACTGGCGCTAGGGGCTTGCTCTGGCAACGTCTCGGCCGATCATGGTCACGGCCCGAAGCCGCCGCCACTCAAACACGCTCGCTATGAGCCGGGCGCGGCCTATGGATCAGCCCGAGCGGTCTGGGCGCCCCCCGTCTATGATCGGCAAGGTCATATCGTAAAGGTGGAAGATCCCCGCAATTCTGGAGGCCGTGAAGACTACGAGCACGCGGCCTGGGCCATTGGTGGCCCCAACAACAACTCCACGCACCCACCCGGAACCTTCTAAAAGAAAAGCGGCCCTCTGGGGCCGCTTCCTGTTTCAGGATCGTCGAGGAAAAAGGGTGTCGGCCTCTCTGATATAGGCCAGCATCCCGGCCTTCCTCCGCTGACGAAACTGCCAGTTCATCCACCCATTTTGCAAAATATAGAGCCCCAGAGCGAACCAGAACGGCATCATCTCGATCGCGGTCACAAGCGTCTGGCTCCGCCATGACCCGCTGAGGCCGACAATGATCCACGCTGAGAGAAGGCAAGCCCCGATGAGAGCTGCGGCCCAGGCGCGCTGATACGTCTTGGCCTGCTGGTTCTGGAGATAGATCTCTACCGCGGCCGGACTGACGTCATACACGTCAGCCGTCGCAACAATGTCGATGCGACCCGATTCATCAACCTGAAACCCGTCGTCCGCTTCAGGCTTTCTCCGGACGATGAGCCACAGTGTCCGAAGCAGACTGTAGCCGTCACGAATACTCGTGGCCCCGACTGCGACAGATGGAGAGCCTACAACGAAACGGGCTGCCCGGCCTGTTTTGGCCAGGACTCCCTTCTTTTCGCTCGCCCCACTCACTGGCTGACATCCGTCAGGAACTTGTTCAGGTCTGGAGGCACGCCGTCGAGACGCCCCAGAGACCCATCATGATGCTTCCAGAAAAAGGTCGGTGTGCCCGTCAGCGATACCGCTTTAGCGGCTGCCATATTGGCATCAACTCGAGACTGCGCTTCAGGAGACGGGTGATCCAGCACATTCGAGAGGCCGCCAGACGTCCAGGCCTGAACCAGGCTCGCATCCGTAGGCAGCGAGGTCATGGCCTTAGCGTAACGCGTACTTGCGCCGCCATCCTCATAGTCCAGGAGCGAAAGCGGTACGACCCTCAAACGTAGCTTCCCACTGTCAACGGCGGGCTGAAGGAGCTGCATGGCCCGGATCGAGAACGTGCAGCGCGGATCAATGAACATGATCACTTCCGGCGCACCCTTCTGGCCGATCACACCAGCATAGATCTGCGCGGACAACGAACCGGCCGAGGCCTTTCCGCCTCCCGGGACGTCAATCCGAACCGTGGGGACGGCCCCTGGAATATAGCGGATCTGCTGCCTTGTGACGTTTTTACCTGCGGTATCCCATATTGTGCCCGCAATCGCGGCCTGACCGTCTGGCGTCGCATAGACCACCTGGAAACGGTCGCCATTGCGCACAAACATGCCTCTGGTGCCGCGCCAGACCTCAAGATCTGTCGCCCGCTTGCCTATCAGTTCGTGAAGGCGATCATAGGGGACGGGAATGAGCGTCCCGCCAATAATGAAGCTGTGATTTTCCGGTGTGAAGAACACGAGAAGCTGGTTATCGCCGTGAGCAACGCCAGTCTGGAGGCCGTGCTGTGGCTCTGCCCACAGGATCTCGCTGCCTGCCTGTACCAGCCGCTGGATCGCGTCAGTCGGCTGAGCATCACGTGAAGCGGCCTTTTGAGGTGCTGATGCTTGGGCAGGCGGGGAAGGAACAGCGCATTGGGTCTGCGCCATTGCCGGCGCTGCCAGGAACAGCGATCCGGCGAGATAAAGAGAGGTACGAGAACGCATGAAGGGTCTCCTGAAGAATTAAGGAGACCCTATCGGGCTGAGATGCGACTAAGAGCCGTTTTTTAAGGTCTCTGGCAGTGGACCGTAGAGGGCGCGGTACTGCTTGAGTGAAACCTCGGCCTTTTCCGCCCAAGCTTTCAACTCGTCGTAGTTAGCTTCCGACTTATCGCCGAAATCTTTCCACTGCTTGGTCAGAGAGAGTTGCCCTGCATAGTCGGAACGCACTTGAGACAGCTCTGTCTCAAGTGCTCGTTCTCTCAAAGAAGCCTGATGCAACTTCTCCCGTAGGTTGGCTAACGTGCTGTTTAGGGCGTCTCTCTGAGCAAGAAGCTCATGGGTAAGCTGCTCGTAAGTTGGCCCTGAACGCCTGCGCAGCCGCGAAGACCAGTTCTCTATAAACTGGTCCTGCTGAACCGAAGCGCGACCAAGCATATAGCCTGCTAACGCACCCATGCCCTCACTTTCAGCCATTACCTTCACCTTCAAGTAATGCGCTGCATGGTCGTGTCGTTACCACCAGCGGGAGAATTACGTACCCCATTCACTAACTGTGCCGAGGGTCGTTGTCCATCGTTGGAACCTTTTTGCGGCGCAAGTGATCTTTGGATACCTTGTAAAGTGCCCGCCATACCAACGACGGCCGCATCTCTAGAGAACTGATCCAGATCGACACGGTTGCCTTCATGGAAGCCAATCATGGCGGGAACACGCTCTGGCAGGATCGCAATCAGCCTGAAGCACATCAGGGCCAGCGTGATATGGACCGTGACGTACATGCCGAGCATGACGACAACGCCAATAAGATTGGTCACGATCCAGCCATGCGACAGCACGAACCCTGCTGCCACACCAAATGTCTGATGGATCAGCCAGGACATGGCATCAAACACGAAGAAGCCGAGGAAGAGCCCGAACAGCATCAGGGTCGGTCGGAAAAGGACGTTGAAGATCAGGGCATATCCTGCTTTCGCGTGCCCATGCAGACCTTCGCCGGACATTGTCATGTGGGCCAGCATCCAGAGCGGGACAGCGATCACGCCTTCGCACACCAGAATGAGCCAGCCAGCAACGCCAGCCATCCACATCACCCAGGGGATCATCGGTAGCACAAAGGCCAGTGTGAGACCTGGAAGGAGAAGCGCCATCGCTCCCGTCAGGATCGGCGTGCTGAGAAACTGCACAACGACGTGTCCCACTCCGATCCCGGCAGCCCCCGCAAAATTTCCCGTCAGGGCTGCTCCAGCCGCCGTCACCGCAGATCCAGCGTCCGAGCTGAGAAGCGCGGCGGACGCCATGACCAGGAGGGCCGTGGTGATCATCCAGTTCCCGAGGCCCATGAGGTTTCCGAACGGATCCGTCCAGTAGCCTTCAGCGCCAGAAGGCTCGATGAACGCCATGACCGTCTGAAGCGTGTAGTCACTCAGATGCAAAGACCGCGCGACCTGAGACAGCACCCCTGCGCCATCACCGCTCGGAGTGACACCGGCATAGAGATCACTGCTTCCGCCTGGAGCATTCATGCCGTCCTGCGTGGCGACCATATTGGAGATATTGGCCAGGAGTGCGCCAATCGACTGCATCATCGGCGCAATATCTCCGTGCACGTCCTCGCCCAGTCCAACATAGGTCGGAGCACTGACAGTCGGGGTGGATGCCATCAGGGACATGGTTTCCCCATTGAGACGGGCAAACTCAAGGTAGTAGGCCCCCGCACCTGTCCAGCCGAGACTATCCAGACGGCCCTTGGTGTTGGCCGCGTCTCCGTTGGTCCCGCTGTTCCACGCCTGAAAGCTGGTACTACGCTGTGTGACGGCTGCCTGAACCTGCTGGCGGATACTGGCAGCTTTGGCCGTCAGCTTGCTGGTGTAGTCATTGGTCGCCTGCGTCATAAGGGTCACGAGCGGTGCCAGACTGGAGGACTTCTTGGTCTGCCAGAACTGGGTTGCAACCTGCTGGACCTGTGGCCGGATCTCGCCCACCAGAACGCTATCCAGAATCTGCTGCTGCATGGAGGCCGTATCGACCGTGATCCCCAGAATCTTCGTCGCGGCGCGCGGAGCCTGGATGGTGACAGAACCGCAAACGGGCTGCCCGTCTCCCGTGGTCATCTGATACGGATAGGTAATCATACCCAGATCGGAGCCGGATACGGCCTTTACGGTTCTCCCGGTCGGGGCTGGCACGAGGCTCGAATTGGATGAGGCCAGGTTGACCAGATCCCGGCACATTTCATTGGCGATCAGGCCAGCCACAATGGTTTTCGTACCCGGCACCATGGGCTGTGCGATGGTTTTTCCGTCCGGACCAATCGCCTGCACGGCGGAGGAATAGACCGTCTTCGCCATACCGACCCCCCAGAGCGAGCCCTGAACGAACGCAGCCTGACCGGCACTAAAACCCCCTGCGACCGGAAGCATCATGATGGCGCCAAAGGCCATGCGCACGATACTCATGGAGGTCTGATTCGATCCAAGCACCTTCGACGTCTCAGCCGAGCGATGCATGTTCATCATCATGACGTAAGAGACAAAGGCCATGGCCAGCGCCATGACGAAGCCGGAGAGGTCGCCCAGCATGGTCCCGATGACCGTGGCCTCGGTGCCGGTGGACGTCGAGGATGATCCGAAGACCGGAAAGACCGACTTGATCATGGTCGCGGCCCAGTCATCACCGGGATCGAGCATGTTCCAGGTCACGCCATAGGTGGAGTTTCCCGACGTCGAATTGCCTGTGACCGACTGTGCGTGAGCCACCCCTGTCGCGAGTAAGATGGGCAGGACGCTGAGCGCCCTACCCGTGTTTCTGAAGCGTCTGAGAGAAGTCATCACTTATAATCCCAAGCTGGCGCTGGCTGACGCAGAAGGGGACGGCCGGAAAACAGAGGCGACGGCCTCAACCGCCTTTTTCACCAGCTCACGGACCTTCTCTGAGAGATCTTCGACCATGCTGGTCCCGGCTTCCTTTCCCGGCACCCCCTTGGCAAGCTCGCCAATCTTGCTGTCCAGGCCGTTGAAGCGCTGCTCGACCTGAGCCTCTGTCCCGCGCTGCACCCCAATATCGGCAGCTTTCTCACGATGAGCGCCGTAGGCCGCGACCGCCTCACCCGCTTCCTTCAACTGCGCTGCGAACGCCTGGTTGGTGCTCCGCTCGGCTTGAAATCGCGATTGCAGGCCTTCATGCCGACCTCCCGGCCGCATTTCGCTCAACACACCATCCATACCGTTCGGCTCGGATTTTGCGGCCTCAGCGATTTCCCGCATGACTGACGATGCAGGCGTATTCTGCACGGCTTCCAGCGCACTCTGCGCCTTCAGGCCGAGGGCCTCGGTCTGATCCAGATGATTGGCGTCGGCCTGCTGCCCGTGGGCCGCATTCATCGTCTGGGCCTTGGCCATCCAGTTAGACCCGGGCGTGACGGTCTGCTGCACGGCCTCAGGACGAATGGCCTGTGCGAGACGGGTAAAGAGACCCGGGCCGCGCACCTGATAGACAACCTGTTCCTTCGCATCGTCTTCCGAAGTTTTTACTTCTTCCTTCTCCGGCCCAGGTCTGGCCTGCGCTTTCGAGCCAGCCTGACCTTTGTTTGGGGTTTCAGGAGCCACTTTCTCTTTCGCCTCAGTCCCGGGGGGCCGCCCGGGACGTTGGGCCTGTGGGTGATCTGCAGCCGGATCGCCTCCGCCAGGAGAGGCGTGCATCCGTGGATCAGCGTTTTCTCCCGAAGGATGAGTTTGGGTTTCACCCTCTTGCACGCGTGGATCCTCACTATCCTCTGGCGCAGGGGCGTCCGGAATATCATCGAAAGGTGGTGGCTCAGGGCTTCCATCAAACTCGGACGCCGGTTCCACGGGTTTGACGTCTGCCTGTTCATCCTGTCTGACGGCCTGCGCGTCAGGGTCGTGCGTCGAGAACCGTGCTGCATTGGCAACGCGGTCAGACAGAGAGTGGAGAACCTCGTCAATCTCCGGATTGCCCTGCTGGTCGGCACCCATAGAGGCGACGCGCTCCGACACAGAGCGCACCGTGTCCACCAGCCGCTGATCCATGAGGTCAGGCGTCTGTCTCATGAAGCCTTTGAGGGTCTCAGACGTCAGGCCAGGTACGGTCATGGCGCGCTGTGTCATTTCCTCGCGCAGCCCATTCTCCTGTGGCAGGACAGGCCCAACCAGACGCTCGGCGTCCTGGAGCACATAGGCCACGTTGGTCCGAAACCGATCATTGGATGCAAGGTCCGGATCCTGATGCTTCTGGGCAAGCAAGGTAATCTGCCCAGCCAGTTGGGGCGCATCCTTCTCAAGTTGCGGTCGCACGCGCTCCAGGCTCTGGAAGACGTCCGCAAGGGCAGGGATCTGCGTATCGTTCTGGGCCATGTCAGCCTCCGGGATTGACGTTGGGGGACGGGATGGGGGCAAGTCTCTTGGCCTCGCTTTCCTCTTCGTGCTGGGCCACCTGCGTTGCGGCGAGCGAAGACTGGAAAAGGCCGAGACGGTAATTCTGCAGGGCGAGGTAGTTGGCCTGCGCCTGCTCGATAGCCAGCTCACGCATGACCGTTGCGGGCGGCATCTGCTGAAGGTTCTTGTTCCAGGTCACGCCAGAGACACGGCGATTGATCTCAAGGCTCATCGACGTCAGCCACGAGGCCTGATCCGAGACAGTCATGCCCTCGGCCTGCATCTCGGTTTTCTGCACATCGGTCAGGTTGATCGACGGGATCTCTAGCGAGGTGATGAAATTCATCACGTAGCGCGAGAGCGACATGCGGGCGTTGTAGGCGCGACGACGCAACGCAGCCTCGCGTCCGGACGTGGACGTAAGCTGCTCGCCGCGCAGTGCGGCCGGAGCCACAGGCTGGATAAGTGTGGTGCTGTAATCGTTGGCGGCGTCCACACCACCATCAGCCGACAGGGTGTCCTGCCCGAACAGGGAAATGGCTCGTTGGTCCGCATTGGGCAGACGGGAAAGAGCCGAGCAGAGACCGGCTGTGACGTCCTCCTGCGAGCAATACCGCCGCCCGTGCAGCGCCATGCTCGATGCCACACCCTGGCCCTTACCATAGTAAGACGGCGTTCCGGCGTCGGCCTCTCCGCGACTGTCCGTAATCGTCGCAATCGCGCGGGTTGCCGTTCTGGCTGACTGAGACGCGCCCTGGGTGGCCTGCGACCCGTCGATCCCTGTGCAGAACTCCGGGTTCATCATGTGCTCGTCGCGGATCGTGGTATCCTGCTGGCGGCGAGCGAACTCCGCCATCGCTGTATTGGACGCATCCGCGATGCGCTGTTGAGCAGCGACACCCGCCTTTTCGTAGTTACTGAGCTGGGTAAAACCCTTGTTCAGCATGGAGCTGACGGAATTGGGGTTCGTCAGGCTATCCATCGAGCTGGTCAACTGCGACGTCAGCGTCTTGGTCATAGAGGACAGGGCGTTGCCAGTGAATTTCTGCAACGCGCTGATGGCCGCGACGATCGCCGCTTCACCGATGAACGCATTCGCAGGCTTCGGCATCGCGACAAGAACGGTCGTGCAGAGGAGCATCGTTGCGATTGTTGGATTGAGGCGGATCTTCATCAGAATACCCCGTCCAGAGAGGTGCTGGTGTAGCCGGTCGGCAGACGTGGCTCCCCCCGGACATACCCGTTTGAATCGCCATTCCCGAGGCTCCCGGCCGCAAGCTGCGGACCACTGCCGCCAAAATTCAGGGAGGGGCACATGAGGCCGTTTCCGCCTGACAGGCCGAGACCGACATTCACACCGTTCAGGCTTAACCCGCATTGCTGGGCTGCTCCGACGGTATTGTCCCATTCGGTTTGGGCGGCCGAGCAGATTTCTCCTTCGACCTGCCCGACAACGTCATTGATCAGCGCTGCGGGGTTCGCAATGTTCGTCAGAAGATTGAGGCCCGTTCCATTGAAGAACTTGTTCAGGCAGGAGAGGCCACTGACACTTTCAGGCTGCTTCTCATAAGCATTGTTAGCCTTGATGCGCCCGTTTACGGCGTCTGCTGCGGCCTGCGTGAGGGTTGCACAGGCCTGACTGCCCTGTGTTGCGGCAGATGCGCTCAGAGGGACCGACAGAGTAGCGGCCACGAGAAGAAAGGATGTCCGTTTCATGCGGCCGCCCTTTCTGCTTCTGGATCGAGAAGGTCGCGCAGAAGCGCGAGACGATCTTCAGAAAAGACGCGCGCGGACAGCTCTGCCCTTTTCTGACTGTCTGTCCATGCGACCAGTACAGCACGGCTGGAGACCGCAGATGCTACAAGATCCTCTCCGCCGCTGACGGTCGAGACCACTTCGGAAACAAAGGTCCGTCGCTCCTCGCTCGGTAAAGACACAAGGAGATCGGCCAGAGAGGCGATGATCGCCCCGTCCGTGCCGGAAGTGTGTCCATTCCGGACACGGAAATGCTCAAGCAGATTGTGCCGTGCAAGAGCAAGGTTAGGGGCCAGAGAACTCTGCGGGGTGTCCCTGTGCGGTGTTGGATCGTCTGGTGACATGCCTCTCTCCTGGGTAAGTCCCAGCAGAGAAGCAGTTCGATCTGCGACTAACGCTTATTTCTTCAAAATAGTGACGTGTGCGCGCCCGACCTCGATACGCTCGCCGAGCGGGCTGACCGTTGTGGCCAGAACCTTGTTCCATTCCCGACCGCCCTGCCAGTCAACGGCCTCACCTGGATCAACGCCCGCACCGTAGGTGACACGCACACCTGATGGCACGATCTGCCTGATCGCAAACGAGAGTGGCACCTGATGGCCATAGCCGGACGTCATGCGGAAGTGATGAACCACCTTCGGCGGATCCGTCTGCACGGATGGTTCTGCGGGAGGTGCAAGAGAGACCGGTCCCGAAGGGGCTGGCGAAGGAAGGGGCGGGGGGGCGTGACTGATCTCGAAGGCCGCTTCCGTCAGTATTGCTTTGGGCATCGCTGGAGCTGGCTGCACATGGGCGGGGGGCAAGATTATAAACACATGGTCTCTCCTGAAATAACTTAAAATTCTAAATCGCAGATCGACATGCGACTGAGGAGAAATGTTAAATTCGAACTCAGTTGTCAGGGGCGCTCTCGTGGGTATTTTGCAGTATCCGGACCCGAAGTCTGGTGTGTAAGCCTGCCGAGAGAGAGAACTAGCCATGAACAAGAAAACAGAGACGCAGGTAAGTGACGGCCAATCAAGTGATTACCTATTGGAACTAGGAAACCGCTTGAAGGAAGTTCGTGAAGGAAAAGACATGAATGTAATGAGTCTTTGCTTCACAACGGACCTGTCTGTTGGAACCATATCCAATATAGAAAGGGGTAAAAACGCGTCCTATGTTACTCTACACAAGATACTATCGGCACTGAAGATTTCGGCCCAGCAGATCTTGCCGAGAGATGACCACGAAGTCATACCAATAGACGCCGAAACAACATCCGGTGAGATAGAGAAATACCAAGAACTCATTCGTGCTTACGGAAAAGTGGCAGAGCCACTTAAGTCTCTTATAGACACAATGGATCGCCTTAGCAGAAACGAGAATGATTCGGAGCCGAACGCTGCCGAAGCGCCCGCAGACCCCCGTGAGCCCGCCCTTATCGAATTAGGCGACAGAATCCGAGATATTCGTCTTGCACGAAAGCTCACCGTGGCCGATCTCGCACTTGCCAGCAAAAATAATGCTTCAGTAATTCAACTGCTGGAAGTCGGGTTCCGTAATCCGTCAGTAGAGTTTCTAAAGCGAATTGCTGCTGCACTCCAAGTGGAAATGGCTGACCTTTTTCCTGGCCTCCCCGGACAGCACGAAAGCTTCAACGCGTTGCGAGTTCTTGGCCTCTATAGCTGCCTCCAAAGCGCGCGAGAGCAAATTTCGCTCTTTCAGATGCACTTCAATGCGTTCGAGAAAATAAACAAAGCCTCGATAAATTAACGGAAGTTTTTTCATCATCCGGTAAATTATCATTTGAATCGGATTGATTAATACCCGATAGTGAGACATCCGCTATGTCGCTCATCGGGGTTTATGTAATGTTGTTCGCGCCCAGCACCGTCTTCACGTCGTCACCGATTGGCGATCTCGCAGTACGCGCTTTAAGCATTTCAGCCGGAAAGCCGGCGCGGACCTATCACTCTCAGCAGTCGCCTTGGTCTGCTGATAAGACCCGCGACCTTGCAATTCAGATGGCTGACCGTGGTGTAAACGTTGCACACATAGCGGCCGCACTTTTCATAAGCCGCCTGGAAATCGAGGCCATTGCGCGAGAGGAAGGACTTCCTCTCAAGCGCACCGCGCTGAGGAACAGCCCTCGGGCATGGTCTCTTCTCGACATCAGCCGCCTCAGCCGCGCATGGGCCAACGGCGAAGACCTGTCCGCCATAGCAAAGCGCCTCGACCGCACAGTCATGGCAGTTCGCAAAAAGCGCGCTGCGCTCGGTCTGCCTGCACGAGAGCGCTATGCCGAGGTCGTCTGGACTGATGCCGACGTTGCTACTCTGCTCGCACATCGTGAGCGTCGCATTGGGTTGCAGCGCATTGCCAAGCAAATGGGACGCAGTGTCCGCAGCCTGCAACGGAAGCTCGTCAGTCTCCGTCCTGCCGCTGACTCTTTGGCCATTCCCACCGACCCATCCGTCGTTCTGACTTGGGAACAGGCCTCGCGCCTGACGCCAGAAGAGCGTCGTGGCCGCAGATGGCAGGTCCGGAACTCACCAACCGGGCTGGTCATTGGCTTCAGCCGGAATGCCTGCACCACACGCTGGTCCGTCGAAATGCAGCACGAACTGGCCATGCGGCATTTTGCCCACCAGTCCCCTGACGCTGTGGCCGAGGACTTCCTCCTGACCGATCGCACCATTGTCAGTCAGTCCGGATGGCTGCACCTGCCTCGCCGCTCGAAGAAAGACATGCGCAACACGTTCGATCCGGACCTGTATGAGGTCTATCTGAACAAGATGGATTACGTGCGCCGCGAATGCCTCGGCAAGGCCGGATTCTATTTCTGGACCACCCGCCGTAACGGCCGCCGTATCAGCCGCTTGCACCAGCAGACCGCCGTCATGCGCTCGGGCGATTAATCCGCAAATTTCTCTGTTTTTTCAGCTTCAGTCGCAGATCAACGGGTCACGGTGACGATGACACAGTCATCATGAGGTTTGAAATGCCATCCGCAGCCCCGCTGTCGTTCCACGGAGACACCGCGCCATGAGCCGCTCCTCGGGATCCCTGAGCCGACGCCTGACCGATCCTGATTTTCAGGGTAAGATCGTTGAGCGTTCCTTGCAGACGTCCATTGCCCTCGCCGCCGTCGTGGTGGTGCTGGCCGTGCTCCTGGCCCGTGCCTGGTCGTACCATCCGCACCCGAAGTATTTCTTCGTGGACGGGATCAACGCCCCTCGCCCGGCTATCGCGCTGAACAGCCCGATCCTCAGTCAGGAGGATTTCCTGTCCTGGGTCATCAAGTGGTCGCTCAAGCCGTACAACATCAATTACCGGGATTATCCGTCGCAGCTCAACGCAGCAGGCTCGCATTTCACCATCAATGGCTGGAATACGTTCGCGCAGTCCTTCGTTCAGGACGGCAATCTGGCGAAAATGAAAGAAGCCAAACTGCTCTGCTACGCACAGCCAACGCGCGCCGCAACCATTCGCCAGCAGAGCATGGTCAACGGCCATCACCATTATGTCGTGCAGTTTCCGTTCGTTCAGACCTGCGAGAACGTCAATCAGGAGAGTTCGCAGACCCTGATTGCAACCGTGCATGTGGAAAGGGTCGAAGATCAGGATCACCCCGACGGCATTGCCATCACCCAGCTTGTGGCCAGCCCGCAGTGAGGATCCGCGCCATGAAAACCCGCTCTTTTTCGCTGGCTCTTCTCGGCCTCATGGGCCTCCTGCCCTTCACCGCGATGGCACAGTCGGTTGCACCTGCTCCAGATGCCGCGCCAGCCGCGCCACACCTCTCTCCAGAGCAGCAGGACCAGCAGGCTGCCGAGGACGAAGCCATTCCCCTGACACCGGAGATGATCCGCCGTCTCGGCAATCGCCTCAAAGAGAACCAGAAGGCGCGTGAAGATGTTGCTACGGAAGTCGCCGCACCGACCAGCCGACCGGCCATCCGCGTCTCTTTCGCGCCCGGTCAGCAGACATCCCTGATTTTTACGACCAAGGGCTATCCCACAGCCGTCTCTTTTGTGGACCGCTCGGGCGCACCCTGGCCGATTGCCTGGAACACGACCAGCACATCCGCCAATTCTGACGGTCTGAAGAACTGTTCCTCGGACGGTGGCAAAGGGGGATCGCCTGCCGTGCAGACCACAGGCTTTTACACCTGTGTTCCCTATGCTGGCAGCAACACCATCAACATCGAGCCACTGTCGCTGTCACCGCGTGGCGGCCTGCTCGTCACGTTGAAGGGCGCAATCAAGCCGATCTCTTTCCTGCTTCTGGCAGGGCGCGGCACCTATGATGACAACCTGACGGTCCGCGTGAACGAAGACGGCCCCAATGCGAAACAGGAAGTGGGTCCGGAAGCCGCCCCCGGCACGGCAGAGCCGTTCATGAATGCCATGCTGTCCGGGATCGCTCCGGCCTCCGCCGTTCCCCAGAGCGTCGAGGGGCTCTCTCCTGATGATGTGCGGGCGTGGCGCATGGGCAATGAACTCTACATCCGCACGCGGCTGGCGCTCATGACGCCTGCCTGGGACAGTTCAGAGCGTGGCGAAGACGGCTACACCCTCTATGCCTTCCGCCAGACCCCCTACATTCTCCTGTCGGATTCCGGTCGGACCGTGTCCGCGTCTCTCAAGGACATGACGCCATGATCCCGAAGCTTCCCAAATTCAAATCCGTTCTGTCGAGCGCAACACGCGGAGGAAACCGCCGCTTGATTCTGCTCGGTGCCTCGGCCGTCTCCGTGATCGCTCTGGTGCTTCTCGTCTCACATCATGAGACCAAGCAGATGCCCAAATCCAATCCAGGGCAGATCGTGGAGATGAACGCTCTGCCCGGTGGGACCAATACCAACCCTGAGCAGGATCGCCTGCGCCAGATGCAAAACACTGAGGCCGCACAGCAATCCGAGGGGGACGGGAAATCCTACACCCCGGATCTCGCTCCCGCAGTAACACGCAACACCAAGGGCGAGCGGACGGATGCGGTTCTTCCGCATGAAGCCGAAGCGCCTCACTCCCAGGAAGTCGGATACAGCGCTCCGATACCGTCGCCAGCTCCACCACCGAGGCCTCCACACATCGAAAACGCGCCGGAAGCCCCGCTGGTCCAGACCGATCCCGCCTATTCCGCATCCGGGAATGGTGAGACGTCTCAGGCCGAGCAGCAGGAGCGCGAGAAGCGCCGTGCCCGCTATGTCGCAGAGATCGCGCGCATCGAAAGCGGCCTTCAGACCCGGCCGCCTGTCTCGGATCTTCAGGAAGCCGTCTTCAAGCCAGAGCAGGAGGCGCAGCCCCAGGCCGAGAAAGCCATGGCCTCGCGTGGTGCGGCAGGAGCCTCCGCAGCGGCCACGGCCTCACATGATACAGCCGCCGCGCCAGCGCTCATTCCGGCCGGTCGAGGGGTTTATGCCCATACCGTCACAGCGACCGACAGTGACCTGTCAGGGCAGATCGTGCTGGAAGCCGATAGCGGCCCGATTGCGGGCGACCGCATGATTGCAACGGTTGCGCGGGCACCCGGAAACGAGCAGCTCCTGGTCGTGCAGGTCAACAAGATCATTCATCAGGGCCGCACTCTCGCAACCAACGGCGTGGTGATGGCGCCCGACACCATGAAGCAGGGTGTCGCCTCCAGCGTTGATCCCCTGATTTTCCAGCGGTTTGTCATGCCTGCCGCCGCAGCCTTCGTGCAGGGCCTTGGGCAGGCCATCGAAACCACGTCCAATGTCCAAGGCAGCTACAGCGCCCTGGGCGGCATGAACTATATCCAGCGCCTGAACATGGGTCAGCAGCTCGGTGTCGCCGCAGGAAGTGCCGCCTCGGCCGTCAACAGTGCCCTGACACAGGACACGCCAACACGCGCGCGGATCATCCTCGCCGCCAACGTGAACGTAGGTGTGATGTTCATGGATCCTGTTCTCGACAAGCCCTGATTTTTCGCACTCAGTCGCAGATCGTTCCCCGATCCTTCTGGCAGTCTCAGCCAGAAGGATCTTTTTTATGAGTTCCACAGTTCACCACCTGAACACCGAAGTCACGCCACGCCGGATGGATCCCGTCCCGGCAGCGCCCCCACCGCCTCACCAGCACGACACGGTGTCTGACGGTCCGGACGGGGACACCCCCGAAGCCACGGGCCATGATGACAGTCACACGACGGCCCCTGCATCGTCCGGCTCTGCTTCTTTTCTCACGCCCATCATCTCGCGCTACGAGGCACTGACACCCCGCCAGAAACTCTACGGCGGTTCGGGCCTCGGGATCTGCGCCGTTCTCCTCGTGGGGATTCTGGCGACAAATGGGCACCACCATCGCGCTGTCTCCGCGCCTGGCCAGGAAGTCGGCATGGATCAGTCGGCAGCGCCCGTGGCTCAGGCCCCCGAACCGGCTCCGGTAGCGGCCCCTCCTGCAACCGCCGATCTTACAGAAATGCAGACCCTCGGCCATCCGAAAGCTGCTGCGAGCCCGCCCGACACTGCGACGTCCCCGAAAGCGCCGCCTACGGCCGTCGTTGCAACGCCGTCAGCCGCATCGCAGTCTGCGTCAGCCCAGCCTGACGCCCCCCGAACTGAGGCTCCGGCCGTTGTGCCGCCCGCACCGCCTGCCGATCCGGTCAAGACAGCCCAGACCCTTCAGGCCGCGCCCATGGCGACGCAGCAGCAGATCGACGTGCTTCAGCTCGTCACGGCCGAGGCCCGCGTGATTGAACGCGAGCGCGGCGAAGTCGAAGAGCTGCGCCAGTCCCTTGCCGGACAGCGCAAGGCCGAAGAAGACCGGCTGAACGATCTGACGCGGCGCGTCTCTCTGGTCGAAGCCAACCATGCCGTGACAGGCGCTGAAAACCCCGGTGCGGATGAAGCCGCCCAGGCCCATGCCGCCGCCGAAAAGGCGCGTGCGGCCCTGAGCGCCGCCATGAACAAGCCTGCGACAGTGGCCGCAACATCTTCAGCCGCTCCGGCCGCCGTGGCGGGTCCGGCTCCAAAGCCTGCGTGGGTCCATCACTACCGGATCGTCGCGGCCTCGCCGCAACTCGCCATGATTGAGGACAGTGCGGCCCCAAGCGGGCAGGCCCGCCAGTTCGAGGTGGGTGTTGGCACGGTCATCCCGGGCTACGGCGCGGTCCTGACCATTAGCCAGCAGGGCGCCACCTGGGTTCTGCACACGGCTCATGGCGACCTGAACTGAGGAGGCCAGCATGGAAGGCCTTGTCAATCTCGTCCACGAAATCGCCGTTGGCATGGGCTGGCTCCTGCCAACGGCCTGCTACGCGGCGGCCGTGTCCTGCCTGATTTTCAGCCTGATCGGGATCTATCAGTATTACCACCCGACCATTCAGGCCCTGCAGGACAAGCCGTGGCTGCCCTATCTGTCGCTTGTCCTGTGCGGTGTCTTCGCCTCGTTCAACGTCATCCTCACCAAAAGCACGGCCTCGGCCGGAACGGATGTGCAGGTCACTCTGGGCGACGCTGCCACCAGTTACAGTACGGCCGACAGCCTGATCACCGGCACCGGCCCCAAAGACGCGATCATGGCGATCGTCAAAGACTTTGCCCTGTTCTTTCAGATGTTCGGGGCCTGGACGTGCTTTTTCGCCGTCCTGACCTGGTTTGCCATCCAGAAAGGCCGATCGAACCGCGAGCGCCTTGGCTGCGGGATTCAGTACGTCTTTGGCGTCATGCTCCTCAATCCGGTCAAGGACGCGACCTGGATCCTCTCTTTCTGGCCCTGAGACAGGCTGACGAAAAAAAAAACCCCTCTCCCGCCTCAGTCGCAGATCACGCGGTCAGAGTCGTCGGCAGAGGGGATTGTCCCTCACAGCGGAGAAACAACTCATGACATCCCAGACAGCCCCGTCTTCTTCCCGCGCCCTCACCAAGATCGGCGCAACCGTTGCAACAGCAACCATGCTGCCGATGGTGATGGCTGGCACAGCCCTTGCTGCCGCAGGGGGCACAGCCTCCAGCAACGGTCTTGGCCATCAGATCCAGAACATGGCGCAGGAAGGCACGGACACCATCGGTGTCGGGTCTGCCGCAACCCTTTACGCTCTGGCCATTGTCGCCCTCGTGACGGGTATCGTGCTGTTCTACAAGTCCCAGAAGGAAGAGACGAAGCGCCCTGGCATGGCAATCGCCGGCGTCGTCTGCTTCGTTCTGGCCGGTGTGGCGGCAACGGGTCCGAAGTGGATCAACAACTCTGCAAACACGGCCTCCAACGGGAATGCTGAAATCAGCAATACCGCCAAGAGCTACCAGTTCCAGTAAGCCGACATGACCTCCGATCCGTTCTTCCTCCAGCCTGGTCTCGACCAGGAGATCCGGCCCGGGAAAGACGGGTCGGATGGCGCGTTTACCTGCGCGTGCTGCGGCCTGCCGTCGCCCGGTGCAGGTCTCCCATGGACCGGTCCCTCCTCAGGGGCCGGTCTCAGGGTCTGCCAGGTGTGCAATCTTCTTCAGGACACATCGCGTGCAGCCATCGACGCCGAAGCCATGCTCGTCTGGTGGCCCGAGATGTCTCAGTCGCGCCTGATGTTTCTCGCCCGGACCGCCCATCAGACGCTCCGCCTGATGGCCCGTCAGCAGGGTCAGTCTGACCGCCAGTTCTGGGAAACCATCCTCAAGGCTATCCCGGACCCGTTGCTTGGCACGCAGTTTTCCCCCTCCTTCCGCACGCCCATGACGCTCCTGCGTCTGCTCGAAAGTCGGCGCGCTGAAGCCGAGCACCGGCTGCAATCGGGCTCCATCCGTCAGGTCACAACGGCCATGCGCCTGTGTGGCAGCGCCGATGAAGCCGTCCGACGCAATCTCGATCTGCTCCGCGCAGGCCTTCGTATTCTGCCGACCGGCAGACTGCTCGACGCTGGCGCTGACGTTTATCCGGCCTTTCTCGACAAGGCCCTTGCTCTCACCCCATCCTGACGCGGAGTTTCCAATGTCTGGCTTTTTGACCGAACTGCTTGCCAGCGCGAGCCTCTTCCTTCGTCAGCCCCTCGAATCCTTTTGCGATGTCGAGACCAATCATACGGACGCCGTCCATCAGGACCGGCTCGTGACACTCCGGGGCGAGTATGTCTCTGTCCTGCGCGTCAATGGTCTGCGCACCATGTGCTCGCGTGCAGACGTGGAGGCCGTCGCCGAACAGCAGCGCATCGAACTTCAGGGCCTGCTCGAGGGCACCGGTCATGTGATCGAAGGCTGGTATATCTCCGACCCGGATCAGGCCCGCGTCGCCGTGGATCTGCTGGCACTCAACGGGTGTGAGCAGATTTCGCGCATGATGAATGCCGACTTCCACGACATCATCAATGAGCGCCGCCTGCGGTGGCCTCAGGTGATGCGGTGGGAAGATGCCTGCTACATCCTGTGGACCCGACCCGCCGTGCTGACCCGCGAAGAAAAGAAACAGGTGGCGGCGGAGCGGAAAGATCAGGTCAAGGCCTGGCCAAAAGCGGGGAGCGGTCAGCGCTTCACACTGCGCTCCGAACTCATGGCAGGCCGACATGATGCGTTTGTGGCGCGTGTGCAGGACAGCATGTCAAATCTCGGCATCTCCACAACACTGCTACGGGCCGATGAATCCATCACGCTGGCGCGTGAAACGCTCTACCGAGAGACGGCCGGAAGCGGCTGGAAGCCCACGCTGGTGGGCGACCCTGTCATGCCGCGTCTTCCGGATGACGAAAAACAGAGCAAAAAGACCGAAAACCTGCTCTGGCCGTCCCTGCGCGATCAGATTTTCAACGCGGATGCCGAAAATCAGGGCGGCCAGCTCGTGACGGTCGGTGACTACACCTATGCGCCCGTGGACATGCTTCTCGGCCCCGAGGATCCGCGCCCGTTCTCGGAACTGCTCAACACTCTGGGCCGCAAGCGTCTGCCCTGGCGCAGTTCCATGATCCTCGAAGGCGGTGGCAAAGCCGCGTTCGCTATCAAGGAAACAGGGGCCACCATGCTTGGTATGTTTCCGGGTAACAAAGACATCACGCGGGCTTTTCAGGCCATCAAACGTATGCGCGAGACGGAAAATCATAATTCCGTCCGGATGCGGATGACCGCCAGCACATGGGCACCGGTCGGCGAAGACAAGCTGCTGCGTCGCCGTGCGGCCGATTTATCTCAGGGCCTCGAAAGCTGGGGCGGCTGCAAGACCACCCGTGTTCCGGGCGACCCGCTTGAGGCCGCCATGGGGTCGGTGCCGGTGCTTTCTCTGGGTTCCACGGCCACCCCGGCTCTTGCGCCTCTGGGGGATGCCATGGGCATGATGCCGTGGATGCGAAGCGCCTCCCCCTTCCCGCAAGGTTCCATCCTCTTTCGCAAGCCCGATGGCGGGATCTGGCCGTTCGATCCGACTGGCGGCGGTGTCCGTGAACATATCGCGGATATTATCGTCGCCCCTCCAGGCAGCGGTAAGACCGTGCTCGGAAACACCATTCTTCTCGGCCTGCTCCTGAGTTCTGCGGCCATGGGCAATAATGGCGTCAAGCTGCCGCTGCTGGCGAAGCTGGACATCGGCCATGCGTCTCTCGGCTTTATCGAAATGGTCCGCAACGCGCTCGGGCCGGATCGTGCCCATGAGGCCATCTTCGTGGAAATGCAGATGGCGCCCGGCTTTGAGGTCAATATCTTCGACCTTCAGGTGGGCCTGGAATATCCGCTGCCGCTTGAAGAGGTCGCCATCGACAACTTCGTGTCGCTCTTGGCCACGCCGCTGGATGGCAACCCGTTCGAGGGCATGGATCAGCTCGTCGGTGACGTGATTGCGGAGGCCTATCGTCAGTGCACGGGTGTTGCCGGCGGCAATCCGAAGCACTACCGCGAGGGCATCGAACCCAGTGTGGATGAGGCCATCCACCACCTCGGCCTCCAGCTCCCGCACCATGCTGCGGCCGAAGGCGATCTCGACAGCGCGGATCCGACCTGGTGGCGTGACGTGGTGACGGCCCTGATCGCTGCGGGCGAGCATCGTCTGGCGGGGATTGCCCAACGTCACGCCGTTCCGGTTCTTCAGGATCTGATTGCCGCGGCCCGCGCGCCGGAGATCTTCAATCGCTATTCCAAGATCATCCTGCCAACACACGAGACGCTCATTGATGCGTTCGAGCGCTATATTATGGCGGCGATTAAGAAATATCCGACGCTCTCCGAGCCGACCCAGCTTGATCTCGGTGATGCCCGGATTATCGTATTGGACCTGGCCCGTGTCGCGCCACAGGGATCAGAGAGTGCAAACCGGCAGACGGCCCTGATGTATATGCTCGGCCGTTACCTGATCGGCCGGAACTTCTTCCTGCATCCGGAATATGCGGATCTGCCGGTCATGCCGGACAATGTGCGGGAGTATCATCGCAGCCGCTTCACCGAGATGAAGGAGACGATCAAGCGCCTCGATTTCGAAGAATGGCATCGTCCCAAGGAGGCCCCGCAGGTTGATAAGCAGGCGATCCGGGACGTTCGTGAAGGCCGCAAGCACAACGTCCAGCTTTCGTTCATCAGCCAGCGCAGCGGCGACTTCAGCGCCGATCTCGTCGGCCAGTCCACGGCCCGCTGGATCCTGAAATGCGGCGACGAGCGCGAGGCCAACGAGATGATCGAGAACTTCAAGCTCACGCCTGCCAGCGCCTATGTGGTCCGCAACCGCCTGCCCGGTCCAGGCCGCAACGGTGCGCCGTTCTTCGTGGTGATGAACGCGGCCGAAGGAAAATACGAGCAGCTTCTGGTCAATGTGCTCGGCCCCATTGAACTCTGGGCCTTCTCCAGCACGCCGAACGATACAGCGCTGCGCTCGCGTCTCTTTGCCCGGATGCCCTCAAGTCGCGCTTTGCGGTGCCTTGCCATCGTGTTTCCAGGCGGGAGTGCGGAAAAGGAACTGGCACGCCGCAAGGCTCTGGCGATGAAAAGCTCGTTTCTTCAGGACGAACAGGCTCAGCAGGGGGTCATGGATGCTCTGGTCGAGGAAATCCTGTCAGGCCAGGGGATTGCTGGGGGATTGTACGAGCGCCTGGAAGCCATGGATGAGCAACAACGGGCGGCGGCTTAGGCCACACCGACAAAAGAAGGGGGCAAGAGCCCCCCTGTTTTCACAATCGGATTTTTGCAGTTTCATAAACTGCACTTTTGTCGCGCTTGCCGACAGCGATCAAAAGCACTCTGATCTCCTGATCATGCACCTGATAAACGCCCCGGATGCCATCATCACGCAGTTTGATTTTATAACAGTTCGGTAAACCGCGTAGCTTGTTCTTTGGAACATGGGGGTTGTGCAGGATCTTGCGAAGTTTTTTTACAAACCGTTCTGCAACGCTATAATCCAGAGCGTACAGTTCATCCCTTACGACTTCCGGGATGTCCAGAGAGTAGATCGTCAAGGCTCACGTTCCTCATAATTTCCCCCGGGTTCTTCAGGCGTTTCTTGACCAGATCAAGAAGAACGGCGTCATCGTCGCTCACGACTTCCTTGCGGATCGGCAGACGGTTGTTTCTGACGACATATTCAAGAACGTCCCGAAACAGGTCAGCAGGCGTCGTTCCGAGTTCCTTGACCTTCCTGAAAGACTCTTCTTTGAAATCGGCTTCGAGCCGCATTCCGAAATGGGCTGTGTTTGCAGTGATCTGGGGCATCGTGTCGGGATCTCTCTTTACTCTGCGGCACTCACTGGCACTCGCGTATCTTCTCTATGGGACCGACTTACTAAAAATATCTGTCAAACATATGTTCAACAAAAGCAACACAAAAAACATCGGGGTAAACAAGACTTATCACTGAGTGGCGATGAACCGCCGTAAAGTTTTTTCTGAAAGTCGCAGATCGACCCGCGATGATCCTTCCAACATCTGGAGGGATCCATGCGACACCACTACCTTCTGACACCCGTTCTTCTGCTGGCCCTCTCGGCCTGCGCCACCAAACCGCCCGAGCCTGTCGCGACAACAGGCATGGCCAATCCCGAGCTTGCGCTGCAACGCGCCATTGCCACGACCGACGCGGATCTGGCCCAGCTCGGCACGTTGCGCCCTACCCCGCCGCCCATGACGCCGGATCCCGGCCTTCCGGCTGACCTCAAGCGACAGGTCTGGTTTGTCTGGCAAGGCCCGCTTGAGCCTGCGGTGCGCAAACTCGGCAAGGACATCGGCTACAGCGTGACCGCGTTCGGCCCGCATCGGAAGGTGATTGTCCAGATCAATGCCGTGGCCCCGGTGATTGACCACCTGCGCACGCTCGGCGAGCAGGCGGGAGAACAGGCCACCGTCTCTGTCGATCCCCTCTCCCACGCAATCTCGGTGACGTACCATGGCTGATCGCGCCTTGCTTTGCGGCCTCGCAACGGCCGCCCTTCTCGCATTCCCCTCCCTCGCAGGTGCGGCCGACAACGGCACCATCATGCCGTCCACCAGCTCTCTTCCTCCGCCAGCCCGGAGCGGAACGCTCGTTTCCATGCCAAACCCACCTGAGCCAGGAGCGGATCAGGTCAACGCCAACGATGAAGCCCTAGGCAATCCGGCCAACACCCCGGTCACAGGCGCGCTTCAGCTCGACCGCATCACAGGCGGCGAGGCCCCGCCGTCTCTCGAAGCCTTGCAGGACGCGCGGCCGAACGATGAAGCCGGCGACGATCTCAAGCCGGGCCGACGCGAGCAGATCCGTCAGGCCGCACTGACCTACGGCGCACAGGGCGGACAGGCGGCGCGATCTTTCGCCATCAACGAAATGCTGCGCCACAACGAGCCTATCCTCGACACGACGTTCGATTTTCGCCCCTTCGTCCTGCCGGTGGGTGACGGCCAGACGCTGATGCAGCCCCCGATCGTGAGCCAGGCGCAGATGGCGTTTGCGCTGAACGATACCGGCACCATCGCCCATGAAAGCCGCTGCGTCTTCGAGATTACCCGTGAGGCGCAGCTCACCTCTGCCGCGCCGAACTGGCGGACCTATCTCGTGCGGTCCTGGAACAAGCCGCGTCATCCGGCCTCATCCGCTCTGCCGCATACCGACAAGGAAGTGCGGCACTGGAACGACTGGGTGGCTGAAGGCTGGGCCTCCGGAGAAAAGGTGGCAGATGAGATCTACCTGTCCGATCTCTCGCGTCTTCAGCGCGACATCACCGGCATGGCCCGCTACCGCGTGCTTCTGCGGGCCGGTCGTGTCGAAGAACCGCGCGTGGTGTTCGAGAACCGTCAGGCCGTGGGCGGCGGCGACAGTCTGCATCTCGGCGACCGCGTCATCCGGATCACCGGACAGCCCGGCCTCCAGGCCCGCACCCGCGTCGCCTATCCGGAGGACTGCCGATGAGCGCCGTCCTCAAACTGCGCGACACCGAAACCTGGGCACACGAACGGGCGAAGCGAGAATACCCCTGGGTTGCTGAAGCCCGGAAACATGCGCCCGGTCTCGATGACTTCCTGAAATGGGCGCATGGCCTCGGCGCGTCGCGGATTGACCTGTTGACCGGTCATCGCGCCACGCTGACGGTTCATGGCCGCAACCGCTACGCCACCATGGACCCCACGACATCGCTGGATCTCAAGCAGATCGTGGATCACGTCTATGGCGCGGACGGCTCGGCGCGTGTCCTGATCAGCCTTCAGCTCGATACGGCCTATAGCGTCACGCTCAACCGCCGTGAGTCCCTGCGCTTTCGTATCAACATCTTTCCCGTGCAGACCATGCGCGGCCCAGGCAAGAATCTGGTCTTTCGGCCCATCCCGACCCTTCCGCCCAGTCTGGATAAGCAGCGGGTCGAGCAGGAGATCCGCGACACCAACCTGCTCAGAAGCGGCATGGTGCTCACGGGAGGATCGACGGGTTCGGGCAAGACCACGCTACAGTTCGGGCTGATCCATGAGCGGCTGATGGATCCGACCGTCTCGTGCAACATTTCCACAGGCGAGCAGCCGATCGAGTTCCTTTTCGATAGCCTCAAGCCGCCCAACGGCAACAGGATCACCCAGACAGAGATCCGTCCGCCCAATCTGACACCGCCCCTGTTTGTCGAGGGCTCCATGCGCCGTGAAAACTCGGATCTGGTCCTTGGCGAATGTCGTGACGGCCCCACCATGGAAGCGGCCATCAACTGCGCCATTACGGGCGGGAAACTCTCGACCACCATTCATGCTGATAACGGCCCGCTCATGATCCAGCGTGCCATTGCGCTGTGCCCACGGGCTGAACGCGACAACCTCGTGAGCGCGCTGGCGCAGTCCCTGCGCTTTGTCATCAACCAGCGTCTTCTGGAACGGGTCGGCGGGGGCCGTGTGGCTGTGCGCGAGTTCCTGACCTTTCATCAGGATCTGCGCCGTCAGCTTATGCGAACCGAAAGCGAGCTTTGGCCCGACCTTGTGGCGCAGGCCATCGAGAGCGACGGCCAGAGCTACGCCGTAGCCATCCGCAAAGCCCTGGAAGAGGGGGTGATTACTGAAAAGACCGCCAACGACGCCTGGAGGAGAGACGCCTGATGTGGCGCGCAACCGCACAACCTGTCCGCCTGGCCATCCTTGATGGCCGGGCCTGTCTCCCGCTCCTTGTGACGGTCACGTACTGGAGCTGGACGACGCTGTATATCGGCGTTCTGGGCACCGCCCTGTTTGCAACGATCAGCTTCTTTGGCCTGACACTGCCCGCTGCCCTCAGAACTGTCCGTCGCCTCATCACCGGCCCCGTCCGGTCCGGTCGGCCGACCTGGAAACGGAGGCGCTACGGATGACACCGTCTCCTGCCCTCACGCTCCTGTCAGACGTTCTGGTCCGGGCCATCGACCGGAAGGGCCTCGGCGTCATTCTGAGCGATGCCACCAACTCAACCCCTTGCGCCAGCACGGTCGCGGCGTCCAGCAGCGGTTTCCTGCCAGCGTTCCTGATCACCGCCGAGGCGCTGTGGTTTGAAATGACGCGGCACGGCTTTGGGCTGAAGCTGGTCGATGATCCTGAAGCCGCCCTCGGCGTGACCGTCCTCGACCACGACGCGCAGTCTGTCGTGACGGTCCTGCTTTGCCTGCTCGATGTGCTGGACGCGCTCCCGGTTCAGAACGGGCAGATCAACCTGTGCGATCTGAACGGCCTCTGGCAGGCGAGCATGGCGCGTCTTCAGCCGGTCTCTGTCCAGAAGGAGCAAGCCGCATGAAAACCCTGATTTTCTTTCCACTGGCCCTCGCGGCTCTCATGGCAGCCCCGGCTGCCTCGGCCGAGGACGATGGCGGACGCCAGATCGTGGCCTGCCTCAAAGAGTCAGCCCATAACGCGCATGTGCCAGCAGGCGTCATGCTGGTCCTGCTCTATGTCGAAGGCGGTCATCCCGGACAGGCCGTGCAGAATACGAACGGGACGTCCGATCTTGGCCCCATGCAGGTCAATACGATTCACGTCCCTGAGATCGCGCGGCACTGGCACACCACCCCGTCCCGCGCCTATGCGGCCTTGCGGAACAATTCCTGCGCCAATCTTGAGGCAGGCGGCTGGATCCTCGGGCAGGAAATGACCAAGGCCCGGGGTGATCTCTGGCAGGCCGTCGCGGGCTATCACTCCCACACGCCCCGCTTTGGCACGGCCTATCTCAAGCGCTTTTACGAGATTTCCCAGACCCTGATCCGAACCAGCCATCAAGGAGACCCGGCATGAGTGGCACAGCTTCGCGGTCCTCAGGCTCGCGCTCGTCAGGAGAACTCACCCTGATGCTGGCCGGTGTTGCGCTGATGGGCATGGTTGTCCTGGCCTATATGGTCTGGTCAACCTTCCACACCGAGATCAGCCGTTTTTACTGCAAGGCCCTGATCTGGCAGATCGGCATCCTGTCGCCTACGCCTGACCTTGCGCGTCTGAACCTCCAGCTTCACCAAGCCCTGCACCATCCGGCGTCCATTCGCCTGATCCAGCTCTATTACGGCCTGTCCATCGTCGGTCTGCAGCTCCGGTGGGTTGCAGTCCTGGTCGGGGGGATCTGCGCAGGTCTGTGTCTCTTCTTCGGGGAGAACAAGGCGCTGCGGGCTGTCCTCGATCTCGAAGGCCTGATTGCCGTGCAGGCAAAAATGTTTCCGACCCTGCGCGGGTTCGCCAAGCGCCGCATCACCCGGCTTGTTGCGCCGTCCACCGGGGCACCTCTTCCGGCCGACCCGGCCCTGACGGCTGACGAATGGCGCAGCCGCTTTGCCACGGCCGCCGATGGTAGTTTCAGCGAGGTCTGCGCGCAGGAGGCCTTCGAGCGTCAGCTCGGCCCGCACTACACAACGGCCGGTCCGGGCGCGGCCCCACCTGCGGCCCAGGTGCTCTTTGCGGCCTTTGCGCTGCACAAACTCAAGCGTCGCGATGAGGCCATGACCCTGCTCGGGCAACTGTCAGAAGGTCTGGCTGACGCAGGACTTGATGGCGATACCGGCCCGAAGGTCAGCCTGAAGGTGCCCGCAGAGGTCCTGAAGAACGCGCAGGACTTCCTTGCAGATCCCGATGTGCAGGCCACGATCGCGCAGAGCTGCGACCGTCACGGCTGGACCACGACCGCCCTTATGACGCTTCTGTGCGATGCCCGCTTTGAGGCTGGTGTGCTGGCGCCGCCCGCCTTCGCCATCGTCAAGCTGATCGACCGGACGCTTTGGTATGCCCTGCACTCTCTGGGCTACCCCAGTGAAAACCCGAACGAAGACGTGCATCCCAATCCCCGGATCGAAGCCGCTGGCGCCCGTGCCCACTGGTCCGAGGAACAGCGTCTGCGTCGCCCCCTCTACATCCCGGTGCTTGATCGCGCCCTCTCCACGCTCCGCTCCACTTGGAAGACAGTTTCATGACCCGCATCATTCTCCAGCACGGCCAGAACGCTCCCCTCACGCTTGACATCGAGGAGGGAAACACGGCCCCGATCCATCTCCATTTTCCGCAAGCCCTGCCGCTCGCGGCCGCTCAGGCCGAGAT
This sequence comes from Gluconobacter sp. OJA, assembly GCF_039638325.1. Lineage (NCBI taxonomy): Bacteria > Pseudomonadati > Pseudomonadota > Alphaproteobacteria > Acetobacterales > Acetobacteraceae > Gluconobacter > Gluconobacter sp. OJA. The sequence goes on along the minus strand of NZ_JBDIWI010000004.1, from coordinate 29,461 downwards.
CGCCCCGGCTGGAGCGCAGACCGCCGCGCCTGGCCGGATCCGCCGCTTCCTGCCGGTTGCCGCAACAGCCGTCGTCTGCGCAGGTCTGTTGTACACCTTTGGCGGCCTGCACGCGTCGGCACCTACCATGCCGGAATCCGCACCTCTTCCGCCGTTGCCCTCCAGCGGCCCGCTGGAGACTCAGCCGCAAGCTGCGGCACCCACGGCACCACAGCAGATTCTGAAGGCGCTGCACCAGCCCGCGCATCTGGAAATGCCGTCCCCGGCACCCGCGCCGGCACAGGCCGGTTCGCCATTCGGGCTGGAGAACTGAAACCATGACGGCTCGCAAGATTGGTGCACCGCTTGGCCATCAGCAGGTCGAGCGGGGAAAGACATACCGCGATACCCGCCCGTTCTGGACAAAGACGAAGGAAGAGCTGCGTTCCCCTCTGGCCGGATGGCTTGGACTGGTCGGTGTTGGCCTGGGCTGGTTCGTGCCCGCGATAGATGGCGCGCTGATTCTCGCGGCCCCGGCCGTCGCGGCCTGGGTGGTGCTCCGTCCTGAGCGCCTCCCGCTCCACATGCCGCGTTACAGCGGGCTGAAGGATGCGAACGATCTCAACCCCAAAGATCGCAAGGCCCGTCAGGCCAACGGCATTCTCTATCTCGGTACGGAAGCCCGCACCCGACGCCAGCTTTGGATGTCCTCGGACGCAGCCCGTCAGCACGCGGCCATTCCGGGTACCACCGGATCCGGTAAGACCACGGCCATTGTCTCCCTGATGACGAACGCCCTGGCCCATGGCTCGGGCTGCATCCTTGTGGACGCCAAGGGCGACAACACGGTTTACGGCGATGTGCTGGCCCTTGCACGGCGGTTCGGGCTCGATGACCAGGTGCTGGCGCTGAACTTCCTCGCCGCCTCTGGCACTCGGGATTCCAACACATTCAATCCATTTGCCACCGGGAATGCGGACGCCATCCGCGAAATGCTGGTCAGCCAGCTTGGCGAACAGTCGGCCAATGATTCCAATGGCGTCTTCCGCGACCGCGCTGTCGGCCTCATCGGCACAGTGGTTCCGGCCCTCGTCTGGATGCGCGACACGCACGGCATCCCCATCAATATCGACGCGATCCGCTATGCGACCGACCTGCGCTGGATCGGCACCCTTGCCCGGCATAAGGTCTTTCTCATTCGCAATCCCGGCTCCAATCAGGCCATCGAGCGCAGGGTCGAGGATATTCCGGACGATGTGCTGTGGCCGCTTCAGGCCTATCTCGGTGAACTGCCCGGATATGATTCCTCTCTGGAGTGGAACGCCCAGAAAGAAAACAAGCCGTCCGAGCAGCACGGCTATGCCAAGATGTATTTCTCGCGCGTCTTCACCCAGCTTGGCGTGAGCCTTGGACATATCTTCAGTGCCGAGACGGCCGACATCATCATGCGCGATGTGGTCCTGAACCGCCGCATCCTGATCGTCATCCTGCCCTCGCTGGAAAACTCATCAGACAGTCTGGCGGGCCTGGGCAAGATCGTCGTGGCCTCTTTGCGCGGTGTCATGGCCCAGCTCCTCGGGGCAAAGCTGCATGGCTCTGCGAGCGAAGTGTTCAAGCTGAAGGCCGGAGCTGGTGATGCGCCATTCCAGATCTTCTTTGACGAGCTGGCCGCCTATGTCACGGACGGCATGGACCGGATGCTCGCCATGGGCCGTGGCCTGAACTGCATGTTCTGGATCTCGTTTCAGGATCTTCCCGGCCTGACGGCCCGGATTGGCGAAAAGGCCTTCTCCCTTCTCGGCAACGCGAACCTGACCCATGCACTGCGGCTTCAGGATGCCATGAAGACGCGCGAATGGCTGGAACAGCAGGCCGACAAGGTTGAGGTGACACAGGCAACCCGCGTGGAGAATGATGGCTACGGCTATTACAACGGCTCAGGGGCTGAGGTCCGCGAAGTCTCCCGCCTGCCCTGGAATGATCTGCAAAGCCTGATCGAAGGTGAGGCCGTGACGATGTTCGGCGGCCGCGTCATTCATTCCAAGACCTTCTTTGCCGACATCAATGGACGCTCCGGCGAGGTCCGACGCGCCCGTCCGGTCATGCTCCCCTCTCCCAAGTCGGGCCATGGTGTAGATCCGGACGCCGAGACCTGGGGCGTTGTCGAGACGCTGGAAAACGGCGACTTCCAGATCGAGACCTCTGGCTCGGACCTCCCGCCAGAGGTCAAGGCCCTGATCGGCAAGATCGCGAATAAAAATCACCGGGACGATCTGGCCCTGATGGGCGATGTCAGCACGAACCTGACGGAAATCGCATCGTACCTGCGGACTGCGACGACACAGGGACAGGCGGACGGAAGCACGCCGTTTGCAGGGATGCTGGCTTGGGCCCGCTACCATCGCGATGACAACAAGGATGAAAGCCTTGTGCCGTCTCAGCCCATGGACGGGGCCTTTCTGGGGAAGGTTGAACAACTGGAGCGCCTCGTGGGAAGCAGGACAGGGCGGACGCCTCGCCGGCGTGCTGTGCTGGTTCTGGCGACGCGCGATCAGCTTAGGGCTCTTCCGGCCAACACGGCTGGCGCCAAAGGGGCGAGCGAAAGAGAAATCTTGGCTGCATCCAAGACGCTTGGTGACAGACTTAAGGCGTGACTTATAGTGTCTATCAGGCATAGGCATAGGCATAGGCATAGGCATAGGCATAGGCATGGAGCCAAAAACGCGTTCTACACTATGTCCACCGTCACCCGCTTATGCATGGCACGACGTGCCGTGCATCCTACGTAACGCTAAAGCGCGGCGGTGGGTATACCAGAACCAGTGATTACAGTCTGATTCCACTTAGGCTTCGCTGGTATCGGGAATAATCTTAACTTTGGAACAGAGCGTCCATGTTGATGATCTTTGATAAATTTGTAATAAGATAGTCGATCTTCGTAGACTGAGTGATGCCATCTCAAAAACATAGCAATATTTTTGCTAAGCAAGAACAATAAATATATCATCCTATATCATCAAATCGAGGATAATAATGGATTTTTACGAACAGTATAAGCCATTCAGGAACTATATCCGTAACTTCGAGATCGTCGACAGCCTAAATGCTCTGAAGCACATATTGCTTTTCTTACAAGAAGACACCGCTCTTCCGTCATATTTTTGCTCGTGGCATAGAAGTAATATTTCCCTAATGAAAAAGCATATCCATTCATGGGAAATAGAAATTTTAATTCGCGAGGTGATATTAAACGGCAATACCTATGGCACTAAGACTCTCAGTGTTTGGAATCATTTCTTTAAAGCGATAGAAATGCTGCGAGAAATAGAAAATTTAGCGGCGACCGTTGGATCAATAAATAATAAGTTCGATAATTTAGAACTTGACCGTATTATTCACAGGCAAATTATATGGCAAAACGACCCTGAAGGACTATCAATTACGAAAGCCAGCATGGTTTTTGGAAAAGAAACTTTAAGAGAATTGATTGAAGAGGAATACGGCCTCGGAATTGAAAAAATATTACTCCTAATGATAATTTTAAAATCTATGATATCTAGAAACATTTACTTTGACACATCAACCAACTTTGATCGTTTTTCAATAAATCAAGAACAGTCTTGTCGGATATTCGAAAAAATAATAATCTCACTAAAAGACCTAAAAGAAAAGCTGCGTTTAACTCAACAATACAACGAGAACTGGGCATATACGTGGAATCCTCTAATCTCAAATCCTTTAATTATTTTAGATTCACAAAAACGGAACCACGTAATTTGTCCGATACCTATGTATTTACTAAGAAGATCAACGTCCGGTATTTTTTATGATCTCGTTAACAATGAACGTTTTACCAATTCTTTTGGATCCTCTTTTGAAAATTTCGTTGGGGAAATTATAAATACAGCTTGTGATAAAGAGCGGTTTTCTGTCACAAAAATAAAGCCATATACAGTAAATAAGAGTCCCAGACATGGAGTAGACTGGATTTTGTCCGATACATCAGCAAACTTATTTATCGAAACGAAGACCAAAAGATTAACTTTACAATCAAAAACAACTATAGACCCTCAACACATGGATAAGGATATAAAAATACTAGCTGAAGCCATCGTTCAAAATTATAAAAATATAAAAGATATATATAACGGCCTCACAAATTTCAATGTCAATGATCTCCCTTCTTATTCAATGATAATAACTATGGAAGATTGGTATTTCGTTAATCCGTATCTATCTCAAAGGCTCTTTCTTGCAGTTACTGAAAAGATGAAAGTTGAACATATTAATGTTGAATATTTAGATAAATACCCGTTCTCTGTTCTATCTTCCAACGAATTCGAATATGCTTGTCAGGCAATTGGAATAATAGGAATAAAAAACTGTATGGATAGAATCATCTATAAAGGGAAATTTGAACATTCCATAATACCGCGAGCGTCTCGTATTTTCTCCGATTTAAATGTGAAAAGCTTTCTATTTTCTGAACATTACGAGTCAATATGGAAAGACGAAATAATAATAGCAAAGAAGAAGATACGAGACCGAAGATAGAAAAATCCGTATAAAAATATCGGAATTTATATAATTTTCATGTTAATATTATAAAATGTCTGGGAACCTCGCATTTACAATTTTTGCTCTTCTCGTGCGCAGTTCTTGTTCGATATTTGGTACTGAGGGACCGGCTTGAATTAAAAGCTGCTCAATCTGCTTGTCCAATTCCTTCAATTTAGGCGCAGCGGTCTTCTCAAATGTAATCGCCTGCACGCGGTTGGCCACCTCGCGCCCATAATCCCGATCCTCCTGCGCCATCTCCTCCTGCATCTTACCGAGGCGGATCAGTTCCTGAACGTGCTTCTCCCGTTCCTCCTGCGACGTAAAAGGCAGATCCATGCCAAGCGCCTTATAAGGCTTGTTGGACATGCCCTTGGCCACATGGTTCCACAGATCGTCGCTGGTGATCTCCGTCGTGTCGCCTAGCGCCCGGCCATTACGCACGGCCTCGAACGTGGCGCCGTCCGAGATCATGGTCCAGGTCGTGCCCTTGGCCCGGCTCTCCGCCACGTAGGACGTGAACCCGGTTGCGGTCGCGACACCTCGTGGAAGCGCGTTGATATGCTCGTCTGAGGTGAGGCCCTGGGCGGCGTCAATGGTCATGGCATGACCGAAACCAAGCAGGATCCGGCCGGTCTTGTGGTCCTTCAGCCGACGCCACTCAACATCTGCCTCCCGACCATCCTTCATCCGGACGCGCAGGCCGTCCTTGCCGTGAGAGACAACCTCCACGACATCGCCGTTGTTACCAACCGTGGTTCCCTTCCCTTCGACCGCCCCCCAGGTGCGCCGAAACAGACGCAGTCTGTCTCCGGCCGCCACCTGAAGCTCATAGGCCTCGCCGCGCTGATCGACCGCATCGAGCTTGACCTCATCGCGGGAGATCTCCCCACGCTCTTGCAGGATCCTTCGGACGGCGCGGCTGAGATCGGCCGCGTCCTGATTGGTCAGGACCGACATGCTGATGCCACGCGTTGAACCGGACGCGGCCAGAGCGTCGCGGCGTGTGACATACAGCTCGGCAATCTGTTGCAGCACTTCGTCCTGATCGCCGCCGACCAGCCGGATCGTGCCATCCTCCCGCTTCATGTCGATCGCGCGGCGCACCTCTTCGAGGTGAAAGGCATTGCGGGGATCGTCCGAGTTTTCCTCGTCCCGGTTGGCGTAGGCTGCTTTCCCTTTGGGTCGAAGCGCTTCCAGCGCATCCGCATCGGGTTTCTCGCCACGGAACAGTCCGGCAATCTCACGATTGCGGGCGGTCGTCTGGCGGACCGTGGACAGCAGCTCCGGCATATCCTCCTTGGCTAGAACCCTGCGCAGGATCTCGACGGTATCACCGGCCTCAATGGACTGTGCCTGCTCCCGATCACCCAAGGCCTTGATGGTACAGCCGCTCGCGCGTTGCAGCTCCAGAAGCTGAAGCATCTGACGCGGCGCGATCTGCCCGACCTCGTCAATGACCAGCACCGTGTTCTCGTCCACGGTCTGCTCGCCTTTCTCAAGGCGGCTGAGGAACGGCATCATGGCGTAGCGCTGATGAATGCCGGCATCGCCAAGCGCATCGGCCTGACGCCAGGCCGTCGCAAGGCCGATCATCTCACGGCCCTTCTCCGAAAACCGGGTGTCGCGCTTCCAGGCATCCACGAGCGGCTGAAGCAGCGTTGTCTTGCCAGAGCCGGCAACGCCCGTGAGCATCGAGATCTTTCCGGCCTTCCCCAGAGCATAAATCGCTGCCTTCTGGGACTGGCCGTGCTCGTTGTCGAAATCAAGGTCGCAGCGCTCGATGGCCTCTGTGAGTTGGGCATCCGAAAGGGAAGCGCTGCGATCCGCCGAGGCCCGCACGGCTTCTTTGGCGAGCGTCTCCTCGACCCGGATCTGGGCCGTATTGGTCACGCGGACCCGATCGTTCTTCACGCAGGACACGAGGCTGACCTGTTCGCCCCGGACCTCAAGGCCCTTGTCCTCGATCAGTTTGACGACCTGGTCAATGTCCTCAATGCCACCTGAGATCCCCGCACCGATGAGGCCGCGTGCCGCGTACATCCGCAGTTTGTCGTGATCGAGCACGGCAGCCGTCTCGAACTCCTTGCCAAGATGTTTGGCCGCAAACGCATAGGCCTGCTCGTGTCGCTCCGCGACCGATAGTGCAGGAGCCTCGGATGTATCGAGAACGCTATGATGCTCCCACCCGATCTCGGCGGCACGCTCGCGCCAGGCCTGAGCGTCGTCGGCGGACTCATTTTTCTTCTGCCGATGTGCCAGACTGGCGGCCTTGAGCATCTTGTTCTTCAGCTCGGCCGTCATGGCGTTCCAGTCGTGACCTTCCTTCTCGGCATAGGCCCGAGCGGCCCGCGTCACCTCGGCCGTGCGGCTGGAGAACGCGTCACAGGCCTCTTGCGGGACGGTGGAAATGACGGTCGCCTGCTCTTTGGCGTCATAGGACTGCGCGATCCCGAGCTTACGAAGCTCATCCGCCAGTTCCGCCTGGAAGAAGGCTCCGAACTCATGGACGCGGGATCGCAGGCGCTTTGTGTCCAGCGAGCCTACATGGCCGCTGTCGGTGACGACGACATTGTAGAGCGAATTATGGATGTGCATGTGCGGATCGCCCCCGGTCGGGGCCTCACGCAGATAGGTCGTATCGGTCTCGGCATCATGCAGGGTCAGGGTCGGGCGAGACGTGCGGTGCCGGTAGGACGTCCAGGCGACTTCCCCGGCCTCTTCTCCGTCTTCCCCGCCGTGGCCGCGTCGGGCAAAGCCCAGCTCACGGGCCACATACTGCATGGTCGCGTCATTGGCCCGCTGCACTGCGTTCCAGATCGCGGCCCCTTCGGCCTGTGTTGGCGCAAACTCGGCAGCCAGCGTGACCGATTTGTGCGGGGCCATGGTCAGGTCGTAGGCGCTGATCTTCCGCTTGGCCTGTGACCATTGCTCGCCATTGTCGGCGCGCTTGCCTTCGAACAGGGCCGCAAGTGTTTCGGTCGTGGGCATGGCTCGCCGATCCACGCCAAGCACATCGGCCATCTTCTGGCTCATGCCCGGGTTGAACGACGCCCTGCCATCCCGGCCGAGGTAGTAGTTTGTCAGGCGCTGACCGTCGCCGTCAGGCACCTTGCCGGTGTCCGTGCGAAAATCGTGCTCCGGATCCGGCGCGCCCTCGGTGAAGTAGGCGGCCACGAACCGGCCGTTGCACTCCGCCGAGATCTTGCGGAAGGTCATCATGACGGGCGGCCGTCCTCTGCTTTCGGGCGAACCTTGCGGCCTTCAAGCAGATCGTTGTTGCGGGCGGTCGTATGGTCGATGCGCCTGATGACCGGCTCCTGATCCTTCATCAGCTCGACCAGACGCGCAAGAATGTCGTCCAGTGTCGGGCCGTCCCCCTTCTCCGAGGGGGTCAGAAGCTCAATCAGGATACTCAGCTTTTCGCTGATGAACCGGATCTCTTCTCCCTGCTCGTCAGAGCGCGAGAGAAGATGTTGAAGAAGCTCCCGATCCGAAACATCGGTCTCGGGAGCGCGGTCGGGGGTCTGGGTCTGATCTGTCATGAGGGCAGGATAGAAAGCCCTCATGCGACTGAGATCATTTCGTCAGGGCGTCAGGCCGTTCCCTCTCCCTCTGTGCGGTGATGGCCGCCTGCGTGACCCATTGCGCCAGTCGAGTGCTCAGAGAGATGGCCTGATCAAGCTGCTGGCCGCAGGAATTTTCTGTCACGGCCTTGTTCAGGATGACGTCCTCTGTTCGGAAGTTCCGCCACAAGGAGCCGACCAGTTGGGCAGAACTCACCAACGCCTGCACATCGGCCTGATCAACCTCGACAAGGATTTCGTCCAGATCTCGCGCTTCGATGTGAAGAGGCCGACCCGGCAGGTTCAGAACCATATACCGGCCTGGCAGTCGGAGCCTCTCTCGAAGCCGCATCATCTCGGCTCCCTCAACACCGGTCCGAGCACGGTCTTTGCCGAGGTAGGAGCCTGTCTCGAAAACTTCCGGCAAGACCGCATCGGTAACCCATCGACGGAAGGCCTTCGCATGAGGACAGCGAGAGACAAAGGTGAGGTGAAGGGCACCACTTCTGCTGACCGCGTTGACCGTCTGCAAACCTCCATGGGTCATCATCTTCATTGAAGTGTGCTCGTCATCATCCAGCCGCAGCATTGCATCGCGTGAATTCGAGAGCCCCAGTACCATGCAAACCTGGCTCGCCCGGAGCCAGAGTTTACCTTCGTGAACCACGCCCTCCAAACAGTGGTTTTGAAACATAAACTCGGTGGTACGGGCAGCATCATGAACTGGCTCTGCAGCGACAAATCCCGCTTCGGTATCCGTGTCCTTGGTCATGGATGGTCGGCTCCTGATGAGGCAGGCCCCTCACTGTGAGGTGGGCTTCTCTTCCTCTTTCGGCTGCCATGGTGCCGGGCCAGTCTGCGACTAAGATGCCTGAAATAACCGGCCTTGCGCGCTTTGGAGACAGCAAAGGGCGTCGTTAGTTCCGACGCCCTTCCAAGCCCGCACGGCGGAGCCGTCCGCACCAACGGTGCAATGGTCTATGAAGAAGCTCTTTTCTTTGCCTCATAGTTGCCTCGTCAATTCTCAATCATGCCTCGTAGTCGCTTCGCACTAGCCTCGAAATGGCTTCGGAGACGCCTCGTAGATGCTTCCATGATGCCTCGAACTTGACACGGAGATGCCTCGCCTGCAAAAGAGGTCCGACGCACCAGAGGCCGTGAAAACGGTTCAGAGTGCGAGGTGTGTCCAGAACGGACACAAAGCGGGGGCGAAAGTGATCATGTCCAAAGCACTGAGAGAGATTCAGGAGGCACACAAGACACGCCCTGCTCAACCGCACTCGAAAGCCGTCTATCAGTGGCTCAGAAAAAATCAGGACATCGTGTCTGAACTTCGCGAGGCGAAAATCGCCACCTGGGAGATGATCGCCGAAGCCGCGAAAAAGGATGGTGTGGAGGTCGAACTCTCTCCGGTTGGACTTGGGGCCATCAGAAAAATGTGGTCACGCCTCAAGAGCGAGCGAGAGAAAATCACAGTCGGAAAACCGGCAAACGACGCACCCGATCAGACGCCAGAACCGCCGAGCCGAACCCCGGCAGACTGGCGGCCTGCCGCTGTGGAAGAGTATTACGCGGAACGCGAAGAAAGACCCGTCGCGCCGCCACCTGCCGCCACGCCACAGGTGCCCGCCATTTCGGCCGCCGTAACGTCACCGTCCTCCAGAAACGCGGACCCGCATACGAACATTTCTGCTGAGGGTCGCCAGTCTCTGGAACACATCCGGGCAAAGCTCCGGGCGCGCAGAGAAGAGAAAAGAAGGCTCACGCCAGACTGATTTTTTTCTGAGCGGCGGAGTTAAGTCGCAGAATGGCCCGGCACTATGGCGTCTGAATGAGGAAGAGAAGCCCATCTCACAGTGAGGGGGCTGCCTCATCAGGAGCCGACCATCCATGACCAAGGATATTGCCGCCAAAGCCCCCACAGGCGCTGCCGACCAGAAGGCAGCCGCCCCCAAGCGCAAGCCGGTTATTTTTACGATCATTGGCCGTCAGCGGGTCGGGAAGACGACCCTGCTTAATGCTCTCGCCCAGACGATCCACGAGCAGGGCGGCACACCCGAAATCTGGAACACCGATCTGCTGAACCGGTCGCACTCCATTTCCAGTTTCCATGATGCGAAAAGCCCCACAGGCGGTGACACGAAACGTCAGCGGAAATGGCTGGAAGAAAAGATCCAGTCTCTCATGGAAAGTCGCCATGACGCCATTCTCGACATCGGCGGCGGATGGACAGCGCTGCATGAGTTAATCAGCACGGAATCACTGACACGCGCCCTCGACATGATGGGTATCACGCTCTCAGTGGCTTTCCTCATCGGCCATGAACGCGCAGATCTCGATTATCTGGAAGACCTCCAAACGAACAAGAAGTTCTCGCCCCGGAACGCCGCAGTCATTCTCAACGAAGGCCTTATTCCTCCTTCCCTGGACGTGGATGACGTCTTTGAAGAGGTTGCCATTCACCCCGCGGTTGTCGAAGCCATGGACAACGGCGCGAAGCTCGTCCTCTATCCGGCTGCCGAGCCCATGAAAGACGTCTGTGACCGAACGCTCACATTCCGCGCCTATGCCGAGGGTGAACAAAAGGACGGGTTCCCGACCACTTCAATCTTTGACCGGCTCGCGATTGACCGTTGGTATCGCCGTGACTTCCCGGTCTTCCTGCGGGAGCTAGGCGAGCCTCGTCTGCCGAATATGCCTAAGGGTCTCCCTGTTCCGGCCGAAAGTGACGTGTAATGTCTGACGGCCTTACCCAGAGGATTTCCGACTGTCAGGCCAGATTTGAAAGCTCACTGGATGCGCTCCGTGAGCAGACGCATCGGTGGACGCTTCGGCCGCGTTCACCTGAGGCCAAGGTTCTGGATGGCCTCATGATTCTGATGGAGATGAACAATCTTCATCAGGCCCTCCTCCTCAAGGATCGCGAACACTCCGAAGCAGCGCACAGAGCGCTGTTTCAGGAGGCCGAGAAGCGGATGGAGCAGTGTGTCGCGAAGTGTGAAAGCCTGCTGGATCAATGCACACGCTCGGCAACGGAGGAGGTGATTGAGGTCAGGCGTGCTCTCCATGAAGGCGTGGCAGCCTCTCGCCAGCTTCAGAAGATTGACGAAAAGACCGTCAAGGCAAAGGTCGCGGAAGTCCTTGGCACGGTCAAAGGCGAAATTGCCGAGAGCATGAAGGCCCAGATCGTGATGGCGGGCACCCGGGTTCGAAGGGACGAAATCAGCAAGCGGGCCGGATGGTTCGCCACCATGATCGTGGGCGGAACCGTCTTCGGAATTATCCTCGATCACCTCATTTAGGTGTGTCCGTTTCGGACACACCACCTCGCGCCATCAGACAGCGTTTCAAACAGCCCTCAAAGTCGCAGACGACAGACGGATACTGAGCACCCCAACACAGGAGTGCTCAATGCCGCCCCCCGTCAAACAATCCTTTCTGATCGCAGGTCTGGCCCTCTCGGCTGGACTTGGCCTCAGCGGTTCGTGCCAGGCGCAGTCGATCGAAGTGCCTAACGGCCTGCCGGAAGTCCCGCATGTCGTCTATCCGGAAGTCGGCCTGCCGAACTTCACGGTCCCAGCCGGAACCGTCCAGCAGATCGGCGGAGACGGTAAGGTCATCCAGACCACTCAGCCCGTTTCGACCGGATCGGATTCATTGCAAACGCTCTACAGCCGCGCATGGGGCTATCAGGCCGCTGACAATGCTTCTTCCCTTGGCGTGAACCCGGCTGCTTTGGCCGCGACGTGTCAGGTGGAGTCCGGCTGTCAGAATGTCTATACGGCCACCGGATCAGGCCACACCATCACAGGCGCGTTCCAGATGGCAAATGGCACATACACAGAGGAGATGAACAAGGCGCTCGCATCCAATCCAGGACTTGCCAGTACCATCACATCAGGCACAGCAGGTCAGCAGGATCCAGCCACACAGGCTGTTGCCGCCGCCCAATACATGAAGGAAGAAGCGACCACCTTGCAGGCGCAGGGGATCAGCAATCCAACGGCGCTGGACACGAGAGCTATGTATAATTTCGGTAGTCATGCGGGAGCTCAAGTTGCACAAGCCGATGACAGCGCCCTGATGTCGGACTTCATTTCCTCTACTGCCATGAGCAATAATAACATCTCATCAGGAACGACAGTCGGCGAATGGCGGCAGAGCACTGCGAACAAGATGGGGACCGGTGCAAACGCTCCCGTACTCCAGAGTTAAATGACAGAAGACAGAGAACCGGAGACCCAATCACCATGAAACATAAATTTCTCCTTCTGGCAGTTTTGGCGGCGTCTTATTCCTTCAGTGCATCTGCATCGCCGATCAAGCCTGTCAGCCCCCTAGCGGGATATAAGTGCCTGACTCTCAACGCGACAGATGCGCAGATGATGGATCCGAACTTCTCCATTCCATTCCGCGAAAGCCCGTCCGATCAGGCTGCGGTGGTGGCGCCTGCAACCACCCTCGTCCCGGTGAACACTGCCGTCCAGCCCGTTAACGGATATTATCAGACGGTAAACCTCGCACGGAAGACCATGTGGATTTCGGCGAAGTGGTTACAGCCCTATGCCAATGTCCATCCGGGACGGACCTGCACGCCATACGTCATGACCAACGGAAGCGTAGGCTTTGTTTTCGCTAACCAATAAAAAGAGGCAGCCTCCGGGCTGCCTTTTTCATATCCCCTGAGCCTGGACGTGGAGACACCGGAACCCACCACGTCGCGGGCAATGTCACCCGGCTTTGCGGATCTCGGCGAGAATGGGATCGGCCTTTCTCTGCCGGGGACAGGGATAGGCCAGATGGGCCGCTTCCAGATCCAGAAGCCACACGGACAGATCAGCCGGAAGTGAGGACGTGCCGTCCAGGCAGCGCCGGAACTGGTTGCGGTGCATATCGCATTTCTCGGCAGCCTGACGCTCGGACCATCCGATCCGGAACAGGGCAAGAGACAGGCGCGGCCCGGTCAGGTGCTTCGGGCGGCTATCGAGAGGGGAAAGGCTCTTCGTCATAAGAGCATCCTGCCGCCGCGTTCTGCGACTGAACGCAAAAAATCTCGCCTTGAAACACATCTTCAGAATGGCCTCGAACCACCGGAAAACCTTGCCATTCCGGACAAAAACCGCTATTTTCTTCCTATGAGTTCAGCCAAAACCCTCTTTGCTCCGACGCCTTTTTCCGCTCTTTCGGATGAAGAGCGCGCGCGCCGCCAGGACGCGGTCGAGTGGACTCTCGCGGCCCAGAGACGGCAGGGCTACACGCATGATCCGCTTATCGAGGATGCCTGCCAGTCGTTCGTTGCGGGGCAGATCGACCTTGCTGAACTGGGGCGGAGACTGAATCCCGCCCTCTGACGCGTCGATGCCTCCCGTCCACGGTTACACCTACCCGAACGTCTCCGACGATCCGGACCAGACAGACGTCCTGCGGAACCGGCTCGGCCTTCGCCGCCATTCCGAACTTCATCCTGAAGAATACCGCCGCACCAGCCACAGGATTCTGGAAATCCGGCTTGGAATGGGGCCATCCGGCTCTTTCGATGCCGACCACCTGAAGGCCATTCATCGGCATATCTTTCAGGACGTCTATGAATGGGCGGGCCACATGCGCCACGAAAGGCCGGTCGTGGACGGGGCACGGGTCGAACCGATCGGCTCGATGCGCAAAGGCGCGACCACCTTCCTGCCCGGCTCCCATATCGACATGGGCCTGACCGAGGCCTTCAAGCCCATCCGCGACCCGGACGTCCTGAAGGCCTCAACGCCGGAGCAGTTTGCGGCCATCGCCGGCAAGGTTCTGAACGAACTCAATTACGTCCACCCGTTCCGGGAAGGCAACGGCAGAACGCAGGAGGCGTTTGTCGCGGAACTCGGCCGTCATTACGGGCATAACATGGACCTCTCCGTCATCACGAGAGCCCGCATGGTCTCCGCGTCCATTGCCGGCACGCAGGATCCGGACCATCCGGCCATGGCGGCCCTGCTGACGGACGCCAGTTCGCCCGCCCGCACCCGTGCTCTGAAGGAGCTGATGCACGACATGGGCTCCGGCCCTGCCGCAAGGCCGCTGGATGACCTCGTCATCCGCACGGCCGCGCCTGGGGAAACTGTTTCGGGGATCTTCAAGACACGGACCAGCCTCTCCGGTGCGTTTGAAACGCCTGACGGGATCGTGGCGGTGCCTGTCGCGGATCTGCGAAACGCTGTCCGAAAGGACGGCGGGTACACCGTCACCGTGCAGTCCGATTTTTTGACGGCCTCTGCTGCTCCAGTGCTTCGGCCCGTACCGCGTCCGGTCATCCCGGCTGTCTTCGGGCCTACGGAAGAGAAGCGAGAAAGCGCGCTCCTGGCACGGGCGAAAGAGGACGGCCGCAAGGCCGCTGCCTCTCTTCATGCGTTTTGGTCGGCCCCGCCTTCCCTCGTCTGCCGCGACATCGAGACCGCGATCCGCCAGGAGGGCGGCGATGCAGCACAGGCCTTTACCGGCATGAAGGCCGGAGGCCCTCACGCGGCGCTTGGGGAGGCCATCAAACAGGAACTTCGGCATAATCCCGCTTTTGCGCGCGAGCTGGGCAAGGTCCAGAAGGACATGGCCGCTTATGGCGACAGTCGGGAAAAGGCCTTTGCGTTCGGCGCGGCTCACGGTCGGGAAACGGAAATCCTGACCGACCTGGCCGGGACGGATCGGGAAATCGCCCGCCATGCCAGCCGGACACCCACCTCTGAACCGGGCCGCTCGCTGAGTCAGACCCTGACCGGCCAGCCCGCCCTGACCGCCACGATAGACCCGACAAGCCGCCCGTCTCTTTCGTCTGCCCGAACACCCGGCCCCGGCTGATCGCCCCCTGTTTTCCTAGACCCATCCTGCCCGTGCGGCGAGCACACTGACGGCGACGAAAGAGGAATGGAGGTGGCGTTTTCCTGATCCCATCCTGCTACCGGCCAAGACGGGCGACGGGACAGGCCGTCAAGCCCGGAGCGTCCTGAGCAAGGGGGCAGGTTTGCGGCTGATGCGGGGTCGCGTGCGGCCCTGCAGCAGATGCGGGCCTGACACCTGAAGCCGAGGGTCGCGCAGTGGCTTTACGGACTGGCACGGCGACTGTCAGACTGAACGCTGGATGCGAGGCCGCCTCCATGGAACGTGCCTCCCCGGACAGTCCGAAGGACTGGCCGGGGAGGTTGAGGAGCCGTCTCACGAACCGATCCCCCAGACCAGGACCGACCGTTATTGGAAAAGGATGCGGGTGAACCGTTACCCGGAAGGGCCGAGACGCAGGGGCCAGACGCCCGACCAAGGGCGGCTGGACCCTGTGGCTCGGTGGAGCTTGGCGACGCAGGAGCCTAGCGGAATAGAGTGAACGAACCCGTCAGGGCCGCCCCGAACCCTTTTTCTGCCAGTCGCATCATTCCGCGTCATTCTGCCCTTCTGAAGCAAAAAACACGCCCTCATCCGAGGCGTCCGCTTCGTGATTAAGGACATGAAACAGATGCTCACCATTCCGAAAGTCTGGCCGTACTTCCTCTTTCTCTTTGGCCTCCAATGGCTGATCGCAATCATTCGTGAGCGAAACAACACCAAGTTTCTTGGCACGCCTTTTGCGCTCTTCCACATCGCTTCTGCGGGCATGGCAACGATGATGCTCTGGCTCCGCCGCTCGACGCGCTACGCTCTTTTCGTGGCGGTTCCGGTTACGGCGCTGTGCGCAGTTCTCTCGCTTGGCCTCTATCTTCTGGGGCATGAGAAAGAGGCGATCAGCGCTCTTGATGTGGCTCTGATGGCCGGATTTGGCGGCTGGCTCCTCGAATTAGTCTCGTCCATGATCGAAGAAATCTAAGCACCATCCTTCTTCGATTGCCTCGCGCAGCCCCCCTGTGGGGGGCGAGCATTGGGGGCAAAACACTCCGCGCCGACGAGGCGCGTCCGCCTTCCCGGAAAAAACGACGGGAGATGAAAAAGGGCGGACGGGAGAAGAGGCCGAGGGCAGAGCCGAGGCCGTCAGCGCGGCCCCGGTGGGTGGCCGGACCTGCTGGCCCGGCCTGTGAGGGTTAGAGAACGGCCCCCCACTGTGCGGCGCGGACGTTCTCGGTAAGGGTGCGGCCGTTGTCCTTCACGTAAGGCTTCCAGTCTTCTCCGAACAATTCGCGGTAGGCGTCACATGCGCCCTGAGCCATGACGGCGAGCGCGTAAGCCTTCGGGGCCTGCGCTGCTGCAAAGCGGACGGCGCGGTCAACGCGGTTTTCCCCGCCGTCGATGCCCTGCCGGTCTTCGTCGCGGCTTTCGTTGCTGAAAGAGTTCTGCTCGTCGCGGGCAATCTGGCGCTTGTTCTCGTAGAAGTTGGCGGCCCCATAGGCAGAGCGGACCATGCCGTCCACGAGGCGGCCAAGGTGCATTTCCATGGCCTTGAAATTGCGCTCGCCCCGGAAGTCGGTGACGATCAGAACGTCCTCAAGAAGCGCGTACTGGTCGCGGATCATGCTCAAACCGGCCCCCATCAGCTCGTCATAGTCGCCAGCCTCGAAACCGAAATGCTGAACAATGGCGGCAATCTTGTCATCGTTGGGGGCAAGACGGAGAACGTCCGCCAGCGTGGGGGAGGCAATGGCCTTTGTGCGGTCGCGAGCTTCGTTGAAACGGCGGACGGCGGAAGGGCTGGCCTTGTTTGCGGCCTTGCTGTTCTGGGCCTTCGGTGCGATTGTGGTTGCCGCGTCGGACATGAAAATTGCCTTTCTAGTCTAGCGAAGTCCCGGCTTGGTGTTCCAGCACTAACCGGGGCGCTTTGTCTTGAGGGCCAATCCCTCTCGACAAGTAAAAGATAGCCTTTCCGGCCTCTCATGACAAGAGGAAAAGCGCAGAAAACCACCATAAAACGCGGTTTATTTTCGCGTGACAAGTAAAAAGATTTCTTGATTACTTCCTGAATACCTGTCGTTTTCCTAGACCCATCCTGCCCGTGCGGCGAGCACATCGACGGCGACGAAAGAGGAATGGAGGTGGCGTTTTCCTGAGCCCATCCTGCCACCGGCCAAGACGGGCGACGGGACAGGCCGTCAAGCCCGGAGCGTCCTGAGCAAGGGGGGCAGGTTTGCGGCTGATGCGGGGTCGCGTGCGGCCCTGCAGCAGACGCGGGCCTGACACCTGAAGCCGAGGGTCGCGCAGTGGCTTTACGGACTGGCACGGCGACTGTCAGACTGAACGCTGGATGCGAGGCCGCCTCCATGGAACGTGCCTCCCCGGACAGTCCGAAGGACTGGCCGGGGAGGTTGAGGAGCCGTCTCACGAACCGATCACCCAGACCAGGACCGCCCGCTATTGGAAAAGGATGCGGGCAAGCCGTTACCCGGAAGGGCCGAGACCCGGGGGCCAGACGCCCGGTTGAGGGCGGCTGGACGTCGGGGCTCGGTGGAGCTTGGCGACGCAGGAGCCTAGCGGAATAGAGCGCGCGAACCCTTCAGGGCCGCCCCGACCCTTCCTTTGCTTTTTCTACTTACGGCCCAGACTTGTGCCGGAAGAATCCCGGGTCAGGAAAAATACTCCCCCACCCACGGCAAGCACCAGCAGACCTCCCCGGATTGGGTGCAGAACGCCCTGCCAGATCAGGAGAAGGATGGCGGCCTGAATGATTAGCGCACCAATGCGAATGACGGTTTGTCGTGACATGGGGCCAGTTTAGCCTTTTCCGCTATCCTAGCGCAGCCCCCCTGTGGGGGGCGAGCATTGGGGGCATCAAAGTTCGCGCCGTCGAGGCGCGTCCGCCTGACTAAATCGGGCGAGCGGACAAAAAAAAGCGGCCCGGAGGCCGCCTGTCGGTGTCACTGATGGGACGTTCGCAACTTTGCGAGCCGGGTGGCAATCGGTCCGATCGCAAGCCCCAGACCGATGGTGAAAACAGCGGCAGGAAGAAGAATAAACAGGATACTCTGGGTCACGTTATCCATTGGTTTTCGCCTCCGTCTTGTCTTCAGGATAGGGGATATACGCGAGAAAAGTCAAAGAAATTGCCTCAAGCGCCGCCCCCAGAAAGAAGCAGGTGACGGCACGCATGGGGGTCAACGGCCCTGTCCCGGAGATGAGTGGGGTCACGATGCCGAGCCCCCATGCGCTGAGCGCGAATGTCTGAAGGACGCTGGCAATCGCCTTGTAGCGGTCTTCCTTATGTTTGGAGCGCTGCGGCGGAGGCAGCAGCGCCATGAGGCGGTCTTTGTTCATCTTACGCTATGCCCCTTTCTCCCCGGCACTCAAAACGGGATTTCGTCATCGAGGTCGTTCCCGCCCGGTGCGTCCCAGCCCGCATTGCGGTTTCCGTTGCCAGACGATCCCCCGGACCGGCCGCCACTGTTTCCAGCACCAAAGCCGCCCTCGCCCGCATCGCCGTTGCCACGGTTGCTGTCGATCAGCACGAGGTCACCGCTGAAACGGTCAATCACAACCTCTGTGGTGTAGTGCTCCTGTCCGCCCTGATCGGTCCATTTACGGGTGCGGAGTTCGCCTTCGATATAGACCTTGCGGCCTTTGCGGAGGAAGCGCTCCGCCACCTCGGCAGTCCGCTCATTGAAGATGACGACACGGTGCCATTCGGTGCGCTCACGGCGCTCCCCGCTCTGGCGGTCGTTCCATGTGTCGGACGTAGCCAGAGGAAAACTCACGATCTTGGACCCGGACTGTGTATTGCGGACTTCCGGGTCTTTACCGAGGTTGCCAACGAGAATGACTTTGTTAACGGAACCAGCCATGAGAGCCTCCAAGAAATAGGGAACGTATCAACTGGACTGTTTCGGCGCTATTGCCTCCACCCATGAATAGATACTAGGTTTTTACTTGCGCGCAGTCAACGAAAAACCGCAGGAAACCGCCGTTTTCAAGAAAATACGGCCTCAAAAATTGACGATTTACTTGTTGAATACTGAATGGGTATTTGATGTTTTCCTAGACCCATCCTGCCCGTGCGGCGAGCACACTGACGGCGACGAAAGAGGAATGGAGGTGGCGTTTTCCTGAGCCCATCCTGCCAACGGCCAAGACGGGCGACGGGACAGGCCGTCAAGCCCGGAGCGTCCTGAGAGACCTTCGGATATGTCGCGGAGAAGCTGGACGAAATGGGCATCGCCTATCTCCACGTCGTCGAACCGCGCATCAAGGGCACGGAACTGATCGCCGAGAGTGATGCGGTCGCGGCCCGGCATTTGCGCGGTGCGTTCAGCGGCACGCTCATCGCCGCCGGCGGCTTCGATGGCGCCAGTGCCGAGGCGATCATCCGGGCAGGCGACGCCGATGCCGTCGCTTTCGGGCGGGCGTTCATCAGCAATCCCGATCTGCCGGAGCGTCTGCGGCGCAATCTGCCGCTGAACCCTTATGACCGTTCGACCTTCTACGGCGGCGATGCGCATGGCTACACCGATTATCCGGCGCTTGAATCCGTCGGTTGAAATCCCATTCCGGCCCGGAATGACCGATAGTCGTCCGAGCCGTCATCCCCCATGCAGCAGACCGCTCTATCTCAAGCATATCGCAACGACTGACAAAGGAAACGACCATGTCACTTCAGGCAAAACTCGATGCTTTCAAGGCCGATTTCGAAGCCGGCAAGCCGCCCTATAACGTGCCGCATGCGGTCATCGAAGTGATGCACCGTGCCACTGCCGAACTGATTGCCGCCGGTGCTGCCGAGAAGGCGCTCAAGGCCGGTGACAGGGCCCCGGGTTTCACGCTGAACGATCCGGAAGGCAATCCCGTTTCCTCCGCCGATCTTCTGGCGAAGGGCCCGCTGGTCGTGAGTTTCTATCGCGGTGTCTGGTGCCCTTACTGCAACATGGAACTACAGGCGCTCGAAGCCGCGCTGCCGTCGTTCCGCGAACTTGGCGCGAACCTGATCGCCATCTCGCCGCAGACGGCGGTCAACAGCCGCAAGTCGGTGCGCCAGAACGCGCTTGATTTCCCGATCCTGTCGGACACGCATAACGATGTGGCCGCAAAATTCGGCCTGCGTTTCGCCCTGCCGGATTATCTCGTTGAACTCTACCAGAACCTGAAGAACGATCTGCCGGGCTTCAACGGTGACGACAGCTGGACCTTGCCGATGCCGGGCCGCTTCGTGATCGGTCAGGACGGTGTGATTCTCTATGCCGAGGTCAACCCGGACTATACCCGCCGCCCGGAGCCTGAAGACATGCTGCCGGCCCTGCGCAAGGCGGCGAGCGTCACGGCCTGATCCGGCGCGCCGGGTCGGTTCGAGCGATCGCTTCGGCCCGGCGCACGTCAGGTGCCTTGGAAAGAGGCTTTGCAAAATGGGAGACAGACGATGACACCGAGAGAAAAAGGCAATGCGGCAACACGCGCCCTGATGGGGGCTGCGCCGTCCGAGCGGCTTGCCGCCGCCGCCGCGTCCAACACGTTTGGGGCCGATATTGCCGGATACGCCATCGATCACGTTTTTGGCGATATCTGGACGCGCGATGGCCTGGATCAGGCGCGCAGAAGTCTCATCACCATGACGGTCATGGTGGCGCTGCGACAGCCGCATGAATTCGGCCTGCATATGAATTTCGCGCTCGATCATGGCATGCCGCTTCGCGAGATAGAGGAAGCGCTGATCCAGATGCTCCCTTATGTCGGCTTTCCGGCGATTTCGAGCGTTTTGCCGATCGCAACGACGATCATCGCAGAGCGCGGCCTGGACAAGACGGCCGGTTACGCCGGACATCGCGGCCTCCTCTGAAAAAAGGCAGGGGACCGCAGGCTTCGAAACGCGACGTGACCTGGTCTGCGATCTCTTTTTCGCCGCCTCCCGCCCAATCCCGGAGACCTGACAATGCAACGAACCTTTCTGATTACCGGCGCCAGCAAGGGCATCGGGCTTGCTCTGGCGCATAATCTGGCGAAGCAGGGCCATCGCGTCATCGGCCTGGCGCGCAATCGCACGGATGGCTTTCCTGGCACCCTTGTGCAGGCGGATCTTGCCGATAGCGATGCAACGGCACGCCTGTGCGCCGAGCTTGCGGAGCGGTACGATTTCGATGGTGTCGTCAACAACGTCGGCCTCGTCAGAGCGCAATATCTTGAAGAGGTTTCCTTGTCCGCTCTCGACGAGGTCATGCGGGTCAATCTTCACCCGGCTGTCCTGACGGCCCAGGCCTTTCTGCCGGGGATGAAGGCGCGTGGCTGGGGACGCATCGTCAACATATCCAGCCTGACAGCCCTTGGGGCCGTGCAACGGACCGCCTATGCCGCGGCGAAGTCGGCACTGATCAGTTTTTCGCGGGGGTGGGCCCTCGAACTTGCCACGACCGGGATCACGGTCAACACCGTCGCTCCTGGTCCGACAGAGACCGAACTGTTTCGCGCCAACAACATGCCCGGCAGCGATGGTGAAAAACGCTATCTGTCGGGTGTTCCCATGAAGCGGTTCGGAAGACCGGAGGAAGTGGCGGCGGCGATCGCGTTCGTGCTGTCGGAAGATGCATCGTTCATGACGGGCCAGACCCTGCATATCGACGGTGGCGCTTCGATCGGGAGAGCCTGAGGCGGCGCTGGCGTCCGATCCGGTTTTTGACGGGGTTCCGCCCGTCCTGCAGGAACGATCCCTGCGGCTAAATGAAACGCCGGTGCCGCGCCGGTCGTTTCCACACCAGTTGTCATTTTATCCACCATGAGCATCCCGGCCGACATATCGAAAGGATGGACGCCCATGATCCGCTTCTACTACCACCCGACACCGAACCCCGCGAAAATCGCGCTGTTCCTGGAGGAGGCCGGACTTCCCTATGAAGCCGTACCGATCGATACCGGCAAGGGGGAGCAGCACGCGCCGGCTTTCCGCAGGATCAATCCGAACGGCAAGCTCCCGGCCATCGTCGATACGGACGGCCCCGGCGGCCATGAGGCGCGCGTCTTCGATTCCACGGCCATTCTTCTTTATCTGGCTGAAAAGACGGATCGGTTCCTCGGCACCGATGCCGACCGCCCGGAGCTCCTGTCCTGGCTGATGTTTCTGGGCACCGGCCTCGGCCCGTTTTCCGGTCAGGCCGTGCATTTCCAGTATGCCGCGCCCGGCGGGCTCGATTATGCCGTCAACCGCTACCGGCGGGAGATAGAGCGGCATTATCAGGTGCTGAACGACCATCTGGAAGGCCGCGCCTTCGTCGTCGGCGAGAATTACACCATTGCCGACATGTCGGCATGGGGCTGGCTCGACCGCGCGCCGCGCGTGATGAAAGGGTCAGACACACCGTTGGCACCCTGGCCTAATCTGGTGCGCTTCATGAACCTCGTGAACGCACGTCCGGCCGTTGCCCGTGCCCGCGCCCTGATGGCCACCCATACCTTCAAGAGCGAGATGGACGAGCAGGCGCTGCGCGCGCTCTATCCTTCGAATTTCCCGGCATAATCGCGAAAGGTCCGTTATATGTCTTCATCGAACACCTATACGCCGCCGCCGGTCTGGACATGGAATGCCCAGAATGGTGGCGCATTCGCCAGCATCAACCGCCCGGTCGCAGGCCCCACGCATGAGAAGGCGCTTCCTGTCGGTCGCCATCCGCTCCAGCTCTATTCGCTGGGGACGCCGAACGGCGTGAAGGTCACGATCATGCTGGAAGAGCTGCTGGCGGCGGGTCATGCGGGCGCCGAGTATGATGCGTGGCTGATCCGCATCGGGGAGGGCGACCAGTTCGGTTCCGGTTTTACCGACGTGAATCCGAATTCCAAGATTCCGGCGCTCGTGGATCATGGTCTGGACAGGCCGCTGAATGTGTTCGAATCCGGCTCCATCCTGTTGTATCTCGCCGAGAAATTCGATGCGTTCCTGCCGAAGGATATCGTGGGGCGAACGACCTGTCTCAACTGGCTGTTCTGGCAGGTTGGAAGCGGTCCGTATATCGGCGGCGGCTTCGGGCATTTTTATGCCTATGCGCCGGAGAAGATCGAATACGCGATCAACCGCTTCACCATGGAGGCCAAGCGTCAGCTCGACGTTCTCAATCGGCGGCTTGCCGAAAGCCCGTTCATCGCGGGCGACGACTACACGATTGCCGATATGGCGATCTTTCCGTGGTATGGCGGCCTCGTGGAAGGCTGGATGTACAACGATGCCGCCACGTTCCTGAACGTACAGGACTATCCGCATGTCCGGGCCTGGGCGGACCGGCTGCTCGAACGCCCGGCCGTGCGGCGTGGTCGAATGGTCAACCGTATGGTCGGCGAGCCGTCAGGCCAGCTGCACGAACGCCACGATGCGTCCGACTTCGAGACGAAAACGCAGGACCGGCTTGCCCGGGGCTGATGTTTTCGTGGACCGGTCCCGCTGAAAACCGGTCCCCGGCCGCCATCCGGATCCGGATGGCGGTGTTCACCCTACCAGCGGGTCAGCGGCGGCAGGACCAGACGCGTCACGAGTGTCACGACGCCGCAGGCCGCCGAATACCAGACGGCGACATATAGTGGGTCGTCGAACGGACAGGCCAGCGCGAAGGCCAGCGCGCCAAAGGCCGCGGCGGCGATGCCCACCGCCCAGGCCGTGCCGCGCGCATCCACCGGTGCGCCGCGCCGCGCGAACAGGCCGAGCGCCAGCACCGCCGGCAGGGATAATTCCACGATTTTCCGTGCGCAGAGAATGCCATGCGCCGGATCGAGGCGCTGCCAGAGCACGGCGGGGCCGGCCTGAAGCACGTCCACCAGCCAGCCGAGCGCGAGCGCCGCGAGGGCGAGCATGCCCACGATGCGCAGACCCCGTCGTGGTGAGCGTGTGGGGTCGAGCGACAGGAGCGCCGTCGTCCCGCCGACGGCGGCGATCACGGCCAGGCTCGCGGCCTTCCACCAGAAGCTCGGCATTCCCATGGCGTGCGGCATGTCCGGACGCATCAGGCCCAGCTTCAGCACGAAGACGATCTCGATCGCGCCCAGCGCCAGCAGGATCGTCGCGTCCCGCCACGGCGTCCGCCGTCTGACGGGACGCAGGCCGGTCGCGAGCCGATCGATCAGGGGATCAGTCGACATCACTACCTCGCATTACTAAAGCATTCATGCGGTTCAGACCGCGATGAATGTTGACCTTGACCAGCGTGGCGGACTGTCCCGTCTGGCGTGCCGCCTCCTCGATACTCAATCCGCGCAGCTTGACGAGGCGGATGGTTTCCGCCTGCGCGGGCTTCAGCTGCCCGAGCAGGCGCTCCAGCGCATGGGCCGTCGTTACCTGCTCCTCATGATCCTGCACCGGCAGGTCGTCGTCGAGCGGTGCATCGTCCACCCGGCTGGTGGCCCGCAACCGGTCGATCCATTTGTATCGGGCGATTGCCGCGATCCAGGGACCGAACTTCTGGGACGGATTGAATGTATGCCGTTTCTCGTGAACGGCCAGCAGCGTGTCCTGCACGGCATCGTCAACCATGGATGGCGGCAGGCGCCGGAGAAAGAAGCGTCTCAGCCATGCCTGCGCCTCGGCGAGCACGCGGCGATAGGCATCGGCATCGCCCGCCTGAGCCGCCGCCATCCAGCGGCTCCAATCCGCTTCCGTCACGAACCCTCCATCCCTGGTTACGGCGGGAGTCAGCTCCCGCCATCGTCGGCCAGCGTCAGCACAGGCTGCGGGCGCCAGGACGATGCGAACAACGCGTGCAGCGCCTCGATCCGTGGTGCGTCATATGTAGCGATATATGGGTGATCCGGATAGCGGGCCGCGAAATTTTGGTGATCCGCCTCGGCCGGGTAGAATCCATGATCCGGCGTCACCTGCGTTGCGATGGGCCGCGCGAAGACATGCGCCGCGTCGAGCTGTGCGATATAGGCGTGCGCTTCCCGTGCCTGTTCGGTGGAGCGGGTATAGAGCACGGAGCGATATTGCGTGCCGTCATCCGGGAACTGGCGGTTCACCTGTGTCGGGTCGAGGGCGACGGAAAAGAAGATGCGCATCAGCGTGCCGTAGCTGACCTGCGTCGGATCGAAATCGACTTCGACCGATTCTGCGTGTCCCGTATCGCCGCTGCTGACGGTTTCATAATCCGCCGTGTCGCGCGCGCCGCCGTCGAAACCCGCGCGGGTCGCGGTCACGCCACGGATATGTTCGAACACGCTCTGCACGCCCCAGAAGCAGCCACCCGCGAAGACGGCGCTGGCATGGTGCGTCGCGGGTGCCGGTTCCGCCAGGACGGGTGCCGGAAGAATACGGGGACCGGGTTCGCCCATTGCCGTGTGGCAGGCGGCGCCGAATGTGGTCAGCGCCATCAGGGAAACGCCGAAAAGTCCTGATCGTGTCATGATTTCAGCTCCTTCAGGCCGTATGGAACGAGAGTGCCACGCCGTTCATGCAGTAGCGCAGGCCCGTTGGCTGCGGTCCGTCATCGAACACGTGGCCGAGATGACTGCCGCAGGTCGCGCACCGCACCTCCGTGCGTTCCATGCCCAGGCTGTCATCGCCACGTTCCTGCACGGCGTGCGGCAGGGCGCTGTCGAAACTCGGCCAGCCGGTGCCGCTGTCGAACTTCGTGCGGGCGTCGAAGGCTGCCGTGTCGCATCCGGCACAGGCGAAGCGGCCGGGGCGATGCTCGGTGAGCAATGGGCTCGAATACGGCATTTCGGTGCCTGCCTCGCGCAGCACATTGTATTGCGCGGGCGTGAGCAGGCGGTGCCATTCGGCGTCGGTATGCGTGACGGGATAATGCCCGGTGGCCCGTGCGCGGCCGAATGCCGCCATGGCAACGGCGGCAAGAAAGAACTGGCGGCGGGATGTCATGTTGTGTCCCCCTTGTTTTGGGTTGTCACAGCGTTCTTCGCGAAAATTCCCTGTCCGGTTACGCGGGCAGGAAGAATTTTTTATTTCCGTCAGGAGATGGCGGAAACTGTAACCTTTCGCGCCTGGCTGACGAACGCATCCGCATCAACACCTGACCATTCAGTCGGAAAGCCCGGACATGCTCTCATCACGCCGCGTGCGATCGCGCCGCACGCCATCGCCCGTTATTCGCATTACCCACTGGATCGGCGCATTGTCGATGCTCGTCATGATCGGCAGTGGCTGGCAGATCTATAATGCCTCGCCCATCCTGCCTTTCGAATTCCCGGCCTGGGCCACGTTGGGTGGCTGGCTGGGCGGCGGGATCGCCTGGCATTTCGCGGCGATGTGGGTGCTGATGGCTGCCGGTGTCGTTTACATGGGGTATGGTGTGCTGTCGGGGCATTTCCGCCGCGATCTGCGGCCCGTCGGCCCGCGCGCCATCGGTCGTGATATGGCGCAGGCGCTGCGCTTCAGGCTGTCCCATGCCGTCGGTCATTACAACGCTGTCCAGCGGCTGCTTTATACCGGCGTGCTGATTGTCGCCCTGCTGACCGTTGCAAGCGGGCTGTCCATCTGGAAGCCGGTGCAGCTTGGATGGCTGACATGGCTGTTCGGCGGTTACGATATCGCCCGCCGCATTCATTTCGCGATGATGACGCTGATCGTCGCCTTTCTCGTCATTCACATCGTGCTCGCCCTGCTTGTGCCGTCGACCCTGTTCGGCATGGTGTTCGGCCGCCGTCTGAGCGCGGCGTCGGAAGCGAGCATTCAGGAGGGGACCGCCCGATGAGTCACAACCGCCTCGATCGCTCGGCGATCGCTCCCGAACTGCGCCGGATCGAGCGCCGCCTGATGCTCAAAGGCGCCCTGTCGCTCGGTGGGCTGTCGATGCTGTCCGGCTGTGCGCTGGACGACGAGCCGTCCGTGGAGCGTGCGCTCAGCGCGATGTCGCGTTTCACCGACCGGATGCAGGCCATGCTGTTCAGCCGCCAGCGGCTCGCGCGGGAATTCGACGCATCCAGGATCACGCATCCATTCCCGTTCAACGCCTATTACGACGAGAGCGAGGTTCGCACTGTCGATCCCGCTGGCTGGCGCCTGGAGGTTGACGGTCTGGTGTCGGACAAACGCCCGTGGTCGCTCGCGCAGTTCCGCGCGCTGCCGCAGAAACGGCAAATTACACGCCATATCTGCGTCGAGGGATGGAGTGCGATCGGCGACTGGTCCGGTGTGCCGCTTTCGATGTTCCTGCAAAGGGTCGGCGCGGATCTGCGTGCGAAATATGTCAATTTTCGCTGCTTCGACGATTATTCGACCAGCATCGACATGGCGACCGCGCTGCATCCGCAGACCATACTGGCGCTGGATTATGGAGACCGTGCCCTTCCGCCTGCCTATGGCGCGCCGATGAAGGTCCGGATTCCAACGAAGCTCGGCTACAAGAATCCGAAATATCTCGCGTCCATCGAGGTCACCAACCGCTTTCCGGGCGGCTATTGGGAAGATCAGGGTTACGACTGGTTTGGCGGGTCATAAAAAAAGACGCGCCCCTGTAACCCGACGACGGGCCTCACCGAAGAATAGAACAGAGAGGCGGAATGTTTCCTCCTCCACATCATCGACAGATCAGGAAATTACCATGTCTATTCGCAATATCGCCATTGCCGCCGCTTTCTCGTCCGCCGTCGCTCTGGGTGGCGTTGCTCACGCACAGGACGCCATGTCGCACGATGCGATGACCCCGAACCAGATGGCGCCGAACGCGATGGCGCATGACAGCATGTCGAAGAACGGCATGGCGCACGATGCGATGGCTCCGAATGCGATGTCGCATAACGGCATGTCTCATGGCGGCATGAAGAAGCATGGTGGCATGGCGCATCACGGCATGAAGAAGGACGCGATGTCCCACGACAGCATGAGCCACGACAGCATGAGCCATGACAACGCGATGGCCGCGCCGCAGGACAGCATGGCGAAGCCGAACTAAGCCGGGCTTCGCGCATTATCCGGCTGGCAGGCGTATTCATGAAGCTGAAAAGCGTCATATCCACCGCACTGGGCGGCATGTTGGCGCTTGTCGGCACATCGGTACCGGCCATGGCTGCGGACCCGGACCACCCGACCGTGGTGGAGCTGTTCCAAAGCCAGGGTTGTTCGTCCTGCCCGCCCGCGAATGCCAATCTTCTGGCATTGTCCGATCGTCCCGATCTGCTGACCCTGTCGTGGGAAGTAACCTATTGGGACGATCTCGGCTGGAAAGATACGTTCAGCGCACCGGCTTTCACGGCGCGCCAGTGGGATTATGCCCACGCGTTCCATCGGCGCGAGGTGTTCACGCCGGAAATCGTCGTCAACGGTCGCGCGGATAGGCGTTTTTGAAATGCGACTAACGCATCATCTTCTATCTCATGGGTTTGATTGCGGCGAGGTAATTCATCAAAAGGATTCATGGCAATCTCTATAAAATACGAGGCGAGTTATTTCTGCATCGGGTAGTTTTGACCAAAAATGACGGTACGACGAATAAATAATGCAGCTGTTCTAAGAGCCGCTAAAGAACGTCCGCAGCGGCCTAAGAGCCCTTTTGGAAATTGGGGGTATGGGGGTTTGCATTGGGTCTGAAAGGTGATTCACCCTTGGGATGTGGACACCTCAAGCCCGAGCACGCATGGCCGCTCTATCCCGCAAGACGAAGCGCTACCCATCTGATCTGACCGACGAGGAGTGGGGACAGATTGCGCCTCTGATGCCGCCTGCAAGCCCGCGAGGGCGCAAGCGGAGCGTCGATTTTCGGGAGATCCTCAACGCCCTGCGCTATCTGGTGCGCTCAGGCTGCGGGTGGGAGATGCTTCCTGTTCATTTCGGCCCCTGGCAGACAGTCTACTGGTGGTTTCGCCGTCTGATGCGCCGGTTCTTGTTCCGCACGATCCATGACGTCTGCACGATGCTCGATCGTGAAGCTGAAGGACGTGAAGCGAGCCCGACGAGCGGTGTGATCGACAGCCAAAGTATCAAGGCGCCTCACGCAGAGACGCGAGGCTATGACGCAGGCAAGAAGATCGTCGGGCGCAAGCGGCATATCGCCGTCGATACCGACGGCCGCCTGCTGATGGTGCACCTGACGCCCGCGGATATTTCCGACAGCGCCGGCGGCCAGATGATCCTGAACGCGATCCGCAAGCGCTGGCCGTGGGTAAAGCAGCTGTTCGCCGACGGCGCCTACGACCGGGCGATGCTTATGGACAAGGCAGCGTTCCTGGACTTCAGCGTCGAGGTCATCCGGCGCTCGGCCGGCGCGAAAGGCTTCGAGGTTCTGCCCCGCCGCTGGGTCGTCGAGCGGACCTTCGGCTGGATGACCCGCTGGCGACGTCTCGTGCGGGATTACGAGCAGCGCGTCGATGTCTCCGAGGCCATGATCCATATCGCCATGGGCAGCCTCATGCTACGCAGAAACGCCCATCCGTGAATTTCCAAAAAGGCTCTGAGCAAGGGGGCAGGTTTGCGGCTGATGCGGGGTCGCGTGCGGCCCTGCAGCAGACGCGGGCCTGACACCTGAAGCCGAGGGTCGCGCAGTGGCTTTACGGACTGGCATGGCGAC
>NZ_JBDIWI010000003.1:151352-220015 GCF_039638325.1 Gluconobacter sp. OJA | reverse complement strand
GGTTCAATTTCCTTACAGGCGCCTTCGAGAGGCCACGCAAGGCAGTCAGTAGCTCCTCCGAGACCTGAGAGGTTCTTTCGAGGTTTCTTAAAACAAAAGCAGCCTTCGTGAGATCAGTGTCACCGGTACGAGACCATGATCGCAAGACAACGCGCAGCCGATTTCTGATAGGCTGTGGAGTCTGTTTCGTGGTCGCAATTGCCCATAATTCAGTAATCCACATACCCAGAACCATGATCTGCATGTGTCTGTCTATATAATCCAGTAATACCTTATGCGGCACATTTTGAGATGTCTCAATCAGGCGGACCATACTGTTCGCATTGGAAGCAAGCCATTGTTCCACAGATAAACGCGGTTTGGATATTCCCAGAGCACGCAAGCTTCGCTCCATTTGGAAAGTCCTACGTTTTAGCCGCTGATCGGCCCGAAATGGAAGCACTACGCCGAAAGTGATCCATACAAACAGAACGGCGCCCAAAAACGCGCTCGTCCCGTTCAGAAAGGAAATCTCGTCATAACGACCCGAATTAGAGGGACCAATCAAAACAGGCAAAAACATATTGAAGGAGAATGCATGATTCACAAGAAATGGGGTGCGCGCAGCTAATCCACCAATAATCATAGGAATCATAAGCAGGACCGTGAGATATTCGGGCGCCGTCACTGACGGAATGATCAGGAATACATACAATCCGGCGACCACAGTACACCAGACTGCGCCCTGAAAAAAACCGCTAGACGCAAGAACCGGTACGTCCCGCGTTGCAAGAAGGCCGTAAATCAGAGCCACAAAAGATACAAATGCAGGCCCGGAAGACCAAGCGGTGACTTCCCACAACAGCCATGCTCCAATAATCCCTATAGCAGCACGTATCCCGTTTTGAAGGGCTTCAGCTAAATGGCGTGGAGGTCTGGCTTTAAACGTAAAATGATCCTGCGTTCGAGGAACCTCTATAGCTTGAATATGCGATCTTATGACCTCGATATTCCGCTCTAGCTTTTTTTGTCCTTCGCCCCCTCGCGCACTTACCAGAACGGTTAGCAAGTGTGCGAGTACAGCCCGGGCATGATCTGGTGCCCGCCGTGCGGCAGGCCCCATTTCAAGAGCATCAAATTCTATTCGGGTATCAGATGCCACCACCTTCTGCAAAAAACGGGTTTCGTCCTCAAGATCGGTTTTATAAAAGCCTTCAGTCAATATGTAGGTCTCAATATCGTTCGTGAGACCAGAGAGTTTTTCCAGAAGTCGTACACGTGCTTTTTGGGAAATATTGTTCAGAAACAGAGCCGCCATAACGGCTTCGCACACATTACCCAACACAATGTAGGTGCCGCGTGATATCGCGACATCAAAAACATTATCGGGGTTTTCAATGGCACCCGTTGCAACAATTGCGGACGTAAACCCGACGACTAGCAGACCATAGCGCCGATACCCATTGAAGAATGTCGCACTTCCAC
Organism: Gluconobacter sp. OJA; assembly: GCF_039638325.1. Taxonomy (NCBI): domain Bacteria; kingdom Pseudomonadati; phylum Pseudomonadota; class Alphaproteobacteria; order Acetobacterales; family Acetobacteraceae; genus Gluconobacter; species Gluconobacter sp. OJA. The sequence goes on along the minus strand of NZ_JBDIWI010000003.1, from coordinate 218,551 downwards.
AACAGAGTCCGATCCAGAAAGCCAGAGAAATGAAAAACAATCCTGACTGCTGAGGAAAGCAGGCCATAAGACCGACCCCCATGAAGCAGCCAATACCGGTTCCAATCAGTCGCCAGCGGGCTTTGGAAAGTGACTCTCCGCGTGATGCGGTAGCAACCACCCAGACGGTCAGAGGTGCCCATTGAGGACTGCCAAGCTGCAACCAGATTGCAATAAAGAGCGAAAGAATAGCAGCCACCGAGGTACGAACTGCAAAACCCAGATTAGCAAGAGACGGCGTCAGAAGCCACGTCAACTCGATCTTTCGGTTTATGGCCTGAGGACTTCCTCCTTTTTCCATAACGGTAATACTTTTCCTTTCATCTGGAAAAGCACAGAGACGTGGAGACGAAAAAGATCAAAGTCTTTGTTTTGATTTCATCATAAGTATTGCTTATGACTCAAGCGTGTCGCCCAGACATAAGTCACAAGCCAATTCCCAACTTTTTATCATAAGAGCCGTCTGGACCGGTTGCGCCAGACGTACAATCCCCACTCCCAATGCTGGACATTGTTTCATACGCATGATGTTCAGACGAGAACGATCGGTCGGTAGCGCACCAAGAGGCAGAATTCCCGCTGATCGACCAGAAAGAAGTTCAGCATAAAGGAGTTCCAAAGAGTTCGTTTCCAGAAAAACCGTTGGTTCGACACCAATGTTCTTGAAGCACTGATCCACAATCTGACGACTCCGCATCTCTTTCCCCAAGAGACAGAGCGGCTGTTTTCCGACGTCGGACCAGTCATAAGCATCTCGACGCGAAGCCTGAACCTTTTCAGACGTAATAAAAAAATGCTGTTCAGAATAGAGTTCATGCGTTTCAAACACGTCGGTCTGCGGCACCTGGTCAAGATATACCAACCCCATCTGGATGCGTCGCTCTTTGAGATCGTGAATAATTTTCGCGTTCGGTGCGACAGACACTTCAACGCGAAGTGAGGGGATAAACGCGCGCAGACGCTCAATCAACAATGGTGTAATCTGTAGTGCTGGTGGCATGACACTCACAGACAACGTGCCCCCCGCTACAGCTTGGGAGAATGACGCTTCCTGTCGCAGACCGTCCAAGGCTGCGACAGTTTGCCTGGCCCAGACAAGAACCCGTTGGCCTTCCTCCGTCAAACCAAAAACACGGCGATTACGCCGTACAATAGGGAGTCCAAGCTCGTCTTCAAGCTGGCGAATTGCCATGGACAAAGCAGGTTGGGAGACGCCACAATGTTCCGCTGCCCGTGAGTAGTGACGAAATTTGTCAAGCGCAATCAGATAGGTGAGTTGTCGAATGAACATTACATCCTGCGATGGAATAGTTTTCTTGATTCCGGCACTCTATCTCGCCCGGTAAGAAAAATCCTAGCAACTGTGTTTAAGCGGCGGAGCTAATGCGCCATGGCAGGCCTGTTTTGAGGACGGCGTTGGCGATTGTGATGAGACGCCGTGCGATAGCGACGATCACCAGTTTATGTGGCTTGCCCCGCTGTTTCATGCGTTTGGCGACAGCTTTCAGAACAGGATTATGGCAGGCAGCTGCCAATCCTGCTTGGAACAGGACGTGACGGAGAGATCTTCTTCCCCCTGAAATGACACGTTTCCCCCGCATCGCGCCACTATCGTGAGCCATTGGTGCAAGTCCGGCCATGGCAGCAGCTTCTGTCGCCGTCATACGGCCGAGTTCTGGCATTTCTGCGAGAAGCATGGAGACTGATACCGGGCCGATACCAGGAATGGAGCGGAGAAGTTCTGCTTTCGCGGAGAGTTCTTCTGCCTCTGCGATAACGCTTTCAATCCGTTGTTCGAGCTCGCTGATCTGGCTTTCGAGAAATGCTTTGAGACTGCTGTCCATGTCCTCCAGTTCAGCGCTCACACCCTGTTTGCGGCGCGCCGAAATCTGGGCAGAAAGCCGTTTACGTGCCTCCACCATCTGAGCTCTGCGCACCGTCAGTGCCCGCAGAAACTGGAGTTTTACATCCGGCAGTGTTCGTCCTGCTTCTGGACGAAAAGCCATAAAGCGCGCAATCAATTCCGCATCGATCTGATCGGTTTTCGCGCGTTTCCCCATGGAGAGTGCGAAAGCTTTGATCTGTGCAGGAGGCAACTGGACTGCATTGAGTCCCATACTGATGAGAAGACGCCAGAGTGCCCATTCCTGTCCACCGGTGGCTTCAAACCCAATTTTGAGACCGTCCGGCATACTCTGAAGAGTTTCCAGTAATCTGGCATGGCCATCAGGTGAATTCTGAAAACGAAATCTCTGCTTTTCTGGCAGGCGAAAGCCATCGAGCCAGTCTCGGGACACGTCTATTCCAATGACGGTTTGCGCAGACATATCACTCTCTCTTTCTTATGTTCGCGGTCCCGAAAGCGGGCCGCCGTCAACTGTTCGAGACGGTGAAGAGAGGCGAGATCAGCCTGCTAGAAAACGTGGTCAGGCTACCAGGTGTTAAGCGCTGTATCTCACCTCATGAACGCCCCTGGCCAGGGGCGTTCATGAGGTCATCATAACAGGCTGGAAACACATAAGGTGTTTAGTCCCGTGGTTTGATGGGTTGGATTGATGATGAATTTTTCTGGCTCTGAAGTCCAGATTTTGCAGACATATTCGTAAGGTGTGAGGCCACTGAGGGTCTTGAGCCTTCGCCCGAAATTATAGGCTGCCATGAAGTCATTGAGGTGTGTCCTCAACTGCTCATGACTATCGTAATGGAAGCGTTTGACGGTTGCTTCCTTGATTGTCCGGTTCATCCGCTCAACCTGACCGTTCGTCCAGGGATGATTGGGTTTCGTCAGACGATGTTCGATCTTGTGAGCTTCGCAGATCATGTCGAAGCGCATGGGGCGAGACCAGGCCATATTGCGGTTACGGGGCTGATCAGCGAACTGGATGCCGTTATCGGTCAGAATGGTATGGATCCGATAAGGAATGATGCTCAGGAGATGTTCGAGGAATTCCCAGGCGGTCTTCCGATCGGCTTTTTCAACCAGTTGTGTGACAGCGAATTTGCTGGTCCGATCGATGGCGACGAAGAGATACAGCTTGCCTTCAGCAGTTTGGACCTCGGCAATATCGATGTGAAAAAAGCCTATGGGAGTGCGTTTGAAGCGCTGGCGTTTGGGCTTGTCTCCCTCGATATCCGGAAGCCGGGATATCCCGTGGCGCTGAAGGCAGCGATGCAGAGCCGAGCGTGTCAGATGAGGGATGCTGGCCTGCAGGGCATAAAGGCAGTCATCCAGCGGCAGTAAAGTATGCCGGCGAAACGCCACAATCATCGCTTCGTCCGTCTCGGACAGGACCGTTGAGCGCGGCTCTTTAGGACCTGTCTTCTGATCCTCAACCGTTTGACGCTTGCGCCATTTTGCAACTGTTTTCGGGTTGATCCCGAACTCCTTGCTCAGCGTCGCGAGCGAAGCCTGCGATCGCTGTATTGCCGCTCGCACGGCGTGCGTGGTCGTGGCGCTCCCATGACGTATCTGTCCCATAAGGCTTCCTTCCACCCGCGTGAAATTAATACCCCATCAAATCCCGGGACTAAACACCTAGCGTGCAATTTTTAACAGATCGTGCCGTGACCCCAAAAACGGCAACACCCGGAAACGTTCCATGTTCCAGAAAGCCTGCCTGTCACGTCAGAAGCTGGTCATGCCTGTTCATCAAAACCATCGGCAAGCATGTTTGTCAGTGTATCCGCCATGGAATGAAACTGCTCCGTGCGCATGATCGTGGCGTCGCGTGGCCGGGGGAAGGGGACGTCAACCTCGTGGGCGATGCGGCCGGGGCGGGGCCTGAGCACGATGATACGATCCGCAAGGAACAGGGCCTCCGCGACATCATGCGTGATCAGCAGGGTGGTGATCTGCTGCGTGCTCCACAGCCGCATGAGCTCAAGGTTCATGCTGCGGCGCGTGACGGCATCCAGCGCGCCAAAGGGTTCATCCAGCAGCAGGACTTCTGGCGAAAGCACCAGCGCACGCGCAATGGCCGCGCGCTGGCGCATGCCGCCGGAAAGCTGGCCGGGTCGTGCATGGGCAAAATCCGCCAGCCCGACCCGCCGGATCAGGTCGTCCACCCGTGCCTGATCGACCGGATGCCCGGCCAGGCGGAAGGGCAGGCTGATGTTCGCCGCGATCGACAGCCACGGCAGCAGGGCCGCATCCTGAAAAGCGACACCCAGACGATGGGCGCGCGACAGTTCGGCAGGCGCCACACCTTCCACCCGGATCTGTCCCGCGCCGGGCGTGTCCAGTGCCGCGATCAGGCGCAGGATCGTGCTTTTCCCGCAACCGCTCGGCCCCAGCAGCGCGACGAATTCACCTTCCCGGATGGCAAGGGAAATGTCGTCCAGCACCAGAATGTTCCGGCCGTCATTCAGCTGGAACGTCTTGGAGACATGGCTCAGCTCGATTGCCGGGACGCGCTGCATCAGCACTGGACCATCGCGTCAAACCTTTCCATGATCCTTGCCCTGCGTTCATTCACCCTTGCGCGCAGGGCCTCAATATCGATGTTGAGCAGCCTGCGGTCACGCATCACCACCGCGCCGTCGATAATGACATCGCGCACATCCCGCCCGACCACGCAATGCGCTGCAAGGAAAAGCGGGTCCATCGACCCCATGTGATCAAGGTCGGATGTCTCCACCAGGATCAGGTCCGCACGGCGCCCGACCTCCAGACAGCCCAGTTCGTCCCCCATTCCCACGGCGCGCGCGCCGCCACGTGTCGCGATCCTGAGCAGGTCTTCCCCGGACATGGGAACACGCTGGTGATAGGCATGGCCAATGGCCGCGGCCTGACCGACCCGTGCGGCATGGGCGACCTGAAAGAGGTCGAGCGTAAAGGCCGAGGCCGCGCCATCGGTTCCCATTCCGATATCCACCCCGCGCCGCCACATTTCCTGCAGGCGGGGCACGCCGATCCCGTAATTGCCAAAGGCGCAGTGGCAGGCAGACATCCGGTGCGTGGCGTAAAGGTCAACTTCCTCGGCAGACAGGATGACCGAATGGGCGCAGTGCAGGTGTGGCCCAAGCGCGCCAAGGTCGTTCAGGTATTCGGTGGGGCGCTTGCCGTGCTGTTCCAGCGCGTAATCCACCTCATACGTGCCTTCAGCCAGATGGGTATGGATTTTTACGCCGTGGGCGCGGGCCGCATCCGCCATGCCTGCGATCAGCGTGGGACTGCACACGATGATCTGGCGCAGCGACATCCAGGCCCTGACCCGGGCGTGATCGCGCCACCGTTCAACCAGGGCGATGTTCCTGGCCAGCGCCTCGTCCGTCGTCATCATCATTGATGGCGGCATGTCCCTTCCTGCAAAACTGGTGTTCAGGTCCGATGTCGTCAGGGCGACAAAACCGCGAATGCCGGTTTCAACCGCCGCCCGGGCCATTTCATCAGGGTGGGGGCCACCGGCTTCGGCAAAACAGGTCGTGCCGCACATGATCATGTTGGCATAGGCCAGCAGGCCGCTCAGATAGATGTCTTCGGGATCGAGAAGGGCCTCGAACGGAACATAATAGTTTTTCCATGGCGGGTTGCGCAGCGGGCCGAGGCGGCTCATCTCAGCCAGCTTGCCGCGCAACAGCTGCTGCGCGGTATGGACATGCGCATCAATCATGCCGGGCATGGCGATCCGGCCCCGTCCGTCAATCATGGTCGTGGCGGCAATGTCGCCAATATCGGTCCGGGGACCGACATGCGCCAGCCGGCCGTTGCTTATGACGATGACGCCATCACGAATGACGTCCCCGGCATCGTTCATTGTTACGATATCGCATCCATGGATGACGATATCCGCCTGAGAGGGAAGCGCCATGTCAAATTCCTTTAAAGGCTTCGGGAACAACCGTGAAATCGGCAATCCGGTCGATATCGGGCAGGGCCGTGCGCCCCGCCGCGCGGGCGGCGGCATACATCGGCCCGACCATCATGTCCCGATCGAGGGAGAGAAGCGGGCGCGACGGCATGCCGCGATAATGGGTGAAGGGGATCTGGCTCCTGTTCTGCAGGATCTGCTGGTCAAGGTCGAAGCCGTAATCCTCGCCATATTTTTCAACCACCAGACGGGCAGCGACCGCGGGATCGGTTTCGTTGAAGGTCCACCCCTGTATCAACGCACGCAGGAAGGCCACGACGCGGGGCCGGTTCTGCGTAAGGTAGGCGCGGGTCGTCACCAGAAGGGCGGCAGGGGTGACGAATCCCAGATCGGCGAAATTCGTGAAAATGAAGTCCCTGTCCTGTTTCAGGCCCATCATTTCAAGCATGAGCTTCTGGTTGGTATCGAACCCCACGAACGCGTCGCCCTGCCCGTCAAGCAGCGGATCGGGGGCAAAACCGGCCGGGACGAAGGTCCATTGCCGGGGCAGGCCCGCAATGGCGAGCACGGCATTGATTGACGTCGTCTCGTTAATGCCCTGTGCAAGGATGCGCAGGCCAAGCAGGTCGCGCGGCACACGCACGGGGTGGGCGGGCAGTGAAATGACCCCGAGCGGATTGCGGGGCATTTCGGTGCCGAGTATCACAAGGTCATTGCCACGTGCGACCGCATCCAGAAACGGCAGCCATGACATGTAGGACAGGTCGGCCCGTCCCGCCGCCAGCATGACGGCCGGGTCTGGCGCATTGGGGCCGCCCGCTGTCCATGTGACATCCAGCCCCTGATCACGGAAAAACCCGCGATCAAGGGCAATCCATTCGCCTGCGTACTGGACATTGGCAATCCAGCCGAGCTTCAGCCTGACAACCGGCAGGGACCGGGTTTCGGCTGCCCGTGTGGAACCGGGTGCCGCAGCACAGCACAGGGCAAGGCTGGCGAGGAACGATCTTCGATGCCATTTCATGCCATGCCCCCCGTATGCTGTCCCGGCCTGCCCCGAAACATGTCACGCAATTTTCTTCCTGATGGAAAAATGTTACTTTATTTTCTAAATGAGCGTCAACGTGTAAATTATGTTACTGACATGATGGATGCAGGTCGCTATCATCGTTTCTTGGGAGTTATGATTCCAATGCAGGCCACGCCACGCATTGCCACGTTTTCCCGCCGACTGTTCATATCCTGAGGGGGAGGGTGCGACATGCCCGTCCAGTATTCACGGAAGCGTAGCACGGGAACGAAACACAGGGGTGATGGCGCAGGCCACACGATCCTGCGATCCCGCCACGGACATGCCCCGATACATCGCCACGGTGCGACAGCATGAAATACGTCACCCACTTCCGCGCAGCCATCACTGCGGCCGTCGGGTTCGCGGTTATCCTGGTCCTGTGGCAGGTTATCGGGAATGCAAAACTGCTTGGCCCGACCTTTCCGCCACTGAGCAGTGTCATCGCCAGCCTTACGGTGCCATACCGCCGGCATCTCTATATCCGTGCAAGTCTGGCAACGCTTTCGACAGCGGCATGGGGATATGGCATCGGGCAGGCAGGGGGGCTTGCAGCCGCGCTGTTCGGGCATCTCCTGCCTTTTTCCCGGGCCGGGCTGGACCGGCTGGCAAGCGTTATCCATGCCATACCCATGATCGCGCTGGGGCCGCTGTTCATGGCCGTGCTGTCCCCTGTCTGGGCCGGGACGGCCATCGCCGCGATCGGGGTCTTTTTCGTCTCCTACATCGCAGGCTGTACTGCGATTGAGTCGGCCGCGCCAACGCATAGGGACCTGTTCCAGATATTCGGCGCGTCCCCCCTGCGCAGGCTGTGGCTGCTTGATGTCCCGTCCGCCCTGCCGGCACTGGTAACCGGATTGCGGCAGGCCGTGCCAGTGGCTTTCCTGGGCACCATACTGGGCGAATGGTTCGGCTCCGCCCATGGTCTTGGGCTGCTGATCCTCAGCGCGATGGAAAACTTCCAGATCGCCCTGCTGTGGAGCACGGTCATTCTGTGCTGTGGGCTGTCACTCATCATTTTTGTCCTGCTTGGCTATGTCGAACGTATCGTGGGACGGCATTACCGATGAAACGTTTCCTTGCGCGCTGGTGGGGGCCGTGCCTGCTGCTGCTGGCCTGGCAGGTCGGGGTGCAGGCCAGCGGGGTCAACCAGATCGTCATGCCGCACCCCATGGCTGTCCTCATGGATATGGCGTCCAACCCGCTGGTTTATGGCCGCGCCGCGGCAGGGACGCTGCTGGTCGCCGTTCCGGGCCTTACGGCGGGACTGGCGATGGGGGGCATGCTGGCGCTGCTGTGCCAGTTTTCCGCAGTCATGGAATATCTGCTGACGCCACTTGCAATGATGCTGTCTTCCATCCCGGTTGTGGCCATCATTCCTGTTCTGTCGCGCCTGTTCGGGTATCACATGACAACGCTGATCATCATCGTGGCCATCATCTGTTTTCTGCCTGCCTTCGTATACATGCACGCGGGACTGCGGTCGGTTCCGGCGGGCAGTCTGGATGTCTTCAGCGTGTTCGGGGCTGGCGCGCGGGCACGGCTGCTGCTGCTTCGACTGCCAGCATCCGTGCCATCCTGTATGACAGCCCTGCGTATCGCGGCCCCGACCGCGATCCTGGCGAGCCTGACCGCCGAATATCTTATGCAGACAGGGGGGCTGGGTGCGCTGTTCCGTATTACAACAGCCGAATTCCGGTCCGAACGCGCCTTCGGGTGCAGCCTTGTGGCGATGGTGCTGTCGGTCTGCTGTTTCTTTCTGGCCCTGCATGCCGAACGGGCCGTAACCCGGCGCTGGCGATAGGAAAGGGGACGTGATGCACATCACGGTTGTGGCTGACCTGAAAACAACGCTGGGCGAAAATCCGTTATGGGATGCCGATACGCAGCGCATCTTCTGGGTGGACAGCCTTGGCAGGCGCCTGTTTCGCGCGACAGCCGATGGACAGGAAATCCGGGCATGGGATTTTCCCGCCAGCATCGGTTCAATGGCGTTACGTCATGGGGGCGGGGCGGTTGTCGCATTGCGCACGGGGGTCTTCATGCTGGATTTCCACACCGGCGCCCTGACCCGCGTGGTGGATCCCGGACATGACCGGGCGCACCTGACGCTGAATGACGGCAAGGTTGACCGGCAGGGCCGGTTTATCTTCGGCTCCATGGTTGTCGATGCGGCGGAAAATCGTTTTGCCGCACTGTACCGCCTTGATACCGACCTGTCATTACACCGGCTGCGTGGCGGGATTGGTGTCAGTAACGGGCCATGCTGGAGCCCCGATGGGTGCCGTTTCTATTTCTCCGACACCCATTCGAACGAAATGATGGTGTACGATTACGTCACGGCTGAAGGCGCCCTGTCGCGCGGGCGGCCCTTTGTCACCCTGCCGAGCGACGGGACCGGCAGGCTTGATGGTGCCTGCGTCGATGCCGAAGGCTGTGTCTGGAGCGCGCATTGTGGCGCGGGGCAGATCGTGCGTTACCAGCCCGACGGCACCATTGACCGGGTCATCCAGATGCCAGTGCGGCGTGTGACCAGCGTTGCCTTTGGCGGGGCAGGACTGGACATCCTGTTTGTCACATCCATGGCGCATGGCTTGCAGCCCGACGCGGTGGCCGACCACCCTCTGCGGGGGGCCCTGTTTGCCGTGCATGGCCTTGGCGTGACGGGCATGGCCGAACCCCGTTTTGCCGGTTGAGCCTGTTTCCCCATGATTTTGCAAGTCGCGCGGAAAAAACGACTACAGTGCGGAAACCGGGTTTCATGAAGAAGGAGAGTTGCCACGACGCGCAATGCGCTGCAGAAAACATCCCCTAGGCGCGTATTCACCGTCTGTATGCGTCCGCCCTGCCTGCCATGTCCCATCCATTGCGGGAGGGAATGGGGCTGGATGAAATGATGATAAGGCCAAGTCAGGATACTGCCGAATGCAGCCACCCACATCCCTGCCACCACACAGCCCCATGGCGGAACGGATTGCCCGCGTCTATCCGGATCTTACGCAGGCGCTCAGGGATCTTGCCGATTTCGTGGTGGATGAGCCGATCAACGCCGCACGCCTGAGCATTCATGACATTGCAGCCCATGTCGGTGTTTCGACCGCAACCGCCAACCGGCTGGCGCGTGCGCTGGGATTTTCCGGCTATGCGGCATTCCGGGCGGAACTGATCCGCAGTTTTGAATCTGCTTTCGTGCCGGTTGACCGCCTGATCAGGAACCTGAATGGGCGTTCGAACGCGCTGGAAGTCATGGCCGCCTCCCTGCAGGAAGACGTACGCAATATCGAGGCGACAATACGCGGACTGTCCGCGGAGGGCTGCAGTCATGCCGTCCAGGCCATCCTTACGGCACACCGCATTTATGTGGTTGGCATGGAGAATGGCAGTCATCTTGCGGCCATGCTGTCCAATGGCCTTGATATCTACCGTGGCAATATTGATTCCGTTGGCATTACGGGCGGCGGGGCTACTGCTGCGCGCAGGGTGCGCCGGTATGGCAGCCGGGATCTGGTCATTGCGGTGGCCTTTCCCCGTTATATGGCTGACACGATCACGGTCGCACGGGACGCGCGGGCACAGGGCGCGCGTGTCATGGCGATTACCGACAGCCCGGCTTCACCACTGGCGGCCCTGACCGATCTTGTCCTGTATGTCACGGCAGAGCGCCAGTTCGCCGCCAATTCGGATGCAAGCGTCCTGGCAATGATGGAGGCACTTTGCGCGGCGGTTGCCCACAGCACGCGCGGCGCGGTGGATTCCGCCAACAAGTACACGCGCACGATCCTGCGTTGGCTCGATATGGATTCACGTCCCGGCAATTCCGGCAGCCCCAGGCGGACGACCACGACACGGAAATAAACAAACGATTACATCACAATACAATATTCATATCCGTGGAAGCTGCTTTTTTAGAACAGAATTCTGTCCTGACGCTTTGTGAAAACAGCTGTACCAAAACTTTCATAAGGTTTTCAGGACATTTCACAGACAGACGACCCGGAAGGGTCTGCCTGTGAATCTGGTGAAGTCAAAATATAAACGACAACCTATTTTCCTGTTGTCGGTCCTGCATGTTCTTATGCCCGGAAGCAATGTCTTCCTGATCCATGCGCATAAATATCAATCGAACCAAATATATTCCCGTGCCGGACGGAAAGCCTGATCCTGTTCAGGCTTTCCGTCCTCTGGCTTCAGAAACCTGTCGACACCGTCACCATCGCAGCAGAGGTACTGGCGACGTAATAGGCTGGCGAGTTCTGCGCGACTGTCTGACCATTGGCCGCCGTCGTCTGATAGGCGTTGGTGGTTACGGCTTCCACGCCTGACAGATAATGGAAATCACCAACTGACGGGACATCCACGCCAGCACCGCCCCGTCAGGCCCGGAGCGCATCAGTTAGGAGAGGATGTTGGTGTCGAGAACGATCACCCCCCGAAATCCATGTCCCTGATGGCCTCACGGGACACGGGAGGCAGGTCTACCCCGTCCAGCCTGGCAAAACGCTGATAAATGGCCTGACCGGCATCTACGCCTTGGGACACTTCAGTGGAAAGAGCCGAGCACAGGATATCGCGCACCTCTTCCTCCATAGAGCGTCCATGCCGTGTTGCGCGCAGACGGAGCCTGTGGAGGCCATCGCATCGGATATATTCTGAATTGCGTTAAGGGAAGATGGACCCTGAGCCCGCCCTCAAGCGGATCGCCTTACGCCTGCGAGAGCCATTTCACGGTAGACTGTAGCGCGACCGAGGCCGAGTTGCCGTGCGGCTTCGGTGGGTGATACCCCCGCTTCTACAAGCTTGAGCGCAGCGTTCGCCTTTTTCGGGTCGAGTGGTCGGCGTCCTGGCAATTTTCCCTTGGCGCGCGCGGCGGCGATGCCGTCCTTGGTCCGTTCGGCGATCAATCGTCTTTCGAAATGCGCGATCGATCCGAACACGTGAAACACAAGTTCGCCCGCCGCCGACGAGGTGTCGATTTTTTCTTCCAGGCTGAGCAGGGCGACACCACGCTCTTTCAATTCCGTCACAATTTTCAACAGCTCGCCAAGCGATCGACCAAGCCGATCAAGGCGCACTACCGCCAACGTATCCCCGGCACGGGCGTAAGCAAGCAACTCGTCAAGGCCTGGGCGGTCCATCGACTTGCCCGAGCGCACGTCGGTAAACACCTTTATCGCGCCAGCCTGTTCGAGCCGCATGGCCTGCCCGGCAACATCCTGATCACTGGTGCTTACCCGCGCATACCCCAGAATGCCGCTCATCCACCGTCTCCCAACCGCTCGGTCTGTGGACGTCTGAGGCGTAGACGCACCGCAGACCCTAAACCCGTCCAGAGACTACGTCTCAATAATACCTTAAGTCCACAGTTCTTCTTACCCATTTGTGGACGGATTTATCATGGCACGACGCGATCTCCTGACCGATAGCGAACGCCACGCGCTGTTCAGCGTGCCCGATACGCGCGAGGATCTGGCGCGACACTATATATTATCGCCGCGAGACCTCGCACTGGTTGTTATGCGACGGGGTGACGAAAACCGTCTCGGCTTCGCTGTGCAACTCGCGCTGATGCGCCATCCGGGTTTTGGATTTACGCTCGAAGGCAGCGCGCCCGAACACCTCGTCGCGTTTATGGCGGAACAGATCGATGTGCCCGCATGGGCGTTCGACAACTACGCCTTGCGACCCGCGACCGCGTCGGTCCATGCCCGCGAAGTCGGAGACGCTCTCGGGCTTCGTGGTCCGACCAATGCCGACTTGCCATTGCTGATTGAGGCTGGAGCGAAAGCCGCCTGGTCAACCGATCGCGGCTTGCCAATTGTAAGCGGCATCATGGAAGTGCTGCGTGCAGATGGCATCACGCTACCATCACAATCGGTTATCGAACGCGCTGGAATTGCGGGGCGCGCCCGCGCTCGGAAACGCACTTACGACGCACTGCTCGCGTACGTGTCTGTCGAAAGCCTGGCCAAACTCGACGCCACGTTGATCGTCGATCCGAAAACCGGAGTGACGTCGCTCGCCTGGTTGCGCGAAATCGCTACTGTGCCAACGCCGGACAATGTGCGTGGGCTACTTGATCGATTGGCCTACTTGCGCGCTATCGAGCTACCCGTCACCATCGGGAACGCTATTCATGCTGATCGGTTGCGACAGCTTATCCGAGAAGGGCGTGCCTCGTCCGTGCAACTCATCGGACGTTATACGCCATCTCGTCGGCGAGCGACGCTGGCGGCGATGATTCTGGACCTGGAAACACGACTGACCGACGCTGTGCTCGACATCGCCGATCGCATCATCGGTGGCAGCTTCACGCGCGGGAACAACAAGCAGAAAAGGAGCTATGCCGAGACCACGCGCGACGTGGGGCATATCATGCGCCTGTTTGACCAGACCGTTGCCGCCTTGGCTGAGGCACAGGAAATCGGGATGGAAGGCTTTGCCGCAGTTGATGCGGCGGTGGGCTGGGACAAGCTGCTTCGCGCACGCGGTCAGGCCCGGCAGATAGCCGACCTGACCGCGGAGAGTCCGCTCGTCCGGGCGGCGGACCAGTGGAGCCGGCTGCGCAAATTCGCGCCGCTTTTCCTTGAGGCAATCGATTTCAAGGCAGGGCGGGGGAGCGCCTCGACGATCGCGGCGTTGAACACGTTGCGCGAGATGAATCGTTCGGGAAGCCGCGATGTACCACCAGACGCGCCGATGCCGTTCCGCAAGGAATGGCGGACTCTGGTCAGGGCGGGCGGCGGAAAACCTGATCGCCGGTTATGGGAAACCGGGGTTCTGGCGCACCTGCGTAATAAATGGCGCTCCGGCGACATCTGGGTTGAACGCTCCGCCAACTACCGCAAGTTCGACAGCTATATGCTCTCCTCCGCAGAGGTGGAAGGATCGAAGAACCCTTTATTGATACGCTTGGCTGGTGATTTCAGGCTTGTGGTGATTTGATTGACTACTTTTGGGTTCGTTTTCGATCTGCGTTTTGAGCAGATCGAGTGCCGCCACCCGCTGGATTGCTATGCATTCGCGCTGATCCGCTCCAGGAAGAGGAAGCGGCGCATATTATAGACGATATTGGCCAGGCCGATCCTCATGGTGGCCCGGGTGATACCGACAGTTCGGACGAACAGACCCATTTGCGATTTCTGGTCAGCAAAGACATGCTCGACGCGGGATCGGATCACGGACTTTCCTGCATTGGCCTGCTGGATATGGAGTGGCATGGGTTTGAGATGCGGCTTCTTCCTGTGAACCTTTGAGACAAAGCCCTGCTTTTCCATGAAGTCTTCATTGGCTTTTGAGCGATACGCTGTATCAGCCCAGACGCTTGAGGCCGTATTGGCTTTATCCAGCAGTCCCTCTCTCAATCGCGCGCCATCACTGGCGGCGGCATCTGTTGTCTTCCATTTCCGGATGAACCGATACTTCCGGTCGATGGAGACGTGATCTTGTACCGAGAGCGCAAGCAATTTTTCCGGTTTCAGGAGTTCTTTTCGATCCGATTGGAACGACGTCCTGCTCTGATGTTTTCTCCGACAGTATAGCGCTCCAGAATGATGGCTTTTGCTTCACAGAGGGTGATGCTGTTTCCCTCCCTGTCGCGCACTTCATAAGGCTTTCCTCGTTTGAGAACGCTGAAGATCCGGTTCACAATACGATTGGCAACGGCACATAAAGCCTGTTTGTGATGATGACCTTTCGCCGTCATCAGCCTCCAATAAAGTTCTGCCAGTTCAGGATCTGTTTTTCGTGCCGTATCAGCAGCAAGATAAAGTGCATGTTTGATGCGGTTATTGCCACCCTGGGTCAGGGTCTGGCCCGCTCGCTCCACACCACCACTATCAGCCCTCCGGGGAAACAGGCCACAAAAACCTCGTAAATGTTTTTCGGAATGAAACCGTTCAATGTTCTGCAAGATACCAATCAGGGTCGGCGCAAGATGTCGGCCGACACCCGGAATACTGAGCAGAAGAGCCTGTGGGTCGAGGTGTTTGTAGAGATCGGCAATATGCTGCTCAAGATCTCCAACTATTTGAATTTTCTTCAGAACATTCTCAATTTCCGTCGCAATTTCGAATTGCAGTTCCGAAAAATCAATGTGTGCCCCATGAAGGTTCTGGGCGTATTGCGCCGCTTCACGTAACCCTGTGATCAGCGTTTCCACAAAGGGCCCACTGCGCGGATGGTTCCCTCCTGCATGGGCTGCAACATATTTGGCGAGTGTCGTACGACGCGCCTTCAAAACATCCGAGGGGTGAAACCATTTCTGCAACAGGGCCAAAGAGAGCCGTGTTCCTAAGTCGGGCAAGACTGCTTCAAGCCTGGGGGATGCCCAACGAATGAGATCAAGCAGGCGCCGCCTGGCATCCGCGATCTCGTTCTGAAAGCGGCTTCTCTGTTTGGTTAGACGTTGAAGAGCGTGGCTTTGCGGATCCGGAATGTGGACTGGATCAAGACGTGGTCCACCAAATGACGGTATGGCCGCCAGGATCTGGGCATCAGCCATATCCGTTTTGGCGTGTTCGGAAAGGTAACGGCGTAGAGCCTTGACCCGTTTTCCCTTGACGCGAGCCACGGTGACGCCAGCATCTGCAAGATGGTGGGCAACAGGAAACCAGCTCATGCCGGTTGGCTCCATGATGGCCTGAATGTGGTCATCCGCCCTCAGCCCCATCACGGCTGTCTGAACAAAAGCGGCGAGTGAAGGCTGATCGTGCCTGAAACGAATTGCACGGCCATTAGGGCGGCCATCGTCATAGATCTGAGCGAGGTGATCTCCGCGAATGGCCAGATCAATACCAATGGTACGGAATGTCATAGTCGGTCCTTTCTGGTGAGGGAACCAACGCTACGGTCACAGTCAGGTGTGTCATTCGTGGCCGATCAACTTCACTCAAAGCAGACGCCACAATCTTGTTACTCTTGCCCCGTCAGCGCGGCCGGACCGGGTTCATGCTTCACAAAAGACGAGACGATCGGCGGATCTCTCAGGGACTTCAGCCCCGAACCGGCCTGGTTCGCTCTGAGAGTATAGACCCGGTTCCCGGCATGCCGGGAACCGGGTCTGATCCACAACCACGTCTCCGAAGCCTGCGCTTCTCCGACTTTCTCCATGGCATCAAACCCGGTCCCGCTATCGATACCTGGGATTTGTAGCCAAAGAATGGGATAGCGAGATCACTCGACGGCATGGTTCCATCGTCCTGCCGCTTCGCTTTGGTGAACTTCAGCGTCCAGCGCGCATGACGATCCTTGTGCGACAGCTTTGACGGCTTGTCCTGCCAGTCTTCGGGAATACGGCCTGCCCGGAGATCGACTTTCTCGGCGTTCGTGTTGCGCTGCTTTGGAGCCGCTACCAATGTTGCGTCGAGGATCTGGCCTGACATCGGGAGATAACCGGCGTTCTTCAAAGTAGCGTCAAAGCGGTCGAACAGTCTTTCAATCGCACCCGCCTGGGTCAGGCGTTCACGGAACAGCCAGATTGCTTTGGCGTCAGGTACACGGTCCGACAGCCCCAATCCCAGAAAGCGCATCAATGACAGACGGTCGTTGATCAGATACTCCGTCCGTTCGTCGGACAGATTGTTCAACGTCTGGATCACCAGAATTTTGAACATCAGCACCGGATCGAATGGTGGTCGCCCGCCTTTCCTGCCATCCGAATAGGCCAGAGCCTTCTCCAGATCAGGGCGGAAAACCTCAAAATCCACAGTCCGGGAAAAGGCTTCGAGTTGATCACCAAGCCCGCTCAGCCGAGCAAGCCGCTCTTCAACGTCAAAAAATCCCGCCTGTTTCATCTTCCATATCCCAATCAACGCACGAGAAATAGAATCACAGAGCAGACCTCAAAACCAGAGGGTTTTTCGAACCCTCCATCTCTGGCAGGACCAGAGCGATCCGAACCGTTTCGTGCTCGACGAGCTGTACGCGGACGCGGATGCGGTTGCCGCCCACCGCGCGACGCCCCACTTCCAGAACTATCTCTCTCAGATCGGCGATCTGGCCGAGCGCGGCGCGTTCGTCTTCAACCCCGTCTCGGCGACCTGAGGGTGGTGCCATGGGCAAGCTTAAAGAATGGGTGGGGTCGGCGCTGCTGGCACAACCGTTCTACATAGAGGAGCTGCGGATGATCGGCCTGTTGGCACCTGCGCTTCGCCTGGGCCTTATGGGCCTCGTTCATCCACGCGGCTACCGCTGGCGCGGGGCCGCGATCCGGCGAAAAATCAATAACTGACTTGAAGGAATACAGTCGTGACCAAGGGTATCGAAGGCAAGGTCATTCTCATTACCGGCGGCAGCACCGGCATCGGCGCAGAAACCGCGCGGCTTCTCGCGGAACGCGGCGCAAAGGTGGCCATCGCCGCGCGGCGCAAGGACAAGCTCGACGAGGTCGTCGCGGACATCGCCGCAAACGGCGGCACGGCACGTAGCTACGCGCTCGACGTCACCGACAAGGCGGCGGTCCAGTCCGTCGTCTCCGCAATCATTGCCGACTTCGGCCGCCTCGACGTGCTGATCAACAACGCAGGGCTGATGCCGATCCGTCCGATGGCCGAGGTCAACACCGACGAGTGGGACCAGATGATCGACGTCAATCTGAAGGGTACGCTCTACGGCATCGCGGCGGCCCTTCCCGGCTTTCTCGAGCAGGGCAGCGGCCACATCATCAACCTGAGCTCGGTCGCCGGTATCAAGGTCTTCGCACCAGGCGGCACGGTCTACTCCGGTACCAAGTTCGCGGTCAGCGCGATCAGCGAGGGCTTGCGCCACGAGGTGGGTGAAAAGGTCCGTGTCACGTCGATCGAGCCCGGAGCCGTGGAAAGCGATTTGAAGTTCACGACGTCTGGCACGGCAGCCGAGACGGTGCTAGACTTCTACAAACAGGCCATCCCAGCGGCATCGGTGGCGCGTGCTATCGCGTTCGCTGTCGAACAACCTGATGACGTTGACGTCAACGCGATCGTCATCCGGCCGACCGCACAGCAGTTCTGATTTCGACGAGGAGGCGGGGCCGCGTGTGCTCCGCCTCATGGGGAACGTACCGGCCCGCTCGTCCGTTACTCTGCCGAATGATATCTGTCCGTTTAACTTGAGGAGTCGATAATGCCCAAACTCGCGCTGTACGTGCCACTGAAGGCCAAACCCGGTAAAGAGAGCGATGTCGCCAATTTCCTGACCTCGGCATTGCCGCTCGTTCAAGCCGAGCCGGGCACTCTGACCTGGTATGCGATCGAGGAAGGTCCCGGTGCGTACGCGATCTTCGATACGTTCGACACAGAGGAGGATCGGCAGGCCCATCTTGACGGCAAGGTTGCCGCCGCGCTGATGGAGAAGGCGGAAGAACTGTTCTCGGAACCGCCGCAGATTCACAAGTTCACCCTGCTGGCCGCGAAATAGCGGAGCGGTCGGCACACCAAGCTGCCGTACGACTGCACGGTTAGGGTCGCCTGCCGTCGGGAATGGACGGCCTGGCCGGCTCTGGAACTAAATAGAAGAATACGACAGGCCATCCGCGATAGTGGATGGCTTTGTCTTTTGCGCTTATCCTGCCTTTTGATGCTGCTGCTGATAAGTCGGCGTTGATATGTTGCGTTATCATGGCGCCGTTGGTTTCGCAGGAACTTCTTGAGGTCATCAATCTGCCGCTTTTTTAGATCGTCCTGGCCCAGGCAATCGAAAAGCCGCCGTAAATCGATCCGAGAACTGCCGAACGGGAAGGAACCGCTCAGGCATCAGGCCGTTTAGGAGACAGACATCGGTTGGAAAGATGCGATGCTATGCGCCTTTGCGCTGGTCCGGAGCATCAGCAAGCTCTCGATTTGATGACGCCCAGAGCAGAGCTACAAAAGGAGAAGATCCGTGAAAGCTGTCGTGTACAACGGGCCAAAAGACGTTTCCGTCAATACCATCGATGATCCCAAGATCGAAAAGCCGACCGATGTTATCATCCGGCTGACCACGACCAACATTTGCGGGTCCGACCTTCACATGTACGAGGGCCGTACCAGCTTTGAGAAGGGCAGGGTCTTCGGTCACGAAAACCTTGGCGAGGTCATCGAAGTCGGCGCTGCCGTAGATCGTATCAAGAGGGGCGATCGCGTCTGCATGCCGTTCAACGTCGGTTGCGGGTTCTGCGAAAATTGCGAACGCGGTCTGACTGGTTTTTGCCTCACGACCAATCCTGGAACCGCCGGCGCAGCGTATGGCTTTGCCGAGATGGGGCCGTGGCAAGGCGGTCAGGCCGAGATGATGCGCGTACCTTATGCCGACTTCAATTGCCTGAAGCTGCCCGAGGACGCTGAGGAGAAGGAGGATGACTATGTCATGCTCTCCGACATCTTTCCGACGGGTTGGCATGGCGTCGAGTTGTCGGGTTTCTTGCCTGGTGAGAGTATCGCGATCTATGGGGCTGGTCCGGTCGGTTTGATGGCCGCGCACTCAGCCGAAATTCGCGGTGCCTCTCAGATCTTCGTGGTTGATTCTCACGACGACCGTTTGAAACTGGCCGAGGCGATGGGCGCGATTCCGATCGACATGCGCAAGGGCGATCCCGCCCAGCAGATCCTTGACGCGACCGGCGGCGTCGGGACCGACCGTGGGGTCGAGGCGGTAGGGTATCAGTGTTGCGATCGCCACGGCAAGGAGCGCAGCAATTACACGATGAACTGCCTCGTCAAAAGCACGAAGGCCACCGGCGGCATCGGCGTCGTCGGCGTGTTTATCCCGGAAGACCCGAATGCGCCCGACGATCTCCAGAAGGAAGGCAAGATTGCGTTCGACTTCGGCAACTTTTGGTTCAAGGGGCAGAAGATCGGCACCGGGCAATGTAATGTAAAGCATTATAACCGGCGGCTGATGAACCTCATTAAGCATGGCCGGGCCAATCCTGCTCAAATCATCTCGCACCGACTGCCGCTCGATCAGGCGCCAGACGCCTACAAGCATTTCGATGCGCGCGATGATGGATGGACAAAGGTCGTGCTTAAGCCGACCGCCTGACCTTAGTCTTCAACGGAATAGGGAATAGATTATGACGTTAGAGGGCAAATCAGTTGCCGTTCTGATCGCGCCCCGCGGGACGGAAGAGCCAGAATTCTCGAAGCCCAAGCAAGCTATCGAGGAGGCTGGCGGCAAAGTGACCGTGGTCAGTTTTGAAGCGGGCGTGGCTCGCACAGTCAATAGCGACCTTGACGAGGGCGGCAGCTATACTATCGACAAGACGTTTTCCGATGTCAAAGCCGACGATTTCGACGGACTAGTTGTGCCCGGAGGAACGGTCGGTGCCGACAAGCTGCGCGGCAGCGCCGAGGCAATTGATTTCATCCGGGCTTTTTTCGATCAGAAAAAACCGGTAGCCGCGATATGCCATGCACCCTGGACATTGATCGAGGCGGGCGTGCTTAAGGGTCGCACCTTGACGTCCTACCCGACGCTGAAGGTCGATATCGAGAACGCCGGCGCTACATGGACCGATGAGGAAGTCGTGGTCGACAACGGCCTTGTTACCAGCCGCGACCCCGACGACTTACCCGCCTTCTGTGCCAAACTCGTTGAGCAAATCGCGGAAGGTGCCGGCGCTGGGCCCGCGGCCGCGAATTAATACGGGACGGTTTCGACGAACCATGTGAGGGCGCGCTCCCTGGTGAAGGTCCACACAAAACAGGCGTAGCGGATGGCCGGCGATTGGCTGTCCGCTACGCCGCGTATCAGACGAAAACGGCGCACTTCCGAGGACTCAATCCCCAACAAGCCGCGTCAACCGCGGTGACACCTCGCCGGCTCCCGCTTCCAGATGCGACCCATTTCAGCGTGCGTGCGGTTGAGATACGCCTGATCGAACGTGCGTTCGGCCAGGTTTACGACCTACAGCGCCGCTTTGAGATAGGGGGCGGTGAGACTGCCTTCTGCTTCCGCAACGAAGAAAGGGACGCCGCTGGCAACGATACGGCCGCCATCTTCCCCAGCCCCCGGTCCCAGATCGATGACTCAGTCCACCTGCCTGATGGCGCGCATGTCATGTTCGACGACCACGACCGTATTGCCGGCGTCGACGAGGCCCTGCAGGTGTTGCATCAGCCGGTCGGCATCTGAGGGGTGAAGCCCCGAAGTTGGCTCGTCGAGGATGTAGATCGTGTTGCCGCGTTGAGCGCGTTGCAGTTCAGGCGGCAATCCGTCGATCGTGTCGACCTCCGGCACGCCGGCCTGGTCGATAAGGCGACGGGCATAGGGCGCAACCGATTCCAGATAACGCCGCTGGGCTTCGGCATAAAGGGTGCCGAACGCGAGCGATGACTTGCCCGAGCCCGATATGCCGGTGAACACCACGAAGGCGTCACGCGGTACATCGACGTCCACATTTTTTAGGTTATTCTGGCGCGCGCCGCGAACCTGCACGCAAGCGGGCGGTCCCGCATGCCCATGATCGGTGGCGGGCGTCGTCGCGTGTATATCCTTGTCCTTCAATTCAGTCTTCCTGCCATATCCGCCCGTGCGGCCCGTGGTTCATTACGGTCGGGGTAACGGATCAATGCGTTTCCGACTCAATACATCCAACGGCCAGGCTGGCTCGATGTTCGGAACCTTTGAAATATTTTTCCAGCATTAAACAAAGGTTACGACAAAACCATTTTCCCGTTAGGTCGCGCGACGAGGCCACACACACTCCGCTGGTAAGCACCTGGGCCAGGCGGGCCTGGTCCGTGCCGCTATCGGCGTGTAACGACTGCACTTCGGCGGTTGTTACCACATCGCGACGCGTTGCCCAGTTGCCAGAGCGCGCTTCATCATGGCCAGGGTCGGGCTATGATGACGGCTGGCCTGTCAATCCGAGCGTCTGGCGCCGCGTCTTAGAACGCGACTGAACGGTCGACGTTGGCGGCGTCGAGGAAGAGGGGGAAGAAAATGCCGTCACCCGAGATAACCGGAGTGGTTATCCGGAACTTCCTCGATGTCTGGTGTTGCCAGAGGCGCTTTGGATCGGCGGGTCAGTAGTGAATGACCGTGCGGATCGACTTACCTTCGTGCATCAGGTCGAACGCCTCGTTGATCTCCTCCAAACCCATGGTGTGGGTAACGAACGGGGCCAGATCGATATCACCTCTCATGGCGTCCTCGACCATGCCGGGGAGCTGTGTACGTCCCTTGACGCCGCCGAAAGCGGACCCCTTCCAGACGCGGCCCGTAACGAGCTGGAATGGACGGGTGGAGATTTCTTCGCCCGCGCCGGCAACGCCAATCACGATCGACTGACCCCAGCCACGGTGCGCTGATTCAAGAGCGGCGCGCATGACATTGACGTTGCCGATGCACTCGAAGGTATGATCGATGCCCCATCCCGTCATCTCGATCAGCACTTGCTGGATGGGCTTGTCATGGTCCTTGGGGTTGATGCACTCGGTCGCACCGAACTGGCGTGCCAGCTCGAACTTGGACGGATTGGTGTCGATGGCGATGATGCGACCCGCCTTCGCCTGGCGCGCGCCCTGAATTGCCGCGAGGCCGATCCCGCCAAGGCCGAACACGGCGACCGAGTCTCCAGGCTGGACCTTGGCGGTATTGTGGACTGCGCCGATGCCGGTCGTGACGCCGCAGCCCAGCAGACAGACATGTTCGGGGTTAGCCTCGGGATTGATCTTGGCGAGCGAGACTTCGGCGACGACAGTATATTCACTGAAGGTTGAACAGCCCATGTAATGATAAAGGGGCTGGCCATTGTACGAGAAGCGGGTGGTGCCATCGGGCATCAAACCCTTGCCCTGCGTTTCGCGGACAGCGACGCACAGGTTGGTCTTGCCCGACACGCAGAAATCGCACTTGCCGCACTCGGCTGTGTAGAGCGGAATCACATGATCGCCCGGCCTGACGCTGGTGACGCCCTCACCGACCTCGACAACGATGCCCGCGCCCTCGTGGCCTAGAACCACCGGGAAAACGCCCTCCGGATCACTGCCCGCCAGCGTGTACGCATCGGTGTGGCACACGCCGGTGTGCGTCACCCGGATGAGCACTTCGCCCTTCCGGGGTGGAGCGACATCGATTTCGACGATTTCGAGTGGCTTGCCCGGCTCGAAGGCTACAGCGGCGCGAGATTTCATGTTGGGATACCCTCGTTGATGGAAACTGATTGCCGGTGCGAGGCCGTTGCACCATCGCAAATTCGTCGACGTTCTCATACTGTCAGGGAGTATCTTTGTCATACTCCCTGACAGTATACAAGAGGTGTCCTACCGAGGATCTCAAACCAGAGAAGGCAGCAGGGGCTGGCTTCTAAGTGCGAGAGAGCACGGGCAAGAAAATGAGCCTGAAATCGTCATTTAAGATAAGTACGCAGAATCTTCATTACGCCCTCCACGCCGTCATCGTGATCGCTGCCCTCGCTTTTGAGGGCCGGATCTGCGCCGGAACCGAATGTTTCCCTGAGGTGACTCTCCATCACTTCCGCCATCAGCCCGTTTGTCGCGCCACGCATGGCGACAATTTGCTGCAGCAGGGGAGCGCAATCGGCCCCGGCTTCGATCGCGCGTTCCAGAGCGTCCGCCTGACCCTTGATACGCCGCAAGCGTGTGATGGCTCGCTTTTTGTCCTCTGATGAATGTGGCATCGCGTTTTCCCGAGAAATCGCTTCAGCATACTATACAGGGGGGGAGTTTCAATCCTGCACTGAGACGGGCGTTTCTCTCATCGGGCGAGGTTCCGGTCATGCTCTCAAGCCTGCGCCGCAAGCAACCACGGCATGGGCTGAGGGTCCGATCATGTATCTGGGAGGGGGAGCCATCGCTTGCTCCCCAGGTTTGCCGGTCAGACCGTAACGACGACCTTGCCGATCTGGTCGTTCGATTCGAGGAAGCGGTGCGCGTCCTGGATGGCGTCGAGCGGGAAAGTGCGCGCGATCCGCGGCTTGAGCGCGCCCGATTCCAGACCCGCCACGATGAAGGCCTTGGCGCGATCAAGGGCGGCGTCGTCCGAGACGATCTCACTGTAGAGATAACCCTTGAGCGTAAGGCTCTTGCCCAGCACGGAGAACAACGGGAACGGTGTCGGCTCGCCGCTGAGCGCGCCATATTCGAGCAGGATGCCGCCGCGCGCCATGCTCGCGGTCAGCGGCTCGAACGACGGGCCTCCGACCGGGTCGAGCACCACGCGCGCACCTGCACCATCGGTTATCTTCATCACCCTCGCCACCAGATCCTCTTCCTCGGTCGCGACGACATGATGTGCACCGGCATCGATCAGGGCCTGGCGCTTGGCTCCGGTACGCGTCGTCGCGATTACCGTCGCGCCGACCATCCGCGCAATCTGGAAGGCAGCAAGGCCGACGCTACTGGAAGCAGCGGTGACGATGACGAAATCGCCCTCGCCGAGCTTCGCCTGCTCCACCAGCGCGCCCCAAGCGGTGACATACTGCATCCACACGGCCGCCGCTTCCTCGAACGACAGCGCGGCCGGATGCTTTACGACAAGGCGGGCAGGCACGTTGGCGACCTCGCCATAGGTGCCCCAGCACGCGATGTCGAGCGGGGGGATGACGCTGACGGCTTCGCCTTCCGCAAACCCGGTCACGTCCGCGCCGATCTTAACGACGGTGCCGGCAGCCTCATAGCCAAGGCGGCTCGGGAACTCGGCTTCCTGAAGGTAGGCATGGTTGCGGAACATCACCTCGGCGCGGTTTATGCCTATCGCCTTGACCGCGATCTGCACCTCGTCGGCCGCGGGCGCGGGCACTGCCAAATCTTCAATCTTGAGGACACTGGCGTCGCCATATTCGTGGATTCGAACGATGCGGCTCATGGGCCACTCCTTGAATATTGAATGATCGTTCAGTATCGGTATGGGCCACCAGCTTCAAGCTATTATTTATCGATCATTCCATATCGGGCGCGAGACATGACTGAGACGAAAGCCCGTCGCGGCGCAGGTCGCCCTCGTGTGTTCGACACTAACGCAGCGCTCGACAAGGCGGTGCGGCTGTTCTGGCAGCGCGGCTACGAGGCGACATCGATGGCCGATCTGGTGGCGGAGACTGGCGTCGCCGCCGCCAGTCTTTATGCGGCGTTTGACAACAAGGCGGGGCTGTTCGCGGCGGTGATCGAGCGCTACGCCGCGACGTTCAGCGTCCACCTCTATGCACCCATCAACGATCCGGCGTTATCTACCTTCGAGGCCGTCAAAGGCCTGCTGGAACGAGCGGCGTCATCGTTTTCGGAACCTGGAACGCCCGCCGGCTGCTTCATGTATTCGGCAGCGGCAGCCGTTTCGCCAGCGTCTGCCGCCATCGAATGCCTGCTGCGCGAAAAACGTATCGCGGCGGAGGCCCTCCTGATCGAGCGTCTGCATCGCGGCGCCGCGCAGGGCGAGCTTGCGGCCAATGCCGATCCGGCCGTGCTAGGCAAATTCATCAATACGGTCATGGAAGGCATGTCCGTTCAGGCGCGCGACGGCGCTACGATCAACCAACTGCTCTCCATCTGCAAAATGACACTCGATCGATGGCCGGCCGGGATATGATTGTTAAATGGTGGTCATCTGCCAATCCGCTTCCCGCGACCGAACAGTCGAACTTATCTCATAGGACGAAAGCACATGAAACACGTGGAGGGATCGAAGAACCGTTGATTGGCGCGCGTGGGTCCTGATTTAAGGCTTTTGTCGTGGTGATTGACGGTTCCCGGGGTGGCTTTCGACCTTCGCTTTGAGCAGATCGGGGGCTGTCATCCGCTGGATGGCTACGCGCTTGCGTTCAACCTCTCCAGGAACAGAAAGCGCCGCATGTTGTAGACGATATTGGCCAGGCCGATCCTCATGGTGGCCCGGGTGATACCCACGGTCCGGACGAACAGACCCGTCTGCGATTTCTGATCGGCAAAGACGTGCTCGACGCGGGATCGGATCACCGACTTCCCTGCGTTGGACCGCTGGATATGGCGGGGCATGGGCTTGAGATGCGGCTTTTTCCTGTGGACCTTCGAGACGAAACCCTCTTTGTCCATGAAGTCCTCATTGGCTTTCGAGCGATACGCGGTGTCGGCCCAAACGCTTGAGGCCGTATTGGTTTTATCTAGCAGGCCCTCGCGCAGTCTGGCGCCATCACTGGCGGCATCCGTCGCTTTCCATTTCCGGATCAGTCGAAACTTTCGATCAATGGAAACATGCGATTTGTAGCCAAAGAACGGAATGGCGAGGTCCGTGGCCGGGGGCGTCCCGTCCTCCTGCCGCTTTGCCTTCGTGAACTTCAGTGTCCATCGCGCATGGCGATCCTTGTGGGATAACTTGGCCGGCTTGTCCTGCCAGTCCTGCGGAATGCGGCCTTCCCGAAGATCAACTTTCTCCCCGTTGGTATTGCGCTGCTTTGGCGCTGCCACCAGCGTGGCATCCATGATCTGGCCGGACATCGGCAAATACCCGGCGTTGC
Organism: Gluconobacter sp. OJA; assembly: GCF_039638325.1. Lineage (NCBI taxonomy): Bacteria > Pseudomonadati > Pseudomonadota > Alphaproteobacteria > Acetobacterales > Acetobacteraceae > Gluconobacter > Gluconobacter sp. OJA. The sequence goes on along the minus strand of NZ_JBDIWI010000003.1, from coordinate 192,231 downwards.
GCAGAGTTGCATCAAACCGGTCAAACAGTCTTTCAATAGCTCCCGCCTGGGTCAGGCGTTCACGGAACAGCCAGACCGTTTTGGCGTCAGGCACCCGGTCCGATAACGCCAGGCCGAGGAAGCGCATGAAGGATAGCCGGTCGTTGATCAGATACTCCGTTCGCTCGTCGGAGAGATTGTTCAGCGTCTGGATCACCAGGATCTTGAACATCAACACCGGATCGAACGGGGGGCGGCCGCCTTTGCTCCCGTCTGAATAGGCCAGAGCCCTGTCCAAATCAGGGCGGAACGTCTCAAAATCCACAATCCGGGAAAACGCTTCGAGCTGATCGCCCAGCCCGCTTAACCGAGCCAGTCTTTCGTCAACATCAAAGAAACCCGGCTACTTCATGAGCCATTCCTCCCGTCATCACACCAAGGATCGAATCACACAGAGAGGGCCAGAACCAGGGGTTTTTCGAACCCTCCACTTAGGTGCTCTAGATAAGGGGGAACAATTTCTTAACGGAAGCTATAAATATCTTGTTTGGACAGAAGATACCGACACCAAACCGTTAGAAGTTCTCCTCGTGGCGAATGGAATTCCCTCCGATCAGACACTGATCTTTAGCTATCAAGCAAGCAGTAAGGTCGATGCAGCTAAATTAATGGCTTCTTTTACGGAACGCGTGAGACCGGGAGTCAGAGGTGGCCCCCATTTTTCGGACAGGTGTCTAAGCTCTCATGACCGTCATTAGGGGAGTGCAGTTGCAAGAAGCCTACACCATGACTGGTGTCTGGTGTGACCAAAAACTGATAGTGGACCTGACGGGTGTGCCGCGAGCCGATCGACGACGATTGATCATGCTCTCATCCGCGGGTTGGCTACCGCATTTCCCATTTCCGTCGTGGGCCTTCCTCTCTCTATAGACGGGCGTCGGTCGAAACCTGCCCCAGCTTACAACGAGGATTACCCATCTTGCCTGGTCTTCGCGGCACGCCCGTCAGGTCCGATGACCGGGCGAAGGAAGCCGTGTCAGGTTGGTTGCACGCGGCGACCGATATCCCAGATGAAGCCGACCAGCTCGCGCGCGATCGCCGTGATTACTTTCGGCAAGGCTTTACCGGATGCCGCTAAAGTTCGGTAGCGCTGGCACAAGCGAACTTGCGCCTTCCATGCAATTGCCCTGATTTCCTCTGGCAAGTCCTCGACACGCGCCCGATAACGGCGCTCCTCGCGTGCCGGCAGGCGGTATGACCAGGCTGCCTCAACCAGCATTGCGCGTGTTTCTCGGTTTCCGGTTTTTGTGATGGCGCCGCGACGGGTACGGGTGCCACTGGAAGCCTCTGATGGCACGAGACCAAGCCAGCCCATGAGTTGTTTGGGTGTTTCAAAACGGCTGAGGTCCCCGATTTCTGCAGCAAGCGTTATGGCCACGATGGGGCCGACACCGCGCAACGCCTGCAATGCCTTTACTACTGGCGCGAGTGACCAGCGCGGTAACGCCTCCATGAGCATGGTGTCCAGTCGATCGCAACGCTGCTGAGCTTCTTCAATGCGTCGGATGCTTTCACCCAAAATAAATTGCTGATGTGGTATTTCAAATGCCTGACTTCCCAGCCATCTCCAGTGCGCTTTTGTCCAGTTCGTACGACCGGTGAATTTACGCCCATGGCGCAACAGAAACCCCAGAAGCATCTGTCGGCAGGCAACAAGATCCTGTCTGACCTGGCGCCGACTGCGTACGAGGTCTCGCATAGCCTCGTGTGCCGGATCCGGGATCCAGATTGCCGTCAACTCACCCGATCGCAACAGTCGCGCCAACATTTCGGCGTCTCTCCTGTCCGTCTTCACCCTGTCGGCTGGCTTGCGCGGTATTACAGATGGGGCGATGACACTGCAGTCCATACCCATGCCCAGCAACTGGCGATGGATGCCGTACCCGCAGCCACCTGCCTCATAGCAAAAGTGGAGTGTCGCATCAGGCGTAGCCAGGCGCGACACCAGACGTCGTATGGCCTCGGGCGTGTTGAGAATTGTCCCGTGGAACCGGATTTCTCCCGATCGCCCATCGTCTGCAACAGCCACGGCAATCGTCTCTTTGTGGACATCCAGACCGATGAATTTTACCGTCGACATTGTCATTCTCCTCTCGTGACAAAGTGAGCTTACGCTCCTCCTGACCTCGGAAGGCGAGGCAAATGACGGTCATTGGGTCTATAATCCGACCTGAGAGAGGACGGGTTTTATGGGCAAGGTTACGCACAAGAGGTATGCAGCGGAGTTCAAATCACGGGTTGCGCTGGAGGCGATCCGCGGGGAGCTGACGCTGGCGGAACTGGCGTCGAAACATGGCGTGCATCAGACGATGATCGCTCAATGGAAACGGCAGGCGATCGAGGGGATGGCGGCAACCTTTTCCGGGAAGGCGGCGTCTGAGCCCCCGGTCAGCCCTGCTGATGTGGAGAAACTACACGCGAAGATAGGCGAGCTTCTCGTGGAACGGGATTTTTTACGCGATGCCTCTGCTCGGTTGGGCGTGATCAGAGGCGGCAGATGATTGACCCGAAGCGAGCACGTCTGCCGATCATCCGGCAATGCACGCTGCTACAACTCAACCGGTCGGGCGTGTACTATCGGCCTGTGCCACAGAACGAGGCCAATCTGGCGTTGATGCGGCTGATCGACGCCCAGTTCCTGGAAACGCCGTATTATGGCTCGCGGCAAATGACATGGCATCTGCGCCGCCTGGGACATGAAGTCGGTCGTAAGCGGGTCCGGCGGCTCATGGCGATTATGGGGCTGCGGGCGATCTACCAGAAGCCACGCACAAGTGTGCCGCATCCGGAGCATCGGAAATATCCCTATCTGCTGCGGGATCTGGTCATTGATCGACCTAACCAGGTCTGGTGTTCCGATATCACATATATCCCGATGAAACGGGGATTTCTCTATCTCGTGGCGATCATGGACTGGTTCACGCGCAAGGTGCTGTCCTGGCGTCTGTCGAACACGATGGACGCGGAGTTCTGTATCGAGGCGCTCCGGGATGCACTGATGCGCTACGGCACTCCGGAAATTTTCAATACGGACCAGGGCTCACAATTCACGACGCCCCGTTTTACCGGGCTCCTGGAAGAGCGTCAGATCCGCATCAGCATGGATGGACGTGGGTGCTGGCTGGATAACGTGTTCATCGAGCGTCTGTGGCGGTCGCTGAAATACGAATGTGTCTACCTGCACGCCTTTGAGGCCGGATCAGAACTTCGAGTGGGGCTCACGAAATGGATCGCCCATTATAACGGGCAACGTCCCCATACGGCTCTGGCTGGACGAACGCCTGATGAGGCGTATCATGGCGTGCCGACGCCATCTGGCCCGGGGTTAACCCCGGGCCAGATGGCCAACAGCAACGCCGTCAAAATGGCGGCATAACAACAACCGGGTATAGCTTATTCAAACCCAAAAACTGTCCGAACAGACGGGGCCACCTCTCTCTTCAGAGTATGCCGGACGGTCTCAAAATTGGGTTTGAAGCCACCGGTGGACAGGAATGGGCACTCTGGCGTCTTCTCATCAGTATGGGACTCAATGCAGTCCAGTTGCCTCCTGCACAGATCAAAGCTTTCGCACTCTCCATGGGGAAACGCGCGAAAACCGATCAGATCGATGCGGAATTGATTGCGCGCTTTATGGCTTTTCGTCCAGAAGAAGGACGAACACTGCCGGATGTAAAACGCCAGTTTCTGCGGGTACTGACGGTGCGCAGAGCTCAGATGGTGGAGGCACGTAAACGGCTTTCTGCCCAGATTTCGGCGCGCCGCAAACAGGGTGTGAGCGCTGAACTGGAGGACATGGACAGCAGTCTCAAAGCATTTCTCGAAAGCCAGATCAGCGAGCTCGAACAACGGATTGAAAGCGTTATCGCAGAGGCAGAAGAACTCTCCGCGAAAGCAGAACTTCTCCGCTCCATTCCTGGTATCGGCCCGGTATCAGTCTCCATGCTTCTCGCAGAAATGCCGGAACTCGGCCGTATGACGGCGACAGAAGCTGCTGCCATGGCCGGACTTGCACCAATGGCTCACGATAGTGGCGCGATGCGGGGGAAACGTGTCATTTCAGGGGGAAGAAGATCTCTCCGTCACGTCCTGTTCCAAGCAGGATTGGCAGCTGCCTGCCATAATCCTGTTCTGAAAGCTGTCGCCAAACGCATGAAACAGCGGGGCAAGCCACATAAACTGGTGATCGTCGCTATCGCACGGCGTCTCATCACAATCGCCAACGCCGTCCTCAAAACAGGCCTGCCATGGCGCATTAGCTCCGCCGCTTAAACACAGTTGCTAGCTGGCGTTCATCCGGACATAATGCTGGAGGCTGGCCCGCTCGGGGTTATGTTAGGACTGATTGTTGGCAAACCGGTCGGCATCTTTGGTGTAACAATTCTTTCGACCCGTCTGAAGATCGGCACGCTTCCGGCTGAAACGCCGACGGGGATGCTGTTTGGGCTTTCGCTGCTATGCGGCATTGGGTTCACGATTAGTCTGTTTATCGCAAACTTGGCATTTTCCGGATCAGATCTTGTGACACCAGCTAAGATGGGCATCTTTGCTGGCTCTGTTCTGTCTGCCCTGATGGGGTGGCTTTGGTTACGCTTCTTATCCCAACACAACCGGCTACCCCCCATTCCTGACAAATTATAGTAGCTTTGTTTTTAAGCCTATATTAGGACCTGCCTCAGCGAGGCGTCTATCAAGAGTGCATAACGTTGCTCCGTGATCGGCGCAGACGGCAAGGTGTAAGGCATCACCTGCACGCAGCCCTAACGCATACTGATCAGAAAAACGCGCCGCTGCCCTGAACTGCTGTGTTGTTATGGGCAAGATCTGAAAGCTTTCAGCGGACAGACGAGTAAAGAGGGCTAACGCATTTGCACGGTCAGCAACGTTGATCTGACCGCTCCGTAGTTTGATTGAAAGTGCGGAAGAAAACTCAGTCGCGACCCAATCACTTATAAATAATTCGTCTGGATCCTGACTGGAAAGCCATGATTGCATCCGGTCTGTCTCTGCCTCGTTGGTCAGCGCGGCAACCAGAACGGACGTATCGATATAAACGCTCAATATCGTGCCTCGTCTCGCATATCCCGTACCATTTCTCGCGCGGACACAGCCTGGACTGTCATATTGGCTGTAAGCGAGCGCAGAGCGTTCAAATCAACAGGCTTGCGCTTGCATGTGACTTTGTCGATTTGTGCGACGATTTTCCCCCGACGCATAATACGAACGGGTTCGCCCTGCATGGCCTGATCGACCAAACGACTGAGGTGGGCTTTTGCGTCCACCAAATTCACAGTTTGCACATCGAATCTCCTGACCATTAAACTAGTCATTTCATAGCACGGAGATTTATTCTAAGGTACACAAATTAAGCGCAACCAGATCGCAGCACAAAGTTTCGTGTCCGCTTTTGTCATATCTGCGTGCATAGCCGACTTGCCGCTTCTCACCTAAGCCGCTGCACAACCGATAAAGGATTGTGGGTCTGTGCGGGGGTGTAATTCCTCACGTCCGGAATGGCAGAGGCGATGAAACCGTCTTTTCCAGAGTTGTCTTTGTCCAAGGACAAGGGCTCCAGATCAGCACATCGGAAGAGCATTTTAGAGACGATTTCATGCGTTGTACCCTATGTCCGATAATGTAAATTAACGGACATAGGGGGTGGAAAGGGGGCGATTATTGGAAAAAAGACGGAGACTTACCTTTTCTTGGCTTAAGGGTTTTCCAGCATTCAGATGAAGATCAAACGTGCGTTGTATCGCCTCGACTTTTTTAGAGATATATCGAGACGAGATTTCTGGGAAGAAATCTCGTCCTATAGTTCCTAAATAATGGTATCTGGTAATATCTATACGGATAATTCTATATCAATCTTATAAGAAAATAACCCATAAATACAAGAAAACAAAGAGCACCTATATAGATAGATATTGATCCAATTATTTGGAGGTTTTTCAAAGATAATTTTCTATGCCCGTCATCCTCACTTACATATGCCGTTAGAAAATATATTCCGACTACAACAACTCCAAATATAAATGAAAGTATCGCGAAATTCATCCCCGAAATACTTCCAAGTGATGAAGTGTTCTGGACTATATAAGATAAGAGTGCCCCAACCGCCGCCGTAGCAAGGAGAAACGTCTTTAGACCTTCCAAGCGTCTGTTGCTGTTTTGATTCTCGATGTCGCTAGCAATTTTATTCGTTTCCGCAATTAACTTTGCTGTCTCGGCTTCGATTTTTTTTATCTCTGCCGCCTCTTTAAGACTTAAATTAGTCATACTCACCTGCTCAAAATCATTACTAGATATCTGGAAGATTAATTATCGACTTATCCTCATAACATACTTATAAGCTAACACTATAGGCGAGGGACATAGCGCGCCTTCCGGCCTGTGAAACAACGGAAAAGTCTCTCAGACGCATTGTCATAACGTCCCGTTCGGAGTGTGACGCAAATCAGGCCCTGTGACTCAGTCTTCCGGTCGAGGATTTCAGATGACGATTTCTCTTGAAGCGCTCAAACAGGCCCGACATGAAAGCCGGTCTGGCACATTGTCTTACACGCAGGCGCTCGAACAACTCTCCAGGCGGCACGGGTTCCGGACGTTTGCGGCCCTCAAGGCCAGCCTTTCCAGGTCAGTGCCCATGGAACTCCCGCGCTCAAACACCGAAAAGACGGGCACCACTACTTCTGGCCTGAAGTGGACACTGGTCGAGCCGGTTTTCGTCGGAGAGTTAGAGGATGCTCCTCCATTTTCCATGGACCAGATCGAGCCGATAGGCGACCGGCTGATTGAGACCACTCATTCCATTCCCCTGCCAAAAGAGCTTATCGAGTATCTGGAGCCCGTATGGAACTCTTATGCTGTGGACGTTTCCAAGAGCGACGTCTCGTAGATTAAGTGGCTGCTCCTCCGTTCGCTGAAAGACTGACCCGTCTCAGTCTCGAACTGGGACGCCTGGACCAGGCGCTGAGAGCGGCATCGGTGACGCCTGCTGTTGTGTTCCGACAACGCTTGGCTGCCATCCAGCGTCACTGCGCTGTCGATGGCTGGATGATTGATCCCTGGTATCTCGTCGCTGAACTCCACGGTCTTGTCCCGAGAGTAGTCGGGCAGGACAGTTTCGAGCGCGGCACGACCGTGGATGCTGCCTCTCATGCCTTTACGCTCTGGCGTTGGTACGCCCACCCGGATGAGACACAGGCAAATGCCATTGCTGAATCTGAAGCGTTCCTGAGCGATCAATCAGCAGGCTGGGGGCCCATCCTCGATGCAGGGGTCGCTTTTCATCGCTGGCTGGAGTCCGGCCGTCCCCGTGCTCCCTTCTGCGCAGCGTTAGGCCGCTACTGGCACTCCCATGATATTCTCCGGACGCCTTTGATCCTGACCGGCATTGAGTCACTCACGCCAGGAACCCCTTGGGAGATCGAGCCCTGGCTGTGCTGGTGGCTCGATGCTCTTCTGGCCGAAGTCCGCGAGGCGCACGACCTTCTGCGCCAGCTAGAACAAGCCAGAAGGCAGGCGCTTGAAAGATGCGGCGCGCAACGTCGGCATTCGCGCGCTCCCCAGGCGATCAATGTGCTGGCGATCCAGCCTCTCGTGTCCGCGTCCATGCTGGCGGAGCGTCTCGGCATGTCGATGAAAAGCGCGCTGCAGCTTCTCAGCGTATTCCAGGACCGGGGCATTGTTGTGGAAGTTACGCACCGGGCGGCTCATCGCCTGTTCGGTCTTGCCGGCCTGAACCCTCTCCGCGACGTTGTGACACCGCCCAAGCGACCCACTCCCGGCCGAAAACGCGGTCGGCCGCGCAAGAATGACCCGTTCACAGCGCACTCTGTCCTGACGGATGAGATGACGCAGCTCCCGCCGCTCACCCGACTTGATCCGGTTCAGTTCGATTATGAGGATCTGGCTGCAGCCATGAATCAGGCGGACGAAGCCATAATGCGAAGTTCCCTTCTAATCGCCCGCGTCAAGGGAAAGAAGGCCAGTTAGACCTGTCATCTGTTCAGAGAACCTGAAGAGATGACTCTTTCAGCGGTCTCTGCAGTTTCAGGGCGTCCGGTGTGGGGGCCGTCAGCCAGGTCTCGATCTCTTCCCGGTCTTCCAAAATGACGGGCATGGCTTTGGGATGGTAGGGCGCGACCACGGCGTTGGCTTCCGTTGTCAGGAAGCCGAAAAGAGCGGCCGTGACCTCGCCTTCCTTGAGTTTGCGCACCGAGGTCCAGGACGTCCAGATCCCGGCAAAAAAGCGGAGAGGCTTCATCTCATCGGCGGCAAACCACACTGGATGAAACGATCCGTCATCCTGGCGCGCCTGTTCCGAGAAAGCCGTGAAGGGCACCACGCAGCGATGCGAAACACCCAGCCAGCGTCGCCAGTGCGGAGATGCCGTATTGCGGATATTCGTCACCCCCCCGGTCGACCTTATGGCCTTTCAGGGCAGAGGCCGGAGACGGCATGCCCCATCGGGCCAGAGCCAGCTCCCGACCGTTCTGCCCGTTGCGCACAATAGGCGCCGCGTAATCCGGATAGACATCCGGCATGAAGGGAAGATTGCCCGTATGGTCATTGAGAACCTCCGCAAGAGCGCGGATCTCATCCTGTGAGGACGTCTGGGCATAGAGGTTACACATGACTGCTCTTCTGTTCTGAAGCCGAATGTCCCATGCGGGACAGACTATCAAAGAAGAAACAACGATCGCTGTGCCTCTGTTTCCTTTTCAGAAGAAATAGAGAGTCTTTTGTTGTTGGTGCGGTGGACTTGTGGGCAGAGCCGCTTCCTGTGGTCAGCTCGTCAGAGCTGTCCCCGGGAAGTGAGCGGCCACCGTAAGGAGGCTGTCCACAACTCCACGGCTACTCGCTTGCTTTCAGACCGATGAGGAAAGGCCTTTAACATCACTCAAACCGCATTTCCGCCGCTTCCGGCCCTGCTCTTACTGGCGAGGTGCTTTTGGTGGGCGGCATCGTGAGCCGATGCCACACGTCCTCACGATCGGGCCTGTGTCGAATGGAAAAACGGACGATCTACTTGACCGCGGGCTTGATGAGGACACGACACCAACGTCTCCGGCCGGTGAGAGGTCTAGTAGTCCTCTCTCGTAATTTAAGTCTGATAAAAGCGAAGAAATTTATCAGCTTGAGGGCTCGAAAAACCCCCCTTTTTTCAGCCTATTTAAAATTATAACTCATTGATATCGTTGTATCTGAAAAAGCTGGGATGAGGGTTTTTAGAAGCCTCCACCTCAATCAAGCAGATTACATTCTCAGGAAAACGACTTCGCACAGAAACAAGCCTCGATTGTAACGTGATCATCAGGCCTGCTCTCGAGGGGAATATATTATCGAGTTGTCCGGGAAGGAGCGCCTCTGCTGCAGGCGGCTGATGCAACCGCTTCTCTAATGTTTCCCGACCGAGCATGTCTGCCAGGATGCCAGTTGTCGACGAACCCGATCCACCAACTGATCAACAGTCTGGATCTGAGGCGTTCCGAAAGTGACCTTCAGGGTATCCCGATACAGATATTGACCCTGATCAGCCGGATCCAGGGGGACTCTCGCCGCGCAGCTTGCAGTCTTCGGTCCATCAAGGTCCATACAGTCGAGAACGAAAAGACGGCCATTCACTTTTTTGACATAGAAATGCCCCCAAGACGTGAGAAAGACCTTATAGTCTCCAATGTTTTCTACCTGCCGTTCAATTGCATGATATTTACTTAATCGGTCCCACATCGCCTGTCCCGAAACATTGTCATCGAAATTCGTGTTGACCGTGACATCGACAGTGCCGCGATAAAATGCGCCGCCTTCGACATCTGTTCTGACGTTCGCCGGATGGAACAGCGACCAGACATCGGGTCTGAGGTCAGGCAGTCGCTCGATCAGCATGAGGGTGGAGCGCTTCTCCGGCCCGGTCCAGGGTGAATACATGGCAACGTATCCGGCAGGGATATCGTAGCATCGCCCTGCAACAACGTAGTGTCCCGGCTTCATGTAGGCGGGAACGTCATGGGAAATCCGATAGGCCGCACCCGCGATGAGAAAGGCAAAAGCCCCTCCCACGCCAAGAAGAATTTTACTGCGTCTGGACAGTTTCAACACGCAATGATCCGATATCAACTACGGGGGAATAATGCTGCAGGCTGATGCGTCACCAGCGTTACACCCTGCATCGTATGGCCAGTTTCAAAAACAAGAGACGAGGCGCCACGATGGGGTAACTCCTGATAATTACTGAAAGAGGCAGGACTGTTTCCCGAGAAACCGGAACGTGTAAAGTCCTGCAACAGGGGCGCACCCAGGCTTTTCGTCAGGTCCTGCGACAGGAGAGACGGAGCATTGAAGCCGGGCGCAGCTGTTCCGGGAGACCGAACTGTTGAGGCGCTCATCCTTCCAAATGACACATCGCTTGCCAGGCCCTGTTTTCCGTTAGCAAGACTGACCGCTGACTGGGCCGTCACGGTATTTCCATTTTCCGTGATAAAAGTGGGCCTGCTGGTAAGCGAGATGGAGCTGACACCGGCCTGATCCAAGGATATGCTAGTATCCCTGCTACCGTCACCTGGTATCGACAGGGACAGTGCGTTCCATTCCTGATCCTGTGCCGAAATGATACCATCATGATTACTGTCGAGATGGTCGAGCGCGGCAAAGTCACGAACGGGCGCCAGTTGGTTTCCCTCACCCTGGACAAGGACACCCTCGCCAGGCGTAATCCAACCCGTTTCATTTCCATCAGTGAAATGATGAGAGGCTGTTGATGAGACCGTATGCAGCTGATCATTCTTATAGGAAATTACGATCGGATCCCAACTGTCTTCTTCATAGATATCGTCGTAAACCCACGATCCGTCATCATCAATTCCGTTCCCGATAAGCCCTGGCGAATCTGTGGTTATAATTTCCGGCCCTCCGGATTCTCCTGCTATGGGACCGTCCGGATCGTTGCTCACTGTAATCCGTGTCCCGCCTGCCTGAGGATAGGTTATTACGACCGGCTGGCCGGGAGCTGCGAAAACGGGCTTACCGTCCGGTCCTAAAGGTGCGGCATTCTGATTATTGGGATCTGGTGTCGGGATAGGATCGGCCGGAACAGGAGAGGCCGGACCAGGAGAGGCTGAAGGGGGCACATCAACAGGAGCAGCGTTAGTCGTGGGTTCTTCGGAAGTAGTTTGGTCTTCAAAACCGGTGTTTCCCAAAGGTTGTTGAATATTTTGTCCCGACACCCCTGAAAGAATGTCATTTTTTGCCCAGACTTCAACATTGTTACCCGCTTGAGTAACGGTAACGTGAGTATTGTCCTCGTTGAAAAGAATTTTACTATTTCCGTTAACGGTGCCGGAACTATTTCCGCCGAATGCCGCTACTGAACTCAATCCGGCTCCATTAAACGTATTGTTCTGTCCGTTAATAAAGGTTGTAGAATTTCCGCTAGGATTAATCGTGTTATCGTCGCCGTTGGCCGTGAAGGACTGGTTCGTGCTTCCGCCCATAAGCACTTTGGTCCCGTTTCCGGTAATGGAATCATTCGTACCCCAGACATAGGTGGTATTGCCCGCCTGAGAAAGGTAGGCATTAGAATTGTCGGCCAGAAGGTGGACGATTTGACCCGTGCCATTAACCTGAGCGGAGGAGTTTGCACCAATCGCGGCTACACTCCCGTTAGTCCCGTTGAAGGTATTGTTTTGTCCGTTAATAAAGGTTGTAGAATTTCCACTCGGATTGATCGAGTTATCGTTGCCGTTTGCTGTAAAGGACTGACTTTGCCCTGGGTCGACCGTGTTGCCGCCCATGAGGACTTTGGTTCCATTTCCAGAAATGGAATCATTCGTACCCCAGACATAGGTGGTATTGCCCGCCTGAGAAAGGTTGGCATTAGAATTGTCGGCCAGAAGGTGGACGATTTGACCCGTGCCATTAACCTGAGCGGAGGAGTTTGCACCAATCGCGGCTACACTCCCGTTAGTCCCGTTGAAGGTATTGTTTTGTCCGTTAATAAAGGTTGTAGAATTTCCACTCGGATTGATCGAGTTATCGTTGCCGTTTGCTGTAAAGGACTGACTTTGCCCTGGGTCGACCGTGTTGCCGCCCATGAGGACTTTGGTTCCATTTCCAGAAATGGAATCATTCGTACCCCAGACATAGGTGGTATTGCCCGCCTGAGAAAGGTTGGCATTAGAATTGTCGGCCAGAAGGTGGACGATTTGACCCGTGCCATTAACCTGAGCGGAGGAGTTTGCACCAATCGCGGCCACACTTCCATTAGTACCATTATACGTGTTGTTCTGTCCGTTGATAAATGTTTTTGATCCTGAACTGGAATTTATGGTATTATTTTTACCGGAAACAGAAATCGTACTTCCATCAAGAATATTCGCAACTCTGTTGTTATTGCCATTTATAGTTGTGATGTCCGGAGAAGCTACAATAACATTTGCATTTTGTGATGATATAGATTGATTTCCTCTAAAAACGTATTCAGTTGGAATGTTACCTTGATTGCCACTCATGTTTGAAACTTGACCGTTCGAAGATACAGTATAACTGTCCGTCTTTCCGTTCTGAACAAGTGTATACTCTGTCAGGTCTCCCGCATGTGATTGCGAGACCAGGAGTTCTCCACCGCCCTTCACTAAATACGTTCCGGCAGACAGGATGGCCCGTTCGCCCACCTGTGTACCTATTCCTAGGTCACTCCAGAATTGGGAGAAGTTCGAAACAAGGGGCGTACCCCCCTGCGAATGGTATAAATATTGCCCCAGTGCAGTTTGGGCGCCGATTAATCCGGCATCCATCAAATTGGCGATTGCCTCTGTCTGGGCTCCAATGGATTGATCTTTAATATATTGTGATTGAGTTGTTACATCGCGCAAGTCTTCACTGGTTGCATTAGGAATCCAGGTTCCATTTTGCAGTGCCGGCTCGTAGCCACTCCAGTGCACTGGATCCACGTTCAGTGCTTGATATGTATCAATATGAAATTGCGTAATTTGTGCAATACTTGCAGGCGCGCCAGAATTGATATCAATAGTTCTCATATCTGCTTGTGCAAGTTTTACCATCATCTGCTCGGTTTTTAACCCAACAGATTCTCCGGATTTAACACCTGCCTGCATATTGGCATTGGCTGTTATTCCGTTCATTCCAATATTCAAGGCAACGGAATAAGCTATAGTTGGGTAAGCCGAGAGACCATAACTGGACTGATCAGAGTAAAATTTGGCTACGTCCTGCTGGACCAGGTTCGCAGATGCATTGTTGTTATAATCCTGGTTGACGGCATTTATATCTGCCCGCAACTGAGTCAATTGTTGTGAAGAATAGGTTTTCAGCGTTGGATCCGGCATGGGCACACTCCAGAAAATTATTTATTGCAAAACAATTCCTTGGTGTTTCATCTTGTTACAAAGGCCACAAGGTGAAATACATTAAATAATCGTAATTGTATGAACTTTTCCGATTAACCGTAACCTTCCCATAAGGTCTCGATCTGGGCTTAAGCCGCCGTCACGAGGATATCTGGTCGAATGTGTGTGCGACCTAGACCCCCTTTTCGGAGCTGTTAGCCGATCAGGCGATGCAAAGTTTTCATTGCTTTTCACAAAAGTTGAGAGGGAGAACACAGGAGAGGCGTGCAAAGGGTCGTAATGCTCTGAAAGCAGAGCCATTTTGTGGAGAATAGGAAAGGGAAGCCGCCTTTTATCGCAATGTTCTCTCTTAAAAATTAACTTGCGTCCCGCGTTCGTTTGTTCTCTTTCTGTTCTCGTTAAGGAGAACAGTCATGACTTCGAACGCGCTGGCGCGTCTGCGCGAGCAGGTCCGATGCCTGGAGCGTCGGAGCCTGCATCATTCCCCCTTCCGGGTGCTGCCAACAGGCCTGCAACCGGTCGATAATCATCTGGGTGGTGGCCTCAAAACCGCCAGCCTGCATGACATCCTGGTGCCCGATCCGCTCGAGATCGGAGCCAGCCTCGCCCTGCTTCTGCCTCTGCTCGCGCGCAGTGGCCAGCCTGTTTTTTGGCTGGGGGCGGTTCCCCCTCAGCTTCATGCCTGGGGACTGCGTCAGACCGGGATGTCGCTCCGGCACCTGATCTGCGTTGAGAGCGATGACACCAGTGTTCTGGCCGTCGCCGAGGACATCCTGCGCGGTCCCGAGCGCGCCCTTGTCGTGATATCCGGTCCGCATATTCCCTCCCTGACAGAAGTGCGTCGTCTGAACCTCGCCGCCGAAAGCAGCGGGAATACCGGCTTCTTCCTGCGCCCTGTCAGCACCTCCCGCTCCTGCGGAAAAGACCCCTGTGCCTGCGCCACACGCTGGCAGGTTACTTCTCATCCTTCAGCCCCTCTCTGTCTGCCGGGACAGGTTCTGCCGCTTCCCGGCCCCCGCCGTCTTTCCGTCTCGCTGTTGCGGGTGCGTGGAGGACGTCCTGCCCACTGGCTCCTCGACTGTCCTGATCATGCGCCGTTTTCTCGCCCTGTGGCTTCCCTTCTGGCGCACCGAGCGCCTCCAGCTCTGCCAGCCGGATCATTACCCTCCCGGTCGCCCGCTTGTCGTGCACGCGCCTGAGCACAACCGCCAGACGCTCACGGCCGTCAATCCGGTGGCACTGGCGGCAGGGCTAAGACCCGGCCAGCCCCTGGCCCAGGCACGCAGCCTTGTGCCGGATCTGTTGTGCGCCGAACAGGACAACGAAGCCGATAACGAGGCCTTGTCAGCGCTGTGTTCCTGGCTGCTGTGGCTGTCGCCCCTGCCCGCTCTGGATGTGCCCGATGGCCTTTATAGCGACACAACCGGCTGTGCTCATCTCTATGGCGGCGAGGAGGCGATGTTGTCTCTCGTCCGGACGCGTCTTTCCGAAAAAGGTCATGTCTGCTCTCTCGCTTTGAGTGACAGTGCAGCGGCCTCGCGCGTTCTGGCACGCTCCCGCCTCGACCGGGCCTGTGTCATTCCGCCCGGTCAGCAGAAACAGGCTCTGGACCGACTGCCTTGCTCGGCCCTTCCGATTGCCCCGGAGACAGCATCCCATCTCAATCGCCTGGGACTGACAACCATTGGTGCGCTTGCGGCCCTTCCCCGCGCGCCTTTGGCCAAACGGTTCGGCGCGGAGCTTCTCACCTGTCTGGACGAAGCCCTTGGCCGTCAGACCAGGCCGCTGAACGTAGTTCAGGTGCGGGACCGGATCTCGCTCTCGCGCTCGCTTGTCGAACCTGTCGGCACGGCCGAGGCGATTGCGACCGTGATCGAGGCTCTTGTGCCGGAAGCCTGCGCCCTGCTCTCCCGTCGTGGTGAAGGCGCACGGCAGATCGATTTTCTCTGTGTGCGTGTCGACAGCACAGTCCAGGCCATCCGGGTGGGCACGTCCGATCCGACCTCGGATACGCCCCGCATCCTCCGTCTTCTCAAGGATCAGATTTCCCGGATTGAGCCCGGTTTTGGCATCGAGGCTGTCACGTTGACGATCAGCGCCAGCGAGCCCATGGAGGCCGGCCCGGATCGCCCGGTGCTCTCAGACCCGGAGGACTGTCAGGCGGACACACTGCCCGCGAGCCTCGTCGACCGGCTGATCAACCGCCCCGGGATCACATCCGTCTATCAGCTCGCGCCCCGGTTTTCCGCCTGGCCTGAAGACGGCCAGTCTCGCGTTTCTCCAGGCGACATGGCAAAACCGGCTCTCGCGAGCCAGATGCTCTGGGCGCGGCCGAACATCCTGTTCGATCTGCCCGTCCGGGTGCAGGTGACTGCCCTGCTCCCGGACGGTGCGCCCCGCCAGTTCGTCCTGAAACGTCAGACGCATCGCATCGCGGCAGCCGACGGCCCCGAACGTCTGCTGGGCGAGTGGTGGCACACGGCCGAACGCTATGGCGCAATCCGCGACTACTGGCAGGTCGAGACCACGACCGGCCTGCGCCTGTGGCTGTTTCGCCAAGGGGACGGACACCACGACTGGTCCGGATCGGGCGCGTGGTTTCTTCAGGGGGTGTTCTGATGGAGCCCCGTGACGATCTGATCCCTGCCAGTACCTCGGACGTGGCCGAAGTCCTGATGCACGCGCTGTGCTATGACGGACGCAGGCGGACGCATGACGCCGCCGAGCTGATGGCCCGTCTCGTGGCCGAACGGCTTGTCGCCTATCTGGAACGCTCGGGATTCGTGGTCATGCGCGCGCCGACCAGCAACGCTCCCGACAGCAGCCGGCACCCGCATCCGCACAGGCGCTGAGCCGTGAGCGCGCCTTACGTCGAACTGCAGGTGACATCCTCGTTTTCGTTCCTGCGCTCAGGCAGCCAGCCGGATGAACTGATGTTCCAGGCGAAAGCTCTGGGCTATGACACGATCGGTTTGGCCGACTGGAACACTGTTGCCGGGGTCATCCGCGCCCATCTGGCAGCGCGGGAGGCCGGTCTCCGTTTCCTACCCGGATGCCGTCTGGCTTTGCGCGATGGGAGCACGCTCCTGGCCTACCCCCGCAATCGCGCAGGCTGGGCGGGTCTGTGCCAGCTTCTGACGCTTGGTCATCATCGGGGCGAGCGGGATGTGTTCCTTCTGGGATGGGAGGATCTCATTACAGCGGCACCGGACCTCCTCCTGATCCTCTTGCCGCCCGAGGACCTGGCGGCGTTTCCCGGGCACGTTCAGAGCCTGCTGGCTCTGCCACGACAAAGGACGGGCGAAGAAGAAATCCGGTTTCTCGCGCTGACGATGTTTCGAGAGCCGGGAGACCAAGCGCGGCTTCACGCGCTCGCGGCGTTCAGTGCGGCACAAGGTCTGGCCTGCGTTGTGACGGGAGATGTGCTCTACCACGATGCGCGCCGTCACGTTCTTCAGGACGTCGTCACGGCGATCCGGGAAGGCTGCACAGTCGATGCTCTCGGCGACCGCCGTCACGTTCACGCCGATCGCCACCTGAAAGCCCCTGAAGAGCAGGCACGCCTGTTCGCCGCCTTTCCGGACGCCCTGGCCAACACGCGACGGATTGCCGAGGCCTGTGCTTTCAGTCTCGACGACCTGACGTACCAGTATCCGACCGAAACCGAGCGCACAGGCGAAAGCGCGCAGCAGACCCTGACACGCCTGGTCCAGGCCGCGCTACCGCGTCGCTACCCGGCCGGGGCGCCGCCTGAGGTCGAGACGCAGATTGCCCACGAGCTGAAGCTGATCGGCTCTCTGGCCTACGCGCCGTATTTCCTGACCGTGAATACGATCGTGCGTCATGCCCGCTCGCTTGGCATTGTCTGTCAGGGGCGGGGGTCTGCCGCGAACTCTGCCGTCTGCTACGTCCTGGGAATCACCAGTATTGATCCGGTCCGCTCCGGCCTGCTGTTCGAGCGGTTCATCTCGGCTGAACGGCAGGAACCGCCAGACATCGACGTGGATTTCGAGAGTGACCGCCGAGAAGAGGTCATCCAGTGGATCTACCGGCATTACGGTCGCCACCGCGCGGCTCTGTGCGCGACCGTGCAGCGCTATCAGCCCAAAGGGGCGTTGCGGGAAGTGGGTAAGGTCCTGGGGCTCCCGGAAGATCTGACCGGCCAGCTTTCAAAACACATCGCTTCATCGTTAGCCGATCCCGATCTGTGCAAGGCGCGTGCGGCCGATCTTGGCCTGAACCTGAAGGATCGCCGACTCAGTCTAACGTTCCATCTCGCACGTCTGCTTCTGGGCTTTCCCCGCCAGCTCGGCACCCATCCGGGCGGGTTTGTGCTAACCAAGGATCACCTGGATGAACTCGTCCCCCTGATGCCAACCGCCATGGACGGGCGGCAGATCATCGTCTGGGATAAGGATGACATCGACGTCCTGCGCTTCATGAAGGTGGACGTTCTGGGACTGGGAATGCTCGGCTGTCTGCGTCGCGGGTTTGAGCTGTTGCACACCGTGTATCAGACCCGCATGGATCTCGCTTCGATCCCGCCCGAGGATCCGCAGACCTATCGCATGATCCAAAAAGCGGACACGCTCGGCACGTTCCAGATCGAAAGCCGGGCGCAGATGTCCATGCTCCCGCGCATGAAGCCCCGGACTTTTTATGATCTGGTCATTCAGGTGGCGATCGTCCGGCCAGGGCCGATCCAGGGAGATATGGTCCATCCCTATCTCCGCAGAAGAGAGAAACTGGAACCTGTCACCTATCCGTCCGAGACCCTGCGCGGCATCCTCGGGAAAACACTCGGTGTCCCGCTGTTCCAGGAGCAGGCCATGCAGGTGGCCATCCACTGCGCAGGCTTTACGCCAGGCGAAGCCGACCAGCTCCGCCGCGCGATGGCGACGTTCAAAATGACAGGTGGCGTCTCGCCGTTCCGGGACAAGCTGGTGAACGGGATGCTGGCCAATGGCTATGAGCAGGACTTTGCCGAGCAGACCTTCGCGCAGCTCGAAGGTTTTGGCAGTTACGGCTTCCCCGAAAGCCACGCCGCCTCCTTTGCCCTGATCGCCTATGCGTCAGCCTGGATGAAATGCCATTACCCGGATGTGTTCTGCGCGGCCCTGCTGAACAGCCAGCCGATGGGATTTTATGCGCCCTCGCAGATTGTTCAGGACGCACAGCGCCACGGGGTCGAGGTCCGGCCGATCTGTATCAACGCCTCACGATGGGATTGCACACTGGAGCGCGGCCGGAACGGACGGCATGCGGCAGTCCGGCTGGGGCTCAGGATGGTGCGCGGGCTGGCGAACGGCCATGGGGCCGCCCTGATCGCGGCCCGGATGCCGGACTATGAGAGCATTGACGATGTCTGGCGCCGTGCGGATGTGCCGGTCTCGGCCCTGGAATGTCTGGCGGAAGCAGATGCCTTCCGGGTGTTTGGACAAATGCGCCGTGCTGCGCTCTGGTCGATCAAGGGTCTCGCCGATACCGCCCTGCCGCTGTTTGAGGCGGCGGATCGGGGCCGGAACTTTCCGCTTCCGGAGGTGATCGAGCCGGAGATTGCCTTGCCGCAAATGTCAGAGCGGGCGTCGGTGCATGAAGATTACCGGACGACGGGACTCAGTCTGAACGGGCATCCCGTCGCGTTTCTACGGGAGGGCCTGCGAAAGGAAGGGATCGTGCGTTGCGGGGATCTCCCTTATCTGCGGGATGGGCGTCGGATCCAGCTCACCGGGTTGGTGTTGATGCGGCAGAAGCCAGGGACGGCCAACGGCACCATGTTCGTCACGATCGAGGACGAGACCGGAACGGCCAATCTGATTGTCTGGAAGGATGTGCAGGAGAGCTTCCGCCGTCCTCTTCTCGCCTCCCGTCTTCTGGCCTGCAAGGGGCGGCTTCAGAAGGAAGGTGATGTGATTCATGTCGTTGTGCTCAGCCTGGAAGACCGCACGCCGTTGCTTCAGGGATCGGAGCTGTTGAAGGCACGGGACTTTCGGTAGGGGACAACACCGGCTCGGCCGATTTTATTTTAAGAATGAAGGCATTGTTGTTGGTGTTGAACCTGTGGCGTTGTGGGCAGAGCCGCGGCCTGTGGTCAGCCTGCAGGGCTGTCCAGCAGGACGCGAGCGGCCGTGGAACGGCTGTCCATAAATCCACAGGCTTTATGATCAGGTTGATCTCCGACATCGATTGCGTCGGCCGCATCGTTCATCATCAGTTCCAGTCAAGTTGCCCACCGGCGCCTGAATGGCTTATCGGCGTCCATGTCGCGATGAACGAGTCCAGCGCGCCAAAATTATACGCGAGCGCGAACAAGGCTGTGCCCACGATAAGTCCGATGAAAAGCTCTCTCATTGCTATATTATCCCTTACCCGAAAAGCCTGCATAATCTGTTCCGTCTGCAATGTACTGACAAAGACCCAGAACCGCACGGGATGCATCCTCTGCGTCCCGCGGCCCTTCCAGCCACCCCGCTTGGTAATTTTCGGATATCAATGACCAGACCTGATATGCGATTTTCGGACTAACCTCGATCCCGAGCCGTGCAAGTCCTTTGGTAACGACACCCGCGTCCGCAACTTCTACCGCCGCAGCGAAATCGTACTCGTCGGATCCGTCAGCATTTTCCGTTGCCCTGGTGACAAGGGCTTGAAGGGTGGGGCGAAGGGATGCCGGAAAGCTAACCTCGGTCGTATCGTTGTCACTGGTCATCGCCACTCACCTTCAAGAACTCATGGAACTCGTCATAATGTGGTTCCAGGGGCGGGATAACGGTAATTGCTCTGCCCCCGGCTAGCTTCAGGCTGGCCCTGACTACCGATCCGATCTGTGCGTCGCTCATGTCCCGTGACAAGGTGATTACGCCTTGGCCCGCACCAAACCTTCCCTTGAGGACATCCAGCATATCGATTTCGTCGGTCGTTTCCTTGTCGATCATAGCACTTCCTCCAACCAGTTTTCGACCTTCAGCCCTCTGACGCGGCTGAACTCACGGACATTGTTCGTCACCAAAATGGCTTTGAGCGTGTATGCGTGGGCCGCGATCAATAAATCATTCATGCCGATTGTTTGCCCTGCTGCTTCGAGCTCCGCCCGAATGCCTCCGTATTCGCCATCTACTGGAATATCGAGTGGTAATACCGGTACAAAAGCCAGTACGCTTTCAACGCGGGCCAGGAGTTTTGGAGAGCCCTTTTTTGCACATCCGTATCGCAGCTCCGCGGCTACAATGATGCTGGTACATAAGTCGGCCGGATCAAGCTGTTCGAGATGCTTTGCTGCCGACCCAGAGGGGTTGCGGACAAGATCGCTGATAATATTTGTATCAAGAAGATAGGCGCTCACAGGATATCTTCTGGCTTGGCGGCTACATCCAGAACTTCCGGGAAGTCGTCCTCGGGTGCCAGAGGGGGCTCTTCTCGCCATGCTGCGAGGAGTTCGCTCAGCGAAGATGGAGCTTTGACCGGCTCAATCACCAGTCTTTCCCCATCGCGTCGGATAAGCGCGCGGTCTCCCGGCAGTTCAAATTCGACAGGAATACGGACTGCCTGGCTGCGATTATTCCGAAAGAGTTTTACTTCCCTTGGGCGCGGGGGAATTTCCGGGACCGGCATGGCTGCCTCCTGCTTGTATATGCCATATTGTATATGCCGTTTTCCTTTGAAGATCAAGAATTGAAAACGGTTGGTCTCTCAAGGTCCTGGCGAAAAAAGGGCAGTGAAGAGAACTGCATCAGGCGATTTTGTTTAGAAAATAGGAGGGACTTTTGTTGGTGTTGAACCTGAGGAGTTGTGGGCAGAACCGCGTCTGTGGTCAGCATGATGGGCTGTCCAACAGGATGCGCGCGACCGTGAAACGGCTGTCCATAAATCCACAGGTTTTGCGTTCGATACCGGCCCTCAAACAGGGTGATTTTCGAAATCGCATGGGTCGAAGGACTCAGTCTGTTTTCTCTCTAGGTCCTCGACAATCACCCTGGCTCGTTCAGCAAGGGCAAGCATATCCGGAAACCAGCACAAGTCTGCCTCTACCGCCTTATGGATCGCGTTCGTATCATCGACGAAGCGCTCTAACGTCGATATATACTGGGCCTTGAGTGATGCCTCATCGGGAGCCGTGAGGATCGCCTGATCAGTCATACCGCGTCCTCCAACCGGTTTTCGACATTCATTGGCGTTTTGCCGGCTCTTCAAGCTCTACGACAAAGACCCGAGCGTTCGCGTAGGGTGTAGCGGACGGATCAGGATGCGTGATGATGTCTGAACCGGCAGCGGCAGCAAGTAATGTGCCAAAATATGGATCATTTTCTTCTGCGATCGAGAGCACCTCGTTCGCGCTGACGGACGCGCCGAACTGTTTCCCGAGCTTGCTCAGGATATAGTTGTCCAGCACCGCATGAATCATGAAGGGCTGATTTCGAAGAGACAGCAGAGTTAACAAATTTTCTGGCATGTCTTCTTCAGGCTCAGCCTCCATGACGGCCTCCACGTTATCAAGCAGAACGTGGAGCACCACACCATATACCGTGATCTCCAACGCACGCTGCGCCTCTGTCTCCGTATTATTCACGGCTGTATTCCCTGTTCGCTGCACGACATCAGTTGGACTTTGAGTTGGGAAACGGATGTTTCCCAACACGCTCATCGTCACCGTGGCTCAGCACGGGCTTAAAAAGGCTTAATTCGCTTTGCCCGATAGCACCGCCTGATTGGCGGCCACAGCTTTTTGCGAGCTGATTGAGTTCAAATCATCTGCCGTTGCGCCCGCCTGAACCTTGGCCTTGCCCGTCTGAACCTGCTGCAACCCGGTCGTCGCTTCTTGGGCCATGTTATCCAGGCTGATCGCGCCAGCGGCTTCCGCCGCCTTCGGTGCAACGGCCTTTTCATAAATGATTGGTGCGCCATCGGCCGTCGTGGTCGGCGCACCCGGAGCGGGTGCCACGGCCTCTACAGGCGCAGGCGCGACAGCAACCGGTGTGACGCTCACAGGCTGACCGGGCTGTGCTGTCACCTCAGCCTGAAGAGACGGTACAGCCGGTGCTGCGACAACAGGCGTGCTGTACGCCGTGCGGTTAATGATCAGGTGATCGGGGCCGGTGGAATCCGTCGGATCCTTGTCATAGATGTCGACCAGCTTGTCGTTACTGCCAAAGCAGAACAGAACCGTATGCAACTGCGGACGGGTGCCAGCCTTCACCGGTGCCCAGATGACCTGCGCCAACCCAAGGGTTGCAACACTGGTGACAACTTCACCCGCCTTCATGGCAGCGCGGCCGCCAGCCGTCAGGCCGGTCGTGTAAATCTTGTAGATATCGCAGGACCGACCGTTTTTCTGGATCGTACCCTCAGCCTTACCGACCGTGCTGACAACGCCAAACCGGTCCGTGTTCTGATTGAACTGACTGAGCAGCACGGGCTCAGGCGCGGGCATCCCGCTGCTGCAGGCCGCCAGAAGCAGAAGGGCAGAGCTGGAGAAAAGTGTTTTTGAAATGGCTTTCAGTGTCATGACGGACCTGTCGATCACGGTCCCCGCCTGACAAACGGGGACACAGTATGTTGCGTTAGGAAAAGTAATAACCGATTGCTCTTATACGTCAATAAGCGATTTCGGTTATTATCAAATTGACACTGACGCCTGCTCCCGTGTAGCGAGGGTCCATGGGAAGACCACCACTCGATATCAAACTCACATCCGTGCGCCTGAATTCCTCCGCGCGAGAGCGGATCGTCCGTCTTGTCGGACAAGGGGGCATGGCGGAGTTTATCCGGGAGGCCGTTGAGAAAGAGTTAAAGCGTCGCGAGCAGTCTCTTCGACGTCAGGGCGATCCGCCTTCAGATCCCTGACGGCTTCTGCCAGCCCTGCCCCCAGAAGCAGAAAGGCAATCCCGCCAAGCGGCATGTTCAGAAAAGCGCTCTGTGACGACAGAGGCCACTCATGCAGCACAGCGGCCCCGAAGAGACCGACACGCCAGGCAATCTCTGCTGCGGAAAGACCGGTCTGCCTCCTGGCGGTGCGTCCCAGAACACGCCACCAGCTTCCGATCATCGCGACGAACAGGACGGCGCCTAAAAATCCGCTGTTGGTGGCGGCTTCGAGCACATGATTATGGGTGTGCTGAACACACACAGACACCCCGCCTCCATCCGGTTGGAGATGGCTCGGACCGGGCTTCAGAAACACCTCAGAACGGCAGTAGTGCCGGAACGCATCGTCCCCTAACCCCATGACCGGATGCGCTTCGATCATCACGGCCGCGCGGTTGTAAATCTGCCCATACGGAGAGCTGGCGAAGTGGGTAAGCTGGGTGTGTGTCTTTGTCACCAGATGACCGAAAGCGTCCGGGGACACGAACGCCAGAAGTCCAATGAGAACCGGACTGGCAACCAGAAGCGCGAGCGCAGGACGCCGCAGGGTCGGGAGCACCATAGCACAGACCGCTGTGCCAAGAAGAAATGTCGCCAGGGACATTCGCTGGCCTGCCAGTACCAGCAATCCGAGAACCGGCAGAAGAACCGCGCCCGTCAGAAGCGTTTTTCGCCAGGAGCGTGTCGCCCGCTGTCCCAACAGCGCCCCCACAAACAGGGCAGCCGGAAGACCCAGAAGAGCGAAAGGCGCAGACACGCGCGGCTTGTCGTAGGGGCCAGTGAGTGTCCCATCACCAAAACGCGGATTGCCAAACAGGTTATGGCCCGTGATCGCCTGAAGCAGCATCTGCCCACCCAGATACAGCACGCAGGCGACCACCAAACGGCGACACCATGTCCAGGTCCGGGGATCCTGTAACGTCCAGAACGCCAGAGCGAATGCCGCGACCGGAAAGCGGATGGCCAACAGCGCCTGGGTGAAACTGGCAGTCGCCTCTGCTGGAACTGGCACCTGACGTGGCAGGGAACACAGAACCAGCCACCCCCACCAGACAAGGGCCGGCCAGACGAAACCCTGACGACACCAGTGCCACTCGCGGGTCAGGGCGCTCCGAAGCAGAAATCCGACGGCGAGCCCATCCAGACAGCCCTCGGCGAGACCGCGCCAATGCACCAGAAACAGCGGCAGAACCAGAGTGGTCAGTGCGCCGAGACGATCCAGAACGCGCAGAAGAGTGGGCTTTTCAAACACCATCCTGTCAGATCCAGCTCGCTCGCGTTTTCGGTCCCTGCACGCCTACGGCGGCCAGCGAGACACCGGCCTCGGCCAGCATCCCCACTTCCCGGGTGCGATGATCCCGCAGTGCATACAGGCTGCGATCAAGGAACAGGGTGTTTCGGGCTCCGCGTTCGATCAGGGAGCGGAAATAGGCATCCCGGAACCGGATGACAGCGCCACGCTCCAGCCGGGACGCCATGACGATGACGGCGACGGCCGCCTGCAACCGGCCGAGGACGACGCAAGCCTGCGACCAGGCATGACAGGTTACACCCACCTGCCCCGACAGATACTCGGCGGCCTCGATCAGCTGCTCGGCACTCGGCCGACCGGTGGAACAAAGATCCCGCAGGCTGCTGCAGATTTCCAGATAGAACGTCGCCGTGCCCTTGAACCCGCGCAACGCTGTCCGGTCATACACACTCGAACGGTCGGTTCCGGAACTCGGCCCTTCACACCGCATTTCTTCAATGCGAATGCCGCTTTTAGCGGCTACGTGATCTACTTTTTTAGAAGATTGAATGTTTTTAGTATTTGTATAGTGGGCCCCGTTTTGAGGACCCATGGGCCTCATTTCTGCTGGATACGACGTTGAAAAAACACCGTTTTCCACAGGCGCGTTATCCGGCCCGGATTCACGCTCGGCACACTGCCCGGCCAGAGCCGCAGAAAGGGCCAGCATCTCCCGGTACAGCCCCTCCAGAGTACCGAGCTGAACCGTCCTCAGACGGCTGCGCATGATCCCCACTGCCTGCTCAAGGATGGCCTCCAGTCCGAGGGTTTCGGCCTGGGCACGGACCGTGTCGTTCAGGCTGGCAATGTTGTCGCGCAGAAAGGACACGCGCTGGCGCAGTCGCCGCTGTTCCGCGCTCAGGGCCAGCAGATCCGGCCAGCGATAGCGCAGGGACGCCAGATTGAAGCCAACCTGCGTCTGGCCTTCCTCCGCCTGCCATCGTCGGCCGCGCTGTCCGTTGCGTCCGTCCTGCGGCACCAGAAGCCGCGCGTCCGCCAGCTCCCGGATGTGCCGCTGCAGTGTACTGCGCGACAGTCCTGTCCAGGACATGAGCGTGGTGTTGTGCGCGTAGATGAAGGGCGTCTCAAGCGCCGTCCAGGCGTCCGGAGAGGTCTTCTCCACCATGATGATCAGCGTCGAGGCTGCTCCCCGGCTGACGGGCAGGACACCGCGGAGGGATTTCAGCATGTTCAGCATATCCCGTTTGCCGGGTTCAGCCGGGACGGGGGTGGTCAGTTCGTCGCGTGCGGCCAGCATGGCCTCACTAATCCGGCGTCGGCCACGCCGTGTGCACGGGGCCTGCGCCCTCTGCGTCTGTGCAGAATGCTCCATTGATCGGTCCGGTCTGGGGGTGAGAGGACCACCTCACGGCCGGACACCAGACAAAACGCTCCCGTTCGCAATTTAGTGCTTGCGTTTCGAAAAGAGCTGACGCTAGATGAATTTACTAATTTCTCACCTAGCAACTGTTTTGCCGGAGCCCTGGCTCTTCCGATCGCCAAATCGGAGGAGGCGGGGTTTTTGGTTTGTGGGCGCTACGTCATCGGGGGTCCTCTGGATCGACTCGCTGGCGCCGCCCACAGGGACGTCTCCAGACATCCGGGCATCGTGCCTCCGTTTGGGCGCTGCAACAACCTCGAAAGCGTCTGCTCAGAAAAATAATTGAGTAAAAACGGGCATTTAGTGTGTCCATTTTGGCGCGCTATTTTCAACTTGTGACGGCCTCCGAAGCCCCGCTGCCCATGCGGCTGGCCACCGTCTGCTGGTACTGGCCTACCGTCCAGCCACTCATATTGTTGGCCGCGAGCGTCTTGGCGGAGACATACTGGCTGAGTGGCGTACTCGCATTTGACTCGGTTGCAATGGCGGCGCCGGCCTTGGTGCCGAACATGTAGGCCCCATACACCTGCGTTCCGGTGGCCGGAGCCCCTGTCGAGCGATTCACGGCGGACGCGTAATCACTGATGATAGCGCTCGCCACCTTGGCCTGAGCAACGGGATCGGAGCGGTCCGCGGCACTCAGACCGAGTTCTGAGGCATACTGGTTCCAGGTGCCGTCCGTGACCTGCCAGACTCCCTGAGCACTCGAGGACGTATTCCCGACATTCTGGAAATGGCTCTCGATCTGCCCGAACGCCGCCAGCGTGTCCGGATTGATCCCGGCCGCCTGCGCCGCAGCAACCGCGTCTGCCCCATAGGTCTGTGCCATCAGCGTCCCATACGCATCCGCCGTGCCCCACGCGCCCTGATACGAGGATGTGGCGGTGGTCCCGCCAGTCGTTGTCGCGGTCGATGGCCGCGTAAAGACGGGCGATCCGGGTTCCGGGTTGGTCGGCACGATCTGCTCAGGCACTGCCCCGAAAGCCGCCGTGACAGGACTGCTCATGCCGAAGGTCAGCAGCGTCAGAACCGGGAAGGCTTTCACTTGGCCGGATGCGTAAACAGGACCATCCCGGCCGCGTTCTCACCAGAGACAACACAGGCCGGGGACGCGCCGTCCACGAGCGGGCGATAGGCCACGACATCGGCCTCCGGGATCCAGGCAAACGTCGTCCCCGAGCGCAGAACCTGCCGCCAGCCCTGAAAGACCGTGTCCGTCACCGCGATCTGCGGAGCGGCTGTTCCAACATGGACCGCACCACGACGCGGCTCGGCAAAAAGCGGCTCGAAGTCGTGGGCGGGACTGCGGCAGGTCACGGGAACCGGCGTGGCGTGCAGCGCCTGCGGGGCCTGTGTGACTGTCGGGGGCGGACCCCAGTTGCGGGAACCGATCTCCGACTGACGCTCCTGCGACAGCCTGTCCAGCTGCTCCGGCGTCAGATGCTGCGCTGAGGCCTGGGAGACCAGGGGGGCCGCCAGCGAAACACAGACGGCGAGCCAGAAGCGAAAGCGCATGGTGCAGAATCCTTTAGAAAGTACGTCCCCATAGTGTGACCGATCCGAATGTGAGTGCGAACACGACCCTGATTAACGCCCCCGGATCGCACTCACATGCGCGCCCGTCATGATGTCCGCAGGAGGATCAAACCTATGCGCTCTTTCATCCCGATGCTGATGCTCGGGCTTCCGGCTGTTGCTCTCGGAGCCTCGACCTGCCCCGCCGCCGAGCCAATCCATGCTGCCGGTGGCTCTTCCCCGTCACGGCCTGTACCTGTTATGCCGGAGATGGGGCCAACGCTGCCCGCTGCCGATATTGCCGCCTCACCTGCTTTGACCCGCCTTGCGAGCCAGGGCGCACAACTCTATCGGCTCAAATCCGAACATGGTCTTGAGGCGGTCTTTGCCCGGAGCGGCACGCAGTTCCGTGTCTTTTACCTGACGCCCGACCATCTGGCCGAAATCGGAGGGGTCATGTGGGATGCGACCGGTCATAACATCACGCGCGACCAGGTCTCATCGATCCCGGGTGCGATCCCGACCGTGCAATGGACTCCCTCTGGCTCAGGTCAGGGCTCAAGGCCGGGCGCGCCCTCAGCGACGTCTGCACCTCCTGCAGTGGATCCTGTTGAGCGCGTGAAGGCGGTTGCCTTCGGGCTTGAGGGGCAGGACACGGCACCCCGCGTCTATATGTTCATCGATCCGCTCTGCCCGTTCTCGACCCGTGCCTACGCCGCCCTGAAGCCTGCTGTTGCTTCCGGACGCCTACAGCTTGCGATCGTTCCGGTCTCGATCAACGATCATGAAAACAAGGGCGCCAGTACGCCGGCTGCGCAGCAAATGCTCTCTGCAAAGCAGCATGACATGGCGGCACTCTGGAACCAGATCGATGACCTTGGCCATGCTGTTCCAGGCCACACAACATCCGACACGGCGGGCGCCAGCCTGATGCTAAATCTCTCTGCCGCTCATGCGATCGGTCTGAGAGGAACGCCAACCTTCGTGTGGAAGGATCGCAACGGCACCCCGCATGTTGAGGCAGGACTGCCAGACGATCTCGATGCGTTTCTCGCGAGCCTTCACGCGTGAGCGGTCGTCCGACCGTGAAGCAGCGGGCCGGACGAGCCGCATTATGGCTCGTCTTTCCGTTTATCTTTGCGCTGAGGCCGGGTCTGCGTACGGCGCAGCAGGGTCTTCGGATCCTTCAGGACGTTCCTGTGATACAGCCCGTGGATCAGACGACGTTCGAGGACCAGCCTCTCATGTCGCCGCAAATGGCTGCAATCCGTAAGCGCACCCGAACCCTGGGGCGACTGTATGGCACGCTCTGTGTGCTAGCGAGCCTCTGGTGGGTGATGATCCTCATGTGGAGCGGCGGGGCTGCGTTCAGCGCATCCTGTGTGGAAGCGCTCGCCTGTGCGATCGTTCTGGGAAGCCAGTTTGTTATTCAGGGATTCTCAAACTGGCAGGCCCGGACAGGACGCGCCGGAAAACTCTCGGAGTATCTCTCGGACGGGCGGCTGCTCTGGCCTCGGTGAGGCCAGTCTCCGGGACGCCTCAGAACGTCCCGGATTGGGCGGCTTTGCGGTCAATCGACCAGGCGGCCTTTTCATAATCAGGGCGATCACCCTGATCGACCGGATCATTAGGTTTGACAATGGTGCCGGCGCGGGTGGCCAGCGCAGGACGCCAGGTCACGGGCGCAGAGCCATAGGGCGCGTAAGGATCGTAAAGCGGCTGCTTCACCTTGGGTGGTGGTGGCACATTGTAAGACGAGATCGAACGGATGTTGCCGTGAGCGCAGGCTGACAGGCTGCACAGCAACGTGAGGCCCGCGACACTTTGCCTCAACGAAATGACCGTCAAGACCTGCTGCCCTTTGCCTTTAGCTCAGCTTTGAGCGAGGCAACCTGCGCTTCCGCCTTCTCGGCACGGCCTCGCCAGAGCTCTCGGGTGTCTTCGCCCCACGCCCGCCACTCATCGCGATTTTTCTCCATCACATCAAGGCCACGATTAGCTACCCTGAGTTCTTCGGCTAGTGCATCATACCGCCTGACAAGGTCGTTATGAAGATCTACGACCTGATTATAGGCAGCCAGGGGAACCGACTTACCGGCAGCCTGTGCCATTCTTTCGGTAGCCTGCGTGATGCGGCAGAGCTTATCGTAATCTAGAATGTCTCCCATCATCGTTCTCCCTAATCTTCGGCGCGGCCAGAGATCTGCATGAGAGCTCTTGTCGTTGAGTCTACTGGCTCGGCCTTGTCGTTGTCGACGGTATTCTGCCCTTTCCCGTCTGCACTCACATTCGACACTGTATCGCGAGCCAGTTTTGCAGCTGTGTCTGTAGGAGCGGCGATCCCGCGGCCGGTTGACTTGTCATTAAAGTCATCGCTGTCCACACGACCGATACTCGTCATGCCCGCCATCGCAGGGATGTGGTGTGGCAGGGTCGAAATCAGCCTGAAGCACATGACTGCGATGCTCATCTCCATCGTGACGAACATGCAGAGCAGGACGATCAGGCCGATAAAATTGTCCAGAAGCCAGCCACGCTCAAAGACGAACCCGGTGGCAATCGAGAACGCCTTCATGACCAGCCAGGAGATCGAGGCAAAGATCGTGTAACTGAGCACGAGACCCGCAATCATCATCACCGGGCGAAAGAGAATTGTGAACAGCACTTCATAGCCACGGTTTCCGCGGCCATGAAGGCCCTCTCCCTGAAACACCAGATGGGCCAGCATCCACAGCGGAACGCCCACCACGGCTTCGACCACGACGATGTACCATCCCGCCACACCTGCCATCCAGTAAGCAAACGGGGTCATCGGGAGAACGTAAGCAAGCGTAATGCCGGGCGCAAGCAGGAAGAAAGCAGCCGCAAAGACAGGCGTGAGCAGGGCTTTGATCAGACCACTCAGTGCGAAGCTGCCCGCAGATGCAATGGCAGCCGGGACATCTCCGGTGGCAAGATTGGCCGCTGTCGCGAGCCCCGCCCCCGTCTTGCTACTGAGCACCGCAGCACCGCCAATAATCGCGAGCGCCGTGTGAATCAGAAGATGGCCAAGCCCGATCATTGCCCCCAGCGGGTCGGTCCAGTCGCTCCCGGATGTTGGCGACAGGAGATGATTGACGATCAGCGTCATGACCCCGTTCGTGATGCCGAGTGCCTGTAGAACACGGTCCAGAGCCGATTGCCCGGAACTGGGTAAAGCTGCGTTGTTAAAAAGCCTCGTCGCCCCATTGGGCGCACTGGCGCTGTCCGACGTGGCCAGCTTCTGCTCTTCCGCAGCCTGATACTGCTCAATCGCGGTGATCGGACCCGCAAGGTCCCTGGAGAGGAATGACCCCAATCCCTGCCAGCTTGGCAGAGTCACCGAGGGGACGATGGAGGACATGGACAGCACCTCTGCATTGAGGCGCGAGATCTCAAGGTAGTAAGCCCCCAGCCCGCTCCAGCCGAGGTTTTTCATAGCCACATAGCCGGCATCACTTGAGCCGTTACCATCTGAGGAATACTGCGCACGGATCTTACTGATCATGGCCGTGGCCGCCTCACTCAGCGCGGAGGAATAGGACGTATTCTGTGCAGTCAGAACCGCATCCATGGAGCGAAGGGCCGTCACATCCCGCGTCTGCCAGATCGTATCCGCGAGAGTTGACATGGGCGTGCGCACCGCGCTGATCAGATCCTGAAGCGCTTTGACCTGCCTGGTGCCAACATCTGTCAGATCAAGATTTGACCCGAGCATCTGCTGCTCAACCTGCTGCGGGATCGTGACTGAGATGCTGCCGCAGGTTGCCGCAGCCGTCGCCTCGCCTACGGCAAGGCTGTAATCCACCGTCACTGGCGAACCATTGCCTGGGTTTGAGACCTTTGGTTCGGGCATAAGGTCAGAATTGTTTGAGGCTTTGTTGACCAGGGCGCGGCAGAGTTCGCTTTCCATCACCGCCATGACAACCTGCCTGGTCCCAGGGATGATCGGTTCTGCAAGCGGCAAAGCGTCCGGGCCGATGGACTTGGCCACAACATCCGTCAGATTGCGGGCCATCCCGATCGCCGTCTTCGCACCCTGCACGACGAGCGCCTGCCCCACCGAGAAGCCACCATTTGCAGGGATCGGCACCATCAGCCCGAGTGCAACAACAACGCGCAGCGGCACCCACCCCGAGAAACTTGCAGAGAAAATCTTCCCGCTCTCTGCTGTCTTATGAACCTGCAGGATGGAGGCATAGCTGATCCAGAACGCTGCAATCAGCATCGCATAAGCAGAAATATACTGCAGCATTGTGCCTGTGGCTGTCTCTGTACCGCCTGACATCGGGAAGAGACTGTCGAGCACGCGGGCGGACCAGTCATCGCCCGCGCTCAGGTTGCTCCAGCTCACGCTGTCTGCCGTGGTTCCGGCATGGGCGGATCCCATAGTTACCCCGAGGGCAACGACTGTCATGGTAGCCGCCCGGAAGTACCGGGACACTCGAAGGAGCCGCATGAACTGGTGCATTGTTTTTAGACCTCGGGGCTCGGGCTGTTATCGCGACTTTGCTCCTGACCCTGTTTTCGATCTTTGGTAAAAAAATCATGGAAACGGTCCACCAGACGCTCGAGTGCCGCGCCAACTTCCTTCAGAAAGTCCTTGCCCGGCTCCTGGCCCGGAAGAGATTCCAGCTTCTTGCCAACGCTGGCAGCGGTTTCCTCTGCGCTCTGCACAGTGGGATCACTCAAAGCGTCCCGCTTGGAAGCTTCATCACCCAGAACCTCGACTTCCTTGCCCAGTCGCTGAGACGACTTCCGCAGTTTTTCCCAGGACTCTGCGAAGCCGGGCGTTTTCTCCAGAGACGCGTTGAGCTGCGCGCGAAGTGCCTTATGGCTCCCATCCTCGGTCATGCCCGCAATGACAGAACGCTCTGACTGGCCGGGCTCTGATGCGGCTTTACTGAAGGCTTCAAAGAACTCATGGCCCACGCGCTTGAGAGCGCCAAGATCTTCCTCGACTTCACGGGCCGCCGCCTGGACCTTCCGGGTCCGGTCCAGGATCTGGCGGTCATCGCTCTTGCCCACCAGATCACTCATAAAGTCGGCCAGTCCACGACGATTGGTCGCCGTGGCGGTGGTTGGCGCAACTTTCGCCTCCGCCTGAGCGGGCTTGCTCTCCGGCTTTGGCTTGTTTTCCGCGGTCGCTTGATCAGCATCGGGCTGGGATGTTCTAGTGCCTGGAGTGGGTCTTACGGCTGCCTCAGGCTTTTCTCTTTCCGACCGGTCGGCCTCACTCTGATCGTCACGATGTACCGCACGATCCTCTTCTGCGGGGCTTTGCAACACCGCATCTTCCACTTCTTCCGGTTGCTCAGAAGGGCGAAGATCTCCTTGGAACTCCTCATCGTCCCGAAAGGGACCGGCCTCTTCTTCAAGAGACCGTAGATATCCTTCGTCCTCAAACGGGTCATTCGAGGGAAGGCCAGGCTCAAGGATCTCGTGCTGTGTCCGGGGCGCCTGCTGAGGCTCGTGGGAGGGGTGTTCACTTTCCGCGACAGGAAGCTCAGGCTCCGTAACGGTTGGTTGGGACATGTCAGCAGAAGCCGGTTGCTGCACTTCCGAAGATGCTTCCCTCGGAGGCGCGGGCTGTGGCGTCGATGTCACAGCGGGGTCCGCCTGCTGTGCATCTGGTCGAGGTGACGGCTCTGGCTCGGCCTGTTGCGCGCGAGCAGGAGTGCCCGACAGGGCCATGGTGATGCGATAGTCCAGAACGGCAGCCAGCCGTGCCGCGGCAACGGAAGCCTGGTCCTCCGGAGACATTCCGGACATATCCAGCGCTGTTTTGCGGAGATCGCGGACAAGATCTCGATCTTCAAGCGAGCCAGCCTGCGCCAGCAGGGCTTTCATTTCTTCGTTCTCCAACCCCGGCAGATCTGTGCCATGAGCCTTCAGGCCAGCCGCGAGAATGGGCGGGATCTGCGGCTCTGCGCCGGTTCCACTCAAGGCCTTCCAGTCCTGGACAAGCCACGCCACCTGAACGGTGAACTTTGGATCGCTTTCCAGTCCCGGGTTTTCCTGCAGCCGCGCGGTCAGGTCCGAAAGATCTTTTGCAAGCCCGCGCTCTGCTTCGGGGATGGTCGACTGCTGAGCATCAAGGGCCTGCAGGACGTAGCCTAACGGCCCTTGTTGAGTGAGAGTACCCGACATGGTCATTCCTATTCGAGATGTTCAGGGAAGCGTTGGGGTAGGAACCGGCAGAGGAGACACCGCCCGAAGCCGTTGTTCAGCAGACGTCGCGAGCCTGTTGGCTTCCATCAGCGCCCGGGTCTGGTCCAGTTTGAACTGCTGCCAGGCGATCCAGTTACGCTGCGCGTCCAGCAAAGCGATCTGGACAAGAACCGACTTGTCCGAGGGCATCGCCTGCAGGTCTGCCTGCCAGTCTGTACCACTGTATTTCCGGTTGATTTCCAGCTCGGTGGCTTCGCTTTCCGAGCCAACCGAGGTGTTGGTGTAACCCTCACGGACCGCCTCAGCTTTCTGGGCGGCACTCAGGGTCACGGTGTTCGCGTGCCACCCGATAATGTCGTCTCCGACGTGCTGGGCGAGCGAAATGGCAGCATTGTAGGCACGGCGGCCCGGGAGGGCAGACTGTCCATCCACTGAGGTCAGAGCACTCCCTCTCAGCGCGGCGGGAGCAACCGGCTGGATCAGTGTCGTGACGTAGTCATTGGCACGGTCGATCGAGGCCTGATCCTGATATGCCGGTGGCGTTAGGAGGCTGGTGGCGTCCTGATCTGCATTCTGCTGATCGGTAGAGGCAAGCGAGCAAATTCCGGCGTCCGCTTCTGCATCTGAGCAGTAAAGCGTAAAATGGCGGTTGTTGTTGGCCTGCGCGCCCTGCCCTGCACCTTCCCAGGACGGCGTTCCTTTCCCGGCCTGCGTGCGCTTGTCCTTGCCGCTATCAAGTGCAGTCGCGACGGCGGCGCCGTTTCGCGCCGCAACAACGGCAGCCTGACCGCCTTCAAGATTAAGGCAATCCTGCCGGTTGGTCGCATGATTGTCGCGCTGTTGGGCTGCCCGGACGTCTCGGGCAAGTTCGGCCTGCACCATGTTGTTGGCGTCTGCGATCTGTTCCTGTGCCCCCACCTGCGCCTTCATGTAATTGCTCAGCTGGGTGAAGCCATCTCCAAGACTGCCATTGATGAGGCCAAGCGTACTGTTCAGGACTTTCTGGGCCGTCGTGATGACACTGTTCATCGCGCCCTGAAGCGTGCTGATCGCGCCCACAATCGCGGCTGAATCAAAGAAGGCATAAGCCGGCTTCGGGGCCGCGACGGTTGCAAGGGTGAGAACCAGAAGGCTGGCGCCTCCGAGGCGTCCGGCTCTTTCAAGAAGGCGCTTCATTGCGTCACCCGGGATATGCCAGTGCTCGAGCCAATCGCCTCAAAACTGTACCCGGACGGAAGCTGACTCTGACCAGAGACATCCCAGCTTTGGCTGCCGGTCGTATTCGTCCCGGCATTGATCAGGCTGTCGCCGCCGCCGCCAAAACTCAGGTTCGGGCAAAAGCTGCCTGCCCCGAGGCCAAGATTGAAGTTCGTATCCAGCCCCGTCACAGAGAGACCGCAATGGGCCGAACTCTGGAGACTGTCCCATTCCGAGGAGAGCTGGGAGCAGATCTTGCCCATCGCCGCCTCGGCAAGTGATGCGACATTCAGTTTACTCGTTACGACATCCAGTCCGACACCGTTGAAGAAGTTTCCCAGACAGGTGAATTTCGTCACGGACTTTGGCTGATGAATCGTTGCGTCGTCTGCCTTCAGGTCTGCAGCAAGCCCGGTCGCGCCTGCCTGCACGAGTGTCTGGCAGCCGGAGGAAGAGTCTTCAGCGAAAGCAGGTGTCACCAGACTGAAACCTAGCGCGGCGATCAGCGGGACTAAGGTGAGACGTGTGCTCTCTCGGCCCGCGCTCATTGTGCCGCACCTGGAGGCGTTCCTGAAGGGCGGCTGTCCTGTCCGGAGACAGGCTTTCCGAGAGGTCCAAGGATCTGCCTCGCGCCCTCTGCTGTCAGCCATCCGCCCGTGGGCTTTTCCTGCTCTCTCGTCTCACCAGACACCTTGACCCTCCAAAGCGGTTTCCATCCTGAGAGATAATAGAGGTGGGGGATGTGAGTGCGTGCCCGGTCTGTCGCGGCGGCAGGAACGGGTCGGCAACCGAAAAACGTCTTTGCGAGACATTCCGAAACCGGAACGGGAAGCCACGAAAATCAGATTGTGAGCCATGCAAAAACGGAATGGGGGTATTCCCCAAACGCGGCCTCGCTGATTTTCGGGACTCCGCTGCCTTCTCCACGCACTGTTGCAAAAATACACAGTTCCCCAAAAACGACGCGTTGTTGGTAACATTTTGCGACGCGAGCGGTTAGGCTGTTTGACGATAGATTAACGCTTCGACGGATGTAAAGAATATCATGCAGGCAAGCATTTCAGAAATTGATTTTCAAGGCAGCGCAGTTTCACCGTGGATCGGTTTGCCGTTCAACAAGTTATTCCGTCCTTTTGGGATCTTAAAAGAGTTAACAACAAGTAAAGAAATATCGTTAAAGCCGACGAAAACCAGAAGGCTATGGTCTCACGACGAGACGATGGAGCTGACGGTATCCTATCCGACGGACACCACGATCAAGGTCATTGCCGCGAAACTCGGGAGAAGTCCGCAGGCGGTTGCGAACAAGGCGAAGCGACTGGGATTGCGCCGTCCGCTGACGCTGAAGCGCCAACGTGCTGCGCAAGCTCGAAAAAATACCGACATCGTTAATGAGCGACACCACAGTCCTGCATCAGCAATACCGGGCGTCTTTCCTAAAACAGCGTCTGGAAGAGCCATCTGGAACACCCAGTCCCTGCATCTGCTGGCTGATCTGTGGAAGAGGCTCTATTCGCCTGCCTTTATCGCTGAATACTTCGGACTGAAGTATAATACCGTGTGCATGGCCGCTAAAAGGGCTGGGCTTCCAAGCCGGGCCGGTTTCACACTGTTACGCTCTTCTCCGACTGAAAACCCGTTTGCTGTTGCCGAAAATGCAACACTTGCCAGCCAGATGATCGCAAGGACCTGTGGCATCACGAACACAGTGTTTTTCCAGCATCCGAAGGATCGCCGCCAGCAACATTACAGCTACCTCGGCAGTCGTCTTGTCGAGCGCCGCGCATCGGGATGCTTTCACTGATGCGTAATGCGTCCGCTGCCATCAGCCGGAGACTTCTCGATCCGGAGTTCCTCCAACGCATCGTCAAGCGCGTTCTCATAGCCTTTTCGGGCAGTCTGATCCTCAACGTCATTCTGGGACTGGCCCTTACCGTATTGGTGATGAAAACACCGCACGTCCGTTACATTTATCATGACTCGCTTGGGAAACCCCGGGAGCTGATCGTCACGGACCAGCCGTATTTTTCTGACTCCGAGGTCATCAACTGGGCAGCGAGTAAAGTCACCAATCTCTATACGATGGATTTCGTAAGTTACGCCAAGCATCTGGATGCCTCTGCGAAAGACTTCGACCTTCCCGCATGGAACGCCTGGGCTCAGTCATTTTCCGGGCCGGGAAATATTGATTTCATCAAGGCCAAACGTGTCTTCTTGACCGCCACACCGAAGAGTGCGCCATCGATACGTTCCGAAGGAAAAACGAGAAGTGGCGACTATGAGTGGCACGTCTCATTTCCAATGCTGCTCAAATGGGAGAATGCCTCCGGCTCGACCACCAACCTTCTGTCGGTGGATGTGACGATCAGGCGCACCAACAGCCCCGAGCATCCTGACGGGCTTGTCATCACAGAACTCAACGCGCCTCGCGCCGCCGATAACGGGGGCTGAATGAACATCACAGTTAGAGCGGTCATCGGGCTTCTGCTGCTAGCAGTTCCCGAAACGGTGGTCTGCGCACAGACCACGCGGGACAGCAACGGCGCACCTCGGGTCGATCCCATTTATGAAGGCTTGCCGCCGCCTCCCAGCGCGATGCAACACTTCTATGACCGGGTCGATCAGGGCCAGAAGAACCTGGACGCAGCAGAAGATCCTCACCGTCTGGCCACCCCTGTGTCGCGGTCTGTGCGTATTTCCCTCGCCCCGGGTGCTCAGACCAATATCATCAGGATAGCGCAGGACTATCCCGCGGCGATCACGTTTCTCGATGAGACGGGTCAGTCCTGGCCCATTGCCTGGGACATCGCCACCAACAAGAGCGGCGGGTGCGACGCCCATGGTCAGGGACAGAACTCCGCCGTGCGCAGTGTGGGGATCAATGCGTGTGTTCCGGAAGCCGGCTCGAACGTCCTGCAGCTGACCCCCGTCTCGCGTTATGCTCATGGCGGTGTTCTGGTCAATCTCAAGGGCGCGCCAAAGCCGATCTCCTTCATGATCATCAGTGGAACGGGCGCCTATGACGCGGACCTGACGGTGCGGGTTGCCGCACGCGGTCCAAACGCGAAGGATGCGCCCAATTCCGAGCCCGACGCGCCAGCTACGGGTGATCGCAACCTCGAAGCCATGCTCGACGGCGCGGCACCGGCCGATGCCGTTCCGCTGCGTGTTTCCGGCGTCAGCCCGGACCGGATCCGGGCTTGGAAGCTCGGCGACAAGATGTACCTCCGCACGGATTACACGCCGATTTCTCCCGCCCCAAGCGCCCATGAGACCGAGTACGGCATCGGAATTTACGAAATCCCCGAGACATCAAACGTGCTCCTGTCTTCAGGCGCCCGGATCGTCTCTGCGACACTATCGGAGGACGGCCCGTGAGCGAAGCTCATCCAGAACCGGCCGCATCTGCAAGCGGCCTTGCCACCAGTTTCAAGGCGTCTCGTCGCCCGGCCTTCGCGGCCGCAGGCCTTCTCGTTTTTGCCGCGGGGGGATGGTACATGATGAGCCACGGCTCGACGCCAAAACCGAAGTCGGCGGCTTTGCAAACCCCAACTCTTGCGCCGCCAGCCGGCGGAAACAACCACTCCGACAAGCTCGACAACGCAACGCTTGAGAAGGAAAAGGCTGATGCCGACGCGGCCAAGGCCAGTGGACGATCTTTTGCAAGCGCGCTGACGACAAACAGGCCATTGGGGGACGATAAAGCCCCTCTGCTGGGTCGGATGCCTGGCACTGGTTCTGCATCAACTGCCGGCGTAATGCCCCCCGGAACGCCTCGGCCAGCGCCACCTCCGCCTCCTGCGATTAATCAGTTCACCCGCGCGCCGGAAGGCACAAAGACTGCTTCCGAACGGTCCGCGAGCCGGGAGCGACTGCCAGGAGAACTCTCCGAAGCACAGGAGGTCGAGCTGTTGGCTGCGTGGAGCGGCAGGTCTGCTTCACTGGACATGGAACTTCCAGCAGAAACCGCGGCAACAGGTGGCCACAGGCAGGACAGCACGTCTTTCACGCAGGAACCTCAGGCGGCTCCATCAGGTGCGAGTACAGCACAGCAGAATGTGGCAACCGTGAAGCCGGCGACCCACAGGCTCCTTGCTGCAGGGAGAGGCGTCTATGGCCATTCCCTTCTTGGTGTTAACAGCGACTACCCCGGCACCCCGGTTCTCGTCGAGATTGATTCAGGACCACTGGCCCACGACAGACTGTCAGGCTCCTTCGAGCGCAAAGATGAACGGCTGGTCATCAAGTTCGATAAACTCATGATCGGTGACAGCGATCCGCTGCCAGTCTCGGCTTATGCGGTAGCACCCGACACCATGGAAACCGGCCTCGCCTCCGAAGTGCATGAACACCTCCCGACACGCATCTTTCTTCCGGCCGCCGCGGCTTTTGTCAAGGGTCTCGGTAACGCGATGCAGAACTCAAACAC
Organism: Gluconobacter sp. OJA; assembly: GCF_039638325.1. NCBI lineage: Bacteria > Pseudomonadati > Pseudomonadota > Alphaproteobacteria > Acetobacterales > Acetobacteraceae > Gluconobacter > Gluconobacter sp. OJA. The sequence goes on along the minus strand of NZ_JBDIWI010000003.1, from coordinate 152,959 downwards.
AAACAGTGTGACCAGCGGGCTGGGCGTGAGTTCGTTCACGCATCTGACCCTGCCCCAACAGCTTGGTGTTGCTGCCGGACGCGCTGGACAGGAGATGGGCCAGATCCTGCAAAAGCAAACCCCGCAGAGCCCGACGGTTCTTCTTCATAAGGATGATCCTATCGGAGTGATTTTCGCGGAGCCGGTGGACGCCCCCTGACTGCACTCACAACGGCCTTTGGCATCCTGCAAGGCCGACACAGGAGGGACCATCAGCATGCGAGGAAACGCAATGCGCCGTGAGGACACAGGGGACGTTGTGGAGATGCTGCGACCGCAGAAGCGCTCCACGGACCGGACCGGCAAACAGGCCGGGGACGGCCCGATGCCACAGGAGGCAGAGCTGTCAGAAAACGGGGCAGATGCGCCAGAGGAAACGACAGCGAGCCGCCGCAAGCCTCTGAATGCGCAGGGTGGCACGGAAGACCGTGCTCCGCGCGCGCCACGAAGCAGACTTCTGGTCGGTACCGCTCTGGCGGTGCTTGGGGCTGGAGGTCTGCTTGGCGGTGCTGTGGCGGTCGGTGCACATTTTGGCGTCCCGATCCCGTTTGTAAATGACAGACCACACGCATCGATCACCACCACACCAGCTGCACCAGCGGTCCCATCGGCTCAAAAATCGGCCTTTACGCTGGCACCACCAGCGCTTGGCACGCCCGACGTCCCGGAAAAGCGGGTCCAGCAACCCTCTGTCGTTCAGAACGACGACCCGTTCGGTGGCGAGGGCATGACAGCCCCGGTTGATCCCCCAGCCGCAACAAAGCCGGCTGAGATCAAAGCGGCTCCAGTCATTCCCGTGCCGCCCGCCGCCACGGATGGAGCGCCAAACGCCTCTGCGGTGCCACCGAGCCAGGCGGTCTCCGTGCCTCAGGCTCAGTCGGCTGTGTCTGCCGCTCCGGCTGCGGCCCCCGCGCCCTCCTTCGCATCCCCTGCATCTCCTTCACCAGACGCAGCCCTCGAGCTGGAAATGGCCAAACAGCTGAAAGCGCTGGATGATCATGTGGCGGCCTTGCAGAAAAACGTCGACGCCATGCAGGACAATGTGACGGCGACGCTGAACCGCGGTCTTGGCGAGTTCAAGGGACGCCTTGATGAGCTTCAGCATCACGAAGACCAGACAGATCGCGCGCTCCAGGCAAGCCAGTCCGCTCTGGCCCATCCTGCTCGTGAACACAGCAGTGCTGTGCCAGTTGCGCCGCGGGCCGTAAGTGCTGCGCAGCCTCACCCGTCAGTGGAACCAAGTGCGCCGAAAGCCGCACCTGTGCATCTGCCCCAGTTCACGGTGCAGGCGGGAGCGCCCGGGATTGCCATTCTTCAGGACGAACAGGGCAACGCAAGCCGCGTCGAAGCGGGCTCCGTCATCCCCGGATGGGGGCCGGTCATCACGATTACCTCTTCAGGGTCGAGATGGGTCGTTCGCACCCCAAAAGGTCTGATCCACTAAGATGGAAGGGCTTTTCGACTTCGCTCAGGATCTTGGTGCCGCACTGTCCTGGCTGCTTCCGTTCCTTTGCTACGTCGGCGGAGGCTGCTTTCTCCTGAGCGGCGTCATGGGCATCTTTCAGCGC
>NZ_JBDIWI010000003.1:0-149964 GCF_039638325.1 Gluconobacter sp. OJA | reverse complement strand
CGACGCGGCTCAAGAATGGGCAGTGTCACGCTGATGCTACGTAAAAAACCAGCGCACTCAGAGGGGCAGGAAGCACCGCGTCCCGCGCGATCCAGAGCCTCCCTCTTCGATGGGGTCCTCCGGACGATTGCCGCTGCATCAACCTTCCTGCATCGGGACGTGACGTCGTTCTGCGATCTGGCAACCTGCGATCAACGCGGCCTGATTACGTTTCAGGGCGATTACGCCACCGTCATCCGTCTGCGCGGGATGCGGCGGATCGCCAACGGGGCTGAAATCGCCGCGGCATCCTCACGACTTCGTCTGGCTTTGGGAAGTCAGTTCAGTCGGCCCGGCCATGCTTTGCAGTTCTGCTATGTCGCCGACCCTGAGGGTGTCAGTGAGAGCATCCGCCGAAACCTGGATGAACGACGGACCGTTGCAGGTGCGCTGAACGCCGATTTTGAAGACATCTTCACGGAACGACAGAAGGTGCTTCCACCTTTCATGCGTCAGGAACGCACGTACCTCGTTCTCTGGACAAGACCTGCATGCCTGTCATCGCAGGAGGTCTCCCAGGCCAAACGCGAGCGGGCCAGCAATCTCAAGGGCCTCCCACCCCTGGGTGATGCTCAGAACCCGCTTCTGGGAAGCCTTGAACTCGGGACGATCCATCAGACGTTCGTGCAGGGGACCTGTGATGCTCTGAGCGCAGAAGCGGTGCAGGTCGATATTCTCAGCCCCGAGGAGGGTCTGCAGGCCATTCGGCATGAACTCTACCCCGATACGATCGGCTCTGCCTGGACACCGTCCACGCCGCTTCGCAAGCCGGGCGGAACCGTTCCTGAGACGGATGCTCCGGCTGACGCGGCCGATGTTCTCTGGCCTCCGCTGCGCGAACAGCTCTTCCGTGACGATGCCAGCACGCCTGACTTCTCCACGGCCCGCATGGGTGTCTTCGACTGGAGCCCGATCGAACTGACGCGTGTTCCCGAAATGCCGGTACCAGGCGTGAGCAATAAACCGGTCCCGACATTTACCGAGCTTGCAGGGCGTCTGTCAGGTCGCCGCATGCCGTGGCGGGCAACGGCTTTGATTGAAGGCGTGCGACCGGGCTACATGCTCTGGAAGGATACGATTGCCCAGTTCCTGAAATTCGGCTCCAACACCCCCATCAACTCAGGGTTCGAAGAGCTGAAGACCATGCGCAGCCGCCAGAGCGACAGCATCGTCAAGCTGCGCATGGCCTTCGCGACACGCTCGTCAGCCGGTGATACAGAAGCGCTCCGCACCCGCGCCTCCAGGCTCGAGCAGGCCATTCAATCATGGGACAGTGCTCAGGCCAGCCGCGTGTGTGGGGACCCGCTTGCGGGTGTTCTGTCTTCCGTCCCCGGGTTGGCCCTAGCCTCAACCGCACCGCCAACTCCAGGCCCGCTGTCCCAGATTCTGACGATGATGCCATGGGCCAGACCGGGGATGCCCTGGTCCGATGGTGCAATGCTGTTCCGCGCGAACGATGGCACCGTGGTTCCCTATGACCCGGCCGGATCGGGGCGCGAGGCGGTGCTTGACCTGTTCGTGGCACCTTCGCGTCGCGGTAAGTCCATGCTTGCCAACGCCCTGCTTCTCGCAACAGTTTTAAGCCCCGCTGCCATGACGTCTCACGGCGCGCGGCTTCCACTGATTGGCAAGATGGACGTCGGAGATTCCTCCTCCGGCTTTATCGATATGGTCAGGGCCGGACTGAGACAGGAAGAACGTCACCTCGCGCTTCACATTCCGTTTCAGCTCATTGACGAACACGCCTACAACATTTTCGATACCGAAACCTGTTGTCGCACGCCGCTGCCCTATCACCGCACGTTTCTGACGAATTTTCTCGCGCAGATCTGTAAACCGCTCGACGGCTCTGACTTCGAGAGCATGAACCAGCTGATCGACGCACTCATTACGGCCGCGTATGAGTATTTCTCGGACACTGGTCCCTCCGTCCGTCCCAAGATGTATCGCGAAGGGGTCGATCGCCTCGGCATTGACATGGCCCTCGCGCATCACAGGCTTTCCGCAACACGGGCGACGACCTGGTGGGAAGTCGCTGACATGCTGGCAAACGCCGGCGACATGCGTATGGCGCACCGCGCCACCCAGTTTGCCGTACCGGTCATCAGCGACCTGGTCGAAGTGGTGCGTGAAGAGCGCATCCGGCTGGAGTTCGAGAAGGCAAACCCGACAGGCGGGACAGAGTCCTCCATCGACGTTTTCAGGCGGTACCTCAATCATTTCGTCGCCAAGTTTCCAAGCCTGACAAAGCCGACACGCCTGGATCTTGGGGATGCGCGGATTGTCGTCATCGACATTGACCGGGTCGCGCCGGAAGGACAGGGCGAAGCGCAGCGCCAGACGGACCTGATGTATCTCCTCGGATTTCAGATCGTCTCGCGGAACTTCTTCCTTCATCCGGATGATGCGCAATACGTCCCGCTCCATGTCCGTCCATATCATCGCAAGCGATTCGAGGAGTTCCGGGAAAGCTTCAAGCGGATTGAGTGTGACGAATTCCAGAGAACCGCAGGCGCGCCCTTCATCCAGAAGCAGTTTGAGGAGGCCGCACGACGGGGCGCCAAGCTCAATGTGAAAATCGGCCTTGCCAGTCAGAAGCTCGCAGATTTTGGAGACTATCTCATTTCTCACTCAACCGGACGCTTCATTCTGGGTGCTGGCGACGAAGAAGAAGCCAATGAGATCTGCCAGCGTTTTCGCCTGAGTTCAGCCGCCCAGGCGATTGTCCGCAATGGACTGAACGGCCCCCGTGCCGATGGAAGCGGTGCCCCGCTCATCTGGCAGACGCGCGTGAACCACGAACTGTACGAACTGTTCGTTCTCAATCTTATGGGGCCGATTGAACTGTGGGCGCTGTCTACCAGCCCCAAGGACACCGCCCTGAGACGCCGTCTCTATGACGCACTCGGGACGACAGAAGCACGTCGACGCCTCGCAAAGGTCTTTCCCAGGGGATCGGCCGAGCAGGAAATTGAGCGCCGCGAAGACGTCCGGATGAAAGCCGGCCAGGATGCAAGCACCGCCCTTGGCGGCGTGATCGAGGACATTGCCAGAGAACTCAGGGATGGCGTCGGGCTGGGAACGGTCATCCGGATGTCTTCTGAGGACGAGGTGTCCGCACTCACAAAGGAGTCCGCCACACTGTCAGCATGAAGAACGCTCTTTTCATGCTTCCCCTCGTTGGCCTTGCAGCGCTCAGCGGGTGTGCAGGTGCTAACACCGAGACCCCGGTGACAGTCGATGTCCCGGGGATGCCATCACCCGAGCTGGCCCTGCAAAAAAGCCTTGATCGCATCAACGGCTTTTTAGGGAACCTGAACCAGAGGATCGACACGCCGGCTCGACAGACAACCGCGCTTGCTGTCACGCCCTCACACCCGATCACTCTTGCGCCACAGCCCTCCTCCCTGCCGATCACACCCCCTGCAACCGCAGCGCACGAAGCAAACCCGCTTCCCGGCAAGGCGGGCCTGACATGGTTCGCGTATGGGGAAGGTTATGCTCGAATACATTGTGCCAATGGAGCGCTATGTATCCTGCGCCTGCAGCCGGGAGAGACCGTCGAAGAAGACGCTCTTTCCGTGGAACCCAGGGCGGGGTGGCGGACAGATCTGGTGCGGGGAACCCGGGGTATTCACGCCGCGTGGGCTGTCGCGCTGACTCCGGGTCCTTCAGCCCAACAGTCGGTCCTGCACCTCGCGACCAGCCGACGCGCATACGTTGCACTGCTCGATCCGACTGGTCCTTCCATGAAAAGCGTAGCCTTCAGCTATGCGTCCGCAGACCCGCAGACCCAACCCGAACCTCCCCCATCACCGGAGGCTTTGGCCCGACTGAATACGCCGGATTTCAACTTCCAGATGACCGGAGCCAGTCCCTCGTGGAAGCCGCTGCGTATCTACCGTGAGGGCGCTCACACATACATCCAGTTCCCTCCGGGCGGGATCAATCATGCGCCCCGTCTGGTCGTGCTGGCGCCTTCGACCGTGGGCACCCAGCCATATCGAACCGTTGGCGACTCTTATGTCGTCGACCTTCCCGTGAGCGACGCCCTGCTGATCGGCAGTGAGCCGGACTCCCCTACAATTCGCATTTCTCATGGAGGGAAGGCATGACGCGCCGTCCTTATGCTCTCACCGCGGCGTCGCTGCTCGCTTTCCTGAGCGCTTGTGCAGAAGTTCCGCCATCGCAAACGTCCCATATCAGCGGAGCCGGCTTTCGAGACACGTCCGCCCTCACCGTCTTTATCGCGGACATTCTTGCCCATAGTCTCGATGCCGGGCGGACAGTCCTGCGCCTTGCGCCCTATACCGGCCCGGATGACGCTCACGCCCAGACCCTGCTGACGGACACCCTGCGCGAGCGGGGCTTCGCGCTCTCACCACAGGGCATGCCCTATCCGGGGGCGCAGACCGTGCGCTATGCCGTCTCTCCCCTGGGGGCGGATCTTCTGGTGGAACTGGATGTCGAAGATGCTGTTGCAACCTGCCTTTACGGACATGACAGCACCGGAGCATTGAGGCGCAAGGGGAGCTGTAGCCTCCGGAGCGGTGCGTCCCTGACGCTCCAGATCCCTGAACAGGACGTTCTGGTTTCAGGGCCGCCTGCCCCTGAAAAGCCTCAGCAGACCCGACCATCCGGTCCAGTCCAGCTGGCCCCACAAAACCCCGTCATTCAACCCCATCCGGATGAGGTCGAAGCCAAACCACTGCCTGCGCTGGCACCCGTCGTTTCGGAGCATCCGGCACTGGTGACGCTTCAGCCCCCTGCGGAAGTCTGGACGCTCGTGGAGGGGCAACCCATTCGGGACCAGATGGTGGCCTGGGCCGATCGCGCTGGATGGAAGATCAGCTGGCCAGCCTCTTTGAACTGGATGGTGCCAGCCATGACCACCTTTAACGGTGATTTCAAGACCGTGATGTCGTCCGTCATCCAGACAGTGTCGGACGAAGGGAAGTCCATTCGGGCAGAGTTCCACACTCCTAACAGATATCTCGTTGTAACCTCGCCAGGAGGCGGCCGATGAAACTACGCACCACAGTCCTGGCAACGCTGGCAGCCAGCACGCTTCTCTCCGGGTGTCAGGATTTCCAGGATGCCCAGCATCGCGAAGCCGATGTCATGAACACGGCCGAACGTCAGCACGTGCCGAACATCCCGGTCATTTCAGAGAGCGACAAGCCCTGGCTCCTTGGAGACGCGATTAAGGATGTCGATCCCATTCCAGACCTCCTGAAACATCCGGCCGCCATAACAATTGCACGTCCAACGTCTCTGAGGGATGCCGCCATTCTGGCCAGCCGTCTGACAAGCGTTCCTGTCAGGATCATGCCGGATGCAGAAGATGCGGACGATGGTGGGGAAATCGGTACGGAGACGGCCCGATCCGTCAGTTTCAACGGCACAAATCTCCCCCCGCCGCCAGTGATGTCAGCCATGTCGGCCGCCCTGGGAAACAAGGGAAAGAGCGCGAAGCAGGGCTGGAGCGGGAGCGGTGACTGGCTAAAGTATGACGGCACACGCGAAGGCGTGTTCCAGGCTCTCGCCACGCGCTTTGGGGTCTGGCAGCGCTTCGTTGACGGCCATGTCGAGTTTTATCGCACGCTTACCAAGACCTTTACCGTCCCTGCCTTTGCGGGTGACACACAGGCGAACACGTCCATCATAGCCTATACGGGGGGCGGCTCAGGATCCTCAGGGTCATCCTCGGGAGGTTCGGGGGCGAGCGGGGCGTCTTCAGGCTCAGGAAGCTCGTCGGGTCAGTCTTCAGGACAATCTTCTGGCATCGCCTTGGTATCGAGCACCAGCAAGACCAATCGCTGGAAGACCATCGAACACACGGCGCAGATCGTATCAGGAGGGGCAAGCGTCGTCGCGGATGAAGGCCTGGGCACACTGTCGGCCACCGGAACGCCTGACCAGATTGCACGTGTCGATGACTGGATGAAGAACCTGAACGACGGCCTGATGAAACAGGTCGCGGTCGAAGTCCACGTCTATACCGTCAAAGTCTCCCATGAGAGCAATTACGGATGGAGCCCGCAGCTTGCCCTCAAGAACTACGGCAAGGCGTTCGGAATGGCAGCGATGCCTGCTGCGATCCCGGCCCTGCAGAGTGCGGACACCCCCTTCAGCTTCGGCGCGTCCATTCTCGACACGGCGACCGGAGCAACAGGACAGTTCTCCGGGACCAAGTTTGTCGTCCAGGCGCTTCAGCAACTCGGAAACGTCACCGAACAGTATGATCGGGGCGTGGTGACGACCAACGGCGTTACAGCTCCGTTCCAGAACGGTATCAACACGACGTATCTTGCCAATACGACGACCACACTCGCGACCAATGCCGGATCTGCCAACTCTCTGTCTCCAGGGGTTATCATGTCAGGCTTCATGGGGTCGGTGACGCCGAAGATCGTCGATAACCGCATTCTGCTGAGGGTAAATTTCCTCCTCCAGACACTCCTGTCGATTCAGACGATCACGTCGAATGGCTCCAGCCTTCAGGCGCCCAAGAGCTCGAACACGTCGCTTGATGACACAGTGGCTCTGCAGAATGGTTCAACCCTCGTCCTGAGCGGATATGTCGACGACGCAACGTCCCGAACACGAAACGGTGTCGGGTCAGCCCTGAACTGGGTCACAGGTGGCGGCGGCGACGCCCAGGTTTCCAAAACACATGTTGTCGTCACGGTCGAGGCTCGCACCCTATGAAACACCTCATCACAGCAGCGATTGTTTTTACTCTGCCTGGCCTGGCGCACGCTGCAGCGCTCGATTGCGCGAAGCACCTCAACGAACCTGCCGCAGGTGAGGTTCTGAGCATGGCGCAGATTGACCAGAACAACGCCTGTCTGACGTATCTTCAACAGGCAAAGGCAGCGTCCGACCTGACAACGGCCATCGCTGCGAACGAGCGCAAGCAGAATGAGAAGCAGGTCCAGGGACAGGCGCCCCGGGCGGCGCTTGATACGATGCAGGGACCGCCGCTTTCGCCACCCCCACGTGAGGCACCGAATGAGGATCACCCCATCCCCAGAAGCGTGCCCAAGCCTCCCACCTATGACGCTTTGCTGGTTGATCCATACAATCACACGGCGTCTGCCATTCTCAGGTTTGCAGACGGGAGCACCTCTGAAGTCTCAAAAGGGGTTACGCTCCCGGACGGAAGCGTCGTGCTCGCGGTGACGTCTTCAGGCGTCCAGATCTCTTCAAACGGGATCAGAAGCCGCCTGAACGCAACCGGCAGCCAGCCGAGCGGCACGCAGATCATCGCCATTCCGGGCGCGTCGAACACGCTCCCCCCACCGACCTACACGCGCTGAGGGGCCGATGGCATTCTTCATCCGCAGCGAGAGACGGATCTGGGTCGGAGATCTGAGGTGGCGCAGCTTTGAGCGCTCTCCCTCCCTGATGACGGTCCACAAGGTCGCCAGTGCGTTCAGCAGCAACTACTTTGTGCAAAGCAGGACTTACCCGCAGCATGTCGGGTTTCTGTCTGCTGATACCGTTGACACCAAAGAACCGTTTCATAGCCTCGCACTCGCCATCAGCGAGAAATTCGGGGGGCGATATTACGGCGAATACGAGGTGGGGATTGACCAGTTCTGGGTCATTGCCACCGACGAAGAAGGGCTCCCTTTGCCGGGGTCAGACGGCGTCTATCGTGAAGAGGCGATCGAAGCTGTTCGCTCAACCTTCTCCGGTTATCCGTTCGACCAGAGAGATCTTCTCTCGTCCCGCGAATTTGAAGCGCTTTTAGAGGATCTTCCGGACGCACCTCTCAAGGTCCGGTCAACCTCTCTGGCCCCCCTCTATACGTCTGCGGCCGTTGCCGTCGGTCTTTTCTTTCTCACCGGGATCGCGTGGTATTTCTACCATCAGCATGTTCTGGACCAACGTCGGGAGCTTGCCCGAAAAGCCCTGATAGAGAGCGCGAAACGCGTTCCAAAAGTCATCGCAAAGCGTGAGCCCCCTCCGTCGGAATGGATCGACGGATGCCTCTCGATGATCCCCGTCTCTCCGTTTGCGGCCGGATGGACCCTGGATCATGCGTCCTGCAAAGGCGACGTCATCGATCTGCACTGGTACCGAACCGGAGGCAATATGGCTGATGCCCCTGACGGTGAGCTTATGGACAACGGAAATGCCATCGTGACGCACCGCCCTCTGTCCTACAGCTTCAGGAAACGTCAGGACACGATGGCGGATTATAATGAACGAACGCTTCTCGGCATCCTGCAGCGCAACGGGGTTACACCTGCGCTCAATTCGTCAAAGCTTAATCTTCTGGTGGACGGAAGACAGGTGCCCACAGAGACGACCCGAATGTCCTTCACGCTGCAGACTGATCCCCGGGACATTCCATGGGACGCCTTCGGGAACCTCAGGGTCACATCCCTTTCACGGGCGGTCCTGCCCGCCCAGTCGGCGTCGCGGACGGGTCCCTGGCAGATTCAGGTTTCATTCACGCACACGCTTGCGCCTCTCACTACGACGCCGAAGCAATCCCCGCGGACCCCAAACTAGGCCACAGGAGCGCGGCCGACTGTCGCCCGGACCGCACCTTGTGCAGCGCCAGACCTGAGAGACCATACAAATGCTCGCTTTTCTCAAAAAGACCACGCCGAAGAAGGCCGGGACATCGTCGAATGTCCTGACAATTCCAACAGGATTGCGAAGCCAGATCCATCTCGATCCGGTGAACCAGACTGTTTATGTCAACCAGAGACTGCAGCGTTCAACAGACGCTCTCGACTGGATTGCCAATACGCGCCGCCACCCTCAGCTCGATTGCCTGAAGGTTGTCTGGGAGCCGATCAGTGACGTCACAGCCCGCATTCAGAGTGCGCATGAAACGGGAAGCCATTCGGACACTGACGACGGGGAAGACGCCGAAGTCCGGGATGAAGCACTGGCTCTTCTTCGCGAAGGGGCAGAAAGCGATGTATCTGACATCCACATCCACCGGAAGGAGCGCCACACCGAGGTGCAGTTTCGAATCAACGGCTCACTCGTGGTTGCGCATGAGCTGACGAACGATCACGCGGATCGTCTGCTGCGGGCCATGTATACAATGGCGACCTCCCGTGACAGTGCCTACAGCGACCTGTCGTTCCAGGACGCGGCCATTGCTGGCGATATTCTCAAGGGAACGGGACTCGCCAACGTCCGTATTGTGAAAGGACCGTGCCTTCCGGTGTCCGAAGGCGGAAAATTCATGATCATTCGTCTTCAGTACGTGAAATCCGGAGGTAATCGACGAAGCCAGCCGCAGCGGCAGACCGCGTTCCGAACCCCGCGCAGACCTGAAGGTAAGCTCAAACTGCTCGACTACGGGTTCACGCAAAGCCAGGTCGACCGTATCCTGAACATCGCCGTCTCGCCTTCAGGCGTGCTGATTTGCACCGGCCCCACCGGCTCCGGGAAAACAACCCTGCTCTACGAGCTCGCGTTGCACAAAGCCCGAACCCAGCCTGAAAGGCGCCAGGTCGAGATCGCCCAGCCTGCCGAGTATCCCATGCACTGGGGTATTCAGCTCGACATCTCGAATGCCCTGACATCCGAAGAAGCCGGTCGTGAGTTCCGAGCACGCCTGCGGACTGCGCTGCGTATGGATCCGGATGACCTGTCCATTGCAGAAATGCGCGATAGCGAAGTCGCCCTGACCACGTTTGATTCCGCGCAGACGGGGCACTTTGTGATGAGCACGCTCCATGTGGACGATCCGTTCGATTACCCTTTGCGGTTTCAGAACATGGATTTCGAGCGACTGAGTTTTCGCACAACCTGTAATGCCTCCATCGTCCGGGGCGTTGTCGCGCAACGTCTGCTTCCCGTCTTGTGCAAACACTGTGCGCTTCCGTGGACCGTCTCTGACGAAAGACTGCCACGCAGGACATGCGAAGCCGTTCCGACGTGGGGCGACGATCTCAGTGCTGTCCGCAGAAAAGGGCCAGGGTGCCCGCATTGCTTCGGTACTGGCATTTCCGGGCGAACCACGGTTGCCGAGGTTGTCGAAACGGACGAACAGCTGATGTCTGACTTCGTCAATCATGGTGTTGCCATCGCCCGGCATCGGTTCAGGGCGCGCCCGGATGCCGATCCGTCGATGGTCGAGACAGCAATGGGCCGTGTCTTTCAGGGACTTGTCGATCCATTTGCCGTAACGGCAACCGTTGATCGGATCCGAACACGTGACGCCGTCATGAGCGAGCGACTGTCAGGGGCGAAACTGCCATGAGCCTTCGGATTGTCTACACGTCTGCGGCGGCTGAAAAGCCGCGGCTCACCCAGGACCTTGCACAGTGGATGGATATTCACGTCGCCTTTACATGGCGGACACGGGCGCGACTGTATCGGATGATTGCCATCAGGCTCAGGCAGGGATCGGAGCTGGAACGCATTATGCTCCTGTATATCCGTCAGCAGGAGCGCAGGAAAAAGACCTCCGTGCCACGGATCCTGAACAAGGTGCTACATAGAATGGCCGCTCAGGGGATGAGCTTCGCCGAGGCGCTAAGGCCTTACGTCCCTCATGACGAATACATGATGATCCTCTCGGGCGAGAAAGGAGACGATATCGCCTCTGCAATGGACCTCCTGTGCGATATCAAAACCCGGGTGGGACGCATCATGCGGGCGGCCAGAAGTGCGATCGGCCAGCCTCTGATGTATGTCGGAATCATCTTCGCGTTCCTCTACACGATCGCGAAAATGGTCATCCCGTCGTTACTCATGAACGGCGGCATGAAGATGAAGGCAAGCACTTCGCAGGAGGTTCTTGTTTTTGCCAGTAGTCTTGCGACCGGCCTGAATGGTGTTCTGATCCTCAGTGGCCTTGTTGGGGCATTGGTGCTGCTCTGGCTCAGTCTTACAAAGCTCACAGGCCCCTTCAGGGTCTTCCTTGAGCGGGCAGCGCCGTGGTCCATCTATCGCAACATTCAGGGTTACATCTGGATCTCGAGCTTTATCGCGCTGGTTCGGGCCGGGATGACAGATACGGAAGCCCTCACCCATCAGATGCAGGTTGCCACACCCTGGCTTCGTGAGCGCCTCGAAGCCATTCTCGATCGTCTGGGTCCAAGGGGCATGTCCCTGCCCGAGGCTATGGAAGATTCCGGGTTTGCTTTCCCGTCCCCCGAAGTCATTGACGACATCGAGGCCAGCTGGGGGGGAAAATGGGCCTATGACCGTCTTCTACAGTCCAGTCGCGCCTGGGCTGATGAGATCGAGTTTACCACCCTGGAGCAGGCGGCCGCAGCAAAAGGCTTTGCCAACGCAATGATGATGCTGATTGCCGGCGCGTTGATCGTAGCCTCCAATAACATCGGTTCAGGCATGAGCGATATCGGCCCGATGTAACTGACAGCCCGGTCGTGTCCGCACTCACAAAGACCCGTTCGATAATGCTCCCAGGACCATATCAGGGAGAATTATCATGGATCAGATTGTCTCACTCCTTATCAAGGCCGGGGCGGTGCTTCTTGCACTGATCGCCGTCCTTGTCGGCGGCTATGCCGTGTTTGCAAAAAACAACGGCAGTACCGCAGCGTCAGAACAAAGCCAGCTTGCGACCAACATCAGCAGTTACATCAATGGCGGCATGACGACGCGCAACTACACAGGGCTCGACAATTCCGTAGCTATCAAGGCGGGGCTTGTTCCCAAGGCGATGCAGAATGGTGATGGAACGACCATTCTTGGTCCATGGGGCAGTTCTCAGGTGACGATTGCCCCATGGAACCAGGGCCATTCCGAAGCCTGGACGAATGTGGACGGTGATGCATGCGCCACCTTCGCACGAAGCCAGAATGCTGATCGCGTGGCCATTAACGGCTCCGAAGTCGCAATGTCCGATCCACAGGCCGCAATCAATATCGCGAACAACTGCAACGCAACCTCCGGGGTCTCACAGGTCAGTGTCACCTTCGAATATTCGAACTGACGACGGATGGCCTATGTCTTTCTCGCCTTGGCTCTGGTGATCATGGCCGCAAGTTCAATGGATGGCCTTCGGGTCATCCAGCGACAGAACCTGCCGTCCCCGCTGGTGTCAACGACTGGGACTGCACAGGCCTGGCTTGCTTACAAAGCAGCCCTGCTTCTCTATGTCGAAAACCATCCGGCAACCCGATCCTCCGTGCCTCTGAGCGCCTTGACGCTTGGCAGCAACGCCGCCCTGGTCGCAGCCGCACAGAACAGCATTATGGGGACGGGCCAGTCAGTTTCGGTCATCGCGTGGATGCCGATGGAAGCCGCAGATATATCGCAGGCAATCCTGCTGGCGAATGGCGATCTCTCCCTTGGAACAGCGCAAAGCGGGCACTGGTTCACGCCAGCCTCGGGTGACATGGGAGCCCTTCCGGTTGCAGTGCCAGATGGCGACGCCGTTTCCTACATCAGCCTGAGCGGCACGGGATATCAATGAACACAATCGTCGCACTGATGATCGCCACGGTCATCGGAATCATGATCCTGCCGCGCTATTATTCCATGGTCGAGAATGGCACGCGTCAGGGAAGCCTTGCGGTGACCGCTGGCCAGTTCCAGGACCTGATCCGGGCGGCCGGACAATATGAAAACGCGCACACCAGCGAACTGACGGCTGCTATTCCGGTCGGCGGGACCACGCAGATTGCGCTGTCAACGCTCATCAGTGAGCACGACCTCCCGCCTGCATTTACGGCGACAAATCCGGATGGACAGGCCTGGAGCGTCTATATCCAGCAACCAACCTCCGGTGTGCTGAGTGCTGTCATCGAGAGCAGCGGCGGTACGTCCTACATTCCAAAGGACGAAGTCTCTGTCGCGGCCATGACTGGCCATCAGGGTGGCTTTGTTCCCTATGACGGCATGCTTGGTGGGCTGACGGCCGACACGGCCTACGGTGCAAGCGGAACCTGGCGTTTCAACATGGCAGGCCTCCCCAACCCTGGTCCCGGTCATCTTGTTGGTCTGGTCTCTGCCGGCGCGGGGTCATCAGACGCTGGCGTGACAACGAACGACTATCTGTATCGTACCGCTGTTGCCGGACACCCCGAGTTGAACAAGATGCTCGCCCCGCTGGATATGGGCGGCAACACCATCAATAACGCCAACGATGTCAACGCAACACGCGGCGTCTTCGCGGGGGGCAATCCGAACGGCGGCTATGGCGGCGTAAAGGTCGCGAGTGCCTACCTCTATGGCGACGACAATAATGCTGCCGTGCGCACCCCAGGGGCTGTCTTTCTGCAGCATTATGATGGGTCATCGGCTGATCTATGGGCCGGTCAAGGGCATTTTGGTTCTAACATCGGGACGCGCGGATATGACCCTTATGTGGGTCTGCCGACCGGCTGGGGTGGGGGCGTCCATAGTTGGGATGGCTATTTCGAGGGTGGCCTCGGCGTCGGTACAGGGGGAAACGTCAGCACCTATGTGAACAATCAGGGATATGTCAGCATCGGCGACCGCCTCGAAGTTCAGAACTCGGTGCGCGTGATGCAGAATGGCTGTGCCTTCAATGTTGGCAATGCGTGTTTCTATGGCGACAATGACAATCTCGCAATCCGGGCACCTGGGGCAGCCTATGTTCAGCACGCTGACGGCAGCGCGGCCGATCTTGGGGCCGGGAATGTTTCCGCCACCACTGTTCGGCTAGGGACCGATAACGGCAACGCGTGGCCAGGAAACGGGTGCAGTCCGAACGGCGCATTAGCAACCAAAAATGATAACTCGGGACTGCTTCTGGTTTGTCAGAGCGGTGTCTGGCGTGCCCCGCAGGCTCAGATTTCAGGGTATGTTCCCACCACCACAAACGGTTTTGCCGGTTACAACCGGACCAACAGCATCACGGGCGGCTACAGCTGCCCTGCCGGCACAGAAGACCTCGGGATCGAGACCATCTGGTACGGCAATTATGGCTACTCAACCCTTCACTTGTGCAGCGCCCAATGAGCAACACCCTCACGCTGCCTGAGACCGTGCTCACGCCTGATGTTTCAGGCGTGAAGAGCGGAACGTATGACTTTACGCCGGAACTCTTCATGTCCTTGCGCACAACCCTGCGTCGATACAAGCATCGGCGCTCCTCCAAGATGCCGAATTATGGCGTCAGAACGATTGGAGGGCACCGGGTCAAGCATGTGATTCCTCTGGGAACACACTGTCTGCCAGCAACCATTCTCCGGAACGCCGATCTGCGCATGGGCGCCTTGCCCTTCGACTGGGTCCATGCGACCCCGGGGATGATCCGCCACTGTCTCGAAACCGATTTTCTCGATTTTCTCCCGAAACCGGGCGAAGACGGTCACGCTGCGTTCCGTGATCGCTTTGGGGTGAAGGACATGTTCCCCCATAAAGATCCGCAGGCCCCTGAAGATCGCCAATATTATACGCGGTGTATCGACCGGCACCGGCGTTTGATGAAATCCAGGAGCGGCAAGCTCTTTGTCATGGTCTCCCGGCCTTCCAATCCCATTGGCTGGCATTTCAGGGAGCTGGTTGACCTGATCAACCGCCTCACGCCCAACGCCGAGCTTCTGGCGATTCAGCTTCTGCCACAGCGCGACAACGGCGAAAGCGTGGGACTTGAACTGTCTCAGGAACGGAATGGATCGAGGCTGTATGACTTCAGGCCCGTGTCCGACGAAAGCGCTCTTGGCTATTTCCCGGACGTCCTCGACGAACTCATGATCCTGCGACTGATCTATCAGTATCACCTGCATCCGGTCGCTCTTCCATGACAGCACTTCCGCCCTGTGCTGCACTGGCCGCCCAAGCCTATAGCGTGCCGGTCGCATCCATTGAGCGTGTCATGGATCATGCGTCGGGGCCGGGCCTTGGGGTGATGAAAATCGACCCTCGGTGGTTGCCGATCCTCCAGCGCGCCGGATTTGATCCTGAGGAGGTCCGGTCCAACGCCTGCATGAACATTGCGGCCGGAGCATGGATCCTTGCATGGGCTGGCGCAGCCCGATCGTCGCCCAGGGGTTCGGAGCAGGACAAGCCGGTGTCACCCCCTGCCACCGGTTTTACGGGCTCTCTTGGGGCCTGTGTTACGCATGCTGCCAGGCAGTATCATCTGCCTGAACTCCTCTACCGGGCCATTCTGCTCACTGAGGGTGGTCGGGTCGGACATATCAGCCGGAACACGAACGGCACCTATGACATGGGTCCTGCCCAGGTCAATTCGATGCACCTGCCAGAACTCGCCCGCATGGGGATTACGCGCGAGCAGATCATCAACGATGGCTGCCTGAATATTCATATTGGCGCCTGGGTTCTGGCTGGCGCTCTTGGGGGGCACACCCCAGACAACGCCGCAGAATTCTGGAGACGCGTCGGCAATTACAATTCCAGTACCCCCAAGTACAATGTCGCCTATCAGCGGAAGGTCTGGAAAAACGTCCAGATCGCTGCGCACTCACAAACGTCTCCGCCATCATAGGCGGCATGTGGCAAATCCCTCTCTGCCGACCCTTCGGCCTTACCCTTCTGCTGCTGTCAGGACTCTGTGCCTGCAGCAAACAGGCCGCTGCGCCTGTGCATCCCTACGATCAGGACATGAATCACATTCTGTCCGCACTCGACCAGATTGGTGCCGTCCGTTTTCCTATGGTACGGGCGGGCTCTGTTCTTCCGGCCGAGATGAACCGACCTGTCAGATGGCAGTGGCAGGGACCGCTCGATGAGGGCATCCGGCTGATTGCCACGCGGGTCGGCTATCAGACCGATATCCCGCCATGCGCCGCACCGCCGATCATAGAAGTGGATCAGAAGACGACCACGTTCGGTCGCCTGCTGGACGAGATGGCTGCCGCATCATCCGGTCATGCCGACATCTGGGTTGATATCCCTCACCACGTCATAAGGATTACCTGGAATGCGTAAGCCTCGGCACTCTGCCTGTCGGGCAGCCCTCCTTGCGGCATCACTCTGTGCGTACAGCGCCTCTGCACACGCTGAGCCCCCTCAGGATCTTCCTGTCCCGGAGATACCCGACGGCAACCCGGAAGCGGGCGATGCAATCGATACGCCTGTCACCGGTGCAGCCGAAGCCCCGGATATCCCTGACGTGGACAGGCCGTCGTCGCTCGAGGCGATGATGGCCGTGCGTCCCGGCTACTCTCCCAAACAGGAAAGCGGGAATGGACGCGACAGCGCCGTGCGCAGTGCCGCGTGGGCCTATGGCGCCCAGGGCGGACGGGCCGCAGAGTCCTACGCGATCAATGAACTCCTGCGCCGATATTCCCATGTTCTGGACCAAAAGGTGGATTTCCGCACTCTGGTGCTCCCCGCCGGCAACGGTCAGACCCTTATCCGGCCGCCCGTGGTCACAGAGGCGCAAATGGCGGTCGCTCTCGATCCAAGTGGCCAGACTGCCCGTGAAACAGGCACGATTTATCAGATTACGCGCCGCGCGCAGCTTGTGACGGCAGTACCGCAATGGCGCACATGGCTTGTCCGCACTGTCTCCCCCCCTTCCCCGCCAGCCGACGCGGTCCGGCCACGCACACCGCATGAAGTTGAGGTGTGGAGATCCGGGGTGGCTTATGGCTGGGCAGCCGGACAACGGCAGGCAGTCGAGATCTTTCTCGATGATCTGTCGCGCATGGAACGCGATGTCATGGGCATGGCCCGTTACAGGGTTCTGTTAAGGGCCGGAAAGGTGGCAGCCCCGGAGGTTTCCCAGCTGCACCGCGACGTACAGGGCGGCGCAGATCTGATGCGTCTCGATGACCGGGAGCTTCGCATCCGCAGTCAGCCTGGTCTCGATGCGAACCGCGCGCACTGGCACGTTTCAGAAGGAGGTCAGTAATGCCCGTTAACCCGGCTCCCAACACGCGATCCCACGATCCCGAGCGCATTGCCAGCCTGCTGATCGGCGTCTGCGTCGGCATTGCTCTGTTTTCGTTCCTGCTCTGGTTGAAGTTCCACACCCAGATCGTCGAAGCCGTCCTCTTCGTGCAGGGCTATGAGCTGAGGCTGATTGGACTGTTCACGCACCGTTATGATGCGGTCCTTGTCAATCTTGGGGACGCCGTCCCTGAGCGTGTCTCTGCATCGACACTCTGGGAACTTTGCACGCTGACAGGGTCAGTGCTCCGATGGCCCGCTCTTGTTCTGCTTGTCATTCTCGCCGCCCTCTGCCTGACCCGCGCGCCGCTGGAACGTCACCGCAAACGGTTCGGTCTCGAGGGCATGCAGAAAGCACTCGCGGAGATCCACCCCTTGGGCGCAGCGTGGCTTGGCAAAGGGTTGAAGCTGGTGCGCCCCTCACCTCCTGAAGCGCCATTGGCGCCTCTCGATCCTGCGCTGAACCTTAAAGAATGGCGCGCACGATACGTGCGAGGCAACTCAGCTGCCCAGCTCCGCGAGACCACTTTTCAGGCACTGGAGGCGCAACTTGGTCGTCCCTGGCGTGGGGCCCTGGAAGCGTCGGTCGCTGAAAAATGCTTGTTCGTCGCCTTCTCGTTCTTCATCCAGCGCCGGAAAGATGAGGCACAGAGCGTCCTGGAAAACCTCTCTGTGCAGCTGAAAGGCACTTTGAAGGACGGAGCGCCATCAAACTTCGCGAAAGTGTCGAAATCCTTTGTGGCTACCCTTGATAACCAGCTGAAGAAGGAGAGCTTCCGCTCGACGCAGAAGATCGCTGAGCAACATGCCTTTACGCGACCAGCACTCCTGTCGCTTCTCCAGGAGGCACGCCTCAAGGCCGGCGTCGTCAACCCAGGGCTTTTCGCAGCCATCCAGTTTCTGGACCGCGACCTCTGGCTCGTTCTCTCCGCTGCGTCCTATCCGCGTGACGGACTCCCACCTTATGTCATGGCGATTGCCTCCTGCCCGGAAGCGGCGGCAGCACTGGCACACTGGAAAGCAGAGTGCCTTGCCGGACGCCCTCTGACGACCCCCCAGATCTCCAGCCTTCTCAAGACTTTCGGCAGACCATGACTGATTCCGTAATTTTTAACCTCATGCCTGATTTCATCCGTGCGCGCATTGCGGCTTACACCCTCCGGGACTGGGTCGCAGAGCATTATGCCGTACCAGCCCTTCAGCTCGATCGTGCGATGACACTGACGCTTGTTCAGCTCGAACATGCAGCGTCTCGCAAGACCTTTTACGGGTATGACGTTTCCACGGCTCCTGTGTCCCTTCTTGAACCAATTTCGCGTTACATGGACGCGCTGCTGGGTGGGGTGTCGCCCGGAGAAGACCGTGAGCGCTTTCCCAAGGACCTGGTCCGGACCCACCAGAGAGTGATCCATGAGTTCGAAACACTGAACCGTCTTGGGAACAAGGCACGGTGAGCATGTTCTGGCCACACGACGGCGAGCCCTTGCGGGGCAATACGCTGGACCAGTTCCTGATCTGGTGTTCCGAAGCCGAGTGCTCCCGGATCGAAATCCAGTCAGACATGCCCGTCATGGTGCGCCTCCATGGCGAAAACCATCAGGTCACACGTGATGCCAGTCTGCCGGGTGAAGTCGAGGACGCCGTCAACTACATCTTCCGGTCAGCGACGGGAGTGACCAACCTCAAAAACGGCGATCCGATCGATGTCGGGCATACAATCTGGCCTGATCGCAAAAAAAGACGTTACCCCTTTCGCCTGAATGCACTCAGTTCTCAGATCGGTGCGGATGCGGGCATTTCGGTGACCTTCCGACCTCTGGTTGACATCCCCCGCCCGCTGGAGGACCAGCACGTAGAGCCTCAACTGCTGGACGCGCTCCATCGAGAACAGGGTATTTTCCTGATCTGCGGCGCCACGGGCTCGGGGAAATCAACGCTGATTGGCGGCATCAACCGGGCCCGGCTCGAAGATCCGGATATCCACTGCAACCTGATCGAAGCGTCAGCCCCCCTTGAGATCCTCTATGATCGCATCGAACGTCGCAACTCAACAGTCACGCAGCTCGAAATTCCGCGTAACCTCAGGAGTTTTGCCGAATTTGTCCGCGCGTGCATGCGTCGGGAGCCAACCGACATCGTCGTGGGCGAGTGCCGCGATCCCCAGACCATGGAAGCGTCGATCCAGGCCGGGATTTCCGGCCATCGCCTCCTGAGCTCTCTGCATACCAACAGCTGCTCTTCCACTGTCCGACGTGTTCAGGCGCTCTGCCCCGCTGATCAGCGGGACAGCCTGACAATTTCGTTCGTCGAGAACCTCCGTCTTCTGGTGAACCAGAGGCTGCTGAAGTCGGCCGACGGCAAGAGGACACCCATTCGGGAGTTCCTGCCTGTGACCCGTGCCATTCGCACCCGCCTTCTGGACGCACCCCGGGATCGCTGGCCGAACATCACGCAGGCCGCTGTCGAAGAGCACGGACAGACTTTCGCTCAATCCATCGCTGCGGCTGTGAAGCAGGGCAGAATCACAGAAGCCGTCGCCGCCGCTGCCATGAAGGAAGAAAACTGATGTGGCGCTTTACCGCGGACCCGGTCCGCCTTCTCATTATCGACGCCCGTGCGCTTGCACCATTTGCTCTTTGGATCGCTCACATGCGCGAATGGACGTTTGTCCTCGCCATAATCGGGGTGCTGTTCTTCAGCATTCTGGCATGGCTCGGCCTGACGCTTCCCGTGGCCGTGCGCATGCTCCGGGTCATTCTGTGTGGCCCGGTTCGCCCTCGTCTTCCCTCCTGGAAAAAGCGTGATTACGCATGAGCGATCTTGATGACCTGGTGCGGTGCTGCACGACCCTGATTGAGACGCAGGGATACCGCTTCGAGACGGGCATCCCAGGTGTGGGTGCTCTGCCGGCGTGGCGTGTTGCCCAGACAAACGTGCTTCTGCCGGTATTGCTCCGGCTCGCTGAGGAGTTCTGGAGATCTGAAACAAAAGGAGCCGGCTTCGGCCTCAAGCTTGAGCCAGACACACTAAGCGTGACGGGCTACACACTGACCGGACTCTACCATGTCCCGCTGTCGATCGCTCTTCTGGCACTCAACGCTGTGCTCAGAACCATTGCCGATGCTGAAGGACGCATCACCCTCGAAGCTCTAACGACCTACACACAAACGGTCACGGGCTGATCCGCACTCACAAACGCCTGTCAGATACTGCACAGGCGTCTAACTTGCTGAGGTCCGCGATGATCATTTCCGTTCCACCTGACACACAGTCAGTTTCTATTCGTCGTGAAGGGGAACGGACCATCATCGTTCTCGACCATGACACGCTTTCAGAGGGGGCTGACAGTCCGCGCCCCTTCCCGGCAGAAGAGATCGCCACTGAACGGCAACCACAAAGAGCCAGACGTATCCCCCTTCCGATGATCGCTGGCGTCTGCCTGATTGTTCTCGGTGCCGCTGTTGGCCACCGGCTGTGGTCGCCCGCGAAAAGCAGTGGTCCACATACAACCGACACCTTGCAGATGCCGCTACTCCGCGCCCCTGAATCCGCGACACGCCGTTCCATCCCCGCCGCGCCTGAAGCCGCCCCGGTACCCAACGCAGCGTTCGGGCTGGAATAATCATGGCGACGATCAGACGCCGCATAGACGGTCCGCAGGATTTTCACGAACAAAAGGGTGGGCTGGCATTCCGCGACACCCGAAGCGTTCCTCACCAGGTCGCGGAAATCCTGCGATCCGGGCTCTCGTCCATCGGGCTCGTTGCAATAGCCGGCGTGGCCGTCACTGTTCCCGCGCTGACAACCGCCATCGTACCATTGGCCGTCGCCTATGCCGGCTATGTCCTGACGCGGCCGGTGACGCTGCCTCTTCGCTTGCCGGCCAGCGCAAAGGGAAAGGACTACGGCAATCCTCAGCCGGACCCAAAACGACCTGGCGTCGAAATCCCGGGCAAGCCTTCTGGAGACTGGCTGATAGGCTGGGATGAAGTCACGGCCCAACAGGTCTGGCTGTCCGGCAATGATATGACGATGCATGCCATTCTGCCCGGCTCCACCGGGTCCGGCAAAACGCAGTTCATTTACAGTCTTCTGTGCAATGCCCTGGCACAGGGCGGCGGGTTTACGATTGTCGACGGCAAAGCTTCAAACAACCTTGCCTTCTCCGTTGCAGCCATGGCGAGACGGTGGGGCCGAGAGGCAGACCTGCGCTTCATCAATATGATGGTGTCAGCCGGCGACAGGAAGACCAACACCTGGAACCCCTTTTCCTCTGTCAATGCTGAGGGCATGACCGAGCTTCTGCTCACGCTCTTTCTGCCGGAAGACAAAAAAGGCGGAGGGGGTAACTCCGCGCATTTCCGCGACAGGGCCGAAGCGCTTATTCGCGGCATGTCCTATGTCTTCGTCTGGGTCCGGGACAACCTTGGCATTCCGATCATGTCCGAGACGATCCGCACGATGTTCTCTGACATCGTGAAACTGCGCGATCTCTACCAGGATCAGATCTTCACCTACTATGATGCGGATGCAGCTGAGACGCGAAAAGTCGAACTGCCGCCCGAGTTTGACCGGACCCTGCTGAACCCGGTCCGCGACTACGTGACAGAGACGGGTGGCTTTTCGAACACCAAAAGCGTGGGAGACCAGGACAAGGTTCGCGAGCAGCATTCCTATGTGGTGGGTGGCTTCGGCAAAACCTTTACCCAGATGAGTTCCACGCTGGGGCATATCTTCCGGTGCAATATCGGTGATGTGGACTTCCGGGACGTCATCTTCAATCGGCGCATCCTGGTCGTTCTTCTCCCCTCGCTCGAAAACCACCCGGACACGAACGCCGCCCTGGGCAAGGCCGTCATCACGGCGCTGCGTTACGCACTTGCGGCGGCACTCGGCACCTCGATTGAGGGCGACTATGAGGACCGCGTCGTGAATCGCGCGTCGTCCTCCACGGTGCCCTATCCTCTGGTTCTGGACGAAGTCGGTCAGTTCGCGACACGCGGGATCGACGCAATGATGGCGTTGGGTCGCGAGCTGAACATTTCCCTGCTGATCTCGTTTCAGGAAGTAGGCACCCTCTACGCCACGCTCGGTAAGGATTTGACCGTTCCGCTTCTCGGCAATCCCAAGCTGAAGATCTTTGAAAATATCGAAGACTCTGGTCCAACCCGGGAGTGGATCGAACAGTCAGGTGGAACGATGCCTGTCAGCGTCCTCCCCGGCTTCGACAGTTCCAACCCTCTGGGCGTCTATGCGGACCAGCAACGTGCAGACATCCGGGACGTCAAGCGGATCTCCTGGAGCGATGTGCAGAACCTCCGACAGGGGCAGGCCATCATTCTCTTCCGGGGAAAGCGCATCTACACGCGACTGTTCTATGCCGGTATCAAGCCAGAGGGCGTGAACAGGGTGTTCCCCACAGTTTCAGCGGCTCCCGCTCTTGAACCCCCCGTCTCGGGGGAACCAGCCACAGAAGCGGATGACGTGGCTCAGCGTCTTCAGGAAGGGCGCGATCGGATCGAAAAAGCTGATCTCCGGCCGCTGACCGGAGTTCTCGGAGATCTGTATCAGCGGCTCGGCGTCGTTCTCAATACGGAAGGCACGCCCCTGCAGGACGCCCAGGAACTCCTGAACCTGCTTTTTCCTGACGAGACTTCAGCAGAAGACAAACCTTTTGCAAAGCTGTTTGAGACCCTCGTTCCTCCGTCCGCTCAGTTGCCCCGCACGACGGAATCACTTCATCCGGATCTTGACCGAGCACTCCTGACCGAGCTGGTGACGTTCGAGACGGCGCTTGGACTGGATGAGCGGGCGGCCGTCGAGGCAGTCACGCATGCCCTGAATCTTTATGCGCGTGGCAAAGAACTCGCATAGCAGCTGAGGCGGCATGTCCCGTGCCGCCTCCATCTTCAAACCTACATCCCCCGTCCTGCGCCACGAACCCGCGTGCGATCGCGCTCCCGCTCTTCTGCCTGTGCGACGGCGCGAGCCCGCTGCAGCCGGTCTTCGGCCTGTTGCGTCCTCCGACGTTCCTGCAGATCTTCAACCCGCCGCGCTGCATTCAGGGCATCCTGCGCGGCATAGCCGGCCTTGCGCAGCTTGCGACTGACATCATCCCACTGCGCGCGGGGGACATCCCGGATCGGGGCTTCCTCAACCTGACGACGCACCTGACCGCCCGGTGACTGCCCCTTCTGACGGGTCCGCTCATTGACGTGGTTCTGCCGGATCCACCGCGTATTGGCTTCTTCGTGCGCAAGACGGGCTTTTGCCAGATCGACGGCCAGCGACTTGTAGGGATGACGTCCCATGTCAGATGCCAGACGGTCATACAGATCGTTAACCGTCACCGGCCGGATATCACCCAGAGCCCGCGAAAACGTCTCGGCCTCCCGGAGAGACCCTTCGGATACGGCCGTCCAGCAGCGATGGACATGCCGGCTTTCAGCGACATAGGAGGTAAAGCCTGTCATGGCCGAGGATCCACGCGGCATGGCGTTGATATGCTCATCGGACGTCACACCCTGCGCCGCATCGACCGTCATGGCATGACCAAAGCCCAACCGGACGCGTCCGGTCTTCGGGTCGGCCAGCCGGGTCCAGGGCACCAGCCCTTCCCGTCCCTTCGCATTCTGCAAAACCAGTCCCTCATCGGACCAGCCCTTGACGGTCGTGAAGTCGCCATTCGAACCCAGGTCACGCCAGCGGCGCCCATGGGCTGTTTCCATCCGGACACTGGTTTTCGCAAACAACCGAACCCGGTCGCCAACAGCGAGAGGCAGCTCATAGGTGACACCACGCTGATCGATCGCGGCCTTGACGATCTCCGCCTGCCCGATCTCGCCACGCTTGCGCAGCCGGTCGCGGACGGCACGGCTGAGATCCATAACGTCTTCGTTGGTCGGCGCTGACATGGTGATGCCCCGCTCCGATCCGGCCTGCGTCAGCATGTCGCGGCGTCGAAGATACAGGTCAGCGATCTGCTCGACGACCTGCTCATGGTCGCCGCCCACAAGTCGGATTGTGCCGTCCTTGCGCTTCATGTCGATGGCTTCACGCGCCCGGGCGATATCGGCTTTCTTCTGTTCGTCCTCGGTCTGGCTCAGATCGCGGCCGGGACTGCGAAACATGCTGGCAATCTGTCGACCACGCGCGGACTTCTGGCGGATCGTGCTCAACAGCTCCGGACGCGCCTCTTTGGGCATCACCCGCAAAAGCAGTTCCACAGCGTCGCCGGCCTCGATCGCCTGGGCCTGTTCCCGGTCTCCCACCACCCGAAGGGCAAAGCCCTTTTCCTGCTGAAGCTGGAGGATCTCAAGCAGCTGACGCGGGGAGACCTGACTGACTTCATCAAGGACAAGAACCGACTGCCGATCGAGGTCAATCTTTCCCTGTGCCAGACCCTCCAGAAGGGGAGTCATCGCGTAGGTCTGGGAAATGCCCGCATCCTTCAGCGCATCGGCCTGACGCCAGGCAATGGCCGCGCCAATGACAGTGCGACCGTCCTCCTGCCAGGCGTCGACCAGAGGCTTCAGCAGCGTCGTTTTACCGGAGCCGGCGACACCGATCAGGAAGCCCAGACCGCCCGCCTGACCAAGCGCGTTGATGGCCGCGAGCTGCGCGGCGCCGTGTGCCGGCTCGCGCGTGAAGTCGAGACCCGACCGGGCGACGGCTGCGGCGATCTGCTCGTCACTGAGCGCGCCGTCCCGCGTCCGCGCAGACAGGCCGGCAAGACGGGCCATGTCCTTTTCGAGGGCGATCTGGGCACTTGTCGCGACCCGGAGGCGGCCATCCTGCTCGCGCTCAAGGAAGCGGACCTGTTGGCCGTCGATCTCAATGCCGCGCTCCTGGATCAGATCGGCAATCCGCTCGATGTCCCGCATGTCTTCAATGCCGGCCGCAATGAGACCCCGTGCGGCATGGGTCCGGAACGTGTCCCGGTCGAGAACAGCAGCTGTCCGAAACTCCTCAGCCAATTTCTTAGCCGCAATCGCATAAGCCAGTTCGTAGCGCTCAGCGCGCCCTAATGGCTGGACCTTCTCATTGGTCAGGACAGTATCGTGATACCACCCGATTTCGTGAGCCTGCTCAAGCCAGAACTCCCTGTCGTTGCTGCCATTGTACTTCTTTGAGCGGTAAGCGAGATTTGCGTTGTGAAGGATTGAAAACTTCCGCTCGGCCGACAGATCATTCCAGTCCAGGCCCTGCCGTTTGGCATAGGCTTTTCCCATTTTCTCCGCCTGGGAATGCCGCTTTGAAAAAAGCTCACAGGCTTCTCGCGGCACACTATCAATCGCGATTGCGCGGCCACTCTCGTCGACGTGTACCGCGATACCGAGCCTGCGAAGTTCGCTTGCAAGTTCCGCCTGAAAATACGCCCCGAACATGAAAGACGTCGCACTGGTAATGCGAGCACTGTCCAGCGAACCCAAATGGCCGCTTTCGGTCGCTACGGCATTCAAAAGCAGATTGTGAATATGCGCCTGTGGATCCCCCGGCACCGGAACTTCCACCGCCGCCGTGGGGCCTTTTGCGCCATCCTGAATCTTCATGACCGGTCGTGCCGTGTAGTGCCGGAACGATACCCACGCGACTTCCCCCCGTTCCAGCGTGGCTGTCTTTCCTGACCCTCTGCGCGCCACGCCAACCTCTTTGGCAATAAACGCCATAGCCTTGTCGTTGGCCTTGTGAATTGCGCTCCAGATGAGCGCCCGCTCGGCAGCCGTCGACGCAAATTCAGCGGCAAGCGTCACTGATTTATCGGGTGACGCTGTGAAGTCGATGGCCGAGTGCTCACGCTTCCGGCCTGTGTTGGCCCATTTCTCACCCGTGTCAGCACGCTTCGCTTCGAACAGATTGGCCAGCGCCTGGTCTGTCGGCACCTTCATGACGTCAATGCCTAGCGCATCAGCGATCCGGGGGCTCATATCTGGCGACCACATTCCCCGCCCATCACGTCCGGTATAGTAGGTTGTCAGCCTGTCACCTGTATCGCGGGTCGGATCACTCCGTTCCCGTTCAAAGCGGGCATCCTTCTCCGGCTCGGACTGATTTTCTCTCAGATAGGCGACGATCAGCTTGCCGGCACCTGCCGCAGAGATCTTCCGGTAAGTAATCATCTTCCAGCCGGCGCAGAGAAGGTTGAAGCCTCGAGCCGGCCAAGCTGCGCCGAGATTGTCTCAAGGGCAGCACCCTGCTGTTCCATGGCCTGGGCCATGCGCGCGACGACCTCGACCAGGCCCTCGCCTTCTTCTGCTTTCTCTGGAGGGCTGACCATCTGGTGGATTTGGGCGAGCGTCTCCCCGATCTGATCCAGCCGTTGCAAAACGAGGAGCTGAAACGGCGCTTCGCGATCTACCGGTTGCGGGAGGTCAAATACGTTTTCGTCTGGCATGCATCGTCTCCGTGGGCAAAGGAGACATTTTGCTCGAGGTGGTTGTGAGTGCTCGCCGACAAAAACTGTCGCTCCGAGCCCACATCGTCTCAGAGACTATCTGCCTAGCCGTCGCATCCCACCAGGAGCGCAATCTGACGTCTGATGGCAGCAAGCTGATCGGATCTCACCTTGCTGCCTGTCACCGTGACACGCTGCTTGGATGTGGTGGTGAGCAGAGCACTGACTGCCCAACAGGGTTTGGTACAGCCATTATGGGCTGACTACACGAAAGTGCGTTTTACGTACGCTTAGGGTGAACGCCTGAAGAACATCCCGTTCGAAGTCATGCAGCCAGCAAGGAAGCAGGCATCCGGAGCGGCCGCAGCTTTCCGGTTTCCGGTTGTTCCTCGACGTTCCACCGATAGTCGCCCGTCAGGGAGATATGCTCCCAGCCGAGCGGCGCGATATGCCGCGCCAGATCATCGGGAATGCCGAGTGACTGGATGGCGGCTTGCAGATAGCGCGTGTTCCAGAGAATGATTGCCGCGACCAGCAGGTTCAGGCCCGATGCGCGGTAGGCCTGATTTTCAAAACGCCGGTCCCGCAATTCACCTAACTGGTTGAAGAACAGCGCCCGGGCGAGTGCGTTGCGTGCCTCGCCCTTGTTTAGCCCGGCCTGGGTGCGTCTGCGCAAATCCAGATCCCGCAACCAGTCGAGCATGAAGATTGAGCGTTCGATCCGGCCGATTTCGCGCAAGGCGACCGCCAAACCGTTTTGCCGGGGATAGGAGGCGAGCTTGCGCAGCATGGCCGAGGCCGTCACGGTGCCGCTGCGAATGGACATCGTCAGACGCAGAACGTCGTCCCAGTGCGCCGCGACATGATCGGCCGCAATCGGATCACCGGTCATGCCGCCCAGAAGATCACCCGGGATCTGGCCGGGCAGCAGGTGCAGCTTGCGCTCTTTCAGATCCCGCAGCCGCGGTGCGAACCGATAGCCGAAGAACGGCATCAGCCCGAAGACATGATCCGAGGCGCCACCCGTGTCGGTATAGTGTTCCTCTATCGACAGGCCGGTCGCGTGATACAATAGGCCGTCCAGCACATACGGCGCTTCCCCGGCCGTTGCGGCAATTACCCGGGTCGCAAACGGATCATACTGATCGGAGACATGGGTGTAGAAACTCACGCCCGGTTCACTGCCGTTACGCGCGTTGATGTCGCTGATCGCAGCACCCCGGCCACCGGCAAGAAATTGCTGTCCGTCGCTCGACGATGATGTGCCGTCGCCCCACAACGCCGCCAGCGGCACGGTGCGATGCGCCTCGATGAGGCGACCGAGCGCTTCGGTATAGCCGGTCTCGCTGATGTGCCAGTCATGCAGATGGGCCAGCTGGCGCAGGGTAGCACCCTGACAGGTATCGGCCATACGAGTCAGCCCGAGATTGATCCCGTCCGCCAGGATCACCGTCAGCAGCGCGTTCTTGTCATCAGCGATACGGCTGGAGCGCCGATGGGTGAAACAGTCGGTGAAGCCGGTCCAGGAATCGACCTCCAGCAGAAGATCGGTGATCTTGACCCGTGGCAGCCGATTATACGCGGCCCGCCGCAGATCCTCGACGACTGAGGGCGTGATCGCTTTCAACGGCGAAATCACGAGGCCACTTCCGTCCAGGCGCACCTGCGGCAGTTTCCCCTGTCGAGCCAAGTCCGATACTTGCATTAACGCGGTATCCAGCGTGGCGCGCCGTTGGGAGAGGAAGGCCTCGGCTGTTCCGTTGATCGCCAAGGGCAGCGGACCACGGGCACGCATCGCCGCGAAGGTAGCCTCCGGCAAGAGATAGCTGTCGAAGGCGCGGTACTGACGGCTTTCCGTCAGCCAGACGTCACCAGCGCGCAGGCGCTCGCGTAGCTGGATCAAAGCGCATAGCTCGTAGGCTGGGCGCACGAGCACCCCATCCTGCCTGACGAAGGCGCGCCAGGACGGCGGGATGAACCGGGTCGGGCACGTTTCCGGCAAGCGACGTTT
This sequence comes from Gluconobacter sp. OJA, assembly GCF_039638325.1. Classification (NCBI taxonomy): domain Bacteria; kingdom Pseudomonadati; phylum Pseudomonadota; class Alphaproteobacteria; order Acetobacterales; family Acetobacteraceae; genus Gluconobacter; species Gluconobacter sp. OJA. The sequence continues at coordinate 121,681 of NZ_JBDIWI010000003.1, read as the reverse complement.
ACCGGTGCGGTAGAGATCGCCAATGAGCTGCACCGCCTCCAGCAACCCCTGCATGGCACGACCACCCCGAAACTGGAACGCGTTGAGGAATGGCCCGATAGCCGGACGAATGGACCGGTGCCGATCAATGAGTTCAGCCGTGCGGTCGACCGTTTCCGGCGCCGTCAAGGTTTCAGCCTTGCCAATTGCTTCGTCCAGACGCGGCCAATCGATCGCCGTGATGGCCGACAGCGAATCAATGCCTCGGGCGCGCGCCTCGATCAGGTGACGGCACGAGGCCATCAGCAGGCGCAGTTGCGCCTGCAGTGATCGCACCGTGACGATCGCCTTGTCGCGCGTGCGATTTTCGGCGCGACGCATCATGCTGCCGAGCAGCTTATCCATCATCGTCAGCGCGGCATCAGTCAGTATCTCTTCGAACCGGATCCCACCCGCCACCAGAATGGCATGGCGTCGACCGACGGGAAGCTCGGCCAGATGCTGGGGGGTGATCCGGGCGGCCTCGTCACTCAGGCGGTCGAACGCCATGCGCGGGATGGTCGCGGCGCGCGAGGCGTCCAGCTTCAACGCCCTCACATGATCGAGGCGTTCCAGCAGACGCAGCACATTGCGCGATGCCGGTGACAGAGGCGGATTGCGCAGCCATGACAGCCAGGAGGCACTGCGCTCGCTGCGGCGCTCCAGGATTCTGTCCAGGCGAGAGCGGGTATCAGGCGTCAGGTCACCCGACAGCACGTCCTGCACAAGCTGATCTGCCTGCTGACGGGCGCGGCGGACCAGCGCCTCGATTACCGTTACCGACGGCAGGAGGATCTTGCGGCGTCGCATCTCGTCGATCAGGATCACGGCCAGACGGGATGGCTGGGTCACGTTCTGCGCGATCGGCATCGCAAAAAGGGTCAGATCCTGAAACGCCGCCCGGTCGAAGGCCCGGTAGCCGTGACGCCGCATGAGAGTGGCCAGATGCGACCGGCGGGTTTCGTCACGACGCGCATAGTGCTGCCAGATGCCGGGTGACAGATCGAGCTGCCGTGCCACGAACGCCAGAATGGGGGCGGGTGGCGTTTCGCGTTCCTCCAGAACGCGTCCCGGCCAACGCATGTAGAGCATGACCATCGCAAAGCCCAACCGGGATGCATCGCCGCGACGGGTCGCGATCAGATCGAAATCGTCCTGTCCCAAGGTGGAATTTCGCGTGATCTCACGTTCATCGACGGAGGGATCAAGATGTCGCGCAAGCGCTTCGCGGGTCAGCAGGCGACGGCGCGCCATGATCGTACATCTCCCTGATGTGTCCGAAAGAGGATCGTTGAACGGACCCGCTCTGGCCGACCAGATGACCCATGGAAAACGGCCAAGAACAGAGTCTCATATAGATAGTACGATATTTTTTGCGATGAAGGGTCCTTATACGTTACAATATTTCCCATGACGCACGTCCTGATTGGCTACGCCCGCTGCTCGACCGACAAGCAGGACCTCGCCGTGCAGCGTGAGACCCTGCTCAACCTCGGGGTCGCCGCTGAACGGATCTATACTGACAAGGGATTCACCGGAACGACCCGGACCCGCCCTGGCCTGGATCAGGCTCTGGCAGCTGTGCGACGCGGTGACACCCTCGTCGTGCCAAAACTCGATCGGCTGGCCCGATCGGTGCCGGACGCGCGCGCGATCGGAGACGACCTCGCCGCCAGGGGCGTACGCCTCCAGCTCGGTGCCAGCGTGCATGACCCGTCCGATCCGATGGGCAAGCTCTTCTTCAATATCCTCGCAACATTCGCCGAGTTCGAGGCCGACCTGATCCGGATGCGAACCCGCGAAGGCATGGCGGTTGCCCGTGCCAAGGGCAAACTGCGCGGCAAGAAGCCCAAGCTCTCCGAGCGGCAGCAGAAGGAACTGCGCCGGATGTACGACACCGGCGATTACTCGATCAGCGATCTCGCCGACGTCTTTTCAGTGTCACGGCCGACGGTTTACCGAACGCTTGTGCGTTTAGCTGCTGTGCCTGCAACGGAAGCATGACTGGCGGCAATTATGTTGTATGCGAAGGTCAGGGAGACAGTTCGATAGTTTCGAACGTTCCAATCTAGACAATCTCATGGATGGTTCAGAAGCTTCGGATCATTCTGGTGACACGCAATCCAGGAGAGTTACGATATGACCGAGCCCGATCAACACGACATCGTCATCATCGGTGGGGGCGCAAGCGGCACGCTGACGGCGTGGAACCTCGCCACCCGCTACGGTATGACTGCGACGCTGGTCGATCCGTCCGACCGTCCCGGCTTCGGGCTCGCTTACTCAACACCGTCATTGAAAAATCTCCTGAATGTCCCGGCCAAGGGCATGAGCGCCGACCCGGCCGACCCCGACCACTTCTTGCGCTGGCTGGCCGAGAACGTGCCCGGCACGATCGATGACGGGGAGTTCGTGCCGCGCGCGCTCTATGGCCTTTATCTTCGCAACCTGCATTCTATCGCAGCTCCTGAGCACGTCCGGCAGCGCGCCGTCGGTTGTCACCGGATCGACGGCGGCTTTGCCGTGACACTCGCTGACGGGGAGGTGCTATATGCCAGACAGGTCGTGCTGGCTTCCGGGCATTTCGATCCGGCGCGCCTGCCCGGTATCCCGCGCGAACTGGACGACACCGGCCGCTATCACCACAACGCCTGGGATGAACGGGCATTGGCCAACGTTGCGCCCGATGACGCGGTGACGCTGATCGGCACCGGCCTGACCACGATCGACGTACTACTGCGTCTGCGGGAGAACGGCCACCGCGGACAGGTGACGGCCCTGTCGCGTCGCGGCCTGTTTCCCGAACGGCATGCGGCATACACGAAGCTGCCAGCACCTGTCTTTACACCCGGAAATACAGCATCAACCGCACTCGCCTACCTGCGCGCTTTCCATGCGGCACTGAAACGCGGCACCGACTGGCGGGCGGCGGTGGACAGCATGCGTCCGGTCATCAACACGCTGTGGCTGGCGCTGCCGGATGTCGAAAAATCCCGTTTCCAGCGGCATTTGCTACGGCGCTGGGAAATCCTGCGGCATCGTATGGCTCCGCATATTGCAGATATCCTTGACCAGGAGCGTCAGGCCGGAACCTTGCGCGTGCTTGACGGGCGCGTGACCGCAATCAGCACCGGCGAAGATGGCCTGATCGTCAGGGCCGGCGACGACATGACGATCACCGCCGCCCACGTCATCAACTGTACCGGCCCCAGCCTGAAATACCAACGCGCAGACGCGCCCTTGCTGCACGATTTGTTCAATCGGGGTGAGATAGTTCCTGGTTTCAAGGGCGCGGGCCTGTCCTGCACGCCGGACGGTGCGCTCATCAACGCGGAGGGCGACGTGGCGGACGATCTGTTTACAATCGGCCCGGCGCGGCTCGGCGTGCTGCTGGAGTCCATTGCCATTCCGGAAATCCGCGTGCAGGCCCGTGAGGTCGCCGACCGGCTGGCGCAGGCCGTATGATCCCGCGCTATACCGATCACGCAGCCAATGAGCGGACCTTTCTCGCCTGGCTCCGCACGGCGCTTGCCATTGTGGCCTTCGGCGGCGTACTGGCGAAATTTGACCTGTTCCTGCGTCTGGCGGCAGACCAGCACGATGCCGCCGCACCGCGCCCTTATGGGGTCACCGCCGAACTGGGCGTCGTGTTCGTCGCGCTCGGCGTTGTTCTGTTCGCCGCAGCGTATCGGCGGTTCCAAGCCACGCGTACGGCAATCGCGGCGGATACGACGCATTACTCGGTCGGTCCTGGGATGGAGCGCGCGCTAACGATTGCGCTTGGTGCCCTTGGCTGTGCCGTGCTGGTGGCCCTGACCCGGGCGGTAGTGTCATGACGCTGGAACAACTTCGGATTTTCGCAGCTGTCGCCGAGCGCGAGCACATCACCCGGGCCGCCGAATTCCTCAATCTGACGCAATCCGCCGTCAGTCATGCCGTGACCCAACTGGAGGGCGAATTCCAGCTTGCTTTCTTCAGCCGGATCGGTCGCCGCATCGAACTGACACCGGCCGGTCGGTTGTTCCTTGAGGAAGCGCGCACCGTGCTGAACCGCGCAAACATCGCGCGCGAGCGGATGTTCGACCTCGCGGGCCTGCGCGACGGCAGCCTGCGCCTGCATGCCAGCCATACCATAGCGAGCTACTGGCTGCCCGCGCGTCTGAATGCGTTCCGCGCCGCGTATCCCGGCATTCGCCTACACGTCACGATCGCCAATACACGCGATATTGCGGCAGGGGTGCAATCGGGCGAGGCGTCGATTGGCCTGGTGGAAGGCGATCTGCCGACGCCGGACTTGCACAGCGATGTCGTCGCTCAGGATCAGCTGCTGCTGGTCGTGGCCCCCGATCACCCATGGGCGTCGACCCCGCCCGCGACCCGCGATCTCGCGCGCAGCCCGTGGGTTCTGCGCGAGGCCGGGTCGGGCACGCGCATCGAGTTCGAACACGCACTCCACGCCCTCGGCGTCGATCCGGCCGATCTCGACGTGATGCTGGAGGTCGCGTCCAACGAGGCGATGGCCAGCGCCGTGGAGACGGGGACCGCTGCTGCTGTGCTCTCGGCAAGCGTGGTGGCGGGCCGGATCGAGGCCGGGCTGCTATGCGCCGTGCCCATGAACCTGCCGGACCGGCAGTTCCGCGCGCTGCGCCACCCGCAACGCCGCCTGTCGCCGGCGGAAACTGCCTTTCTCGCCCTGCTGGGCGCCCCTGTCACAGTGAACAAGCCATGACGAAGCCGCTGCAGAACCTCGCCCATCCGCGCGAGATGATCCGCCAGTTCACGCCCAACTGGTTCGCTGCCACCATGGGGACGGGTATCCTGGCCCTCGCGCTACCGCAGATCCCCGTCGCCGGTTCGTATCTCCACGGCGTCGGCACAGCGTTGTGGCTTTTCAACATCGCCCTGTTTGCCCTGTTCGCCGGGCTTTATGCCGCGCGGTGGATGATGTTCGGCCACGAGGCGCGGCGGATCTTCGGGCATGGCACGGTATCGATGTTCTTCGGCACCATACCAATGGGACTGGCGACAATCATCAACGGCGGCATCGCGTTCGGCATTTCGTTGTTCGGTGAGGGCATCGTGGGCATCGCCCATGCGCTGTGGTGGCTGGACGTGGCGATGTCGATCGCCTGCGGGGTGCTGATCCCATATCTGATGTTCACACGGCACGAGCATCGTCTGGAAGGCATGACGGCGATCTGGCTGCTACCGGTCGTGGCGGCCGAAGTGGCGGGGGCATCCGGGGGACAGATCGCGCCGCATCTGGCGGATGCGGGCACGCAGCTCACCGTGCTGCTCACGTCCTATGTCCTCTGGGCGTATTCGGTGCCGGTCGCGTTCGGCATCCTGACGATCCTGACGCTACGCATGGCGCTGCACAAACTGCCGCATGAGAGCATGGCGGCGTCATGCTGGCTGGCGTTGGGACCGATCGGCACGGGCGCGCTCGGAATGCTGGTGTTGGGTGGGGACGCACCTGCAATCATGGCGCTGCATGGCCTGCGGGAGATCGGCATCGCGGCCCACGGCATGGGGGTCTTGGCGGGGCTGCTGTTGTGGGGCTTCGGGCTGTGGTGGTGGTTGATGGCGTGCCTGATCACGGCGCGCTACTGGCGCTCGGGCATCCCGTTCAATCTCGGCTGGTGGGGCTATACTTTCCCGTTGGGCGTTTACACGGTCGCAACGTTCCGGCTCGGTGCGATGCTCGATTGCGGGTTTTTCGGCGTCGCGGGCACGGTGTTCTGCGTGATGCTCGCCATCATGTGGCTGGTCGTCGCGGCCAAGACGCTCGCCAGCGGGTGGGCGGGAAATCTGTTCGTCTCTCCCTGCATCGCAACCCCGGAGTAGAGCGCATCGGCGTACGGCCTGATTTCGTCGACCGTGTATCCAATGAACCAGCGCATTGCGGCGCATTACCCTGAGAAACGCGTTGCAGGGCGCTGAGCTTTTCTCGAATGAGGCCTTCCGGGTGAAAGAGCAACCCGGTAATCTATTTTATCGAACGTTCTAAGCGATACGTTTCAATTTTCAGCCTCGTCCCCTGATCGTATCAAAGTCTTCACGAGAAGCGAGGCGGGAAATCGGTCCTGGCCGCGAAGCTCGAAAGGCAATGATTTGCATTCCGGAGAGTGTCTCTGCCCCTCCGAAAAATCATGCGCCGAAATGCGATCACGGGAACAGGCTTCCATGAAAATTTTTGGCAAATCGAAGGTTCTGCCTCTCGCCTCCGTCCTGACGGGACTGGCTCTGCTTGGCGGATGCGGAACGGCAATCACCAGCAGCAACAATCCCTCGCATGAACGGGCGCGTCTGTGGTGGGACTACAAGAGCCTGCCCGTCAAGTTCATCGGAACGGTTCCGGGTCAGACAGACGCGACGCTGGCTGCCCTTTATCCGACACAGGACGGCGTGGCATCGGCAGACAGCCGTCGTATCGTGATGTATCTCAACGCCGTGCGATTGCCTGCCAAGGACGAACTCTGCTCCGCCGAAACGGAATTTGCCCAAGGCGGGCCGAAAGGCGGTTTGACTCAGGTCACCGCAGCCATGTGTGACGGATCGAAAGAAATTACCCGCACCTCGGGACAGATTGCCACAGACGGCGCCTCTGCCCGGTGGCTGACGATCGGCTTCGACAATATTCGCGACCAGCTCTACACGGCGCTCACGCCCGGAGCTAATCACCCTTACATGGGGAACTGAGTTGTCCAATGCCGCGCGTGAAGTCGCTTGGGATATCAAGCGCGGCATCGGCATCGATGTTCAGTGATGGATCAACAATGGCAGCATCTCGTGGGCAAGAATGTCCTCGGTCACGCCTCCGAAAAGCCTTTCGAAGAAACGCGGATGCGTATAGGCGCCCATAACGAGAATATCCGCATTTGCGCGCAGTGCATGATCGCGAAGCGCGATCCCTTCACCGTCATCAATCCGAAAACGGTCGATACCGACACTGATGCCGGCATCCATCAACCGCCGGGCAGGATCAGGCATACATTCATCAGGGAGCGCTCCGATCAGGAAGGTCACGTGTTCGGCAGTCAGCAGCAACTTCCATGCCGCCGATAGTGCGGCATCCAACGCCCGGGACGGCTCCCACAGAATGACGGGACGAACGCCGATCGTCCGGGGCGCCTGCTCAGGAGCGATTAATACGGCGGCGTTGGCATCGAAAAGTGCTGCCATGAGAGTCTTTCTGGTCCGGTCGGGGTCGCTTGGCATGTGTCTGCCGACGACCACGAGATCGGCTTTCCGGCTTTGTTCGGCGACGATACTGCGAACGTCGCCTATCGCCTGGAGCCATTGTGCTGAGCCCGTGTCCGCGAGCGTCGTCATCCATCGCTCGGCGATGTCGCGCAAGGTACCACTCAAATTCTGTTCGCGCTTTTCGAACTCGGCGTGTTCGCTCTGCGTCTCGATGCCTTCGTCCTCAGACTGGAAGTCCGGATTGGTCTCCTGCCGCGGATGCAGGATCGTCACCTTGCAATCTTGCAAACGCACCATGAGGCTATCGACGGTGCGAAGGGTCTGGAGCGCCGGCCCAGGCCGATCGAGAATGGCCAGTATGTGCATGATAGATCTCCACTCCAAAGATAAACGACCTTCGGGACGAAGAGAGGCGCACATGTCTCCTCGTACCGATTGCGGCACAGAGGAGTCATCAGCCTTGCGGCGGTTTCAGGGGAACCCCATCCCCTTGTCCAGGACGACGAAATTCTGCTGTTCGCGCGTCATCGGGATTATGTGCGCCCGGCAGTGAGGGCGAGCAACAAAAAAGGAGGGCTGGCAGGTCACAAATACAGGAAACGGCTCTTCTCGGGATTAACCATGCCCCGACGGCGGCACCCTGAAGTAGCGCACTGCGACCGCTTTATGTTAACTCTCCCGACAAGGGGATGGAGCTCCCCCTTCAACCGCCCTCGCAAGGGCTGATGGCTCCTACCGCGACACAATGGCGGTGGGAGTGCGTCTGCATTTCGCCGCCCGAAACAGCGGGTTCCGTCCGAACTCGCGCAGAAAGGGAATGGCATGTCGTTTACAACCTGTCTTATCGTCATGGTCGGAGGCGCTCTCGGCACGTTGGCGCGTTACCTGGTTTCCGTCGCGGCCATGCCGATCAGCCGCTTCATCCCATGGGGCACGATCCTCCCCATCAACGCGCTCGGCTCGTTCGTGATCGGTTTCTTCGGCACGTTGACCCTTGCGGACGGGCGCTATCCGGTGTCGGAAAACATGCGTCTTTTCGTGATGATCGGGCTCTGCGGCGGCTATACGACGTTCTCATCCTTCAGCCTGCAGACGCTCGACCTGATCCGTAACGATGCCTGGGGGCGGGCGTCCGTGAACGTGGCTGCGTCGGTCATTCTCTGCATCGGTGCCGTGGCGCTGGGCCATATCACGGCCGACGGGTTCAACACGGGCGCCATCCGCATCGCCCAGACCGCAACCGAAGAAGACGCCTAACCGATAGGGCATCATGATCATGAATGGCTCAGGTGTGCCCCCTTGGTTGGTATGGGCTCTGTTATCAGCCGCCTTTGCGGCAATGACGGCAATCCTCGCCAAGCTCGGCGTTCAGGGGGTTGATTCTGATATCGCAACTTTCGTGCGCACGATCGTCATCGTCGTCGTGCTGGGAACGTTGCTTGCCCTCACCGGCAAGCTGCGCGCGCTAGACCCCATCGGTGGGCGGACGGTCCTCTTCCTCGTGCTGTCGGGTCTCGCCACGGGAGCATCATGGCTATGCTATTTTCGCGCGTTGAAGCTGGGCGATGCGGCGCGCGTGGCGCCTGTCGACAAGCTGAGTGTCGTTTTCGTGGCGATTTTCGGCGTCCTGGTCTTGGGCGAACATATGTCCGCCAAAGGCTGGGGCGGGGTTGTCCTGATCGCCCTCGGTGCTGTTCTCGTTGCCGTGGGCTAGGCACCGCGGCCATAACGCCGCATTGTTGCGCAACAGGGCCAATGAGTTTGTGGGGGCGTGCCTGTGCGCCGTGTTTGCCTGGTGCCTGACGGGTCCGGTGCACGCGCAGGGCGATCCCCAGGGTCTGAGCGCTAATTTACCCGTCAGGCTCAAGGACGCCTTTGTCACGCCGTCAGGACATGTCGCGCTGCAAACGGCCGAGCGCGTGAGTATAGCCGGCGACGGGCGCTACAGCGCGCGGGGTGGTCCGGCCATCAAGCTGGGGCTGCCCGGCCGGATCGAACTGAGCTTTGCGCCCGTGCGTCAGTTCGGCGACGCGTCAAGTGTTCATGGCAATCTGGCGGGCGCGGAAGTGGAATGGAACTTCCGCCAGCAGGGGCGCTACGTTCCGGCCATGCTCATATCGCTCATCCGCCAGGAGCCTTATGGGGGCGGCCATCAGGGACCACGCGACAGCGTCCAGTTCGTTGCGACGAAATCGCTTGGCCGTTCCAGGCAAGCGCCCAGGGTCGGCATAGAAATCGCCTGGACGCGATCCTTCAGGGTTCGGCCTGACGAGCGGCCGAAACGATGGATGGTCGGGATGGTCAGCTCGCATCTGATAGGGCCTCGAACTGCGCTGGTCGCCGATGTGGTGCGTCAGCAGCAAACCAGGCAACGACGCCTGTCGAGCTTCGTTGATATCGGCTTTAACCATATTCTGGAGCCGGCAGTAACAATAAGCGGTGGTCTCGGGGGCGGTGTCGCCAGCGATCGTGGAGCTGTGCGGGTTTTCATCGGCCTGAAATGGACCTCCGGGGTGATCTTTCAGGGGCTATGACCGAAGTCACATCGACGAGCGATCAAGAAAATCGAACGTTTCGTGCTTTCAAATGAGTTGGTTCAGGTGATCAAGAGAAGCGCATGATCAGGCTCTCCAAAGGAGACCGACTATGAACGACATGACTTCAAACCTTCGCGCCGACCGTCGCCATGCCCTGCTGGGCCTGATGGCGGCCACCGCCGGCGCCACGATCGCCACCACTTCCACTGCCTTGGCAGCACGATCTTCCTCGTCCCATGCGGACGGAACCGGCAATCTTGCCGTGCTGACCTCGCAGCTGGCCAGATCCCCGCGCCGCCGCGATTTCAGGACCGTGCCGATGGTGCTCGACGACCCGCACATGTGGGACGCCCAGGCACTTGATCTGGTGATCGCCTATCGCGGCGAGCGGAAGCAGGTCTGGGACAACACAGCAATCGATAGCCCCTGGCTCAACCTGATGCGCAATTCCGTTAACGCACAGGTGTTTTCGTTCAGACACCCGGACTTTCTCGCGGTGTCGGCCACGCATGGCTCCGCTCACCTTGCCCTCTATGACCAGACAATCTGGGACAAGTATCAGCTGGCGAAGCTCGCCGGGCCGGCCTTTGCGTCAAACACGCTTATCAAAACGCCAGACGGTGCTCTCGATGCTTCGGCTCACGAGGATACGAAAGGCCTTTTCGGAGCGGCAGGCAACACGATCCCGATTTTGCAAAAACGCGGCGTCGTCTTCATGGCCTGCCACAACGCGATCTGGGAGCAGACGGGCAAGCTGATCGAGAAAGGTATCAATCCCGATCGTCTGTCACACGAGCAGATGGCCGCCGAACTGACCAATCACCTGATCGACGGCGTCGTCCTGACCCCCGGCATCGTGGCAACGATCCCTGAACTGCAACATGCCGGTTTCGGCTACGTGAAGTGAGAACGACCATGACACCGTCAAGAATAAGAAAAACCCTGTTGGCCACAGCTGCGGCGACTTTCGTGCTGTCGACTGCTGCGGCGTTGGCCGATCCGGTGCAATGGAACGGCAAGGCGCAGACCCCGCATTACGCAGAAGACGTGTTTCCGCCGTGGCAGTGTCAGGTTGCGAGACGTCATTGGCGTAATCAAGGATTTCGTCGACCTGTTTCATGATGTCACGACCAGCCGGTTTGATATAGTCTTGATTACGTGACGCGGGATGTTTTTCAAGCCATGAGATGATGCATTGGGCGGGAGCGATGCCGCCCAGAACACGCTGCGGGCGATGATTGTAGGCGAAACAGAAGCCTCTGAGCAGAATTTCCAGATCTTCATGGTTTGAGACACAGACCTGCAGTACTTCTGTAGCGACACGGCCATTGAAGCGTTCCACCATTCCATTGGTCTGAGGGGAGTAAGCCTTGGTCCGGCGTCGGTCGATTCCCATGTCATGACAGGCTTTTTCGAAGGCGTCCGCTGTAAAGCAGGAGCCACGATCGGTCAGGATATGGGTGATCCGGAAAGGAAAGGCCGATTTGACGGCATTGAGGAAATCAACGGAATTATCCGCATTTTCCGCGTCATAAACAGCCAGGTGCACTGAACGGGAACAGCGATCGATGGCGACATACAGAAAACGTTTCCGCCGGTCCCCATCTGCTGTCTGTAATTTTGGCAGATGTTTCACATCGATATGGACATAACCGGGATCGTAATCGCGGAACTTTCCCTGTCCCCGAACTGGTCCGGCCTTTGGAACAGGAGGCAGCCTGTTCAATCCGGCGTCTTTCAGTATCCGCCAGATATTGTCCCGGTTCAGATGCGGCAGGAAATGCCGTAAGACAAAGGTCAGATCATCCAGACCAAAACCGGTAGAACGCCGAAGCTGACAGACAATGGCGCGCTCCTCCTCCGAGGCTTTCCAGGCCAGCCTCCAGGGACGGCTGCTGCGGTCCTGACAGGCGTCCGAACCACGCCTGCGCCACTTGCGGACTGTTTCATCGCTGATCCCGTAGCGTCTGGCGAGCACGGATGTCGGTTCTGACGAACGAGCTATCTCAGCCCGGACAGCCGGTGTCGTGCGTGCCTGTGGGTGGATCTGAAGCATCATTCGGTCTCCCTGCAAACGGAAGAAAACAACGAAGCATAACGCGGTATCGCCCACGCTACATCATCCCAATGACGTCTCGCAACCTGACAGTTACGAGAGACTTACGCGACCTTTTGTAAAACTACGGCCGAAAGGGATGCGCCTCAGCCTACAGCTAAACCTTACATGATAGTTCGTTTAACGTTCTCTCTAAGCGTACGTTAAATGCACTTTCGTGTAGTCACCCCATTATCAGCTGTTGGGTCGATCCGTACTGCCAGATCCGGAATGACGAGGTTCTCATCGTCCGTCAACGGCACAAGCATTACGTTTGGCCACTCAGGCGGAAAGAGGTCGTCTTCGACAACAACAGCCGGCCGACGCTTGTTGGGCTCCTTCGGCAGGGCATCTCCGCGCCAGTCCGCCAGCACAATTTCTCCAGGCGAGAAGATCGCTGCCATGGCAACCGGCCGATCAGGCGCCATGAGTTCCGCCAGCCTCTTCAAAAAGCGCCTGGGCGGAAGGCGTCGTAGCGACGTAGCGGGCAACACGCGCACTGTCCCTGCGGATCCGGTCTCGGCGCGCACTCTTTGCCCCTGTCTCCAGCAGATCACGAATGAGCTGGCTCAGAGGGATACCGCGTGCCGTTGCTTCCTGCTCCAGGTCAGTGCGCAGCCGCTCGTCCAGACGGATCGAAAGGGGGGATGCCATGACACACTCCATACATTCAGAACGTCGATAACGTAGCGCAATTTCGTAGCGCAAAACAACATATTTGGCAGGGCAGAATGCGCCGAGAGGTCTTCGGCCTCGGCCCGCCCCTCCCCCACCGGATGCAACACCCGCAGGGTGGCGCGAAGCGCAAACTGAAAGTTTGCATTTGTGTATGGAAAAAGAAAAAACCTGCAACGATCTTGCCTCGATCTTGGAACGATAGCGCAGCGATAACGGCACGATCTTTGACACGATGCGAGGGTAATGCTAGGCGTAGCTCAACGAGGAAGGACGCAGACATGAGTGCAGCGATGGCAGTGGGGGGAACCGACGGCGCAATGTTCACCGCATTGCTGGGCTGTCAGCGCGGAACATGGGCGCACTCTCCGCTTTTCCAGTGGATGACCAATAACTATGAGGCGATGACGCAGGCCATCACGGGCAAAAAGGTCCGCTGGCAGAAGATGAGCGAGGCTGCGGAATCCGCTGGCCTTACGAATGTGAATGGAGAGCCGCCAAAGCCTGCGACTGTCCGCAGTACGTGGTACCGTGTCCGCAAGGCTGTCGGTGCGATGCAAAGGCAAAAAGAAGAAGCCCGCAACACAGCTTTGGCAGCTCGTGCCGCAGCCCGCGCGGCCTCTCAGGCACAAAAGCAGGATGACGCTGAAGGACGGGAGACACTGAACCGTCGCATGGCGGAAGCCGATGCGGACCTTCGCGAAAAGCAGTTACAGGACGCCCGCGATCGCAGCCGGTCAGTCCTGTATCCTGAAACGGTCCCGCAGGTACGGACTGAAGCCGCCCCGCCAGAAGAACGTGAGGCCGCTCCTGCCTTGAAAATCGGACGGGTGGCCGAGTTTGTTGTCATGAGAAAGCAGGCTCCACGCTATGGCAGGGACCGGGACATTCCTCTGCCACCGCCCTATGTTGGTCCACGTCCCGCAGGAATGCCGAAGGATCTGCCACTTGAAGCCCTCATGCCACTTGAGGCTTCTGGGCGAACTCCCGAGGGCAAACTCGACTTCGAACAAATGCCGGGTCTGCCGCGCCGTTCCTTCTTTGACAGAGACCGGGAATGGGCACTTGCCTGCCTACCCATGATTGAGGTCATCCCCCCGCGCGAACGGAGCAAACCTCTCAAAGCGATGTTCTGTCTTTTGAAAATGAAGATCGGACGCTAATCCGCGCCCACCTGAGCTGTCTGCACTCACAACGGGATCTGGGAAAATGATCGAGCCGTCTTTGGCGGATCATTCAATGTCAGGAAACCAATGTGACCGAAAAACCAAAACGCCTTTCAACGCCTGAGCTGCATGAAGCGATTATAAAGTCTCTCGAACTACGCTCCCTGATCAAGGCCGGACGTGGAAATCTTGGTGGAACGACTTGCCTCGCTCCGCTTGCGGAGCGAGCCATTTTTCAGGGGCGGCCTCTTCTTCTGGGGGACGGAGATGTTCGTAACCCCGGCATTTCCCTGTTCAAAGAGATTTATAAAACTCACGGGCTTCCTTGCCCGTCAAACGAGGAAGCCGGCCACCTGAAAGAATGGTTTGCCAACAGCTTCAACGAAGCGGCCATGCGCAAGTCGTCCCTGATGATCGACATCGGGGGGGGCGACAGAACCTTGGAGGAATGGGCCGCCGAAGATGACATCATCGGTGCGGCGGATGCCGTCGGGATCCCGGTCACAGGCCTGTTCATGTGTGGCTCCCAGCCCGGTGACATCGCCTACCTTGAAAAGCTGTGGGCCAGCGGCCAGTTCCGGCCCCGCCGTGGCATCATCGTCCTCAACGAATGGACCGTTCCGGCCGGGCATAAGCCGGACACTGTTTTCAACCCGATCATGAATGATGAGCGCCTTATGAACGTGGCGGGGATGGAAACTGAATTTCTGCGGATTCCAAAGCTATCCTGCATGAAAGAAGTACTGGCGAGTGGCCTGACTTTCCATGACGCCGCCGCGGGTAAGCCGGGACAGGACGGAACGCCCCTCGGTCCGATGCGTCAGTGGCTTGTCAAAAACTGGCTGGAGAAAATCGAGGAAAACATCTCGGATGCAGGTATCGAAGACTGGCTACCATGAGACGGAGCCGCAAATCCGAGCCGGATCTGCTCGACCGGCTGAAAACAGGCGCCAATCCCTTTGGAGGGATTGGCAACCGGAGATTTCTCGACCTCCTTGCAGACGGAGAGCAACACTTCGTCTGTTACAATGCGGTGGGGGAAGCTGAGCATCTTGATGTGACCGATCTCGGCGTCACCATCCGCTCCCTCTCCACCATCCGGTTTCCCGTGGGGGTATCGTTCTGGGAGTGGGAGCCCAATGGAACGGAGCGGCTTCCGCCGCTTCGAAAAAACAGCGTGCCGACCCGTTGTGGATTTCTGGTGATCGCGGATCAGTCAGGGCAGCGCGGGATGTTGCATTATGCAGACTACCGTCCGCGCATGAAACTACACGGCAGGCCCATGGCAACAGTCTATCCGGTTTCTTTGACGTTCGATCTCCGGGATGACTGCGCTCCACCGGACACGCCACTCTTTTTTGGCGATGAAAGCCATTAC
The DNA here is from genome assembly GCF_039638325.1 of Gluconobacter sp. OJA. NCBI lineage: Bacteria > Pseudomonadati > Pseudomonadota > Alphaproteobacteria > Acetobacterales > Acetobacteraceae > Gluconobacter > Gluconobacter sp. OJA. The sequence continues at coordinate 106,606 of NZ_JBDIWI010000003.1, read as the reverse complement.
ACCCACCAGCCTGATCTTCCTCCCGAGGCTCTGACGGCGTTTGACGTCGAGGCGAGCCCGAAGGATGCGGCGGCGCTGATGAGCCATTTTGGAGCGATGCCCTCCCCGCTCTACAAGAACAATCCTGAACTCGCCTTCCCTCAGGATGTGTCTTTGTTCTCGTCGAAAGACTGGGTGCTTTTCCAGTCCTTGGCCGATGACCTGATTCATGAGGCCACACCGTTTATGTGCATGCAGTTGGTCATTCGGGCAGCGCATGTCCGCAGTTGGGCCATCGAACAAGGCACCGGGGCGGGGCTTCGGAAGGTTACCCTGTACGATACCGAGGTCCTGACATGAGTGAACTCACAGACAACGGGACGCTTGACGGACTGGCCGAGGCGGGTCGGCTGATGGAAGAAGCCGCCCGGCTTGATGGCATTGATGAGCATTCTCCTCTTGGGCGATGGATCAGAGCCCAACGCAAGGGAATGGACGCCTTTGCGCGGGTTGTTCTGTCGTGTGCCTCTGAAATGCAGGATTTCAGAGGGGAAGCCCGCGACATCATCGAGATGGCCAAGCAGGAACAGACCACCCTGCGGGACCAGTTCATCGAAAGCCGTCAGCAGGTCGAAAAGCTGGGGGAAGTCGCGGCGCGGAATGTCGAGAAACAGGAACTGTTTCGAGACCGCGAATTGCAGGCTACCCTTGGTCGGATCGTCTCTGGCGTGACCTCGGAGCTGCGCAAGGAAGTTTTCGACCAGTTGCGGACGGAAATTCCGACGCATGAGCGCCAGTTCTACAAGGAAGCCCGGTGGCGCGCCTATGTGCGGATGACGCTGGCCGGTGCGGTCCTTATCGGACTCGGCTTTGCGTCTGGCTACACGTATGACGGCTATGCGGCGAGTGTTGGCCGTTATTGCGCAGAGCATCAGGCGTTCGACACGAAGGGCGCATCATGGTGCCAGATCGTCCCGCCGCCGATCCTGCCGAAGTCCTGAGCGGACTCTTGCACACCCGCACCAGGGCGAAGCCCTGACGCAGCATATGTCACAGCCGCGCTTGCGCGGTTGTGTCCATTTTGGCGCGGTCTGACCGGACAACAAAAAAGGCGGCTCCCTGGGGAGCCGCCTTTTGCGTGTGTGGACCTGGCCGAGGCCGATCAGGCGAGGCCGTTCGAGGCGGCCCGGATCTCGGCAGGGGTGGCACCAGCGGCGCGCGCGTCTTCTGCGGCCTTCTCAATGCTGGCATCGAAGCGGGTATTTTCCAGAAAGGTCATGAGGGCGTCCGCGATGGCAAAGTCACGCGCAAGGTGCTCCAGCCTTCTCAGGGGGAGGCTCTTGGCGCTGGCGTCGGGGACATATCGGGCGAGTGCGTGAGACATGGGACAGGCTCCACGACCGGGCGGGGCCGGTCGCTCTTCGATGAGCAGAGGGACAGGAAGAGGCCGCGCCCTGTGGGCGCGGCGGGCTTGACTTAGAAGCCCATGGCGTCGGCCTGAACGGCGGCGACGTCACGGGAGAGGCTGCGGCCAGTGTCGCGGGTGTAAGGCTTCCACGCCTGACCCATCAGTTCCTCATAGGCGGCACACGCGCCGGAAGCGACGCAGGCCAGCGCGTAAGCCTTCGCGCCGTTTTCGGCAGCGATGCGGCGCAGGCCATCCACGCGGTTTTCTCCACCGTCCACGCCCATGCGGTCTTCGTCGCGGTCGCCGTTGGCGTAGCTGTCTGCGGCATCCTTGGCGATCATGCGGCGGGTTTCATAGAAGTTCGCGGCGCCATAGGCGGACCGGATGAGACCATCCACCACGCGGTCAAGGTGCATCCGCAGACCGTTGAAATTCTGCTCGCCCCGGATATAGGTCACGAGGATGGGAGCCATCGCGTCGTATTGCTCGCGCACTGCGCTGGACCCCAACCCGGTCAACTCGTCAACGTCACCGGCCTCGACACCGAACGCCAGCACGATTTTTGCCATCTGGTCTTCAGACGGAACGAGGCGAAGAATGTCGGCCAGACCCGGAGAGGCAAGAGCCTTGGTGCGGCGTTGGGCTTCGTTGAAGCGACGGACAGCGGCGGGGGAGTAGTTGCCCTGAGAAGCGTTCTGGGACATTGTGTTGGATGCGTCGGACATGAGAAGTTCCTTTTCTCGTCTAGCGAAGTCCCGGCTTGGTGTTCCAGCACTAACCGGGGCGCTTTATCTTAAGGGCCAATCCCTCTCGACAAGTAAAAGATAGCCTTTTCGGCCTTTCATGACAAGAGAAAAAACGCAGAAAAGCGCCATAAAACGCGCTTTATCTTTGCGTGACAAGTAAAAAGATTTCTTGATTACTTTATGAATACCTGTCGTTTTCCTAGACCCATCCTGCCCGTGCGGCGAGCACACTGACGGCGACGAGAGTGGAAGGGAGGTGGCGTTTTCCTGAGCCCATCCTGCCACCGGCCAAGACGGGCGACGGGACAGGCCGTCAAGCCCGGAGCGTCCTGAGCAAGGGGGGCAGGTTTGCGGCTGATGCGGGGTCGCGTGCGGCCCTGCAGCAGACGCGGGCCTGACACCTGCCGCCGAGGGTCGCGCAGTGGCTTTACGGACTGGCACGGCGACTGTCAGACTGAACGCTGGATGCGAGGCCGCCTCCCTGTAACGTGCCTCCCCGGACGGTCCGCAGGACTGGCCGGGGAGGTTGAGGAGCCGTCTCACGGTCGAACGTGCCAGACCAGAACCGTCCGTTCATGGAAAAGGAGCGGGTGAACCGTTACCCGGACGGGCCGAGACGCAGGGTCCAGACGCCCGACCGAGGGCGGCTGGACCCTGTGGCTCGGTCGAACTTGGCGACGCAGGAGCCTAGTGAGATTGATGCGGTGAACGGCCTCTATGCCTCACTTCAGTGCTAGGGTGCTGTTGCCAGTCAGGGCATCCGGAGAAGAACAATGACAGACATTGCAGTTATCGGTCTTGATCTCGCCAAATCTGTTTTTCAAATCCATGCTGTGAATCAGCAGGGATTGCCTGTCCTCAAGCGCCAAGTTCGACGCGGCGAGCTCCTGAAGTTTTTCCAGAAACTTTCGCCATGCCTCATTGGCATGGAAGCGTGCGGCTCAGCCCATTATTGGGCACGCGAGTTTGAAGCTCTGGGACATACCGTCCGACTGATGCCACCCAACTACGTTAAGCCTTATCTCAAACGCGGTAAAACCGATGCTCGCGATGCCGAGGCTATTTGTGAAGCCGTCACACGACCGACCATGCAGTTCGTTCCTGTCAAATCTGTAGAGCAACAGTCTGTCCTGATGCTGCACAGCAGTCGCGATTTGCTGGTGAAGCAGAAAACCATGCTCATCAATGCTCTGCGAGGACACTTGGGTGAAATCGGTATCATTGCTCCTAAAGGTGTTGTCGGCGCCAAGTCTCTTGGAGGCCTCGTCCATGAAAATCAGGACGCATGGCCAGATGAAATGCGAACCGTCGCACATGCCTTTCTGGATCAGCTTCGCGTGATACAGACCCAGATTGAGAAACTGGATGACAAGATCCTGCAATGGCATCGCAACAGCGAAAACAGCATGCGGCTTGCCACTGTCCCAGGGATAGGTCCAGTTGTCGCGAGTGCGATCGCGGCGTCTGTTCCTGACCCAAAGCTCTTTCGGTCGGGAAGACATTTCGCTGCATGGCTTGGTTTGACACCGCGTGTGCATGGCTCGGGTGGCAAAGATACGCTCGGACGTATCACCAAGGCCGGTAACGGCTATATACGCAGGTTACTTGTCGTCGGCGTTACGGCCCTGCTGCGTGTAGATCGCAAAAAAACACCTAGCCATCTCTGGGCTCAGATGCTCCGGGAGAAAAAGCCTGGACGCGTTGTCTCAGTCGCATTGGCGAACAAGACAGCACGGATTGCATGGGCTCTTATGAGCCGCGGCGAGACATATAATGGCACTCCGGCGGTCCCATCTGCTGTTTGCTAGAACCAGAGACAAAGCCGGCCATCGTTTGATGATCTGGTAGATGTGCGGGAGTGTTGAGTTTTGATGACAGACCGGACTGCTTCGGGAACAGAATAAAACCGTGTTCACCCTTGCGCCACCAGAGCGCGTGAGATTGTTTTGGTCTTCTGTTCGCGGACTTCATCATGGCCAGCAGTCTTTAATGACTGCACGAAAAGGCCGGACACATGAGAGCACCAGTTCCGTACGTTTCAAAACGAGATTTTCCTTGCGCCATAGAGGCCGTTCACACAAGAGTGAACGAACCCGTCAGGGCCGCCCCGATCCTTCTTTTCTCAAGCCTAACGGTGCAAATTATTTCCACGGTTTGTCCAGAAACGAGTCCCGCGTGAGCAAAAACGCCACAAAACCCACGGCAAGCACCAGCAGACCTCCCCGGGTTGGATGTAGAAATCCCTGCCAGATCAGGAGAAGAACGGCCACCTGAATGACCAGAGCGCCGATGCGGATTGCGTTGTTTCGTGACATTGGCTCAGTCTAGTCTTTTCCTCTGTCCTAGCGCAGCCCCCCTGTGGGGGGCGAGCACTGGGGGCATCAAAGCTCGCGCCGGCGAGGCGCGTCCGCCTGATTGAACTAAACGAGCGGACAAAAAAAGCGGCCCGGAGGCCGCCTGTGTCGTTTTGTCAGGAAGGACTATGCCGCTTCTGTCGTGGGCTGGCGGTCGGGAGTAACCGGCTAGCAATCCAGCCGAAAAGAGCGCAGCCACCTGCGAACGCGGCGAGCATCATCAGCAGGTTTGGGAAAAACTCATTCATCATGTTCGGTCTCCGTTGGCGTGACCTCAGTGTTCGGAATATAGCCCAGAAGCGTCCACGCGGCAATTTCAAAAGCGGCGGCGGCAAGCGCGGCTGCCAGACGCTGCCACATTGGAACGGCCGCTCCCGTGAAGAGCGGAGCCACAATCCCCGCCCCGAGGATTGCCAGCGCAAGGCTCTGGCAGCCGCTCGCGAAAAGCTTCACGCGCTCGGTTGTGTGCTGCGTTGACGTGGGAGGTCTGGGAGGCAGTGTCGGCAGCATCATGGAAAAGTCTCTTCGGTGGTCATAGCGCCGGCTCCTGTGAGGAGAGTGAACGGGAACGGTCCTTTGGCAGGACCGTGCAGTGAACTGCGTACCTTAGAATGGCGTCTGATCGTCCCGTTCCTCATCCGACTGGCCCCAGCCGCCTCCTTCGCTTCCGCGGTTGCTGTCCAGCAGAACCAGTTCACCCTTGAACCGGTCAACGACAACTTCTGTCGTGTAATGCTCCTGACCGCCCTGATCGGTCCATTTGCGGGTGCGCAGTTCGCCTTCGAGATAGACCTTGCGACCTTTGCGGAGGAACCGATCTGCGACGTCCCCCAGACGCTCATTGAAAATGACGACACGGTGCCATTCGGTGCGCTCACGGCGCTCCCCGCTCTGGCGGTCATTCCAAGTCTCAGACGTGGCGAGTGTAAAGCTCACGACCTTGGACCCGGACTGCATATTGCGGACTTCCGGGTCTTTACCAAGGTTGCCAACGAGAATGACTTTGTTAACGGAACCAGCCATGAGAGCCTCCAAGAATTAGGGAACGTATCGACTGGACTTGTTCGGCGCCATTGCCTCTGTCCATGAATAGATATTAGGTTTTTACTTGGACTCAGTCAACGAAAAACGGCAGAAAACCGGCGTTTACGAAGCAATAAAGCCGCGTGAAAAGTCGTTTTACTTGTTGAATACTCAAAGGATATTTGATGTTTTCCTAGACCCATCCTGCCCGTGCGGCGAGCACACTGACGGCGACGAGAGTGGAACGACGCTGGCGTTTTCCTGAGCCCATCCTGCCACCGGCCAAGACGGGCGACGGGACGGGCCGTCAAGCCCGGAGCGTCCTGAGCAAGGGGGGCAGACTTGCGGCTGATGCGGGGTCGCGTGCGGCCCTGCAGCAGACGCGGGCCTGACACCTGCCGTCGAGGGTCGCGCAGTGGCTTTACGGACTGGCACGGCGACTGTCAGACTGAACGCTGGATGCGAGGCCGCCGTCGTGGAACGTGCCTCCCCGGACGGTCCGCAGGACTGGCCGGGGAGGTTGAGGAGCCGTCTCACGAACAGATCACCCAGACCAAGACCGTCCGTTCAGGGAAAAGAACGCGGGCAAGCCGTTACCCGGAAGGGCCGAGACCCGAGGGCCAGACGCCCGGTTGAGGGCGGCTGGACGTCGGGGCTCGGTGGAGCTTGGCGACGCAGGAGCCTAGCGGAATAGAGCGCGCGAACCCTTCAGGGCCGCCCCGATCCTTCTTTTCTTCTGCCCTTCACATCACCCACGAGTCAGTATCGAAGAAAGAAAACACATTATCCCCTCTCTCCTGCTCTGCCTTCTTCAATCTCCTCCTCAGCACCTTCTGCTCCTGACGGGCCTTGCGCCTTTTCTTCTCATCACCCTTCCAGCAGTCCCGCAGGACAGCACGCAGTTCGGGACACTGTGCGCTGATCTGTCCATAAGCCTGACGCCGGAACCGGGCCACGCCGCCGAAACGGTCGATGCCTGTCACGAGGGTACTCCTGCCGATCCCCGGATAGAAAATCACGCCGAGACCGTCCTGTGTATCGGGTGTTGAGGGCAATCGAAGGAAGAGGGTGGCGAAGCCATCCGAGGTCTGAACCCATCCGGGCGCTGGCCCTACCAGTTTCCGCAACGGCATCAGGTCAAAGTCCGGACAGTTCTCGGCTATGGCTGCCGTGAGAGGCGGAGACCTGTGCCAGAAGCTGGCGCTACATCCCAGCCAGTCTTTTGTGGCGTCTGTCGGAAACAGGATTCCGAAGACTGTGATGAGATCCGCTTCATAGACAAGCTCACCGCCGTGCCATTTGGCAAAGCCCGGATCATCGAAGCAGTCGAAATACTCCATTCCCCGGATGCTGACGTCTGGATACTCGTCAGACAGCCCCAGCCCATGACCAAGAAATGACGTCCCGATCCCGCTTTCGAGGGTCATCACCAGCGTGGTGTCGTTCTCCCACGCCATCTGGTCCGGTGCGCAGGTCCGGTAGGCGCGCTCTCTGGCGATCTGGCGCAGACGGTCCTGTGGGCCGGTGAGCGTGAAGACTGTTATGACGGGAGTAGCCACGGAGAACATCCTTTTTCATTTTCTGGATGCTTTCCCGCGAGGCGCAGACGGCTGGACGGGACAATGGCGCGCCCTCCAGGGCGCGGGCCGCGTGCGGCCGGACCATTGTGGCGGCCGGACGGCCTGTGCTGTTCCTCTCTCTCTCTTTCTTTATCGTTGGTAAGATTGAGGACGAGAGAAGACCGTGAGATGGTGGCCCCGCTAACGCAGGGAACGGGTCTTTCAAACCTATCTTGGACCGGAATTAGAAAGGTTCATCCCCGTCGAGGCAGGGAACGGCGGTCTTACAAACCTATCAGAGACTAGGATTATAACGGTTCATCCCTGCTTGCGCAGGGAATATCAAAAATCATCTCCCAGCGACATTCTCTCGTCAAGAATTCTTTTTTCGCGCTGCTCATCAGCCCAAGCTGAAATCAAATCCCGGAGAATCTCAATCGTAATTATACTCCCGCGCGCCTGTGTTCTAGGCCTCTCTTCACGAAAGCGATTAGCCCTTCCAAATTCACGGACGGCGTTATTCGAGAGAGAGTATCCTCGATCAGCAAGAAGAGACTTTACATCTGCGTGCGACAAACCTGCGCCCGAGCAGAACGCAACATAGGTTCGCCTCAGCTCGTCTGAATTTTCTGGCATTACTGAAGCAGTCCATTGTGCAAATCAGGCAAAAGTCCTGAAGTATCCCGAGTGTGAATATCACCCCAGTGCGTTTTTGGTTCAGCGATAAAATCCCGTGTCGCCTGGACCGGACAATGGCGCGCCCACCAGGGCGCGGGCCACGTGGGGCCGGACCATTGTGGCGGCCGGATGGCCTGTGCTGTTCCTTTCTGTCTCTATTTCGGCTCGTCTCTGTTCTTTCCACGCGATCTGCCAGTCTCGACCTTGAGAGCAAAAAGTTCCCAGAAGGCCGGGTGCATCGTGCGATCACCGCTCTCCCATCGCTTCCACGTCAATGGCGTGACGTGAACGAGAGAAGCCGCGCTCACCTGCGTCAGACCGGCATAAAGGCGGGCCTGCCTGATCGTCTGAGGGGCAATACCCTCGACGTCAGACCTCATCTGGAATCAGCCATGCCCGCTTGGAGTGACCAGCCCGCTCCAGTCCGGCCTTTGTCCGGTTGAGGCTCGCGGTCAGCGTGGCGTCGGCCCGTCCCTTCGGTGAAAGATCGTAATCTTCGGGATACTCGCCGATTTTATCGAGGCTTGCTGCGTCTATTTCACAGCGTCCGTCAGGAAAGATCCAGACACCGGACAAAATGCGGCTTCCCCGGAAGTCCTGCAACTCGATCCGATCGGAATAATGCGGGATGTCATCCCGCATCGCGACTTCTCCCGTTACTTCATGACGCAGCGAGTGCTCGGTCGCAATTTCGAACCCATCGCCCACCTTGATGCTGCCGACATTACGCGTCTCACCCGTGGAGAAATGCCACCCTGACAGAGCCAGTCTGTCCACCTCGGTCTTGCTGACCGCACGAATGGCCTTTTCAAGATCGTCTGCTGTAGGAGCAACCTTCAAAAAGGCCGCAACCTCTTTGGCGACGACGGCGTCTTCGAGAGAAATGTAGCCCTGAGATGGAGCACCTAGGAGCAGAACCCGCCCTTCCTCGTCCCGCTGAACGCCCTCTGTCACGCGTTTGATCGCCTCGACGGTCGCGCGACGCTGCACCTCTGCTTCGAGCTGACGCATCCGGTAGGTGTCGAATTTAGGCATCGCATTGTCCTCGCTCGTGATGCCACTACCTTAGTATCCATTGGATACTAAATTCAATCGAAATAAAGCTGTATTTCTTTTTTTATTTACTCGGACAACCGGTGACTGTCCCGTTTTGCTCGGAGCACTCTTAATGACTTAACGGTTACATCCTGATGGTACTCTGCGGTATTACGCCTGCATAAACTCAGCAGGGATTCTTCATTGCTTCAGGTCGGAGAACAACGACACCTGCGAAGGGGCCCCCTCAACCGTCCTGTTGATCACACGGCGCCTGACGACCACCAAGTGCAGCATCTGCCTGAAGATAAAGGGCCTCAACCACACACAGCCCCTCTTCTCTCCGGTTTTCTGCAAAGAGCCGGTCTGCGACGTCGGCCAGAAGCTTCATGGGGGAAGTCCCAGATGGGGCGGCATGGGCTGCGGGTGAAAGCGGGAGAGGCATCATGACAGAGTGTTCCGAAAGCTGAGGGTACGGGATGTAAGGGGGGACTGGCCGGGCACGGGCTGGTACCCCTGAACGGGCTGCGCAACGGTGCGACGAATGGCGAGCAGATCATCAAAAAAGGTAAGCGCCTGCAGCACCAGGTCAGGATCAAACGCACCACCCGCCTGCTCCTGAAGAAAGGCTTTCACCTGACGGGGCGGCCATCCTGTTTTATAGGCCCGGGCGGAGAGCAGGGCGTCGATCACATCGGCCAGGCCGATGATGCGGGCGGCCAGGGGAATGACCTGCCCCTTCATGCCGAACGGATAGCCGTCACCGTCATAGCGTTCGTGGTGCAGAAGTACGGCCTCATGAACGAGGGTCGGAATATCGGCTGACAGATGAAACAGCGCTCCGAGGCCGAGCGACGGATGCTGTCGCATCACCAGCATCTGACGGTCGTTGAACAGACCCGGATGCTTCAGGAGGCTGTCGGGCAGGAGCAGTTTGCCCGCATCGTGCAGTCGGCCTGCCAGTTCAAGAGAGCTGGACGAGAGGCCAGTTTTCGCCAGATGGCCGAGTAGGCCAGCGAGGCGCCCGACCCTCTGGCCATGCCCGTCATCCCCCTGGGCAATCTGCGCCAGAAGAGAAGCAAGAGGCGGGCCCTGCCGCCGATAGGACGCAGGCAGTTTCACCACTTCTTTCAGGAGTGTCTGCAGTTCAGGCATCTTTCCTCTACCGGTTGTGTAAGTTCACTCTAGGCGCGGCCAATGTGAGTCCGGTCATCCCGGATGGATCAGGCTGCGGGCGAGGCCGCCAAGGGTCAGAGCCACGCAGGTGACGAGGAGCTTGATCCCGGCCGCGCGGCGTGGCCCACGTCCGGACAGGATCCCGGCCGTCCTTTCGGCGAGTTTCACAAGACCAAGGGTGGCGCAGGCCAGAAGCGTCCACTGCCAGAGCGACAGCGTGACGACCGGATGGCCCAGTCCGGACAGATGCCAGCCCCCCTGCCCTGCAAACTGGTCCAGCCCGAGAAATCCATCCGCCGCGTTCGTCAGAAGAAATAGACTGACCCCAGCCAGACATCTGGCACCGCAGACCCGACGCTGTACCGTCCCGACAGCGCGAGCCGGTCCTAGGGTAGAGATGTAACGAACACTGGTGACGCACGTTGGGGTCCAGTCCGTAAACAACGGTGCGGGCACGATCAGAACCCATCCGGCAAAAGTCTGGAGAGAGAAAGCAGGCAGAGCACCAGACCAAGACTGGCAAAGACCACTCCGCGCCTCCGCTCCAGCCCGTAGTCGCGTCCATCCTCACCGATCTCGGGAACACCCGGTCCCATCATGGTTGCAAGACAGCCACCGAACATAAAAACGGGTCCCATGACCGCGCCAAGCCGGGGAACCACAAAGGCAAACAGAAGCAGGCCCACACTTGGCCAACAGACCAGAATCTCTCCTGCGGCTTCGGCGATGCGGCGGCGAGGTGGGGCATCTTGCATCAGGTCACATTCCCAGGGCACGGCGGTAGATCTGCAAAAGGGTTTCCTGAGCCTCGACCTCTGCGGGCTCCTGCTTGCGCAGCCGGATAATCGTGCGGATGACCTTGACGTCGAACCCGGCCGACTTGGCTTCGGCAAAGATGTCCTTGATGTCACCACTCAGCGCCTTGCGCTCTTCTTCCAGGCGCTCGACCCTCTCGATGATGGACCGCAGCCGGTCGGCGGCGATGCCGCCAGCGATGACACCCTGATCGTCCTGAGCGTCGTCAGGAAAAGAAACGCGTTGCAACATGGGTCAACCTTTCAGGGATCGGGGGAGAGGCAGATGGGTGAGAGGGGGCGGGGCAGATCGCGATGCCCGTCTGCCAGGGCTTCAAGCCAACGGGACTCTCTCACTGGAAGATGCCCGTGACTTGAGATCAGACGGCGAGGGGCTGTGCGATGCTCCCCCAGGCGCTCGGCCAGCACGCGCTCGGACCAGCCGATCGTGAGCAGGGCACTGGTCATCGCGTAACCATTCAGCGGAGGTCGGTTGCCGACGGGAGGCACAGCCCGGGCCAGAGGGTGGCTCAGTCGACGATGCAATATCCCAAGGGCCGCAAGCCACCTGAGGAAGTCCGGATCAGGGATGCTATGCCCCGATTGCCAGCGCAGGATCCGGTCCTTTGAAAAGCCGGATCGGCGGGACGCCTGACGCACGCCCCAGCCGATAACGGAGAGCTCGCCTGCGATGGACAGCGCCGCGCGCCTGTGCCCTGGACGAACAGACCGTGAATCCACATGTCCTGCCCTCGGTTGCCCACAGTGCTGTCCACTGGTTTGGGGGATAACCCGCAAACGCAACGCCTCAGCCATGCCGGGCGATATCAGTAAAGGTCCGGTCCTGTGCACCCTGGCGAATGTGTTTGGCCATATGGGGCGAGACAATCCGGTAACGGTTGGGTCGGCGCGGATCCAGTCTCTCCTCGATCAGCCCCGCCCGCTCCAGGGCCGAAAGGGAATCCCGCACCTCACCGACGGAGAGGCCGAGCCATGTCGCGATTTCGCTGGCGGTTTCATGTTCGGTCAGGGACGCAAAGACCAGATCCTCGATCGGCGAGGTCTTCACGGTTCGTGTTGCCGGCATCCAGGGCACCCGGGCATAAACACTGTGACCCAGGGCGGCGATTTCGCCAGCCTGGGCGAGCGTCGTTAAAGCCATGGGCAGGGCCCCGGCCTGCTCGGGCGTCAGGTTCGCGCGGAGTTCAAGGACATTATACGGCCCCCGGTTGAGGCAGGTCCGAACGTGCTGGAGCACGGACTGATAGACCTCACGCTGCGTTTCGGCCTTGAGCTTGCGGAAGATCCGCGCCTTGGGTTGATGACCGCCAAATTTCACTGTGATGCCCCGTCGTCTGTGACCGTAGGGACATTCTGCCGGAGACTGTTGTGAGTGCAGTCACGCGACGTCACCATTGGCCTGCCGCCTTCATGCAGTCATAGGCGTTCCGGAGATTGAACAGACCGACAGCCACCCAGACCGGAACGAAGACGAGGACATGCCAACGCGGCATGAAGGCGTTCGTCTTCCACAGGCGCATGACGTCCATCACAAGAACGGAGATGGCCAGGGAGAAAAGGATCGCCTGCGCAAGCATGGTCCAGACCATTTGGACATCCAGCGGAAAGAGGAACCAGCCGAACCCGAGGAGCATGGTCGCCGAGAGAACCATGCTGCCAAGCATCCAGGGGGAAGACAGTGGGAGAGAGAGGGTTGGTTTGGGCAGATCTGGCTGCCCAAGAGAAAGAGAGTGCTCGGTCATACCGCGCAGTATGACGAAGGCGTTTGTGAGTGCGGTTCAGGCAGTCTATTTTGGGAGGGGCCACTAGGCGCAGGTCAGGATGCAGTCAACAGCACTCCAACCGATCCAGCTTCCATGGCTTGTATGTCACAACCGAATGACAGGGCTCCCTGTCCTATCGATCCTTATGTCTTTCTGAGCGTAGCATGGGAATCAACAGGCCAAAGACGATACCCACGGATACTCCGAGAAGCATGTTTCCAGCTAAAAGGCCAAACGCAGCCCCCAAAGAAATTCCCATTGCCAAAGCGGCGAGATCATCACGCGACTTCTTCATGAAATAGAACTCCGAGACATAACGTCCTGTGAGGTCCACAGGCCGAGATGACACCATATGCGCCCATCTATCCAATCGCACGCGGGAGCGGAGGCAACAGGTCGGTTTTCGCCCTCATCTCGGTCATACAACCTCCCATGTGTCATGTCTCGAAGCAGACAGTCCGCAATCACTACTGAACTGATGCGGTTTCCTACTTTCCGAGCGCATTCTCCGCCGGGCTGCATACAAGGTGCTCGTCGACAGTTTCTTGCCAGGAATGATGTGCACTTTTGGGAACACAGTTTTCGCTTTCGCTGCCGTCTTTAATTATTCGCCGATCAGCGACCAGAAACCCAGCTTGCGTTTATGTTGCGTTTTCAAGCGGATCATAAAGGCTTCGTGGTTTTCCAGGTCCTCTGTCGGTGCCAACATGGGCGCAAGCAGCCGACAGGAGGCGAGATCCTTCGCAGCATAGGGATAATAGCGCGACAGTGCCTTATCCAGCACAGCCTCAACTAACAGGCGGTAAAGAATTGTGGCCTCTATTGGATACGCTTCCGACAAACGATCCGCCGCCGGACGGAGTGTCTCATAATCACGTCCGTCCAGTTCTGTCTTATGCTCTCGCACGAGACGTGCGGCGGCGTCGAGTGCTGGCCATTCCAGCAGAGTAGAGAGGGCCGCACCTCTGTTTGGAAAATTGCAGATATAGTTTAGTGCCTGCTCTTCTACATCAATCGCATCGTAATCGCTGAGATAACGCAGATATGCCTGGCAATGTGGCAGGCTCAGACGGTCGTGAAAGACTTTCCAGCGCAAGGACTGCGCCGTATCGCGGTCGTCCAAAGTTTCACACGCTTCGATCCGCAAATCGTCGTTTTCCCTGTAAAACCGGGAGGGCTCGTCCGTCTCCCGATTGAGCCATTCAAGGGCCTCCTGCGGCCGGTTCTTGTCCAGCAGGCGGCGCGCGACATCGCCGATATAAGCGGTCTGGCGGTCACTCAGTCTAACCGCCTCAATATAGGCATCAACGTCACCGATTGCGTCGGCCAGATTTTTCAGATGGCCGAGGGTCTGCATACGCTCGATGTCAGCACGGTAATCGCCTTTCCCTCTGGAGACGGGGAGCTCTTGAAATCGTTGGATGAGTGTGTCCCTGAGCATGGTCGCGCCAGTTGTACCCAATGCCTCACCGCTTGATGCAAGCAGACGATCACATGTGCCATAATCATCCGCGTCGAGCAGTGTGAGCAAATCCCTGATCGTAACAGCAGGGTCCCGGTCTTCCTGTCGTCCCCACAGGTTACCAAGGTCAGAAGCCGCTTCACGAAACACTTCTGACAGATAACCGGAACTGTCATCAGAGCGCTCATAGACGGAGGGCGCAATGTCCACGAGAAGACGCATGCTGGAAATGGCCTGCCCGACATCCGTTTTCGCGACATCATCAAGAATGGTCCGCCGGAGGGTGTCGAGTTCAGTGGCGAGCGGCCTGACCCCGTCCCAGGGCAGGAAACCACGGGAACGCTGAACCGTTCGCAGCCTCTTATCGATCTCTTTGCCGAGCCTGTCTTTCGCATGGACTGCAGTCAGCGCCATACGCAGTTTCCGGGTCAGCACGGCATCCTGTTCCGACAGCTCGACCAGAAGGTCTGCAAGCCTATCCACACCAAGGGCTTTCAGATTTTCTTTTGTAACGGTCGTGCCTGCTTTTGCGGAAGCGGCGGGTTTGCGGCGTATAGGTTTTGCGGGAGAAGCTGTTGCCATGAGCGCAGATTATGACAGCGATAGAACACACGCAATCACAGAGAGTGTCCATTTGTCAGTCGTTTGATGTCTGGTTACGCCTCCAACTCAGACGTGAGAGATCGTGTTGCTTATGTCTGCTATGCGGACGCTGTTCAGAACTCCGTAATTTCCGCAAAGAGGCGCGATGCGACCAAGCGGGTTGGTCTCAGTCACGGAGACCGCGCCTGTCTGGCGCTAGCCAAAAAAATGGGTCTCCCCGCGGTCACTGCCGATCGGGCATGGGCTGAAATTGCGGACGCAATCGGAGTTGAGGTGGTTCTCATTCGCTAGTCGTACGCAGTGTAAACCCTATGCAGGTTTTCTGTTACACGGATACTTGCCCCCCAGGAGGAGCCGCTTGAAATAAGCGGACCTTCCGGTTTCGCCTTCATGTCGGACGTTAATCGACCGCATCGCCTTTCTAATAGCGGACGCTAACCGTAGCTAACTCTTCAATCTTCCTCGACATTCTCATGGGCCGTTATTTACCGTAACCCACATCAACAGCCTATACTTCCTCTATAACATCCAAGAAAATAGCGAAAATATTGACGATTTGAACAATTTATGCTTAGGAGCCGAAACGCAATCGAATAAAGAGAAATTTATTATATGCTTGGTAAACGCGGAAACCTTCAAGAATTACTTACAAAAATATTTGATTTCGGTTTTTTTGCTATCGAAAAGGGAACTGTAATAAGTGCTATTGGATATGCTGCCAATCAAGTGGATACAATTGCATTTCATATATTTTATAATTTTTTGCAGATGTTTTTCTGTGCCGGACTATATCTGCGGATGAGGCAAACTTTCTTTGATAAGGTAGATAAGGCACAAAAGGACGCAAGTAGTATTGAGAAGAGTGCGGCACTGATTCCACAATCATATAGAATTCTAGGAATTGGTTGCATTTTAATAGTATTCGTTTTTAATTATTTTACTAGCGCTATGTCTATGAAGACTGCACATTGATTTCTGTTGTATTTTTATATGCTTTTCCGCTACTGGCTGTCTGTTCAAGGAGTATGAAGCAGATAAACGGCAGTGCCTCTTTGCAGACATTTATTTTTTGCTTTTGCCGTCTGCAAAGCGGACGAAGAGGACGCCTCAAATCTTGCCATCCCGTTCTTTGGCTACAAATTCCTCGACGTCTCCATCGACCGAAAGTTTCGGCTGCCCCCCAATCAACGCACCAGAATTCTAAAATTACGCACTAACCAAATCGACCAACAAATATTCGGTTCCTTCAACTCATGCCTCATCGCTAATTTCAAAAGAGATGAGGGTTAAAGGCTACTGCAGCAATTCTGGGAGTTGATAGAGCAGGCGACGGATCGATGGCCAACCAGCTACCACGAACACCTCAAGCGTGTCGACCAAGGCCGTTCGGCGTTGCGGGTCGTCAAAAATTTCCTTGTGATCAGCTAGGAAGCGCCCAACTAACTTCACCATTAGGTCGGACGCCAGATGCTCGAATTGATAGCCGTTCTGCTGTCCGCCCTGGAGCACTGCGGCGGCTATCAAATCGAAGACGTCGGCCGGAGCAGCCTCGAGAAGATTTTCAAGAAGCTGGATCAGATTGTAGACCGTATGTGGCCCGCCATGCTGGCCGATCTGGCGTAGGATCGGTGCGGTCTCATGCAGGAAGATGGCCCCGCTACCCGGCGTCAAGAGGGTCAGAGGAGCGCTCCCCTGCCTGAAGGCGCCAGAGCTAAAATAGAGCTGCTGGCAGGCCGCATCAATAATATGCATCGCCTGGTGAGCACGAGCAATTTCTGCCTCACCCGGCTCGGTTAATGTTCTGTAATGGTCCAGCACAACATCTGCCTGTGAAACTGCTTGACCAAGCAGAGCGACTGCCAGTGTTCGCTGTTGCTCTAAATCCGGCTTATCTTCGGGCCGGAGTCCTATCGTGAAAGCGTTCCGTAGCCACTGGATACTGTGGTATACCTCCTCAGGATTGTCGGCAGCGTTCCTGAACCAAGCGCGGACTTGCACAGCTGCGTCCTCAAGGTCGAAACGGAACCATAGCTGTAGCAACCACTCTACCAAATGACGTCGAATTTTCTTATTGCGCTGGTCGCTCGCAGGAAATTGCTCGACCATGGGGAGGACGAGGTCGGCCACCTCGCGCTCCGCGCCATGCCAGACGAGACGTCCTAGAGTTCGAGAAATGAAGGTGTCGAGTACGCTTCGGTTCGCTTCCGTCTGGACAATCCGATCGGCACGCTGCCAGAAGCCGTCCCGATCGATATCCCAGATGCGGACAAGATGCTCCGCCGCATTCATCCGAACAGCTGGGTGGGGGTCGGTCAGCATGCGGTCGATGAGGGGTTCGAGCTTCGGATAGATTTCCGGCCATTTGAGGCAGAGATCGAGCGCGGCAGTGGCCGCTTCAAGTCGGGCCGAAGGGGAGCCCCAGTGCGGAGACTCTTCGAACTCTATCTCAGTATCTTCGTCGACTTCAGGGTTGCCGAGGCGGCTCGCGTCCTCGATCCACTCGACGAGCTGCACGACCATGTTCTGCCCGGTGTTGGGGCCGATGTGTTCGCTTGCGACCAGCTTGTGAACCCCTTGGGCGAAAGACCCTTCGGCCTGATGCAACAAGCCCCGATCAGGAATGGCTTCGTCGTTGAGAAGTTTGCGCAACTTGCCCAAGGCACTTAGGGCAGTTTCAAGATCTTCTATTGGCTCGCTGTCTCTAGCTCCAAGGCGCAGCTTTTCACGAACGAGGTCGAGATCGACAATTGCCTTACGAATGGCCGGGTCTGCCCTCGCTTCCTGGTTCAGCCAACGATAATCGTCACTCGATTCAACCCAGCCTGACGTGATGCTATACAAGCGATTGTTGGGAGCATCATTCTCAGGCGCAGCGGCCACAACCGCCCTCGCTTCGTCGGTCGACAAGTGTTTCGCTCCGATGGTACCGAATAGTCGGCGCAGGAAGCTTTCTTTGGCTAGCTCAGGGCGAACGTACTCGTCGAAAGGGTGAGCAAGCAGGTCGGTCTCCAGCGCGCGACGTTTCTCTTCCGGCAACTGATCATATTGAGCTGCTAGGAGGTCGATGGCGTCCTTGCATGTGTCGAGGGCGAGTAGAAACTCGGGGCTGGCCGCATAGGGGCGAAGACGCTGCGCCAAGATGCCGCCACGCTCGGCAGCGGCCATGAATAACCTGGACCACAGAACCCCCAGCCTACAGAGCAGCACGGCATGGTTTACCGCCGCGAGAACCGCTGATTCTTCACCGGTTTTGAGCCAGGTCACGAACTGGGAAAGGAGTTCGTCAGCATCTTCCGCGTATTTCGGGTGCGGGTCGTGGGCCCAGATATGGCTATGATCCGGCTGCAGATGGACAGTGGTGCCGCCCACTGTGAAGCTTAGTTCTTCCAGATGTTCCGAAAGTGGATGCGCTCTGGCGACGTAGCCTTCGATCGCCTTTATAAGCGCTTCCGTTGCCTCGACCGGCAACGCGGACAGGAAGTGCTGAAAATATTCCTTCAGCGACCAGCGCGCCATCTCAAAGTCTTGTTTGGCGTTGGAGGTCAGGTTTAGAATTCGACTGCCGCTAATCGAAGTCTGTCGGTTTTCAGTAACTTGCCCTCCGAAGGCACTTTGGTAAACCTCGACTGCAAACTTTGGAGAGGCGGGGGCGATCTGTTCAATCTTCCGGGCAAGAGCTGGCATTTCCTGAGGGGCAAAGCGGTCGAAGCGATCCTTTGAGAGCACTCGGCGCAGCAAAGCGACCGACGCATTCACATCAGTCGTGATTGTATCGGACACGAAGCCAAGCGCCGGTGTGGCGAGTATTTCAGAATCGTCCAAGGTGAAGCCATAGGTCAGCAGCGCGCGAACTGCGGAACCAAGTTTGGCGCGCAAGGTGGCATCCTGCACGCGCTGGACGAGCATGAAGCCCATCATCCGAAGAACCCCGATGATCGGCTGCGGCCGTGTCGATAGTGCAAGTTCTAGGTGGACCCATGGTGCCAGCGGCAGGCTCGGCTCGTCCTCTAGCCGCACTGCCATAGCGCCGACAACGTGAGGGAAAGCGGCGACTGCATTGGGGGAGCCGCCGTTGATTTTCGCCGCGAAAGCATCCACGTCGGCGGACTCGACCGGGAGTTCGGCGGCCATGCGAGCGGCAATACTGCGGATGATAGGATCGCAGTTTGGCGCGCTCAGCAGGTTGCCTACCGCAGTCCAGAATCGGCGATGATCGGAATCCTCCACCCAGAGCGCTTGCAGTAGAAAACCCATCGCCGGGGCAAGTACCAGTCCTAGACCTTTCGCCTTAGGAAAGGTCGCGCTGCCGCTGGCGACGCCGTCAGGATCGAGAAACACCCGGCTGGTGACGTAGTCGAAAAGGAGATGGTGGCGGAAATATACCGACCGTTCCGCGTTGGTAAGGACGAGAACGCCTTCACCCGTGAGCGTATCGAGGATCGCAGGATTGGCAGCAGCGACCTTCAGCCGTTGAGCGCGCAGCGAGCCGGCAGCTATCATGTCTTCCACTACGGTGCGTAGGCAGACTTCCGCGGCCACTCCGTGGGGACTGACGCGCTTGTCCCAATAGAGGTTTAGCAGCGCGGTTTGGGAATCGATTCCCGTGAAATCCCGGCTGACGGAGCCGGTCGCGACCAGATTGGCCAAGAGCTGCGTGTTAAACGGCACCATGGCCAACTCACGAAGCTTTGCGCTGCAGTGTACAAGAATTTCGGCAAGGCGCGGGGTACGACTTAGGAGCTCAGCGAATTCGTCATCGGACCAAGGTGGAATCTGGATGTGCCGCACGTTGGCAAAACCCTCCCCCTGCAGTTCCTTCTCAGGCGGTATGCCTTTGAACAGAGATCGGAAGTTCTGGCCGAGCCGCAAATCAAAAATCCGGATGGACGCCACCACCGTCCAGCGACCTTTAAGCTCGATGACCGACTCGATCAGGCGCTTGAATGCCGCTTCGCCGGACTGGCCACGACTGGCATCGAGCGCATCGATTAGGAGAAAGGCCATGTCCGGGCCGTCCCAGGAGTCCAATACCGCAGGGAGATCATGGTCAAGCCCGAGCGCCCGCGATATTCCTTCAAGTGACTCGACCGAAAAGCGGTCTACTGCCAATTGCACCACGTCGCGTCCCCGCGACCTGAGCGCCCGGCCAACAGCATTGATCACCGCGCTCTTCCCGGCGCCTGGCTCGCCGATTAGGAGCAGGTGTCCCCCGAGCGCCGCCGCGTTGACAGCCGACTGACAGTGACGCGTGATGCCAACCAGATCACCGTCCCCTGCTTCAACAACCTCCAGCGCAGCCAGCGTCTGCTCCGTCCGAAGGGAGTAATTGGTCAGGGTATCGATATCTTTGCGAAAGTCTGACCTGGCAGCGAGGCACGCGCCGCGCGCCATGAGATCGGCACGGAGGGTCGCTAACGTCCTTCCGCCGCGCGCGCTCATCAGATCACCAGCAATCCGCTCTAATAGATTAAAGACAGATTGGGCGTCGGCTTGTGTCGTCAGCACTGGGTTTAAGGCGGCGGCCCAAGCCCCCCGGTCCGAGCCCTCTGGATCAATGGTGTAAACATAAGTCAGGTGGGAGATAGCATTTAGGATTTCGTCGGTGAGAGGTTCGGTGGTTTCAGTCGCAGTCCACGCTTGTCGGACACAAGCGTCGAACTGGCTAAGCGCTTTGGTTTCGGCAGCGGTCAGCACTGGAGGACCTGGTTGCCGCCGTGCCTCAAGCCCTTTAGCTAGGTTGTAGCGTACAGTTGCTGGAGACGAGGGGCCGACGACGATTAAAAGGCGGTCTTTCATTGGGTCGAGTGGGCGATTCCACTCAAGATCACCTGCCCCCTCCCGGCAGAGACGCCATTGGCGAACGATCTGATCAACCGTCTTGCCGAACTCGCTGCTTAGGCTGTCGGACAGGGACAACGTATTCTTGGCCTGCCCGCAAATTATCCCGCCGACGGAAGTCGTTGCAAATGCATCGTCTAACGGAGCTTCGGTTTCCATGCGAAACTCAGTGATCTTTGCGCTCCCGAGCTGAAGACGGAGATCAACAGGAGTTTCTGTGATGAGCCAAAGACCAAAGACCGCGCCGAGACTTTGCTGAAAGTTGACCCCAGAAGCAGTCGCATTTCCACCGCCCGTTGCAAGAGTACGGGGAGCCTTCTGCTTGGGCTTTGCGGAGTTGGAGTTCGACATAGCCGTCAAATGTATCGCGAGATCGGCTGTACTGAAACAGCTAAGACTGAACTGTGGCGGGATTGACTAAAACGTCTGCTTCTGATTGTTCGTGTCGGATACCGGTCAGACCGTTCTCCCCCCAGTGCTGCCGCCGCACATGAGTGGTCAGAACCCCATCGCCTCTCTCTGAGCCTGCCGATTGAAAGCCGTTCCCCGTTGGAACGCGGGACGGCGCCTGAGATTGCGCCCCCAGCCGTCCCGCCGCGCCTGGAGCGGGATCTCGTCGATGAAGCAGCTCGGGTTGGCCTGCTCGCCCCGACGAAACTCGCACCAGGATACGCTCACGCGCTGGCGGCCGCGGGTGAGTGCGACGTAAGCCAGTCGGCGTTCTTCAGCCGGATCAATGTTCGTGCGTGACGGAAACAGCGTATCTTCCCAGCCGATCAGAAAGACATGCCCGAACTCCAGTCCCTTTGAGCCATGGATGGTCATCAGCTTGACCCGACCGACACTGTCATCGTCGCGGCTTTCCGAACCAAGGGCCGCATGGTCAAACAGCTCCTCTACCGAGCTGAACTCGTTGGCGAGCGACAGAAGCTCGTGCAGGTTTTCCAGCGCCGTGCGTCCATCCTCCCCGGCCGCCTGGTGCATCGCGAGATACCCGCTGTCTTCGACCAGAGCCCTCAGACGCTCTCCCAGACTGGGCTCGTCACTACGGGCACCTTTCAGAATCACGTCCAGAAAGCCGCGCAGCTTGTCAGCAGCCTTGCCAGTGCGTCCCTGCACCGTGCGCTCCGCCGCCTCGTACAGCGAGATCGCCTCCTCATCCGCGACCTGCTCGAATGTCGCCATGGCCTTGGCCCCGATCCCCCGGGCGGGCTGATTGACGATCCGGCGGAAGGCCTCGTCTGACTGCCGCTCATACGGAAAACATGTCAGACGCAGGAAAGCCAGCGCGTCCTTGACCACGCCGCGCTGCCAGAAGGCCGTGTCATTGACCAGCTCGTAAGGGATCCTTGCGCGCAGCAGAGACTCTTCCAGCAGCCGGGAGAGATGGTTGAAGCGATAGAGCACCGCCATGTCCTCGTAAGGTACGCCTTCCAGGGCACGACGTCCGATCTCGGCGGCAATTCCAGAGGCCTCGTCCTGACTGCCGGTGTGCCGCAGAATATCCACTGGCTCTCCATCTCCGGACGCGGTATACAGTGTTTTCTCCAGCCGGTTGGTGTCGTGAGAAATGACTGCGTTGGCCGCTGACAGGATGTGACCGGTCGAGCGGAAGTTCTGCTCCAGGGCAATCATGCGTCCGGTCGGAAACTCCTTGAGAAAGCTTCGGATAATCCGGACATTGGCCCCACGCCAGCCGTTTATGTGGAATACAATTTTTCAATAAAAAATGTGTTCTGCAATCGATTTTTCCGATGAACAGATGTCGACTAACGGCTGAAATCGATCAAATGAGAACTTCTCGCTCCCTAACTACGACGCCATCAATTTCCGCCCATTCGGACGGCGTGACTACCATTGCTGAAAGCGGCATATGGAACCGTTCTTCAAAATCTACCGCAAGACGATCGCGCCAATCCCGGATTGCGTGCCATCCCTTCTCACCAGCACCTTCTTTCGTCACCAAGACGATATCGATGTCGCGGGCCACTGCCTTGGGATCAATAGCAGAGCCAAAGAGGAAAGCTGTCTGGAGATTTGCCGTCGCTCCAGCCATGGCAGCTCGCAACCAGACGGTCACCGCGTGAATATGACACCTTTACGCTTCATGTAGCCAAAAAGGCCGGCGAAGGGGATAATGCTGATGCCTTGGGTTTTCGCATGCTCTTTGCCCTCAATTGTCACTCCACACCACATCGAGCTATAAGCCACGATGGTTGCACCCAACCTGGCAGCCTTTTCAACAACATCCGCGCTGACCCGATATTCATCTGAATCTGGAGAATAGATCCGCTCTTCCCGCCCAGTAGGCAGAAAGACGGTCAAGATCGGATCGCCGCTATCAGTACGTGCATTGCTTTTTTGGGCAAGTTCCTGCTGTAGCCAATTCGTACTCAAATCTGTTCTCCAGTAAGTTTATGGTAGATTTTGAGAGCAGCCAAGCGTTGGGCGACGACGTGACCGCGGATGTCTTCTGGGAACGTAAATCCTGTATATAGATCGGTTTCGACCCTCTGAAACGCCTCATACATTGCAACGTGAACAAGCAAGCGGTGATACGATTCAAGAGAATCTGTCTCTATTAGCAGATGTGTTTTTGTTCGCAAAATCATCTCAATATCGATATTATTTGAAAGTATCTTCTTTTTGGTCTGTCCCCATACTAGTCCTGCAGCATTTCGAGGAATTTCTTCTTGAGGGAAACTGAGAGGTCCTGTGTTTTGAAAAATTTCTTTGTTAATATCCAAAAGAGCTAGCAATGGATTGTAGAAATCGTTCAAGGCAGCCGCGTAACGTTCAATTTTACGTTGACGCAATAAGGCGTTGAAAGATCGGGACGATTGGAGATAGACCACGATAACTGTGACGGTATTGGTGACGATCAAGGTGAGTGTGGCTCCAGCCACCGGCCATATACCCTGTTCGTACCAAGCTTTATTCTCCTTCGGAGCAAGGCTCAGACCATCGTTTGCTTGGATGGTGATGACATGAGCTGGTCTGGCCTCATTAGCAATGGCATCAAAAGACGCAATTACTGAAAAGATAGCAAACGCAACAGACACGATTAACCGTGAGCGCGGAAGTATGGTAAGGCAGTGTGCGATCATACAGCTTAAATAGAGCATCTCTTAAGCTCACGCTGTATTTTTCTAACACATGGATGAGCGGGCCGGAAAATCTGATCTAGGAAGAGTTTAGCTTTGATCAGACCGTTCGGAACGAATTATCAGGACTGGATACTCGTCAGAGGAAATGCGAACGACTGCCTCTTGGCCGCAAGCTGCCGCTGATTGTATCCGACAGCTTTGCCATGTCCATCACTCGAAAAGCATCCCCCAGTATCCCAACAACCAACTTGCTCATCCACCGCAAAAAATTATCCGTCGAAGCTATTAGGCATGTCGCCATAAAAGAAATTATGTTCGCCGATAGCGAATATTCCTTGACTATCGAATTAGACGCTGACATACAGTTCCCACGCACTTGGGAAATAGGCAACATCCCACTGAACTCTGGGTGAGTAATCACCTGCGGGATTAACTTTTGGTTGATCCTCACACTTGTCAGCAGCGTGAAGGAGCCCGCGAGGGACCCTTCACAGCATCGATAAGGCGCGTCCTTGTGGTTGGACGCGAAGGGTTGGGGGGATGCTTCTTCTCTCGTTGTACTCCTGCTGGTGGAGCTGGCCCTAATTCCGGGGCGAGCGTGTAGGAGGACTACCTATGGGAAATATTCCCTCACTAAGTGCTGAGAAGAAGCGTACGAAGACTAGCCGACGGAGGACATTCATTAAGAATGCTCTGCTGAAGCCGACGACTTGGAAAGCCGCAGCGGCTGCATTGGATTTTATCCTTAAAGCAGTACGTGTGGGCACGAAGATCTGGGACATGTTTACGTAATCCCCCTTCAACTCTCCCAACAAAGGTTGCGGAGGCAGATATGTACGACAGAGCCTTAAAGACTATCAGGCAATATCATCGGCTTTCACAGTCTGATCTTGCCGAACAGATTAATATATCTCGGTCTTATTTGAACGAGATTGAGCGCAACAAAAAAGAACCAAGTTTAGAGGTTCTCAAGAGATATGCTGAGCGGTTCGAGGTACCTTTATCGTCCCTCATGCTGTTTGCAGAACAAGGGGCGGGTACGACCTTCGACAAGGCACGTGTCTTTGTCGCTGATAAAGTGTTGAAGATGCTGGAATGGGTAGCTGAGGGAGAAAATGGTGAGCAAGAGAAAGCGAGCAAGACAACCGTGCATACCGATTAATCGCTGTCATTTGTACGGCCTCCAGTCACCTCATGCATTGGCAAAGCGACTGGGTTGGGAGTTGAATAAACTCACTAGTCTGGCTGCTGACGGCGGTTATCGCGTTTATAAGCTTAGGGACTCAGATCGTGAAATTCAGGAGCCGAATGCTGCGTTGCAAAGCCTTCACCGGCAATTACACCGGTATCTAGCTCGGGTCGAGGTTCCAGACTACCTTCATTCTGCGGTTAAAGGACGGTCCTATCTCTCCAATGCTCGCGCTCATATCGGCGATGGCCAACTTCTAAAGATCGATATTGCGAAATTCTACCAATCCGTTCCTCAGTACAAAGTCATGCACTTCTTTCGAGACGTAATGCGCTGCGCATCGGATGTGGCGGGCTTGCTCGCCAATCTAATCTGTCACCGCGGGGTCCTCGCGACAGGCAGCGCGGTCAGCCCGATCATCTCCTACTACACGTACAAGTCTCTATTCGATGATCTGGCAGCGGTTGCAACGGGGCATGGCCTCGTCATGACATGCTATGTAGACGACATCACCATGTCCGGTTCCGGCGCCTCTCGCGCTATTCTCCACGAAGCACGATCAATAATTTTTAAGGCAGGATTACGCCCGCACAAGGATCGATCGTTCACGGGCAACAGCGCGAAGATCGTAACGGGAGTGGTGGTAGGCCGGGATGGAATCGCTCTGCCCTTCTCACGTTGGCAAAAGATCCGCCAAGCAATACGAGAGATTACAGCTTGTGAAGACGACAAAAAGAAACTTCAGCTCTACCCAAAGCTGGTTTCGCGTCTTTATGAGGCAGCGCAAGTCGATCCTCAATGCCGTTCACGAGCCGAATTTTATCATAGCCAATGGCGAAAATTAAACCGTCAAAACCGAATACCACAGGTTAAAATTATTGCCGGAAAACAGGCTGCCTAGGATAAGGACCCATTGATGCCATAAGCCACTCGCCCAGCTTCGACCACCGTTGCCGACCACCCGCATTTCGTACAGCGATCGCCAAGGCCCTCTTCTGCCCCACCAGAACGACAAGCTTTCGCCCCCGCGTGACGCCCGTATACAGCAGGTTCCGCGCCAGCATGGCGTAATGCTGAGTAACGATCGGGATTACGACAACCGGATATTCCGAGCCCTGGCTCTTGTGGATCGTGGTCGCATAAGCCAGCACCAACTCGTCCAGTTCACCAAACCCATAGATAACCTCTCGGCCATCGAAGGAAACTGTCAGCTCGCTCTCGTCGTGATCGATTTTAACAACAACCCCAAGATCCCCGTTGAAAACGTCTCGGTCATAATCGTTCGCGATCTGCATCACCTTATCGCCCGGACCGTAAGTCCAGCCAAACCGCTCGACCTTTACGTCGCCCGGAGGGTTCAACGCCTTCTGTAGCTCTATGTTGAGAGACCGAGCTCCAAGGCCGCCACGGTTCATAGGGCACAGCACCTGTACGTCGCGCACCGGATCAACCCCGAATGCTGCAGGAAGGCGGTTTTTCACCACCGTGAGCAGTTTCCGTAACCCGATCTCCGGGTCGACCGCTTCGACAAAATAGAAGTCCGCCCCTTTTGTTGAGTTCAACTCCGGCATCCGGCCTTCATTGATCTGATGGGCGTTGGTGATGATCCGGCTATGCGCGGCCTGACGAAACACCTCGGTCAACTGCACGACCGGGATGGCACCAGACCGAATGATATCTGCCAGAACCTGACCTGGGCCGACCGACGGCAACTGATCGACGTCGCCCACGATCAGCAATGCAGCACTATCAGGGAGTGCCCGCAGCAAAGAGCGCATCAGCAACACATCCACCATACTGGCTTCGTCCATCACCAAGAGATCGCAAGTTAACGGGTTTGTCTCGTCCCTTTTGAAGCAACCCGTGGCGGGATCCGTCTCCAGGAGCCGGTGAATTGTCTTGCCCTCCAACCCGGTACTCTCCGACAGACGTTTGGCCGCCCGTCCCGTTGGCGCGCAGAGCTGCACCTCGATCCCTTTGGCGGTAACGATTTTCAGAATACTATTGACCAGCGTTGTCTTTCCGACACCAGGACCACCGGTGATCACCAGCACCTTGCTGCGGAGAGCGAGGCTCACCGCCTCACGCTGGCTTGGCGCCAGGGCCAACCGTGTCTGCTGTTCCACCCAGTCGATCGCCTTGTCCGCTATAATCTCCGGCCAGGGCGGAAGACCAATCGCGCAGGCTTTCATGCACTCGGCGATGGTCTGCTCGGCGCGATACAGGCCCATCAGGAAAATGCAGCGCTCTTCTTCCACACTGTCTGCAACGACGTTACCAGCGGCCAGCTCCAGTGTAAGGGCCGTCTCGATCAATGGAACCGCAATCTCCAGCAACGTTGCGGTATTTGTCATCAGTTCCTCCACCGGCAACCCGCAATGGCCATCGTCCAGCGCTTCACCGAGTGCATAGGATATTCCGGCTCGCGCCCGGATCATTGCCGTGGGTTCAATGCCCATTTTGCGCGCGATCTGGTCGGCGGTTTTAAATCCGATACCACGAATATCCCGTGCCAACCGGTATGGGTTTTCGCTAATCAGTTTGACCGCCTCTTGCCCGTAGGTTTTGAAGATACGCACTGCCCGCGAAGTCCCGACACCGTTGCTGTGCAGGAACAGCATAATCTCCCGGATTATTTTTTGGTCGCTCCAACCAGACACGATCCTTTCAGCACGCTTCGGGCCGATGCCCGTCACGTCCCGAAGCCTGTCTGGTTCCTGCTCGATCAGGTCAAATACTGCCTCGCCGAACGCCTTAACCAGTTTTTTCGCGTAAACCGGACCGATCCCTCGGATCATGCCCGAGCCGAGATAACGCTCAATACCCTCAATCGTAGTCGGTGGACTGGCCTTGAGGAACTCTGACCTGAATTGTAGCCCGTGGGTGTGATCGTTGAACCAATGCCCGGTCATCTGCACGAACTCACCGGCTGCAATCATCGCTGCGTGTCCGACCACTGTGACCAGGTCACGTTGTCCTCGAACCTTGACCCTCAGGACACAAAAGCCATTCTCGGCATTATGGAAGGTCACCCGTTCCACAAGCCCAGCAAGCGTTTCTGTTTGGGATTGGTCTCCAGCCACGTCGCGGGTTACTTTGATTTTGAAACTGGAGACGAAACCAACGCCCCACTCGTCGCCGAGATCTCGCCAGGGGTTCGACCATCCGGCGTCGGCTTATCCCGAAGTTTGTTTAACATTCCTTCCAACGCTTCAACGTCTCCGGATACGGCATCCCGTTCTTCCGGACTTAACCAAACTTCTTCCAGCAAGCGATTGGCGGCTTGCTGAGCGGCCAAAACAACCCCTTTGGCGCTTGGTTTTGGGATATTAAAATAACAGCGTGCACAGGCCATGCGATGCGGACAGGTACTCCAGAACGCATTGCTACAGTAAGAGTCACCCAAATCGTAGTACTTCCAGGGCGCCCCGTCTTTCGTTGCACCTGCCGCAATAACCTCCTGATCAATAACAATTTCGATCATCCGTGCCGCCTGATCCGCCTTGGCAAACGCGCTGGCTAATTGCGTAGGCTTTGACCGAACATAGCTCATGGTCGATTGAACGGACGTATGGCCACACCATTTTGCCAGATCGAATATTGTCATGCCTTGTGGAACACTCGCCAGCATAGACACAGCGGAGGCCCGTCCACGGTGACTTGTAATGCGGCCTTTACTGTCCTCAAGCGGAATACCAGCCTTTTTGCACAAAAGCGGAATAACCGTCTGATTTAAAACTTCCTTCGCAATCGGTCTGTTTCGAAGTTGAAAAAGAAAATGCACATGTTCACCGGTTCGGCGATCAAGATGCTTATGGGGAGATGCACGTTTTTTCATCCAGGCTGCAATGTATTTATGAACCGTGTGACTGACCGGCTTGGTGTACGCAACCGACGTTTTACCTTCCGGAACATCAAGCCAGCAGACCTGACCTGCCGGAACGACGTTGCCAGACTGATCGATCACATCTTCTGATTGCTCGCGCGTGCAACCGACCCGAAGTCGGGCGATCTCATTGCTCCGGAGGCCTGCATGTGTCCACACCACGGCGATGGCCTGCAACAGAGCGAATGGATAGAAACAGTCAGGAGAAAGATCATCTGGTTCAATGTTGAGACTGGCCCAGGTCAGTTTCAACCAAGCTGCATCATCTATGGTTCTGGGGTTTACCCCAAGATATTTCGCAATATTCCTCGGTGTCGCGAGATGATAGCGCGGATTACATCTGAGCCGCGCCCATTCCCAACTCTGAATATCAGATAAAAACCGACGCATTACCTGATAGTAAGCGACTTTCGTCGGCGCCTGCAGAGGCTGGCCAGCGGTTGGGATAAGCCGATAATCAAAGGTCGATCCGCCCCAACCGCCGACGTGTAACTTGTCGACGGCGGCGAGATAGTCAGCGCATACCGATACCGTCCATTGTTCTGGCCCCGTAACTTCGGGGTGCTCCCGACTCAGCCAGATCCCGATACGGGTCAGTGTGTTATAGACCGCTCGCCTCGATCCTTCCCGCAGAGTTGTTGTTTCCAGCCAGCGTCGGCACCATGTCATCCATTCGGGATTGATATTGTCAGTTTCAGTTCCGTGACGGGGTGGATATGCCCGAAAATGGATAACTTTTGATGTCAGCCCCATCGCCGCCAAACCGTTTGACAAAATTCCAATCCGGTTGGCGACGTGATTTCCCGCGTAACACTCGCGTGTATATTCCAATATCTCTCTGTTGAAACTTTCAAGTTTTGGGTTCTCGCCTTGCAGCGCAACTGCCGCAAATATTGATGGTACCAGCGGCCGCACGGTCTGACAGACAAAGCCGACACGGGTCAGGGCCGAGAACAGTCGCTCACATTCTGTATCAACGATCTCCGCCCCAAAAACCAAGCGGGCGACAACAGCCGTCGCAACATTCCGTTGGATTTTGTACAGGCTTCGAAAACCACAAAGAAGATAAGCTACCGCAATGATCTGCGGTACAATTCCAGTTTTTTTCAGAACAGGGCTGTTATTGATAATCTCAACCCAGAGATCTTCACTCCAGCCCCAATACGGTGCTTCCTGACGTGCGACTTCCAGGAGTAAATACTTCAGGGCACGGTGACTGTTAGCGCGGTCAAGGTTACTGCGATACAGGACGTCCGTCAGAGGCTTGCGAAGACGTGGCGCCTGCCGTCTCGTAATAATAAGATGTTCTTCTTTCCAACGTCGGACAAGTTTTAACTCGTCTTCCGATAAGGTCACCCGTCTATCGTAGTCTTCGAGATTAATGTGGAATTTGTATTCGGATGGGACGTGAGGAACGTGAAATTCTGCCACTTTTCTATCCTCCGAAGACCCTGTTACCAAGCTTCATATCCATCTGTTCGACTGAGTTTGCGATCTTGCGAAGCAGATCTTCACCGGAAAGATGGATATAGAGTGTCGTGCTTTGAACATTGCGATGCCCGGCATAGGTCGCAATATCATGTAGACGCCAGCCAGCACGGGCCAGATGCGTCAATCTCAGGTGACGCAATGTGTGCGTACTGAACAATGGCATATCAGCCTGGAGAGCAAGACGTCTGACAGTTTTGCTCCATGACCACTTCGTAATAGGCTGCCGAAAGTTCCGATCTGACTCAGATAGAAACAGGGCCGCTGAATGGGTCGCCGCGTTGCGCCTCTGATGCAGATATACCGCCAACACAGGACAGAGCGCCGCTGAATAACAAACCACACGCGGGCGGGCGCTTTTACTTGTTTCAGCCCGAATGGTGAGCAGACGTCTTGCAGGGTCGATATCCGAGACGCGCAAATTTACTAATTCTTCTCGGCGCAATGCACCGTAATACGCCAGCGCAAACATGAGACGGTTTCTCACCGTTTCCTGTGCGACCACTTCTTGCAAGCGTCCCCATTCTGGATCGGACGGCAAATGGGGCAACAGCTTGGAACGACGTACCAAACCATATCGAAATCCGACATGTTCAGAGAATGGACCCCGTCCTGCAACAGCCTGCCCGCGCGGCACTGGGTTTCGATGAATGATCCCTTCAAAAACCAGATGGTCATACCACAGGCGAACGGCGGACAAACGCTGATGCAGCGTAGCATTGCTTACTGGCGGGCGAACGGAAAGAAGGGGAACCGCCTCCCCACGCAGATACCGTACGAATAGAGAGACCTGAGCCAAAGTCGCGGCCTCAGCCGGTATGCCTACTGCTGTGCAAAAAGACAGATACTGATCCAGACCTCTGGCGTAGGCATCAATGGTCGCGGGTGAGCGCCCGAGATTATCGAGTAGCGAGAGCCACAAGCATCCTTGCTGGTTCTCGGAAACCTGCGGATAACGTGACCAGTCTGGAACGGGCATGACACACCCTTTCTTTCTGCTACGGCATCACTCTAAATCAATGCATTCCAATTAACTTATAAAATCGACTGCGCATCGTCGCCGACAACGAAGAGCTCGCTGTGGTCTTTGGACAGGCATTTCAGCCAGAGAAACTGGAGCCGGTTGACGTCCTGGAACTCATCGGCCAGCACGCAGTCAAACCGGTCCGCCCAGTCCCGTCTGTAGCGTTCGTCGCGGAGCATGGTCACGGTAGGCCACAGCAGCAGGTCTGCAAAATCCGCGCGATTGCTTTCGCGCAGCATCGCCTGATAGGCAGGATAGAGCACGGCCGCATCCCGCCAGACCATGATGTCATCGCCTTCGGTGATGGCATCCGTCGCAATCCGTCCCTCGACCCAGGCCACGGCATCCGGGGGAAGCACCATGTTTTCCTTGAGCATGGCGATGCGCGAGCTGACGGACTTCACACGCTTGCGAAACGTCTCTCCGTCATCGGCAGTCATGACGCCTGCTTCAATCGCCTTTTCCAGAAGCCTGCGCACGATCTTCGTGCTGTCTTCGCTGTCACAGACGTCGAACCCCGGACGCAGCCCGGCAATGTCGGGATCGGTCCGCAGCTGACGGCGTCCGTGCGCATGGAAGGTGCCCACCCAGTACGGGGCCTGCGCGATGTTCAGGGCCGCCGCGATCCGCGTCTTCATCTCCCCGGCCGCCTTGTTGGTAAAGGTCACGGCCAGAATGCGATCGGGCGACATCCGGCGTTTGACGACACGGTCGACAATACCGGCCACAAGTGTCTTGGTCTTGCCGGTCCCGGCACCCGCCAGAACAACAACCGGCCCTGTCTGACGCGCGGCGTCTGCCTGGGAAGGGGTCAGTCCGGAGAGATGATTATCCACGACCACGTCCCTGCTCCCGGGTGCCATGAAGAACCTCGCACCGCGTCGCACGGCAGCCATCAAGGCTGAGGATGACGTCCGGCTCCACCATCAGGTCAAACTCCTGCCCGAAGTCCCATGTCCCGTCCGCAAGAACCGTCCCCCCGACCACGAGACCGCGCAGCACGTCCCCGCCGAACGCGATCTCGGCGTAGGTCTGCGGGAAGGGCGGCTGATTGTGCAGCAGGGCCCAGGTATGCCACACGCGGGTTGTCTCGGCATCGGCATGCCAGGCGGCGGTCAGTTCTGCGACATGTCCCAGAAGTGTCACGGCATCCGGACGGTCAGGATGACGCGTGCTTCCGGGAACGGTGCCAATCAGGACAAGCTGCTGCTCCCCCGCCTGGCAGGTCAGGAACCCACTGCTTCCGGTCGGAGACTGAACAAACAGGACGATGCGTCCGGACAGATCCCAGCCTGCCGCACTCCAGCGTCCACCAACCACGAGACCCTGACCCCGCTCCATCTCAGGACCGTATTCCACCAGAGCCCAGGGGATGCGACATCCGAGGTCTGGCATCAGGCGCAGATAGTGGTCCGCATCCGGGTGCGCCAGAAAGGCCGCTCTCAGCGCGTCATTTTTTTCGTGGCCGGGAAACAGAGCCTCCATTTCCCGTCGTGCCTTGTCATTCGTCATCAGTCTCTCCTCAGGCGGCGCGGGCGGCCACAACAGTCTTCAGGGCGTCGTTGAAATCTTTGCAGCCCCCGTGGGGAATACGGCGGATCACACGGACACCGGCTTCACGGCCCAGCTCTGCCAGGCGCGCGGCATAGCGGTTGCCGGCGTCATCATTATCGGTTGCGGCCACCAGAACGGCTGCCGGATCTTTTGCCATTTCAGCCAGTTCGGCCGTGAGGGCTTCGACCGTCTCCGGCCCCATGCCACCTGCGGTCGAGCAGTACAGGGTTTCGCGCGTGCGTTCGCTGTCGAGAGCGGCATAGGACAGGGCATCAATGGCGGATTCACTCACCACCAGGCGACGGACCGTGCGGCCAAGGCCGGGCTGGAACCGGAACAGCGTTTTGACCGTACCCGACAGGCAGATATGCGTGTCCGGACCGCGCAGTTCCGCACCACAGATGGTCCCCTTGGCATCGCGGTGGCAGAACCAGGCGGCGTGATAGCCATCCCGGATGCAGCCGGTCATGATGGCCCGACGCAGAACCCATTCCGGAAGGCAGCGCTCCTCGGTGAGATAAGCCCAGACCTTCGTGCCGGATTTGAGCTCCTTCTTGGCCTGCCAGCGCTCGGCCGGGGCAACGTCTGGCGTCCTGGCCTGACGCTCGCGGACGTATTCTGCCCCTTTCGGTTCAATCCCGACCAGCTGACCCAGCTCACGGCAGGCCTCATGAAACTTCAGACCGGGCGTCAGGCGCTGGATGAGAGAAAACACATCCCCCTTTTCGTCCGATCCCGTATCCCACCAGCCGCGGCCTTCATGGTTGACGATGATTGTCTCGCCCTTGCCTGCCCGGTATTTCAGAGCGTTGCGCGTGCTTTCGGGCTTGTCGAGACGATAGCCATGGCGTTCAAGCAGCAGGGCACAGGAAACGCCTTTGACGATGTCGGTCCGGTCGTTGTCAGACAGTCTGAACGGCTCAAAGCGTGCCATGATCGTCATCCTTTTCGTTTCGGGACGGCGCAACGGTCAGAACCGGCCTCAACGCCCCTGTGATCTGGGTTTAATTTAGGAAAAATCCGTAAGTATTGCAAGGAAAAACGGCTGTTTACTGCGGTTTTCTCGGTTGTTATTTGCCGTGACTTTCCCATATACAAACATCGTCGCCACAAACTTAACGAATACTTAAACAAGCCTTTCGTTCGACCCGTGCCGGAGGCAAAAGGGGCGAAAGCAAGCGCAGCGACGCCTTTCGTCTCGACACTTTCAGGTCCGTCACAAACGCAGCGCAGGACAGGATGCCTTCTCAGGGGACCCGGCTGCACGGAGCAACCGAAGGGCGCGGAGGAAGCTGGGGTGGAAGGTCTTCTTGTCCGGAGTGAGGCTTGTGGCACTCCAGACCTTCCCCGCCAGACGCTCCTACACCTTCAGGCACAGTCCCGATCCGCAATGGGAGCGGGCATCACGCCGCCCGGTCGAGCGCCCCGCGCGCGGTCCGGCAGATGGGCCGATCCTTCAAGCTCGCGGGCAATGGCGTCGATGTGCGCCTTCAACGCATGAATGTCCTGCAGACCGATCCTGTCCCTTCGGATTTCAAGGCGCCCGGACACGGCAATGCACTCTGCGCCATTTTCGATCGCCAGATCATCGATCTGCAGGCGCGCGCTCCCTTCTTCAAATGGAAAGAAAGTCATGGCCTGCCCTCCGCAGTGGCCCGTTCCGGGTCGGCCTGAGTCCTGACAGCATAGGGGCTTTGCCGGGGATGAGGCAGGGCCATGGCCGTCTGCCGGATGTCGTCTGGCAACGACGGGAACGGATCAACACCCGTGGCCTGCGTCAGGGCGCCGATGCTGATGATCGTACAGGTGGGCCGGGTATTGTTCAGGCAGAAATACGCCCCCGCTGCATCTTCGGCAGGATCATAAACGGCCTTCCAGGTCGCCCACGGCACGGAGATCCGATGCCAGCCGATTGTCTTCCTCGGGGAGCTGAAGACAGGACCAGTCACGACATAAAGCTCGCCCTCGCGCCGTGCGAGCCCGCGCACGGCCATTTCCACACCCGTCCAGATGCCTTCATTCAGTTCCGGGGTCTGGGGGACAACATTGGACAGCGCAAAGCTCTGCTCTTGGGCACGACGGCTTGGCTCATCGCCCGAACAGGCCATATGGCCGCGGTCATAATCCGACGCGCGGTAATCGCTCAGCTCGGCCCGGTCCTCGAAAGACAGACGCTGATCAGCGTGAAAGAACCGGACAACCCGGCCGATCTGCATGCTGCGTTCCAGGTCTTCCTCGGTCAGGTGCTCTGCCGTCCACAAAGGGCCATGACTGAGTCCCGAGTGCAGGACAGCAAAGGCGTCATTGCACAGAAGGACGGTCTGCTGCCCCAGAGCTTCCTTTGTCACGACCGGAAGCTGGCCGTCTCCGCCGAAGTCGGCACACCCAGCCGGTGCCGCCTGGCTTGCGGATGCCCAGAACAGGGCGCTCAGGGCAAGCCCCGCTCTGTGATGTCGCATCGCCATTCCCTTTCCTCCCGGACGCCTGTGTTGCGCATGCCAGGATGACACGGCCTGTTGTGAGTGCAGGCTCGCGGCTGTCAATGGGAGACACTCAGCAGAGTACGGCGCGCCGAACGATGGGCAGCGCTGGCATCACGACGGAGTGCGGCGCGCAACGCCGCCCCAAGACGATCGTCATCCGCGTCATCAGCCAGATGATCGGCTTCCGCGTAAAAGCGCCGTGCGCGGCCAATGGTCTGGCCTGCCGAGACGGCGCGATGAAAGACGGGCGCCTCAAGCACGGGAAGGAGACTGGACGGAGCTGTGATGGTCTGGACCTGCACGATGCGGTTCCTTTCTTGTGTTTATTGACCGGATGCGGGCCGCGCTGCGGCCCTGATGTCAGTGGAGGAAGGAGAGGATCGGGAGAGTGGTCTCAGTCTTCCGTCCCTGGCAGGGAAGCGCGCTTGACGGCCCGACCGTCGCTCGCAAGGCATCGCTTTCCGTCGTGCATGTAGTGGTTGCGGCGAACCTTTCGATACACGGCTCCCAGTTCTGCCCCAGCCATGCGGAAGGCTTCTCCGAGTTCAAGATCTGCAAAGAGAACCGTATCCGGCCCAAAGACCTCTGCCTTTTTACGGGCCGCTGTCAGATCTGTTTTCCTGCGCTTGGACATGCTCTGCCTCTCTCGGTTTATGTCGTTCCCGATCGGCAGCCTCGTGGGGCGGGCGGCGTGGCAAGGGCGGCGCTGTGCGCCGGGAGCGGAGCGACGCACCCTTGCTGCGACGCCTGCCCCATGAGAGCCCCTTCCCTCCCTCCTCTTTCTCTTTCCCGCGCGTCTCTTTTCTGCCCTCAGAGGTTTGCGTGAGGACTGATCGAGACCGGTATCTCATTGTTTTTGTTGACTTTTGTTTGTGGCGCGCTTTACGCTTGCCGCACAACGACAGGAGGACACCGATGAGTGCACAGACAGATCAGACCGCCACGGTGATCCGCTTTCCGCAGGAGCGGCGTCGTGCGCCGACCCTGGACGCGCTCACCGACGCAATCCTGCCCGAGACGCAGTTGCGGTCGCTTGCCGAAATCCGGGCCGTGACACCGCCCCGACAGGTTGAGCGCCTCCGCGCGTTCGGACGCGAGAGGGCGCGACAGATTTTCGGAGCCACGCCCTTGCCCGACACGCGGGAGGGTCGTCAGCGCATGGCGTCTGACTGGCTGACGCTTCTGGTCGGTCGGGCACTGGCCCGGGTTTCCGACGC
The DNA here is from genome assembly GCF_039638325.1 of Gluconobacter sp. OJA. Lineage (NCBI taxonomy): Bacteria > Pseudomonadati > Pseudomonadota > Alphaproteobacteria > Acetobacterales > Acetobacteraceae > Gluconobacter > Gluconobacter sp. OJA. The sequence continues at coordinate 70,219 of NZ_JBDIWI010000003.1, read as the reverse complement.
ACGGTCCCTCACGGAACAGGCGGAGCGGCGCGAGATCGAAGATCCGCAGCGCGATGGCATCTATGACGATCTTGCGCAGGCGCTGCGCGCCGAGATCGTCGCCTGGGAGACGGCCCAGAATATTCTGGGCGGATGGGAGGTCGTTCAGGGACTGATCGACGATCCGGACTCCTGCGCCGCCACGGACAGCGCAACGGGTCACAGCAGACCCATCTGAACAGGCTGCTGCCGGGACAGGGTCGCAGACAACGCCGGAGCCACTGAGATGCGGCCTGCATGATCAGCCGGCACGCCGTGACGGTCGAGCAATCTGCGCAACAGCGCCTGTTCGCCTCGGACAGTCTCCCGCCGCAGTTCAGCGCGGTACAGGTCCAGCACCTGATGCTCGACCAGAAGAACCGCGATCCGGCTTTCCACGTCTGACCAGGTCCAGGCGGGATCGCCGATCCCGCCACACGCGATGATCTGATCGACGAAGGCGAGACGCCCCTGCGTCGAGCTGAAATACCGGCCCGCAAAGCCGTTCCGGTTAAAGCAGGCGATAAACCCCCACATCTGGCTGACGCGCTGGTACAGCGCCTTGCTGAACCCCTCCTCCGGCAATCCTTTCGCAACAAAGGCGAGGATTGCATTGGCCAGTTTCGCCTTGTCCTGCGGTGAGCTCCACTGGGTGGCCGTCAGGCCCTCGGCCTCAATGCGGACGCGCCGCAGGTGCGGGAGGAGCAGGCTCATGCGTAAGCCTCCTGCGCGAGCGCGGAGAGCGCCTCCGCGACAGCACCGGCCAGATCGGGCCGCCGCGCGATCAGCCAGCCCGTCAGCGCGGTGCGATCCGCCGCGTCGACAAGGGAGACGACGCGGTCAACGTCGCAGCGCCGCAGCTGCTCCACGCTGTCAGCGGCCACGGCAACGGCCGAGGCCCAGATCTGATCGCGGGACACCGGCCCCGGAGACACCGTGTCAGGCGTAGCATCGGACATGTCTTTTCTCCTGAAAGATTTCAAGGACGGCCGGTCAGGCCAGAAATTCGAGGGTTTCCGGAGTGATGGTCATGCGCAGTGTGTCGCCTGACGCCTGCCTGAGGGCCTGCCGCACAAGCGTTGCCTCCAGGAACTCACATCCGTCATCCCCGCCAAAAGCCTGGCGCTTCACGTCATAAGCCTTGCCGGCGTTCTGTGCCGGGTCCGCTTCGCGCGCATACGCGCACAGATTGGGCTTCTGACCGTCATCGGACGGCAGAAGGGGAAGCCCGTTCGACATCATGTAGATCCCGTGATCTCCAACCAGCCACAGACCCGCAGGGATCTTTGCGGGATCGACGTCTTCCTGGCGGCCCCATTCGCGTGCGCCATGCCCGGGCTTGCGCAGGCTCTTGTCAAAGAGCTGCGTCAGCGTGACGCGGCGCTCGGACGCGGCCTCGGCATGGGCAAGAAGGCGCTCGATCAGCGCGCGGTCAAAGGTCACGATCATGGGATAATTTCCTCGGATCAGAAATGAAAAAACCCCGCTCGGTGGCGGGGTGTGTGGCGTTCGGAGAGGTGGAGGCTTCAGCCCCGACCATGGGCGGTGTGGGACGCGGAGGCGAGATAGTGATGGGGCACCGGGCCAGCCAGAAAGCTCGGCAGGCACGTAAAGGCGAAGACCAGGGCTAGAAAACCGAAGAACCCACCGGCCAGTCCGGCAACGTCCTTGATGTCCTGAAGGGTCTGTTGGGAAATCTGCATGAAAGGTCACTCCTGTTGCCGTCATCTCTTTTCTCTGATGACCTCTCCGGCACAGGCACAGGATGGCTGCGATGGCACAGGCGCCGCGCAGCGGCGGGATCTCCACGACCCGGAGCCCGCCAGGGCGAGGACGCGTGGAGACCCACCCTTTGCCAGCGCAGACAGCCTGTGCTGCCCCTCTTTCCTTCTGCTTCTTTCCCTCTTTCTTCGTCCTGCTCTCCCTCCACCCGCCTCGCGCGGGTGACGATACGGGGTTCAGATGTGTCCATTTTGGCGCGCGGATTTCTCCTGCCCGGCCTCATCCACCAGCTGATAGGCCGTCAGGGTCAGGTGGCCCGTCCAGCGATGCCTCAGGACGATCATGGGAACACCCTCGACCGTGCCATGCTCCCCGCGGCGGCTCGCCTCGGCGATCTGGGCGCGCGTGACGCGTGGCGGCTGCGTCCGGGTTCGGAAATCCGTCTCCGCCGCCTGTCGGTCCGAATAGGGGCCGTGCCAGTGCCGGGCGGCCTCTTTCGGCCAGAACGACGTCACGCGCAGATAGACACGCCCATCCGGTGCAACGCCAAGATGGACCTTGCGACGATCCAGAAGGCAGGTCTCGATCTGGAGAAGGCTTTCATCGACCATGGAAAACTCGCTCATCTTTTGAACCGTAGGATCTGGCAGGGGAGACCTGGTCCGCTCCCCTGCATTGGCCTCAGGCCGCCAGTTGGTCCGCCTGTGAGGCCGCACTCAGGACGGCGGCGGCCAGGGCAGGATGCTGGTGGGCGCGATAGCGCGACACCAGAGCGTCCCGGGTCTCGCTGCTCAAAGCGGCCGCAGGCGCGCCTCTGGTTTCGAGACTGGCTGCGACTTCCGCGGCCCATCCCTTGAAGCCAAGATGGCCGTCGTCAGACAGACGTTCGGCCTCGGTGAGCGAGACCTCGCGCGGCTCTGCACCGTCCATGCGGAACGGCGTGTACCGTGTTCCCCATGAGGCCACACCTGCCGCGCCCTCGTGGGGAACCGGGTCGGCAATCGTGGTTTCGAGCCATTCAGAGGTGCCAAGCGCCTCTGAATCGTAAGCCGCGTCGAAGCCGCGCGGCTTACGGCTGCCACGATTGACCGTGACCATGATCTTGAAGGACCGACCAGGGTGATGAAGGGCGGTGTCGCGGCCGAAGCTCAGGATGAGCGGCTTGAGGCCATCCACCGACTTTGCCTCGACAATACGCCGCTCTCCCAGATGGGACATGAGCGCCATCGTGGTGCTGGTGAAATAGCCCTCGCGCTTTGCGGTGGCGGGCGTCGCACTGAGCGTAAAGAAAGCCATGTCGATCTCCAGATATGACAAAGGCCGCCTCGCGGCGGCCTGGAAGAACTGTGAAGGGGCGAGGTGGGGTCAGAAGACGTATTCGGCGCTGCCGAAGACTTCCTGCCAGGGGCTCCGGCTCGTGGAGTGACAATCGGACACCGGATCATAAGACCCCGATCTGAACTGCTTTCGGATGCTGTCGACAGTCTTCTACGCGGCATCATCCAGCGGATTGTCGCAGTTGACCGATACGGACCCGTAAGAGGATTTGCGCACACGGAACGTGTGCTTTGGCAGCGCAGCTTTCAGCAGACGGCGGATGTTCTTTCCTGCCAGCACGCCGCTCTGGTCCGACCCCTGCTCCAGATGGGCGTATTCGGGATCGGTGCGCAGACGCTCGATTTCAGCCGCATGGGCCGCCGCAGCCTGATCTTTCCGCGCCTGTTTTTCAGCACGGCATGCTTCGGCATGAGCGTGCAGCTGCGCAATTTCCTCCGGGCCAGCCTTGGGCTCGTCGTGGAAGATGGTCCACTGCACGCCGTGCAGAATGCTCTCGGGCAGCTTCTTGCTGATACTTCCGCAGGCAAAGACGATATCAAAGCTGGCATTGCCCCCCGCGGCAATGAAGCCGCCAGCAAGGCGCCGGATCGTCTCGGGACGCGGCGTGCCATGGACCGCATACACGACGCCCCGGCCTCTGTTGTACAGGATGGTGCTGACGCGGGTGCCCACGGTGACAGTCGGGTGTTCGGACATGCTGATCTCCTTCTCTTCATGTCTCTTTAACTGTCCTCTCCGGGGTCAGGGCCTGGCTGGCGGGGCAAGGGCGACGCGTCAGCGGCGGTCCCGCAGGCGTCAGCCGAGGACACCACCCCTTGCGGCGACAGACAGGCTCTGGCACCCGCCCCTCTCTCCTCTTTCTCTTTCTTTTCTCGGCTTTTTTCCTTGCGCGGGCTGTCCTGCCCTGTGGAACAAGGCAGCGTTTCACTGCACGAAAAAGGGCGGAGCCATGCTGACTCCGCCCTTGAAAATCGTAACCGGTTCGTCCAAGTTCAGAGGTGAGCCGTGAGGGGCTTCGGGAAAAAACACCTCACGGCCCGGTTTACCTTAAGTGATTTACTCGGAGAGGCTCTTCAGTGCGGTTGCCACCGCCTGAAGGGTCTTCTTCGTTTTACGTTTGACGACTGTTGGAAGGTATCCCCACGACTCCCTGTTAAATCAGACGTCACTCGGCGTTCTACGCGTTTCAGGCCAGACCTAAAAACAGGGCCAAAGCGCGATTGACAGAGAGCATGACCGTATCGCTGGCGATCCCGAAGGTTGGACCGATCTTGTCGCGGGAGACAGTGCTGGGCTTGTCGATCATCACCTGAGACGTCTTGCGCAGCCCGTTTCGCTCGTCCGGTGTTACCGACAGGCGAAGCAAGGGCGCGTCTATGAGCGTGCTGGTAACAGGGAGTACGGTCACAGAGGCCGTCGTTTCGAAGCGGTCAGCCTGGACGATTAGCGCGGGACGGGGTTTTCCGAGATCACCCTGGAGAGCAACGGTCACGAAGTCTCCCCGGTTCATGCATCCCATCCGTCGAGATCGCTGGCCGCGCTTTCAACGAAGGACATCAGCGCGGGATCGTGCCGTTCTGCTTCGGCCACGAGACGCGCCTGGCGCTTGCATTCTGCATCAAAGCCAGGTGTGCGCGTATCGGGTACCCAGATCTGGACAGGGCGCAGACCGGCCTTGCGAAGGGTGTCACGGCGCTTTTGGACGCGAATGGCAACAGGGGTCATGGCTTTTTCTCCTCTCGTTACATGTAACAAAAAAATTCCCTGATTTCTACTAAAAAGCGCTCAACGCTCAGGAACGGAATCAAGGCCGAAACCCTTGAAAAATAGTCTGCCATAGGGGCTCTTTCTTCTATCTGCTTACAAAAAATCGGCACTCAGAAGAGCGCCGCCTGATGTCCGGTCTATTCGTGGCCGCATGCGGCCTCAGATCCGAAGGATCTCCAGCCGCCCTCCCATGGCGGCCTGCATGGCCACCAGTTCCTGGGGCACCACAAGGTCCGGTTTTTCTGCCGGCTCATCCTCAGTGACGTGCGGCTCGCCAGCATCTTCTCCGCCCTCCTCGTCCATCCCGTCTTCCAGATCCTCCGGATCAGCGCACTCCAGGCCGTCTTCATCCCCGGCTTCCAGATCGTCTTTCAGGGCGGCCCATTTCGCGCGGCGGGCCTGCCTGTTTCGAACCTCATCGGTCCAGACGCCAGTCGCCTGCGCAAAGCCTGCGGCCTCCGGAACCCAGTGCCCGTCTCCCACGGCGTTCAGCAGGGCGGCCCGCATCTCCTTGCCTGTGTTGAGTGGTGCAAGCCCATGCGCCTGAACCGCTTTGGTGATGCCGGGCTTGCTGTAGGTCTTCAGGAAGTCCTCATCGGCCATGCTCGGCATGTGGGTATCCGCGTCGAACAGACAGCCCAGCAGTTCCGCTGCCATGCCGGAGCCGGAGTGCATGCTGACCTCACAGTTCATGAAGCCTCCGAGGCTTTCCAGCGCATGGCGGCGGATGAGCGCTTCATCACGCACCAGTTCGCCTTCCGGAAACAGCTCTTCCATGGCGGTTTTCACCGCGTTCTCATAAGGCGACCGGCCTGATGAACCGTAAATATGAACGTTATTGGCATTCAGTGCGAGCAGCAGGCCGGCCACCAGATCCCACGGATCCGCGTCTTCACTTTTCGCTTCCAGCGCCTTCTTCAGCGCGAGAGTCCGCACAGAGCCGATCATCTTCAGACCCGTTCCGGAAATGTCCGCGCGCTCCTTCTTTGCGGGTGGCGTCTGCTCCACCACGCGCGGTTCGGAGCGGACGGTTTCTTCACCCGTGTAGCGGAACTTCCGCTCTTCGACTTTCAGGGTACTCCGATTGAGCCAGTAGCCGACAACATCGGTCTCCTGCTCGCCCATCCAGTTCGCAACGAAGTTATAGCCCTGAGGGCGGAGGGGAGACCCATACTCGTCCGTCTCGACCGCGAGCGTTCCTTCGGGGCGGTGCTCGGCAATCCAGTCTTCCTGCGCCGCCCGAAACGCGGTGGCATCCGTGACGTAGCGATTGTCCTCACTGCCCTGCCCGAACAGATCTTCGGTCCAGACGACGCCATGCTTTTGCGCCAGCGCATCGTCAAACCGGGCATCACGCGCATACCAGTCATCCTGACGCAGGTGCCAGGTGAAGTCGCGCCAGTTCACGGTATCATCCGGATCCTCGACGTTAAGGCGATACCCGGCCGGGTCCTCTCCCTCCTCCACGCTCTCGGCAAACATCTCAGCCCAGGCAGCGGCCTGATCCTCCAGCGACGACAGGGCCAGAGTCCGACGCTCTTTCAGGTCGGGGCCGCGGCCAATTTCGATGGCGTGCAGGATTGGCGGATGCAGCTTCGCGAGCAGGGTCAGTCCACGGAGATAGGCAGGCGTGATCATCAGCGCCATGCACAGCTGCTGATCCGTATAGCCAAGCTCTTCGCGCATCCGGGTCACGGCACGCCACTGGTCCGGCTCGGACATGCCTTCGCGGATCATGTTCTCACTGGCCGCCGCCAGGGCTTCGTGCTTGCTCTCTTCGTGCGTCACATGAACCGGAATTTGCGAAAGTCCGGCATAGATTGAGGCCCGCTTCCGGCGATGACCCGCTATGATCATCAGACGCCCGTCTTCCAGCTCCCGCACTTTTGGCGGGTGAATGAGTCCCACCTGCAAAATGTTCATCGCAAAGCGTCGGATACTGTCCTGGCTGCTTTCTGCTTTGCGCGGATTTTCCGGATTGTCGACAAGGGTGTTGGGATCGACAAGGCGCAGTTCGTCCATGATGGGCTCCAGTGATGTCGTAAGGGTGTCGGTGGGGGAGACGTCAGGCGGTCAGGCTGTGCGCGAGGTGGGAGACCACACGCTCGATATGTTCGACCTCAAGCTGCCGCGTTGCCAGCGACAGCGTGGCCGTGCCGTAAGACCCGTCTTCGTCGGTGTCGTAATCAGCCTGCACGCGCCGGATAACGGTTTCGACGCAGTGCCAGACCACAAGGTCAAAGCTGTTCGGAAACAGAGGGGCAATCGTCTGGTCAGGCCCAAGCGCTGCAACGGCCTTCTCAAGGGACAGGTCTTCGAACAGATCCGGACTGTCGTCCGCTGTCACATGAAGCGTTGTCCACCAGCCTTCTTTGGCCTCGTACTCAACTTTGACCGTCTTCACGCCATGCGCTCGCATCGCGTCAAAGATCAGCGTCAGGTTTGCTCTGAGCGCCACTTCGGCCGCGGGTTGTCCTGCCGGGTCTGACACGCCTCTCTCCTTTTTTCTGTCGTGATGATCTCGGCGCGGGCACGGGGCGTGGCTTCGCGCAAGGCCGCGCGTCAGCGCGCCCGGCCTGAGCCTTGCGCGGAGCCGCGACCTGTGGCGGCTCGCTCTCTCATTTCCGCTTGTTTTCCCGCCCCTTCTCTTCTCCCTGAGGCAGGCAAGGCGGTGGCGGTTCAGTCGTAAAAAGGCAGCGTCTCGTCGATCGACCCGTCCCGATCGAAGTGGATGTAGTGGCAGTCCTGCTCTCGCGCCTGAACCATCAGGGCGGCCAGTTCGGGAGACACGTCCTGCGGGACGTCCTCCGCCTCGGTGGGAACATAAATCATCCAGCCATAAGGCCCGCCAAGACAGCTTCGCCCTGCTGTGCCCCCGCTGCTGAGATAAAGCTCGCACGCATCGCGTTCTGCGGCCGGAAGGTGCCCGGTACTGAGATCCAGGTGCCGGCAGACGACGCCTGCGGACGTCGGAAGAACTTCGCTCATGCCCGGGCCTCCGGCCGGACAATGAACGGGGTCAGGCAGGTCGCCCCTGTCCAGCGATGAAAGGCCAGAATCATCTCGCCATACTCGCGCGTCTTCGAAAGTGTCCCGTTCAGACGCCTGCGTCTGACATCCTCGGGTGTCAGCACAGGCAGCGCATGGCGGTCCACGAAGTCGGCCTCGGCCTGAGCGGCATCCGCATACGGGCCATGCCAGTCATTCCGGTTGACCGGATAGGCGTCCACGGTGCGCAGCAGCACCTCACCGCTCGGGTACGTGAAAATTTCCACATTCAGGCCGCACAGGACTTTGGAGACGGTCGTGGTTTGCGGGGACGTCTGATGGTCGCACATGCTCTCTTCCTCTGATCTCTCTTTCAACCTCTCCGCGGATGCAGGGGCTGCCCGGTGCGGCAAGGCCGCGCGCCAGCGCGCCCGGCCTGAGCCTTGCCGCACCGGGCGGGCCATGCCCGCCCCTTTCCCTCTTCTTATGCTGCCGCTTCTTCTTCCTCGCCTTCTCCCCCATTGTCGTTGACGCTCAGGCTCTCCATCGCGGCCAGGGCTTCCGCAGCATCCGCCTCTCGCCGCGCTGTATCCTCGGCCAGATCCGCCTCCAGAGACGCCATTTCCTCCTCCTTCTCCTCCAGAAGTGCGGCCTCGCGGAACGGCATCCCGTCACGGGCGCGGTAGCCGGGCAGCTTGCGCTCCGTCTCGGCAACCACACGCTGCGCATCCGCAAGCTCGCTGTCGAACCGCAGCAACGTGTTCTCGATGCGGGCGATGAACCCGAGCGGCGCAGTATCGTGATCGAAGTCGATCCCGATCATCCGGTCCTCGGCCACGATGGCGATGGTCGCGTCCCATTCCGTCTCACCCATGAACGTCGAGCTCCAGGTCTCACACACCAGCTCAAAACCGCCGATCTCGCCGAGTGTCCACCGGCCTTTCTGCTCGGCCCGTTTGGCGGTGCGCGCCTGACCCATCAGCCACCTGCCGGCATCCTGCCGCTCGGTCATCACATCCGACTTGCGCACAAGCTGGAACGCCTCGCCCCGTGTGGACTGGCGTTTCGCGATATCCGCCCGGATCTTCGGAATAACGGCTTCGGCCACCCTCTGATCACGCTCGGCCCGCTCGATCGCGCGACGCACGTTGAACTGGTCGTCGTAATGGGCGGCTTTGAGACGACGCAGACGGGCCAGCTCCGCTTCCAGTCCGGCCTTTTTCATCAGGCGTTCGTCGCCCGAGGCCAGGGCCTTCGCCATGGCAAACTGGTTCGCACTCTCGCCGATATCCTCCAGACGGCGGATCGACCGGTCTCCCGACATGGCCAGACACAGGAAGCGCTGCTTGCGCTCCAGAAGCTGCCAGTTCGTGGCATCCACCGAACCTTTCAGGGCATAGGCGTAAATCTGGATCACAGGGTTCTGGTTGCCCTGGCGTTCGATCCGCCCCTCACGCTGGATGATGTCGGCCACCAGCCAGGGCACATCGAGATGGTGCAGGGCAATCAGACGCTGCTGTGCGTTCACGCCCGTCCCCATTGTCGCACTCGAGCCGATCAGGATGCGTTTGCGCCCGGAATTGAGATCCCGGAACAATCCCTGCTTGGCGGCACTTTTCTTGTAGTGCTGCATGAAGGCGATCTGCTCGCGCGGCACGCCCATCCGCATCAGCTCGTCGCGGATCCACAGATAGGCCGAGAAGCCCCGTTTCTCCAGCGCGGCTTCCGTACCCAGATCCGAGAAGATCATCTGCACGGCCCCGGGCAGGTCATACGGCTTGCCAGTGTCGGGATCGGCGTAGCGGTTCTCGCTCGTCGCCTTCCAGATGTCGAAGACCCTCGCGATCATGACGTTCAGCTTGTTGCTGGTGTCATTGTCCTCCGAAGGTCGGACAAAGCGCAGATCAATCGCGGCGTGACGCGCATCGTTGATCACGGACAGGATGATATCCTCACCCTTCTGCGGCTTGCCCTTGCGCTCCTCGATCACCTTGATCCGCGCTTCCAGCTCCTTCTGGTAATCTCGGAAGGCGGGTCCGCTGTCTGCGACGATGATCTGTCGGCTGCCCGTGGCGATTTCAGGCAGTTTCACGTACTGGCGCAGATCGCCCTGCTGCACGACGTCCGCGAAATGCCGGTACATGGCCATCAGATCGGCCACGTTCACGAACTCCGCAAACCGCGTCACAGGCTTGTACAGCCCGCTCGGCTGAAGCTCGAGTTCCGTGCGGGTCTCCCCGAAATTGGCGGCCCAGGCGTCGAACTCGTGCAGGCCGCGCTCGATCAGGGCGTCGATCTGCTGGAAGCGCTGCACATTGTACATCTCGCCCAGGGTGTTCGTAATCGGCGAACCCGAGGCCATGATTAGCTCGCGACCGGGGTTGAGACGGCTGAGATAGCGGGCCTTGACGTACAGGTCCCAGGCCCGCCCGCTGCCATTCGGATCGACGCCCTTGAGGCTGGACTGGTTCGTGCCGAAGCTGAGCTTGCGGAACTGCTGCGCTTCATCCACGAGGATCTGGTCGATCCCGATCTCGCCAAGATGCACCAGATCGTCCTTGCGGCTGGCCAGCCCGTCCAGCTTCGCTTTCATCCCCTCCTTCATGCGCTCGATGCGTTTGCGCGAGATGCGGTCGTCGGCGTCGATCTCGCACAGCAGGCTCTCGTAAGACGCGATCTGCGCCTCGATCATCGCCTGCTCAAACGCGGTTTCGACCGGAATGAACTTGAAGGCATCATGCGTGATGATGATCGCATCCCACTGTCCCGTGGCCGCACGGGCGAGGAAGCGCTGGCGCTTGGCCTTCACGAAGTTCGTCTCATCCGCGACCAGGATTTTCGCGGTCGGATAGAGCATCAGGAACTCGCGGGCCATCTGCGCCAGACAATGTCCCGGCACCACAACCATGGCCTTCGAGATCAGGCCGAGACGGCGCTGCTCCATAATGGCCGCGCACATCGAGAAGGTTTTTCCAGACCCCACCGCGTGGGCCATGTAAGTGTTGCCCGTGGCAATGATGCGCCAGACCACCCGCTTCTGGTGGGCGCGCAGCTGGATCGTGGTGCTGGCCCCGGGCAACTGCAGATGTGAGCCGTCAAAGGCGCGGGGGACGAGGTTGTTGTAGGTGTCGTTATACAGCCGCACCAGACGCTCGGCGCGCTCCGGGTCCTGCCACACCCAGGTCTGGAAGGCCGTCTTGATGGCGGCGAGCTTTTCCTTGGCGGCCTCGGTCTCCTGGGCATTCAGCTGCCGGTGCTCACCGCTCTCGTCGCGCCAGGTGTCCCAGATCTGCGGGATGGCCTGGTTGAGCGCATCCTCGATCAGTTCCCCTGCGGGACGCCGTTCGGTGCCCCAGACGGACGTCGCCTCCGCCTTGCCCCGGAACGGTCCCTTGTCCAGGGTCCAGGACGCCACCTCCTTCGTGTGCCACACGCCAGCGCCGACCCCGATGACCTCGGCAATGAAGCCCTCAATGTCATCGGTCGGAATCCACGGTGCCCCCAGACGCGCCGTAATGTCGCTCGGTCGCAGATCCTCGGGCTGGGCCTCTTCCAGCGCGGCCACGGTCCGGGCAAAGCGGGGATCGGTCTCGGCCGCCTTGCGGGCCTCCGCCAGTTTCGTGCGCACCGCGCCTGACAGCGCCTCATCGGCTGGCACCCACACATCGCGTCCGGGCTGGCTGCGTCCGGCATCGAGATAGATGGCACTGCCCAGCTCGGCGATGACCTCGTCCTCGGACCGCCCCAGCAGTTCGGCAATGCGCGGGATCTCCACGACACCCGTCTCATGCAGGCAGACCGCAAGCGCGTCATGGGCGCTGTGCACCTCCGGCTCCAGCGTTGCCTGGATCACACGCTCGGAGAACAGCGGCCCCTGTGTGCCGACCTGCCGGTCCTCGTCGTACTCCTCAATCGAGCTGACCAGCCAGACGTCCGGATCGTCGTAGAAGGGCTGGAGGTTCGGACGCCGCTGCGTGGTGCTCTCGTCCCCGGTCCTGGGATCAATGCGCGTGCTGGTCAGCGTCAGGTTGATCGGGCCGAACTGTCGCACGAACGTCTGATAGGCGCGCTTGAGGTCGGCCTGGAGCGCGCTGTAGGGCAGGTTCTCCACCTGGGCGCGCAGGACCGCACGGGCGGCATCGCGGACCGGAATCAGGCCTTCGATGATGCGCGCGTGCTTCTGGAAAATACCGTCCTTCTGCTCGCCTTTCTTCACCTTCACCGGCATCGACTGGCCGTCGATGATCTGGTGCAGCGTCCCCTTCTCGATCAGGTAGCTGCCTTCCTTGAGGCTCGCCCCCTCCCCTGCCGTGCCGACATCCGCACGTCGGCTTTCCCGCAGCGCCTCGACGTCGAGCGTCTGCGGCACCGGAAAGCGTGCCAGTCCGGCCAGACGGGAGAGTGCGCTCGGCAGGGCGTCGTCGAGCATCAGCATCGGGTTCGGTGCGCAGGTGTATTCCGGCCCGAACTGCCCGCTCGTCCAGCCGTGCCGACCCAGCACCTGCTGGCCGTTCTCCGCAAAATAGCGGTTGATGCTGAGCGGTCCCTCCCCCTCGTCGGTATCGGACAGGTCCGCAACGTCCAGCCAGGCGGTGTCGCCTGGGGTGTCTCCGATCTCGCGACGGCGCAGGACCAGCACGTCCACGACCACGTCAGTCCCGGCATCATCGCGCATTGCGCCAGCCGGCAAGCGAACCGCCCCGACCAGGTCCGCCGTTTCGAACAGGTGCCGGCGCGCAGTGGCGTCGCGCTTGTCCATCGTCCACCGTGACGTCACGAACAGACTCATGGCACCAGGACGCAGGCGGGAGACAGAGCGTGCGATGAAGTAGTCATGCAGGGACAGGCCAAGCCGTCCCAGTTCGTCCGTGCCGCGCACCGTGCGGTTGCTGAACGGCGGGTTGCCGATGGCGAGGTCGAACTGCTCGGCAATCTTCGCCGTCGTGAAGTCTTCAGACCGCACCCACTGGTTCGGAAACAGCTTGCGGGCGATGCGGGCCGTCAGAGGGTCGTTCTCGATCGCCGTCCAGGCCGTCTTGGGGGCAAGTTTCTCCGGGATCGCGCCCATGAACAGACCCGTGCCACAGCCCGGCTCCAGCGCACGTCCGCCGCGGAACCCCATCTGCGCCACCAGATCCCACAGCGCATGCACAATCAGTTCCGGCGTGTAATGGGCGTACTGCGTGGCCCGCGCCAGTCCGGCCCGCTCCTGCTGGCTCGTCAGCGTCTCAAGCTGCACCCCGATCTCTTCCCAGCCCTGACGGAACGCTTCGCCCGGACGGGGGAACAGGCTGTTGGCCAGCTCGCCGGCTCCAAATCCCGTAAACTTCGCCAGCAAAGCCTGTTCGGAGGGCGTTGCATTGCGGCCGTCCGTTTCCAGTTCAGTCAGAAGACGGATGGCAGCGAGATTGTCCCGCGCCCGCGCTTTCCAGCCCTGGGACAGGTCACGTGTGCCACACAGGCGGAAGTCGATCTTCGGCGCCACGACCGGGGCTGCAGCGGCTTCTTTCGCGAGGGACGCGGCCTCGTCGAGCGCACGATCTCCGGGCAGGTCGCCCCAGAACAGGGTGTTGCTGCCGCCACCCAGGGCGGAGGTGTCGAAAAAGCTGAGCTGGGTCTTGCTCATGGGAGAAACTCCGGACAAGCGGCAGCGCCCGGTGCTGCACGGGGGCAGACCGGGGGGCCGGAAAACAAACAGGATGGGTTTGGGCGAAAGGCGCTCAGGCCTTCCGGATCAGGTCACAGTGGACCGAAGCGCAGGGAGATCTGTTCGCGCTCACTGTGGGATAGACGCGACAGGGCCTCACGGTGATAAGGCGATCCCTGACGGGCCTGACGGGCGACCTGCCACCAGGCATTCTGGTCCGAGCAGGTCACGCCGCGCAGCTGGGTGTCGGCGTGCTCGGGGCCGCAGCCTTCGAGAATGGTCCAGCCCTCGCGATGGGCCTGAACCAGACTGAACGGCTGTGTGGGGGTTTGGCGTGTGAGGGCCATGACGGGCATCGTCTGCTGTCTCCTTTCTGACCCTTTCCGGCGAGCGCGGCGTCGTTCTGGGCGGCAAGGGCGACGCGTCAGCGTCGGGACCGCCCGGCCCGCAGCGGCCCGCGAGGACACGGACGGACCCACCCCTTGCGGCACAGGGCGATCCCGTGCTGCCTGCCCTTCTTTCCTTCCTTTTCTTTCTTCTTTTTCTTTTACGGTCCGCGTCTTCTGCGATGTGTGCTCTCACGATCAAAGAAACATGACCGTGTTTCGACGCGGCTCAGGGAACTGTTAATATCTGAGGCAGTAATAGTCGTAACGACTTGCAGTCATGACCTGAAGGAGCCATGTCCAGAGCTCTTCCAGAACCTTGAGGGACATTTATGACCGACCTGACCGAGACCACGGCACACCCTCATGCCGATCTTCTGCCACTCACCGCCGACATTGTGGCGGCCTATCTGTCGCAGAACGACCTGTCGGCAGAGCACCTGCCCGCACTGATCCGCAGCGTGCATGACGCCCTCGCGACGCCGTCCACGCCGGAGCCTGTCGCGGAAGAAGCCCCGACCCCCGCCGTGAACCCGAAGCGCTCCGTGTTTCCGGACTACATCATCTGCCTGGAAGACGGGAAAAAGCTGAAGATGCTCCGCCGTCATCTCAAAACGGCCTACAACATGACCCCGGAGGAGTACCGGGCCCGGTGGGGCCTGCCGAGCGAGTATCCCATGGTAGCACCCACCTATTCCGAGAAGCGCTCGTCCCTTGCCCGCGAGATTGGCCTGGGCTCTACGACCCGCGCCTCTTCACCGCAGGAGCCCTCCCCTGAGGAAGACACCCTTCCTCCGGTAAAGAAGCTTCCCGAGAAACGTCGCGGCCGTCCGGCTCGCGCCTGAGACTAGACCGGCCCTCCCCCGGTGCCGAAGGCTCCGGCCGGGAGGATCCAGTCCTCTGTCAGAACCGTCTGCAACGGACGGTCTGACAGGCAGGCGGCGACCAGGTCGGGCCGCGACCGGGCTTCCTGATAGACCGTCCCTTCGGACGACAGCTGTTCGAGCCCCCTGTCACGTTTGATCGTGCAGCCGAAGTCCTTTTCATATCTGACCAATCTCGCAAACCGGTTCGCATCCATCCATTTCAGGGTGGCGAACTGGTCTGCATTGCCGAAGATGCAGAAGGCGCAGGACAGGCGCGAAAATCCGGCCTGATAAGGATAGGCTGGCATGACGCGCCAGCGCCTGAGAATGTCCCAGACCTCCGCCTCGGACCAGGCGTGCACGGGCCTCCAGTGGTCGACATACCGACGACGACGCGTCCCGTTTCTCGTGTCGGTGCGGTGAGGCTCAAAAGCCGCATATCGAGCCCGTGCGGGACTCTCTTCAGCACGCTCGCCTGTGACCATGAGGGTACGTCGGTTCAGGAACCGCTCCTGTCCCCGCAAGGCACGATCGGCCACATCAACCTTGAGGCTCGCCGAACACCAGCGCACGGAAAGGCTGGCCGAGACCTGGGGAAAGCGCAGGCGGGTTCCGTTCTGGCCCAGCCCTCCGGCGACGACGCGCCCCTCCGGGGTCTCGAAGACCACGGGCGCGGTCGGCATATCGTGGCGCAGCATTTCGCGCTCGAAGCCGCCCTTGCGCCAGGAGCGGTAGAGCGGCAGGCTGAAATCCCGCGCCAGGGCTGCGACATACGGGCCTGTGGAGGGCCAGTCCATGAAGGACCGCCCTGCCCCATCCACCTCGTGATGCCAGAGCTCGATGCGGTCCACAGCAGCACCGGCTTCCAGCAGAGCGAGCAGACAGGCCGTGCCGTCCTTGCCTCCCGACACGGCGATAATGATGCGGTCATAGGATGCGAGATCCGGGCTCATGATGTCCACCGACTGACCGGGGCGCCTGTCCGCACCGAGCGGCACATTAGAGCGTGGGCGATCGGGCGTTCCCGCAGCAGCAGCGGCTTTTCGTGGCGACCGTCCCAGGTCAGGCCGTCGCACCGTTTGAGCAGCCCCATCTGGACGGCGGCTTCGTCGCGACAGGCGCACACGCGTTCATTGCCACCGGAGCTACGTCGGCAGGGTTCATCCGCAGGAGCGCCACAAGCCGCGCAGGCAATCGTCAGCGCTGGATCGCCCTCTTCCCAGTGCATGTTGCAGCGCCGACAGGTTGTGGGCTCCTGGGTATCCGTCCAGCGCATCGGAGGCCGGCCACGAGGTGTTGGGACATAGGGGAACTGGTAGCGTTGCATGATGCTCGATCCATCTCTGGTTCTTCAAACATCATCGCGACGGTCAGGCAGACGACCGGGGTGCAACAGTGCCGCGCAGCGGCAGGATCGGCGTCACCCGGACCCACGCACAGGCGGCGCAGCCGACGAGCATGGGGAGGACGGACGGCGACCCACCTGTTGCAGCACGGGCGGCTGACAGGCAGCGGCTCTCTCTTTTGGTCCTCCTTTTTCTATTCAGCAATTTCGCATCTCTTTAGTTGACAGCTGTCAACTGGCCTCGTTATATGCGGTCATATTACCTCCCGGCGCGCGATACCGCATCTGGCGCGACGTTCCGCACCCAAAAGAAAGCCGACGTGCATGTCCTCTCCAGCTAATATCAACCCAAACCTGGCCAGCGGCGTAGACGAATTACTCTCGCAGCAAGCACGAGCTCTCTCTGAGCGTCTGCAGGCGCACCGGCTCGAACTCTTTCCCCCCAATGCCTCAAAGACACTTCGGTCGTTCCAAATCGGGGAAGTCGCCAAACTGTTGGGCTTGGCGCCTGGATATTTGCGGAATTTAGCACTTGAGGGGAAGGGCCCCCTTCCTGCCATCGGCAACGGTGGTCGGCGTCACTACACAGCCGAGCAGATCTCCGACTTGCGTCGTTATCTCGATCAGAACTCACGCAGCCAGAAGCGATATGTTCCTTGCCGTAGCGGGAGCGAGGGCCTGCAGGTTATCTCGGTTGTTAACTTCAAAGGTGGAAGCGGAAAGACCACATCCGCAGCTCACTTAGCACAGGGTCTCGCGT
This sequence comes from Gluconobacter sp. OJA, assembly GCF_039638325.1. Classification (NCBI taxonomy): domain Bacteria; kingdom Pseudomonadati; phylum Pseudomonadota; class Alphaproteobacteria; order Acetobacterales; family Acetobacteraceae; genus Gluconobacter; species Gluconobacter sp. OJA. Next base: position 53,382 of record NZ_JBDIWI010000003.1, on the reverse strand, counting down.
TGGACGGCTTGAGAGTTTTGGCAATTGACCTTGACCCTCAGGCTAGCCTTTCGGCGCTACATGGCTTTCAGCCAGAGTTCGATGTCCATGCGAATGAGACATTATATGGAGCCATTCGCTACGATGACGAGCGGCGTCCACTGTCGGATCTCGTCCGCAATACGAACTTTCCGGGATTAGATATCGTACCAGGAAACATTGAGCTCATGGAGTTCGAGTATGAGACGCCTCGGCTGTTGGCGTCTTCTGACCAAGCTGGCGCAATCTTTTTCTCACGTGTCGACGAAGCCCTTCAGGACGTCGAGGAGAACTACGACGTAATAGTCATCGATTGCCCGCCTCAGCTTGGCTATCTCACCATGTCTGCTGTGTGCGCAGCAACAGGGCTTCTCGTAACTGTGCACCCTCAAATGCTAGATGTAATGTCGATGTGTCAGTTTCTGCTCATGATGGGCGACGTAATGACACATCTGCGCGACGCTGGTGCAAACGTGTCTTATGACTGGGTCCGGTATCTTCTTACGCGTTACGAACCTTCTGATGGCCCCCAAACGCAGATGTCCGGATTTATGCGGACGGTGTTTGGGGATCACGTTCTCACCAATCCGATGTTGAAAAGCACCGCTGTCTCTGACGCAGCAATCACCAAGCAGACGCTGTTCGAGATCGAGCGTAAGCAATTTACCGGCTCAACCTACGATCGTGCGCTTGAATCTGTAAACGCGGTTAATGGCGAGATTAGGGACCTGATTTTTAGGGCGTGGGGTCGCAAAAGCTGACCTCCGTGGCAGGGGGACGCCGAAGTTGACAGCTGTCAACTAATGGCTGGTCGCGTCAAAAGTTGGCAGCTGTCAACCAAAATGCACACCAATTCGGATTTCGCAGAACTTCTGCACGAAAATGCAAATAGGGAACGAGAACAATGGCAAGAAAGCATAATTTGGGTAGTCTGGTCTCCGCGCAATCGTCGGCTCCGAGCAAAACGCAAGCGCCCTCACCGACATCGCTATCAGGGTCCTATCGCAGTAGCGGAGCACTTGGGTCAGTAGCGAAGAGCCTTGGGTCTCTTCGACAAAAGGCAGACGAAGCCGCTGAGCTAGAAATTCTCCTAAAGACAGGAGCGACCATCATTGAGCTCTCGCCAGACCTCGTCGAGACGTCCTTTGTCTCAGATCGTATGCCTGGCAATGAGGAGGCATACCTTCAGCTACGAGACGCGATTAAGAGCACAGGACAGCTCTCTCCAATTCTGGTCCGCCCGCACCCCACTAAAGCGGGTCATTATCAAACCGCTTATGGCCACCGTCGTCTACGCGCTTGCCGTGAGCTGGGCTTGAGTGTCAAAGCCGCAGTGAAGGAGTTATCGGACCACGACCTCATTATCGCTCAGGGGCAGGAAAATAGCGCGAGGGCGGATCTCTCCTTCATTGAGAGAGCGACATTTGCCCACAGCCTCCTTAAACGAGGATATGAACGCTCTACAATTATGACTGCTCTTAGCACCGACAAAACAACGTTATCGCGTATGCTCTCGGTGTCCGAAGCTATCCCGCATATCTTAATTGAGTGGCTTGGACCTTGTCCGACTATTGGCCGCCCACGCTGGCAAGAGCTGGCCGAAAGTCTCAAGGCGTCGCCAAATCAGACATCGTGGGAAACGTTTATCGGGGCTTCCGGCAAAACGGAGGATGTAGATAAATTCGCCGAGCTACTTGATCAGGTACAGGATCGAGCAAGGCAAGCGCGCCAGTTGGAAAAGCAGAGCATTAGGCCGGTGAATAAAGCTGCTCCAACGGCGAGTTGGGTGTCGACCGACAAAGTCCTCACGATCGATCTGGAGGCAAAAAAGCGGGCCACAAATCTTGTATTCAAATCGGCTGACGCGTCAGAATTTGCAAGCTTTGTTATGACTGCAGTTCCTGATCTTTATGAGCGGTTTAAAGCACAGACGACCGAAAAGGATAAAGCCAAGAACTAGGAGGAAACGGGAGGCGGGGAGGGCGATAATACGAGCCCTCGCTCGGTCACAGCGACCTTTGCAGAACGATAAGCGGCGAGGGCAAGCCCCAAAGGTTCCTTGAACTCAGCCTTAAACGATTTGAGAGTTTTAAATTCGGTTCCGAACTGCTTCCACAGCGAACCCCAGCCTACAGGGGTATCCCCTTGCAGGGCGTGTAGTCGGAAAGCTAACCACAGATACGCATCGATAGCTCTTGGCGAGTTCTGTATGTCACGAATTGCCGCGCGGTCGATAAGAATGGGATGCCTTCGCAGCTCCCGATAGAAGGCCTCCGACAACACGACTGTTTCAATCATGCGAGTATTTCTTTTCGTTCTGGGGTCTACCTCCCCAACGTAACGAAACGACTCAACGAGACGCTCATTGACGACAACGCCTTCGCGGTCGTTTCCAAATTTAAAGTCAACGGTGCAGGTCGCCAGCCTTTCGATTTGCTCGACCAGTTTTTTGCTAATAGGACCTCCGCGACTAAGCCCCATCCTTTTGAGTAAAGATGCAGGAGATTTTGCTAGCGAGATTTCCCGTGACCCCGTTTCAAGAGCCTCGGATTGCCAGTCGATCAAGAGCAACCTAGCGATTGTCCCGCACGGAACTGACAGTTTTTCAGTTGAATCGTCATCTCGCAGTCGAACACCTGGTCGAACTAGCAACTGAGCAAAGTCCGTTTTTATTAGCCAGTCTTCACCTGGTTTTCGTTCTCGGTGGGGAAGACCGGCAAGACACCATGCGCTATAACTATAACCTATTGAACTGCCACCCTCGATTTCGCGAACCAAAGATGACGCGGCAGCGTCTACAATCTTACGCCCGGATCTGCCTGCAACGACTTCAAGTATCGGGTCAGTCAGAGCGGACGCTTCGCTGTCTTTTTCTAGCGAATGGCTCTGAGCGATTTTGATAGCGTCTTGAGGGCCATGTACTTCCACCAGCTCGTGGATTGATCTGAACAGATCGTGCTGTGACTTAGCGTTAGAGTGCATAATGCGATTTCCAGCAGATCCTCAATAAGCTCAGAAACACACATCATCAGGGCCTTGTCGATGTGTTCGTTGCTTTCCCTCCTAGATGTGTTCGGTGCCTACCTGCGTCACGTAGCGTGGTTGTGTTTCTTGCCGACTTAACAATAGAAAAATTATATTGTTATTATATTGTTTCGTCGGCAGAGAACACGTTGATAACTCCGTAACCCACTGAAAAAACGTCTTGTTTTTTTTCCTTAAATTAGCGTCGTAGGCAGAAAACACTTCACCGATCTTGGCTTTTAACGCGAACCGTCTGAAAAAACCCGTGCCGGTAGGCAACGAACACAGGGAAAACCCTGACGCCAGCGGAAAGCATCAAACACAACTTTTGGCGGTTTTTCATGGTCGGGAACGAACACATCGACAGCGGCGCACGATTCGATGGTAGGCAGTGAACACATCTAACGGTGTGAAACAGATAGGCGCCTTCAGGTAGCATGACGTCAAAACCGACTTCGTCCAGGATGTTTGGTCATAGCATCCTCGACCTCGATATATTTCTCCACCACGCCGAAGGTCTGGTGCCTGGAGAAACGCTTGAGCGAGACAAGATCCGTGCCGTCACGAGCGCCTGTGGTGATCGCTCCGCGTCGCAGGCTGTGTCCGCTGAAATCGCCTGTCACTCCCGCATCCAGGCACCGCTTCTGTATGATCCGGGCCACAGACCGGTCAGACAGCGCCTCTGAACCCATCGCGGGCGGGGCAGGAGGCTGACCGGCCTCGGCAGTAGGCGGGAGCCACACCCGCCGGAAAACCGGTCCCTTGGCGTCGGCCAGTTTCGCCTTCCGAAGCCACGCTTCATAGGCCCGGACCGGACACAGGGCAGTAATGCCGCGCGGGATGGCGACTTCGACACCCTGACTGGTCCGGTCCCCCTTGGACCGGTCCAGCCGGATCCGCATCCCGTCATCATCGAGCGCTACATTCTCCAGGCACAGCGCCGCCACTTCGGACCGTCGGAGGGCGCCGGCAAAGCCGAGCAGAAGAATGGCCCTGTCGCGGACGCCCACGAGCTCGGTGCTATCGATCTGCTCAATGACCTCGCTCAACAGATCCCAGGTCAGTCCCTTGACCTGACGGGACGCGCTTCCCGTCGACGTCCTGCGAATACCCGCAACCGTTTCGGACACAAGGGCATGGGAGGTCGGGACGGGGACCTGAGCGATATGATGCAGATAGCGCAGTGCGGCACGGTGCAGATCCACCGTCGCGGGTCGCTTCTTCTGCAGCGCAAGATCAGCCAGATAGGCGGCGACATCCTCGCTGCGGGCGGGCAGGGCAGGGAGCCCATGTCCTGCCGCCCATGCGCACCAGGAGCGCACGGCCGAGCGATAGGTCCGGCGTGTGTTCATTGCCTTCGCCGCCCGGGAATAGGTTTTCGAGGCACGCTCCGCCGTGACCAGCGTTCCATCATAGTCGGGCAGCGCCTCGTCGGTCAGGGCATCGAACCACAGCAGAACCGCCGCAGACTGTTGACCTAAAGGAGAGGCCAGAGGGGCCAGCGTAACTGCCTGCGATCCTGCCTTGCGCCGCTTGGTCGCCTTTGGCTTGAACCAGGCGACGAAGATGGGATCGGGTTCGAGGTCCAGAGCGATCGCCAGGTCGTGCCCGGAGGGCAGGGTGGTTACATGGGCACTGGCAATCGCCAGAGCGTCTTCAGCCGTTTCCACATTGGTGGCCAGGACCGTGTCCTCGGCAAATTCGTTATGCCGGTATTCGATGCCGCGAATGACCAGAGACAGGCGAGGGGAGAAGCGACCGGTGGACAGGAGCGCGACAGAGTTTTCCAGACTGCCGGCAGGAAGCTGCTGTCGGGTCTTCTGGTCCAGCCGGTCCATGAGGGCCTCACGGGCAGCCTTTGCCGAGCCTGCGATGTGAAGATGGCTGAGCATGGAAACCTCCGTGAAACCTGAACTCGGCTCCTGATAGCACGAAGCCCGGGGCAGCGCAGAGAGGAGAACAAACACTGTCCAACGCAGACCGGAAATGTGTTAACGAAGACTGAATGCCGATCCGACCGGAACTGAAAGCGCTTTACCCTCCCAACTGGCCCGAACTGAGCCGACAGGTGCGGTTCGAGCGGGCAGGGGGTGTCTGTCAGCGCTGCGGTCGACCGCATGGACATCACCTTCAGGTGCTGCCGGGTGGCCGATGGAAGCATCCGGAGACGGGGCATTGGTTCAATGGTCGGGGCAGGCGGGTCTCACCTCCGGACCTGATCGAGCTTCTGCAAATGCGACAGACGAAGGTGGTTCTGGCAGCGGCTCATCTGAATCATGATCCCACCAGCAACCGACTGCGCAATCTGCGCGCGTTGTGTCAGCGCTGCCATCTGCTGCACGACCGGATGTATCATCTGGCTCAACGACGCCTGACCTTGCGTCGGCGTCTGGCGCTCGGGGATCTGTTCGAAGGTCTGTATCGGGCCGGGATCACACGCCTGGGGCTATAGAAACCCTGATCGGCGTATGATCCGGCGTTCTGAGCGTCAGATCAGGCCGCGGCCTCGAACGTGACGTCTGCGCTCGCGAGGCGAGGGTAGCGGCGCATCACACCTTCCGGACTTTCTGCATGCACCAGGATCGTGTCGTGTCCTTCCTTGAGGAACGTCTCCAGAGACGCGTCGTCGCGAACACAGTGAACGAAACCCTGGTCTTCGGCACGGGCGAGGGCGCGGCTGTCACCATAAAGAACTCTGGTCATGTCTGCTTCTCCAGTCTGAGACCTTGATGATGCAGCGGAGGAAGGCCGCTGCCGGGCAACCGTATCGCGGGTGGTTGTGAGTGCAGTCAGAACGAGCAACATGAGGCAAATTCCTGAAACAAAATAAATCAACCGATGAAATTAAAAATGTTTTCCGAACACAAAATAAACTTATCGATGACCCTAGATTATCTATAATTGATAAGGTTACTATTTGCTTCCTCTGTAAGCCTAATCTTACGTCAATTCGCGTATTGAGTTTTCTTATATTTATAGATACATGATAGGAATTATAGATAAAATGGGTGGTATAAATAAGATGGCATCTACAGTACTAACCGGTGAAAAATTAGCTCGCGCCGTGGTACAAGACTTCGCGAGTTTTTTTTGCAATGGAAAAGAAATAAATATTCCTATCGTTATTGGTAAAGTAGATTACGCCTCTACAAGAGGATCCTCGAAAAACTCGTCTATAATTATATCCAAGGAAATGGCTGAAGAGGTAATAGATAATCCTAAAGACCTGTTTTTTCATCTACTCATTCTTGGTCATGAAATATGCCATGCAGTACTGCTGCATAACAGCGGAAATCATCAAGAAAATAACGAATTTCGTGCTTTGGAGATGTGGGCGGACTTCTATGGCACGAAAATTGCATTATGTTTGATTACATATGGTAAAAATCTAAAAAGCATATTTTTTGACTTTTTTACTGCGCCTGATTTTTTAGTGGTCGTCGAGGCAATGGGGGAAGCAGTCGGTCTTCTTATCAAATACGTCTACCGCGAGAATGATCATTATCCACATCCAATTGTACGAGTTGGTAGCGTGATGAATGGTACTATCTCCTTCTTTTGGAAGGAGTTAAAGAACCAGCATCCTATTTGGCCTTACAGCATTATTCGAAGAATGATGGCGTCACCAGAGGCTTACGAGCTTCGAATCTTATACGATCAGCGTCTCACAGAAGGCTTTGAACTGAACGGACCAGTCCGCCAGTGGCACATCAACATTCAAGGTAAGAACGAAGAGATCGTGCCTGGATTGAGGTTACCAATTAGGAAACACCTCTACTCTTCGTTTATACAAACACAAGAGGAGTGGGAGGCACGTGTTAAGCTTCGCGAAAAAGAGTTGATCGCAATGGGATTGTTGGAAGAAATGCCCTCCGGAGAGTTGACGACTGGTAGCTTCCCTCCTGATGAAGATTCAGAACCTTCATAAGCTGACCTCACCAAGAGATAGTCGGGCTGCGTTTTAGGTCTCATATACCTTAATCGGGATCTGGGTACCTTTCGCAATTCGGGGTTTGTAAGGCTATTCTCGGAATACTAGCCGGTGAATAGTCTTACTCTTCCGATTAGCGAAAGCTCAGCAAACTTTCTCGTTTACAGCCAGCTAAGCTAAGTCCATTTCGGATGAGAACTCGCATGAAGTCCATCACCATCGCTGCGAAATGACCCGAGTTTATGATTTAATGCAAAAAAAAACCTATGTCCGATAATAAGAAAAAATGGACATAGATTTTATGGCGGAAAACTGCAGATCTTTGGTATTTTTGAGGTTTTTGGACTGCTGTTTGTCTAAATGCCCATCACGCCCTTAATTTCTCCAAACTATACGTCATTGACGCATCCGCCAATGACGTATAGTTCATTGTGAATGTCCAAGCTGCAGACCGTTGTCGAACTGCCTGAATTCATAAAGCGGGCAAAAGCCCTGATGTCAGACGACGATCGTATGGCTCTGATTAACATGCTCGCTGCAATGCCAGATGCTGGCATTGCTTTAGGTGGCGGTCTGCGAAAGGTCCGCTTTTCCCGCGAGGGTGGTGGGAAGAGGGGAGGGTACAGAACTCTCTACGTTTTTGGCGGAAGACAGATGCCTCTGTTTCTCCTGACTGTTTTTGCCAAAAACGAGAAAGACAAGCTGACGCGATCTGAACAGGCCGCCCTGATAGAGTTGAGCAAGACGCTTGTTGCGAAATACGGAGAACCATCATGAGCGCTTATGACAGCATTCTGCAGGGACTGAACGAGGCTCTCGCCTATGCGGAAGCTCCGGCCGAGGACAGCGTGACCCACCAGGTGCGTGTTCCGTCGGTTGACGTGGCGGCCATCAGAACGCGGACCGGGCTTTCTCAGGCACAGTTTGCCAGAAGCATCGGGGTCGCCAAGGGGACCCTTCTGAACTGGGAACATGGCCGTCGTCAGCCAACCGGACCAGCCCAGGTTTTGCTGGCGATGTTGGATAAGCGGCCGTCCTTGGTGAGTGAGCTGCTCTCTGCGGCTCGCTGAGAAGACAGAGGTCCCGATACGCTCATTCAAATGATCAATATGGGGGGGAGACCGGACGGTCAGGTGTGGGATCAGCCGAGAATATATATCAACGATATATTGTGACATATAGAATATTTTCTAAGTTTCCTGCAGGTTGTAGCACTTTCTAAAATCCAACTTAATAATGAGAGAATAATATGAATGATATCGTTTTTAATCCTAAGGTAATATCGATCATCCGTGATGAATTTATTAAAATGGAGCCTCATTTCTCAGATATGCGACGCGCCGCTCAATCTTGGGGGGAGCATCCAGACTGGCCTTGGAATGGCTTCGTGCTTTCTTATGCAACATTAGGTGGCTCGCTTAATTGGGAAAAGCGTGTTGGTCCACAATACGACGAGTTATATGGTTGGAGTGTTCTGAATAGGCTAACCCTTGATGAGCGAAGAAAACGGTTAAAAAAAATTCCCAATCCTCGTTTTGCTGAGCGTGTTTCAGAGTGGATTTTCAGTAGCTACGAAAGGATCGCTAGAGAAGGTGGTCCGACGGCTGTGCGGGCGTCATATCTATCTCAAACGACCGCCAAAGCACGTATTGCCTATGTACAATCTTACCCGGGCTTTGGGGCGAAATATGGCCGAAATATTCCAATGGACTGTTACGATGAATTGGTAAGAGATCACTTTGCACTAGATCATAGATTGAAGACACTTCTCTCCGTCTGTGGATTCCCAAGCGTCTCCTATCGGCGGGGAGAAAACATTTTAAGATTTTTAGCATCGGTTCTCAATATTGATGCGTGGACACTCGATCGGTTACTCTATAGCCGCTTCGAAGTGATAAAAACAAAAATAGAATCTTAACTATAATGATCTAAAATCTCTTTTTTATAAATATTTAATTATTTAAGCATGTTGAGTGCGTCGGCTTTGAGAAGAGCCAATTGAGGTGTTCAACGTCCGGAACGTAGGCGAACGCCGCCTGTCTACTTTGTTCTGGAATCATCCATTATGCCAGCCTACCTCAAACATCTCATAGAGGCACTTTAGTTTCAAAAATTGTCGTTGCTTCTGCTGGCAATCTAGAGATTAGGTCAGCAGCAATGATCGGCACGCGTGCCGCGTCGATATGCTCGCTGGCGTAACAACGCGCCAGCAATTCGTCTCCTAAATAGGCGTCATACTTTGCTCTCTTCATATCGGGCACTCGTCGGGCTAGAACTTCCGCATTAGGCGCAGGCCTTTCGGCGAGAGTTTTCAGGGCGGCAATCAGTTTACCTCCGTCTTTAGCCGGAATTGTGACCGCGATACCCTCCGAATTGGCCTTTACGCCATGAGCGGCGAGAGCAAGCACCAAGGCCAGTTGCGCCCGATTGCCGACCCAGGGGAAAAGCAGGAGTTCGTCCTCATGCCGATGCAAACCTGCATGCCGCAACCCAAGATGGTCGAATGTCTCTCTGGCTTCAGTAAGACATTCAAGAGCTACCCTGTCGAGAAAGCGAGGAATGGCGATGCCCTCGTAAACACGACGCATTTCTGCCACGACTTCATCGGCTGGAGGTAAGCCTTCCCCACCAAAGCTGGGCGGCACGCCACCATACGCTCGTGTGACCAGAATTTCCTGGCGTTGATCGTCGATCTCCATCACCCGCCACCGACGTCCGGCGAAAATAATGAGTTGTTCCGGCATCACCGGGTTATCGACCGGCAGCGTGCCAAGGTTCCGGCCGCGATCTGTGATAACCTTGAATTCGTCTGGCGTCATGAATACGGCGTAAAACCCACGATCATTGATGACCCGTTCGCCTTCTTCGCCTGGCAAAAGCGTTCCGTCTGGTGCCTGCTCAATAAGCTGGACCTCTGGATGCTTCATGCGCCGCAGCACATCAATGTAAAGGGCCTGATCAATTTCAGGAAATACCCGACTCTCGATCAAGCGGTTCCAGCCCTGTTTGACTGTCAGTCCGCCATGTTGAGCGGTTAGTGCCAGAATTTGCTGTATCAGTGTGGAAAGATGCAGACACCCAATCTGAGGCGGTTCATTCCAGCGCCTCAGCATCAGATTGAGCATGGCTATGGTCTGCACCGTGCGCGGTCGCATGGCATCAATGGGATGGATGCGTTCGTCGATCGCCATCTCGGTAGTGTAGACCCGCATTACCGAGGACTGTCCCGCACGCCGACCGGAACGCCCCAGTCGCTGGCGCATACCTGAAACAGTGTGTCCAGGCCCAATCTGGCTCACAGCATCAATGTGGCCAACATCGATGCCCAGTTCGAGGGTCGTGGTTGCAACAATGGAACCTGGTCGATCATCCTCTTTCAACCTTCGTTCGGCTTCCTCACGGTGCTCACGCGATAAACTACCGTGATGAGCGAAAAATTCCTCCGGCACGCCCAATGTTTCACAAAGACCACGCAGTCTTGCAGTGTACAGTTCAACATTCCGGCGCGAGCCGGCAAAAATCAGACTCCGATGCCCTCGGAGCGTGTCGAAGATGTGTGTCGCGATCTCTATTTCTACTGTGCTCTCGGTAGCTTCGCCCTTGTCTGAATTCTCCTCACGTTGCTTCAGACGTGGCTGTATATAGCCGCGGACCTGAAGTTTCAGAGGTTGGCTACCCATTTTAGATTCCAGTATCTCCACGCCATCCGGATTCAGTGGCCGTAGAAAAGCAGCTGAGGTCCTCATGTCGGCCAAGGTGGCCGAAAGGCCCACTCGAACGACAGGATGCCCTGCGGCGATCTCGATACGATTGAGCAGAGATTGAAGCTGGCGTCCGCGCTCTGCATCCATAAAAGCATGCATCTCGTCGATCACCATGTAACTTAGCGCACCGAACAGACGCTTTGCTTCATTTCCTCGTCGGACAAGGATGGCTTCCAGACTCTCTGGAGTGGTCAGAAGTATCCCTTGGGGCCGCTTACGTGCTCTTTCCTTGACGCTGCTGGCCACATCCCCGTGCCACTTCCAGACAGGAATCTCCACTTCTTCGCAAAGTATCTCCATGCGACCGAACTGATCATTGATAAGTGCACGCAAAGGGCTGATGTAAATGGCCTCAAACCCGGCACCGGGCTTGCGTTCATCTGTAGCCAGTCGCGAAACAATCGGCAGGAAGGCTGCCTCGGTTTTTCCGCTTGCTGTTCCGGCCGTGATAATGAGATCTCGCTGTCCTTCCAGCAGAACCGGAATGGATCGTTCCTGGATATCCCGAAGCTCCGTCCAGCCCTGACGCCATATCCAGCGCCGGACTTTCTCCTGCAGCATATCGAAAGACGTCGATGCGCCGTCATTTGAGGCTTGCCCGAACGGGTCGGACGGCGCGTCGTTCAAAGCCTGAAGTCCGCCAGATCATCGTCGGGCGAGGTCTGAGTGGAGCCGGTCGTTGAGGGACCGGTCGCACTAGGCGTATCTTTATTGTCGTTATCGACAATATCTCCGCCCGCCAAGGGCGCATCCGGCGCGACCTCAGACTGGTCCACCAGTTCCTGCCACTGAGCCTGCGGGTTCTGTTCCAGGATCGCGAGCAGATCCAGAAAGGCCTTGATAGTGTTACGGGGCGTCCGGAAATAAGCCTCACCAATCTTCTGGTTGCAGTGAGTCATAAAGGCCTTGAAAACCTCATCCGGCACCAGGTAACGACTTTGGTCACCATAAGCGAAGACATGCCGCAATTTACCAAGCAGAATGTAGAGGTCTTCGGGGGTCAGGCTCTGAAGCCGAATGACCGGGCCGGAAAGATCGACCAGACCATTGCGGGCAAAGCTGTTTTCAGCCAAGCGGGACCGCAACGCTTCGTATGAATAGAGGCCCCGGCGGCTGTCCATCAGGAATTCGGGCGTACCACCGAAGTAGACGCCGAGAGATTCAGCCGAGCCCTGGAGCACATCATTCACGATACGGAGAATCTGCTCGTAGTTGGCGTTGCGTGATTGGGCGCTGACCAGCTTGAAAAGGTTTACGCATTCATCGAGCATGACCAGAAAGCCCGAATAGCCTGCCAGGGTCACAAAGCGACTCATAACCTTCAGGTAGTCGTAAACCGAGGCATCGTCGATGATGGAACGTACGCCAAGCGCCTCCCGAGCCTCAGTTTTGAGCGCGTACTCACCACGGAGCCAGCGAAGTGCCGCCGCCTTTCCGCTCTCGCTGCCTTCTTCGAAAGCTCGCCAGTAGCATTCGATGACGGTAGCAAAGTCATAGCCGGAAACGAGTTCCTGAATGGGGAGCAGCCGTTCCTGGATGATGTCTCCGATCTTGCGACCTGACGCCTTGGCTGAAGCCTGCGCCTCCATGATGAAACGTTCGACTACGCTTGCCAGAGCCCCCCCATCCTGCTTGGTGCGGGTGGCCATGTTACGCATGAGTTCTGCATAAAGGCTGCGGGCCTGGCCCCCGCTGGCCTGCAAGCGACGATCGGGGGATAAATCTGCGTGAGCCACCACCAGCTTGCTTTGCATGGCAATAGAGCGGGCCAGGTTAAGGAAGAAAGTTTTGCCTGCTCCATAGTCACCAATAATGAATCGAACCGCAGAACCTCCGTCCGCGATGCGTTTAACGTCCTGCACCACCTGATTGACTTCGCCTGCGCGACCGACCTGAACTAACTGGATGCCTGACCGTGGCACGACACCTGCGCGAAGCGCCTGAATGACGCCATCACGGTCCTTGGGCTTGATTTTCTCCGCAGTGCGCGTGCCGTCTGAAGCTGCGATACTGAGGTTGGTCATGATGATGCTCCCGGCGCGTCAGCAAGGAGCGCCATATTGATGATCAAAGGGTCACCGTCCACGATAAGTTCCTCATCGAACGTATCATAGGCCCATTCGTTGATGGCTTCGAGCGCGCCATCCGGCATCAACCCGAGTTCGCGTGCCTTGGCCTTAAACCCGGAGCGTGTCCATTCCGGTTGGTTGACCAGGGCCTCAAGCAGGCGGGCCTGCTCAGGGCCAAGTCCGACGAACTTCGTTTCCTGCTCCAAAGTGGGAGAAACGGCTCCCGAAATCGGAGTTTCAGAGGCTTCATCCTCATAGATTGGCGCGAGAATTGCATCGACTTCCTTAGTCTCTCGCAGGATGACGTCGACCTTGCTCATGTCAATGACGATACCATCCTGGGACTTCGCTTTCGAGGGAGGTGCTGGAATTCGGTGACCACGTCTCCGCGATTTACCATCCTCGACCACGATCGGCTCCGCAGCGCAGGATGCCGTAGCAGCAGTACTCTGGTGCAAGAAAGTGTAGAGTTCCTGTCGGCCGAGACCAAGGGCTTCGTAAAGCCGCTCCAAAGCCACCATCATGCCTTGATCTGTCTCGCCTATCGTTACGGCGACAGAAGCTGCCAGCGAAGCAATAGCGGTTCGTTGCTCGGGTTCTATACTCTCTACGATGGTTTTGAGGCGGCCAAGCGTTGGCAATCGTTCCGGAAGCAGCTGCAGACGGGCTGTCAGTCGTTTCGTTTCATGCGGGGTGAGCCGCAGGCGTGTGGTAAGATCTTCGACCAGCTTTGAGCTTAAAGTCAGAGCTTTGGCTGCCGGGCCGATGGCGGTCATGATCAGGGCGGCTGTACAGAAATCAGCACCGACCGGTGTTAGCTGGCCTTGAGTATCGCCAATGCGGAATAGAATTATATTCTCACCTGGTCTGGTCCCACCGTAGGTTGGATCCGGCTCCATGCCGTAACCTACTCGTGCCAGCATGGCGGACATGTCACAAGCTTGCCGAAGACCCGAGGCTGCTTTGCCAGAACCAAAGCACCGCAGACCGAGCTCTTCAAGTGGCACATCGGCAAGAGGTTGAGGCAAATCATCCAGCCAAGCTCTGAAAGAACGAACAGTTTCTCTTTCTCCGAGTTCCACAGGCAGCATTAAGGCAGCGGCCATGGTGTCGGCACGTTCACGCTCTTTGCCGACGACCTTGGCAAATGCAGTCAGATCCTCACGAGCCCCTTCGCAGAGCTTGATCATTTTGGTCCACGTCAATTGCGCTGGATCAGGGAAGCGATCGAAGCCATCAAACTTTATTGAAGCATGAAGATACTGACTCGCCGACCGGTAACTCAGATCAAGTTGGCTCTCTTTTTTATCTCTGATTCGGAAACCTTTTGGAAATTTCTGAGTAAAACGATGTCGCATGAGTTCAATGAACTCCGGACGCGCTCGTGTCGTCGCAATGCGCGGCCATAAGCCGGTTAAGTGAGGAGGCAACGATAGAATACCTGCTATGGCGAGGTCGACATCAAGCGGCATACCTCTCAATACATGTAGACCTAATTTAACCTGAAGCAATGGAGACATATGATCTCCCAGAGCTGCGAGATCTGGCTTCCATGCCTCCACTCTCGGTATATCCGTCACAGCATGCTTCATTTTGATGAAATTGAGTAGCTCAGTGCTGTAATTTACAAAAGAACCGTTGTTTCCGAATAGGCTTCGCAGGCGTTCTACTTCGGCTACCAATAACGCCTCTTCGTCAATCGGAGGGCTATCGGCGACCAAGCGACGTTCAAGCCCATAGAAGTAAAGAAAGGGATAGCCCATTGGGTAGCTCGTGTCGGATTTTCCGCTTGCCAGCCAATGCAGATAAGTCAATCGCTGATTGAGGGTGAGATCAGTGTAAGAGGGCCAATAGCCCAGATCCAGGTTCGTTTGTGGCGCTCCGGACGCGACCTTGAGTGATGGTCTGATAAGACAAGGCGCTGGAGTGTCGGTATTCCAGCCTCCGTCAGGCGCTGCCGTCAAAAAGTTGCCGACATAGACCATGCCATCAGCGATTTCGAAGCCATGGACCGTGACTTTTTCCCCGGGAAGCACCCACCGAGCATCGTCCTTCTTGTGGCTCCGTGATTGTCCATACCGTTCTAACTTCTCCTCATCATTGGGAAGTACATGTTGGGTATGAAAGGAGAGTTCGTATGTAGATGATGAGGCGATAGTCTCTTTCCTGAGCGCTTCATTAGTCGTGTCCGGAACTTTGGATCCACTGAAAATACGCTTTAGCCAAGAAAACATGTTCTACTCACGGAATGCTCGCCATTTTTTCAAATAGTAGACACCATTCTTACCCTGCAGCAACTATCTCGTGCGGCAAATGGAAATCAGAATAGATCACGGCTATTCTGTTCACACCATCAGGAACATCGGATTCTTTCAATAGAATACTGATCCATTTGTCCGTCTTCCGAAAGGAATGTGGCGTGTTCAGCTTGCGCCTGCGCCATAAGGAGATGGTCAAACGGATCACGATGATGCAGAGGCAAAGACATCAGGATCTGTAGGTGCTCGGTCTGTATTTGTAATAGAGAGAAACCTTCCTCAGGAATGGCTGCCAGAATATCATTCATATCCGCATCCAGTTTTCCGATACGGATTTTGATCGCAATCTCCCATAAGGACACAGTACTCACCAGAATATCGTGGGCCGGATCTGCGATGATCTCCCGTGCAGTCTCACCCAGCCGGCCGGAGTCCGAAAGCCACCAGAGCAGAGCATGCGTATCGAGCAGAACCTTCACAGGTCGCGTTCCATACTTTCAAGAACGTCGAGAGGTGTCTGATCAAAATCTTCGCTCATTCTGATCCGCCCACGAAGAGCTCCAGGCTGACGACGTGGTCGATAGGAAGGAGCGGGCGGCCGTAGTTCAGCGACAACCTGGTCGTGAGACGTCACGAGGATCGTGCTGCCTTGTCTGACCTGACGCAGATAAGCCGTCAGATTTCCCCGGAACTCTCGAACCCCGATTTTTTGTGGGGATGGTGCGTTATCTGAAAGATGCTCGCTCATGGTCTCCTCCTTGTGTGTCATCATAGCATGTACACACAAGGAGGAGGTAGAGAATTCCCGAGACATATTCGATTTCAGAGATCCGTAACTTCAGACAGTGACAGAGCGTCCTCGACATCGACCCCAAGGTATCGAACCGTACTATCCAGCTTTGTATGACCCAGCAGAATCTGAACGGCCCGGATATTGCCGGTTCGTTTATAAATCATGGCAACTTTTGTTCGACGAAGTGAATGAGTTCCGTATTCATCGGGGATCAGTCCTACCGCCTGAACCCATTGATCGAGAAGCCGGGCGTATTGCCTTGTGCTCAGGTGAGCTTTGGCGCTTAGGCGACTTGGAAAAACATACTCATTCAGGCCACCACCGCGATGTTCCAGCCACGCCCGCACGCTTTCCCGCGTTGTTTCTGTAATTTCGAATTGCACAGGTCGCCGGGTTTTCTGCTGGACGACCACGGCTCGGTGGCGCACCTGACCGTTGCTCACGATATCTCCGATCCGAAGGCTGACAAGATCGCAGCCTCTGAGTTTGCTATCCAGCGCAAGATCAAACAGAGCCTTGTCTCTGATGCGCTGTTCACTCCCAAGCCAGAACCGAATAGCCCAAACGTGCTTTTCTTTGAGCGCCCGCTTGGCGCCAACCATTTTTCCTGCATTCCAAGCCACGGACGCCTTCAGCGTCGGTGATGAAAAACGCGTTTTCTTCTCCATAATATATCCTCCTGATCCGCTGCACATGCGGCGATCAGAAGTCTGAACGAGGATATCGACGGATAACGAGGACTATTGCCGACCCTCCGCTTTCCGGAAGCTTGAACAGCTCAGCTTATGACCGACATGAGGCGTAAGCGGACCTGCTGCTTCCGCCTTCATCCCGGACATACAAGCCCCCATTCGCCAAGCTCCTAAGCGGACAGTCCGCAATCACCATGAGCTGATGGAGTTTCCTCCCACCCGAGTGCATTCTCCGCTCGGCTGCATAAAAGCAGCCCCTTCTGAGAACGTATCATAGAACAAGACAGTCAGATGGGGTGGAAGGCCTCCTTGCGGCATTGATGTGCCATACCGGCGGTTGATAAACCTTCTGAAGGAGAGCGCCCACCCCAACTGACAGCTAGCGGCGCGACCACGACTGGTGGTGGAACGACAATTGGTGGTCCAGCGTAAATCCACGGCCTGGCCTGTGCCGGAGCGGCACTCAGCATGGTCGCGGCGAAAGCCGCGGCCAGCAACCTCCATCTAACGCTATCAGGCATTGTCCTGGTCCACTCTAAACACGCGATGATGCTTTATAGCACGATGCTCGTGAAATGGGCATGGGTCCGTCTCACTCGCGAAGACGCGATAGAGGACGCCCTAACCTGCCTTTCTGCATTTTTGATGCCTCTTGACACCATGCACGGAGTTCCCAGATTGAATTTGCCGACCGCCGAAGGGGTCGGCAGACAAAACCAAGAGTTTTGATCTTATGTCCATGTTGCTCAAAGGAGGATATGGCTATGAGAGCCACCGTTGATTTTGCTCCCCTGTTCCGTTCGAGCGTGGGTTTTGACAGAATGCTCAACGCTCTCGATCTTGCCAGCCGGATCCCGACGGTCGATAACTGGCCGCCTTACGATATCGTCAAGACTGGTGAGGATGATTACCGCATCGACATGGCCGTTGCCGGACTTGCCGAGAACGACCTTACGATCACACAGGAGCGCAATACTCTTGTCGTGACAGGACGAAAGGCACCCGAGCCGCAAAGCGCCGCCGAATATCTCCATCGGGGTATTGCGGGCAGAGAATTCGAACGCCGCTTCGATCTGGCCGAGCATATGAAAGTCACCGATGCGCACTTCGAGAACGGACTTCTGTCCATTACCCTGAAACGTGAGATACCCGAAGCGATGAAGCCGCGTCGTATCGCGATTACGTCCTCTACAATACGTGCGGAGGAAGCCGTGCCCCAGATCGAGGCGCGGAAAGAGGCAGCCTGATGGCGTGACGAAACCTCTCCCCCGGCCATTCATCCGGCCGGGGGAGAGTCTCGAAAGGTCATGAGCATGAAGAGGATGAAAATATCTCTGTCGTGCGCTGCTCTGGGCTTGTCTCTACTGAGCCAGTCGGGCGCACATGCTGGTGATATTGTCCGTACGACTGCAACATCGTTCGATGCGAGGGCGACTGAGGGAACGTCCACAATCCCCAAAACCGGGGCTCGCACTCATTACGAAGACGGCACGGGTGATATGCTGGTCGACAGCTTGAACGCAAGCCAGTTGGATCAGAACTACAAGGGGCCGGTCTATTATCCCGGACAACCCATTCCGCCGTTCCGGCCCATCGACACAGATCATCTGGCACCGTCAGGGCCAGAGACGGCGAAGAAAACGTCTTCATCGCACGGGACGTAATAGGGCTTTGCGTAAAGGCGGCGTTGTAGGCCGCCTTTACCTCGATTCTTCAGGATGAAGACCGTTCAGGCGCGCAGCGGACCGCAGAATTATCTTCGAGAGGCGTCTGTTCCCTGGTATCGCGCGCGACGCGCGCATCCTGCTCGCGGACCAGCCAGTAGACGATGCCCAGAGCCAGAACAGCCGCCGAAAGAGCAAACAGTTCCACGGCAGTCACATCATGTAGATCCAGCAGGATGAATTTGCGGGCAATCGCCAGGAGGGCGATCAGGACGATGGTCCGCACCCGGATGACGTTTTCATGCTGGGCCAGAACGACCAGCAGGGAGTGTTTGAACTCAAGAGCGATGATGACGGTAAAGATCGCGCCAAAAATCGCCTGGAAGATCGTCTGGTTGATCGGATCGATTCCGACATCGACAACCAGATGCCATACCGCGCCGATCAGATGAATCGTCGCTATGGCGGTGACCAGCATGATGAGCGCAATCAGGGTCAGAATGATCGCCTGTTCAAAACGCTCGTAGAATGTCAGGCCCCTGAACAGCTTGATGAAGTGGGACCAGTCCCTGCTCTGCCAGGAACGTTTCATGGAGAGGTCTTCCATAGCCGTTTTCCCATCTATGAATTGAGTTATAGTTCCTACGTCGTGGCCCTTCCGGCGCACATCCGGTTCAAAGCCGCTGCCAGCGTGGCAGGCGACAGGACAATGTTCTGGCATGGTCTCGCACGCCTTTTGGCAAGGCTAATGTCAGCTGGTTTTCGAGGTCTCCCAACGACATACCCAGGGTCTTAGCCATGTGCGTGCGGTCAGCGACAGGCAGGAGTTTTCGGACCACGGCGACGGTCGTCACTTCCGGATAAGACGCGGTTCTCCAGCGAGAAATCCGATCATAAATCCGGTGGTCAGCCGCCCGACGCATGAGGACGTCATATCCCTGGTCTTTTTCCTGGTCAAGGTTTTGGTAAGCGGACACCCTGTGCCGGTGACGCAAGCCAGGCCGCCAGTTGCCGGACCATGGATCGCGCAACGCGGCCCGCCCCTAGGAGGGTTGCGGATGCGGGGCCGCACCAGGAGCCATAACCCAGCAGCCAGAGACGTGGCTCCCTGACGGCCTGCTGCCCGTTAACGCGGATCAGCCCGTCCGGCTCAATCACGTCGAGTGGCGCAAATGCGGAGAGCGCGGGTCGGAAGCCGGTACACCAGATGATCGCGTCGATGGCTTCTTCCCGCCCGTCGGGCCAGACGACGCCCGTTGCGGTCATACGTACAAACGGGCGCACCGCGTGGAGCACGCCTCGCTCCCTGGCGGCGCGCACAGGTGGTACCATGACGATATCGCCAAAACCGCCGGCAGGCATGGCCGACGGGCCGCCGAGAACGCGAGCGGTCGCCCGCTCGAACAGAACCCGTCCATCCACGTCATCGGGCAAGAAGACGGAGTCATGCAGCGTGACCCATGTTGCCTGGGCGACAAGCGACATCTCCGCCAGGATCTGCGCCCCGGAATTGCCGCCTCCCACCACAAGCACACGCCGGCCAGCAAAGGGCGCGGCATTCCGGTAATGGCTGGAATGGAGTTGCGTCCCGCCAAAGAGGTCATGCCCCGCGACATCAGGAATGAAAGGGGCTGACCACGTACCGGTCGCCCCGATAACCGCACGGCTGAGGAAATCACCTGTGTTCGTCCGGACATTCAGGAGTTTTCCTTCCGCGCGCTCCACGCGATCGACCGTTACGGGGCGGTGGATCGGCGGCGCATAGCGCGCCTCATACCGGTGCTGATAGTCCAGCACCTCGTCGCGGGTGGGGTAGCTGCCATCCGGCGTGTCGGGCATCGGCCAGCCGGGCAGCGAACTGTAGGACGCGGGCGAGAACAGATGCAGGGAATCCCAGCCATGCACCCATGCACCACCCGCCTGCGTCCCGTTATCAAGAATGACGTAGGTCAGCCCGGTCCGGCGCAGGAAATAGGACGCGGCGAGCGCTGCCTGACCGCCGCCCACGATCACGACATCGAACGGTTCCGCCATTGCCCGGCTCACAGACTTTCCGGGAGACGAAATTCCGCCTTGCGTTCGCTATAGCGGTCCACGAGGTAGTCGGCCCGGTCGCGCAGCAGCCATGTGAACTTCATCAGTTCCTCCATGACATCCACCATGCGGTCATAGAGGGGGGACGGCTTCATGCGGTCATCGTCACCGAACTGCGTATAGGCCACTGGCACGCTGGACTGGTTGGGGATGGTGAACATCCGCATCCACCGGCCCAGAACCCGCAGCGCATTGACGGAATTGAAGCTCTGCGATCCGCCTGAAACCTGCATGACCGCCAGCGGGCGGCCCTGCGTCGGGCGGATCGAGCCTTCGGTCAGGGGCAACCAGTCGATCTGGTTCTTGAACACGGCAGTGATGTTGCCGTGCCGTTCGGGGCTGCACCAGACCTGGCCTTCAGACCAGATCGAGAGTTCCCGCAGTTCCTGCACTTTCGGGTGGGTTGCGGGCACGGAATCCGCTACCGGCAGGCCGGTCGGGTCGAACACCCGTGTCTCGGCCCCCAGCACCTTCAGGATGCGTTCCGCCTCAAGCACCAGCAACCGGCTGAAAGATCGGGGGCGTAAAGAGCCGTAGAGCAGAAGGATACGCGGCGGATGATCCACACGCGGTTGCGGTTCCAGCCGCGCGAGATCGACCCGTTCGAGATACTCCGGATGCAAGGCTGGCAACTCAGGTTCAGTCATTGTGATATTGATCCCTTCGCACTTACGGGTGGCTGATCCAAGGCAGCCACAGAGCCAGCGCCGCGAGTGTGACCAGCAGGACGGGCGGCGTGATCGCCAGCCCGACTTTCACATACTGACCCCATGTGACCCGATGGTTCTTTGACGCCAGCACATGCAGCCACAGCAGTGTTGCGAGACTACCAATCGGCGTGAATTTTGGCCCGAGGTCGCAGCCGATGACGTTGGCATAGATCATCAGGTCGCGTGTCAGCGGCGTGATGTCGTGAGCCTGCTGGATCGCCAATGCTCCGATCAGCACACTGGGCATGTTGTTCATGACCGAGGACAGAAGAGCCGCGATAAAGCCGGTGCCGATCGTGGCGGTGAATGTCCCCTGATGGCCGAGCCAGACCAGTGCGGTTGCAAGGTAGTCGGTCAGGCCAGCATTGCGCAGGCCATAGACCACCAGATACATGCCCAGCGAGAAGATCACGATCTGCCATGGTGCGCCCATCAGCACCTTGCGAACAGGGATGACCCGTCCATATCCGGCGACGAGCAACAGGATTCCGGCCGCCAGGCAAGCCACGACACAGACAGGGATATGAAACGGCGCTGTCAGGAAATAGGCCGCCAGAACGAGGACCAGCAGCGGAAATGCCGCCCGGAATACATGGTGGTCACGAATTGCCGTAGCGGGTGCTGGCAGTTCGGCGACGGGATAGGTCGCAGGCACCTGCCGCCGGTACCACAGCCAAAGCACAGCCAGCGTCGCGCCCAGCGCCACCAGATCGATAGGGACCATGATCGCGGCATAGCGATCAAACGCAATGCCGAAGAAATTGGCGCTGACGATGTTCACCAGATTGGAGATGACTAGCGGCAGGCTTGTGGTGTCTGCGACGAAGCCGGTTGCAATGATGAAGGCCAGAGATGCGGTATGGCTCAGGCGGAGTTGAGTGAGGATAGCGATGACAATGGGCGTGAGCAGCAAGGCCGCGCCGTCATTGGCGAAAACCGCTGCAATGGCCGCTCCCAGCACCACGATCAGCGGGAATAGCGTCCGGCCCCGCCCTTTGCCCCAGCGCACGACGTGCAGAGCGGCCCAATGAAAGAAACCGGCCTCGTCCAGCAACAGCGAGATAACGATCAGCGCGATAAAGGTGAAGGTCGCGTCCCAGACGATGTGCCAGACGACAGGAATGTCGTACCAGTGGATCACCCCGACTGCCAAAGCCACGGCGGCACCTGTCATGGCGCTCCAGCCAATGCCCAGCCCCCGAGGTTGCCAGATGACAAAAACCAGTGTGGCAACGAAAATCAGAAGCGCCAGCATCAGGAGATCTGCTTGCCGGATTGAACGACGATCTTCTCGCCGTCCTCTTTGACGAAAGCGCCCTGCTGCGGGTTGGGAAGGATGTTCAGAACTGTCTCGGATGGACGGCAGAGCGCCGCACCCAGTGGGGTGACGACGATGGGCCGGTTGATCAGGATTGGATGCGCCATCATGGCGTCGATCAGGTCGTCATCGGTCAGGGCCGGATTATCGAGGCCGAGTTCGTGAAAGGGCGTGCCCTTTTCCCGCAGGAGCGAGCGCACCGGAACGCCCATACGAGCGATTAGATCGACCAATTCGGCCCGGCTCGGCGGTGTTTTCAGATATTCGATGACCCGAGGCTCCTCGCCGCTGTTGCGAATCAGTTCGAGCACATTGCGCGACGTACCACAGGCCGGGTTATGAAAGATTGTGATGGTCATGTGCAGGATTCCGGGCAAGGACAGCAGGAGGACAGGTTCGCAATCAGGGGCGCACAGAGTTCGGGGCTGCCTGCACAGCAGTCCCTCACGAGGAAGAGCATCAGGTCGCGCAGGCGAGGAAGACAGGCACGATAGACGATCAGGCGACTGTATCGCTGCGAAGTCAGCAGACCGGCCCGTGTCAGGGTGGCGAGATGGGCCGAGATCGTGTTTTGCGGGACATCGAGATGACGGGCGACATCTCCGGCGGGTAGTCCGTCCGGTTCGTGGCGCACCAGCAGGCGGAAGATCTCCAGTCGCGTGGACTGCGACAGGGCGCTCAGAGCAGCGAGGGCGGATTCTGTATCCATATATCCTTGTTTGTGGATATATTGTCGTAAGTCAAGCTATCCTATGTGAGGAAACGGAGATCACGACTGTCGGCTTCCTCAATTTTTCCGCTCAGACCAGACATTCCGCTTACCCCCCCATTCCCGCCATTAGCCAAATGACTTCTCAGCAATCATTCAATCCCATTTGCGGCAGGAGAGAGTATGCTGTCCTGATCTGCGCATATCTCAGGACCATGCCTGAACTCTGTGTGCTCATCGCCCCAGGCCTTAAGAGCCATGATGACAGGCTTGAGGGTCTGCCCACGCGGGGTGAGGCTGTATTCCACCTTTGGCGGAACTTCCGGATAAACCGTCCGTAACACGAACCCGTCACGCTCCAGCTCGCGAAGCTGGGTCGTCAGCATTCTCTGAGTGATATTGGGCAGGCGCTTGCGGATGGCGTTGAAGCGTAAAGTCCCCTGAAGCAGGTGATAGAGGATCACGCCTTTCCATTTTCCGTCGATGAGCTGAAGCGTTGCTTCGACAGCGCAGCCGGGACTGCAATCAAGCGACTTATGGCGGATGCGGGTCATAACGGTATCATTTCCGACACTATGGGTGTTAAAAGTGCGTTCTTGTCTGAAAACATCATAGTGTTCACTCTTCTCCTCATTCAATAGAGGAGCAGACATCATGCGAGCCATCGGTTATCAGACGCCGCTTCCCATCGAAAATCCGGCCTCTCTTCAGGACATCGATCTTCCAAAGCCTGTCCCCACGGGGCGGGATATTCTGGTGGAAATCAGGGCGGTGTCGGTCAATCCGGTTGATACGAAAGTCCGCAGCAGCGCAACACCGGACGCGGGTCAGTGGCGTGTTCTGGGCTGGGATGCCGCAGGCATTGTCGTCGGAACCGGACCGGACGTGACGAATTTCTCTGTTGGCGATGAGGTTTTTTATGCAGGTGCGATCAATCGCCCTGGGACCAACGCCCAGTTTCATCTGGTGGATGAACGGATTGTTGGTCGCAAACCCCGCTCCCTGAACTGGGCCGAAGCCGCAGCCTTACCACTGACAGCAATCACGGCCTGGGAGATGCTTTTCGATCGTCTGGATATTAGCCGACCTGTCCCAGGAGTGACCCCGTCCATTCTGATCATCGGGGGCGCTGGCGGAGTCAGTTCCATAGCGATCCAGCTAGCTAAAGTCCTGACCGACATCACAGTCATTGCCACAGCTTCGCGCCCCGAAACGCAGGAGTGGGTCATATCTCTCGGGGCAGATTACGTGATCGATCACAGCAAGCCTCTGGCCGCACAGGTTGCTACTCTTCCCACGGGTGCTCCCGGCTTTGTCTTTTCCACGACGCAGACGGATCAACATCTGTCAGAAATCATCGAACTTCTTGCGCCCCAGGGACATTTCGGTCTGATTGATGATCCGGCTGATCTCAATGCCGTCCCTCTCAAAAAGAAAAGCCTGTCCCTGCACTGGGAGCTGATGTTCACCCGTTCACTGTTCGGAACGGCAGACATCGGCGCGCAGGGGACGCTCCTGAACAATGTGTCGCGGCTCGTAGATGAAGGTCGTCTTCGCACGACGCTCGGCAAAAATCTCGGGCTCATCACCGCCGCCAATCTGCGGAAAGCTCATGCGCTGATCGAGGGCGGTCAGGCCAAAGGTAAGATCGTGCTTGGTGGTTTCCCTGTCTGAACGGAGAAGATCATGACTGAAGCAGCTAAAACGCTCGTGGAAACATGGTACAAAACTGGTGATACAACACTACTTTCTGACGGAATTGTCTGGAGTGTTCTTCCGACCTTTCCTGAAGGAGGGCAGTATATTGGACGAAAAGCTGTGGAAGAGCAGTTTTTTACCAGAATCATGAAACATTTTTCGGATTACGTGACACTTCCACACAGCGTCACAGCCGAAGGAAAAAGTGTCGCGACAACAGGTGTCTATCGCGTGCGAACAGCGCGTGGGCAGTCAGGCGATATTGCCTTCGCGCATCTCTGGACCGTGGAAAACGGAGAGATCACGGCACTGCATCAGGTCGCCGATACTGCCGCCATACAGAAACTTCTTGAAAGTGGAGAACAGGTGTTATGAATGACGAAGAGCATCTGATGACCCTGAACCGGACGGGAGGTCGCTTCGATCTCAATAAAATTGCGGCGGCGTTCCCGGAAACGGCAGACACAATGCTGCTGGACACCTATCTGACCGACAAGCCGGAAGCCAGTATCCGGGTTTTCCGGATCTATCGGGATGTGCCGCCGCATTATCATACCCAGTGCGATGAAGTGCTGCATGTCCTGTCCGGGACAGGCACATTCTGGATAGATGATCCCAAGGAGGAGGCGCCGTTTGCCCCCGGCCATCTTCTGGTGTTCCCCCGTCGGGCCGTGCATGCCGTACCCCGCATTCTGAGCCATCCAGTTGTTTTCCTTGCCATCGACACGCCGCGACGGGCGCCAGATGACGTGGTGTTCGTGGATCCTGCCGACGGTACGCCGTCCGGTTTTATCGCAGGGATCTGACGGCATGGGAGTCATGAAACAGAATCAGCCGCATGCTTTCACAAAAAGAGGCCTGCGCAGGATCGCCATTGCCGTTTTCACGGGTTTCGTTGGGGTATGCGGGTATCCTGATCCTGCCCGTGCTCAGACCATCAGGATTGAGGCGACTACTAACGCAATAGACTGGAACGCCGTAGCGCTTGCTGGCGGTCATGTGTTTGTCTCAGGCCCTCGCTGGACCGGGTTTTCCGGACCGGCCGTGGGTCTTCTGACGAAAAGCAAAGAGATAGAGCCGTTTCCGGATGCTGACTGGAATGGCTGGAAACCCGGACGGAATGCGACACATCGGTTTGTTAGCGTCAATGCCCTCCACGTTGCTCCTGACGGCACGCTCTGGGTTGTTGATACTGGAACTCCGTCTTTTGGAGGTGTCCCCGTATCTGGAGGAGCCAAACTGGTCCGCATTGATCCGGCAACAGGTCATGTGCTGCGGATCTATCCTCTGGGGCCAGAGATCGTGCAGGGAGGGAGCTATATCGACGATATCCGTTTCAACGGGATGCATGCCTATCTGACGGATGCGGGCAAGGCAGCGCTGATTGTTCTTGATATCAAAACAGGTCAGGCACGCCGCGTGCTGGACAATGACGCATCCACACGCGCACGAAGCGATCGACCGATTGTCATGGATGGGCACGTCGTGGAGAACGGTCCGCATCAGCCGCTTCTGGTGAATGTCGATCCGCTTGAAGTGAGTCCGGACGGGAAATGGTTGTATTTCGGGCCGCTTGAAGGGCCGTGGTCCCGCATCCCGACAGCACTGCTTGATGATCCTGATGTGTCATCAACTGATCTGTCTGCGGCTGTTCAGCCATGGGCAGATTTACCTCCAATTGGGGGCAGCGCCATGGATACTGCAGGAAACCTTTACTTCACCAATCTGAAGGATGACGGTGTCTATCGAAGGGACGTTTCCGGGCAGATCAAGAGACTGCTCTCTGATTCACGTCTGCACTGGGCGGATGCACCTTGCCTTGCTCCGGACGGTCGTCTCTGGCTGCCCGTCGCGCAACTGGATCGTCTTTCGATGTTACATCAGGGACAATTCCGCATCATACATCCGTTTTTGCTGGTATCTATCGATCTTCGATGACCATCAAACGCCATGATAATCGCCTGCGGGATGTTTTCTCTCGTGCAAAGGTACTCGCGAAGTCGCTGTGCTTTGGCGGACATCGTCACCTGGAGGGTTCGAAAAACCCTCTGGTTTTGAGACTCTCTGTGTGATTCCATCACTCCTGCATTGATTGACGGAATGGATGATGAAGCAGTCTGGTTTCTTTGATGTTGAAGAGCGGCTTGCTCGGCTGAGCGGGCTTGGTGATCAGCTCGAGGCATTTTCCCGGACTGTGGATTTTGAGGTGTTCCGTCCTGATCTGGAGAAGTCTCTGGCCTATTCAGATGGAAGCAAAGGCGGACGACCGCCGTTCGATCCGGTGTTGATGTTCAAGATCCTGGTGATCCAGACGTTGAACAACCTGTCTGATGAACGGACGGAATATCTGATCAACGACCGCCTCTCCTTTATGCGCTTTCTTGGTCTGGGACTTTCAGATCGGGTGCCTGATGCCAAAACAGTCTGGCTGTTCCGTGAACGCCTGACACAGGCGAGAGCCATTGAAAGACTGTTTGACCGGTTTGATGCAACTCTGCGAAACGCCGGTTATCTGCCGATGTCAGGCCAGATCCTGGATGCGACATTGGTAGCGGCTCCGAAGCAGCGCAATACCAACGCTGAGAAAGTGGATCTCCGGGCAGGACGTATTCCTGAAGACTGGCAGGACAAGCCATCCAAATTGTCCCACAAGGATCGCCATGCGCGCTGGACGCTGAAGTTCACGAAAGCGAAGCGGCAGGATGATGGAACCATGCCGTCGAGTGATCTCGCCATCCCGTTCTTTGGATACAAATCCCACATTTCCATCGACCGGAAGTTTCGGTTCATCCGGAAATGGAAGACGACGGATGCCGCCGCCAATGATGGCGCGCGATTGAGAGAAGGGCTGCTGGATAAAACCAATACGGCCTCAGGCGTCTGGGCGGATACCGCCTATCGCTCCAAAGCCAATGAAGACTTCATGGAAAAGCAGGGTTTTGTCTCAAAGGTTCACAGGAAGAAGCCGCATCTCAAACCTATGCCTCGGCATATCCAGAAATCGAATGCCGGAAAGTCCGTGATCCGATCCCGTGTTGAGCACGTCTTTGCCGATCAGAAATCGCAAATGGGTCTGTTCGTCCGAACTGTCGGTATCACCCGGGCCACCATGCGGATCGGCCTGGCCAATATCGTCTACAATATGCGCCGCTTCCTCCTCCTGGAGCGGATCAGCGCGAATGCATAGCAATCCAGCGTGGAGCAGTCCCCGATCTGCTCAAAACGCAGACCGAAAACGAACCCAAAAGTAGTCAATCAAATCGCCAAAAGCCTGAAATCATCAGCCAAGCGTATCAATTAACGGTTCTTCGATCCCTCCAAATTTATCTAAAACCTGTAGTTGTCCAAATTATAAGAGATTAGGATTCCCGATCCTTGCATGTATCTACTGAGGCCGGAAGGAATATTCTAAAAGACAAAATTTAGTATCTCTGAGAAATCTTACCTCATGGCGTAAATACACTCATCGACGTTTTCAGAAAAACGATCTCGCAGCGGAGGCCGGGCTTATTATCAACGAGACGGATTGAACCTCCATGCAGGTGCACGATTGCCCGGACCAGGCTGAGTCCTAATCCGGTACCGGGCACGGTTCGGCTGGTGTCGAGCCGGACCATCTTTTCGAAAACGCGCTCATGTTCTTCGGCTGGAATACCGGGACCATTATCTGAAACGGCCATGATGACCCTGTTGTTTTCCATGTGAGCTGACAGGGAAATAACCGTCCCCGATGAACAATGGTTGATGGCGTTTTCGATGAGATTAGACAGTGTCTGCGTTAAGAGGATGCGGTTGCCGTCAAGTGTCAGGTTTAGGGCGGGGCTAATAATTGTCAGCGTCTGCCCTTGTTCCTGTGCGACGGGCTGATAGAGGTCAGCGAGCGTGTTGAAAAGATCTGCAACGACCAATGTCTGACTATCGGGAATACGGTCTCCTGCTTCAAGTTGTGCAAGTCTTAAAAGAGACGAGAAAATTTCCAGTGCGTCCTGCAGATTGTCCTGCGCCTGTGTGAGCGCGGTGCTCTGGATGTCATGGGTCGTTGCGGTCTGGGCCTTGTCGAGATTCTGGCCCAGCCGTGCCAGAGGTCGTCGCATATCATGTGCGATGTCGTCACTGATCTGCCGGACACTGGCGATCAGTGTTTCGTTTCTGTCGAGCATGGCGTTGAGGCTATGGGCGAGATGATCGAATTCGTCTCCTGTTCCATTCAGGGCAAGCCGTTGGGAAATATCGCCTCGCATGATTTTGCGGGCCGTCATGCTGATGACTTCAATTCTGCCGAGCACAATCCGACTGAGGACAAATCCCCCGCCAAGTCCGATTACGAGGAACACTATCGCGCTCCAGGCGAGTGTCAGCCAGAGATCGCGGCGGAGGGACTGGATAGGCGTCGCGTCAATACCGACGAAGAGGTAACCGCCGTCATTGAGTGTGGTTCCGTAACCGATGACAGGATGATGGTCAGGGGGATGCGTCCGATGCGTCCATGAGAGCCATCTCCAGCCCGCGATGGGGCGTAGATGAAACATATTTCCGATGACGACCTGTTCCTGGGCATCCTGCAGCAGATAGTAAAATCCAGGTTCGTTCTGGACCATTTCCCTGAGCGTGGGTTGGAGATGGATGACAGTCTGGCCCTGTGCTTCGGACAGAGCTTCGTCGCGTTCATTTGCAACAATGCGCATGGTCTGCTGTGAGAGCAGGCGTTGGCTGTGATAACCGGAGAATGCCGTTACTGTCATGCCTGTAAGGAGAAAACACCCCGCGAACATGGCGATGATCCGAAAGGATGAGCTGCGCAAAACCGGGAGACGGAGCGGGGAGCTGTGATGAGAAGCTGACATGCCATTATGTGCTTTTCAACATATAGCCTTGTCCCTTGAGCGTTTGGATAAGTGGCGGAGCGTCGCGCCCCAATCGTTCCCGTAAGCGACTGACATGGGTATCTACCAGATTGGTATGAAGCGGGAAATCGATGTCCCAAACAGCCTGTAGCAACATTTTTCGTGACAATGTTACGTGCGGATGTCGCATGAAATATTCCAGAAGCTTGAGCTCCTGGGCCTGCATGTAAAGCTTTTCTCCGCCGCGCCGGACTTCACGTGTCAGAAGATCGATTTCAAGATCGGCAAAAACCAGACGGGTCTGATCGTAGGATTGTTGAGCTCTTCTGAGGAGATTTTCCACACGAGCAGAGAGTTCCTGGAGGGAAAAGGGTTTTACAAGATAATCGTCGGCGCCGCTTCTCAGTCCGGTAACGCGCTCATGAATTCCATCCATTGTGGTCAGGAACAAGACTGGCGTGGTAATGCCAATAGCACGCAGATCTCTCAGGATGGTAAGACCATCAAGGCTTGGGAGGCGTCGGTCGAGGATAATACAGTCCCACGTGCCTGATATGGCGGCGTTTCTTCCCTGTAAACCATCTGCAATGATATTAATTGCAGTGAAAGGTGCAGCCAACCCACTTTCAATGTACCTGGCTGTATCCAGATCATCTTCGACAAGGAGAATATTACTTTGGGAGTGTGAAAGAGGCTCGTTCATCATATCCTGCCTGATCGTTCTACAAACTTGAAATCTGGTGTTTTACGGTACGAGCCAACCGATCAAGGGCACAATATAAGACTGGCGTCGTATAAAGGGTCAGCGCCTGGCTGACGGCAAGGCCGCCGAGAATTGTAATGCCCAACGGAAGGCGGAGTTCGGCTCCATAACCGTGGCCAAACATTAAAGGCAGCGCACCGAATGCCGCGGCAAATGTTGTCATCATGATGGGACGAAAACGGAGCATGCACGCTTCTTGGATCGCGTCTGCAGGAATGTGGCCAGATTTCTGAGCAGAAATCGCGAAATCAATGAGCATGATGGCATTTTTTTTAACAATACCGACCAAAAGCAGAAGGCCGATCATTGCCATGAGCGAAAACTCTTCCCCGAATGCCCATAGCCCGACCATTGCACCCACGCCTGCTGAGGGGAGCGTTGACAAGACAGTTACTGGATGGATCATGCTTTCATAAAGTATTCCCAAAATAATATAGATTCCGAGAACGGCGCAGCCGATCAATAAAATATTGTTATGAGAAGAATTGCGCATTTGTGCAGCATTGCCTGCATACGCCCCCCTGAGAGAAGAGGGGAGGCGGGTTTGCGCGACGATACGGTCAACAGCGGTCATCGCCTGACTCAAAGAAATGCCTGGAGCTAGGTTAAACGAAATTGTCGCTGCAATAGATTGGCCTTCATGATTGACAGTGAGTGCTGTGGCATTTGGGTGACGGCTTGCAACGACAGAAAGGGGGATCATCGTTTCTTGGGATGTCGAGACAGCAGACCCCGACGATGCTGAGCTTCCCCCCGCAAGACTGTTTGCAAGCTGATTGGTAATACTCTGTGTGCTGGTATCGGTGCTCGTTGCCGCCGTATTCGCCTGTCTGGCCCGGATAAGATTTGATTGGGATGCCCCTTTGGCTGTCCCGCCAGCAATGCTGATCCAATCCTGATCGAGTGACTGCGGAGATTGCCAGAAACGCGGAGAGACCTCCATGACCACGCGATACTGGTTCAAGGCATTATAGATGACGGACGCTGCGCGCTGCCCGTACGCATCATAAAGGACATTACTAACTAACTGCGGGGTAGTCTGTACACGGGCGGCTGTGTCACGGTCTAAGTGAATGTCCATACTGTTTCCGCCTAACAGGACGTCTGATGAAACGTCCATCAAAGTTTTCTCTTGGCTGAGAAGGGTTACAAGGCGCTGTGTGTAACGATAGAGCTCCTGCGGATCACTGCCCTGTAAACTGTATTGATAAGCGGCATTGCTCGGGCGTGCCCCAATTCGTATGGCGCCGCGTTGCAACGCAAAGAACCGTGCATCTTTCAAACTGTGCGTCCGCTGGCTCAATCGACTGATTGTTGTGGCCAATGTATCTGGACGGGTGTTCTTATCAGTGAGGCGAATGAAAATATTTCCCTGATTGGACGATCCCCGGCCACCAAGGAAACCGGCGACGTCGGCTACGTCAGGATCCTGAAGGAGCTGCTTTTGAACTGTTGCCATGTCTCGCTCCATGGCCTGAAACGAGATGGTTTCGTCTCCCATGACGCGCCCTAAAAGCATCCCGGTATCTTCGTCCGGAAACAGACCCTTGGGAAGGTTTTGATAAAGCGTCCATGTGAGGCCGAGGGAAAGGGGAAGAGAGAGCAGAACGAGGGTCGGATAACGCATGGCGATTGTCAGACTACGTGCATAAACTCTCAATATATGGTCATGCCAAACGTCCACAAAATGTGTGAATGTGTTATTTGCGGTTTGTGTTCCAAGGCGTGCGCAAAGCATCGGGGTGAGGCTGAGAGACAGGGCCGCAGAGATACAAAGACTTAGAGTAACGGTAACGGCAAATTCGTGGAACAGCCGGCCAGTCAATCCACCCATGAGCAAGATAGGCAGGAACACGATGATCAGAGAGGCTGTAATTGAGACGATCGTAAATCGCACCTCGCGTGCGCCGCGCCGCGCGGCGTTTAGTGGTGAAAGGCCAGCCTCAGCATGACGGGTAATGTTTTCAAGCACGACGATTGCATCGTCCACGACGAAGCCGGTCGAGATCGTCAGGGCCATAAGGGACATGTTGTCAAGGCCGTATCCGAGAAGCCACAGAAAGCCGAGCGTTCCCAGGAGAGAAACAGGAATCACGATGGCAGGGATAACGACGATGCGTGGGGAGCCTAGGAAGATGAGAGCGATCAGGATAACGAGGCCTAAGGAGAGGCCGAGCGTCATTCGGGTATCGGCAAGCGACGCTCGAATGACACTTGAGCGATCCATCACCACCGCAAGGTGAGTTCCCGATGCCAGTGTGTTTTGAAGAGTGGGGTATTCACGGGTGAATTGATCAATTGCAGCAACCGAATTCGCGCCAGCCTGCATATAGACCTGCGCGACAATTGCAGGCTTGCCATTATAGTAACCAGCGTTACGCACATCCTCCACACTGTCGATTATTGTGGCAACATCGACCAGATGAATAGGGCGTCCGTTGCGCCAGGCGATGACGAGGTCCTGATAATCGGCAGCTTTGTGCACCTGATCGTTGGTCGCAATCTGGAGGCGCAGTTTGGATGTCTCTATGAAGCCTTTTGGGGTGTGAGCATTAGCGGAAGCGAGCGCCGCGCGCACGTCCTCGAAGCCAAGCCCATATTTGTATAACATCAAAGGATTAATTTCGACGCGTGTGGCCGGTAATGCGCTTCCGCTGATTTGTACAAGCCCGACGCCGTGAATCTGGGCCAGTCGTGGCAAAAGTTTGTTGGTGGCTTGATCGTAAAGATCAGGCATTGTGCGCCTGTCGGAAGTCAGTGCAAGGATCAGGGCAGGCGGGTCATTTGGATTTGCTTTAGAGTAGGTCGGATTCTGGCGCAGAGTTGTTGGAAGATCGACGCGAGCAGCCTGTATTGCGGCTGCAACATCCCGGGCTGCCCCATTGATATCACGGGAAAGTTCGAACTGAAGCGTAATACTCAGCATGCCGGCACTGGACTGAGAGGTCATTTCCTGAAGGCCGGCAATGGTGCCAAGATGACGTTCAAGAGGTTCCGCAATGGAGCTTGCGATCTGTTCAGGTGTCCCGCCCGGCTGAAATGCCTGCACCCGAATGACCGGAAAATCAATGTTAGGAAGATCAGATACTGGGAGAGAAATGTAGCCCATGAGGCCAAACAGACAAAGCGATACAGTCATCAAAACTGTTGCAACAGGTCTGGATATAAACCAATCCGTCATTTAAAAAGTATTTCAACTCTGCATAAAGAAATTCACGATGCGGAACTGCTGAACTCAATTTGTCGGAATTCAATTTAGTACGCAAGACAAGGTGTGTAAGATTGGGAATTGTTAATAGAATCAGATATTTTTTACGATAGGCGTTATAGTATAGTGCTGACCGAGAGCGGAATGATCCTTCCGTTCCAATGAGTGTCTGGGATGCGCGGTTTTGGAATGAAGCCTCAGGAAAAGACTGTCATACAAATCTGAGTACCGGACCTCAGGAACAATGGCGATGCCAAGTTATGTACGTTGAAGCAGTGGAGGCTTCGGGTAATGCTCGGATTTGTTGCGCTTTTTGTCGTGGCCAGTGCTGCATTCTCGCTGAGTGCGGTCTCTGGTGGCGGAGCCGGTTTGATCGTTATGCCTTTGCTTGGATTGCTTCTCCCTGCTGATCACGTTCCAGCAGCGCTATCAATTGGGACGGCTGTAAGTTCTGCTTCTCGTATGGCTCTTTTTTTTAAAGTAATCCGTTGGCAAGTTGTCTTTTTGTATGTCCCAATGGCCCTCCCTGCTGCATGGGCAGGCATTCTCCTGTTGAAGCAGTTTCAGCCTGCCTATCTTGACCTGCTGCTGGGTCTGTTTTTGTTAAGTAATCTCCCTCTTATGTTGCGGCCCCGCAAAAAATCTGGAATCTCTTCAAAAACCAGCAATTCAGTTTGGTTACCGCTTATTGGCGCGTTAGCAGGTTTTATTTCGGGTTTTACAGGAGCTGTTGGTTTAATTTTTAATGGTTTTTATTATCGATTGGGCCTGCGCAAAGAGGAGATAGTTGCAACGCGCGCAGCCAATGACATTCTTCTTCATATATTTAAAGTTGTTCTCTACGCGTTGTATGGACTGATTGATCAAGCGACAATAAAAACCGGAGTTGTCGTCGCTATTGCGGCGCTCGCATCGTCATGGGGAATGAGGCTATATTTGCATCATATCCCGGATTATCTTTTTCGACAGATTGGTCGTGGTGCTGCGGTGGTAGCTGGCGTTGCGATGGTTGCTCTGGCTGGGCGACAGATCCTTGTTCAAGATCGTATTGTTCTTTACTTCAATCATACAGAAAAGGCCGTCGAACTCGCTGCAAATTGGCGTCAGCACAAATTGTCTGTGGAGGTGGAAAACCTGACTGAAGTAGAACTACGCCATAGCGTTCTGTGTAGAGGTGTTACCTGCATAGAAAATCCTAAAATCCAGGACATGGATACGATACTCCATATTTCTCTGGATCGCGGAATTTATATAGCTAAACGCATTCCATCATTAGGTTCAGGACTCATAACCAGAACATGATGGTTGCGGCGAGGCAGACGGCTGAGAAGAAGACTGTCGGAGACCTGGAGGGATCGAAGAACTGTTTGTTGATGCGCTTGTCTGATGATTTTAGTTTTTTGGCGCTTTGATTGAGGGTTTCCGGGGTGACTTTCGCTCTGCGTTTTGAGCAGATCACGGTCCATCGCCAGTGGGAGGACTACGCGCTCGCGTTCAATCTTTCGAGGAAGAGGAAGCGGCGCATATTATAGACGATATTGGCAAGGCCGATCCTCATGGTGGCCCGGGTGATACCGACAGTTCGGACGAACAGACCCATTTGCGATTTCTGATCGGCAAAGACATGCTCGACACGAGATCGGACCACCGACTTTCCAGCATTCGATTTCTGGATATGCCGGGGCATAGGTTAGAGATGCGACTTTTTCCTGTGAACCTTCGAGACAAAGCCCTGCTTGTCCATGAAGTCCTCATTGGCTTTCGAGCGATACGCTGTATCAGCCCAGACGCTTGAGGCCGTATTGGTTTTATCCAGAAGGCCCTCGCGCAGTCTGGCACCATCACTGGCAGCAGCATCCGTTGTCTTCCATTTCCGGATGAACCGGAACTTCCGGTCGATGGAAACATGGGACTTGTAGCCAAAGAACGGAATGGCGAGGTCCGTGGCTGGGATCGTCCCGTCATCCTGCCGCTTCGCTTTGGTAAACTTCAGTGTCCAGCGCGCATGACGGTCCTTATGCGACAGCTTTGCGGGTTTGTCCTGCCAATCTTCAGGAATACGCCCTGCCCGGAGGTCAGCTTTCTCAGCGTTCGTATTGCGCTGCTTTGGGGCGGTTACCAATGTCGCATCCAGGATCTGGCCGGACATTGGCAGATAACCGGCGGTCCGCAGAGTGGCATCAAACCGGTCAAACAGTCTTTCAATAGCTCCCGCCTGGGCCAGACGCTCACGGAACAGCCAGACCGTTTTGGCATCAGGTACCCGGTCCGACAGTCCCAAACCGAGGAAACGCATGAAGGACAGGCGGTCGTTGATCAAATATTCCGTTCGCTCGTCGGACAGATTGTTCAGCGTCTGGATCACCAGAATCTTGAACATCAACACGGGATCAAACGGCGGTCGTCCACCTTCGCTCCCATCTGAATAGGCCAGAGCCTTCTCCAGATCAGGGCGGAACACCTCAAAATCCACTGTCCGGGAAAATGCCTCAAGCTGATCGCCAAGCCCGCTCAGCCGAGCAAGCCGCTCTTCAACATCAAAGAAACCAGACTGCTTCATCATCCATTCCGTCAATCAATGCAGGAGTGATGGAATCACACAGAGAGTCTCAAATCCAGAAGGTTTTTCGAACCCTCCAGATCGGGCTGGCCAATATCGTCTACAATATCCGCCGCTTCCTCTTCCTGGAACGGATCAGCGCGAGCACGTAGCCATCGCAAGTGGCGATACTCCCCGGTCTGTTCAAAGCGCAGATCAAAAGCGACCCAAAGAACCCTCAATCCAATCGCTAAAAGCCCAAAATCAAAACCAAGGAACATCAATTAACGGTTCTGCGATCCCTCCAACAGATTTCGCTCGACGCCTCTTTCTGCGTCACACGCC
The DNA here is from genome assembly GCF_039638325.1 of Gluconobacter sp. OJA. Taxonomy (NCBI): domain Bacteria; kingdom Pseudomonadati; phylum Pseudomonadota; class Alphaproteobacteria; order Acetobacterales; family Acetobacteraceae; genus Gluconobacter; species Gluconobacter sp. OJA. The sequence goes on along the minus strand of NZ_JBDIWI010000003.1, from coordinate 16,941 downwards.
GAACAGATGTCCGATCCCGCCGGTGACGATCATCGCCACAATACCCCAGAATGTTACGCGCAGCGCCGGCCGCAAGGGAGTTGCGCCACCGGCGACTGCACCAACAATGCCCAGAATGACGAGAACCACGACGGACGTCAGCGAGACGCTCCAGGACACCCACGAAACGGGAGCCAGAACAGCCGCCAGAACGGGCAGCACCGCCCCTGAAGAAAAGGCAGAAGCCGAAGCAAATGCCGCCTGGATGGGCCTGGCCGCTGTGGCCTCTGAAAGTCCCAGTTCATCCCGGGCGTGAGCGCCAAGGGCATCATGCTGCATGAGGGCGACGGCCACCGTGTGGGAGAGATCTGCATCCAGCCCACGCTGCTGATAGATCCCCGCCAGCTCAGTCACTTCTCCGTCCCAGTCCGTAGCCAGTTCCTGTTTCTCACGGGCGATATCGGCCTGTTCTGAATCCCGCTGGGAACTGACCGAAACATACTCCCCGGCCGCCATGGAGAGGGCACCCGCCACCAGCGCGGATAATCCTGCGATGAGGATACTGCCGCGCGTCGCGTGAGAACTGGCGACACCAACAATCAGGCTTCCAGTGGAGAGTGTTCCATCATTGGCGCCGAGGACGGCGGCGCGCAGCCAGCCAAGTTTCTCGACAGCATGACGTTCAGCGAGAGGATGAAGTCGCGACATAAGATTATCCGTTGGAAATCTGAATGTTATCAGGAATAGTCTTTCAATTTCCGCATGACAACAAATAATTAATTATAATATTGCGAGTTATTTTCAATCGAATTTATTATTTATCATTCCTGTTTGTTCAGGTTCCCGTCAGGTTTGGTGTGATATAAACTACAGTTTCTTCACTGTTATCTGAGAGAAGGTGCATGCCTGACGCGATGCCGGATATCACGTATACCCAGCGCTATGACAGGCCGACGGTTGCCCTTCACTGGGCAACCGCCTTTCTGGTACTGTTTCAGTTCGTCCTTGGCGAAAGCTGGGGCTGGCCTGCAAAACCGGTTCATCATCTGATGGTCGTTGCGCATCTGACAGCGGGCATCCTGTTGACGGCCATCATGGGGTTCCGCATTGCCTGGCGCCTGACGAAAGGTCGTCAGTTGTCATACCTTCTGAGGCCGCTCGATCGTTTCTTTGCTATGGGCGTGGAATATACACTCTATGTGCTGCTTCTGGCTGAGATCGTACTTGGCTATCTCTGGCGATGGGGGGCGGGGCAGACCATGAGTTTTTTCGGCCTTCTGATGCCCTCACCTTTTACCCGTTTCTCCGCGCCTTTTCTTCATGGGATTCAAACCATCCATCACTGGAACGCATGGTTGATTGTCGCGATCGCCTCAGGCCATGGCATGGCGGCGATTTTCCATCAGGTCATTCTGAAAGACAGGGTTTTAGGCCGTATGATGCTGCGTGGAGATCAAGGCGCCAATCCTCTGTTCACTCAAAATCCGTAAGGGCGCGCTTTCTTCCTGAGCTTCATATGGAGGTGCCTATGACAAAACGATTCACGACAGCTCTCCTATCAGTCAGTCTGCTTATGACCTGTTCCGCTGCCTATGCAGACCCTCCTTGGGCACGCGGCGAGCATGATCATGGTGGTCATGATCACCATGGTGGGGGACATGGCTATGGCCACATGAAACACTGGCAGAGAGGCGACTATTATTCCGGTCCGCGTGAGCAGCGCTGGATGGTCAGTGACTGGCGGGGACGGCGGGGGCTCTGGGCTCCTCCTGCGGGTTACTACTGGATGCAGTCAGGCGGACAGTATCTTCTGATGGCTGCGGCAACCGGTCTTATCGCAGGGGCTGTCGCTGCTACTGTTGGTTCCGAAGCACCAGCCTACCCGACAGCACCGAATTATGCTTCGCCTTATTAGAGGAGAAATGATTACCATTCCTCGCAGACTTATGCAGACTTTTTGTGATTGAGGACGTCGATCTGTCGGCATGGCGCTCTTGAAATGTGCATGACGTCGGTCTCGCGCCTGTCCAGAAGAGAAAGGGCTCACCCTGATGACCACCGTGCCCTGCGATGCAGCGCCAGAACGTCAACGAACGGCCGCAGCATGGGAAGTTCTGTTCATTTTCCTCCGGCTGGGCATCACCTGCTTCGGCGGACCGATCGCGCATATCGGATATTTCCGCAATGAGTTTGTCGTTCGACGCCGGTGGCTTGATGAGCGCGCCTATGCGGATCTTGTGGGGCTCTGTCAGTTTCTGCCCGGTCCGGCAAGCAGCCAGGTGGGATTTTCTATTGGTCTGATACGAGCGGGCTATCTTGGCGGCGTCGCTGCGTGGATCGGCTTTACTCTGCCTTCGGCATTCGTCCTTGTTCTCTTCGCCTATAGCGCGAGTGCACTCGCGGGACCGATTGGCCTCGGGCTTTTGCATGGATTGAAACTCGTCGCCGTGGCCATCGTTGCACAGGCTATGTGGGGTATGGCACGAACGCTGTGTCCCGATCGGGTCCGCGGTTCCATCGCGGTAATAGCCGCACTCACCATTCTTCTCATTACCTCGCCTTTTGCCCAGATCGGCGCTATTGCCATCGGCGGCGTTATCGGCCTGTGGTTCTGTCGTGCTATTGCCCCATCGGACAGCGGACATGTCGCCACGCCTGTGTCGCGCCGTGTTGGGGCGGCCGCACTTCTGGTCTTTGTGGTGTTGCTCTCTGCTCCCCTTATTCTTGGACGCCATGGCGCACCTGGGGGATTTTCACTGTTCAATGCCTTCTACCAGTCTGGCGCGCTCGTGTTTGGCGGCGGTCATGTGGTGCTGCCATTATTACAAGAAGCTTTTGTGATACCAGGTTTTGTCAGTAATGACGCTTTTCTCGCCGGTTATGGCGCAGCACAGGCGGTTCCGGGCCCGCTCTTCACGTTTGCCGCCTATCTCGGTGTGATTATCAAACTCCCACCCCACGGTGTGGCAGGTGCCTTCCTTGCCTTGCTCGGTATCTTTCTGCCAGGGATCCTGATCCTCATCGGTGTATTGCCCTTCTGGGATTCCTTCCGTAGTCGTCCCGCGGCGCAGGCCGTCATGCGTGGCGTCAATGCAAGTGTTGTCGGTCTGCTGGGCGCCGCATTGTACACGCCAGTCTGGACGAGTGCCGTCAAGTCGTCAGACGATTTTGGACTTGCCCTTGTCGGCTTCGCTCTGCTGACACTCTGGCGAGCACCACCACTGGTCGTCGTTGTTCTCAGTGCCGTGGGAGGAATCGTTCTGGGACAAATAGCGTAGTGAAAAACTGGTCATGGAATTTGATCAACATGGAATGCAACGTCTCGGCGGACGCGAACTGTTTAGTCCCAGGATTTGATGGATAGAGCGTCAGAGTTCCTGGTCCGTTCAGACGTAATCTTTGATCTAACTGACCTGCAATCGAACTGTCACCAGGACGCCTCTGTCCGTTCCAGGTATAGGCGAACTCACCACCATGTCTGCATGCAGCTGCTGAGCTATCTGTCGCGCAATCGCCATGCCGAGGCCGCTGCCTTCTGCATCGGTCTCTCCTCTGACGAAAGGCTTTTCCATATCCCGCAAAACTTCAGATGGCAGCGTTTCGCAATCATTGCAGATCAGGACTTTATGATCTTGCGTGATGATCACACTGACGGCTTGCACAGATGAACCATGAAGAACGGCGTTTTCGAGAAGATTGCGAAACAGGATACCTGTTGCATCCATATCGCCCCGGATCATGAGATGAGATGCTCCAGAAAATTCAATCGTCTGGTTTTTTTCCCGCTCAAGTTCTTCTGCCAGAAATCGAATGACAGGCACCAGATCGAACATGCTTCCGGTGAGTGCGATCCCTGATGTCGCTCGTGAAAGCTGAAGCAGCTTTTCCATCATCCGGCCAATTCTGCGGGCCTGCTGCATGATGATCGTTGCACGCTCTTCATAGTCCGACCCTACAAGAAAATTCCTGAGAACCTGAACCTGTGCAAGAAGCGCTCCTACTGGATTACGCAACTCATGGGCCGCGTTGGCCGCAAAAGCGCGCTCTGTCGAAAGCGCCATTTTCAGACGTTCAAGCAGGAGATTGACGGCCGAGTGAATGGACACCAGTTCTTCGGGGAGATCCAATGGGGGAACGGGTGCCAGATTCGATCCTCCCCGGCTCCTGATTTCCTGCTGAAGGCTGGTCAGAGGACGCATGGCGCGACGGACACGCCAGCGGACCAAAATCCAGATCGCCGGGAAAAATATTACCATTGGCAGAACTGAAATCAGAATAGCCCGCCTGACAGCTTCATTTCTGTGAAAAGTCGGCTCACCCACCAGAATGTAATGGCGACCAGACGCTGATGGTACGACATACACTCTGAATAATGAGATGTTGTAAAATCCTGACTTCAGACGTGGTACGAATAGCGTCTCCGGCGCATTCTGTGACCTGACCTCAAGGCGACCGTCCGGTGTGGTGATCTGGTAGGCCAACGTTCGCCGGTTCACCCCGGGGAGTTGCGCGATCTGACCACCTGGGGTGGCAGAAGCCCTGTCGGTTCTGTCCAGTTCACTGATGACAAACTCCAGACGCTCGGCCACTTCCTGTAACGAGTTGTCAAGACGCTCCGTAACTTCATAGCGGGTAAAGGCCGCAACAAGAATACTGAGAAGCACCAGGGCACCAAGCACGATGATCAGTGTTCCGGACACGATACGGGACGCCAGACTCCAGCGCTTCATCGGGACGTGTTCTCCGCGAGACAATAGCCTCTCCCCCTGACCGTCATGATCAGACCCGGTCCGGTTTTCTTCCTTATCCTGCTGACGAAAACTTCAATGGCGTTGCTTTCCACATCGTCACTGAGACCATAAAGGGCGTCTTCAATCTGCTCACGACTGCAGACTGCTCCAGGCCGGCGCGCAAGAAGTTCGACAATGGCCCATTCACGCGCAGACAGATCGACTGTCTGTCCATCGCGTTCAAGCTGACGGCGCGCGAGGTCGATCCTGATAGTACCAATCATGACCACATTGTCTGGCAGGGCCGCATAACGTCTGGCAACAGCGTCAATACGGGCGACGAGTTCGTCGAGATCATAAGGTTTGACAATATAATCATCCGCGCCTTCTGACAGCCCCGCGATCCTGTCACTGACCTGATCCTGAGCTGTCGTGATCAGGATGGCCAGAGATGAACAGTCCCGCCGGATTTCCCGCAGCAGGGCCCGACCATTACCGTCTGGAAGACCAAGATCCAGAAGCAGGAAATCATAAGAAGAGGCGATCAGGGCTGCACGGGCATCGGTCAGGGTCTTGAACCAGTCGACGACGTGTCCGGCCTGGCGCACACGGTCTCTTACTGCCGAGCCCAGTGCAGGTTCGTCTTCGATAATCAGGATTTTCATGCAATGCGATTTTTCATGATACGCGCGTAGAGAGAGGGCAGCACAAGCAGGGTCAGGAGTGTCGAGGAGATCAGACCACCAATAACGACCGTAGCTAGAGGGCGTTCAACTTCGGCGCCGGCACTGGTTGAGACTGCCATGGGAATGAAACCAAGACTGGCGACCAGAGCTGTCGCCATGACCGGCCGGAAACGTTCTTCCGCGGCTTCATACGCGGCACGAGCAGCATTCAGGCCCGCCACGCGCAGCGAATTAATGGCGGTGATGAGTACCACGCCATTCAGAACCGCCACACCAAACAGCGCAATAAACCCGATCCCCGCGGAGACGCTGAATGGCAGGCCACGCAGAGCGAGGGCCAGGATGCCACCTGTCGTGGCAACTGGCAGATTGACGAAAACAAGTCCGGCCAGCCAGACGGAATTCAGCGCAATGACAAGCAGGGCAAAAATCAATACCAATGCGATCGGCACGACAACTCCCAGACGTGCCATGGCTGATTTCAGATTCTGGAACTGACCCGCCCACACGATGCGATAACCGGGAGGCATGGTGATTTTTCTGCTGACTGCCTTCTGTGCTTCGGTAACAAAGGAGCTGAGGTCTCGTCCACGAACATTGGCCTGTACGATCAGACGACGGCGGATATTATCCCGGCTGATACGGGGCGGACCGTCCTGTACCGTGACCTCCGCGATTTCTGAAAGCAGGACCGCTCCTCGGCCATCGGCACGGCGTACCCTTAGGCGGGCAATCTGGTCACGTGTGCCTGCCTGGGCTGGATCGAAACGGACCTGCGTGCTGATCAGGGCGTTACCAACTGTTACGGGCCGTCCAATATGACCACCGACCGCTTCGACCACGTTCAGAAGTTCCTGCTGGGAAATACCCAGCCGTGCCGCCTTTCGACGATTAATGTCGATATGGATGAAAGAAACGGTACCATCTCCCTGTGGAGCCACGTCGGCCGCACCGGGAATGGTTTTCATGATGCTTGCTACCCTGTCCCCCAGACGCGCCAGCGTAGCGAGATCATCCCCATAGATCGAAACGGCAATCTGGGTCCTGACACCGGACAGGAGGTCATCCATCCGCATCTGCACTGGCTGGCTCCATGACTGCTCCATTCCAGGCAGTTCAGTGCCCAGCACCTGACTCATTGCCGTAACGAGTCCCTCCTGTGTATGCGCTGTGGTCCACTGTGATGGTGGCTTCAGAAAAATGAAACTGTCTGTCTCGTTAACACCCATCGGATCAGTCGGAATGGCTGATGTTCCTGTATTGCTGACAACGCTGGTAACCTCGGGAAAGCGACGCAGAATACGCTCCTGAAGGCTAACCTCCTTCAGGGCCTCGGGCAGCGAAATGCTGGGCAGTCGTGTCGTAGTTACCGTCAGGGCCCCCTCATCGAGAGACGGAATGAATTCGCCACCCAGATGCAGAGCGGTCCAGACAGAAAAAGCAAAAATCGCGAAAGTTGTGCCAAACAAGGTCCGTGGTCGGTTTTCACACCAGTTTAGCATGGGACCATAACCACGACGAAGAAAAGCAACCAGACGGGTATCGTCATGATGGTTGGCAGACCTCATCGCCAAAGCCCCAATCACCGGTATCCCGACAATACAGTAAAACAGAGAGGCCAGCAGGGCCATGATGACCGTCTGCGCCATGGGGCGAAACATTTTTCCCTCGATATCCTGCAATGTCAGGATCGGCAGGTAGACCATCACAATAACAAGAATGCCGAAACTTACGGGACGGAGGACTTCGGTTGCCGCTGAGACTGCGAGGGAAGCCAGCGGCGTAGTCTGTCCACTGGCCCGGTCACGCGCACGATGGGTCATGAGATTTTCAACCACGACGAGCGAACTGTCGACGATCATGCCGAAGTCGATGGCGCCGAGGCTGAGCAGATTGGCGGAAATTCCGAACCAGCGCATTCCAGCCATGGCGCAGACGAGCGCAAACGGGATGACAGAGGCGATGACCAGGGAGGCCCGCCAGTCACCGATCACCACGATCAGAACACTGATGACCAGGAGTGCTCCAACGACAAGATTTTCCTTTACGGTCCTGATGGTACTGTCTGTCAGCGTCGAACGCACATAATAAGGCTCAAGCGTCACGCCTTTAGGGAGAGACTGACGAATACCGGGAAGTGCCTCTTCGATGGCGGCTAAGGTGGTGTCGGAACTCGCTCCCATGCGCATCATGATGACGCCAATGACAACCTCGCCCTGACCATCACGCGTGACGGCCCCCAGTCGTGTTCTCGGTCCCATGGAAATGTGCCCGACATCCCGCAGGAAAATGGCGGAACCGTTGGTGTTGGTCCGGACGGGAATGGACCCAAAGTCGTCAAGTGAACCGATCAGGCCGCGTCCGACAACGATTTGCTGTTCTTCACCATGCTCAATCCATCCACCTCCTGATGCGGAGTTATTGCCATCCACCGCTCGGAAAACGTCATCAACTGACACACCCAGTGCCATAAGGCGGGCCTGATCGAGAGCGACCTGAAATGTCTGTTCGGCACCGCCGTTCACGTTGACGTCCACGACGCCTGGAACCAGTTTCAACTGCGGCGCGACAGTCCATGTCATCAGACGGTTCAGATCCATCAGCGAATAACCGTCGCCTTTGATCTGCAACTGCATGATTTCACCAAGGCCTGTAGCGAGTGGCCCGATATTCACACTGACTCCCGGCACAGATATCGTGCCTCTGGCCTGCTGAATCCGTTCTTCCACACGGGCACGGTCAAGATTGATGTCCGTCTCATCCGCGAACTGGATGTAAACGACCGAGACTCCTGAACGGGAGACCGACCGGAGATCTGTCATCTCCGGGATGCCGGCCATACTGGCCTCGATCGGAAAGGTGATCAGCCGTTCGACTTCTTCCGTAGCGAGGCCCGGAGCAACAACAGAAACGAGCACCTGCCGGGGCGAAATGTCGGGCACGGCTTCCACGGGAAGGCCACGCACGATCATACACCCGGCGATGAACGTCAGGCAGATTACCCCAAGGACCAGCCAGCGTCGGGTCTGCAGGGCGGAGAGAACGCTACGCATGACGCTCTTAGTCTCCATCATTCATATCTGACACCAGCATCACCGCCTTCAGGGCAAATGCGCCTTGCGTTACGATCCGCTCACCTGCGGAGAGGCCAGAGGTAATGACTTTCTGTCCATTGCCCGTAACACCAACATGCACTTCCTGTGCTCGAAACCGGTTTGGACTCACCGACACAAACACAGTGCTTACGCCGTTGATTTCTGTGACAGCGTTCTCCGGCACAATGATGCCTGCCGTCTTTTCGCGTGTTGGCAGATGGGTATTGAGGAACATGCCTGGATGAAGACTGCCATCTGGATTGGGGGCCGTGCTTATGACGCGGACGAGGCCTGTGACCGGATCCGCCATACTCCCTACCGAAGTTATTTTCGATTTCAGTAATGTCGTCCCTGTGTCCGATGTAAGTTCGGTGGTCTGCTCGCCGCCCTGGATCACCTGAGCAGCATCCTGAGGCAGGATGTCAGAAACAATCCATACCGAGGACATGTCTGTCAGACCCATCAGTTCCGTCGCAGGGGAAATGTCGTCGGCCACACCAACGAACACGCTCTGTACTTCCGCTGTGGTCGGCGCAATGATTGACGATGTCTCATCCAGCGGACCGGTCTGGGCTTTATCTGATTCCGTAACGGAGTTGTATTCTTCTTCAAGTTGATGCTTCAGCGTATCGACATCAGCCTGTCGAGCTATAACGTCGTCTTTTGCTGCCTGGAATATGGCCAGGCGACGCCTGGTCTCTCCTGCTGCGACTGTTGTGCCTTCCAGTTCATACCCCCGGTGGTAGGCTGACGACGCATTCTGAGAGGCCGCATACGCTGTCGCCAGTGCCGCCTGCGCTCTTGTCATTTCAAGGCGGACCAGGTGTAATGAATGATCCTGATAGGTAAGAAGCGTCTCTCCTTTGTGCACATGCTGACCAGGTACCACAGCAACATTCAGAACTTTACCGGACCCTGCCGGGTGAATACGGACGACATGCCCCGCCTCGGCTGTGACGGTTCCCATTGCATCCAGATTTTTTGCGAGTGTACCACTCCTTGCGATCGAGATTACCAGAGCAGAGTTCTTCTGCGCTGCCTCTCCCATTACGACAGTCGGCGCACTGTCGGCGGCTCGTGCAGGCGACTCAGTAAAGCGAAAAATAATCATGACACAGAGTAAATATTTCCAGTCTTTCATGGAGGCAGATGAAATAGTCACTGGAATTCTCCTGCTGCGATCAATGTTCGTATGATGGCGGCGTGCCAGGCAACTTCTGCCTGATTACGGAGCTGCAAAGCCCTGCTGGCAGCGGATCTGGCTCGTAACAGTTCGACCAATGATGTCTCACCGACCTGCCATGATCGATTCATCTCATTTGCGCGACTGTTCATACTCTCAGCGGACAGAACAGAATTTCTGAACATGTCTTTCGTGGCCGTCAGATGAGAAAAAACCTGAGCAAGTTCCTGCCTGACATTGCGGCGGGCCTGCTGCTCCTGATTGATAGCCGCAGCCAACTTGTTGCGGGCGTCCGTTTCCATGGGGACGTTGCGGACATCGCTGGGAAGCGGGATGGAAACTGTTACCCCCACGCGGTCGTCCCACGGGCTGCCATACTGTTTTTCGTGAATTGCAGCTACGCCAACTTCAGGGTTCGGCATGAAGGAGGCTTTGGCGAGATGCACGCCAGCTTCCGCTGTACGCACGGCCTGACGGGCGGCTCTGACGCGAGGGTCATTATTTTCGAGAGCTTCGGCAGAGAAGAGTCCGTCATGCGCTAACGCCACATTGTCAAAAGAGAGGATATCGGGGACGGTCGGGCGACCCAGCAAGATACGAAGCGCTGAGGTCGCTGTCTCGACCTGCTCTTCGGACTGGGAATATTCATTGGCTGCATTCGCGATTTCAGAAGCGATGATCTGCTGATCGGCAAGCGTCATCTCTCCGATGTGCTTTCCACGGATTACAGAGGCCCGGATTTTTTCCAGTGTGTCTTTCTGGATGCGTGCGATTGCCAGTCGGCGCTGAGCCATAACGACGTTGGCTGATGTATCCAGAACTCTCATGGCCACCGCCATTCGTGCCACATGCAGCCGTTCCTGGATGGTAAGCGCTTCTGCTCTCGCAACTCCCACAGTTGCGCTACCTTGTCCCGGCAGCCAGAGCGGTACAGACACGCCTCCCTGATAGGTTGTGTATCCTTCATTGCTGCCAATGGCATGATCATCGAAATACTGGCCGGAGACAGTCGGGCCGCCGGCAAACCAGGAACCGGCTGCCTCGGCCCGTGCTGCTGCTGAGCGATAGTTTGTATTCAGTTCAGTCCGATCGGGATCGACAGCCCAGGCCACTTCAACGGCTTGGGAGAATGGGATACTTCCTGCTTTTGCAACTGAAAATGGAACAGAAGAAAGCAAGATAACCAATACATAATATATATATGGAGTTTCCATATAATGGATTATTTTATTTAATGCAGAACACAAATAAAGATAATAACCATCACGATACCGCATAAAATAATGCCACCCGTACGTATTATCATGCAAAAGAAACTGCGACATGATTGATATCATACCAGATGAAGCTGACAGCTCCCTGAACGACGGCTCTGAAATGAATACCGCAAAGAATACAAGTTATGAAAGAGCACCTGCAGACCTCACAACTTATCAGTTTTACCCGGATGTCAATAATGCGGCATTGGTTGGTGAAACTGGATGGAGGGTTCGAAAAACCCTCTGGTTTTGAGACTCTCTGTGTGATTCCATCACTCCTGCATTGATTGACGGAATGGATGATGAAGCAGCCGGGTTTCTTTGATGTTGCAGAGCGCTTTGCTCGATTGAGCGGGTTAGGTGTCAGGTTGTGAGACGTCATTGGCGTAAACCATGATACGGTCGACGTCGTTCATGATACTGACTTCTGTCATAGTTTTATAGCTTAGATTACGCAGACGTGGTCTCTGCCTGAGGCGCTCGGCGACTTTGGCGGTAGGCGAAAGGCCGCCCAGAACTCGCTGTCGGCGCAGGTTATAGGCGTGATTGAACCCATGCAGCAGGACTTCGAGATCCGTGTGGTGTGCGACGTTGATCGGCAGAACCTCGGTTGCGATGCGACCGTTGAACCGCTCGACCATCCCGTTCGTCTGAGGGGAATACGCTCTGGTTCGCCGACGATCGACATTCTGACAGGCTTTCTCGAAGGCGTCTGCAGTGAAGCACGAGCCTCGGTCGGTCAGGATATGCGTGATCCGGAAAGGAAAGGCGGTTTTGACGGTCTTTAGAAAATCGACGGCATTGGCAGCATTCTCGGCGTCGTAGACGGCCAGATGCACGAAACGTGAGCAGCGGTCGATCGCGACATACAGGAAGCGTTTACGGGCCTCGCCATCTTTGGTTTGCAGCTTCGGCAGATGCTTCACGTCGATATGGACATAGCCCAGGTCGTAGTCCCGGAATGTGCCGTCGCCGCGCACGGGACAAATTTTCTCCTTCGGCGGCCGTCGGTTGAGCCCTGCGTCCTTAAGAATACGCCAGACGCTATCTCTGTTGAGGTGAGGCAGGAAGTGCCGCAGCACGAACGTCAGGTCATCGAGCCCGAATTCGGTGGCGCGACGAAGATGGCAGACAATCGCGCGTTCTTCCTCGGTCGTTTTCCAGGCCAGTAACCGGGGCTTACTGCTTCGATCCGTGCATCCCTCGGCTCCACGCCTGCGCCATTTGCGCACCGTCTCGTCGCTGACGCCGAAGCGTCGCGCCAACACCCCGGTCCCTTCCATCGAGCGTGCGATTTCGGCCCGGACGACAGGTGTGGTGCGGGCTTGCGGATGGATCTGATGCATTAACAATCACTCCGGCGTTCAACGTCAAACCAGGGGGCGTAAGCGGCAATAGCCCACGATACGCTGTCCCAATGACGTCTCACAACCTGACAACTACGCGAGGGCTTGCTGGATAAAACCAATACCGCCTCAAGCGTCTGGGCCGATACCGCGTATCGCTCGAAAGCCAACGAAGACTTCATGGAAAAGCAGGGCTTTGTCTCAAAGGTCCACAGGAAAAAGCCGCATCTCAAGCCCATGCCCCGCCACATCCAGCGGTCCAACGCAGGGAAGTCGGTGATCCGGTCGCGTGTCGAGCATGTCTTTGCCGATCAGAAATCGCAGACGGGGCTCTTCATTCGGGTTGTCGGTATCACCCGGGCCACCATGAGGATCGGACTGGCCAATATTGTCTACAACATGCGCCGCTTCCTCTTCCTCGAGAGGTTGAACGCGAGCGCGTAGCTATTCAGCGGGTGCCAATCCTCAATCTGCTCAAAACGCAGATCAAAAGCTACCCCAAAAACCGTCAATCAAATCGCCAAAAACCAGAAATTACTCGCCAAGGCATATCAACAAACAGTTTTTCGATCCCTCCAGGTCGCTCATCTCCAGTCTCCTCGCAGAACCTGAATCAGATTTCCACAATTTAATCAATGGGGCCTGAGCCTAAGATAGTTGTCAGATTTACGGGTTCAATTTCCTTACAGGCGCCTTCGAGAGGCCACGCAAGGCAGTCAGTAGCTCCTCCGAGACCTGAGAGGTTCTTTCGAGGTTTCTTAAAACAAAAGCAGCCTTCGTGAGATCAGTGTCACCGGTACGAGACCATGATCGCAAGACAACGCGCAGCCGATTTCTGATAGGCTGTGGAGTCTGTTTCGTGGTCGCAATTGCCCATAATTCAGTAATCCACATACCCAGAACCATGATCTGCATGTGTCTGTCTATATAATCCAGTAATACCTTATGCGGCACATTTTGAGATGTCTCAATCAGGCGGACCATACTGTTCGCATTGGAAGCAAGCCATTGTTCCACAGATAAACGCGGTTTGGATATTCCCAGAGCACGCAAGCTTCGCTCCATTTGGAAAGTCCTACGTTTTAGCCGCTGATCGGCCCGAAATGGAAGCACTACGCCGAAAGTGATCCATACAAACAGAACGGCGCCCAAAAACGCGCTCGTCCCGTTCAGAAAGGAAATCTCGTCATAACGACCCGAATTAGAGGGACCAATCAAAACAGGCAAAAACATATTGAAGGAGAATGCATGATTCACAAGAAATGGGGTGCGCGCAGCTAATCCACCAATAATCATAGGAATCATAAGCAGGACCGTGAGATATTCGGGCGCCGTCACTGACGGAATGATCAGGAATACATACAATCCGGCGACCACAGTACACCAGACTGCGCCCTGAAAAAAACCGCTAGACGCAAGAACCGGTACGTCCCGCGTTGCAAGAAGGCCGTAAATCAGAGCCACAAAAGATACAAATGCAGGCCCGGAAGACCAAGCGGTGACTTCCCACAACAGCCATGCTCCAATAATCCCTATAGCAGCACGTATCCCGTTTTGAAGGGCTTCAGCTAAATGGCGTGGAGGTCTGGCTTTAAACGTAAAATGATCCTGCGTTCGAGGAACCTCTATAGCTTGAATATGCGATCTTATGACCTCGATATTCCGCTCTAGCTTTTTTTGTCCTTCGCCCCCTCGCGCACTTACCAGAACGGTTAGCAAGTGTGCGAGTACAGCCCGGGCATGATCTGGTGCCCGCCGTGCGGCAGGCCCCATTTCAAGAGCATCAAATTCTATTCGGGTATCAGATGCCACCACCTTCTGCAAAAAACGGGTTTCGTCCTCAAGATCGGTTTTATAAAAGCCTTCAGTCAATATGTAGGTCTCAATATCGTTCGTGAGACCAGAGAGTTTTTCCAGAAGTCGTACACGTGCTTTTTGGGAAATATTGTTCAGAAACAGAGCCGCCATAACGGCTTCGCACACATTACCCAACACAATGTAGGTGCCGCGTGATATCGCGACATCAAAAACATTATCGGGGTTTTCAATGGCACCCGTTGCAACAATTGCGGACGTAAACCCGACGACTAGCAGACCATAGCGCCGATACCCATTGAAGAATGTCGCACTTCCACAACAGAGTCCGATCCAGAAAGCCAGAGAAATGAAAAACAATCCTGACTGCTGAGGAAAGCAGGCCATAAGACCGACCCCCATGAAGCAGCCAATACCGGTTCCAATCAGTCGCCAGCGGGCTTTGGAAAGTGACTCTCCGCGTGATGCGGTAGCAACCACCCAGACGGTCAGAGGTGCCCATTGAGGACTGCCAAGCTGCAACCAGATTGCAATAAAGAGCGAAAGAATAGCAGCCACCGAGGTACGAACTGCAAAACCCAGATTAGCAAGAGACGGCGTCAGAAGCCACGTCAACTCGATCTTTCGGTTTATGGCCTGAGGACTTCCTCCTTTTTCCATAACGGTAATACTTTTCCTTTCATCTGGAAAAGCACAGAGACGTGGAGACGAAAAAGATCAAAGTCTTTGTTTTGATTTCATCATAAGTATTGCTTATGACTCAAGCGTGTCGCCCAGACATAAGTCACAAGCCAATTCCCAACTTTTTATCATAAGAGCCGTCTGGACCGGTTGCGCCAGACGTACAATCCCCACTCCCAATGCTGGACATTGTTTCATACGCATGATGTTCAGACGAGAACGATCGGTCGGTAGCGCACCAAGAGGCAGAATTCCCGCTGATCGACCAGAAAGAAGTTCAGCATAAAGGAGTTCCAAAGAGTTCGTTTCCAGAAAAACCGTTGGTTCGACACCAATGTTCTTGAAGCACTGATCCACAATCTGACGACTCCGCATCTCTTTCCCCAAGAGACAGAGCGGCTGTTTTCCGACGTCGGACCAGTCATAAGCATCTCGACGCGAAGCCTGAACCTTTTCAGACGTAATAAAAAAATGCTGTTCAGAATAGAGTTCATGCGTTTCAAACACGTCGGTCTGCGGCACCTGGTCAAGATATACCAACCCCATCTGGATGCGTCGCTCTTTGAGATCGTGAATAATTTTCGCGTTCGGTGCGACAGACACTTCAACGCGAAGTGAGGGGATAAACGCGCGCAGACGCTCAATCAACAATGGTGTAATCTGTAGTGCTGGTGGCATGACACTCACAGACAACGTGCCCCCCGCTACAGCTTGGGAGAATGACGCTTCCTGTCGCAGACCGTCCAAGGCTGCGACAGTTTGCCTGGCCCAGACAAGAACCCGTTGGCCTTCCTCCGTCAAACCAAAAACACGGCGATTACGCCGTACAATAGGGAGTCCAAGCTCGTCTTCAAGCTGGCGAATTGCCATGGACAAAGCAGGTTGGGAGACGCCACAATGTTCCGCTGCCCGTGAGTAGTGACGAAATTTGTCAAGCGCAATCAGATAGGTGAGTTGTCGAATGAACATTACATCCTGCGATGGAATAGTTTTCTTGATTCCGGCACTCTATCTCGCCCGGTAAGAAAAATCCTAGCAACTGTGTTTAAGCGGCGGAGCTAATGCGCCATGGCAGGCCTGTTTTGAGGACGGCGTTGGCGATTGTGATGAGACGCCGTGCGATAGCGACGATCACCAGTTTATGTGGCTTGCCCCGCTGTTTCATGCGTTTGGCGACAGCTTTCAGAACAGGATTATGGCAGGCAGCTGCCAATCCTGCTTGGAACAGGACGTGACGGAGAGATCTTCTTCCCCCTGAAATGACACGTTTCCCCCGCATCGCGCCACTATCGTGAGCCATTGGTGCAAGTCCGGCCATGGCAGCAGCTTCTGTCGCCGTCATACGGCCGAGTTCTGGCATTTCTGCGAGAAGCATGGAGACTGATACCGGGCCGATACCAGGAATGGAGCGGAGAAGTTCTGCTTTCGCGGAGAGTTCTTCTGCCTCTGCGATAACGCTTTCAATCCGTTGTTCGAGCTCGCTGATCTGGCTTTCGAGAAATGCTTTGAGACTGCTGTCCATGTCCTCCAGTTCAGCGCTCACACCCTGTTTGCGGCGCGCCGAAATCTGGGCAGAAAGCCGTTTACGTGCCTCCACCATCTGAGCTCTGCGCACCGTCAGTGCCCGCAGAAACTGGAGTTTTACATCCGGCAGTGTTCGTCCTGCTTCTGGACGAAAAGCCATAAAGCGCGCAATCAATTCCGCATCGATCTGATCGGTTTTCGCGCGTTTCCCCATGGAGAGTGCGAAAGCTTTGATCTGTGCAGGAGGCAACTGGACTGCATTGAGTCCCATACTGATGAGAAGACGCCAGAGTGCCCATTCCTGTCCACCGGTGGCTTCAAACCCAATTTTGAGACCGTCCGGCATACTCTGAAGAGTTTCCAGTAATCTGGCATGGCCATCAGGTGAATTCTGAAAACGAAATCTCTGCTTTTCTGGCAGGCGAAAGCCATCGAGCCAGTCTCGGGACACGTCTATTCCAATGACGGTTTGCGCAGACATATCACTCTCTCTTTCTTATGTTCGCGGTCCCGAAAGCGGGCCGCCGTCAACTGTTCGAGACGGTGAAGAGAGGCGAGATCAGCCTGCTAGAAAACGTGGTCAGGCTACCAGGTGTTAAGCGCTGTATCTCACCTCATGAACGCCCCTGGCCAGGGGCGTTCA
>NZ_JBDIWI010000002.1:630000-766332 GCF_039638325.1 Gluconobacter sp. OJA | reverse complement strand
GTCCCCTAGCCCACTCATCACTCCCAAAACACCAACATCACCATTACCACCGCGGGGTGGAGCAGCCCGGTAGCTCGTCAGGCTCATAACCTGAAGGCCGTAGGTTCAAATCCTACCCCCGCAACCACTTACAGTTTTAAACCCCCGCTATCTCATCGAGACAGCGGGGGTTTTGCGTTTTGCTCTACCGAACCACACCACCAATCGGTTGAAAAATATAGCTACATCTAGAATGCCAGATGGCTTCGAGGCTGGGGCTAAAAAAGGGATCCGGATCGCCTGAACAGGTGCCGCTGCCCTGCTGGGCAGCCTTTCTGATGCACAATGGATGCTGGGAGACCGGGGTTATGACACCGGCCGGTTTAGGGATGCCCTGGAAGAGAAAGGCAGCATAAAACCCTGCATTCCAGGACGAAGATCTCGCGAGAGACCTGTCAAATACAACAGGCAGAAATACAAACGCCGCAACCGCATCGAAATCATGTTCGGAAGGCTTAAGAACTGGCGGCGGGTCGTACCCCGCCGCTACGACAGATCCCCGCATGTCTTCTTCTCAGCCATTCGCCGCGTCGCAACCGTCATGTTCTGGATATGAGCTCTATGCCTAGTCTGAAGATTAGAAAAATCCGTGCCCGCCTGAAGGGCCGGATACGGTTCAATGTGGCTACAGATAGGATCGATTTGATTTCAGTGCAGTTATTTTTAATATCGAGATGAATTATAAAATGATCAATCTTTAGCATCGGAATTATGATTTATTTTGGTACTACAGAAAATAAATGGAAAAATTAGATTAAATTTAAGGAATAATAAAAATATCTTCAAATTATTTTATAAATGTAATTTATACACATATACTACGAATTAAAGGTGTAAATGTACAATACTATTATAAACTTTTTAGTAATTAATATTAATTATTTGGTTTTTATGGATGAAAAATTCCAAATGAGAATGTATATTATTTTTATCAACAGTTATATTGAACTATTTTTTGTTATCTACTTTCTTTTGGTGTATGGATGGCGAATCAAGATAACGAAGAGGATTATCCCGTGGCGATTAAAGACCCTAAAGTCATCGAGCATCTGAACACGCAGTTGACCAACGAGTTAACGGCCATCAATCAGTATTTCTTGCACGCACGTACGTTGCGCCACTGGGGTGTGACGCTACTCGGTAAGAAAGAATACGAAGAATCCATTGAAGAAATGCATCATGCCGATTGGCTGATCGAGCGCATTCTTTTCTTGGGTGGTTTGCCCAATGTTCAGCGGCTAAATCAAATTTTGATTGGGCAGAGCGTTGAAGAAATTCTCGAATGTGATCTGAAGCTTGAGAAGAAAGCTCTTGAAGATCTTCGTGAAGGTATCGCGTATTGTGAGAGCGTACGAGATTATGTTTCTCGCGACCTTCTTCTTAAGATTCTTGTGAATGAAGAAGAACATGAAGACTTTATTGACCGTCAGTTTGACCTGATTAAGCAGGTCGGAATTGAGCGGTACATTCAAACAAATTCTGCCGCAGCACCTGATCAAGACTAAGTTCTTTGAAAATGCCCGGAAATCCCGGGCATTTTTTTGCTTTAAATTAGCAGTACACGTTTTGCGTTGTTGTCTGTGCGATATTCGTATTTGCCAGACCGACATTTCTCCGCTCCTGAATGGCTTGCTTTAAAAGGCAAACCATTCCTGGAACGCAGTTCCCACACTGAGCACGGCACTTCTTGGCAGTATAAATTTCGGAAGGTCGGGATGCTCCGGCATCGATCGCCGACTCGACGTCTTTGTGGGAAAGTGCGTTACATGAACAAATGATCATGAGCTGCTCGTGGCGTCCTATCATGAGGCAATAATTTTCTATACGCCAAATGAGATTAGTTCGCAAATGCAGTTCGATTAAAATTTCCTTATGTTGTCTGGTTTATGTTCTGAGTGCTCCAACGCTGCACAACTGGCCTGATGGCGAAGTTACTGTGAATGCGGATCACACCAGGAAGGCGAGAGAGTTCTTCTTTGTGGATGCGTTCGTAGTCTGCCAGGTCCCGGGCTGCCACATGCAGAAGATAGTCTGCTTCACCAGTCATCAGGTAGCACTCACGAATGTCGGCGCATTCCTTAATGCGGGCTTCAAAGCGTCTTAGAGCTTCGTCTGTCAGGCGCTCCAAGGTTATCTGTACAATGACTGTTGTCAGGTTATGTACAGACCGATCATCGATGACGGCATGATAACCTCGGATGACGCCTTTCTCTTCAAGCATTTTGACACGTCTCAGGCATGCTGAGGGTGAAAGACCAACGCGTTCCGCGAGGTCTGCATTGCTCATACGGCCGTCATGTTGCAGAAGGCGAAGAATGGATTCGGTGGTGCGATCGAAGATCATGTCACAATTTTCCGTCTTCCTTGGTTATATGCTGCATATATAACGCTTGAGACTGAAGAATATGCTGAATTTATGCAGGAAATTTCATTTCGATTTGCGATAGGGTGAAGTATGACGATCTTATCAGCTCCTCACCTTTGGCCTGCCTCCCGGGCGGGTGCCACTCTTACGGTTGATCTCAAGGCTATAGCCAAAAACTATCGCTTTTTGAGGGATAGGGTGGGAACGGCAGTTTGTGCCGCTGTTGTGAAAGCGGACGCCTATGGGTTGGGTGCTGAGCAAGTGGCACCTATTCTTGAACGGGAAGGCGCAAAAGAATTCTTTGTCGCTCATGTTGATGAAGGAATCGCTCTGCGTCAGATCGTCTCACCCGAGACGCGGATTACGGTTTTGCACGGGCCGCGGCCGGGAGCTGCAGCTGAGTGTGTCTATTTTGGACTTCGGCCTGTTCTCAACAGTCTTGAACAAATAGATCTTTGGAAACGCGAGGCTGCGCGAGAGGGGGCTGTGCAGGAGGCTGTTATCCAGCTGGATAGTGGGATGTCCCGCTTTGGTCTCTCATGGGCGGATGTCAGGAAGCTTTCTGATGATCAAACTCTTTTGGACGGTATCAGTATTGGGTTGGTGATGAGTCACCTGGCTTGTGCGGACGTTCCAGCCAGTGAAGCCAACCAAATCCAGCACCAAAGATTTCGGGACATGGCAGCCTTAATGCCTGCAGCTCCTTTGAGCCTCTCGGCTTCTTCGGGTATATTCCTAGGCACGGATTACCATATGGATTTAGTTCGGCCTGGCGCGGCTCTCTATGGAATCGCTCCTAACGCTGAACTGCCTAATCCCTTGCAGCAGGTTGTTTCTCTTCACGCCCGTGTTCTTCAATTGCGGGATGTGGAGGTAGGCGATGCTGTTGGGTACGGCTTGACCTATCGTCCAGAGAAACCGCGCCGTATTGCGACGGTGGCCGTGGGATATGCGGATGGTTTTTCCAGGCATAATAGCGGGACAGGTTGTGCATGGCTGGGAGATATCGCGCTCCCTATTGTAGGGCGTGTTTCTATGGATTCCCTGGCCTTGGATGTATCAGCGGTTCCGGAATCTCAGCTGCATGCAGATATGTATGTTGATTTGATCGGGCCACGCAGAAGCGTTGATGATGTGGCCACATCTGCGGGAACTATCGGATATGAAATTTTGACCTCTCTAGGTGGGCGATATTATCGCGAATATGTGGAGTAGAGTCATCCGATTGAGAGTGTAATCCCGTTTCAATGATTGACAGGGCTGTTTGAAAGACCCAAATACACGAATGAGCATCGCAAGTTGTTCAAGTGCCCTTTCTTTTGCGTTGAATTCGGAAAATTCATGTATCTCCGCCGCGATCGTGCCCTGACAGCTGTTTCAATCATGTTGGATGTTGCTTTTCACGCGGGGCGTTCCGGTGTGGTGAGTGGCGCTGATATTGCCAAGCGGGGTAATATGCTGCGTCGCGGGATCGAGCCTGTTCTTCAGGCTCTTTCGAGAGAAAAACTTCTGGATAGTGTGCGGGGGCCTAAAGGCGGTTATCGGTTGGGGCGTCCGCCCCGAACCATTACGGTGCATGAGATTGTTCAGGCCGTTACCGAAGAACACGCCCCCGATGGGGAAGCAGCCAATCCGTTAATAGAGAAGGTTCTTGAACCTTTTTGGGCTTCAATGAATGTTGAGCTAGCCAAAAAAATGGAAGCTGTGACCTTGGAAGGGTTGTTGCGTCAGGCTGAGGAAGCGGGAATGCAGCGACCTAATCGAGCTCCTATCTCCTTTTCAATATAACTAAAAAAATTAGTTATAAAAAATTATCACTAAAATTTGCTGATTGAGGTTGGAGAATTCACCATAATGGATCATTATTTGATCCGTTATGGTGAATTTTTCGTTGCTACGCTCAGTCCTTTTTCATTCGCTGCATTACGTTGAGAAGGTCTTCGGAGCTTCTTTTGACGTCATGCGAGGGGAAACCTGCGAGTTGATGGTTTATCCTATGTCAGTTTCGTTCCTGCGGAGGGCATTATGAAACGACCAGTTCGTGTTGGAGCAGGTGAGAAGCTTGTTTTGACGGCTAATCGCCTTCTGGACGGAAGAATCGTCTGGCGCGATCATGATGGACATTGGGCGGCTCGAGTTGGGGCAGCGGAAAAACTGGATGCTGACGCCGTGAGCGATGTTCTTGAGGAAGCGCAGGCGCGTGCCCAGCAGGATGGTGTCGTAGGTGTATATGAAGTGGCTGTACGCGACGTTGATCCTCCGGAACCTGTGACGGTGCGTGAGCGAATTCGTGCGCGTGGTCCGACTGTACATCCCGAATTTTCAGTGGAGGCCGGGCAATGAACGCTCCTGTTGGCCATTACCAATATGATCAGATTGACCGCGAATTTCTGGCCGCTCGCATCGACGAGTTTTCCGGGCAGGTAACGCGCCGTATTGATGGAAGCTTGAGTGAAGACGAATTCAAGCCGCTGCGGCTGATGAATGGTCTGTATCTTCAGCTTCACGCTTACATGCTGCGTGTCGCTATTCCGTATGGAACGATCGACAGTCAGCAGATGCGGATGTTCGCGCATATCGCGCGTCGGTACGATCGTGATTATGGGCACTTTACCACGCGTCAGAATATTCAGTTTAACTGGATAAAGCTGGAAGAAACTCCGGACATTCTGCGCGATCTGGCGAAGGTGGACATGCATGCCATTCAGACCAGCGGAAACTGCATCCGGAATGTGACGTCTGACGAATTTGCGGGTGCGGCTGCGGATGAAGTCGTGGACCCGCGTGTTCATGCGGAAATTCTGCGCCAGTGGTCTACATTGCATCCCGAATTCACGTTTTTGCCGCGGAAATTCAAGATTGCTATTTCTGGCAGTCCGAATGACCGGGTTGCGGCTCGTTTCCATGATATTGGGATTCTGGCTCGCAGTGGCGCGGACGGGCGTCCTGTCTTCCGGATCTTTGTGGGAGGAGGCTTAGGCCGCACGCCCATTATCGGGCAGGAGATATTTGACGCTGTGCCTGAAGAGCGTCTGCTTGCAACGCTCGAAGCGATTGTCCGGGTCTATAATGCGCATGGACGCCGCGATAATATTTACAAGGCACGGATCAAGATTCTGGTTCAGGCTCTGGGCATTGACGCTTATCGTGAGGCTGTCGAAGCTGAGTTGCAGCAGATGGATCTGGAACATTACCGTCTGACGCCTGAAATGGTGGGTGCGATCCGCGCGCGTTTTGCTGTTCCGGAACTCTCAGCCCCGGATAATGCCTCTCAGGAGCTCTCAGCCAGACGTGAGGCTAATCCGGAATTTGATCTCTGGGTTCGAAGCAATACGCATCCGCACCGTGATGCGGGTCATATTATAGCGGTTGTTTCGCTCAAGCCTGCCGGAGGAATTCCGGGAGATGCCACGTCTACCCAGATGGACCGTCTGGCCGATTTGGCTGACGAATATTCCTTTGGCGAACTGCGGATTACGCATCTTCAGAACATTGTTCTGGGGCATGTTCGACAGGATCGGCTGTATGATCTGTGGCAGGCCCTGAAAGAAGTGGACTTGGCATCTGCCAACATTGGTCTGATCGGTGACATCGTGGCATGCCCAGGGCTGGATTACTGCGCTCTGGCAAATGCACGTTCCATCCCGATTGCCCAGAAGCTGGGTGCTCGTTTTGGGGATGCTACCTTGCAGGCAGAAATTGGCGCGCTACGGATCAATATTTCAGGCTGCATTAATGCATGTGGCCATCATCATGCGGGTCATATTGGCTTGCTGGGTGTGGACAAGCGCGGGGAAGAGTTCTTCCAGATTACGTTGGGCGGCCGGGCAGAGAACGGGGCCTCCATTGGAACCATTCTCGGGCCAGCGCTTCCGGAGGACGATACGGTTGATGCGATTGCCCGGCTGGTGGATTGCTACCTTGGTATAAGGCAGAGGGGCGAGACGTTCCTCGATACGTTGGATCGACTCGGGGACGTCCCTTTCAAGGAGGCAGCTTATGAAACTGTTTGAGCTGAACGAGCGTCCCGCCAAGTTTCATGAGGCATTGGTAACGCTTTCAGAGTTGGCAGAGAATACGGAAGCACGTGCTGTTCTTCTGGATATTGCTGATGATGCGACGGCGCTGAAACCGTATCTCAACCGGCTTGAACTGGTTGTTTTGCGCTTTCCGATCTTCCGTGATGGGCGTGTGTTTACGCAGGCGCGGGAATTGCGGGAGTACCTCCGCTTTTCGGGAGAAATTCGTGCGGAAGGGCATGTCCTTCCAGATCAGGCGGCCTTCCTCAAGCGGTGTGGCGTAGACAACGTCGTTTTGCCGGAGGGAAGTGACGTGGAGCTGTGGGAAAAACAGCTCCATCGTTTCCCGGTGGCATATCAGCGCTCTGTTCTGCCTTTTCGTCCTGTTGAGGGCGGCCTGCGGATTGAAGAAGACTCCTAACGGGTTCCGAACCATCCACGGCGCCAGAACCAGAAGAGCGGCAGGATGGTGGATAGAACCATCAAGGTAAGGCCGTAAGGGTAGCCATATTTCCAGGTAAGCTCCGGCATGTCCTTGAAGTTCATGCCGTAGATACCTGCGATCAGCGTTGGCATGATCCCGATTGAGCTGGCGACGGTGAGGACTTTCATGCCGTCGTTCTGCTCGATGCTGATGAAGCCCAATGTCGCATCCAGAAGGAATTGGACCTTGCTGACGATCTGGGCATCGAAGTCGCTCAGGGAAGCAATGTCGCGGCCTGCGACTTTGAGACGCGATTTAAATGTGTCAGCCGGCGTTGGTGATTTCCCGGCAGTATCTCTGGCGGGAAGAGGAGATGTGCCCTGATCCTTGGCCTTTTGCAGGCTTTGGCTGATGTAATCTTCCAGATAGATACGAACACGGTCGATGCCGAGGAGACTGTCCCGGACTGTTGAGGCTAGGTCTCCGGCATATCCGAGGCGGCGCAGGGTTTCGCGAAGCATGGCGCCCACGCGTGCGCGATCGCGCGGTTGCTCGGCGTTGAAGACGCGGCGGGAAATGGTGTCGAGAGTGCGCCCCAGGCCTTCGAGGATATCCGCCAGACGGTTGATAATCTCTTCGAGTAGTTCAACCAGCAGTTCCGTTGAAGAGGGCGAGACCTTGCCTGCCGGGTATTCGGCCAGCTTTCCCCCTACGAGATCAAATGCGAAATAGTCCGTGTAGCGGACTGTGATGATTCTCTTTTCCGTCAGGATGAAACCGACGGGTTTGGAGAACGAGACGTCATCCGCACGGCGTACAAGGGGGGTGGAGAGATAGAGGCAGTTGTCCCGTTCATAATGGCGGGATGAACTTTCGATCTCTTCCAGCTCTTCCAGTTTGGGAATGTGCACCCCAAGGAGTGTCTCGGCTTTTGTGATTTCATCATGTGTTGGATTGATGAGGTCAATCCAGTTCGTGGCATTGATATCGACGTCCGGGCCGATCTCGCGGGCCGGTGTGCCGGCGGGCCGGGCGAGAAGCATCAGAGAAAGATCCTTGGTCGGAGGCAGGAGGTGTTCTGACTCATGTCTTGAGGATGCGCTCTGTGCAAGGGGGCTGCCGAGAATTCGGTAAGGGTGGTTTCTTAAAAATGGTGTGGATGGACGTTCCCGTCTGGCCTTGGTATCGCTGGTTAGCCCTTTAAGCGGAACAGAGCCCGGTATGACGACCCCTTCATCTTCCTTGTCTAACTCCTTGCGTTCCGGACCGGACGAGCGCGGCCGGTTTGGCGTCTTCGGTGGACGCTTTGTTGCGGAAACGCTGATGCCTCTGGTTCTTGAACTGGAGGAGGCGTATCGCGCGACGCAGGCTGACCCAGCGTTTCGTGAGGAGCTGGACTACTATTACCGGGATTACGTTGGCCGTCCGAGCCCGTTGTGGTTTGCGAAGCGCCTGACGGAAGAGCTGGGTGGTGCGAAGGTTTATCTCAAGCGTGAGGAGCTGAACCACACAGGTTCGCACAAGCTCAACAACGTCATGGGACAGATCCTTCTGGCCCGGCGGATGGGCAAGACGCGGATCGTGGCTGAGACTGGCGCTGGCCAGCATGGTGTGGCGACGGCAACGGTTTGTGCGCTCTTTGGGCTGAAATGCGTCATTTACATGGGCGCAACGGATGTTGAGCGCCAGAAGCCCAACGTCTTCCGCATGCATCTGCTTGGGGCTGAGGTAAAGCCGGTGACGGCTGGGGCCGGGACACTCAAGGATGCCATGAATGAAGCCATGCGCGACTGGGTT
The DNA here is from genome assembly GCF_039638325.1 of Gluconobacter sp. OJA. NCBI lineage: Bacteria > Pseudomonadati > Pseudomonadota > Alphaproteobacteria > Acetobacterales > Acetobacteraceae > Gluconobacter > Gluconobacter sp. OJA. The sequence goes on along the minus strand of NZ_JBDIWI010000002.1, from coordinate 757,688 downwards.
GCGAATGTGGCGGATACATATTTCCTGGTGGGTACGGTTGCTGGACCGCATCCGTATCCTGAGATGGTTCGTGATTTCCAGTCCATTATTGGTACGGAAGTGAAGGAGCAGATTGTCCGGGCTGAGGGGCGTCTGCCGGATGTGATTGTTGCGGCCATTGGCGGCGGCTCAAACGCAATGGGGATTTTCCACCCGTTCCTTGATGATGCGGATGTGCGTCTGATTGGTGTGGAGGCTGCTGGGCTTGGACTGGATTCTGGCAAGACGGCGGCGTCCATCTTGCGTGGGCGTTCGGGTGTGCTTCACGGCAACCGGACGTATTTGCTTCAGGACAAGCATGGTCAGATCGAAGAGGCGCATTCGATCAGTGCGGGGCTGGATTACCCGGGGATCGGGCCGGAGCATTCCTGGCTGAATGATATTGGGCGTGCCGAGTATGTTGGTGTGACGGATCAGGAGGCTCTGGAGGCGTTCCAGCTTCTGACGCGGACGGAAGGCATTATTCCGGCTCTCGAATGCGCCCATGGATTGGCGCATGTCATGAAGATTGCGCCGGATATGCCGAAAGACAAGATCATCGTGCTGAACGTCTCTGGCCGTGGAGACAAGGATATCTTCACTGTGGCGAGCCATCTGGGAGTGAACCTGTGACCCGTATCAAAGCCCGTTTTGAAGCCCTCAAGACGGAGGGACGGGGTGCACTGATTCCGTATCTTCAGGCGTTTGATCCGGATTATGAGACCTCGCTTGAGCTGCTTAAGGCGATGCCAGCTGCGGGGGCGGATCTGATCGAGATTGGTGTGCCGTTCTCCGATCCTTCAGCGGACGGTCCGACGATTCAGGCTGCGGCACTGCGGGGGCTGAAAGCCGGCGCGACGTTGGGCGGCGTTCTGGAGATGGTTCGGTCTTTCCGGGAGACCGATGCCGAGACGCCGATTATTCTGATGGGATATCTGAACCCGATTGATAGCTATGGGCCAGCGGAATTCTGCTTTGATGCGGTTCAGGCGGGTGTGGATGGTATCATTGTCGTGGATATGCCGACGGAAGAGGCGGATCTGCTGGATGCCCATGCGCGGGCAGCCGGGCTGGATATCATTTCTCTTGTGGCCCCGACGACATCCCGGACGCGTCTGTTCCATGTGCTGAAAGATGCGTCTGGCTTCGTGTATTATGTAAGCATCACGGGGATCACGGGGACGGGCAGCGCCAGCCAGGCGCAGCTTGAGGAAGCTCTTCCGAAGATTCGGGAAGCGACGGATCTGCCGGTTGCGATCGGGTTTGGGATTTCGACGCCTGAGCAGGCGCGGGCGGCATCCCGGATTGGGGATGCTGCTGTGGTGGCTTCTGCTTTGATCAAGACGATGGCGGGGACGCTGTCTGAGGGACAAGCGACGGAAAAGACGGTTCCATCCGTATTGAAGCAGCTTATTGAATTGTCTGCGGCCGTTCGGGGGTGAAACCTGTTTCGGGTGGTAAATTTGGAGCGCATCAGGGGTTTCTCTGATGCGCTCTTTTTATTTGCAGTCTGATCACGTGCGATTGCGCAGTGACATGCCAAAAAGAATGGCAGATGCCCCAGCCATCAGAAGCTCGATGGCAATCAGGGTTCCGATTAGCCACAGGCCTGACCACGGCAGTGTCATGTAGAGAAGGATGCCAATCAGGAGCGTGAAGACGCCACTGACGGCGAGGAGGCCCCAGCCACCTGTTGTGCGGTGCCCGGCGGCCCAGAAGGCACGGCTAAGGCCTGCGAAGATAAGGCAGCCTGCAAGGATAGCCGTAATGAAGACCGATCCGGTTGCGGGCTCTTCGATGAGGAGAAGTCCGCCAAGAATGTAAAGTCCGCCGATCAGGCCGGAAAGCCACTGGTTGGGCAGGGGGAGCCCGCGATGCGCGAAGCTCTGCATGATTTGGGCGATTCCACCGATGATGAGCAGAACGCCCAGAAGGACCATGCTGGCAAGCGTTGTGGCGATCGCATCAAAGGCTGCCAGAAGCCCCAGGACGACCAGGAAGGCGCCCACGCCGATGAACCATCCGGGTTTCAGGCCTGACTGAGGGGAGAACTGCACGGTATTGAAACTGTCGGACATTGGGGTTTCTCCGGACGGGAACAATGGCCCGTCTGTTCACTGATTTTGCCTGATTAAACCGCGAGGACGCTCAGTGGTTGCAGGTGATCGCGGTGCGTGTTCCTTAAGGGAGATGGTGCCATATTTTTCCGAGGCTGGGCACAGTTCTGTATGGCAAGGCTGGCATAAATGTGCTGGCAACGCTAAAACGCGCCGATTATGAATGGCCTCTACAAGAGCCTTTTCCCATTCTGGCCTTCGTCCCGAAGGCAGGCAGAAAGTAACGAGACGACATGAGCTGGCTGACCGATTACGTCCGACCCAAGCTGCGTGGCCTGCTTCAGCGGGACGTGCCGGATAATCTTTGGACAAACTGCGATTCCTGCGGGCAGATGATGCTCGTCAAGGAAATGGAGCGCTCCCAGAAGGTGTGCCCGCATTGTGGGCATCATATGCGTGCGACGGCAAAGGAGCGTCTGGCCTGGACGTTCGATGGTGGCGAATATACGACCATCGAGCTCCCGAAGATGCCGGTTGATCCGCTGGGGTTCAAGGATTCCAAGCGTTACACCGATCGTCTGAAGGACGCGCGAAACAAGTCTCATCTTGATGAGGGGCTTGTGGTCGCTCATGGCCGAATTCAGGGGCAGAAGGCTGTGGTGGCCGTCATGGCACCTGAGTTCCTGTTGGGAACGATGGGAGCAGGTCTGGGTGAGGCTTTTGTGGCGGCCTGTCGTTTGGCTGTTCTTCAGAAGGCCCCGCTGGTGATTTACACGGCTTCCGGTGGTGCGCGTATGCAGGAAGGCGCTGTCAGCCTCATGCAGATGCCGCGTACAACGATTGGCGTGCAGATGCTTCAGGAAGCTGGTCTGCCCTATATCGTGGTCTTTACGAACCCGACGACCGGGGGCGTATCAGCGTCTTTCGCAATGCTGGGTGATATTCACATTGCTGAGCCGAACGCGCTCATAGCTTTTGCTGGTCCTCGTGTGATTCAGGACACCGTGCGCGAGAAACTGCCGGAAGGTTTCCAGAGGTCTGAATACCTGCGTGAGCACGGGATGGTTGATATTGTTGCAAAGCGCTCCGAGCTGCCTGAGCTTCTGGGGCGCGTTCTTGGTATGCTGACTCGCCAAAAGGCGGCTCCGGACGTCGCTGCCTGATGGGTGCCCAGAAGGGGGAGCCGGTCCGTCTGGCTGGTGAATATCAGGGACGGCCGGGCGAGGTTCTTGCCCGGTTGCACCAGTTATATCCCAAGCTGATTGATCTTTCTCTTGGGCGGCTGGAAGTTCTTCTGGCTAAGCTGGGTCATCCCGAACTGCACTTGCCGCCAGTCATTCATGTTGCTGGTACGAACGGCAAGGGGAGCACATGCGCTAATCTGCGGGCGATTGCCGAGGCAGCAGGTCTCCGCGTGCATGTGATGACCAGCCCGCATCTTGTGAGCATTACTGAGCGGTTTCGTCTGGCAGGGAAGCTGGTTGACGAAGATACGCTGGTGGATGCTTTTGAAGAGGTTGAGCGCGTTAATGCAGGTGCGCCCATTACCGTCTTCGAGGTTTTGACGGCCGCAGGTTTTCTTCTTTTCTCTCGCATCCCTGCTGACCTTGTCATTCTTGAAGTGGGTCTCGGTGGACGGCTGGATGCCACAAATGTGGTTCCTAAGCCTGCTGCGTGTGCCATCACGACGATCAGTCTGGATCATCAGGCCTTTCTGGGAGAAACGCTGGAGGCCATTGCTGGTGAAAAAGCTGGGATTATCAAGCCTGGTGTGCCCGTCGTTGTCTCTCCGCAGGCTTCAGAAGCGTTAAATGCCATTCGGTCGCGTGCGGAGGCATTGAAGGCGCCTCTGTGGAGCCTGGGACAGAATGTGCACGTTCGGGTGGATGGTCTAAAGCTGCATTATTCTGACCCGCAAGGTAGCCTTGAATTGCCCTTGCCGGGTTTGAAGGGGCCGCATCAGGCAACAAATGCAGCTCTTGCGATTGCGGCTTTGCGGGTGTCTGGGTTGAATATCCCGTTGAGTGCGTATGAGGGTATTGCCAGAACTGACTGGCCTGCCCGATTACAGCGATTGCATGGAACGCTTGCTGCTATGCTGCCAGATGGGTGGGAGCTTTATCTAGACGGTGGCCATAACCCTGGTGCAGGTGAGGTGCTGGGGGAAGTGCTTGATGGTTGGAAGGATCGACCTGTTCACATCATTGCCGGGGTCAAGCAGAGCAAGGACGTGAGTGGATTTCTCAGGCCCCTCTTGGCGCGTGCAGCCAGTGTTCAGGCGGTTGCGGAAGTTGACCAGCATCTTGCCACGCCTGTGGAGGAGCTGGTTGCTGCGTCCGGGGGAATCGCAATCGCTGGGCCGACGATTGTCAAAGCTTTGGAGCGTTTGGCTGAAAGTGGGCAAGAGCCCGCACGCGTGCTGATTTGCGGTAGTCTTTATCTTGCAGGCGTTGCTCTTGCTCAGGATGGCTGGGTTTCCGTCTGAGCGAAGTTTTGTCGGACCAGGTCATCCCATTCCTGCATAATGGTCTGGTCCGGCATCCTCGCATCCGCTCTGGAATACCAGTAGCGGGCGTTGGCCAGATCTCCTTCCTGTCGGTGAAGAAGGGCGTGAATACGGTCGTTTGGTCGTATGCCTTCGGCTGATTGCACCAGTTCGTGTGCTTTGGCCCAATTCTGTTTTCCAATCCACCAGAGTGCTGTTTGAGGAAGAGAGAGGCCGGTGGGCGGACTGGCGTTCTGAAGGCTGTCGTAGAACTTCTCTTTTGAGATCATGTCCCGCGTCCTGATGTAGCGATTGAGAGGCTGACAGGACTGAAAACGTTTTGTCTCGGCAGGAGATGCACATTGAGGCGCTGCTTCTGGAGGAAGCTGATGGTAAAAGACTGTCGTGACTATGATCGAATCCTTTCCCTCTCCAGCTGCGTCTGACGCGTCCTCTGATGATGGGGGGCTAGGCGCGCTCCTGCGTCGTTCTCCGCCAGCGAATATCGCGGCAGAGCAGGCGCTTCTCGGAGCTATCCTGACAAATAACAAGGCCTATGAGCGGGTCTCGGATTTTCTGGAGCCCGAGCATTTTGCCGACTCGGTGAATGGCCGGATTTATGAGGCTGTGGCCCGTCGCATTGAGCGTGGCCAGCTCGCTGACCCCGTTACGATGAAGGCCGAATTCGAGCACACGGGTGTGCTGGATGCTGCGGGCGGCCCTGCGTATCTCGCCAAACTTTTGACCGCCATGGTGGGGATCGTAAATGCCGGGGATTATGGTCGTGTTGTTCACGATGCATGGGTCCGGCGTCAGCTCATCGATATCGGAGAGACAGTTGTAAACAATGCTTTTGGAGCGCGGCCTGACCTGGATGGTAGTGATCAGATCGCGGCTTCTGAAGAGGCGTTGTTCAAACTTGCGACTGAACGTGGTCAGGAGGGTGGGTTTGTCTCGTTCGGCAAAGCCCTTACGGGAGCTATTGATGTTGCTGAGAAGGCATTTCTACGGACAGGAGATGTTGTTGGCCTGACGTCCGGACTGCGGGATCTGGATAAAAGGACGGGTGGGTTGCATCCGTCTGATCTTTTGATTCTTGCTGGGCGTCCGGCCATGGGAAAGACAGCGCTGGCGACGAAAATTGCGTTCTCGGCTGCGCGTTCGATCATGAGAGACGCTGAAGAGCGTGGAGAGAAGTCTCACGGCTCCGTCGCTATCTTCTCTCTTGAAATGTCATCTGAACAGTTGGCGACGCGTATTCTATCTGGCGAGGCAGAAGTATCGGGTGAAAAAATTCGTCGTGGTGACATCGGACAGAAAGAGTTTGATCGGTTTGTACGGGTGTCTCGTGAATTGCAGAAGCTGCCACTTTACATTGACGATACGCCGGCTATTTCGCTTTCCGCGATGAGAACGCGATGCCGGAGGTTGGCGCGAACGCAGGGGTTAAGCTTGGTCGTTGTGGATTATCTGCAATTGATGCGTCCTGCGATTGGGACCAAACCGGACAGTCGTGTGTTGGAAATTTCAATGATTACACAGGGCCTGAAAGCAATTGCGAAAGAGCTTTCAGTACCAGTTATCGCATTGTCTCAGCTGTCTCGTCAGGTTGAATCCCGCGAGGACAAGCGACCGATGTTGTCGGATCTTCGTGAGTCTGGCTCTATTGAGCAGGACGCGGATGCTGTGATGTTTGTGTATCGTGATGAGTATTATCTGCAGCAGCGGATGCCCAAAGATAGTGCATACGATAGCAACGAGAAGTTTCAGGCAGCAACTGAAGAGTGGCAGCGGAAAATGGCCCTTGTGCATAACAAGGCTGAGTTGATTCTTGAGAAGCAGCGACATGGTCCGACTGGAATGGTCCAGTTGTACTTTGAGGGAGAGTATACCCGGTTCGGAGATTTGGATACGATCCACGAATAAGAATTGGAAAGCGGTCTTCGGACCGCTTTTTTTTATGTCCGAGCATCACCCGAGATCGAATCTTGAGACGGGAATTAACACCCGAGGAATATCCGTTTTGCAGATTCACGGAAGGCATCAAAGGTTAGCAATACTTTGTCGCATTCTAATTTTTAGTACAGAAGCGAGTTAAAAAAAAATCGGTTCCGCAATGTGATGCAAGTTACGGAAACCAACAGTTTTCATCATGTCAGAGTGCTGTGAGAGGGAGTTGGTTAGGGGCCACGTTTCCCAAGCGGGGAGTACACGCAAGTCCCGCAATGGCAATGAGCCATATTTGCTTCTTGACCTAGTGGCATATTGCCATTAATTTATCGTTAATCGGCGGTTGTCGTGGGGATGGCTGCTGAGGAAGGAAGGGGGCCGGTTGATGCGTTGTGTTTCGCTGATAGCTGGAAACGTTTCTGATTTGTTCATTCCATCGCCGAGGCAGGTTTGCTGCACTACGACGAATGGGGGAGCGTTCGAATGCGCATTGAAGTCAGCGAAGACACTATCAGTGCAGATCCTCGTCTGGTCTCGTGGGCTGATCAGGTATGTCAGAAGTCGTGCTTTTGTCCCTGTCGGGAGCCATGTCTTGCCGCTGGAGCACCAACTCTGGGTGCAGGGCAGCCAGCCGCAGGGCCAGTTCTTCGTCGGTACGACCGTTCAGGACGCCTTTCAGAAGAAAATCTGTCGAGACGCGGAGGCGGTTCGAGAGAGCGGCGATGAGGAAGACGCTGGGCGCGCGATCGCCACGCTCAATCTTGTTGAGGGTGGAGGCATCTACTCCCAGGAGTCTGGCACATTCGCTCTGGTTGGGAATAACGAGTTCCCTGGCCCAGGCGATACGTGTTCCGATAGCTCGCTGGAGGATAGTCAGGGAGTCCGAGCGCTTGTGTTTGGCCATGTGGCCTTTTTAGCAATGGCTTTATGCCAAATCCAGAAGAAGTTTTTTTTCTTATTGCCTATGGCATTTTGCCAAAAATCAAATTTGCAGCATGAAGGAAGTTAGAATGAGGCAGATGAGTGAAAGCCAGACTCCTCGTCGGGTATCTGCCAGCGCCATTGCAGCCATGTTGGCGGCTGACAGTTGGAAGCCTCTCCATAAAGAGGCGCGTAATCGTTCGATGCGCAAGGCTAAAAAGATTGCAAAGGTATCGGGCGGCACTCCGAAAAGACTGGTCGTGGATCGTGAGAGCGCTGAGGCTCTGCCGCCAGGGCACCCTGTGAGCTGGAACGCTTTGTGGGGCGCTGATCGTGTTCCGCAGTTTCCTGTTTTGGCTCCGATGGGGGCTTCTGCGATTTGGGAAAGTATCCACTGATGCAAACGTTAATTCGGGAAATCCCTCCGGTGACTATTGCCCGCCATATGAAGCCCACTCCAGAACGCTTTCAGCATCATGAAATCGTGGAGCGAAATGGGGTGCATCGTGTCGTTAACACAGTGCATTCGATGTATGAGGCGGGCGACATTGGGGACGACGAGGTTTCTGCTGCAGATCGGTGGTACCGGGAGTATCTCTTTGCAACGATTGGTATTGTGGAAGAAAAACCGTCAGATGGCCGTTTTCGTGAAAAGGGTGATGTGCACACGTGGATGATTGGGCGTGGCAAGTGCTCGGTTCGGATTTCGGAAATTCGTGAGAGGTTGGGATTGTGCGGGCACGTGCGTCTTGAAATGATGCTGGCACGAGAAATGTCTTTTTCTGCGATGGCACGTCATCTTTATCCCGGCCTTTCTGAAGGACGGGCGCGTATGAAAGTTTCGGCACAATGTGCGTTGCTTCTTGAGCAACTTTCGTATGCGTACGAAAATATGAAGAATAAAATTTAAATCTCTCAGAAAAGTATTGAACTTCGAACGCGATTATTGCATAAGAAAAGTACATTGAAGATATTTTATTTCAAAAGGCCAGCTCAATTTTGAGTTTGGCCTTTTTTATTTGGAAGAGTTTCTAGTGTTGGAACGATTTCACATTTCTTCCGGATCAGTTGTCCTTTCCGGTCACCAAGTTATGGTTGTTATTCTTGGGGATGGTTTAGATGTCGTCGCGTGCCCTTTAGTGAATGCTGAAGAAGCGATTCATCGGGCAGATTGTTCTCTTGAATGGCATGAATTGGTGGACGCAGGGCTCACGCGGCTTGATGTGCGTTGTCGAGCTATTCCCTGTCGGCGAAAAACTCTTTCGTTAAAGGCCCTTGGATGCGTGAGCGAGGCGACCAGAAGCCGTTTGGAAGTTATGGCGCAGCGGGAGCAGCGATTACGATTACAGGAAGTTCCCAGAACACATTTTCCAAGGAAAAAGCCCATACATGCTGGGCAAAAACACGAGGCTTGGCTTGATGGATGGTCAATGAAAAGCCGACGTGAAGCAGAGCTTCGGATTGATTGACGCTCAGAGTCGGGAAGGGAATGGACAAATGAGCGAGACACAGAGTGAGAAGCAACGGATACGCCATGGGCGATCTCGCCAGCGCAAGGAACAGTTTCTGAAGCATCTTGCTGCCAATGGAAATATCTCTGCAGCGGGCCGTTTTGCAGATGTTCAGAGAAGCACGCTGTATCATTGGAAAGAGACGGACCCTCACTTCGCATTTCTTTGGGATGATGCTTTGGAGGAAGCGGCAGATGCCCTGGAAGCTGAAGCCCGGCGTCGCGCTGTCGAAGGATATGACGAGCCAATTACCTATGGTGGAAAAATTATTTGCAACCCGGAGACGGGAAGCCCGCTCGTCAGGAAAAAATATAGTGATGGTCTGATGGCGTTTCTTTTAAAGGCACATCGACCCTCTCGCTTTAAAACCGGACATGCCGAGGACCAGACTGGCTCCATTTCCATCTGTATCAGCCATGACGACAACGCCCTTTAGACTGAATGATGCACAAAGCGAGGCTGTTCGTTTGCTGGGAGGGCCTGCCCGTCATATTTTATTAAGGGGTGGCTCACGCTCAGGAAAAACGTTTGTGTTGATCCGAGCCGTTGTTATTCGAGCGTTGAAGGTTCCAGACAGTCGTCATGGTATTTTTCGTCACAGATTAACGGCTCTTAAGGCGTCTGTTTTGCGGGATACGTTCCCGAAGGTCATGCAGTTCTGTTTTCCGCGGGTTCGGTGGAAGCTGGATCGGCAGGACTGTGTCGTGACGTTCTCCAATGGGTCTACCATTCTGTTCGGCGGTTTGGATGATGAGCAGCGTACCGAGAAAATTCTGGGTCTTGAATTTGCGACAGTTTATCTGAATGAGGCGAGCCAGATCAGTTATGGCGCGCGGAACATGTTGCTGACGCGCCTGGCGCAGAAATGTGACTTGGTGAACCGTGAATATATTGATGCCAATCCGCCGAGTGTTGGTCATTGGCTGTACGCGCTTTTCGAGTTGGGAATAGAGCCGAAATCGGGGCAACCCATTTCGGATCGTTCCTTATATGGCACGATGATTCTTAATCCGCATTCTAACAGGGATAATCTGGGAGATGATTATCTTGTAGCGCTGGAAGCGTTGCCGGAACGAGAGCGGCGACGGTTTCTTCATGGAGAATACCAGGTTGCTGTTGAAGGGGCGCTCTGGCGGATTGAGTCGTTCAGACGCGAAGCTGCTGTTGCGGCTCAGACGCGGATGGATATTGCTTCACGCATGCGGCGTATTCTGGTGTCGGTTGATCCTTCGGGAGCCTCTGGTCCGGAAGATTATCGATCGGATGAAATCGGAATTGTTGTCTGCGGCGTGGATGCTGATGGTGTTGGACATGTTCTGGAAGATCTTTCTGCCAGAGACAGTCCGGCAGGATGGGCTGCACGGGCATTGCATGCTCTGGATGACTGGCGGGCAGAGCGGATTGTTGCCGAACGAAATTTCGGTGGTGCTCTGGTAGAGAATACCATTCGGAGTGTGCGAGCGACTGCGCCGGTTCGGCTGGTCACAGCAGCGAGAGGCAAGGCTGCGCGGGCAGAGCCTGTGGCGGCGCTCTATGAGATTGGCAAGGTGGTTCATCACGGGCGCTTTGAAGCGCTTGAGGATCAGCTCTGTCATTTTTCAGTCAGTGGATATCGAGGGCCCCGGTCTCCGGATCGGGCGGATGCGATGGTCTGGGGACTGAGTGAACTGATGCTGTCTGGCAGCAGCAGTATGGCGGGCTGGAGCCCGTCAGCATTTTCGTTGGCGCGCTGACCGGCTTCTAGGCTGCAGGCGGGCTTTAGCATTGGAGAATTCATGGACTGGTTGTCCCTGCAACGGCGGTATGCCGTGCCGGCGGGTGCGTCTGCGCGCACAGCACGCCTGCTGGCGTTAAGGCGCGTTCTGGACGGAACGCAATATGACGCCTTGCCTCATCCGTTCTCGCTGGAACGATCAGGGGCGGGGGAATACATTCCGCTTTCGAATAGACGACCATCTGTCCGGAGCAATTTATGCCGAACGGTTGTCGATGAATCCGTCTCGTTGCTTTTTGGCGATACGCACTGGCCCAGTCTGATTACGGATGATGTGCGGGTTGCGGAAGCCATGAGTGTTTTCGCCGCACAGACGCGCTTAGCATCACTGATGATGGAAGCCGCCACGTGTGGTTCCATTGGCTCGGTGGTGGTTCTTTTTGAGGTGTCGGCCGGCGTGCCGAAGCTTTCTGTTCTCGATACGGCTTATCTGACGCCGGTCTGGGATGATGCCAGTGGCGAGCTTTTGCGTGTTGAGGAACGGTTTCTTGTTCGAGGCCGGGATCTTGCTGCGCAGGGTTATCCAATTGGCGAAGATCTATTGGGTGCGCAATTCTGGTGGCAGCGGATTTGGACACCAATGGATTGCGCAGTTTCCGTACCCTGGCTTGTCGGTATGGACGGTGGGGTTCGGGATGAAAGCCGGTCCGTGCGCCATGGGCTGGGTTTTGTACCGATTATCTGGATCCGTAATCTGGGTGGTGTACATGGGCGTGACCCGGAAGGGGAATGCACTTTTGAACGGGCGATCGATACGGTCATTGAGGCGGACTACCTTCTGTCTCAGGCTGGGCGGGGTCTGAAATATGGCTCTGATCCGACGCTGGTTTTGAAAACTGGCGGTTTTTCGGATGGTGTGGCTCATCAAGGCGGAGCGTCGTCGGCTCTGACGTTGCCTCCTGAAGGGGATGCCAAGCTTCTGGAAATTAACGGCAATGCTGCAGGGGCAGTGCTCGAGCACTATCGGGAACTGCGGCAAATTGCCTTGGAGCAACTGCACGGCAACCGGGCGCATGGCGATCGGATTTCAGGCGTGCAGTCTGGCAAGGCCATGGAAATGATGTGCCAGCCTCTGATCTGGCTGGTGGATCGGCTGCGGCATTCTTATGGCGAGAATGGGCTTTTGGCTGTTTACCGAATGGCCTGCCGTTTTTCCTGTGTGCTGGAAAACGGTCTGCGGTTGGGTGGGGCTTTGGTGAAAGACCTCCCTTATTGTCGCATGGCATTGAGGTGGCCCGCCTGGTTCCCAGCGACGGATCCGGAGCTTCTGTCGCTGTCGCAGGGGCTGGTGACGGCTGTTTCCAACGGGATTCTAAGCCGAGAGACGGCTGTCAGAATGTATGCGACGGCATCTGGAAATTCTGACCCCGGGGCAGAATGGCGTGTGCTTGAACAGTGGGTTGCGCCGGATGAGGCGTGACATTGAACGGAGGGAAAATATCCGTGTCTGAAGAAACTATTGAGGGTGTGGAGGCTCTGCGTCAGGCGCTTGCTCAAGCGCAGGATGAGGTCAAATCCGTTCGTCGGGAAATGGCGGATGCCGTTGCCCGGCAGGAAGATCTGCAGCGATCGCATGAGGAAATTATGTCTCGTGTGAAGCAGGAAAGTGACCGTGAAATCATGGTTGCGGCTCTGCGGTCAGAGGCTGTTCGTTTGGGCGCGTATAATCCTGAAGATGTTGTTCGTCTGATTGATATGGGCGGTGTTACCCGCACTGAGGATGGCGCGGTTGTGGGAGTGATTGAGGCTTTGGAACAGGCGCGGCAGGAGCGTGCATATCTGTTCGGAGAAATTGTGCGGCCCGGATATTCGAGTGGCACAACGGTTGGGTACCCGGCACCGAAGCCTGGCGGCATTGAACCTTTTGATGCGCGCGCAGCTACTGAAGCTGATTACGAAGCGCGCAAGTGGCAGTTTCTGGCTCGGGCTTGATAGCGCGACAGTGAATTAAATATTTGACCGGCCAAGTATGCCGGAATTTTTCATAAATATTTACGGAATGACATTCATGAGCATCGAAAATTTTCCAGTTCAGCTTCAGGCCGCTATTCAGCAGGGTTTTCTGGCACGGGAGTTTGAAAACGGCCTCAAATCTCGGCTGGGATTTCGACAGGTTGCTGATCGCGAGATTTTCCCCAACGCTATTGGTGAAACTCTTACAAAGACGCGTAAGAGTCTGAAGGCTCCTGTTACGACACCGCTGAATCCAACGGGCAATACCAACTTCGATAATGGAATGAGCCCTGCTGGCTGGTCTGTTGAGCAATACACTCTTTCGATCAATCAGTATGGCGACACGATTGATCTGAATATGGTGACGAGTGGTGTCGGGATTGCATCGCAGTTTCTTGCAAATGCCAACACCAATGGTGTTCAGGCCATGCAGTCTCTGGATCGGCTGGCGCGCAATACGCTGTTTGGTGGAGCTCAGAATGGAGTAGGTGGTTATCTGGGTGGCAATACGCGCGTTAGTGTTGCACTTGATGCTGAAGGCGACACCATTCAGGTTGATGACATTCGGGGATTTCAGTCCGTTATTGTTAATGGTCAGGTTACGCTGATTGGATCCAGCAATGGCATGACTGTGACTGTTGGTTCGGATGTGTACACGCTTGTGCGCGTGGTAGCTGACGCGACCAATGTTTCTACGGCGCCGGGCGGAATTTCCGGGCAGATGACATTCTCCGCCAGCGTGTCTGTTGCGGATGGTGCCGTTGGGCAGCCGGTGGTTGCGGCAACGGCACCGAAGGTGATCCGTCCGAATGGCCGTCTGACGACGGCAGCTCTACAGACGGCGAGTGCAAGCGGTCTCGCGGATACGCTGGGTATCCAGCAGGTTCTGGCTGGTGTTGCGACGCTTCGCCGTAACAACGTTCCTATGATCAATGGGGCATATCATTGTTATCTGGATGATATTCAGCTTCTATCGCTGTTCCGTGACGATGATTTCAAGCATCTTTATCGGGGAGCATATGGTTCGGAAGAATATCGTTCCGGACAGGTGATTGAGCTGCTGGGCGTTCGGTTTATTCCGACGACAGAAGCCCCTCAGCAGCTTTCTCTTGGTGCCGGTCCTATTCATCGTGCTCTGCTGTTGGGCCAGGGAGCTCTGATCGAGGGTGACTGTGCGCTGACCGGCCATTCGGACATTCCAGACGCTGATCGCGCACTGATTGAGATGGTGGATGGGGTTGCAATGGTGACGCGTGAGCCACTGGATCGACTGCGTCAGATTATCGCTCAGTCCTGGTACTGGATTGGGGGTTTCGCGCTACCGACGGATGTGACGGCAGATACAAACGTTATTCCCACGGCGACGAACAGCTATCTCAAGCGTGGCGTTATCATTGAGAGCCTGGGCACGGATGCACTTGGCATGACCTTCTAAGCTGATTTCGAACCCCCATGATTCCATGGGGGTTCTTCTGGTGGAGGAGGATTATATGTCTGGGACTGCAAGCCTTTCCTCGGGCCCATTGACGGACGGGGAAAAGGTCGATGTTCGGCGATTTTGCGGGTATCCGGCAATTGGATCGCGGGAGACAGGGCAGGAATCCTGGCGCTTCTTTCAGGTTGAGGGAGCGTTGGAATGGCGGATTAACAGCTTGTCTGGCGCAGAACTGCAGCAGGTGCGTTTGTACCTTTCACAGCTTTACCCGTTGGAAACGGCTCTTTTGGGGGCGTCTGAAAATCTGGATACGGCACAGGCGGCGAGTTGGTATCACAACGGTCATGAAGTGCGTGATCGTGTGATGCTTCTGACGTTATGGCGTCGGCGTTTATGCGCGTTTCTTGGGGTGACAGGCGGTTTGGAATTGCAGGATGGCCGATTGGTCATCATCTGAAGGGGGCATGATGCGGGCGGAACAGATCGCGTCCAGACTTTGTCGAGGGTATGCAAAAGCGGCAGGGATTTTAGGTCACTCCGGAGAGCAATACCGGCCGGATAATCCGTTGTCTCCCATGCAAAATATTTATGCACACCCGATGCTCGCTTTTGATTCGAGTGCTGACTTTACATTCTCCCGATCCCCCAATTGGGGTGGGGTTATGGAATATGTGCTTACGGATTGCCGTGAAGATACTGTGGTCGGAGATATTCTGACTTGCGGGGGGAATACGTTTTTTGTTGCGGCCGTGGATGACCTTCGACCTCCGCTATGTATGGCATGTAATCGGACTGTGGAGGTCAGTGGCGTTTCTGGAACGCAAGGGAACATCGTTGAGGAATGTCCTGCTGCGATTGTTTTGCGGTCTAAAGGAGAGGGATCTGGGAGTGGTATTCCAGGGTCAGCCAAGCCCGGGCAGTTCGTCATGTATTTACCGCGGCTGCCGGGCATCGTGTTGCAACCCTATATGACGGTCACGACGGACCTGGATACGACGTACACGATTAACGCTGCCGAGATGTCGGACTGGGGTTTGCGTTGCACCATGTCTCTGCAACAGGTCTGAGGAGAGAAAAATGGCGGATGCTTCTCAGGTCGGATTGGCTCTGGCTTATGTGTGTGCGGGAATTTTATATCCAGAGGGGCTCGAAAAGTCGTCTGTAACGGGGCGGCAGACGATTGTTCGTCGCGGGTGGCTTTTGCCGAGTGATATATTTGCAGCTCAAAATATTCGGAATAATACGGATTTCCTGACGGTCACACTGGCACCTCAGAAAGGTATTGTTGTGCCTGAGCCTTTGGGGCGCCCCTGGCAGGTTCAGGCGCGTGTTCTGCCCACGGTGTCGGTGAAGCAGAGTGCGCAAGCTGTTTGCATTGCTTTTCCGTCTGATGGGGCGCCTTCAGGTGTTGTCGGTGTTTGGTACGAGGCGGGGAAAACTCAGATTTCAGCCGCCTATGCCGTGACTGAGCAGGACACTCCTGAAACTGTGGCTTTGGCTTTAGCCGGACAACTCCCAAAAGGTCTTGCAGACGGAAATTCTGTTCAGGTTCCGGGGCATAACTTAGTCGGAAGCGTTGTTGGGTATGGCCAGTCCGTAAGGGTGAACCGCCGACAGAATCAGCGATATAGGGTTTCGCTCTGGACGGCTGATTCTGGTGTTCGTGATACGCTTGGACAGTTTCTGGATACGGAACTGGCTGAGAAGAGCTGGATTTCCACGTTGGATGGTCGGCAGGCGCAGCTTAGGTTCGTAAGTGTTGAGGACGTTGATACGATGCAAAATCAGGCATTGTATCGACGGGATTATTTGTACGATCTGGTTTTTGACACCCTTCAGGTTCAGTGGTCGTCTGACATGATGTTTGGGGCCGGTGCTGTTTCTGCTGGTGATCAAACTAGCAGTTTCGGCGTAATCGAGCCTGCTTTTGATAATGGTGTGGTTCTGCATGCTCTTGAGGCCATGCAGGCTGTACAAACTTCTCAGGCAGCTCAGAATTCATATCCAGGGATGATGGTCAACCAGTTTGGTACTGTCGTCTGTCAGCCCAATTAAAATAAAATCAATTCAATAAAAAAAGTAATTTGTTCCTTATTCGGAATAATATACTTTTCTCTGGAAGGAAATATCGCCGGATGTCTCTGGTTTATCAGGCGGGTACGCTGAATACGACTGCGCTTACGGTTCCTAACCTTTATGTACAGATTGCGCAGCCACAGTCGCTGGGACTGACGGGTGCCTCGTCATCGAAACTGGGTATCGTTGGAACGGCAGGATGGGGCCCGGTAGGGCTTCCGGTGCCAGTGGGTGGCATGAGTGATTATCTCTCTGCGTTTGGGAGTAAGCAGAACAAAGCGACGGATGCAGGGCTGGCTGTGAATATTGCGGCTCTGCAAGGGGCGTCATCGTTTGTTGTCGTGCGTGTAACAGATGGAACGGATGCAAACGCAACGGCCTCTTTGGGGGGCGTTATACTCAGTGCTGTTCATACCGGAACTGCTGGTAATGCTATCGTTGTGACCCTGACCGCAACGGGGGCGGGTTATGGGCTGGCAGTTTCGCATCCGGTTCTTGGAGCGGCAAGTTATTCAGGTGCGACATGGAACATCCTGGAAGCCGCTGTCGCGCAGGATCTGTCAGCTCTGGTGACGATCCATTTGCCAGATGCAGTTCCTGATCCAGTTTCTGGAAGCGTTACGTTGTCTGGCGGACTGGATGGTGGGGCGCCCGATACGGCAGCTTTTCTTGGGAAAGACGATATTGTTCGGACGGGTATGTATGCTCTGAGGGGTCAGGGATGTGCCGTTGCCACCCTTCATGGTGTAACAGATAGCGCGTCCTATTCTTCGCAGGCGGCGTTTGGCCTCGGTGAAGGGGTCTATATGGTGGCGGCAAGCCCCGCATATGACAGTGTAAGCAATGCAGTGTCCGTCAAAGCTGCCAGTGGTCTGGACTCTTCAGCCGTAAAGTTGATGTTTGGTGACTGGATCTGGTGGAACGATGACGTCAATGGCATGATGCTTGTCAGCCCTCAGGCATTTGCTGCAGGCATTCTTTCTGCACTTTCACCTGAACAGTCGAGCCTAAACAAAGCACTTTCGGGTATTGTCGGAAGCCAAAAGGCTGGATTAGGGGGAAGCAGCGCAACCTATTCCACGGCCGAACTGTCTACACTGTTTACGGCTGGGATCGATGTTATCTGCAATCCGGCGCCGGGCGGGACTTACTGGGCAGTACGGTGTGGGCACAATACGTCAAGTAAAGCGACGGTAAATGGAGATAATTATACCCGCCTGACCAATTATATTGCGTCATCGCTTGCTGGTGGCATGGGAGCGTATGTCGGAAAGGTGGTGAATGATACGCTCTTTTCCGACATTCGTTCGACCCTGCTGGGCTTCCTGTCATCTCTGTTGTCTCAGGGCATTCTAGGCGTTCAGAATGCTGAACTGCCCTACCGCGTGGTGTGTGACAGTTCGAATAATCCTCAGTCGCGGACTGCGTTGGGATATGTGCAGGCTGACGTGGCTGTGCGGTACCAGGGCATCAATGAAAAATTTGTGGTGAATTTGCAGGGCGGCACCTCCGTGACGGTGACGACTGCGGGCGGGAGCGTCTGAGCATGGCAAATCCTTACAGTATTGGTCGTGACTGCCGGATTACAGTTCTCTGGAATGGCCAGCGGGTTGATCTGCGTGATGTCACGTCTTTCGGGGCATCACAGGAGACGCATGCTCTGCGAGCGAGTCCGCTTAATGGAATGCCGGTCGAGTTCAATGTTCCGAATGGCTGGCGTGGTTCGTTTCAGATCGCGCGTGCGAGCGCGGCGCTGGACAATCTGGTCGCTGCTATTGAAGCTGCTTACTGGAATGCTGGAACGGTTGGGAGCGGTACAATTTACCAGTACGTGACAGAGCCTGATGGTACGACAAGTACGTGGGAATACACGAACGTGTCCATCAAGTTGAAAAATGATGCCTGGCAGTCGGATCAGATGGTTCATCAAACGGTGCAGTTCTTTGCATCGACGAGGGCAAAGATTTCATGAATATCCTTCCGAAAGAAGTTCGTCTTGCTGATGGACGGTGTCTTTCTCTGAAAGAGATCGATCCTGCGGATATGCTGGATCTGATTGAGGCGGCAGGCTCTGCTGTGACTGGTGCTTCGGCTGCTGCATGGTTGGGCTATGCGGAAATGATCTGTTCAGTTACGGCTATCGACGGTGTTCCAGTGCAGATGCCGGGTACGAAAGAAGAAATTCGTGATCTGGCGCGCCGTATCGGTAAAGGTGGAATTGCAGTGCTTTATCCATGTTTTCATCAGGATACTGATGAAGAGATGGTGGTCGCTACAGCAAAAAACTGAGTAGGCACTCTGCGTTTCAGGAGATGCTTTACCTTCTGGATCATGGGGTGCCATGGAATTTGTTGAAGTCGTGGTCTCGCGCAAGGCGGATGGCTGCGTGTGTTGTGACGGCAGAGCGTGCAGGTCATGTCTTTGACTGGGACCAAAGACAGTACCGAGAATAGGCATGCATACGGATAAATTGTGGAAAGGCGTTCTTTCGTCAGGAATGTTATTTTCCCGGAATGTGTTGCGACGATCTTTGCTAGAGGGAAGGACGGCTGTCATTCCCACAGTGAGTTTTGTTAAGAGCCGCGAGAAAGGAAATTTGGATTTCCCGAGATTATCGATGGCTTCTTTAATACCTCGCGTGACGTCAGCCGGGAGCTTTTCCTTCTCGAAAAGTGGTCCAGAGACACATGTCGAAGGCACATTGGAAAATGCTCCAAAGCTTGTAAGAAATAAAAGAAGCATTTTTAAAATGGAGCCCAAGCAAGAAAGTCTCGTGCATATTGTGCAGGCTAAATTGAAGAAGTCTGGCCACGCTGTATCGCAAAAAATTCGCGATGATAAGCAGTTGGGCGGCACGAAAAATTTTTTTATTAAGCCGGGAAGATTAAGCGCAGCCTCACCGGCGAAGACTTTTTTTTCTGCAAGAAGCCCAGGGCAGTACTGCCGCGTGGCGCCTCATGTTTTTTTCCATAATACGCCAGATTTAGCGGGTTCTCGCCCTGAAATTCGGAAGTCAGCAATCAATACCAAGTCTGTCTCTGTTCTAAAGTCTGGTGTGCGAGACCTGGAAGGTTGTTCAGCAGTTTCATCACAGTTCCTTCCAACATCGTTGGGAAAATTGGGGCGGATACGGCAGCCTGAATGTGAAGAAAATACCTTATCCCCCACATTTCACTCCTCCCGGTCAGGAATGCCCCCTTTGGGTGAAGAGCAGCGCAAAGACATAAGCGGTTTTGGAAAAATGAGTCGTCTTGCTGCGCGACGTGCAACGGGAGGCGTCGATGAAATTCAATTTCCCCAATATCCAGGTTGTAGCATTGGAATTGGATGAGGTTAGAGGAGAGCTGCAATGAGTGTAACGCTCTCTGCCATTGAAAACGTGATCGGTTCCATCGGTCGTTTAGGGACGTCTGCGCCGGTTACCCTTGGCTCACTTGTACTGAGCGGTATTGAAGTTCCTGACCGACTTGAGGTTGGTGGCCATCAAATGATGGTCGTGCATAAGCTTCCCGGAGGCGAGCGTGTTGTTGATACGCTTGGAAACGACCCTGGCCGACTGGAATTGCGAGGGCGTTTTTTAGGGCCGAACGCACAGGTCCGAGCGCAAGCCGTGGAGCGGATGCGCATTTCGGGCCAGCCTGTCGCGTTTTCTGCGGCAGGTATGGCAAGTGATGTTTGGATTGCTCGCTTTGTTTATTCATATGAAGCGAAGGGGGCTGTCTGCTCCTATGAACTGACGTTGGAACGGCCAGCAGAAGCTACTGATTTTGGGACAGACCAAAATTCACTCACAGGCATTCTAGGAAATGATACTGAGAGTGGGCTCAAGACTGTTTCAGATATGGTAGCGCGTATTTCGGAAGGCGTTTTTACAGGCACTGGGCAAGTTAATTCCATCGTAGGCCAGCTTATGCCATTGGCCACTTTAGTAGGGGCGGGGGGAGCTGTGGCCAAGGTTGTTGATGCTCTGGGTATGGCAAATACCTTGAGCCAGAGTGGTTCTAATCTTGCGGCTACTCCGTCCGGTATGGCCGCGATATCCCATCAGCTTACGACCGCGGGAAATGAGTTGATGTCCATCATGGAGAGCACGGGAAGCAATCTGGAGAGTGTCGCGATTGCGGATACATCGTCTCTGGCCGCAGTTGCTGGGAGTGCCGGTTTGCTTAGTGCAGCATCAGATACTGGCGGTCTGGTTAATCATTCTCTGGCGTATGTCCGTGGTTCTCAAGGTGCTTCCGGGCAATTGCCGATAGTGCACGCGTGAGGAATTATGAAAAATATTGTTGTAACGGCAGCTGATATTTCGCTGTTTCATGTTGCGGCGCGTGAACTGGGAGATGCTTGCCAGTGGTGGAGAATTGCTCAGACCAATGGCCTATCAGATCCAGATTTAAGCAAAGTTGAAACAGTCCAACCTCTGAAAATTCCGATGAAAGACCTTACGCTTTCATCAGGGCTTCCCAATGAGGAGGGAGAATGACAGCACGCCAGATCGAAGTTCGAATTTTATGGGATGGAATAGAAAATCCGGATCTTGCGCTTAAAAGTTTCGAACTGGATTCCAATAGATATGAGTCTTGCGATACGGCAGTTTTGACTTTCGTAATAAAGAGGAAAAGGGCCAGAAAGGCATCGTTTTGGTTTGAACAAGATATACCTTCAAGCCCGTGGATTTCTGTTGAAATCAGGGACAATAAAATTTCTTCAGGATGGACCGTTCTATTTCAAGGGCGTGCAGATCATGTCCGGAATGTTGACGAGCATTCTCTTGTCGAAATGGAGTGTCGGGACGCTCTGGCAGCACTTATAGACCTGCGCGTTCAGGATTCCTGGCTTAACCATACGGGATCTGATCTGCTGCAGGATATTGCCAGAAGCGCGGCACTTGCGACCCGGATTTCTCTTCCTGACGATGGCTCTGACCATATGATGGGTCAGTTTTGGCAAGTAGAGCATAAGAGAGGTGCCCTTCTGTCGCAGCATCGCTTTCAGACCGCGGCAGATCTGGCCTTTGCCGTTGCGAGGGATGCGTTATGTGATCTTTATGCGGATGGGAAAACGCTTGTCTGTCAGCCGTCTTACGTAAATGACGACACCGCTGAAATTATTGATATTCGAAATGCCGTATTCGAGACAGATGTTTCTCGAGATCTTCAATTGCTCACGGGTATTGTGGTGCATATGGCATCTTGGGATTCTCGACAGAGAAGCAGTACGCATATTTATTATGATGGAAAAACATTTTCCCAGGATGCACCATCAGGCGTGACTGTACTCCACAGCTTTCGTGTGCCGGGCCGTCGTTTGGAAGATCTGCGTCGGCTGGCTCGTGGTAAGTATGAGCGTATTTCTGCACATGCAATGTCAGTCCGTATTTCAATGCCTGGTATTATAAGGCTGCGCCCGCGGCAATTTATAAAGATTTCACTGGGGACAACGGATCAGACGCTGGGTGTGGATCAGGTTGTTTCCCGATTTTCTGTGAATGATGGATTTATTCAGCATGTGGTTTTGCGTAGCCGGAGAAGTGGGGCATGAGTGATACGCGAATGCTAGCTGCCGCCCTTGCAAACCGGAGCGCGCATGCTGTCCTTGGAATTGTGTCCGCAGTTGATCCTTCGAACCATGCCATCAAGGTTCGTATTCAGCCTGACAATGTGGAAACCGGTTGGATACCTGACGTGGGGGGCGTACAGGCCGGAAATCTGCGTGTTTCTTGTCCATCTGAACCAGGGACCCACGTTGCCTTGTTACCCCTTGAAGGGGATGGTGAGCATCTGATTGCTATCGGGGCTGTTTTTGACACGGTTGTGACTGCGCCCGTCTCTCCCTCTGATGGGCAGGCTATTCAGCCAGGGACCATGCTGATCAGGGCAGGATGCGGCGCACCTCCAACAGAAACAAACGGCAAGGTTGGTGATGTAAATCCTCAGGCTGGTTGGTGTCAGATTGGCTCTAAAGGGGTTATCCTAGGGGCAGGCAATGCGCGCCTACATATTGCAGAGAGCGGTATTTCACTGACGATAGGCGACGTAACGGCTGTGTTTTCTGCAAATGGTCTGAAGGTCTCTGGTGGCGATATTCAAACAGATCAGCACTCGTTGACGCAACACGTACATCTGATGGGTAGCCAGACGACAGGGGGACCTGTTGGATGAGTTCCATCAGTCATTTGTGTGGCGGTGATCTGCTGCTGGAGAACGGTGGCTTACAGGTTATTTCCGGGGCTGACGAAACACGTCAGAGGCTTTTAAGGCGCTTGTTAACCAATCCTGGTGATTACATCTGGCAGCCGGAATACGGGGTAGGTTTGCAAAGCATGGTTGGGGAAGTTGTTGTTCCAGCCGTCATGCAAGCTGCCATTCGGGTGCAGGTTCTCAAGGACCCTGGAGTTGATTCCAGTCATTCTGTTGATGTGACTGTGAGTGCTGCCGATAACGGGCTTTGCCTTTGCCATATCTCCTATGTCGATGCTGACACGGGGCAGCAGAAAACACTGGATTTTTCCGCCTAAACAAGAAGCGCAGAGCTATGTTCTGCGCTTCCGGAGGACGTAATGTCTCTTTCTCTTCGCTCGTTTGCTACGACGGTTTCCACCGCCGTGGCGACGGCGCAGTCTTCCTGTGCGCAGCTTTTGGATGGCTCTGTTGGATCGCCCGTGCGGGCACTGATGGAAGGTGTCGGTGGCATAGGATTATGGCTGCAATATCTTGTTTTACAAACCTTGCTCCGCACACGTCTGGCAACATCCTCTGCTGAGGATTGCGACAGTTTTGTCGAAGATTTCGGGATGATGCGTTTACCTGGAACAGCATCGACCGGGATGGTGACGATGATGTCATTTTCGCCATCCCAGCAATCGGCAGTGATTGTGCCAGGAGCCATTGTCCGCACTGTTTCCGGCCTGTCATTCGCAGTGATCAAAGATAGCAATCTGCCTGTCTGGTCCGACGTTGCAGGCGGGTATGTTCGGCAGACGGACATGCAGAGCATATCGGTTCCAGTTCAATGTCAGGTTGCGGGATCAAATGGTAACGTATCTGTTGGTGCGCTCTGTCTGATGGGTACAGCTATTTCCGGCATTGACACTGTTACAAATCCAGCGGCTTTTCTTAACGGTGCCGACCAGGAGACGGATGCGCAGCTGCGTGCGCGTTTTCCTCTGTGGCTTGCTGCAAAAGCATCTGGGTGCAGAGCAGCCGTTGGGAATGCTGTTGCGGGTGTTCAGACAGGATTATCGAGTTCGCTTCGAGATGGTGTTGCTGCTGATGGAACTGCGCAGACCGGGTATTTTACGGTCGTCGTGAATGACGGAAGTGGCTCGCCATCGGATGCGCTGCTGACACAGGTTTATGAGGCTGTTGACGCTGTTCGGGCCTTGGGAGTCGGCTTTGCCGTCAGACCTCCCCAGACGCTTGCGGTGAATGTGTCCATGACAGTCGTCGTGCCAATGTCGGTTGTGGTTCAGCAGGCTGCAACAGCGATTGAGAATGCCCTTAGCTTGGACATTGCAGGCGCAGTAGTTGGTGCAGGTTATGCCTATAGCCGTCTGTCATATCTAGCGTATGTCGGGGCCGGTGTGACGGTTACCTCCGTTCTGGATGTCCGCCTGAATGGCGGGCAAGCCGATATTGCTGCGAATGGCGAGCAGGCACTGACAGTCGGCACAATTCAGATCAACGTTCTTCAGAACTGACCAAACAGGCCCCCTGCTAACTGTATCGGGGCAGAAGGAAGGCTATGCCTGTTTTCAATACATACCCGCGGCTTGATACGTTGACGGGCGATGAAGTTCTGGTGCTGGCAGATTCCAGCGGTCATCAAACCGTTACTGCAACGGCTTCCCAGATTGCAGGTGCTCCAGCAGTTTCCCAGCCGAGTGGGGCATTCTATCAGGATAAAGGAGCAAAAATCAGCCGTTTTGCTGATCGTGTTCTGATCGGGGATGCTGCCGCTAATCCGGGACTGAGCGATCGGGATGCAGCATCTAAAAACGATTGGCTGTCCCAGACAATGGGAGCCACCTCGATTGGGCCCTGGGCCTTGCAGGACGCGCAATGTGCCTCGGTAGCCCAGTTTGGCAATAGTGCTTTTGTAGCAGCGTCCCGGACATCTGATGCAAAAACGGCACCAGATACTTTGGGGTTTCAACCAAGTACGATCGGCATTGCGTCATGGGGTGTCGCTGATGACATTTCTGCACCTACGACCACGACAGCCTACGCTTATTATGGAGAAGCGTGGCGCCTGGCTGGTGTGAATTATCAACCGACTTTCGTCATGGAACTTGAAGCGGTCAATTTTGGTGGCTTGGCGATTGGTCAGTCTACGCCTTATGCCCCCAATGTCGGCGGTGGTGTTTATGGCATTCAGCTCGGTGCGGGTGGTGGTCAGACTTCGGGTACTTCCGATGCTGCTGCGGGGGTCGTTTTTGTTTCAAACCCTGACGCCTGGCAGGTCGGTATTGTTTTCGGCGCGACGGCTTTAAGCGGCACAAACGGGACAGATAATGGATATGCCTCCGCCCTGTCTCTTGCGCGTAATCATGCTCTGGAGTGGCATACGCCGGAAGTTGTTAGTGGGGTCTCTGGTGGTAATGTTGGAGCATTTGTCCGCTCTACCGTGACAGAGCGCTCCAAGGGCGTACGACAGGATTTTGTCGATAATGGAATTCTGTTCAGCAATATTGAAGGACAGACACTCTTTTCAGTCGCAAGTGCTGTGGCACCCAACAACACGTTGCAGGTCCAGCCCGGGGCAGGCACTCAGGCCGCTGGTCTGTATGTGCAAAGTGGCGAAAATGGATCGTCAAACCTTGGTTTGTTTCCGGAGGAGGGAGGACAGTTGCAAATCTCTTCCCCGGTAACGAATGTGGCAGGCACACTTCCCGCCACAGTGGGGGGCGGCTTTTTGCATATCAGTGTCAATGGAACGGATTATCGTATCCCGATGATGACTCCAGAGCAGGCTGGAGGTTGAAGCATGGCCAGATTGTACGACCGTCAGAAAGTGGTCCTTCAGGCGACTGATGGGAAAATTCTTTTGGATACGGGGGTGGTTCCCGGATCAGTCGATGATTTTGCGTCGAGGTTGAGAAGCCTTCTGCCTGTCGGCTGGTTCCCAGCAGCGCCTCAGGATCTGGAGGAGGAAACTGCACCAGTTCTTGTCGCTGTTCTGAGGGGGTTTTCAGCCGTTCTGGCTGGAATATGGACATTACTTGATGAATGTCAGCAGCAGACACGCCTCATAACGATGAGCGGCCCATTCCTGGATATGTTGGCGGCTGATTATTTTGGACCGGCTGGTTTAACGCGTCGCACTTCGGAGCTGGACAGGGACTATCGCACCCGTATCGTGTCCTCTCTGGTGGCGCAAAAGAATACGCGTGAGTCTGTTTTCAACGCGCTCCTGTCAATCACAGGTGTCGCGCCCACTATTCTCGAACCTCTGAATGCAGCGGATTGCCATGCATTGGCATCACTTGCCGCTCCTGCCGGTGGTGGAGGTTATGGATATGGGAGCGCAGGGTTGCGATACGGCAGCCGGCATGGTGGCCAGTTCTTCGTGGAGACAGCGCTGGGGCACGCAGCTGATGCCCACGTAATTTACCAAACAATTGAAAAAACGGCAGCCAGCGGCATAACCGGCTGGGTCAAGGTGAGCAAATAATGGATCGGGCAATTGTATACGCAGGATCAATTCCAATGGATACGGATCTGCTGCGAATAGGGCGATATGGCAAGGCGGCGCTCGGTCATCTGTCTGATATGCTTTATGGCCGGGATGTGACAGCTGCTTCGGGTCTGATTTGTACGCCTTCTCCCTACGGTCTGTCTGTTACTATCGGGGCCGGGTCCATCACAGCATCAGGGACTATGGATGCTGCATTTCTGGGGGGCGCCGGTGGGGGATATGGAGCGGATGCAACCCCTACAACTTGCCAGTATTCAAGTGATGAGGATGTAACGGTTTCTGTTCCTGGAACTGGCGCGACATATACGGTTTTTGCTCTTTGCACCGAACAGGATGTCGATCAGACTGTCCTCCCGTTTTTCAATGCCTCAAACCCCTCCCAGACGCAGGCGGGCATGAATAACGACGGAAATGCCTTGCCAACGCGGAGACAGGCAGGTCTCTCTTTTGTTGTTTCGACAGATACACCAGCTGTGCCGCCCGGTGGCGCAATTGTTGGGCTATATACTCTGAATGTGCCTCAGGGAGTCACGTCTCTTTCTGGCGTACAGCCGCAGGCAGGGAAGGTTTTTTGGCCAACAATTCCTGAATTGGCAACGCAGATTTTGCTGCGTGCCGCTATGCAGCCTCTACAGCTTGTCACAACCAATGCATCAGTTTCCATTCCAGTGTGGGCGTCCCGTGTGGAATTGCGTGTTGT
Source organism: Gluconobacter sp. OJA (assembly GCF_039638325.1). Taxonomy (NCBI): domain Bacteria; kingdom Pseudomonadati; phylum Pseudomonadota; class Alphaproteobacteria; order Acetobacterales; family Acetobacteraceae; genus Gluconobacter; species Gluconobacter sp. OJA. Next base: position 731,112 of record NZ_JBDIWI010000002.1, on the reverse strand, counting down.
GGGCGGCGGCGGCGGCGGCGCATCGTCTAATTCCATGACACTGAACGGATCATTTTCAGGCGGCGGCGGCGGCAGTGGGGGAGATGCCTCAGGGATTTATGACGTCAGCCTCGCAACTGGTAGCGCACTGAATGTGACAGTCGGCGCAGGTGGCGGATCGGAGCAAACGGGCGGCACCTCCCTTGTCAGTTACAATGGGCAAACATTGCTACAGGCTGGTGGAGGGCAGGGTGGCTATTTTTATAGCGCCATGGGCTCTGCAGGTGGTGAAGGTGGCGTAGCGTCAGGCGGCACCGTCTGGAATCAGACTGGGACTTCGGGAGGAGACGGTCAAACGAATTCCAGTACCTTTGCAGGTTATGGCGGTAGCGGCCCATGGGGCGGCGGCGGTCGGTGCGGAAACGAAGGAGGGCGCAATGGCACCCATTTTGGTGCCGGCGGCGGGGGCTCTTATTCTACACCTGCAGATGGAACGCACTCGCCGGGCGGCGCTGGTTATTCCGGGTGTGTTATGTACCGTTTTCTGCCGTAAGGCAGGTGAGGGGACCTCAAATGGGGGTTCCCCTCGTTACGTAGACTCAGTTCAATGAAATTTCGCCGTCCACCATATTGCGCGGCGGCATGTCTTTTTTCAGATTCACAACGTCCTCTCGGCTGACAGTAGGTGCGTTGTTGCCCCATGCATCACGGATGAATGTTGTGACATCTGCAATCTGCTGATCGCTAAGGCGATGCATGAAATCCGGCATCGTAAAGGCAGAAGGGGCTGTCTCGGTCTTGGGTAATGTTGCCCCACTCTGAATGATATGAACGAGTGACGCCGGATTTTCACCCATGACAACAGGGTTGCCCGCAAGCGGTGGAAAGACGGCAGGATATCCCTTGCCGTCTGTTCTGTGGCAGGCTGCACAATTATCGATATAGACTTTGGCCCCTCGCGCGGAAACATCCGCTCTACGCAGAGCATTGGTGGATGCGGGGTCATAGACCCAGTTTTTCTGCGTTTTGTCGTAAGGCTGGAGAGTGCGCAGATATTTGGCCATCGCAAGAAGATCTGCGGCAGAAAGATGCTGCGTGCCATGAACAATGGCAGACGTCATGGCACCAAAACTCTCTCCCTGCATGTTTCGTCCGGTTTTGAGGAATGCGACGATGTCCTCTTCGCTCCATCGACCTAAGCCAGTTCGGTTTTCCTGACGAAGCGAGGTTGGGACCCATCCATCGACGGCTACTCCGCCTGACAGAAAGGCCTCGCTATCGGCCGCTGTAAGAGCTTTTTCCTGCATTGCAAGGCCACGTGGCGAGTGACAGGCTCCACAATGTGCTGGACCTTCCACCAGATAAGCTCCGCGGGCTATCTGTGGATCTGTAAATGTCTGAAGCGTCTTGGCTTGAGCCTTGACTGGGGCAGGAGAGAACATCCAGCGCCAGAATGTCAGCGGCCAACGCATGGAAAGCGGCCAGCGAATACCATTGTCCGGTGTTGCGACGGATGATGCTTCAACACCGTCGTGGAAATAAGTGTAGAGCGCGTGAACGTCATGATCTGTCAGACGGGCATAGGATGGATAGGGCATTGCGGGATAAAGCGTTGCACCATCTCGGCGGATGCCTTCTCGCAGGGCTTTTCCAAATTCGGCTTCTGAATATTTGCCGATCCCGTGCTCCATATCGGGGGTAATGTTCGTGGAATGAACTGTACCGATCGGAAGAGAAAACGATATTCCTCCAGAATATTCCGGTTTCCCATGAATTGAATGGCAGGCTGCGCAATCAGACGCGGCGGCAAGATAACGGCCTTCTTCGATCAGGGTAGATTTCTCATCATTGGCTGAGGCATCATAACTGAAGAACAGGACGCTGCTGGTGAAGGCCAGAAAAGGAAAAAATTTCATGCCTTCACCAATGGACCAGGAGATTTCAGATAGGTTGTACGGATGTGGTAGGCCGCCCAATATGCCAGGGCCGCAACTGTGCCTGTAGGGTTATATCCCATCCCTTGCGGAAAAGCATTGGAGCCGATCACAAACACGTTCGAAACATCCCAGCTTTGAAGATAGCGGTTGAGCGCGCTTGTTTTGGGATCGGTTCCCATAACTGCGCCACCGCCGAGATGAGTGGTTTGATAGTGGCGCGTGTCAAAGGGTTGGCCAGCGTTGAGATGAACGAGATTGGTCTTCGTGGCGCCCATGGCTTTTGCCAGTGGTTCGATCTTGCTGACAACGTACTGGTTCATGCGGATATCGTTATCTTTCCACGTGAAGGTCATGCGAAGCAAGGGCAGGCCGTAAGCATCTTTCCATGTCGGGTCCAGGTCTAGATAAACATCTCGATAGGCCATGTTGCTGCCATGTGCATCCACCCCGATAGAGTGCTTATAACTGTCGATGAGAGCGCCTTTATACGCTGAGCCCCATCGTGGTGTGCCCCCGCCGCCTGTCCCGATGGCGGCGGCAATGGGTTTCGTTCCGGCCTGATTGACCCACACCGGAGACCCCCCGATGAAGCCAAGCGGGCCATGATCAAAATTCATGCTGTTGAAGTCATCAAATGCGACACCAACACCGCCTGCACCAATGAACTGGTTGGTATATTTGGACGGTGGAAGCCAGATGCGCGACGAAGTAATTGTCTGGTAAACAAAGTTCCGCCCAACGGTACCTGTGTTCTGAACAGGATCATACGGCTTTCCGATGCCCGAGAGGAGCATCAGATGGACGTTATGAAACTGAAACGCACTCAGAATGACGAGGTCAGCGGAGAGGGAAACTTCTTTCTGCGTTTTCGTCTCCAGATACGTGACACCGGTTGCTTTGCTCTTGGTGCTGTCCAAGTCGACACGAAGAACGTGTGCATCGGAAATAAGAGTGAACCGAGGGTCCTGCCGGAGAGCAGGCAGAACATTCACGTTCGGAGACGCTTTTGAGTAGAGGTAGCAGTCATATCCGCTGCAATACCCGCAAAAATTGCAGGGCCCCATCTGGCAGCCATACGGGTTCGTATATTGGCGGGATGCATTGGCTGCGGGCAGGGAATAGGGATGATAGCCCACCTGGGATGCCGCATCCCGAAAGGTAGAGGCTGTGAAAGTGTCTTTCATGGCCGGGAGCGGGAAATTATCCGACCGGTCTCCATCAAAGATATTACCGTTTCCGACAATTTTGCCGTTGACCCGATAGGCTTCCCCAGATGTTCCGAAAACCTTTTCGGCCTTGTCGAAAAAAGGTTCCAACTCCGCATAGGTCACGCCGTAGTCCTGAAGGTTCATGTCCTCAGGAATGAACTTCTCGCCGTAACGCTCCACTACTGAACTACGAAGCCTGAGATCTTCTGGCGAGGCCCGAAAATGGACGCCTGACCAGTGAAGCCCCGCTCCCCCAACGCCTTCGCCTGGCAGGAATGCTGCTAACTGACGATAGGGCAGTGCAGTTTGATCAATGGTATTGCGGACCGTGACTGTCGTCTGGGAGAGGTTCTGGAAGAGGCGTTTGCGAATTGCCCCCCGCAGTTCATCAATGGACTCCGGGTAAGCGCCTTCTACGGGCGTCGTACGCTCGGAGCCGCGTTCCAGCATGATGACCGACAGTCCGGCTTCGGTCAGTTCTTTCGCCATGATCGCACCAGCCCAGCCAGCTCCGACCACGATGGCATCTACGTGTTTTTTTGTCATGATTTAAGCCCCTCAGGCCGTTTCACCTGAGATGGAAACCGGACCAAACGGATAGGCTGCGCCGTCCTGATTGACCCAGTCCATGAAATCGGCCCGAGCACCCGGGAAGCCCAGCATCAGCCACCCGCCCAGCCCTCTGTTGCCCCCATAAAGAGGATCAGAAAATACACCCTCAAGGGTGTTGGTTCGGAGTTGCTCGAAGAAAACGCGGCCAGGAATATCTCCCAACGAGACAGAGCCGCCCTCCAGTGCCGTCAGAATAGCGTCCTGCTCTGCCACAGGAAGATCCGGAAAGGATTTTCCATGTTGCTGACGGGTATAGGCGTCCAGTCCCTGAAGGCCTTTGCGATACAAATCGCGCGGCACAAACGGCAGCTGATAACCGAGATTAGCCGGACCTTGCACGAAAGGGGCTGACATGTACCAGTTGTCTCCCTGCGCGTAAGGCGTCTCCATCTGACGATCTATGAATTCTGCAACACCCAAGGCGCGCGCACCTGGTCCATGCTGATCCTGTGGAAAAAGCCGTTCCGTAGCGGATTCCAGAAGGCGGTACTCGTCAGGTGTGAAGAAGGAAGGGCGATATGGCTGCTTGGATTCTTCAGCCAGGGCTTCAGCCCAGTGGGCATGGCCCCCAACCATCCAGAAGGATGTGGACCCAAGCAGGCCTTTGACAAAACTGCGGCGAAGAGGGCGGGTCACGGTCGGTTCCGTCGAAGGCACACTGTTCTCCAGCATAAGGGTAGGGTCATATTCGGAAAACAAACATATCCGGAATAAAAGATATCAGACCCCCCATAGGACGGGTGGAGGTCGTAATGCCAGAGAACTTTCGATCATCATTTAGCGATGAGCGCTATTTACCCTGCTGAAGCGCTGGCCTTTCCATTGGATGGAAGTTGCAGAACGCCTGCAGGAGGAGACTTCTGCTTCGGTGCCGCTGTTACAGGGGCTGTGCTGTCATCCCCTGCGCCCGTCGGGAAAATTGCATCTGGAATGCTGGGCTGAACGGGGGTGGCAACGCTTGGCGTATTTGTGACTGCGGCTGGAACATCCTGTGTGACAGGCTTGGCGGGAGCAGCTGATGCGGTACTGCTTGGTCCATCAAGAGCCTGTTGCTTCACGCCGCCATCAACCAGAGGATTCCCCACCGCATCTGTCATCCAGCTCATGAGTTTTTTACGGACCTGAAACTCAAGCTCAACATTCATGTCCTGCATCATCTGATTGGTCAGGGCATAGAGAGAAGCGCGGGATGTAGCGCTTTTGGTGCCGGTGTCGAGCTTTCGGCTGATCCGTGCATGGATATATCCCGTATGCAGATTTCCCGCATCGGCAATATTCAGCTGCACATCCAAGGCGCCTGAGATCGCATTCTCGCCCTCTGAAGAAATGTAGGCCTGTTTAATGATGAATGCCGCCTGACCCTGCTGTCCACTGGCAACCAGTCGTTGGTTAGCCATTTGTTTCAGGGCCTGATCGGGGGGCGTAGGAGCTTTCGAACTCAGGGAACCTGGGGATGGAACAGCTTCATCCTGAATGTTGATTGTCGCCACATTCAGGTGCAACTGTGACAAATAGCTGTAGTCTGCGGGAGGAAATGTCTGCGCTGGCTCATCATCTGCACAGCCCGCAAGACCGAGTGATAATCCCAGAGCAACAGCTCCGAACCAGTACCGTACACCCATCACGCTATTCCCCATGATCTTATTGGTCGTCGCGGCCCAATAGGCTCTTGAAACGCCCGAACAGCCCCTTCTTGTGCGGTGACTGTAATACCGGAGGCGGCTCCAACGGAAGCTCCGGCAAAAAAGACCGACGTTGAACAGGCTCTGATTCCCGAATTTCCGTCACTTCCGGACTGTTATCAGAAGGCTTTTCTGGCTCAGGATCAGTCGGTTTCACAGCCGCCGCAGCCGGAGCCGCCTGAGGAACGCGGGGCGTCCGTAGCGAAGACGCCTGACCGACACCAAAATCTTCCGGAAGGAAAGGACGTGCAGCTCTGATGACATCGGCATGTCCGGAATGTCGTGCAAACCATTCTAAAATCCAGCCAGGAATCAGCGGTCCTGACGGGTCCTCACTAATTAGGAGTGGGCCTCTTGGATAGTAAAATGATGGACGGTTCCCCGGTGTTGCTTCGTTCCACACAAGGTAGAAAACTGAATTTTCCAGTGCATCGTGGAAGCGATAAGCAGTTGCTATGCCCAGCTTCATTTCAATCTGCGCCCGTACAGGCATTGCAGAAAAAGGAGAGGACACGACCAGAACGTCCGTTCCTCTGCGAGCTGAAAGAAGTGCTTTCATCCGCCCTTCAGCCACGGGCTTCCCATCAGGGCAGGTTAGGGCTTCGCCGCTGTCCGCATGTCCGGCAGCAATGAAAATTGCATGGGGCGCATGTCGTCCTAGCCAGAGGCCCGACAGCTCCCGAAAAGCTATTGAAGGAAGGTCAGTTCTAAAAGAGGTGGCATCGTCCCGGATGTCACCACCGAGAACGCCTTCTGCCAATGGCCAGAATACCGGGTCCATGCCCGTCAGAAGGCGATCTTGCACATCCGGGCGAAGCGCCATGACATGGCTGCCCTTGTAGGCTCCATCCTCAATCCACCAGCAGGCTTGTCGCCCGCTGTCCTCATCCTGAAAGAGAATAACTTCGAACTGGCCAACAACCGGGTGGCGCTCCAAAGCTATCCAACCTGGATAAAGCTGTTCGACGGGAAGGCCGTCGATCCTGATTCCGTCGAGCAGTGGAAGCGTCATGCAGGTTTTTCTCCAAGCTCATCACGGGTGAAACGGAAGCCGACGTTGCAGAACTCACAGTTCATCGTGATGGCGCCGTTTTCCACCATGTGATCCAGATCGTCCTCGCCGAAGCGCTCCAGAACTGAGGCCAGTCGTGCCCGGGAGCAGCGGCAGCCGTAAGCCAGAGCGCGTGGTGTAGCAATCTGAACGTCTAACGTCCCGAACAGACGATGGATCAGATCGCCACTTTCGAGCGTTTCGTCAAAAATTTCCTGGTCCCGCAATGTTTCGGCAAACGTGCAGGCCGTTTCCCAGGCATCCTCTGCCTGAGCGGCATTCTCGATGCCGCCTTCATCTGCAATCCGTTCCAGGACGAGGGCACTGGCACTCCAGCCGTCAACCGTCTTGAGGCAGAACAGCCGGATCCAGCAGTCATGCTGTTCGCTGGTCTGAAAATAGTGGACGGCCATCTCAGAAAGGGTTTCACCCGTCAGCTCCACGATACCCTGATGGCGGTCCATATCCGCCCCCTGGTCGATCGTGAAGGCGAGGTAGCCGTTACCAAGCAACTCTTTGGGGGATGTCGGTAGCGCTGCAGGGTCAGCATCTTCCGCAAGTCGGGCCGTAAAACGCAGGTCGCCTGTGTCTGTGGCATCAGCTAGCAGCATGGAGACTGGGCCGTCTCCCTTGATCTGAAGGGAGAAAGATCCCTTGAATTTCAAGGCAGACGCCATGCCCGCAACCAGTGCAAGAGCCTGCCCACCCATGGTCAGGACAGCATCCGGGAGATCATGCCGTGACAGGATGGCGTCTGCCAGTGCTCCCAGTCGAATTAGGCGTCCGCGGACGGGGGATTGTGCCAGATGAAATGGCACAATCCCCCCTGAAACAACCATGTTCGGGACGTTGGGGCGTCCCCTGTCAAGGAATGGCGGTGTATCGATCACCCGTTCTCTCTTCCAAGAGCCCAGAGAAGCAGGCCCTTTTGCGTATGAAGGCGGTTTTCCGCCTCGTCAAAAACAACAGACGCCGGGCTTTCGAACACCTCGGCAGTCACTTCTTCCCCGATATGGGCAGGCAGGCAGTGAAGGAACAGGGCATCGGGTGCAGCTTTTGCCATAAGGGCCGCATCCACCTGATAAGGACGGAAAGCAGCAAGACGCTGATCGCGATCCTTGTCCCCCATGCTGACCCACGTGTCTGTCAGAACAGCATCTGCGCCCACGACAGCCTCGGCAGGGTTCTGGAAGACCTCGATGGAGGCACCGTTTTGGCGTGCCCAGGCAACAGCACGCTCACTGGGCGCGAAACCCTCTGGCGTTGCCAGACGAACATTGAATTTGAGCAGAGCTGCGGCTTCCATCAGGGAAGTGGCTACGTTGTTGCCGTCCCCAATCCACGCGAGCGTCTTTCCCGCAATCGGGCCACGATGCTCTTCAAATGTCAGCACGTCTGCCAGAATCTGAATAGGATGGGAGACCGGCGTCAAACCGTTAATGACCGGAACCGTGCTCCACTTTGCCAGTTCGCGCAGGTTCTCGTCCGTGCCCGTTCGCAGAACAATTACGTCCAGAAAGCGCGACAGAACGCGTGCCGTGTCTGCAATGGTTTCCCCACGGCCAAGCTGCATGTCGCCCGGCGACAGGACAGACACCTGGCCACCCAACTGCCCCATACCCACTTCGAATGAAACACGTGTACGGGTGGAAGGCTGTGCCAGCATCAGTCCGAGCGTACGCCCTTCAAGAGGACGGTCCGGATGTAGCGGATTTTTACGATTATTCTGGAGTGCCTTGATTCGGGCCGACAGATCAATGATCTGTCGGATTACGTCGCCGCTGAAATCGCGAATATCAAGAAAATGCCGTGGCATCTGCTGGTCCGTTCCTGCTGTCCGGGGGGCAATTGCCAGACTCACGACACGTTCTCCTGTTCTTTCTTATGGGCTGCTACATATGCTTCGGCAGCTTCGATCAATTTCTTGCAGGCTTCCTGGCAGTCTTCTTCCGTCACGATCAACGGAGGCACCAGACGCAGCACATTATCGCCCGCACCGACGGTCAGAAGCCCGGCGGTTGTTACAAGCGGCATCACCTCTCCAACAGGTGGGACGCAGTGCAGGCCACGCATCAGACCCATGCCCCGGACATCGTCAAAAACGCCTGGTGAACGCTTCACGACATCTCGCAGCATGCCGTCGAAGGCCTCTCCAACCGCGCAGACATGCTCCAGAAAGCCGGGGCTGAGAACTTCTTCCAGAACTGTCGTTCCCGCCGCACAAGCCAAGGGATTGCCGCCAAACGTCGTTCCGTGAGAACCGGGTGTCAGATGTTTGGCCAGCTCTTCGGTTGCGAGAACAGCCCCAAGCGGGAAGCCGCCACCAATGCCCTTGGCAATGGAAATGACGTCCGGCTTGATGCCATACCACTCATGCGCAAACAGCTTTCCTGTCCGACCAACACCGGTCTGGACTTCGTCGAAGCCAAGATAGATGCCGTGCTCGTCACAGACTGCGCGCAAGGCCTTCATGAAGACTTCAGACGCGGGCTTGATGCCGCTTTCTCCCTGGATGGGCTCCACGATAATCCCGGCAGTTTCCGGCGTAATAGCTGCGCGCAGCGTGTTGGTATTGTTGAACGGCGCATGGTCGAACCCTTCAACAACAGGCCCAAACCCCTTTTGGTATGCAGGATTTCCGGTCGCAGAAATCATGGCCAATGTCCGACCGTGAAACGCGCCGTCAAAGCAAAGAATGCGCGTACGCTCGGGATGGCCGTTCTCGAACTGCGCCCGACGGATCATCTTCACCATGCCCTCGTTCGCTTCAGCGCCCGAGTTGCAGAACAGCACAGAGTCCGCGAATGAGTTCTTCACCAGAAGATCCGCAAGCTTTTCAGCCTGTGGAATACGGTAAAGATTCGAGACATGCATGACCTTCGCGGCCTGATCCGCAATGGTCTTCACCAGCTTCGGGTGGCCGTGGCCCAGCGAAGAGACGGCAATGCCAGCCCCGAAATCCAGATATCGTCGCCCGTCCGATGCCGTCAGCCAGACGCCTTCGCCCTGCTCGAAAGCAAGGTCGGCACGTTTGTAATTGGGCATGAGGGAGGAGATCATGATGATCGTCGATCCTGGATCAGGGTGAATGAAAGCTGCAGAATCGGAAAACCCTGCCCCGGTCGCCCGGGGCAGGGCCAAAGATTCCGCAGACACATACTGTGCGGCAGAAATACGATCCGTCAAACCCCTTGCGGGGAAAGAACGGTTGTCAGGCGCGCCTGTAAACCAGATCCCGCGCCAGCCAGCACCCGACCTTCACCGTGTTGACGCCTGAAGAATCCCGCTCGAACAGCAGCGTCCAGTCGCCCGGTGCCGTATGATCGAGCGCCCGAGGGCACGGCAAAACCCAGACGTCCCGTGCCAGCCTTTGGAGCGGTTCCATCCGGCCATTGCCCAGAAAGCCTGAGAAACCGCCATAGACCACGCCACCTGCCAGTTCGATGGTGACTTCCGCTTCATCCAGCTCCTCACAGCGATAAACGCCTTCAAGTGCTTCGATGTCTTCACCGGCAGTTTCGTCACAGGCGGTGAGAATGCCTACGCGGTTTTCACCCGGCCGCTCCATCCGGATTTCGTCTCCCTGACGAACAATCTGGACGCCCGGTGTTTCAGCCCGCGAGGCGGAAACACCTTCCAGCATTTCCGGTACCATCAGATATCGAAGCTTGGCTCCGCCGGGAGCGGGCTCGATTCGCGCGGATAGCCCGGTCTCCCGCTCAATGAAGGTGCCGTACAATTCATGAGGCGGCTGTGTCGTCCGATCCGGCTCATAGGGAACACCCAGTGCTGCTGCCAAGATCTGGCCCGCTGCAACCTGTGCAGGCGACATATGATTGAACATCACAACGACAGACAGACGCTCAGATGCGACGTGCAGTCTGTGGGACCGCCAGCCCCTAAGTGCGCCGCCATGCATCGTCACATCACGCCCGAAAAGTGATGTCCGTTGCAGTCCAAATCCGTAAGGCGCGGCTTCACCATCACGGAAGGTAACCGGCGTTGTCAGACGGTTGTAAAGCCCGTCAGGATCATCGCGCGTCGCATCAATGAAACGCTCCCAGGCAATCATGTCATCCAGCGATGCGCCCAGACCTGCGTCCCCGGTCCACCAGATGTTATTGACAGCCGGGCGGAAGCCGCTCTCTACAGTTCCTTCATATCCAACGGTCCCGTCCGGCATGGCGCGTGTTTCGGCAGCCAGAATGGCCCGTTCCATGCCCACGGGATTGAAAATGGACGTCTGAAGCAGTTCAGCGAAATTCCGCCCTGTTCTGTCTTCCAGAATGTCAGACAGCAGGCGGAAGTTTTGGTTCACATAGGAGTAAGACGTACCGGGCTGGAACTGGAGCGTACGCGTGCCATCAATAACGCGACGTCCTTCCCGATCCCCGAAAAATCCTTCGACTGGTGCGCCATGCAACATCGCCACGGCCCAGTAGTCACGCAGGCCTGACTGGTTGTGTGCAAGATGAAGCGCGCCTGGCGCCGGCTCATCCAGTTGCGGCAACCGGTCGTCCACATCTCCATCCAGTTCCGACGGGTCCTGGAAAAGATCCAGCAATACGCCACAGGTGAACTGCTTCGTGATGGAGCACATGCGGAACAGGGAAGACGGGGTGAACGGCAGGCGCCGCTCCGCATTGGCGTAGCCCCATGTGTGACGGACAAGAACCTCGCCATCTTTCACGACAGCCACAGCCCCACCGGGGCCAGGAAAACGGACAGGAAGGGCGGAGACAGCCGCCTCGAGGCGGGCTGAAAGAGAGTCGCTCATAGCTCGAATGATGACCCTATCCGATCTTGCCGTAAATGCCCTCTTCGCAGCATACTCATCCACTATGGAGGACATACCAACAGCACCTGATTTCAAGGCACTGCGCGAAATGGCCCTGGCCCACGTGGCTCGCTTTGCCACAACCGAGCATAGTCTGCGCCAGACGCTGGAACGTCGTCTTCGGCGCTGGGGCACGCGTGCAGTGCATGCCGGGCTGCCTGAAGAAGATGCCGAAGCCACAATCAGAACTCTTCGGCCAGCCGTGGAAGACGTCATTGTCGCCATGACAGAACTCGGAGCCGTCAATGATGCCGGATTCGCCCGTTCCCGCGCTCTGAACCTGACCCGGACCGGACGGTCTCGCCGAGCTGTCGCCGCACATCTGGCCACGAAGGGCGTTGATCAGACAACCACACAGGAAGCGCTCAACGAATCGCTGGGTGAAAGATCAGACGAAACGGCGCGGGAGGCAGAACTGGCGGCTGCGCTCGTTCTGGCGCGCAAACGTCGCGTTGGTCCCTTCTGCCGCCCGGACCGTCCGCAAGAGGACTTGGTTCGCGTTATGGGAATCTTTGCGCGCAATGGTTTTTCCAGGGATGTCGTGCAAACAGCTTTGGAAATGGACACTGAAGAAGCAGAAGACCGCATCATCGCGTTCCGGAGCCGCCCATGAAAAAAAAACTGGCACTCTGCCTGCTGCTGTCGCTCACAGCCTGTGGTGGTAGCCGCGAATACAGTCGTGCCAGTTTCAATGGGCCACTCCAGTGCGCGCCTTATGCCCGCTCTCGAACAGGTCTTCAGTTGCGGGGAGATGCTGCCTCATGGTGGCGCCAGTCTGCGGGGCATTATGCCAGAAGCCATGCCCCCATCGCAGGCTCTGTTCTGGTCTTCCGGGCAACGTCCCGCGTACCGAGTGGACATGTTTCCATCGTGCGCAGACAGATTTCTTCAAACACGATCCTCGTAGATCATGCTAACTGGGAACCGGGACGCATTGACCGCAATGTTCCCATCACGGATGTTTCACCCCGTCATGACTGGACACTCGTCCGGGTCTGGTGGGCACCCATTCACGGCCTGGGGCGCCGAGCCTATCCAACCTATGGCTTCGTTTCGGCCTCCGGTCCGGATGATGCGTCCTGAGCGAACGCTTGCACAAACGCCCAAGCCTTGCCACATGAAGGTGTAGCCTTGGCTTTTCGGAGTAATACATTATGGGCAGCATGAGCCCCGTTCACTGGCTGATCCTGGCGGTCGTCCTGCTCGTCGTGTTTGGCGGCGGTGGAAAGATCAGCGGCCTGATGGGAGACTTCGCGAAGGGCATCAAGTCCTTCAAGAAGAACATGGGCGAAGACGAGAACATGACGCCGCCTGAAGCCAATCAGGCGCCGGGTCATATCTCGGCCCCCAATCAGTCGCCCGGCTACAGCCAGACGACCACCAACAGCGACACGCACCGCACGCAGGTCTGATGTTGAATACGACGTCTGATACGGCATGGACCGAGGCCGCCGGGCAAATCGTCCGGGCAGGCCAGCGGATGGATCAGCGTGGCTGGGTTCCAGCGACAGCTGGCAACCTGTCCGTACGTCTGGCAGATGGCCGCATCGCCATCACGCGGTCAGGAGGCCACAAAGGCTTCCTGACAGAGCAGGACGTGATCCAGATCACCCCTGAAGGCGTACCGCTGGACCCAACGAAGCGTGCCAGTGCAGAAACCCTGTTGCATACCCAGCTCTATGCGCATGATCCGTCGATCGGTGCTGTACTGCACGGTCACTCTGTTGCCGCCACCATCCTGTCCATGGATGAACCAACAGACGCGATCACCCTCGCGGGCTATGAAGTGCTGAAGGTTTTCGAAGGCCAGTCAACGCACGACACCAGCCTGGACTTACCCCTGTTTCACAACGATCAGGATATCGCCCGTCTCTCGACAGTTGTTGCTCCGAAACTGTCGGACATGCGTCTGGGTTACCTGATCCGCGGTCATGGCGTTTATGTCTGGGGTAAAGACATGTTCACAGCATTGGCGCGGCTTGAAGGGCTTGAATTCCTGCTTGCCTGCCATCTCGCCCGTCTCCAGAAGGCACGCTGAACCATGAGCAGACTGACTGTTTATCGGGACGACAGACCCGAAACGATCCTTCTCGACGTCACCGCCCCCGGGGAAATCGCCGAAATCCTGCGTCCGCATAATATCCGTTTTGAACGCTGGACGCCGCCTGTCACGCCTGCAAAAGACGCGACGACGGACGAAATTCTGGACGCATATCGCCCCTACCTCGACACTCTGATGGGTGAAACGGGCGCGGGAAGTGCAGACGTGGTGCGCATCAATGCGTCCACGCCCAATCTGCCGGAGTTGCGCAAGAAGTTCCTCTCGGAACATACGCACAGCGAAGATGAAGTCCGGTTCTTCGTGCATGGTCAGGGCGCTTTCGTCCTGCACATTCACGGCCGGATCTATTCGGTTCTCTGCACGGCCGGAGACCTGATTTCTGTGCCGGAAGGCATTCCTCACTGGTTTGATGCTGGTCCGTCCCCGGATGTGGTCGCTCTGCGCGTTTTCACCGACACAACTGGCTGGATCGCGCAATATACAGGCGATGACATCGCCGAGCGTTTCCCCGCAGACGTCTCCATTTCCTCCTGAAAGTCCGACATGATCCGTCTCGTCCTGCTTGATATCGAAGGCACGACCCTGCCGATCTCTTTCGTTCGGGACGTCATGTTCCCTTATGCGGCCAAGGCCCTTCCAGCTTTGATCGAAGACCACACAAACCCGCAGGTTGTTGCCGCACGAGCAGATATTGCCATCTCCCATCCTGGAGAAGATCCGTTGAAGGTCTGTCAGGACTGGATGGCCAGGGACGAGAAAGCGGCTCCCCTCAAAACACTTCAGGGCATCACCTGGCGTCAGGGGTTTGAAGATGGCACGCTCCGTGCAGATCTTTACAAGGATGTTCCCCCAGCCCTGAAGGCTTGGTCTGAGGGCGGCTTGCGTCTCGCGGTGTACTCCTCCGGCTCCATTCCATCCCAGAAGCTTCTGTATGGCTACACAGAGCAGGGTGACCTGACGTCCCTGTTCGACGGCTTTTTCGACCTTTCCACAGGTGGGAAGAAAGACGCAGCGTCATACACAAAAATTGCGGCAGTCTGCGGCCTGAATCCGGAAGATATTCTCTTCCTTTCTGACATCGGAGCAGAACTGGATGCTGCGTTGGAAGCTGGCCTTAAGGTCTGTCAGCTCGTGCGGCCACAGGATCAGACAGTGCCGCATAAAGACGTACCGCACGCGACAGATCTGAATGACGTTACCCAGAAGTTCAGTCTCCCCGCATGACCCTGCACACTGATTGGCGGGATATCCCGAAGGACGCCCTTGGTACAGTTGCCGCTCTAGGGAATTTTGACGGCGTTCATCGCGGGCATGTGCACCTTCTGAATAGCCTCCGTGCCGCACGTCCAGACCATCCGCTGTCCGTCGTGACGTTCGATCCGCATCCCAGAGAGCTGTTTCGCCCTCAGGACCCGCCGTGTCGGCTCATGCTCCCGGATGTTCGCGCCAAGGCTCTCGAAGAGCATGGTGTGTCGCACGTTTTCCAGATTCCTTTCGACGAAGAGTTTTCACGGTTAAGCGCTGAATCCTTCGTTCAGGATGTTCTTCTGCGGTCTCTTGGTGTTCGTCATGTCGCCTGTGGCGCAGATTTTGCCTTCGGTCACCGCAGAACCGGAAACACTGACGATCTGGAAGCACTTCTGATGCCAAAGGGTGTCGGGCTGACGATCGTGCCGCAGTTAGTGGATGAGGGAGGCCCTATCTCATCCAGCCGCATTCGCCGTCTCCTTCAGGAAGGATATCCTGAACGGGCAGCTCTGGAACTGGGCCGACCATGGTCGATCGTCGGGCCTGTCATCCACGGAGATCAGCGGGGGCGCCTTCTGGGCTTTCCCACAGCGAACATTCCCCTCCGTCAGCATCTCGAACCCGCACGCGGAGTTTATGCCGTTCAGGTGACGCTACCAGATGGGCGTGTCATCCCCGGAGTGGCAAATATTGGCCGACGCCCGACGATCAACGACGGGCAGGAAAGCCGTCTTGAGGTCCATCTCTTTGATTTTTCGGAAGACCTTTACGGGAAGACCCTGAGTGTCGCTCTGATTGCTCTGCTGCGAGATGAAAAGCGCTTCTCAGGGCTCGAGGAGCTCAAGGCCCAGATTGCTCAGGACGCCGAACAGGCGCGCGGTCTTCTAGGGATTTAAAACCCGCCGTCATTTTTGAGGGGCCTTCCAGCAGGCTGTTCCGTGCGGAACAGCCTGCTTTTTTATGCCCACATCCGCAGAGCGGCCTCTGTGTTAATTATATCACTTAATGTCTAATTTATGACGAAAGATGTAAAATTCCCGCTTTCCTATATTGAGAATCATTCTCATTGTCGCTTTAAGAGCAATCGCTTTTATCCTTTTGCAGGATCGTGATGCGATGCACCCGAAACATTCCATCCGGCCCCTTGGGCCACTTTCTCTTGCCGCTGGTCTGACATTGGTGGGCACGGCCGCCCATGCCCAATCCACCTCGCACCATCACAAAACGCGCCATTCACAAGGGCGGCGCAACGCAACATCTGTTCCCAAGGAAACACCGAAAACTACGGCTCTAACGCCTCATTCTGATGTTCAGCAGGCCAGTAGTGTGGAGGCTAGCGCCGCAGAGGCCGAGCATCTGCATGTCGTCGGTTCGCCGATGAACATTCTGCAGACGCCTATGGGGATCAGCCGCCTCCCGGATGATGTTCTGCACACGCCGCAGACCATCAACGTTGTGCCGAAAGTTCTGATGGAGCAGCAGAACGTCAAATCCCTTGATGAGGCTTTGCGCAATGTTCCGGGTGTCACCGCGTCTGTTGGAGAGGGCGAGGGGGGAATGGCGGGAGATCAGTTTCTGATCCGCGGCTTCTCGGCCAGTAACGACATTTACGAAAATGGCCTGCGTGACTTCGGCGTCTATACCCGGGACAGCTTTGATTACGACCACATCACGGTCATCAAAGGACCATCGTCGGAAGTCTTCGGGAACGGGACGACGGGCGGAGCGATCAACATTACCACGAAGGTTGCCCACCTCGGGGACAGCTACAGCGGCAGTTTCTCAGGCGGCTCCGCTGACTACTATCGCGGCACCCTCGATTTCAACAAGCAGATCGGTGAATCAACGGCCATCCGCATCACGGGTATGGGGAACGAGAACAACACGGTTGGTCGGAATGACGTCTATTCGCACCGCTGGGGTATCGCGCCATCCATCGCCTTTGGCCTGGGCAAGCGTACAACGCTCACCCTCGAATATCTGCATCAGACCAGCAACAACGTTCCGGATTATGGTGTGCCTGTCATTACCAAGCCGGGAACAAAGGTTGCTGTCCCCATCACGGAATACGGGCTCAACCGCAACAACTGGTATGGCACGACCTATGATCAGGACGCCTCCAGTGTGGATATGCTGACGGCCCGACTGAAGTTCGACCTGAACAAGAACATCACGTTCTATAACGACCTTCGCGGCGGCAAATACAGCCGTTATTTCTCAGCCTCCCAGCCCGGCTGTGACACAACCTGCGCGACGGATTTCTTCACCAATCCGTCTGCTGCGGTTGTTGACAGACGTGGCCATCTGGGTGGTCCAGAGCCTTATCAGCAGAATGACTGGTCGGTGCAGGACGTGTTCTCCGGCGTTGCGAAATTTTCGACCGGCAGCATCCGTCACCAGATTATTGCAGGTGTGGATATCGAACACGTTTATGACCGCCGCACAAACTACGCGTACAACTTCAACGGCCAGAACGGTACAAAGGCCGATACCACAAGCCTTCTCAATCCTTCTGCAACGCAGCCGGGTCTGCTGCTGGGGTCTGCTGGTCAATACAGCTACGACCTGGTCAATGTGTCCGGGGTCGGCCAGCCGCGTTACAAGACAGGCGATGCGACTGATGTTGGGGCGTTTTTCTCCGAACAGTTCTGGCTGACGTCATGGTTCTCGGTCCGCGGTGGCTTTCGCTGGGATCACTGGGACAGTCACTACGCGGCGAACGGTGGGGAGGCCGGGGCAGGCGTCTCTTATGGGCAGACACAGGAT
This sequence comes from Gluconobacter sp. OJA, assembly GCF_039638325.1. Classification (NCBI taxonomy): domain Bacteria; kingdom Pseudomonadati; phylum Pseudomonadota; class Alphaproteobacteria; order Acetobacterales; family Acetobacteraceae; genus Gluconobacter; species Gluconobacter sp. OJA. The sequence goes on along the minus strand of NZ_JBDIWI010000002.1, from coordinate 713,730 downwards.
ACGTTCAATCCCAGTGTCAGCCTCATGTACACGCCAAACAGCAATCTGATGGTCTATTTCAACTGGGCCCAGTCCACGACGCCGCTTGGCCTGTATGTGACCAGTGGAACCGAGCCTCTGAAATCCTCAACGGAAGGATTCAGCCCGGAACGCAGCAGCCTGTACGAACTCGGTGCCAAATATAACGCCTTCCACGGTCGCATGGGCTTCACGGCGTCTGTTTTCAGGCTGGAGAAGGGCAACGCCATGCAGACCGATGCGTCTACCGGTGATGTCACGTCATCCAGCGACAGGCAGCGCAATCAGGGCGTCGAACTCAGTGTGTCCGGTGAGATCCTGAAGAACTGGACCATGATCGGCACCTACGCTTACTACGACGCAACCACAGTCAGCTCCCTGACGGCGGCGGATGTTGGCAAGCGTATTCAGTATGCGCCGAAAAATTCGGCAACCATCTGGTCCACCTACACCATCGCTCCCAATCGTCCCTGGAACCTGACGTTTGGTGGTGGACTGACATGGCGCGACGGGGTTTGGCTCAATGCTGCCAATACGGCGCGTGTTCCTGCCACCATGGAGTGGGATGCCGTGATTTCCCATAATTTCGGCAAGCACTGGCGGATCGCCATGAATGGCTACAACCTCGATAACCGCCTGAACTACAGCAATCTGTTCTCTGACCGCGCAACACCTGCGGTTGGTCGCTCGTTCCTGGCCAACATTTCGGCCAATTATTGAGCCTCTGTCAGGCCGGATTGTTCCGGCCTGATTTTTGCGTCCTCGGTGGAGGGCGGTACGCCCATTTCTTTCAGACGGTCCTGAACCCGTGTTTCCAGAGCTGGGTCTCTTTTGTTTCCCAGAAGAGCCAGCTTCTTGTTCATCGCCAGAAGAATGTCAGACGTGGCATCCACAACAGCTTTGCGCCACCAGCCCAGCGCTTCGTCAATCTGGCCAGCATCCACCAGAGCCGTCGCATAGTTGTGCTGCCCCCGGTAATCTCCGCCTTCTGCTGACTTCCGATACCAGTCCAAGGCTGCCGCGCGGTCTTGGGGCACAACCCAGCCTTCCTCCAGAAAGCGCGCATACAGGTTCATGGATTTTGCATGGCCGTTGTGTGCCGCTGTTCGAAACAGATTGAGCGCCTTTGGCAGATCCTGGGGCTGCCCTATGCCTCGCATGGTCAAAATACCCAGATTATAGCGGCCCCATTCGTCTCCAGCGTCAGCTGCTGTTGCATAACACCGGGCGGCTTCCTGAAGGTCTTGTTCGCATCCCCAGCCGAATTGGAAGCACCGGCCCCGCATATTGTGCCCCGGCCCGAACCCAGCCTTTGCGGCAATGGTAAACCATTCCAGTGCCCCGACAGGGTCCTTGGGAACATAAATGCTCTCCAGCAGGATCTGCCCCCACTGGACGATTTCCAGATGGTGCCCTTTCAGGGCTTTCTCACGGATGATCTCGATATGAGACGGCAGCGGAGGAGCTGCCTCACGTTCGGGTGGGCGGGAAAAGATTTTCCTGAAAACGCGCTTCATGCCGGGGTCACCATCCGCCCTGTCCGAACGCAGAAAATACTGCCGCGGGACTGTAGCTGCCCACGTCGTTCAGGCAAAGCGCCCGCTGTTTAAAGCGACGTTTTTGCCGAAGGCGCGGGCACGATCTGCTGAATGTCAAAACCGTCCTTTTTCAGGAGCGCAGGAAGCCCTTGTGGGCCCGCCATGTGTAAAGACCCAACTGCCACGAACAGGGACTTTCCAGAATCATGAAGGCTCAGGATTTTTTGGGCCATCGCTGCATTTCGCTCATCAATCATGTGGAGCGTCTGGCGTTTCTCCTCTGGTGTCCGCTCGCATTTGCACCACTGTTTGTACTGGTTCAGTCGCGTCAGGTCGCTGCGCCCCCACATCGCAATCAACTGATCTTCATCCTTCCGCGCTTCCCCCGAGGAAATCTGCTTGATGGTTTCATCAATGAAGGCGTTTTCTTCGGGCAGCTTGGGGGAGATCAGGAGGTTACGCTGTGTCTGAACATCTTCGAGAGCGATAACTTCCTTTTTCAAGCTGCCCGCCATTCCTTGAAGGACAAAGTCGACGGCATAATCGGGATAATATCCATCTGCACGCGCAGCTGACGCGCTCAGCCCGGCCGCTTCAAGGCCGATGGCTGTGGTGGCAAAGCCTGCCGTGGGAATACAGAGTTCATCTGCCAGGGCATCGAGTTTTTTCTTCCGCCCGGAAGCAATCAGCTTTTCACGGTTGGCTGGTTCTTCGGGTTTGCGAAGGGCTGCCAGTGTCTGGGGATCCTGCAGATTTAGTTCAAGCGCAACAGCCTGGCTTTGCAGGATGGCGGACCGTATGAGCGGCCCAGGCATCAACCATTCTTCGCGAGAGGCATGAACAGTGCCGTACAGCCAAGACGTATGACCATCTTTCGTGGCTTTCCACAGAAAACCGCGGTCCTGGGATGTCATCAGAAGATGAGGCAGATCAGATTTGGACGGAACAGTTGCCGACGTCGGACAACGAGGGGCCTGTGCTACCGCGAGAGAAGGAGCAATCGCCAGGATCGCAGCCAGCCAGAATGTCTTCATGAAAATGCCCCCGTACAGATCTTCTGCCAAAACAGATCATGCTTCTGCCCCTGAAACAATCCATGACCAGACCTGTCATTCAATTGTCTTGAAGGCCTGAATAACAGCGTTTTTGGCAGAACATGACGCGGTTTACCCTCAGAAGACTTGACCACATCCCCGCCCAATCTCCATATGGTCCCCCTTATTTTGTGTGAATGACCAAAGTTGGCCCGTCCCATGTCCGACAAGTCCGATACGACCTTCAAAGAACAGCAGGACCGCTACCGCGATACTGTGTTCCTGCCGCGCACCGGCTTCCCCATGCGGGGTGGCCTGCCGAAGCGTGAGCCCGAGACGCTTGCCCGCTGGGCGGCCATGGATCTGGATAGGAAAATTCGTGAGGAAGGGAAGGGACGCCCGGTCTTCACGCTGCACGACGGCCCTCCGTATGCCAACGGGCACATTCACATTGGTCATGCGCTAAACAAGGTGATGAAAGACGTCATCAACCGTGCGCATCGCATGTCCGGTTTCGAAGTCCGCTATCAGCCGGGCTGGGACTGTCATGGTCTGCCGATCGAATGGCGGATCGAGGAACAGTATCGCAAGGCTGGCAAGGACAAGGATCAGGTTCCCCTGCTCCAGTTCCGTGCAGAGTGTCGCCAATATGCCGCCGAGTGGGTGAGCAAGCAGGCGGAAGACTTCAAACGCATCGGTGTTCAGGCCGAGTGGGCCAATCGTTACGTCACGATGGACTATAGCTCTGAAGCCAAAATCGTTGGAGAAATCGGCAAGTTCCTGCTGAATGGCGGTTTGTATCGGGGCCTCCGCCCTGTTATGTGGAGCCCCGTCGAGAAGACCGCTCTGGCCGAAGCCGAGATCGAATACCACGACGTTGATTCCACCACGATCTTCGTCGCCTTCCCAATCATCAAAGACCCGACGCCGGGTGACGCTCTCGATGGCGTCTCAGCCGTTATCTGGACCACAACGCCGTGGACCATTCCAGCCAACCGCGCGCTCGCTTATGGTCCGGACATCACCTACGTGGTTCTGCGTGCTGATGAGATCACGGAAGCCAGCGTTGTCCCGCAGGGCGCGCGCCTGCTGATCGCGGAAGACCGTGTTGAGGCCTTCTGCGCTGAAACCGGTATCAGTGCGCATCACATTCTTTACACGCTGCCCGGCAGCGCGCTGGAAGGTGCTATTGCCGCTCATCCGCTACGTGGTCGTGGTTACGAATATGACGTGCCGATGCTTCCGGGCGATTTCGTCACGACAGATGCTGGTACGGGCCTTGTTCACATGGCGCCGTCTCATGGTCAGGATGACTTTATCGTCTGCCGCCAGTTCGGCATTGAAGTGCCGGAACTGGTGCAGGATGACGGTCGCTACGCTTCATGGGTTCCGCATCTCGAAGGTATCCATGTTTTCAAAGCGGCTGACCCGGTCTGCGATCTGCTGACGGAAGCCCGCCAGGCCGGTGAACATGATGACGCACCTGCGACTGGCCTTATGGCCCGCAGCAAGATCCGTCATTCGTATCCGCATTCCTGGCGCTCGAAAGCGCCGATCATCTTCCGCGCCACCCCCCAGTGGTTTATTGCGATGGATGGGGAAACGAAGCTGCGTGAGAAGGCTCTCAAGGCGCTTGATCCTGTCACCTTCGTGCCTGAGGCTGCCCGTCGCCGCCTGACGTCCATGGTCGAGCAGCGTCCTGACTGGTGCATCTCCCGTCAGCGCGCCTGGGGCGTGCCGATTGCCGTCTTCGTTGAGAAGCGAAGCGGTGAAGTTCTGCGTGATGCAGACGTCATGGACCGGATCGTCAAGGCTTTCCACGAAAAGGGTGCGGACGTCTGGTACGACACAGACCCGGCTGTTTTCCTTGGTCCCAACCGTGACCCGGCGGACTACGAACAGGTCTTCGATATTGTGGACGTGTGGTTTGAATCCGGCTCCACGCATCAGTTCGTTCTGGGGCAGGAAGGCCTGAACTTCCCGGCAGACGTCTATCTGGAAGGCTCTGATCAGCATCGCGGCTGGTTCCAGTCGTCCCTGCTGGAAAGCGTTGGCACACGCGGCGTCGCCCCCTACAAAGCTCTTGTGACGAACGGCTTCGTGCTGGACGAGCAGGGTCGCAAGATGTCCAAGTCGCTCGGGAACGTCATTGCCCCGGCAGACGTCACGGACTCACTGGGTGCCGACATTCTGCGCCTGTGGGTGCTAAACTCCGACACGAATGAAGATCTGCGCATCGGCAACGAGATCCTGAAGCAGCAGGGCGAACTTTACCGTCGCCTGCGCAACACTCTGCGCTGGCTGCTGGGCGCGCTGGACGGCTTCACGGAAGAAGAGGCTGTCCCCTACGCTGAAATGCCGCCGCTGGAGCAGTATATCCTGCACCGCCTCTCGGAACTGCGCGGCCTGATCAGCACGGCCGTCGAGACGCACCAGTGGGTGGGTGTCTATCCGGCCCTGCATGGTTTCTGCACGACGGATCTGTCCGCCTTCTATTTCGACATCCGTAAGGACGCGATCTACTGCGACGCTCCTTCTGATCTGACGCGCCGCGCCTCCCGCACGGTTCTGGATGCCCTGCACCGTGCGCTCTGCACCTGGCTGGCACCCGTTCTGGTCTTCACCGCAGAAGAAGCCTGGAGCGCCCGTTTCGGTGAAGAGAGCAGCATCCATCTGGAGCAGTTCTTTGAGCCTGATGCCGAGTGGAACAACCCGGAACTAGGCGCCAACTGGGACGAGATCCGCGCCTACCGCCGCCTTGTCACGACCGAACTGGAAACAGCCCGCCGTGATGGCGTCATCGGCGCCTCTCTGGAAGCCAGTGTGACGCTTCCGATCTCACAGGAAGAGGCAGCGTCTCTTACCGGAATTGACTGGGCAGAGCTGCTCATCACGTCCCACGCGGAGATTGAGCTTCTTCCGGGCGAAACAGTTCACGGTGGCCCAGAAGTCGAGCGTGCGCCGGGCCACAAATGTGCCCGTTGCTGGAAGGTGCTTCCGGATGTGGGTGAAAATGCCGAGCATCCGGCCCTGTGCCGTCGCTGCGTCAGTGTGGTGAGTGCCTGATGTCCCTCTGGCAGGAAGGTATGAGCCGTATGGGGCGGCTGGTTCTCGGGCTCGCCCTGCTGGTTCTGGTCCTCGTTCTGGATCAGGCCAGCAAGGACTGGATTCTCTACGGTTATAATCTGCCGGAGAAAGGGTCCGTTCAGATCCTCCCATTCCTGAACTTCACCATGGTCTGGAACCATGCCGTGACGTTTGGAATGTTTGGTGGTCTGGGTAGCAAAGGGCCTCTGGTCTTCTGCACGGTCTCGCTGCTGGCTGTCTGCCTGCTGGTCTGGACCATGACAAAGACGCGCCGAACCCTGGTTGCCGGCGCCTGCGGGGCCATCGCAGGCGGCGCCATCGGTAACGTCATTGACCGCCTGCGGTACGGCGCTGTTGTAGATTTTCTCCATGCTCATGCCTTCGGCTGGTCATGGTATGTCTTCAACATTGCCGATGCCGGTATTGTGTGCGGAGTGGCCGTCTGGCTGATCGACTCTCTTCTTGCTGAACGTAACAGCCAGCCGTAGTGAGCAAGGGGAGCTTGCCCCCACGCTGCGTGGACTGTAGGACTATCCCATCATGATCGCGTCCCAGGGTCCCTCAATGCGCCGTAACCGTCTTCCAGTTGCCCGTCTCAGCGTACAGATGGGTGCAATTGCTTCATTCGGCCTGATGCTGTCTGGTTGCTCAGGCAGCGATCTGGAGCGGGCCTTCGGCATGGAACGCTACATGCCAGACGAATACACCGTCACGACGCGTGCTCCGCTGTCCATGCCGCCTACAGAGAAGATGCAGCTTCCTGGTGCTGCCGATGCGCACCGTCCGGACGAGAGCCCGCGGATGCAGGCTCTTGAAACGCTGTCTCCGGATGCAGCCCTTCACCCGTTCAACGGCGAAAACAGCAGCGGCCAGTCCGCGCTGGTTGGCCAGGTGGACAAGGCTTCGGGTGCTCCCAACAATGCCGAGCTCGGTGCTGCCGATGCGGGCTTTGTTGACAACCTGATGTTCTGGAAGGGCGGCCAGGCTGGCTCCGTAGTCGACGGGGACGCTGAAAATCGCCGTATTCGTGAGAACTCTGCTCTGGGGCGTAACCCTGCAACAGGCGCGACCCCGACCGTCAAGAAAAAGAGCGGTCACTTTCTGGGCGTGCTGTAAACAGCACTCTCCCTGCCTTCAGGATTGTGAGTCACCATCCTGTCTGAGAAAACTTCCCTTGCACGCCCGGTCATCCGTCGGCTTTCAGGTCATGTTGTTGATCTGATTGCGGCGGGTGAGGTGATTGAGCGCCCGGCTGCGGCTCTGAAAGAGCTTGTCGAGAACGCGATTGATGCTGGCGCCACACGCCTTGTGGTCGCCCTTCGCGCTGGCGGCACAGATCGTATTGATGTCACGGACAATGGTTGCGGCATGACGCCGGAAGAACTGGACATGGCTGTCCAGCGCCATTGCACATCCAAATTGCAGGACGAACGTCTCGTTCAGATCCGCACGCTTGGTTTCCGTGGGGAAGCCCTGCCATCCATTGGGGCAAGCGCACGCCTTTCCATTACATCCCGAACAGCCGAATCTGACACGGCCTGGTGCATTCGTGTCGATGGAGGCGTCATTACGCCGCCGCACCCCTCCTCCGGTCCGGTGGGCACACGGATTGTGGTTACGGATCTGTTCTTCGCCACTCCTGCGCGACGCAAATTTCTTAAAAGCCCGCGTGTGGAAAACAGCCATGCCGAATCGGTCATGCGGCGGCTGGCTCTGAGCGCGCCGCATTGCGCCATGCGCTTCACACTGGACGACAAGGTCCTGTTTGACCTGCCCGAACAGAGCCCCATCGCCCGGACGGCAACGGTTCTGGAGACAACACCCGACACGCTGATCCCGCTTGATGAACAGCGCGGCCATATACGCCTGTCCGGCTTTGCATGTGGCCCTGCCAAAACAAAGGCTACCGGTTCGGGCCAGTTCATCATGGTCAATCACCGCCCGGTTACAGATCCCATGCTGCGGACAGCCATTCGTGTGGCGTATCGTCCCGTCATTGAACGTGGACGTTTTCCGGTGATGGCTCTTCATCTCAACGTGCCTCTGGAGCGACTGGATGTGAACGTACATCCTGCCAAGACGGAACTGCGCTTTGCCGATGAAGCTGAAGTCCGGGCACTCGTCATTGGCGGTTTGGGTCGGGCACTCGGCCATGGGTCCAGTGGCGGAGGCGGAATCCACGCCAGCTTCGGGTCACGTCCAGCGCGTCCCTCAATTTCCTACCCGTCGCGGCCAGACGTTCCTGTTGAACTGCCTTCTTTCAAGGAGTTCCGCACAGAGCCAGCAGCATCGTTGCCCTTAAGTGTGCCAAAGGCAGCGCCATTCGCTCCCGATCGATCGGGTTTTGCTGAGCAGGAGGCCGGTTTTGCGCCGGCTGCGCGTGCGCCCCAACCTGTCCCAGAGCATCTTGACGCCTCTTTTCCGCTTGGCGCTTCGGTGGCTCAGGTCTTTGACACATATATTATTGCCGTTGCCCCTGATGGGGATCTGGTTCTCGTGGATCAGCATGCGGCTCATGAGCGTCTGACCCATGAGCGTCTGAGAGAGCAATATGCCAGCGGGACTCTACGCTCTCAGGCTCTTCTTCTGCCTGAAGTCGTGGACCTTCCCCGACGGGACGCTGAGGCTCTGCTGGCACGGTCTGAAGATCTGTCCAGGCTGGGGATAGACCTCGAATCCTTTGGTGCAGGGAGCGTGCTGCTCCGATCAGTCCCCGCCCTTCTCGGCATAAAGGACGTTCAGGGCCTTCTGCGGGATGTGGCGGACGAACTCGCCAATGATCCGGATCTTGATGCTGGCAATACGGATAGTTTTTCCAATCGTCTGGATGCCATTCTGGCCCGGATGGCCTGTCATGGAAGCATTCGCGCGGGCCGACGCCTGAAACCGGAAGAAATGGATGCCCTTTTGCGGGAAATGGAGCGTACTCCGCGCGCCAATACCTGTTCGCACGGCCGTCCAACCTGGTTAAAACTGACGCGTAGCGAGATCGAGCGTCTTTTCGGGCGTATTAAATAGTCGCCCAATTGTGATCCCATTGCTTGATCTGAGGCATGGACGGCGCGCTCTTGCGGGTGTGTCTGTAAGCCTGTCGCTGAACAGGCGTAAATTTTGGAACCATGGAGTCCGCTGGCTGCGCTTTGACGGTAGCAACGCCAGAAACGTTGAAGGAAGAATACAGACATGCCGGCCAGCTCCAGCGGGAACACAGTTTTCCTTGATACCCTTCGTTCGGTCGTCGGCCGCCGTCATGTTCTGACCAAGCCCAACGCGACTTATCGCTTCCGTAAAGGATACCGGTTTGGGCTCGGCGATGTGCTGGCCGTTCTACAGCCAGGAAACCTTGTTGAACTGTGGAAAGCTGCCAAGCTCTGTGCTGAAAGTGGCAAGATCATCATCATGCAGGCCGCTAACACCGGCCTGACCGGTGGCTCTACACCGGACGGCAACGATTATGACCGCGAGATCGTCATCATCAGCACGAACCGGTTGGATGGCATCCACCTGATCGGTGAGGGGCGGCAGGTTGTTTGTCTTCCTGGCTCGACCCTGCATGATCTGGAAGAAAAGCTCGCCAAGATTGGCCGCGAGCCCCACTCGGTTATTGGCTCATCCTGTATTGGTGCCTCCGTTCTGGGGGGTGTGAGTAACAATTCCGGCGGCGCTCTGGTGCAGCGCGGGCCTGCTTTCACGGAAATGGCCCTGTTCGGTCAGATGGGGGCAGATGGGAAACTGCATCTCGTCAACCATCTGGGGATCCGCCTTGCAGGTGATCCGGAGCAGATTCTTTCTGCCGTCCAGGCGGGGCAACTTCCGGATAGCGCTATCGACTGGAACGCAGGGCGCGGCCATGACGCGGGTTATGCCCAGCATGTGCGGGACGTGGATGCTGAAACGCCTGCCCGCTTTAATGCGGACCCCAACCGCTGGCATGAAGCCGCTGGATGCGCGGGGAAGCTGATTGTGTTCGCCGTTCGCCTCGACACCTTCAAGGCCAATAAGAATCCAGCAGTATTCTACATCGGGACCAACAGCACGCAGGATCTGGAAGACCTGCGTCGTCATATCCTCACAAGCTTCGATGAGTTGCCAATCGCCGGAGAATATATCCATCGCGATGCGTTCAATATTGCCGAGGTGTATGGCAAGGACACGACGGCCATCATTCGCTACATGGGCACACGGTTCCTGCCCACGTTCTTCGGTCTGAAATCCCGGTTCGATATTGCCGTACAGCGCATCCCCGGCATTTCAGGCCACCTGAGTGACCTGTTGCTTCAGGCGTTCAGCAAGATCATTCCCAAGCAGCTCCCGGCACGCATGTGTGATTTCCGGGATCGTTTCGAGCATCATCTCATGCTCAAGGTATCGGCGGAGCTCGCAGCGCCCGTCAAAGCGTATCTTGAAGACTGGCACTCAAAAACGTCTGGCGATTTCTTTGCCTGCACCCCGGAAGAAGGCAAGCTGGCCTTCCTTCATCGCTTTGCCGCAGCCGGAGCGGCCATCCGTTACCGTGCCGTTCATTCAAAGACGGCAGAAGACATTGTTGCTCTCGATGTGGCGCTACGTCGCAATGACCGGGAGTGGTTTGAAACCCTGCCGAAAGAGATTGAAGATAAGCTGATCGTCAAACTCTACTACGGCCACTTCTTCTGCCACGTGATGCATCAGGATTACGTGGTGAAAAAGGGCTACAACGCTATGGCCGTGGAGCACTCCATGCTGCCAGGTTTGGAAGCCCGGGGCGCCCGTTATCCTGCCGAGCATAACGTTGGTCATCTTTACGATGCGCCGGAAGAGATGATCGAACACTATCGCAGTCTGGACCCATGCAATTGCTTCAATCCGGGTATTGGCAAAGCCACCAAACGCCGGAACTGGGTTGCTGAAAGCGTCTGATTATCCTTTGCCCGGATGGTTAGTGCAGAGTGGCTTTCCGGGCTGTGAGAACGTTGCCGAGAGACGCAACAACGATGCACAGAACGCCTGCCCATCGTGTGATCGACAGCGCTTCGCCCAGAAAGATCCAGCCTGAAACGGCGCCGAGCATGGGTTCCATGCTCAGCAGAATTCCAAGGTCTTTCGGCCGAAGTCGACGCATGGCCATCATGTCAAGAATATAAGGCACGGCCGAGGAAAGAACGGCCACGCTGAGAGCCGCTCCACCCTGCCACGGATGCGTGATGACGGTGGGAATTGTGGGAATCAGGCAGGGGAGAAGAAAAATCCCCGCCGTGGCCATACCCAGCGTTGTCGCTTGTCCCGCATCCAGTATCTTCCCCATGCGTGTGCCTGTGAGGATGTACACGATCCACCCGCAGCCACTCAGGAGTGCTGCACAGACTCCGAATATATCCAGAGCATGGGCAGATCCGGCGACGGCTGCTGTCTCGGGACGCAGCAGCAGATACAGCCCGGAAATCACAAAGAGGACCCAGCACAGGTCTAGCCAGCGACGTGATCCAGCAAGTGCGAGCGTCAGCGGGCCTGTGAATTCAAGTGCAACCACGATTCCCAGTGGCAGGCGAACCAGCGCCACATAAAAGCAGAAGTTCATGACCGCGACAGACGCGCCATAAGGCAGCAGCAGCTTCAGGGCTGCTGGTGTCAGAGTCATGCGAGTCGGGCGCCAGATGGCCAGCAGAATGAGTGCGGCCATGCAGACACGCAGCCCCACCATCCCGGTTGGACCAAAGAGCGGGAAAAGCCCCTTAGCCAGAGTGGCGCCGATCTGGAAGGAGGATATCCCCCCGATCAGTAGCCCTACCGCCTTAAGTTGTCCGTATTTTTCAACAGGCTGCACACCAGTGGTCACGTTCAGACGTCAAGATCTTCGACGGAACGGGCGTGCTCCTGAATGAAGCGGAATCGGAGTTCCGGCTTGCGCCCCATGAGGCTTTCCACGCGTTCGCTTGTCAGCGCGCGATCCTCAGGAAGAGCAACAACCCGCAGAAGCGTCCGGCGTGCAGGGTCCATCGTCGTCTGCTTGAGGTCCTTCACAGGCATCTCGCCCAGACCCTTGAATCGGGACACTTCGACCTTCGCATTGGACTTGAAGTCCGCCTTGATGCGCTTGTCACGGTCCTGATCGTTCATGGCATAGACCGTCTTTGCCCCATGCGTCAGGCGATACAGCGGCGGCTGAGCAAGATGCAAATGCCCATGACGGATCAGTTCGGGCATTTCGCGATAGAAGAACGTCATCAGAAGGGAGGCGATATGCGCACCGTCGACGTCAGCGTCTGTCATGATGATGACGCGGCCGTAGCGAAGTCGGCTGATGTCGAAAGACGCCCCCAGACCGCAGCCAAGAGCTTCCGTCAGGTCACGAAGTTCCTGATTCCCGCGTAGTTTGTCGGCGGTGGCGGAGGCGACGTTAAGGATCTTGCCGCGCAGTGGTAGAACAGCCTGCGTTTCCCGGTCACGCGCCTGGCGCGCAGAGCCACCGGCCGATTCGCCCTCGACCAGAAACAGTTCGGTCTCGGAGGCGTTCTCGCGGGTGCAGTCTGTCAGCTTGCCGGGAAGACGCAGTTTGCGCGTCGCACTTTTCCGCGCTGTTTCCTTGACTTCACGACGGCGCAAACGCTCTTCAGCGCGCTCCACCATGAATGCCAGAAGATTATCGGCCTGCTGCGGGTTTCCGCCGAGCCAATGGTCGATTCGGTCACGCAGGGCGCCTTCTACAAGACGCGAGGCTTCCTGATTGGTCAGTTTGTCCTTGGTCTGGCCCTGAAACTGCGGGTCACGAATAAAGACAGAAAGCTTGGCCGCAACGGCGCCAAGAACATCTTCAGCCGTAATCGCTGCTGCGCGTTTGACCTTGCGCTGGTCCCCCCAGGAACGGAAACCCTTGACCAGAGCAGCCCGGAAGCCCGCTTCATGCGTGCCGCCCTGCGGCGTGGGAATCGTGTTGCAGTAGGAGGTGAGTGTGGATGTGCCAGCTTCCAGAAACGCGACAGCCCACTCTACCTTGCCACCTGTCCGGCCATCGGCTGCCAGAGGAAGCTCGGCTTCTCCGGCCCAAAGTGGCGTCAACAGATCAGGGTTGGTACCGAGTTCTGCCGTCAGGGCATCTTCCAGACCGTTTGGAAACTGGATCGTGGCTTCAACTGGTGTTTCGTCGCCAGCCTTGATCAGTTCCGGATCACATTTCCACTGAATGATGACGCCACGGAACAGAGCGGCCTTGGAGCAGCAGAGTCGGTATAGGCGGGATGCGGAAAAATGAAGATTCCCGAAGATTTCCGGATCCGGCGAAAATCGGACCGTGGTGCCTCGGCGATTGGGAGCCTTGCCGACTTCGGCTAACGGGCCAAGCGGCACACCACGAGAGAAATCCTGCCGATACAGTACCCGGTCCCGGGCGACTTCCACTTCAAGCTTGTCGGAGAGCGCGTTGACGACCGAACTGCCGACGCCATGCAGGCCGCCAGACGTATCATACGCCTTTCCAGAGAATTTTCCGCCTGCATGAAGCGTCGTGAAGATCACTTCCAGCGCGGATTTATCCGGGAATTTGGGATGAGGGTCCGTTGGAATGCCGCGACCGTTATCGCGCACCATGAGTGTCCGCGGGCCTTCCAGTCGCATTTCGATGCTACTGGCATGGCCGGCTACGGCTTCATCCATGGCGTTATCGAGAATTTCGGAGGCAAGGTGATGATAGGCGTTATCATCCGTGCCACCGATATACATTCCCGGGCGACGACGAACAGGCTCCAGTCCTTCAAGGACCTCGATATCCTGTGCGCCATAATCCGTGTTGACGGCGCCTTTGCGGCCGCCAGTCGCCTTGGTATTTCCTGCTTTGCCTGACTCGAACAGATCGCTCATGTCTGCGTTGTCGCCGTCCCAGTCCGGAACGTCAAGAGAACGCTTCCGGATGGAACAGAACGACTGACTTTTGGCAGCAGATCAGGCGCGGTGCGTGCGACGCGTCGTGGTGCTTTTGGTTGTGCCATGGCGCGGGCGACGGTCAACCGTGGCAGGTGCTGCACAGCTCTCATAGGACGCAGGCTGGGCGACATCTTTGGCTTCGGCGTAGTGAGCCAGATCAGATCCTGTTTCTAGTGCATCGATCTCATCGAACATGGCTGTGCGCTGTTCACAGAAGACCGTGCCGGACTTCAGGCCGCCAAGGGACTGCACATCAGCCAGCTGCGTGATGTAATCATCGTGAGCTGCCTGAGCGCGGCGGCCGTAGGTGGTGCGGAAATAGCCATCGAGGCGCTTTTCCGCGTCCAGAAGGGACGGGCGGAACTTGGCAACGAACGCGTTGTAGCGATCCTGCGACTTGCAGGAGAGAGCCGTTACCATCAGTTCGGACTTCAGGCCCGCGACGTCAAAAGCTTCATGAGCCGGGGAGTTGCCGCACTCAGCTGCGAAAGCTGGCGTGGCATGAGCGGCGAACAGTGTTGTGCACGCCAGGCCAGCACCAGCCAGACGGACGAAGGAACGACGGAAAAACGAAGGCATCGACAAACTCCACAAGGCCGGGACTGATGGCCGGAAACAGACAGACAGCATAATCCGGGCTTGCGGCCCGCGGAAAGATGAATCCGCATGTGAGAAACGTGCGGCAAGCTCTTTACCTGCAACATAATTTCGTGGCGGAAAATGGGCGTTCGCGTTCTCAATTGTAATTTATCGCGCCGACCGCAGAAAAAGCCCTGAAAGTGCGCTTAAGGGAGACGGACAGGCTTTCACCCCGCCTCGTCCTGTTCTACATGCGAACGTCTATCTTGTCGCGGGAAGCGCGGCATTAAGTCTGTCACGAGCGTTGGAGTTGACCGTGCGCCTGCGAGGTTCCGTCATTACCCTGGGATCGGCCTTTGCCTTTTCCCTGCTTCTTTCCGGCTGCGCACAGCAGGCGATCGTTCAACGCTCTGTGACGCCGAACCCCTTCGGCTACCAGAAGGTTTCTGCAGTCTGCCACGTCTCGCCGGTTACAACCGCCGCTGATGGCACGATGAACGTGGACATGACCGTTCGCAGTGACGATGGCCTCTGCGCGATCTCCGTGCAGAAATCCTTCGGCAGCAGCTATTCCTCCTTCGGTGTGAATCCTGCGCCGTCACACGGCAAGGCTTTCCTCTACAACTACGATGGCCACACCTACGTGAACTATACCCCTGCAACGGCCTATGCTGGCGCAGACACGTTCACGGCGGAGCTGATCCCAGGTGGTGGCAAGAAGCGCGAACACCTCGTCGTACACATCACTGTGGACGCGACCGGCGTTGTTGTTGCTAAGCCTGCTGTTACGGCACCGACGCCGAAGGCTGCTACAACCACCACGAAAAAGAAGACAGCTACGCGTCAGACGACACGTCGCAAGCACTGAAGCTCTGAAGCTTTGTGACGAAAAAGGCGGGGTTTATCCCCGCTTTTTTTGTATCGTTTTTACCAGATCAGACATGAAAAAAGCCGGCACCCAGTCAAGGGCGCCGGCTTTCAAGGTCGTTTAAAATGTAAGGCTAAACCTTACTTGAAATCGATTTCAACGCGGCGGTTCTGAGGCTCACGAGCATTCGGGCCTGTCGGGACGAGGGGGTGAGCCTCGCCAAAGCCCTGCGTGGAAATGAGGCCAGCTGCCACACCGTCACGGATCAGCTCAGCCTTCACACTTTCGGCGCGACGGTTGGAGAGGCCGAGATTGTAAGCCTGACCGCGTGCCCCTGGCTGGGCAGCGGACGTGTCCGTATATCCGCTGACTTCAATATGCGTGACCTGGGTCGAAGTGGAGTTCTTGGCAGCTTCAGCCACCACAGACTTTGCACGTTCGCTCAGAGCAGCCGAATCCCAGTCAAAGAAGACCAGATACGTGCGTGTCGGGGCTGGCGCGGGCGCAGCAATCACTGCTGGAGCCGGTGGTGCAGGCGGCGGAGCCGGGTTGAACTCGTAACGCAGGCCTAGGAGCAGCGAGTGATTGAAGTTCGTGCGGGTATCGCGGTTGCCCGTGGAAGAGCCATAAGCCTGCTTCTGATCCCAGCCGCCGTAAACGCCTGTCGCCGTAGCGTGATGACCGTTAGGCCCAAGCAGGGAGTAGAAACGGTATTCTGTCGTGGCAGAGAGACCAACCACCCAGGGAACAGGGAAGGACAGACCGAAGATGCCCTGATAGGCGAAGTTTCCTGCCGTACCGGTGACGTGCTGGTCGAATGCACCGTTGGGCGCATGAACATAGGTGTTCATGGACTGCCAGCCGTAGCCTACGCCTGCGCCGAAATACGGATAAACCCAAGACTGGCCGATATCCATGTCGAACAGGGCATTTGCCATCACGCCGTAGCTCTGCTGGCGACCACCAACAGACGACGGGAATAGGCTGCTCTTGAACTGCTGGAGACGATTGTTGCGGTAATTTCCCTCAACTTCGACCCGGAACCCGTTTCCGAGGCCCCAGCCAACGCTGCCGAGTCCCGTGACGCCTGCCTGATAATGGTCACGGCCGCTCGGGAAGACAGGAGAAAGACGGACTGTCTGATCCTGGTTGAAGCTCGCGCCGCCAGACCCGGAAACGTACAGTCCCCTGACCGGCTGCGCCTCTGCGGCCCCCATGACCAGCATCGAAACGCCTGCAGTGAGCCCGGCCCGGGCAAGCCAGGTCCTGAAAACGGATCGCTGCATCATGTCATTTCTCTCCAACCAACCCAATTTGAAAGTCTTCTTGCCGAAACTACAGGCGATGGCAACGCGCCGAACCCTTTAATGGGTGATGCGAAAGTTTCACAATGGGCATGTTCGTCGCCCAGTGTGTCCTCCCTCCCACAGTTCAGTGCATCACGTCCAGATCTGCGCGACGCGAACCGAGTGTTCGTTCCAGCGGCGTGGCCACATTCCGAACTTCCAGTTCAATGACCCAGAGGTCCGGATCATAACGACGCTGGCGTTCCAGATAGTCTTCCAGACCGGCTGCGCCTTCAACGTCTGCCCGAATCCAGTCCGAACCATTTTCACGGAGGAGGGCAACATTGTCGTCGCGGTCTCTGAGAACGATCAGGACGGCTCCGGCATCCTCATCACCTTTTTTCAGGACCATGGCGGACGTGCCGTCGGAAGAAATCCGTCGCATCACGGCGCGCACCCAGAGACCTGTTTTTAAACGTGCACCCATGAAAGTTCCGTCCATATCCTGAAAAGTTAGTGCAGAGGTGCGGTATTTTCGTCAGGGACAGCTTCAAGTGCTGCCTTGTAGGCCGAAGCAGAAGACAGCATGAATCTTGCCGTGTCCATGTCTGCGTCTGTCCCAATCGCTGCCGGGCAATGCCGTCGAATGTCCAGAATTCGGGCAACAGGAACAGGGTAGCGTGCTGCCCGAGCCATCTGAACGGCTCCTGCCTGCGGGGCATTCCCGTTTTTCAGAGCGTCAAGCTGGGCATGCAGGTCATCGCTCCCCCGGGAGGTGCAAACCTGAGGCATGACGCCCAGACCTTGAATGGGCCAGCCCAGCGGGGCCTGATTTCGGCTCCATGTCACGAACAGTTCGCCGCCATTGGGCATCTGGCCAATCACCTGCACCAGACCCTTGCCCAAGGTCTCGCTGCCAATGACGACGGCGCGGCGATGATCGGCCAAGGCTGCGGCAAGAATTTCCGCTGCACTTGCTGTGCGACCATCCACGAGAATGACAATTGGTGCTCCACTTGTCATGTCGCCGCCTTGAACGGCCCAGATGTGATTGGCCTGAGGATCGCGGCCATGCGTCGTGACTGCTACGCCATGATCGAGGAACAAGGCGGCAGCCGTAACAGCCTGTTGAAGAACGCCGCCACGGTCCCCGCGCAGATCAATAATGATCCCGGCAGGGCGCTTTGCTTTGCCTGCTGCCTGCGTGGCACCAGAGCCATCAGGTGTGTCATCTTCCACCACCTGATCGAGATACTGGCTGATTTCCTCAGCCGTCTGGGTCGAAAAGGAAGTGATCCTCAGAAGTGTGTAGGCATCCATCGTAGATGCAAAAACAGTCTCGGGCGGGACCTGCGCTCTCATCAGCTTCAAGGTCGCCGGACGTTTTCCCTTGGAGGCGAGGGCCAGAGATACGGCTGTGCGCTCATCGCCGTCCAGCCAGCTCTGGACGGTATCAGGAGACTGTCCGTGCGTAGATTTTCCATTCACCGAGACCAGACGCTGTCCCATGTCCACCCCAGCTTCCCAGGCCGGTCCATTGGCATTGACAGCCGTCACAACGATCGAATGACCTTTTTGTCCTAGCGTCAGGCCTACAGTGCCGCTTTGGCCGGTACGGCGTGTTCGGTCCGCAACCGCCGGGGTCGGTCCCAGATACCGTGAATACGGGTCCATGTGGTTGAACAGTTCATCAAAGAACCCTTGAAGCAGGGCATCATCACCCGCCTCCCGGATCGTGGATGAGTGGGACCAGGCAGCGTCCATGGCGGCAGTTACAAGATCGGCCCATCCGGTTCGGCTGGTATCAGCGGGGAGGGGATGCTTGAAGAAAGCCTTCTGCCCCCGCGTGATTGTCACGGTTTCAGGAATATGCTGACCGTCACGATCCTCAGCAGGGTTCGTTGTCACAATAATCGTGGGATCGATCGCCGTTAGCCCGTCCAGTCCCCAGATACAGAATTCCCTTGCGGAATGGGCATCAAGGGTGCGCGGCGCCAGAAACCCAAGGGCGGCGACAAGAACGTCTCTGGTCATTCCACCAGCAAAGGCCGGAGCGGCTTCAGGGGCTGTAGGTGTGCTGCTTGATGGCGTGGCCTGCGTCTGGGCAAGAGCAGGCTGGATACCCCCTCCTAGTGCCAGTGTGAGAAGGCTTAGGATAAGAACCGGGCGGCACGCCGTCTCGCGAATATGCGACAGAAACAGGATCATGGGACGTGCGGCATGGCGCAAAGAGGGGTCCTTGAGGAGAGGCGGAAAGAAGGAAGTGGTTACCCCATCCATCTTTTGACCACGCCACAAACTTCAGCCCCGGTAAAGACACACCAATGACATTGTTGGAAGGAGTGCAACCAGGTCACACCCCCTCCAGAGTAACGCTTCAGGCTTCCGAGGAAGAGTCTGCTGCCGTTTTCCGCTTTTTCGTTGCGGATCCGGCTGTTTTCCGCGCCGTCGAAGTTTTTGTTGTGGCGCGGGTCGTCTTTTTCTTTGGAGCTTCTTCGCCAGAAGTTGCATCCACATCCGAAGTTTTTTTGCTTTTTGCCGTTTTGGCTGGAGCCTTCTTCGTAGTGGTCTTCTTGGCGCCCCCCTTCAGAGGTTTGCCCTTCTCAGCCAAGAGTGCCACCGCAGCGTCGAGCGTAATGTCATTCATGTCCTGATCTTTGGGCAGATTGGCAATCAACTGGCCATGCTGCGCATACGGACCAAAACGACCCTTGCGGATCATGACCGGCTCACCGTCCTTGGGATGTGCTCCGAGGTTACGGATGGAGGCGAGCTTCTTCGCCAAGCTGTCGACTGCCCGGTTCAGCCCAACCGTCAGGACGTCATCGTCTTTGTCCAGCGTGCCGTAGATCGCACCCATCTTCACATAGGGCCCAAACCGTCCAAGGCCGGCTTCGATCTTTTCCCCTGTTTCCGGATGCATGCCAACCAGCCGGGGCAGGGACAGAAGTCCCAGAGCCTGCTCCATGGTCATGGTGTTGCCGTCCAGCCCCTTGGGGATGGTTGTACGTTTGGGCTTGGCCTTCTTGTCTTCCGGGTTGGGTTCCCCCTGCTGGACATACAGTCCATAGGGCCCACGACGAATGGTGATGTCCTCACTGGTGTCCGGATGCTGGCCCAGAACCTTGATACCGTCCTTGAGGCCCTCATCCGCACCGTCATCAGCGACCAGACGTCGCGTGAACTGGCAGGTTGGATAGTTGGAGCAGCCGATGAAGGCGCCAAACTTGCCAAGACGCAGCCCCAGACGGCCTGTGCCGCAGGATGTGCAGACCCGTGGATCAGTACCGTCTTCCTTGGGCGGGAAGAAGTGATCGCCCAGATCTTCATCCAGAGCGTCAATAACGTCTGAGATTTTCAGATCTTTTGTCTGATCCACGGCTGCCGAGAAGTCATGCCAAAAGGCTGCCATGACATCGTGCCAGTCAGCCCGGCCACCGGAAATGTCATCCAACTGTTCTTCAAGAGACGCTGTGAAGCCGGTATCGACATAACGCTCGAAAAAGGACGTCAAGAACGCTGTGACCAGTCGTCCGCGGTCTTCCGGCAGGAAGCGCTTGGCTTCCAGTCGAACGTAGTTACGGTCCCGCAGAACGCCCAGAACAGAGGCATAGGTGGAAGGACGACCAATGCCGATCTCTTCCATTTTCTTGACCAGAGACGCTTCGGAGTAGCGCGGCGGCGGTTGGGTGAAGTGCTGCTCAGCGTCAACAGCCGTCGTCGCGACGCGGTCCCCTTCCTTCATGGCAGGAAGCAGCTTGCCGTCGTCGTCTTCCGCCTTCGAATCGTCCTTGCCTTCGATGTAAAGCTTCAGGAAGCCATCGAAGGCAATCGTCGAACCCGTTGCCCGAAGCAGTGTTTGTCCGCTGGCATCCGCCAGGGTGACTGCAACCTGATCAAGCTCGGCAGATTGCATCTGTGACGCCACCGCGCGCTTCCAGACCAGTTCATACAGCCGCCGCTGTTCAGGAGACAGCGCATGAGCGACCTGTTGAGGTGTGCGGAATACATCCGTGGGGCGCACGGCTTCATGCGCTTCCTGCGCATTCTTGGCTTTGGTCGAATAGGCGCGCGGATAATCCGGCACGTACTCGTCCCCAAACGCCTTGCCGATATGCCCGCGAATCGCGCCGATTGCCTCTTTGGCCATCGTGACGCCATCGGTTCGCATGTAGGTGATCAGACCGATCGTCTCACCACCAAGATCCACGCCCTCATAAAGCTGCTGGGCCGTGCGCATCGTTGTCTGCGCGCTCATGCCAAGCTTGCGGGAGGCTTCCTGCTGAAGCGTAGAGGTCGTGAATGGCGGTGGTGGGTTACGTTTCGTCCGTTTGCGCTCGACAGAGCGAACGGTGAACTGACCGGCCTGTACGATGTCACGAGCCTCAAAGGCCAGTTGTTCGTTATTGAGATCGAACTGGTCGAGTTTGTCGCCACGCAGATGGGTGAGGCGCGCCTGAAAAGCTGCTTTCGCCGGAGTATTGAACCCGCCAGTAACGGTCCAATATTCCTTCGGCTTGAAAACCTCGATCTCGGCTTCACGCTCGCAAATGAGGCGGAGCGCCACGGACTGCACGCGGCCGGCACTCTTGCTGCCGGGCAGCTTACGCCAAAGCACTGGCGACAGCGTAAAGCCCACCAGATAGTCCAGCGCACGACGGGCCAGATAAGCGTCAATCAGAGGCTGATCCAACTCACGCGGGCCAGCCATCGCAGCAGTGACGGCAGATTTCGTAATTTCGTTGAAGGTGACGCGATGAACGTCGATTCCCTTCAGGAGCTTTTTTTCTTCAAGGACACTGCGCACATGCCACGAGATTGCTTCACCTTCGCGATCCGGGTCAGTGGCCAGATAGAGGTTCTTTGCTCCCTTTAGAGCCTTGGCAATGGCCGCAATCTGTTTGGCGCCCCGGTCGTCAGTCTGCCAGCTCATGGCAAAGTTCTCGTCCGGGCGTACGCTCCCGTCCTTGGGCGGCAGATCCCGCACATGGCCGAAGGAAGCAAGAACGGTAAACCCGCTTCCCAGATACTTGTTGATCGTCTTGGCCTTTGATGGGCTCTCGACTACCACAACGTCTGTCATTGCCACTCCGGTCTTCCGCGTCACTTCCTGTTCGGCTGTAACGCCACGCGCCCGCCGGGCACGAACTCCACGACACCCCCAAGCTCAAGCTCAGTCAGTGTCGACAGTACTGCCGAAACGGAGAACTGGCAGCGGCGCATCACCTCGTCAACTGTTACCGGTGTCATGGAGAGAAGCGGAAGCACCTCAGACAGTACAAGATCGGGGTCTTCCCAGTGATCCTCCGTACTCACATTCCATGCTGTGTAAGGTTCTGAAAAGCCTTGCAAAATACCAGGTTGGTGCGCCTGCTTTACCCATGGAGGTGAAAGGGGAGCCGGGAGCTCGGAAGGGAGGCAAGAAAGAATATCCTGCACATTTTCCGTGAGCGTCGCTCCGCGCCTTAAAAGCTCATTGCCGCCGCGAGACCGCGGATCGAGTGGCGAGCCGGGAACGGCATAGACTTCTCTGTCGTATGAGATCGCCAGATTGGCCGTAATCAGCGTTCCGGAATGCAGTGCGGCTTCCACAACAACGCATCCGAGAGAGATCCCGGCAATCAGCCGATTGCGGCGAGGAAAGTGCCGTGCCTGGGGAACGGTACCCAATGGCGCCTCTGTTACCAGGCACCCGCGTTCGGCAATACTGGCCTGTAACTTCGCATTTTCTGGCGGGTACACGTGATCCAGCCCTCCAGCGACAGCCGCCGCCGTCAGGCCGGGATAAAGGGCTGCCTCATGAGCCGCCGAATCGATCCCACGAGCCAGACCTGAAACAACACAGATCTTCGAGTCTGCAAGCTCAGTAGAGAGGCTTTCGGCCATGCGAATGCCCGCAGCAGAAGCATTGCGTGCTCCCACAATGCCGACAGAGCGCAGAGAGAGTTTAGCTGGATCTCCCTGAACAAAAAGCACAGGGGGAGCGTCTTTGATGAAGGACAGCATCAGGGGATAATTGGCGTCCCCCCGGATCAAAACATTTCCGCCCATTTTCCGGAGGGTTTCAACTTCATCGGCCATCTGGTTAGCCGATGGAATAACCGGAAGATCCAAACGGCCAGCCTGACGCATCCGTTCAGGAAGTGCGGAAAGAGCCGCAGTCGGGCCGCCATATTGGCAGAGTAGTCTGGAAAAATTGATCGGACCCACGCCCGGCGTACGAGCAAGACGCATCGCGTCGAGTCGCTCTTGATCAGACAACCGGAACGGTGGAGCAGAAAACGTCGTCATGTTTTCGCTCCTATCCGAATTTCATTAACGGTTGCTTAAAATCAGGATGATTTTGTCTTGGCGTTCACCCGAGGTTCGTTGCCGGTCAGCAGACGGACTATATTGCTATAGTGTCGCACCCAAATCAGGAGGGCGATGAGAAAAGTCGCGACAGGAATGGGAGAACTGGCACCCCGGCCCAACACGACAACCATCAAAATCGGTGCAACAAGAAATGCTGAAAGCGCTCCAGCCGACGAAATCCGGCTTATCCGAGCTACGGCGAGCCAGACCACGCAGCACGCCACACCAACAGGCCAACACAAAACCCAGATTGTCCCGAGTCCCGTGGCAACGCCCTTGCCGCCCCTGAATCCCAGCCAAACGGGGAAACAGTGACCGACCACCACCGAGACTGCCGCTACGGCCATGGCGAGTGACGGCGGGCCACCACCGAACCGAAGCGCCAGAAAGACTGCCAGCGCCCCTTTGAGAGCATCCAGAAGAAGGGTGGCGGCGGCCAAGCCCTTGCGACCGGTACGAAGGACATTGGTGGCGCCGATATTGCCGGAACCAATCTGGCGAATGTCTCCGCCGCCGCCGAGAGCCGTTAAAATCAGCCCGAACGGGATGCTCCCGATAACATACGCGATTGTGGCGACAAGCAGCAGGTTGGGATGTGACAGCGTCATGCCAAGCCCTTAGCCGTGAAGACCTCGCGGCCTCGTCGGAAGGTCCGCAGGACCCGTCCTGTCAGCTTCTGACCATCAAACGGCGTATTTTGGGCCCGGCCCGGCAGTTCGCCAGCCGTCACTTCCCAAACAGCATCAGGGTCGAACAGGCAGAGATCGGCATCCTGACCAATTGCCAGTGTTCCCGCCGAAATGCCCAGAAGAGCGGCGGGAGCACAGGTGACAAGACGCAGGGCATCCATCAGAGGCAGCCCTGCGCCCAGTGTCACACCCAGAAGCGTGACAAGACCTGTCCCACCTGCACGCGCCTGCGCGAACGGAAGACGTTTGTCGTCCGCATCTGCCGGGGCGTGATCAGATGCCACGGCATCAATCGTACCATCAGCAAGGGCCGCACAAACCGCTGCTCTGTCTGATTCCGCACGGAGCGGTGGGGAGAATTTCGCGTAGGTACGGAAGTCCCCAATGTCTTCTTCCGTCATGGCGAAATAAGGGGGCGCTGTGTCACATGTTACTTTGATACCATGTGTTTTGGCTGTCCGGATCAGATCTAGCCCTTCGGCGGTAGAGACGTGCGCGAAATGCAGTCTCGCTCCAGTCATCTCCGCCAAACGAAGATCGCGGGCAATCATGATCGCCTCAGCAGCGGCAGGAACCTGCGGCAGACCTAGTCGGACTGCCAGCGCACTGGCGGTCGCGCAGGCGCCTTTGGCGAGTGAAGGCTCTTCTGGATGCTGCACAACCAGCGCGTCAAGGAAGCGGGAATAGGACAGCAGATTGCGCATCTGCTTGGCGTCTGTGATGGCACGCGTGCCATCGGTGAACGCCACGGCGCCTGCATCCTGCAACAGACCCAGCTCCGCCATGTCTCCGCCCTCGCAGCCACGCGTCAGCGCGCCATAAGGGTGAATGGAGACCATACCCGTCTCTTCGCCGCGCACCTTCAGAAGATGCACCAGAGCCGGATTGTCGATTGCCGGAGACGTGTTGGGCAGAACGGCCATGGTGGTAATTCCACCCGCTACGGCAGCCCGTGCACCTGACTTGACGCTTTCACGATATTCGAAGCCTGGTTCACCCAAGGCAACACGCATATCCACAAGCCCAGGGCACAGAACTGCACCCTGACCATCAATCACGCGCGCGCCTTCTGGCGTCTCGGGGGTGTCGATAGCGGCGATGCAGCCGTCTTCAACCGTCAGGCGTCCGATGCCATCTCGGCCATATGCTGGATCGACCAGACGGACATTTTCAAAAACAGTAATCGTCATGAGGGCATCCGTGCGCGTGACAGGCGATCAAGAACGGCCATACGCACCGCCACACCCATTTCCACCTGTTCTGCAATCACGCTCTGGTCTGAATCCGCAACATCGGACGCAATCTCGACGCCACGGTTCATGGGGCCGGGATGCATGACCAACGCGCCTGGGTTAGCCAGTGCCAGACGACGGCTATCCAGACCGAAAAAACGGAAATATTCGCGCGAACTGGGTACAAGACCGGCGCCCATGCGCTCTTTCTGAAGCCGCAGAGACATGACGACGTCTGCGCCCTTCAGGGCCTCGTCCATGTCCGAATACAGCGTGACGTTCCCAAGCTCTGCCATGGCGGACGGTAAAAGCGTTGGCGGTCCAACCAGGCGGATCGTATTTCCCATTGCGGTCAGGAGATGGATATTGGATCGCGCGACCCGGCTGTGACCCACATCTCCGCAGATCGCAATGGTCAGACCTTCCAGCCGCCCGAAATGACGACGAATGGTCAGAGCATCCAATAAAGCCTGAGTTGGATGTTCATGCGTGCCATCGCCAGCATTCACCACGCTGGCTTCGACCTTCTGTGACAGCAGGGCCGGTGCACCGGACTGGCCATGACGCACGACCAGAAGATCGCAGCGCATGGCATTCAGCGTGGATGCCGTATCCAGCAGTGTTTCACCCTTGTTTACCGAACTGGTCGCGACCGTCATGTTTATGACGTCTGCGCCAAGGCGTTTGCCTGCCAGTTCGAAACTGGTGCGGGTTCGGGTGCTGTCCTCGAAGAACAGATTGATGACTGTCCGGCCCCGCAACGCATCACGTGGTGCGGAACGGGAACGGCTCAGGAGTGCATAGCTCTCCGCCAGATCGAGGAACGGAGCAATTTGCCCCGCTGTTAGCCCCTCGATTCCCAGCAGATGCCGGGGGACGGATGGCCGCTCAGGCACTGAGCACACTCGCAATACGGGCCAGAACCTCGTCACGGCCGAGAGCGGCCAGCGTCAGGTCGATGCCCGGAGATGTGGTGGATCCGGTCATGGCAGCACGTAGCGGTTGGGCAACGGAGCCGAGCTTCAGATCGTTTTTCTCTGCATAGGCGCGAAGGGCACCATCGATAGCTTCAGCCGTGAAGTCTGGCAGAGCTGCCAGATCATGCCCGACGCCTTCAAGAACCTTGCGACCGTTCTCGTCCAGCAACTTCTCAGCCTTGGGCGTAAAGGTCAGCGGAAGTGTGAAGCCTGCGAAGGCTGCGTTATCCGTTAGCTCGACCAGCGTCTTGGCGCGTTCCTTGAGGCCGGACATCATGGCCAAAACACGGGCACGCGTGCGGTCATCAGCAACAACGCCTTCACGGCCTTGCAGACGCTCCAGAACATCGTTTGTGAGACGCTCATCGTCAGCCTGACGCATCCAGACGCCGTTGAGATGTGCCAGCTTCACATAATCCATACGGGACGGGGAACGACCGACGCCATCCAGATCGAACAGCTTGATCTGCTCTTCACGGGACAGAACCTCAGCATCACCATGGCCCCAGCCCAGACGCAGCAGGTAGTTGCACAAGGCTTCCGGCAGATACCCTTCCTCGCGGAAGTCCACGACGGACTGCGCGCCGTGACGCTTGGACAGCTTGGCGCCATCCGGTCCATGAATGAGCGGCAGGTGAGCGAAGTGCGGCAGATCCCAGCCCATCGCGCGATAGATCATGGCTTGACGGAAGGTGTTCGTCAGATGGTCATCACCGCGCATGACATGGGTGATCTCCATGTCATGGTCATCACAGACCACGGCGTGCAGGTAGGTCGGCGTACCGTCGGAACGCAGGATGATCAGGTCGTCCATTTCCACGTTCGCAACGCGGACTTCGCCCTGTACCAGATCCTTGATGACGGTCTCGCCCTCACGCGGTGCCTTCAGGCGAATCACATAAGGCGCACCTTCCGGCGCTTCGGACGGATCACGGTCACGCCAGGTGCCGTCGTAACGGGGCGGACGCTTCTCGGCCATGGCCTTCTCGCGCATGGCCGTCAGTTCTTCTGGCGTGCAATAGCACTTGTAGGCTTCGCCTTTGGCCAGAAGCTCAAGAGCGACTTCCGTATGGCGGTCCTGACGGGCTGACTGGAAAACGGGCTCGGCATCGGCCGTAATTCCCATCCAGGCAAGGCCGTCAAAGATGACGTCCACCGCACGTTGCGTGGAACGTTCCTTGTCAGTGTCCTCAATCCGCAACAGGAATTCGCCACCGTGATGGCGTGCGAAGAGGAAATTGAACAGAGCAGCCCTGGCATTACCAACATGCAGCAGGCCCGTAGGGGAGGGTGCAAAGCGCGTACGGATGGTCATGCGGCTCTCATATCATGGTCATGCGGCACGGGCCATCCGCATCGTTCGACCATAAAGTGTGTCACTCTTTTGCAATGTGTTGCCTTTGAGTGTCACAAGGCCGTTACATGAAGAAAAACCCGGTTTTTCAAGCGTGTGTGATTTCCTGCACCAACGATACGTTCCCTATCCTGTCTTCAGTATTTCCACTGGGGGTGATCATGGACAGGCGAGATTTCAACGCCATGCTGACGGGGGTCGGGCTGACTCTGGGGAGTGGCCGCATCCGGAAGGCCGCTGCGTCTTCCGCACGGGTTGAGACCTTCATGCTCCGCTCCAATGGATGGGTGCCCAACAACGAGCATCTACCCGTCATTCTCTATCGGAATGTGCTCGAGAGCGGCGTGGGCCGTGAAGATGTCTATGAACACCTGTTCGGTCAGAACGGGTGGCCGGCGCGGTGGCGGAACGGGGTTTATTCCTTCCATCACTATCACAGTCTGGGCCATGAGGTTCTGGGGTTCTCTAACGGTTCTGCCCGATTGATTCTTGGCGGCCCTGAAGGGCGGGAAGTCGAAGTTCGCGGTGGCGATGTTGTATTGCTCCCGGCAGGAACTGGTCACTGTAACGTGGGCTCCACAGACGATTTCACAGTCATCGGGGCTTATCCGCCGAGCCAGTCTTTCGACATTCTGCGGAGCGCGCCATCTGCGGAGCAACTGGCTCGGATCAACGCGCTCACTTTCCCTTCGATCGACCCCGTCCAGGGTAAGGGCGGTTCTCTGTCCCGAGAATGGCACCCTTCATGAAGAATTTTCCTCTCCGCAGACGCCCTTTCCTTGCCGCTGTTGCCGGACTGGCTGCCGTTGGCAGCGCAGCAATGGCCGAATCGAAGCGTGAACTCCCAAGAATCGGTATTATTGGTTCCGGGCAGGTTGGCAGAACGTTGGCAGCCCTGTGGGTACAGGCGGGTTACTGTGTTATGCTTTCCGCCCGTAATATAGCGGACGCCCAAGCTCTGGCGCAGACGCTCGGGCCACTGGCGTCTGCCGGCACGCCCCTTCAGGCTGCTGCTTTCGGCAAAGTCGTGGTGCTTGCCGTGCCGTATGGCGCGATACCTGCTCTTGGGCGCGATCTGAACCGGACATTGACCGACAAGGTTATAATTGATCCTGCCAATCCCTATGTGGGCCGCGACGGATGGATTGCTGATGTTGCTCTCAGAGATGGCGCAGGCATCACCACGCAGCGATATTTTCCCTCTGCGCATGTCGTACGGGTTTTCAATTCCATCGACATGACCAGCCTGCGTGCCGAAGCACACCGGCCAGACCCACGTCTCGCCGTACCAATCGCGGGTGATGACACAGCGGCGGTGCTCAAGGTCAAGGATCTGGTTGAGGCCGCGGGTTTCGACCCTGTCGTGACGGGCGGGCTCGCCAGTGCTCGGCTCTTCCAGCCAGGAAGCGCGGGTTTCGAGCTGGAACGGGACGCTGCGGGTCTCAGAAGCGCGCTGCACCTTCATAACTGACGGGCACCGGAATTACGGCAGAGCGTGATGGACTAAAATCCGTTACGCTCTGCCCGTGACCCGTCCGATATCTCCTGCCGATACTCTGTTGCTTGATGAGTTTGACACCTCTCTGGACGCGCCAGTCAGTGGTGGCTTCCGCCCGTCGCTGATTGAGAGGATCTTGGCAGAGCAGGGGCGCCGGCTGTTCTGCTGGCTCCCTGTCGCGGTTGCATTGGGGGCCCTCACGTATCTGACACTCCGCTTCGAACCTCCTCTTTGGCCTGCATCCGGTATTTCGGGCTGCGTAACGGTGGCCGTCTGGTTCTGGCGAAAGCGTCCAACCTTACTGTTTCTATTCCTGGTAATTTCAGGACTTCTAATCGGCTTTCTGGACGCCTCATGGCAGACACGCCGACAACCGCCCATGCCGTCTCTGCCAACGCGAGCTTCTGTCGTAACAGGGCAGGTTATCGCGCTAGAGACACTGCCTCCCAGGCCAGGCAGCGATGAAGGCGGGAGACGGATTGTTCTGGCGCACGCGACGTTCGATACGCCCGTCGACGCAGGAATGGCGCCTCTCAAACGTACGTTGCGTTTGAAACTCCGTGATGATGATCCGGCATCCGCATTACCGGGCAGTACCGTCCAGATCAGAGCAATGTTGCGGTCTCCTTCGGCTCCGTCATGGCCGGGCGGTCGCGATCTGCAACGGGAAGCCTGGTTCTCTGGCTCAGCAGGAAGTGGGTATGCTTTGGGCACACTCCAGCACATGGATAGTGCAAACGCGACGGCAGGCCTGGAGGGACTGAGAGAAGCCATAGAAGCGCGCATCGAAAGCGTGCTCCCCGGCCAGACCGGCGCCATCGCCGCGACGCTGCTCGCAGGAGAGGCGGGCGGGATTGATGCTTCCACCCGTCAGGAATTCGCTGCCTCCGGGCTGGCGCATCTTCTGGCGGTCGCCGGGCTGCATCTTGGGTTGGTCATGGCTGTCGTCACGGTTTCTGTTCGCGCGTTTCTGACCGCCTTCGAGCGTCTGGCTCTGTATTGGCCCTGTCGAGAAATCGCAGCAGTTTCAGGATTTTTTGCTGGTATCGGATATGTCCTGTTGACCGGGGCACATCTGCCCAGCGTCCGCGCACTGGGTATGGCGACACTGGTCACGCTGGCTCTTGTTACAGGGCGGCGCGCACTGTCCATACGATCACTTGCCCTGATTGCGCTCGTTATCCTGCTGGTTTCTCCGGTTTCTGTTCTGGACGTTTCTTTTCAGATGTCTTTTGCCGCCGTGATGGGGCTGATCGCCGGGTATGAAGTTCTGCGTGAACCGCTTGCACGACTTCGAGGTGAAGGTGGGGCAGTGCGCGTCATCCTGTCCCATCTGGTTGCCTTGTCCCTCACCAGCCTTCTTGCGGGGTTAGCGACCCTGCCGGTCAGCATGGCGCATTTTGGCATCTTCCAGCCGTGGTTCGTGCTCGCCAACATGCTGGCCGTTCCTTTGGCCGCCGTCTGGATCATGCCCGCAGGTCTCCTGTCCCTGCTCCTGATGCCATTACATGCCGCGGGTCTTCCGCTCATCGTCATGGGGTGGGGCATCCGGATTATTCAGGTCATCGCGCACACAGTTGCGATGTTCCCGTTTGCTTACGAACCTGTTCCAGCCATGCCAGGCTGGGGGCTTGCTGCCTTGCTTCTCGGGCTGTGCTGGTTGTGCCTCTGGAAGGGGTGGCCTCGCCTCGCTGGATTTGGGCCTATTGGTGTGGGAATTCTCTCCATCTGGCTGGCGCCTCATCCGGACGTTCTGGTTTCCGCTGATGCAGGGTTGCTTGCCTTGAGGGGCGGCGGCGTTCTGATGGTTGGTCCTCATGGCAGTCTCGAAAACCTGGCACTTCAGGACTGGGAACGGGCGCTGGCTCTGCCAACAGGCTCCCTGCCACCAGACTGCATGACGGGTCTCTGCCGTGTCTCACTCAAAGGCCAGACGGTGCTGCTGCGGGCTAAAGATAGCCTGGATGGTGTTCGTTTGCCGTCTGCGCAGGACTGTCAGGGAATTAGCCTGTTCGTGAGTGCATCTCCGGCCCGGAATGCCTGTCCCGGAGTTCCGTTTATTGACCGTTTTTCGGTCTGGAGAAACGGCGCCTATGCGGTCTTTCTCCATCGAGGCGGTCCAGAGCTTGTCTCGGACCGGAGCTGGCGTGGGAGTCGTCCCTGGGTTCCTGCCATAGGCTCCCACGGAATGCCCAATCTGCCCTTGGCTGAGGCAGAGTAGCTTCGATCAGGCAGCTTCTTTTGTGCGGGGTGGCGTGAGACGCTTGTCCGGATACAGACACCATTGTGTCGCCGGGCAGCGCCAGCATTCAGGCGCCCGGGCCTTACAAACATAACGCCCATGCAGGATCAGCCAGTGATGGGCTGGCCGCAGCATGTCTTTGGGGATGCGCGCCACCAGACCATCCTCAACCTGCCGGGTTGTTTTCCCCGGAGCCAGCCCGGTCCGGTTCCCGATGCGAAAAATATGCGTATCAACCGCCATGGTATCGGCGCCAAACGCGACATTCATCACCACGTTGGCCGTCTTCCGTCCGACACCAGCCAGCGCCTCAAGAGACTTGCGGTCAGCGGGGACTTCCCCGCCATGTCGTTCCAGAAGCTGCTCGCACAGCAGGGCCACGTTATGCGCCTTCGCACGCCATAAGCCGATCGTCTTGATATATTGCGCGATCCCGGATTCCCCGAGTTCCGCCATGCTTTCCGGATCGGGCGCGTGTTCAAACAGCCCCTTGGTCGCCTTGTTGACTGACTTGTCCGTCGCCTGAGCCGAGAGAACCACACTCACCAGAAGCTCGAACGTATTGCGGAAGATCAGCTCGCTTTCCGCATCCGGGTTGGCTTCGGCCAGAGCAGTAATGAAAGCCTTGGCCGCGGCCTTGCTCATGGGTCTGGGGGCGTCTGTCATGGCTGAAACTCCGCGCGGGCTGTTGCGTCTGATCCGGACTGTCCGGCAAGATACGCGAAACATCTGAAAATTTCATGCCATCAGGCCGTTGTCCTTAGAGGGACAAGACGGCGGAGCTCTTCGTGTCCGATACTTCTACGCAACTCACCGGCCAGAAACAGGAAGGCCGGAAAATCGACGTTTCCTTTACAGAAGTCCTGTCCTTTGTCTGCCGCCGCTGGCTGGCACATCCAGCGCTGCTGGCCTGGACACTCTCTGGTGTGGCGCTCGCCACACTGGCAGACGTCGTCACACCGATTCTGGCTGGTCGCCTTGTCTCGGATATTTCCAAACACGCTGCCGGGCCAAACATCCCGAAAACCGATGAGCTTCTGAGCCTGCGTAATGATGCGTTCCTTATGGTGGGAGGATTGATTGCGCTTGGCTTGATTGGGCTGTTCGGTCGTCGGTCGTCTTTTGTCGGGATTTCACATCTGACGCTGGCAATCATGCACAAGGTCCTCAATCAGGCCTTTGCCCGCGTGCAGCGATTCTCAACCGACTGGCACGCCAATACCTTTGCCGGATCGACGGTTCGCCGCCTGACCCGAGGCATGTGGGCTATCGACACACTGGACGACACCTTACTGCTGATGATCGGGCCAGAGGTTCTGGTGCTCGGTGGCACTACGGCCGTCCTCATGTTCCGTTCTCCCCTGATGGGATCGGTCCTTGCGGTTTCGGTCGTGCTGTTTGCCTGGCTCTCAATTATCCTGACGCTTCGTTATGTTGCGCCCAGTGCCCGTGCATCCAATGAATGGGACACGAAAATGGGTGCAGCTATCGCGGATTCCGTCACCTGCAATCCGGTTGTCAAAGCATTCGGCTCTGAAAAGCGGGAAGAGCAGCGGCTGGACACCATCGTCGAAGGCTGGCGCGGACGTACCCTGAGGACATGGCTGCGCGGCACCAATAGCGCCAATATTCAGGCGCTGGCCTCTCTCGTGATGCGGATGCTCATGATCGGGCTTGCCGTCATGCTGTGGTGGCAGGGCAAGGCCGGTCCGGGTGACGTCGCTTACGTTCTGACAATGATGTTTCTCGTGCAGGGATATCTTCGAGACCTGGGTCAGCAGGTCAGTCAGGTGCAGCGTTCCGTCAATGAGATGGAAGAGCTGATCGCCATCTTCCGCCGGGATTCGGCTATTCAGGATGCACCAGATGCCCAGCCTGCACGGTTTACGAAGGGCGAAGTCCACTTCGAGCACGTGACCTTCCAGTATCCGGGCCAGGACAAACCTCTTTATCAGGACCTCACAATCGATATCGCGCCGGGATCACGTGTGGCCCTCGTGGGGCCGAGTGGCTCTGGAAAGACGACCCTCACGAAGCTTCTGCAACGCCTGTATGATGTGAACACTGGGCGCATCACGGTTGATGGTCAGGATATCGCGCATGTCACGCAGGATTCGCTGCGGTCGCACATTGCCATTGTTCCACAGGAACCAGTGCTGTTTCACCGCACACTGGCCGAGAATATCGCCTATGCCCGGCCTGCTGCATCCATCGAAGACATCAAGGAAGCAGCGCGTCAGGCCAACGCAGCAGCCTTTATTGAGCGTCTGCCGGAAGGCTACAACACGATGGTCGGTGAACGCGGGGTCAAGCTCTCGGGCGGTGAGCGTCAGCGTGTCGCGATTGCCCGGGCATTCCTCGCAGATGCACCCATCCTTATTTTCGATGAAGCAACATCCAGTCTGGATTCAGAATCTGAATCCCTGGTGCAGGAGGCAATGCGCCGCCTGATGCAGAACCGCACCGTCATCGTGGTGGCCCATCGCCTTTCCACGGTGATGGAGCTGGATCGGATTCTTGTCTTCAGTCGGGGTGAGTTGAAGGAAGATGGCACTCATGCCGAGTTGGTAGCTCAGGAGGGCGGTATTTACCGGCGCCTGTTCGAGCTTCAGTCTCTCGAAGGCTAAAAGTTCCTCGGGTCTTTTCACAATCGCGAGACTGTATTGGTCTTTTCTGCATGACAGAACGTTTCCCCTCAGCCTGAATGCTGCTGAGGGGAAATTCCATCATGACACTTCGTTCTGCTTTCGCTGGGCTTTTGCTGGCCGCTCCGGCGACGTTGATGGCCTGCACCGCGCAGGCAGAACCTGTAGCATTCGATCATGCCCGCCTGATCGATGGAACAGGAGACCCTGTCCGTGAAAACGTTACAGTCGTCATTAACGATGGGCGAATTGTCTCTATCGGTGATCCGGCCCCATCAGGAGCCGAACATGTCGATCTCAGTGGCAAAACTCTGTTGCCCGCTCTGATCAGCGAC
The DNA here is from genome assembly GCF_039638325.1 of Gluconobacter sp. OJA. Taxonomy (NCBI): domain Bacteria; kingdom Pseudomonadati; phylum Pseudomonadota; class Alphaproteobacteria; order Acetobacterales; family Acetobacteraceae; genus Gluconobacter; species Gluconobacter sp. OJA. The sequence goes on along the minus strand of NZ_JBDIWI010000002.1, from coordinate 680,098 downwards.
CACAGCCATGTCGGTATTATCAAGGGAACGTCTGGCAGCAACGAGAACTATACCCGAGCCAACATTCTGGCGGCTCTGAAACAGTACAGTGATTACGGCGTCCTTACCGTTACGGCGCTGGGCCTGAACCGATCGCCGCTCTTCGATGATCTGCGGCGGGAGCAGCATGCGGGTAAAAATCCAGGCGCGGATCTGTTTGGCGTCGATCAGGGCATTGGTGCTCCCAATGGTGCACCGCCATCGGCCATGGTCAAAGGGTTAGGCCCGGATCAGGTTTATCGTCCGACCACGCCGCAGGAGGCGCGTCAGGACGTAGACCGTATGGTCGCGGAACATACGGATCTCGTGAAACTCTGGGTGGATGATTTCCGGAACGGTGTGCCGAATGGCAAGACGCTTCCAAAGATGTCTCCTGACATTTACCGGGCGGTCATAGACGAAGCCCATCAGCACAATACGCGCGTGGCGGTCCATATTCATGATCTGGATATTGCCAAAGCTGTCGTGGATGCTGGGGCCAATATCCTCGCGCATGGTGTGCGGGATCAGCCGGTTGATCAGGCTCTGATCGACGCCGTAAAGGCTCATGGTGTTTGGTATATCGCTACTCTGGGCTTGGACGAGGCGAATTACCTTTTTGCAGAGCATCCGGAGCTTCTGAATGTTCCTTTCGTTGCGGCTGCCATCGATCCTGCCCTGATGGCTCAGCTCTCAGATGCAGACTGGCGTAAACAGACACTTTCCAAGCCGCTTGTCGCGGCTTCGCACACCGCGCTTGCGATTAATCAGAAGAACCTTCTGACGCTTTATCGGGCAGGTGTGAAAGTGGGTTTTGGAACAGACTCAGGGGCTGCTCCAACGCGTTTACCGGGGTTTGCAGAACATCGCGAACTTGCCTTGACCGTGGAAGCTGGCCTGACACCGCTTGAAGCCATTCATCTGGCGACTGGGAACGCCGCTGAACTGCTTGAGCTTGAAGATCGCGGTGTTCTGAAAACAGGGAAGCGGGCAGATCTTCTGATCGTTCGTGGCGCCCCAGACCAAAGCATCGCGGATATCGATCAGGTAGATCAGGTGTGGCAGCGGGGTATTCTCGTCAGTCACGGGCCTGTTGTTAGGCACCAGGGGCTCTGACGGGAGTGCATCCTGACGCTTATCATTTCGACAGAGTATCTATCGAGCCGTTTTTCTCTGCAGAAACCTGATTTTATACTGTTACCAGATCTGTTTATGACATAATATTTCTATGAAGCGGGCGAGAATGTAGTGTGGATGAGAGACTGCAGTCTGCTTCATGGAGCTGTCCATGGTCGGGAAAGTGCGTGCTCGATGATGGACAATAAAATCACTGCATACGGCAGGAAAACGCATGTCCTCTTTTGACTACCTTACAAATGATCCCGGCCTTCACCTTGCTTGTGATGATGGATATCTCATCCATCCAGCCCGCTGGCAGGGAAGCCATGCCCTTTTTATTCTTTCCACCCCTATAAAATCACTCTGGCTTCTCTCTCGCAGGCACAGTCAGTCTTGCGCCAGCGAAGAGCGCGGGGTCCTGATCCGGGACATCACTCTTTACGCCGTGAGAGGGGCTCACCGCCTCACATCACATCTTACATTTCCTGAAAGTATGGGATGGGCGTCGAGCGAAGGCGATGATGCCCGCTGGACAGAGGGGCGTGCTCACCTGGAACTCGAAAATGTTCTGGGCAAGGAGACGGGCATGCTGTCTGTGGAGGTCTGTTCAAAAGGGCCCTATCACCTGGAACAGGAGAGTCCGCCGCTCTCCTGTTCGCCGAACGTAGAGTTCAGTCTTCCACACATTCAGTAAGGAAAAGGGTGAGCGCGCGGCCACGGTGACTGATCGCATTTTTCTCGTGCTCGCCCATTTCTGCGAAGGTCCGGCTTTCGCCTTCTGGTGCAAACATCGGGTCATAGCCGTGACCATGATCCCCACGGGGAGGCCAGACTGTCTGGCCATGGCATTCCCCAACCACGCAATGTGTTTCGCCGTCTGGCCATGCCAGGCAGAGCGCCGCCACAAACGATGCTGCGTGGTCTGACGTTTCACCCATTTCGCGATGCACACGCTCCATGGCAACGGTCATGTCTTTTGCAGGGCCGCCCCATCGCGCCGAATAAACGCCGGGCTGGCCGCCAAGTGCCGAGACGCAAAAGCCGGAATCATCCGCTAGGGCTGGTAAACCAGATGCACGGGCCGCCGCCAAAGCCTTGATTTCAGCATTGCCCGTAAATGTGTCTGCCGTTTCATCCGGTTCTGGCAGATTCAGCTCCCCTGCAGACACAACAGTGATGCCGCTTTCTGCAAGGAGGCTGGAGAATTCACGCAGTTTCCCGGCATTGTGGCTTGCCAGAACAATTTTTGACCCACGGGACAGGCGGCGCATTACAATGTCTCCAGTGCGGAAGTCTGAGCTTTAAAGAGGGGGGCTGTGCCCAGCTTGGCCAGACGCAGCAGTTCAAAAAACTCGGTTTCCTGAAAGGGGGACGTTTCCGCCGTCCCCTGAATTTCGACGATGCCACCCTCTGCGGTAAGAACAAAGTTCGTGTCGGCCTGAGCGGCACTGTCCTCAACGTAATCCAGGTCCAGCACGGCGCCAGCAGAGGTCAGGCCGCAGGAGACCGCCGCAATTTGGGCTGTCATGACTGAGGACAGATTGGCTTTTTTCAGAGCCATGGAGAGAGCAACCCAGGCGCCGGTAATGGAAGCGCAGCGTGTCCCGCCATCAGCGTTCAGGACATCACAGTCCAGCGTGATAGTCTGTTCTCCCAGCTTCTTCAGATTCACACAGGCTCGCAGGGATCTTGCAATCAGGCGCTGGATTTCCTGCGTCCGGCCAGACTGCTTGCCCTTGGAGGCTTCACGGTTGCCACGCTGATGGGTTGCGCGCGGAAGCATGCCATACTCGGCCGTAATCCAGCCCTGACCCTTGTTGCGCAAAAATGGCGGGACACGATTTTCGAGAGACGCCGTGCACAGAACTTCCGTTCCACCCACCCGGATAAGTGCTGAACCTTCCGCATGTCGGGCAAAGCCTGTTTCAATGGAAATGGCGCGACCTTCGTCACAGGCGCGTCCGGATGGGCGCTTTGTCATGCGAAAAAATCCTCTCTCAGAACCGAGCCCTGCCTCTACCGCGTTTGACGAGAAGCCTTCCAGCCCCGACATACAGTTTTACCATGATCAGACCTGACCCTTCCTTCTTCCGTATGCCGAACTCCTTTGCTTCCGGATTAGGAGAGCGGGAAGCTGCGATCCTGCGGGAAATCGTTGAGGAATACGTTGAAACAGGGGAGCCAATCGGCAGTCGCACTCTGGCGCAGCGCTTGAATCTGTCTCTGTCTCCCGCCACCATCCGTAACGTCATGGCAGATCTTGGCCGGGCCGGGCTGTTGTTCAGTCCTCATGTGTCCGCAGGGCGTCTGCCGACCGAGAAGGGCGTTAAACTCTTCGTTGAAGGTCTTCTGCAATTCGGTGCCCTGACTGACGAAGACCGAGCCAGTATCGACAGCCGGCTGGAAATTCATGGCCGGTCCTATCAGGAGACCCTGGCGGAAGCATCGTCCATGCTGTCGGGTCTGTCATCCGCAGCAGGTCTGGTGCTGGCCCCTAAATCTGACGCGACGCTCAAACATATTGAGTTCGTTGCGCTCGGTCCGGGACGTGTTCTCGTGGTGCTGGTCAGTTCAGACGGCCAGGTGGAAAATCGCATCATCGAAACCCCGGCAGGACTGCCGCATTCTGCCCTTGTCGAGGCTGGGAACTATCTTAACGCCCACCTGGGGGATCTGACGCTTGGCACTCTGAAAGAGCGTGTCAGCAAGGAAATGGACGTCAACCGCCACGAACTTGATGCTTTGACCGCCAGCGTCATCGAAAGTGGTCTGGCCACATGGGACGCTGATGGCGGAACGCTGTTCGTTCGGGGGCAGGGCAAGCTGCTGGCGGATATCACCGAGATCGAACGACTGACCACGATCCGTATGCTGTTCGATCACCTCGAAACGCAGGAGACCATGCTTCAGCTCCTGCAACTGGCAGACGCTTCGGAAGGTGTGCGAATCTATATCGGCAGTGAGAGCGGAATGTTTGGAATGTCGGGCGTGTCCATGATCGTCGCGCCAGCCCGTAATGAAGCCCAGAAAATCGTGGGCGCCATTGGCGTCATCGGGCCAACGCGCCTGAATTACGGGCGAATTGTACCCGTCGTGGATTACACGGCCCGGATGGTCGGGCGCCTGCTGGGATAGTGACTGCAACCCTTCCGCCTTTGCGCTGTTGAATCCTGCGTCCATCGGAAAGGAAAGAGTCCATGGCTACGATTGACGCAAAGAAATCCGGTACATTCCTCATTGGTGGTGATCTCAAGGTCCACCGCCTCGGGTTTGGCGCGATGCGCATTACCGGCAAGGGCATCTGGGATGAACCTCCAGACCACGAAGAAGTGGTCCAAACCCTTGAAAGCCTCCCGAAGTTCGGGGTGGATTTTATTGATACAGCGGATTCCTACGGTCCGTTCGTCTCGGAAAATCTGATCCGTGAAGTGCTTTATCCTTACAAAAAGATGGTCATTGCGACGAAGGGCGGCCTGACACGGCATGGTCCAGACATCTGGAAACCAGTCGGAAACCCGGACTATCTGAGGCAGTGCGTGTTGATGTCCATGCGACGGCTGGGCGTGGAGCACATTGATCTCTGGCAGTTGCATCGGATTGGACCAGACTGCCCGGCAGAGAAGCAGTTCGAGGCAATTGCGAAGTTCCGCGAAGAAGGCCTGATCCGACACGTTGGGCTGTCGGAAGTGAGCGTGAAGGACATCAAGCTCGCGCAGAAATACTTCCCGGTCTCAACGGTTCAGAACCGCTTCAATCTTGTGGACCGTAAGTCCGAAGATGTTCTGGATTTCTGTACCAAGGAAAACATCGGCTTCATTCCCTGGGCACCTCTGGCTGCCGGAGAACTGGCCAAGCCCGGTACGGACATGGACAAGATCGCGCATCGGCATCATGCAGATGCAGGGCAGATTGCTCTGGCGTGGCTCCTGAAAAGATCACCGGTCATGTTGCCCATTCCGGGGACCGGAAGCAGAGCCCATCTGGCCTCTAATGTTCGGGCAGCATCCTTGAATCTCAACGATGAAGAGTTTGCTACTCTGAATCGGCAGGGTGAAGAGGTGTGGAAGAAATCCGCCGCCGGATCATAACGATCACGAGCCGCCGTAAACTGTCACAAAATGACCCTTTTCAGTGGGGGCGACGAACGGCTCGTTTCAGTGCTATGCAGTTTGTATGACGCGCCGTTCCATTCGCTCCCGTAATCCGCAGGACCCCAGGGCCAGTGTGCCCCGCGGGCCCCGTTTCCGCCGTTTCCGTCAGTCTCTTGCCATCGTCGCCGGTGTCGGGCTGGTCGGTGTTGCGGGTGCGGGTATCTTGGGTTGGACCACCTACGCCAAACTCGTGGCTGATCTGCCAAGTGTGGACAGCCTGAGAGCCTATCAGCCCCCGACCGTCAGTCGCATCTATGCGTCTGATGATCGTCTGATGGCTCAGCTTGCCAATGAGCGGCGTATTTTCGTTCCGCTGGAAGCGATTCCGGATCGGGTAAAGCGCGCCTTCCTCGCAACGGAAGATCACAATTTCTACACCCATGGTGGTGTGGATGTGATGGCCATTGCCCGTGCAGGCGTAACAGACGTTTTTGCCCGCCATGGGCGCCGTGCTGTCGGTGCGTCCACCATTACGCAGCAGGTTGCGCGTGGGATGCTGCTTAACAGCAATGCCCGCACACTTGATCGTAAGATCAAGGAAGCCCTGCTTGCCGTCAAAATGGAACAGGTGCTGTCCAAGGACAAGATTCTTGAGATCTATCTGAACTGGGCGGATCTGGGGAACGGCTCTTTTGGTGTCGCCGCCGCGGCCCAGACCTATTTCAACAAGCCTCTCGACCAACTGAATGATGCAGAAGCCGCGTCACTGGCGGCCCTTCCGAAGTCACCGACACACTACAATCCGTTCCTTCATCCTGACGCAGCCTTGATGCGCCGAAATCTTGTTCTGGATCTGATGGCCGATAACGGCGTCATTTCCCGCGAGCAGGCTCAGGAAGACAAGAAGGAGCCACTGGTCCCGCAGAAGAAACAGCGGTTTGGACCTTTGCCGGACTCAGAGTGGTTCGGGGCCGAGGTCCGGCGTCAGCTCATCAGCTTGTATGGTCAGGATCGCGCTCTTCAAGGCGGTCTTGAAGTTCATACCAGTCTGGATCAGCCCCTTCAGGTATCAGCGACGAAACTGCTGCATGAAGGTCTGATGGATTACGATCGGAGCCGCGGAGGTTGGCGTGGTCCGGTCATCCATCTTGATGGCATTGACGCAGAAGGCTGGGAAGAAAGTCTCGATAAGGTCTCAGGTCCAGCCGGAATGCTAAGGGAGTGGCGTCTGGGCGTCATTCTTCCTGGCGGAACTCGTGTTGGCTGGAATGAAGAAGGCCAAGCGAAGACGGGTCCTCTTCTGGCAACAGACATCGCGTGGGCACGTCGGATGCACCCGCTTCGTGCTGGGGATGTCATCATGATTGAACCGCAGGAAAGTGGCTCCGTTGCCCTGCGTCAGATTCCGCAGGTCGAAGGCGCTGTCGTGACGATGGACGTCCATACAGGCCGTGTTCTGGCGATGGTGGGTGGATGGTCGTTTCACGAAAGTCAGTTCAACCGCGCAACGCAGGCTCTGCGTCAGCCGGGCTCTTCCTTCAAGCCGTTTGTGTATCTTGCGGCCATGGAGCAGGGTATTTCTCCGTCCGAGAAGTTTGATGACTCCCCTGTCTCTTACGGCGACTGGCACCCCAAGAACTACGAACACGACAACTGGGGCCCGACCACTCTGCACGATGCCCTGCGTGAAAGCCGGAACCTCGTGACAATCCGGGTGGCCGCCCATCTGGGCATGAAGGCTGTTGCAGATACTGCCATCAAGGCGGGGCTGGTGGATGAAATGCCGCATGTGTTGCCTGCTGCTCTTGGTGCCGTCGAGACAACGGTCCTCAAGGAAACAGCAGCCTATGCAACCATTGCAAACGGCGGTCATGTAGTGTCGCCGACACTGGTGGATGACGTTCAGGATCGTCTGGGCAATATCATCTGGCGTGCGCCAGGTCTGGCGTTGGGAACAACGTTGCAGGCTCCCCCAGCTCCACCGGCGGCCGATCCTTCATCCCCCACGATTGCTCCAGTCACGCCTGAAGTTGGTGCAACACCTGCGCCGCCAGCAGCTCCGGTTGCCGGGAGCATCTCGGTTCCCTCCATTACAGACAGCCGTCCCGTGCTCGCCAGTGAAGCCAGCTCCTATCAGATCGTAGCCATGCTGAAAGACGTCATTGCGAACGGCACAGGTCGCATGGCGGGGGCTGGGATCGACCGTCCCATCGCGGGCAAGACCGGCACCAGTCAGGATTTCCATGATGCCTGGTTTGCTGGCTTTTCGCCGGATATCGTCACGATCGTCTGGGTCGGTTTCGATACGCCACAAACGCTCGGGCGGAACGCTGATGGTGCCCGCATTGCCGGCCCGATCTGGAACAAGATCATGAAGGTGGCGCTCGCCAACCGGCCGAAGCTGGATTTCCGTGTTCCGGCCGATATCACGCTGGCGTCCTACAACACCGGCCGTATCACTGCGACAGACGGCTTCAAGGCTGATCAGGTTCCGGGTGCGTCGGTGGCTCTGCATGGCTTTGGTGCTGGTACGGAAGCCCTGACAGCGGCAGATACCGGGGCGGATGCCGTTATTTCGGATTCCGAGAGCGATATGACAGACACCAGCGCGCCGAGTGTTGGGTCTTCCCCGAATGCCAAGCCTCAGGCCCAGAAACCTGCTGCATCGGATGGTGACATTGGTGTAGGCGGCCTGTACTGAGGGCAGCCAAACCACCTTATATATAAGTGGAGTATTTATAATGTCGGCTGAGACCGAAGCCCTCTCCGAACAGATCAAGCAGTCGGTGGCACTGCTGAGGAGGCATCTTTAACTGGGATGTCGCCACAACACGCCTCGCGGAACTGAACCACCGCGCGGAAGACCCAGACCTTTGGAATGATTCTGACGCTGCCCAGAAGCTGATGCGCGAGCGAACCATGCTCGCCAATCAGATCGAGGGCGTTGAACAGATCGAGCAGGACGTTGAAGGAACGCTGGAACTTGTCGAGCTCGCAGAAATGGAGAACGACACGGATCTGGTGCAGGAAGCCATCGCGACGTTGCGTGGGCTGGCAGCCGATGTGCACAAGCGCGAAATCGAAAGCCTGTTGTCCGGCGAAGCTGACAGCAATGACTGCTACGTCGAAGTGAATGCCGGTGCAGGTGGAACGGAAGCCCAGGATTGGGCCGAGATGATCCTGCGCATGTACACCCGTTGGGCAGAACAGCACGGCTACAAGGTGACCTTCATTGAAAGCAGTGAAGGCGAGCAGGCAGGCATCAAGTCTGCCACCATCCAGATCAGCGGCCTCAACGCTTATGGTTGGATGAAAACGGAAGCTGGCGTGCATCGTCTCGTCCGCATCTCGCCCTTCGATGCTGCTGCCCGTCGTCAAACGTCCTTCGCGTCTGTCTGGGTGTATCCGGTGGTCGATGATTCCATTGAAGTGGAGATCAACGATTCGGATCTGCGTGTGGATACCTTCCGTGCTTCAGGCGCAGGCGGTCAGCACGTTAACAAGACCGATTCGGCCATTCGTATTACCCATATCCCGACCGGCATCGTTGTCGCCTGTCAGACGGACCGCTCACAGCACCGGAACCGCGCCAAGGCGATGGAAATGCTGAAGGCCCGGATGTACGAAGCAGAACTGCAGAAGCGCGAAGCTGCCGCTGCCCAGACGGAAGCTGCCAAGACGGATATCGGATGGGGTCATCAGATCCGCTCCTACGTTCTGGCACCCTATCAGTTGGTCAAGGATCTGCGGACGGGCGTGGAAAAGGGAAATCCGGACGCTGTTCTGGATGGTGCCCTGGACGACTTCATGTCTGCTTCTCTTGCGCAACGCGTTGGGGCAACACGATCTGAAGCCAGCGCTTCTGCCCAGTAAGAGTACTCTGGCGCATTAAAACGAAACCGGAAGGCCGGGGCGGCGTAATTAATACGCTGTCCCGGCCTTCTTGTTATAATTCTGTTACAGTTTTTGGAAATTTGATTTTCTGAAGGCAGAAAAAAAGCGGAAAAGTGTACTTTTTCGCCCACTCTCCTGCGAATATTGGCGCCAGACGATCGAAAGATGAGAATTTTTCGTTTCGGGACAGGCAATAATCAGCTTGACACCATGGCCCGAAGGCTGCCCAATCAGCATATCGGGTATGTTCTCACGACATGAGACGAATCACACGTCCGTGAGGTGAGGGAACTCGATGCAAACACAAGGTCGAGATCTCGCACCGTACAGGTGTGGATCCATTGTCGGTGTCAGTGAGGGGTAAGAAGGTTTCGACATGAAGAGCTACGCCGCACAGCAGCGCAAGCCGACGGACTATATTGTCGCGATCGTCGTGGCCGTGCTGGCTATGGGCGCGGTAATCTATGCGCTCATGAGCGGTGCTGTGGGCAAACTCGTCCACGAAAAGCCGCCCATCAAGACGGAAGTGATCAAGGAGCAGCCTAAGCCGCCTCCGCCACCACCACCTCCGCCGCCGCCGCAGATGGAACAGCCGCCGCCGCCGTATATTCCGCCGCCGAAGATCAGTGTTCCGCCGCCACCCAAGGCGATCCAGCGGGTCACACACGCCAAGCCACCGCATCCGGTTCCGCCGAGCCCGACGCCTGCACCTGAGCCTGTTCCGGCTCCCCCGCAGGGTCCGCCAGCTCCGGCAGTGCCTGATCACACAGCTGGCGCGTCTCCGATCAACGGCGCCAAGCCGGAGTATCCGGAGGAAGCCCAGGAAGAGAACCGTGAAGGTAAAGTTACGGCTTCCTGCGACATTCTTCCGAACGGTCACACGGCAAACTGCGCGATTGTCAGCTCCACCGGTGGTCACGAGTTTGTGGAAAGTGCGCTCGACTTCCTTCGTCGAGCCCGGTACCAGCCCGCCGTCGTTAACGGCGCTCCGGTTACCGAGCATCACCACATTCTGCACGTTGACTTCACGATGGGCGACTAAGTGTCCGTCAGCCAGTAGTCCAATAAGATTGCCTCTTCGGATCAGGTGGTTCGGAGAGGTTCAGGAAAAGGGCCGGTCCCCATATGGCCGGCACCCCAGACAGCTCCTAAAACGGGCATCTCTAACGAGGATATGGAGTTCATGACCAGACTGTTCCGCCTTCCTGCTCTTGACGTTCCGACGAAGGCGCGCGCCGTCCGGGCCAGCGCCATGGCTCTGACGCTGGCCCTGGCTTCGGGTGCAATCGCACCGGCCGTCGCTTTCGCTCAGCCTGCACCGGCTGATCAGAGTGCTCCGGCTGCCGCTCCGGCCGACCCGTCGGCAGTGCCGCCGGCTCCGTCCTCGGACCCGTCTGCTGCACCTGCTGCTTCTGCACCGAATGATGCTGGCGCTCCGGCACCTGCCGCCGGTGATGCAGCTGCTCCTGCTGACCAGACGCCTGCTGCTGCTGCCACTCCTGGTGAAAGCGCAACAGCCGCTCCTGAAGCTCCGGCTCCGCAGGGCAACCCGTACGGTCTTGGCGCTCTGTGGGCCAATGGTGACGTGATCGCTCGTGGCGTTCTGATCATCATGGTTATCATGTCCGCTGGTACCTGGATCATCATGGTCATGAAGTTCCTGGAGCAGGGCCGTGTGTTCGCTGCCTCCAAGGAAGCTTCCCGTGAATTCTGGACGAAGCCGTCCGTTCAGGCTGGCGCTGCGTCGCTGAAGGCTTCTTCTCCGTTCCGTTACATTGCTGAAACCGGTATCGTTGCTGCAGAGCACCACGAAGGTTCCATGCGTGATGCGATCGACCTGCACTCCTGGACGGAAATGTCCATCGGGCGCTCCGTTGACACCATCAACACCCGTCTTCAGGGCGGCCTCGCGTTCCTCGGTACGGTGGGTTCCACCTCTCCGTTCGTCGGTCTGTTCGGTACGGTTTGGGGTATTTACCACGCTCTGACCGCCATCGGCATTGCAGGTCAGGCGTCCATCGACAAGGTTGCTGGTCCAGTGGGTGAATCCCTCATCATGACGGCGATTGGTCTTGCAACCGCTGTTCCGGCCGTTCTGGGTTACAACCTGCTCGTTCGCCGTAACAAGGGCGCCATGGATCGCGTTCGCAACTTCGCTGCAGACGTCCAGTCTGTCCTGATCGGTGGCTTCCGTCACGGCGTGTCTCCGGAAGACGGCGGCATGTCAGCTCCGACCACCATCACCACCAGCCAGCGGGTCTGATACTATGGGAATGAACGTCGGAGGAGGCGGCGGTGACGACGAGGTGGTGTCGGCAATCAACACCACCCCCCTCGTCGACGTCATGCTGGTGCTGCTGATCATCTTTTTGATCACCATCCCAGTCGCCACGCATACTGTGAAGCTGAAGCTGCCGGTTGATGCAAATCAGCCGACCCAGACGAAGCCAAACAATGTTGTTCTGGCAGTGACTGCGAATGGCCAGGTTTTCTGGAACACCACCCTGGTCCCTACGCATCAGGATCTGCTGAACCGCCTCGTAGAGGTGGCCAAGCAGAAGCCTCAGCCACAGGTCCAGATCCGTGGTGACGGTGCTGCCAAGTATCTGGCAGTTGGCCAGGTGGTCGCTACAGCTCAGGAAGCTGGTATCGCTCACGTGGACTTCATCACCGAGCAGCCCCACACGAACTGAAGGTCTGCCGGGCCGTTATAGAAAAACGGTCCGGCAACCTCTTTCAAGTCACCCTTTTGGAGAACCGCCGTCATGGGCATGAGCGTCGGATCGGACAGCACGCACGAAGACGAAGGTATCGTCGATATCAACACCACGCCGTTGATCGACGTGATGCTGGTGCTGCTGATCATGCTGATCATCACCATCCCGCTGCAGACACATTCGGTGGCGATCGATCTGCCTCAGGGCAATCCTCCGCCGTCTACCGAACAGCCCAAGCTGGTGACTGTTAGCATCAACTACGACAACAGCATTTCGTGGAACAGCGAGCCGGTCAACTCGGAAGCAGCACTCCAGGCCCATTTCCAGGCCGCTGCTGCTGAAGGTGATCAGCCTGAAGTCCACATTCATCCTGACCGTCTTGCCGATTATAAAACGGTTGCCCACGTCATGGCTGACGCTCAGCGTCTCGGCGTGACCAAGCTGGGTATCGTCGGTCTGGATCAGTTCATGGAAGGACAGTAATTCGTGTCTTTGTCCCTTAACCGCCGTCTGAGCGCCCGCTCCCTTCTGCTGGCTGGCGCTATTGGTGCAGCTCTTGTTGCTGGGCCTGCTGCCCATGCTGATGATGTGCTGGGCCAAGCTGTCGGCAAGGATCTTCAGCAGGCGCAGAGTGCTCTTGCCGCGAAGAGCTATGAAAAAGCCATGGCTGCGGTTGATGCCGCAGATGCGGTCAAGGGCAAGACGGATTACGAATCCTATACCATTGCCCAGATGCGTGCAGCGGTTGCCGCTCAGTCCGGTAACGTGGCTGCGGCAACGAAGGCGTATGATGTGCTCATCAATAGCTCTCGCACGCCGAAGGCTGCCAAGGGTCAAATGTTGATGGCTCAGGCAACCATGGCTTATGGCGCCAAAAACTATGCGGCTGCCATTCCGCCGACAGAGCGCTATCTGCATGAGCACGGGCCCGATCCGCGCATGCAGACCATGCTGATCCAGTGCTACTATCTTCAGGGTGACTGGAAGGGAACGGCCAAGGCTGCTCAGGAGCAGGTGGACGAGACGATCAAGGCAGGTAAGATTCCTGCCGAAAACCAGCTTCAGATGCTTGCCACGGCTTATACGGACCTGAAGGATGCGGACGCCAAGACGCACGCTTACGTCCTGCTGGCCAAGTATTATTCCAAGCCTGATTATTGGGCGATGCTGATCCATGATCTGGTCGCAAATCCTAATCTGGCACCGCCGCTGGTTTTCTATGTTGAGCGTCTGCGTCTGGCGACGGGTGTCTTGAAGGATCCGTCTGATTACCAAGATATGGGCGAGCGCGCTGTGCAGTTGGGTCTTCCCCAGCTTGCGCTGAACCTGCTCAATCAGGGCTACGCCAACAAGTCTCTGGGTAACGGTCCGACAGCTGCTGGCGATGCAAAGTTCCATGCTTTTGTTGCACAGCGTGCTGCTGCCGATCGTGCACAGCTTGCACAGGCTACTGCTTCTGCTGCCACAGACCCTTCTGCCGGTCCTGCTCTGACAACGGGTTATAATCTCGTTCTGAACGGTCAGGCTGATCAGGGTCTTGCCCTGATGAAAACGGGCCTGGGCAAAAATCCGCACTATCCGGATCTGGCTCAGGTCGAATTTGGCATGGCTCAGATGGATGCAGGCCATAAGGCTGATGCCATCAAGACTTTTGAAACCATTACCGGTAATGGTCCTGCAAAGGATGTTGCTGAACTCTGGGCTCTCTTGTTGTCTCGTCCTGCCGCTCACTGAGCTGGATAAGAGCTACAAGTTCAAGAAAAACGCCGGGGTTATTCCCGGCGTTTTTTTGTTTAAAAAGGCAGGATCGAGTCCATGACCTGCTGTCCGTAGCGCGGCGTCTGGATCTGCGTAATGGTCCCTCTGCCACCGTACGAAATGCGGGCTTCTGCCATTCTGTCGTGAGTGACAGTATTGTCGGCCGTAATGTCCTGTGGTCTGACAACGCCACTGACCCCGAGTTCGCGTAGCTCGCTGTTAACCCGGACTTCCTGTTTTCCCATCACGACAAAATTGCCGTTTGGAAGAACCTGAGTGATGGTTCCTGCCAGACGAAGGGTTACGGTTTCATTCCGGATGATCTTTCCTGTCGCGCTGCTATCGCTACTGCTTGCTGTGTTGAGACTGTCAGCGCCTGTTACCGCGCTGATTACCCGTCCTTTGATGCCAAACAGATTTGGGATTCCGAATTTTTCATCTGCTGCCCGATTGGCCGTCGTGCCGTTATTGAAAGCAGCGTTATCGGTGATGTCCACAATGATCGTGACCAGATCTCCGACCTGAGAGGCGCGCTGGTCCTTGAAGAATGCACGGCTGCCACTTCGCCACAGGCTGGAAGCTTCTTGCGGAGGGGGACGCAGGGGCGGCATTGGCATTGTGACCGGACGATAGCTGGCTGCCAATGTGGGGTCGGTGATTGACGTCATGCGGGGTGGGCGACCAACCTCGGAGAGCTGGGCCAGCGAGTTACAGGCGGAGAGGGCGGGAATCAGCCCCAATAGCCCCAGGCAACGCACAGCATGACGAGATGGAAGCAGCATGTGTGGGGCAATTCCGTTTGTTATGAATAAAACGACCCAAACATATATTTCGTAAAAAACGGGTTAACTCTGCCCCTGGACGGCCCCTTTAGCGCACTTTTCTCCGGTTTGTGAAAGTTACAATATCCATATTATCCCACGTCTAGGGTTCATGCCGTGCAAGGGGCAGCATTTGCAGGATGGAAGCTGATGTCGTCGTGTGCATAAACAGGGTGGGTTGAAGCGACATCAAGGAAAATTCATTTTTGAGCGGTGATAGTTCGATAAGCGATCACGTAGAAAGCGATACGGGAGAAAGCCGCATGGCCGTTGTGCGGCGTATGATGCGTGTTGCTGTTTCCGTATGTGTGCTGTCCTCGGCCGGTGGCGCCATGGCTGCCGAACCGGCGTCTGAAACGTCTTCGCCCGAAGGACGTACGGCGTCAGATCAGGCCAGTGGGGAAACAGAGGCTGCACCGTTGTCAGCAGGGGCTGCGGAGCTTTTGCCTAAAGCGTCGGCCTATGAAGACCTTGCCGGAAACCTGTCTGCTCCGCCTTCGCTTTTTCCTTTTGTGAATGACGCTCATGGTTGGTTGAGACGCCATGGAACGATTGCCCAGTTCGACAATATGAACGAGATGATGGGCGCTGTGACGGCTCCGACCAAAGGGTATGGTTACAAGCAGGGCGCGTCTAATGCCGGCCAGTATGCTCTGAATATTGTCACGGATTGGAACCGTCTGGCGAAGCTTCAGGGCTTTGCGACTCATGTGATTTTCATCGGGCGCTACGGCACAACAGCTAACCGCATGTTTGGAGACTGGCTGGCTCACAGTCAGGAAACCTACGGTGGTGGCGGAAACGTCGTGGTGCATCTTGTGATGGCATATGGGGAGCAGCACCTGTTCCAGAACCGACTGGCAATCGCAGCGGGGCGTATGTCCCAGCTATCAGATTTTGCCGCCGGTACTGTGTTTTGCTCCTTCGTGAACAATAGCTTCTGCGGTCGGCCCAAAGGTGCTTCTGACAGCGCCTATTACAGCTCTTATCCGGCGTCTGTCTGGGCGTTGCGTGTGAGAGGGCGTCCCTGGCGGCGGGATGTTTATGTCGAGACGGGTGTCTATTTTGCGGAAGAAGGCATTTATTCGGTCGCGCAACACAGAACAGGGTTCAAGCTGAATGGCTCGAATATTGTTGGTGAAATCTTTCCCGTAGAAATCGGATGGCAGCCCATCTTCCGTCGCCCTTCCGGAGAGCTGGCGTATCCGGGCCATTACAAACTTGGCATAGCCGTGGAGACGATGGGGCGATCTGAGAACTTTCTGGATACGTTGGGAAACCCGTATGCGGATAGCGGATATTCCGCTGCCCGCCATAGCGGTTCGTGGTCCACCTGGCTGATGGTAGACCAGCGGATCAAAGGCTCCAGAATTAACCCACAGGGCGGTGTCACGCTTATGGGGGGCGTTGTACTGAACGAGCCTCGAACGGCACTCAGGGATCGGCAGATCTATCTGGGAGCAACCTGGAAAGGCTTCTGGGCTGCCCGACCGTCAGACTCGATTGGACTGGCGGTCTCGTATGTTCATATCGCGTCAGGTGTGCAGAGAACTGAACGGATTCTTTTGGCTGCCGGCAAGTCTCTGCCTTATCGGGCGACGGGCTTGCAGACGCATCAGGAAGTTGCAGAGCTGAACTACACGTTCGCAATCGGCCGTGCGATGACGTTTGAGCCTGATCTCCAATATTACCATAACCCGAACGGGCAGGTGAACTTACGGGATGCCGTTATGATGGGCTTCAAGAGTCATATCGAAATCTTCTGAATTCGTTACGTGCAGGGAACCGGAAACGGCGCTGATCGTTTCTGATGGCTTCACCGTCTTTTCGGAGGATTACTCCACGTGCGTAAATCGATACTGCTTCTTCTGGCCCTTTCCGTGTCCTGCGTGACGTTGACGGCCTGCGAACACCACCGGACGTTCGGTGAAAAGGTGCGTGACACCGTTGATCCGCCGAAGGGCCCGATTGAACGCGCTGGCCGCTCTGTTGATCGTTCCCTCGGGAACTGATCCGGTACCCCTGCACAAGAGTTGCTCTCTTGCCCCGTGGCTGAATGTGGTCGAGAACGAAGGGATGGCGGAGCGGCCGTACCTTTGTTCGGTCCTCAGATCCGTCAGCATGGGAGAATGATCAATGCCGCCTGTTTCGGAAAATTCGCTTCTCACGTTGTCTAATTCCCGTGGTCCCTCAGGGCGGCCAGTGTGAGTGCAGGCGATGCGAATTCTTCTGACGGGTGGTCTTGGGTTTGTCGGTACCCATCTCAAAACACGCCTTAAAGACCGGATGCCCGATCATGTTCTGATTGAAGGGCAACTGGATCTTCTGGATCGTGAGGCCGTAGAGCGTGTTGTGCAGGATACACGCCCTGACGCCTGCATTCATCTTGCGGCTGTGTCATCGGTTCTGGAAGCCAGTCAGGACACGCGGCGCGCTTGGCAGGTCAATCTTGATGGCACGATGAATCTGGCGGAGACGTTTCAACAACACGCCCGTCACATCAGATTTGTGCATGTCTCCTCAGCTGAAATTTACGGCGCTTCTTTCGCAGAGGGCGTTCCTTTGACCGAAGCGGCGACCGTGGCGCCGTTGAATTCTTATGCTGCCAGCAAGGCGGCCGCGGACATGGCTGTAGGAATGATGGCGAAAGAAGGCCTGCATGCTGTAAGGATGCGGCCCTTTACACAGGCTGGAAGCGGCCAGGATGTGAATGCCATTCTACCCTTTCTGGCCTCTCAGGTCGCTCGGATTGAGGCGCATCGGCAGACTAGCATTACGATCAACCACCCGGATGTCGGATACGACATTACAAACGTCCGGGATGCGTGTGACGCCTATATCGATGCCCTGACGTTAGAGGGTGCTCCTGCGGATGGTACGATTTTGAACATCTGTAGTGGTGAGACCCGAACCGTACAGTCCATGCTGAATGATCTGCTAGAATTGTCGGGGGTGCACGCTGAAGTCCGTTTGGATTCTACTCATCCGACGCCGTCAGGATTGCAGAACATGGTGGGGGACCCTTCTGAAGCTCAACGCATTTTGGGATGGACAGCTCAGATTTCCTGGAAAAACACTCTTGAGGAAGTTCTGAACGATTGGCGTTGGCGTGTACGGTCCTGACCGTTCAAAATTTTGAGCCAGCAGACAGAGACTGAAATATGCCTGCTGGCTTGTGCTCAGTGCTGTTCCTGATCGGCGGACTGTGGGCACAGTGCCCGTTCAACCAAGGCGCAAACAATATGTGCGGCGGTGATATGCATCTGCTGGATCAGGGGCGTCCATGCGGAAGGCACGCGGAGCACGAAGTCAGCTTCGGGAATGTCCACGGATGTATGGCCAGTAAAGACGACGGTTATAGCACCCTGCGCGCGCGCAGCCTTGAGTGCCTCTATGATATTCGGCGAACGTCCGGACGTTGTGATTCCGAGGAAAACATCCCCCTTGCGCCCCAGAGCCAGAACCTGCCGGGAAAAGACGTGATCGAAACCATAGTCGTTGCCAATAGCCGTTAAGCTGGATGTATCCGTTGTCAGCGCAATAGCGGCTAGTGGTCGGCGATCATACATCAGGCGTGACGTGAATTCACCGGCAATGTGCTGGGCATCGGCGGCGCTTCCACCATTGCCTGCAACCAGAAGTTTTCGATTATCCTGCAGAGCTGACATGATGGTCAGAGCAATTCCTGCCATCATCTCGGAGCAGGCGTCGTCCTTTGAGAACGCCACCATCGTTTCTGCCGACTGGTTAAGATAGTCCCGCATATAATTCCGCTCGGAAGCAGGAAGGTCATTCAGCAGGGTGGATGTCTGGATCGATGACATCAGGGTCAACAGCTCCTGGAATACGATATAAAAAGCGGCGGTAATGCTTCTTGAGGCTCACCGGCATGACACAGAGACAGACTGGCTCAGGGCGCATCTGTCAAGCCGCTGACCTATAAAGCAGTCTCGCTAACTTGTGCGTTAAAGATTGAAACGCTTTTTGCGTGTGGCTCGTTGCAGGCCTGTATCCGTGAGGAGATAGACCCGATGTCACAGCCATCCTCCAGCAATTCGAGTGCACCCTTCCTGACTGCCCTTCGCGCCAGTGAAGCCAATACGCCTGACAGGAGGCGCTGGTGGAAGGAAGCCGTGGTCTATCAGGTTTACACACGTTCATTCTGTGACAGCGACGGAGACGGAATTGGTGATCTTCCGGGCCTCATCAGTCGGTTAGATTACCTGCAATCTCTGGGTGTACAGGTGATCTGGCTGGCCCCGCATTATGACAGCCCGAATGTTGATAACGGGTATGACATCCGGGATTACCGCAAAGTCGATCCCCTTCAGGGGACCATGGAAGACTTTGACCGGCTGGTGGAAGGCTTAAATACCCGTGGAATGAAACTCATTGTGGATATCGTGGCTAACCACACGAGTGACCAACATGCCTGGTTTCGCCAAAGCCGCGCCAGTCGGGAAAATCCCTATCGCGATTTCTATATTTGGAGGGATGGCCGGGATGGCGGACCGCCCAATAATTATCTGTCCATCTTTGGTGGAAGCGCATGGCAAAAAGATGAGACAACGGAACAGTATTATCTGCACTATTTCGCTCGCGAACAGCCTGATCTGAACTGGGAAAATCCGGCAGTCCGGAAAGAAATGTACGAGATGATGCGTTTCTGGCTGGACCGGGGCGTCGCAGGCTTCCGGCTGGACGCGATATGCTTTCTGTCCAAGCTACCTGATCTCAGAGACCTGACGCTGGCTGAGATGGAGAGCCTTGAGCATGTCTATGTCACCGGCCCCAAAGTGCACGATTATCTACAGGACATGCATCGGGAGGTTTTTGCAGGCCGGGACCTTCTGACAGTTGGGGAAGCTTTTGGTGTGCCCTTTGATGAGACCCCGGCTTTTGTAGAGGAAAGCCGAGGGGAAATGACGATGGTTTTCCACTTCGAAATTGTTCGCCTTGGTCGCCATGACTGGCAGGTTCAGGATTGGACGATCAAGGATCTCAAAGCGGTTTTAAGAGGGGAAGATACGTCGTCTGGCCCAGAAGGCTGGCTGACATCCTTTCTGGAAAACCATGATAACCCACGATCTGTCTCATGGTTTGGGGATCCGTCGCCCAAAGGGCACGGCCCATCAGCCAAGGCTCTGGCAACAATGCTCCTGATGCGGCGTGGGACGCCCTATATCTATCAGGGGCAGGAAATTGGCATGACGAATATCCGGTTTGATGGGATCGAGGATTTCGAGGACATCAATGCCAGGGGCATTTGGGACAATACTGTCGGTATTGGAAAAATGTCCGCAAAGGAGGTGTTGTCCAGCCTGTCAAAGATCAGTCGGGATAATGCACGAACACCCATGCAATGGGATGGAACGTCGCGTGCCGGGTTTACGACTGGTGTGCCGTGGTTTCGGATCAATCCGAATCATACGGACATCAATGTGGCCCAGCAGGAAGCTGACCCCGGGTCCATTCTGAACTATTACCGCCGGTTGATTGAGCTGCGCGCTACGCATCAGGCGCTGATTTACGGTACATTTGAAGATGTTGATCCAGACCATCCTTCGGTCATTGCGTTTACGCGTACGCTAGAGGACGAGCAGTTTCTTGTTCTGATCAATATGTGTGGGGAAAAGGAACACTATATTCTGCCGCATGGTCTGAAAATATCTGAGGTTCTGATCGACAGCGCATCAGCTCAGGCAGCGGACGTGCTACCTGAGCTGAAGCCCTGGCATGCAGGCGTTTATCGACTTGCACCACCAGCAGACATCTGAAGAAACGTCTGCTCAGTTAGGCAGCCTCAAAAAGTTCGTTGCCCACCAACCCAGACTTCTGCGATTTGCAGCGTGTCATCCAGAACGGTGAAATCGGCCAGGAGATCGGGAGTAATTGTGCCCCGATCATGAAGGCCAAGATAAGTCGCTGCATTGGTGCTGACGAGCCGTGCAGCCTCCGGAAGTGATTTCCCGGCCTGCACGGCGTTGCGCACAGCCTGGTCAAGGGTCAGGACACTTCCTGCCAGAGAGCCGCCGGGAAGGCGGACAACGCCATCCTGGATCAGGACGTCCTGTCCACCCAGACTGCTGGGGCCTTCCGGTTCACCTGTTCCCCGCATGGCATCTGTCACGAACAGGAGGCGGTCCCCCATAACGCGTGAGGCCAGACGAAAGCTGGCGGGGTGCACGTGGTAGGTATCGAAGATCATTTCCGCATACGCGGTGTCGCTGCACATGAGTGCCGTTACCGGGCCGGGTTTGCGCCCCTCAATTGCAGACATGGCATTGAAAAGATGGGTCGCACCAACGGTTCCGCCAGCTCCACAGACAAGGCAGATGGCGCGTTCGGCGCCTTCATAATCTGTGGTGGTATGGCCGAGACTGACCCTTACGCCAGCCGCTGCAAAACTGCGCATGGCACTTTCTGCATGGTCCAGTTCGGGAGCAAGCGTGACGACGCGGACACACCCGGTTTCGACAGCTTCCTGAACCCGGTCAGGGGAGGGCGGAATGGCAAAGGGAGGCTGCGCACCCAGCTTGTGGGGACTGACAAACGGCCCTTCCAAATGGGCTCCATGAATGCGCGGACCGTTTTCTACCCCGCGTTCACAGACTTCCGCGACAGCTCTCAGGGCATTCATTACGTCATTCCAGGGGGCCGTAATGGTTGTCGGGAGAATGGTCGTCGTGCCGTGAGACATGTGGAACCGGGACAGTGTTTCAATGGCTTCCACGCCGTCCATGGTATCTGCCCCACCGCCACCATGAACATGTCCATCAATGAAGCCCGGAAGAATGTAGCGGTTGCCAGCGTTTTTCAGCGGCTCAAGATCGTGGATATGGGTGCCGAAGGTCACGCGACCGGCGACGATCCGGTTCCGGAGTACGAGATTTCCATCGAGATGAGACGTCATTGTTTCTGGTCCAGTGGGAGAAGGCCCGTCTGTCCGTAGCGGCGAGCGTAGAAAAGAACTGCGAGATAGGATGGCAGGACGAGGAGGGCGAACATTGCCTGAAACCCGACATAAGGCTTTAGCAGGACATAGATCTGCGGAATGATCGCACCGCCGCTATACGCCATAACAATCAGGGCCGAAGCCAGTGGGGTCCAAGGGCCAGCGCCTCGAATGGCAATCGGGAAGATCGTCGGCATGATCATGGCGTTTGTGGCGCCCAGCAGAGCGACGCAAAGTACAGAGGCGTAACCATGCGTCAGGAAGGCCGCAATGGTCAGGATGCAGCCGCCAATGCAGGAGAACTCAAGAAAGCGTTCCTGCGTGATGATGCGTGGAACAACGACGAACCCGGCAACATAACCCGCCAGCATTCCGGCTAGGGTCAGGGAGGTGAAGAACTTGGTCTCGCTTAGCGGAAGGCCAAAGCCTTGCCCGTATGTGCCAATGGCATCGCCCGCCATGACTTCGATGCCGACATAGATGAACATAGCCGCAATGCCGAAGACAAGATGCGGCCGGAAAATCTTATCTGTACTTCCGCTTACGCTTGGGAGCGGCGGGGCTTGGAGTTCCGGCAGAGGAAAAAAGATCACGCCCACTGCAGCAACCAGAAGAACGACAGCCATGCTCATATAGGGCGCATAAATGGCATGGACGAAGCTGTTTAGAATGGCGTCTCGTGCTTCTGGTGTTGCTGCAAGCTGCACTTTCTCAGCGACATTCCCGATATCGCCCATGACGACTGTGGCCAGGACGATAGGCGCCAGAATGCCGGCGAATTTATTGCAGACACCCATGATGGCAATACGCTGGGCGGCCCGTTCGGACGGACCAAGCAGGCTGACCAGCGGATTGATGACGACCTGCATCAGCGCAAGGCCAGAGCCCAGCACCAGAAGCCCAGCCAGTGCGCCGCCATAAATGCGCATGGAGACAAATTGCCCGAAGAGGGCCACGCCTGCCGCACACAAAACCAGCGCCCCGGACAGACCGCGGCGCAAACCCAATGAGCGGGCGACAAACGATGCGGGAATGGAGAACAGGAAATACGACAGGTAAAAGACCAGAGGCACCAGAAAGGCGCTGATGTCCCCCAGTGAGAACGCAACCCGGACAAACGAGATCAGTGGCCCGTTCAGCCAGGTCACAAAACCCATCATGAAGAAGATGGCGGCGGCAACACCAAGTGGACCAAGGCCGTATGAGCCAGTCAGGCTGTCCGGGGAACGGTTCATGTCACTTCTGCTCCACAGGCCTGATCGTACAGGCCAAGAACTGTGTCGATTGCGGAAAGAATGATGTCGCGCGGTTGCCGTGGAAGCAGCTCGTCGCGGATTTTTTCGTACTGCACAGGCAGGAACTGGCTCAGAAGCGGATCTGGCAGCCCTGTTTCCTCAAGTTGGCGCAGAAGCGTTTCAACGGCGGCTTCCGCATCAGGTTGAGGCCAGTAATAGCGGATACGGTCGCTGTAAGCATAGTGACGGAGAATGGCGAGCTTGCTCTCTGTGCCTTCGTAATGGCCACGCCACTGCGCAGGCTGCTGGGTCATGATCCGTTCCATAAGCGCCCGCAGGCTTTCCTGCTGTGGCAGAAGGACGGAGCGGATGCCGTCCAGCCCATACAGGGCTTCACGCAGGGCAAAGGTCAGGCCCGGTCCGACTTTCAGAAGCAGAAAGCCGTCTTCCACAAGCGCGCGCAGGGCGGGGAGGGGCTGATAATCGGTCGAATGGGCCTCGAAGATCTGGCCCGGCATCTGGTTTAGCGTGGCCGAGAGGGACTGCGCGCGTGGCCGGTCGTAAATCACGACATCTTCCACACCGAATTCTACGCCCGGCTGAACGACAAGCCCGATCACGCGGCTCCAGACATCATCTCCCAGAACCCGGCGGAACAGCGTTTCGTGAACCTGAAGTGTTGCAGTGGCAGCGTCCGGAGAGGTTGGCTCCAGATGATCCAGAGCCTCAGCCGTACCACCTGGAACAGGGACTTCCGTTCCAATGATATAGACGGCCTGACCGGGAGCCGCGCTTTCGGCGCGCTGTGCAAGGGCGCAGGCGCGCTCGGCAACGGTTTCATCGGAAAGCGCAACCGGTTCGCCCGCGCAGCCCATGCTGGCATCGAGATGCAGTTTGACGAAACCCGCTTTTGCGAAGGCTTCGATCATGGTCAGGGCCTTGTCCATGGCTTCCTGCGGGGGCAGGGATTTCCATGGATTGGGGCCAAGATGGTCGCCGCCCAGCAGAACAAGATGCGCCGGGCAGCCGACCTTAGCGGCAATTCCAAGCACAAGATCCCGGAAATCTGCCGGGGTCATGCCAGTATAACCCCCATCCTGATTGACCTGATTGCAGGTCGCCTCGATCAGAACATGCCTCTTGGTCCGGGCAGCGCGTTGAAGTGCTGCCTCCAGCACCAATGGGTGTGCGGAACAGACAGAAATCAGTCCTTGACGTTGGGCTTTCGGAACGTCTGGATCGTGCGTCTGGCGAACGAGGTTCAGGAACGGAGAAAGGCTCATGAATCAGGCGATCGTCACAACTTTGGTCAGATGACGAGGGGCCAGAGTATCCAATCCCTTCGAGCGCGCGACATATTCGCCGAAAAGCTGAAGCACTGGCAGAACGACCAACGGGCGTACATCTCCGCCTTCCTTAACGGAAAGAGAGACGGTGCCGGGGCCACCAATGCCTAGAACGCGTGCGCCCTTGCCGATCAGATCCTTGGCAAGAATGCTCTCTTCTTCCAGCGTGTCCGGGTGGTACAGGAAGACGACGAGAGAGCTGTCATCAATCAGGCTGATCGGACCGTGACGGTATTCCAGAGGATGATGCGCTTCCGTCTGGCTCAGGCTCATTTCCTGAAGCTTCAGGGAGCCTTCGCGGGCAACACCATAAAGCGCACCAGCGCCCAGGAACACGAAATGGGAACGGCCTTCGATCAAGGCCTTGAGCTGCGGATCTGCGGCGTTAAGGAGCTCCTCGGCAGCCTTTGTTGTTTCCGGCGTGACAGAAATACCCGCATAACGCAGACCCATCAGCAGCATCAGACTGGCCGACGCTGTCATGACGATGCCTTCTTCCGCATGGGTTTCGGCCAAGACGGTTTCGTCTGCGTTCTTCTCGAGACTGGTCTCTTCCGCGCAGGTGAAAGCTGTGACGTGGAGCCCGTTCTTTCGGCTTTCGATGGCAGCGGCGACCGTCTCAGTCGACTCTCCGCTGCGTGAAAGAGCTAGAATGTTTGGGCGGATTGAGGACGGCACATAATCCTGCGGGCGGCGTGTCCACTCATTCCCTGCAACGGCACGGGAAAACACACCGTTGGCGTTCAGGCTTGCTGCGATTGAATCCGCAATATGAACGGATGTTCCACATCCCACGACGACCGTGAAAGTCTCCGGGTCCGGATGCACATCCTGCATGTCTACCTGGTTCCAGAGGGGAAACTGTTCGCGAATACCGCGCTCGGTAGCGTTCATAAGAAAACCTTTCAGGCCCCTGAGCCTACGGTGTCGAGGGTACGGGAGAGGGATTGAATCCAATGTGTATCTGCGGCCCATCCGGCCTGGCGGGCAGCAGAAATGAGGCCTCCGCCAATGGGAGGGAGAAGGGGCGGGCGAGGCGCTCCGCATTGTTTTGCGATGGCATTTCGCAGGTACGCGCTTTGAAGCGTGCCGCCCGCATAGCTCCAGGGAAGGTCTAATCCCGGCATTTTTCTACGCGCCGCAATGATATGCGTGGCCAGATCGGATGCGGCCTGATCCAGAAGAGCCATGGCCGGGACACAACCATCTTCGGCCAGAACAGATACATGACGGGCGAGAGCTGCAACGGCAGAGCGAGGATGCTCAAGGGTGCCATACCACTCCAGAAGAGCAGGCGTGCAGAGTTCCGGGCTGGATGGCAGGCCCATGGCCGCAGTGAAGGGCGCCAAGAAGCTGGCATCCTGCGTGTTTCGACCATCGAGAATGTGCGTCAGAAGTGCCAGGGCGTTTCGGCCGATCTGGTAGGCGCTGCCTTCATCGCCAAACAGGCTACCCCATCCGCCGACCCGGCAATGCTTGCCCGCAGCATCGGACGCCCACGCCATGGAGCCTGTGCCAGACAAAAGAAGAATGCCGGGCTGTCCCCCAAACGCGGCTGAACAGGCCATGTCCACATCATTTGTGAGGGAATATGGAATGTCTCTGAGATTTTCGGAGACAGCGTTTTTTTGCCGGGCGCACAGCGTTTCACTTTCGCCGTATCCGGCCAGCCCAAGTCCGACAGACTGGGTCTCGACAGGGAGCGCCTGCAGAAGGCCTGTCAGCCTCTCGCGCCAAAGGGGTTGGTCAAAAGGGTTCGTTCCGCCTGTCTGCCGGCTGGCGGCGACTGTTCCATCCTGACGAAGGACAACAAGGAGAGTCTTGCTGCCCCCGCCGTCAATCGCTGCGATACAGGGTTCAGTCACGGCCAGGCTTTCTTGCGGGTAGTAGGATCCTGTCTCGATCTGACTAGCCAGAGGCCAGTCATGTCAAGTCATCTTTCTGAGCGAAACGTTCCGATTTCGATCATTTTATGCGTGCTTTTTGAAAAATATGGGTATGCTTCGGCGCACCGTGTCATGGCTCAGTGGGGAGAGCGTCTTTTGGCTTCTGACCGGCTGGCTCAGATCCGGCATTACCTTTACCTGAACGGAATGAGTGGTGTCCACGAGCTGGCCAGACAGGTGGATGCCTCTCTTGCGACGATCCGGCGGGATCTTCAGTTGCTTGAAGAGCAGGGCATTGTCATCCGGACACGCGGCTGTGCTTCCCTGACTGCTTCCATCGATCGAGAGGTTGCGTTTGAGGCGCGGGAAAATCACGCACTCGAACACAAGCGCGCCATTGCGGATCTGGCTTTTTGTCGTATCGAGCGAGGATCAAAGGTTTTCTTTGATGCCGGGACAACCGTTCTGCAGCTCGCGCGGCGTCTGCGCATTTCTCCCATGCCACTGACGGTCTTTTCCAACAATATCATGGTTTCGGAAATGCTGAGCGGTGTTGAAGGTGTCGAGACGATTCTTCTGGGTGGCAGAGTGAGGCATACCAATCGCAGTCTGGTCGGACTTTTGGCAGAGCAGGCACTGGAGAAACTCTGGTTCGATCAGGTATTTCTCGGCGCCAGTGCTGTGCAGGCAGATGCGACGATTTCGACGCCTGATGAGGAAGAAGCCAGGCTCAACGCGCTTATGATGAAGCGGACGGAGACGTGCTTTCTTCTTGTGGATAGTACAAAATTTGCGCGCCATTCCACTTACAGTGTCGGGTTCCTGGATCAGGTTTCCTGTATTTTTACAGACACCGATCTTGATGCCCGACAGGTTCAGTCTCTGCGAGACGAGGGGCATGACGTCGTGCTCGCGGGGCATGCAGAAGGAAAGATATAGGATGCTGAACGAGCCCAAAATTCTGGCTGAGGTTTCAGGCCTGGCTAATCTTTATGAAAAAGCGTTGGGTGAGAATGATCTTCAGACCCTGGATGACCTCTTTTATGCGGGACCGGAGACAGTCCGATACGGGGTTGGTGAAAATCTCTATGGCATCGAAGAAATCAGGGAATTCCGGAGGCAGCGTCCAGGAGGCTCTCCGCCACGGGATGTGCTGAAACGCGTCATCACGGTGATTGGTCAGGATGCTGCCGTGGTTGATCTGGAGTTTCAACGCCGGGGTGGTTCCAAAATCGGCCGTCAGAGTCAGACATGGTTTCGTACACAGAATGGCTGGAAGATTCTGGCTGCGCATGTTTCCCTGATGGCCGACATATCCTGAAGACTGACTCTGAAGAGGCGACGGCAGCAGCATGAATCTTTCGGAAGATAAAGAAATCGAGGTTCTCGCAACGGCGAATGGCCTTGTGATACCCGCTGAATTTCATAAGGGTGTTCGGATGAACCTCGACCTTCTGCGTTCCTATGCGACCCTGATCGAGGGAATGGAACTGTCAGACAGGCTTGAACCTGCGTTCGAGTACGAACCATGAGCGGGCTTGAATTTCGCACGCTGGACATTGCTGCGCGTGTTCGAAGCGGCGAGTTATCTGCAACAGACGTAACCAAAGCTGTTTTTGCAGACATCGCCGAGCGGGATGGAGCATTGAATTGCGTCACGCGCGTCCTCACGGATCGGGCATTTGCCGCTGCCGCTGCAGTTGATTCTGCTGTTGCGGAAGGCCGTGATCCTGGCGCGTTGGCGGGTGTTCCATTCGGGATCAAGGATCTGTTTGATGTGGCCGGTCAGGTTACAACAGCGGGTTCGAAGGTGCTGGCAAATGATCCGCCTGCGACGCGAGATGCCGCACTCGTGGCACGTCTGATCGACGCTGGAGCCATTCCCGTAGCACTGACAAACATGGACGAGTTCGCTTACGGGTTTGCGACGGACAATGCCCACCATGGCGTCACACGCAACCCTCATGCGCCGGATCATCTGGCGGGTGGTTCGTCTGGTGGATCGGCGGCTGGGGTGGCGGCGCGCCTGTTTTCGCTTGGTCTGGGGTCCGATACCAACGGGTCTATCCGTGTTCCAGCCTCTTTGTGTGGTGTTTGGGGGCTTCGGGGAACGCAGGGGCGTTTTCCAATTGAGGGTAGCTACCCGTTTGTTGCCAGCCTCGACACAGTTGGGCCTTTTGCGGACAGTGCGGGCGGCTTGAGAGCGTGTTTTGAGGCATTGGTACGGACGGAAAGCGCACCTGTTGATGTTGGTGGCTTGAAAGTGGCGCGCCTGGGTGGATGGTTCGCGGAGAACATGTCCGCTTCCATGCAGGAGGCAGCAGACGCACTGGCGGCCCGGCTTGGTGCCAAAAACACGGTGGAACTGCCTGAAGTTGCGCGGGCGAGAGCGTCTGCTTTCGTGATCAGTGCCGCGGAAGGAGCAGCACTTCATCTGCATCGTCTGCGCACACAGGCGAAAGATTACGATCCGTCAGTGCGTGACCGTCTGCTTGCTGGCGCCCTTTTGCCGGCTTCCCTGATTTTCCAGGCGCACCGTCTGAGAAACTGGTTTCGCGCACGGATGCATGAGGCTTTTGCTGATGCAGATATTCTGCTGGCGCCTGCGGTGGTGGGTGAGGCACCGCGCTTTGATCAGCCGTTGATCGAGGTAGGGGGTAAAATGGTCTCTGCGCGTGCCAATCTGGGGCTTTATACGCAACCGCTGACGTTGGCAGGCTTCCCGGTTTTGACGGTCCCGATGAAAACGGCAGGACTTCCGTTGGGAGCCCAGCTTATTGCGCGCCCGGGCAGGGAAGATCTGCTGCTGGCTCTGGGGGAATCCCTTGAGCGGGATGGAACTGTGGAAGCTCGATTGGTCTGAACCTGAGAAGGAGGCGCTTTTACAGGAGCGCCTCCTTCTCTTGAAGTTACCAGGCCGCCACGGACCCATCGCTGCGTGGGTCGGTAGCCCCTTCGAGGCGACCATTCGCATGCCTTACGATGGCTCCGGCATGTCCCATGATGGATGACATGCCAGGAAGCTGCTCAATCACATGTCCTGCATCCTGAAGGGCCTGAACTACGGTCGGATCAAATCCAGGCTCCAGTTTGAGCGACGTGCTTTCCTGCCCCCATGTGCGACCCAGGAGCCAGCGGGGACGGCAGATCGCCTCCTGCAGTGGAACACCATGTCGGGCATAGCGGCTGAAAACGGCGGCCTGTGTCTGGGGTTGGCCTTCACCCCCCATGGTTCCGTAAACCATGACGCGTCCATCATTGAGACGCGCAGCAGCGGGGTTCAGGGTGTGGAAAGGCTTTGAGCCGGGAAGCAGGCAGTTCCAGCCAGAGGGTTTCAGGCGGAATGAAGATCCACGGTTCTGCCAGAACAGACCGCTTTGCGGCAGCATCACACCGGAGCCAAACTCGAAATAAAGGCTCTGGATCATGCTGACCGCTACACCGTTGCTATCAATGGCACCCATCCACGTCGTGTCGCCCCACTGGGTTTCTTCCGTCCAGGGGAATGCTTCTGTCATGGAAATGCGGGCGGCCATTTCGTCGAGCGCTGACGGGTCTTGCAGAAGCGCGCGAATATCCTCTTCCGCAGTTGAGCGGCCATCGATTTCGCGATTTCGGTAACGAAAAGCCTGCTTCGTGGCCTCGATCAGTCCGTGAAGGTGCTCATAACTTTCTGGCGCGTCGCATTGGGGAAGACGATCTTCCAGCGCGAGGATCAGCAGAGAGGCTGCCCCCTGTGTTGGGGGTGCCATATTATAGAGCGTCCCCATCGAAGTCTGAACATCCAGCGGCGCTTTGACTTCAGCGCGATGAGACAGGAAGTCTTCCAGACGCAGGGGGCTGCCAGCGGCCTCAAGATCGGCCGCCATGCCTTTTGCCAGATCGCCCTCATAAAAACTCCGTAGACCATGGTGAGCGAGGCTTCGCAGTGTAGCCGCCAAAATAGGCGAGGTCTGAATTTCCCCTTCCTGCCAGGGAATATCGTCAGGGATGCAGAAAGACCGAAAAGCCTCGTTTCCACAAAGCTCTGCCTGCTTTTCCTTCAGAAGTGCGGCTTCGCTCTCCGAAACGACGCGTCCGGTGCTGGCATAATGGATAGCATCGCGCAGGAGGCGATCTAGCGGGAGGGAGGGCTGTTGCTTGGCACTTTCTTTCAGGGCTGCTTCCCATCCAGAGACCGTTCCGGCGACAGTATTGGCCGCCAGACCACCGCGCCAAGGGATGACGCTGTGGCCAGCCTGAGCATACAGATCCAGCGTGGCATTTCTGGCCAACCGTCCGCAGGCGTCAATCGCAATGGTCTGCCCGTCGGGGTAGGAAATTAGCCAGAACGAATCTCCCCCGAGGCCTGTCATGTGGGGGTAGACCGCGGCCAGTGCAGCGGCTGTTGCTACAATGGCTTCAATAGCTGTCCCGCCATCTTTCAGGACGTCCAGTCCAGCCTGACTTGCGAGGTGATGGGGGGATGTCACCATCCCGCGGAGAGAATTGGGCGTCTGCATGGAAAATACCCGTCAGGCAGGAGGGGAAGATTGGAGGCGGGAGATATGGTCACACAAAGTCTGGATCAGCAGCTCTTCTGGCCCCTGAGCCGTCTGGTGACGTGTGGCCGCAATGAAATCGACATTCGGGATGCGCGGCAGGGAGGGCATCTCGCAAAGGGAAAGCCCATCAGACTCTCGCAGAAACCCTGGCTGCGCCGTAATGCCGTATCCTGCACGGACGGCGGCCAGAATTGCGCTCAGATTGCCGCTGGTGAAGGCGATGTGCCACGGGAGTTCGGCACGGTTCAGGGCTTCGATTGCAAGGCGCCGGGTGACGCTACCTTCCGGGAACGTCACCAGTGGAATGGACTGACCGTCTGAGAAAGGTGTTTGCGCCGGGCCGAACCACCGCAATTCTTCGGTCCAGAGCTTCTGGCCGTGCGTCTCGGAAGAGCGACGCATCCCGCAAAGCAGATCAATTTCATCATTGTCCAGAAGGCGCGTTAGGGATGCACTGAGCCCGATGGTCATTGTGATCTGAAGAGAGGGATGTGCCGCGCGGAAAACGCCCAGAATTTCTGGGAAACGCGTTAACAGGAGGTCTTCCGTCACACCCAGCCGGATGGTTCCACGTGGTGTCCCGTCCCGGAAATAGGCAAACAGGCTATCTTCAACCTGCAAAAGGCGCTGCCCTAATGAGACGAGGGCCGTGCCGTTTTCTGTCAGGCGTACAGCTTTGGTGCTGCGTGCCAGCAGCCGGGTGCTCAGTTGCTCTTCCAGCCGGCTGACATGCTGACTGATCGTGGACTGACTGACACCCAGCATCTGCGCGGCAGACGTGAAATGCAGAGTTTCTGCAACCGCCAGAAACGACTGTAGATGCATGGGATCAAGGTGGGTTTGATCTTTCATGCGAATATGTGAGGTGAGTTTTATCACGAGGTCAACTTGATCTGGTCCCGTTATGAGCGCAAACTTTATTCAAGATTGTACGTCCTTCTGGCGGAGACAAAATGACAGCCCACGGAGCCCGTGCCGTTCAACGGTGCCGCATTCTCGTTGAACCTCCATTCAGCGAGACGGCTGGTAGCCTTTTCCGTTTCTGGCTCGGAACATCCTATCGACATACCCTCGCTCAGGTCCAGATCTGGATGGAAGAAGCAGGCATGGATGTGCGGACCGATGCCGTGGGTAATCTGGTTGGTCGCTATGAAGGGACAGATCCAAAGGCGCCGGTTCTCATGATTGGCTCGCATCTTGATACGGTGCGGAATGGGGGGGCTTTTGACGGCAACCTCGGGGTGATGCTGGGAATCGAGCTGGTTGCAGCCTTGAAGGATCAGGGCACGCGCCTCCCATTCCCAATCGAGGTTATTGGGTTTGGTGACGAGGAAGGATCCCGGTTTCCTGTTCCCATGATCTGCTCCCGAACAATGACGGGGGAGATCAGTGCCGTTCCTCAGGGCGTAACGGATTCTCAGGGCGTGACGGTTGCCGAAGCGATGCTGTCATATGGCCTTGACCCGTCGCAGCTAAAGAATGCAACGCGCCGACCAGAGGATATTCTGGCCTTTATCGAACCGCATATCGAACAGGGGCCTTGTCTGGAAGCTGCGGATGAGCCCTTGGGCGTCGTGACCGCGATTGCTGCCCAGACCCGCCAGCGCGTCATGGTCAAGGGGCAGGCCGATCATGCTGGTACTACGCCAATGACTCTACGCCGCGATGCGCTAGCCGGGGCTGCGGAGATGATGCTGGCAGTAGAAAAGCGTGGGTTGAACGGGGCCGGAAATCTCGTGGCAACGGTCGGGCAGATGGAAGTGACGCCTAACACGTCGAATGTTATTCCCGGCGATGTCTGGTTTTCACTGGATATGCGCGCAGGCTCCAATGAGGTGCGTGACGCACTGGCTGAAGGCATCCGGTCCGATATTCGCGACATTGCGAACCGGCGCGGACTGGATGTCTCCTTTACGGCTCCACAGCAACTGGCAGCAGCAGCGTGCTCTCCGGGGATCATTGAACGATTTGCTTCGGCTGTTGAAACGGTAACAGGGCGCTCTGCCCCTCGGCTTCTTAGCGGTGCCGGGCATGACAGCATGGCCATGGCGGGCTTCTGCCCGATGGGTATGCTGTTTATTCGCAGCCCGGGTGGTCTGAGCCATCATCCAGATGAAACAGTGCTTGTGGAAGACGTTGAACTCGCCCATCGCACCCTGCTTGCTTGCGTCAAGGAATTTCAGTCATGACTTCATCTTTTGCTCAAATTGATCCGCCATCGCGCCTGCTGATGGGCGCAGGGCCTGCCAATGTGCACCCACGCATTCTACGGGCCATGGCAACGGACGTCATTGGCCAGATGGACCCCGAAATGACGGCTTACATGGATGAAACCATGGCGCTGTACCGGGAAGTCTTTCAGACAAAAAATCACTGGACGCTGCTGATCAACGGTTCTGCCCGTTCGGCCATTGAGGCTGCTCTGGTTTCGCTGGTTTCTCCGGGCATGAAAGTGCTTATTCCGCGGATCGGGCGCTTTGGCCTTCTGCTAACGGAAATTGTTCATCGGTGCGGCGGTATTCCCTGCACTGTGGATGTGGAGTGGGGGCAGGTTGTTGATCCGGCTGCCATTGAAGCTGCCATCATTGAACACAAGCCTGGCCTTGTGGCGACCGTGCATGGCGATACGTCCACCACAACGGCCCAGCCACTCGCGGAAATCGGGGCCATCTGCCGCCGTCACAACGTCCTTCTCTACGTCGATGCGACTGCTACGCTGGGCGGAATGGAGTTCAAGACGGACGCCTGGAACATCGATGTCGCAACTGCCGGGCTGCAGAAATGCCTTGGTGGACCGCCGGGATCTGCACCGATCACGCTATCGGACCGTGCTGTAGAGGCCATTCTGCGTCGGCGCCATGACGAAGCCGGTATTGCGACAGGCCAGCCGCAGGGTGAGGGGCCGGTGATTCAGTCGAATTACTTCGATTTGGCGATGCTCATGAATTACTGGTCTCCGGCACGGATGAACCATCACACTGAAGCGACGTCCATGCTTTATGCGTCCCGCGAGGCTGCTCGGATCGTGGTTGAGGAAGGTGTGGATGCCCGGGTCGCACGTCACACGCGCGCCGGACGGGCCATGGTGGCGGGTCTGCGGGCGATGGGGCTGCGCGTTTATGGAGACGACACTACGCGGATGACCAATGTGACTGGCGTATGGGTTCCTGAAGGGGTTGATAATGCCCGGGTTCGCGAGCTGATGCGCAAGGACTTTGAAATCGAGATCGTCTCGTCTTTCGGTCCATTGACAGGCAAGATCTGGCGTATTGGCGCGATGGGTGTGAATGCGCAGAAGCACAAGGTTCTACTGACCCTGGCGGCGTTTGAAGCCGTTCTCGCAGGTGAGGGCGTCCAGCTACCCCGTGGGGCCGGAGTAGATGCGGCGCGTGCTGCCTGGGATGCTGCCTGAAGTCTTTCGCAGTCAGATCAGGCCGGATTTAACTTTTCGGATGATTTTTCCGGCCTGACCCACTTTTCCTGCCACCGCCACTTTCCTTGTTGACGGTTGCCCAGGCACGGCTCTCAGCTTCTTTCCTAGGGACGCCGTGCTTTTCATAGTTTTCTTCGATGTGCTCAGCCTGGCGTTTCTGCTTGTCTGTGTAGGCTGATTTGTCTCCACGTGGCATGGTCTGTCCTCCTAAAAACAAGGTCTGAAGTGGCATTACGCTTTAAGAACCGTCAGGTTTTGCCGGTAAGATCGCCGGATGTGGTATTTTCATAGAATGTAAGACAGTTTTCTTTCATTAAGGGCTTGCCAAGCTCAAAGCCGTTAGTTAGAAAGCGCCCACCTCGATGGATGCGCCGGTGTAGCTCAGCTGGTAGAGCACGTCATTCGTAATGATGGGGTCGGGAGTTCGAATCTCTTCTCCGGCACCATCGAGGTATTTTCCTCAAAATAGATCAGGCTACCAAGCATACAGTTCCAGTATGCAGATGGACTTTGATGTCTGGTTTTTGTCAGATTATTGCCAGAAAATTTTCTGGCTCTGGGCAAATGCTGTAAAATGGGTCTACCATTCGGCATCAGATCCTGATGCGTGGGCCACGTTGTGCTGGCTGCACTGTCTTATGGCGGCTCCATGCGTTAGGTTAGGAGCGTCATGACTGACCGTTTTCACAAACGCCTCTGGCAAAATGCCGTCAACCTGTCCCGGACACCGCAGCGCCCACGTGCGTCGTTGCATGTTGTGGAAGGTTTGCACGAATGCTCCGTCTGTGGGCTGTTCCAGAGGGTTCCCGAACTCAAGCCTGGGTTTCTGGCAGAGTGCGAACGCTGTGGCGCGCAAATTGCACGCCGTCGGAAGACCTCCGTCATTGGTGCGCCTGCTGCTTTCTGTGTGGCCTCCGCTGCGCTCTACATTGCTCTCCTGATCAGTCCACTCATGACGCTGAACGTCTATGGACGAGAGAACACCGTCGCTTTGATGTCTGGCCCTATTGAGCTATCGCATCAGGGCTACAACACCATGTCTTTCCTGGTCGGACTGACAACTCTGGTCATGCCAGGCATTGT
Organism: Gluconobacter sp. OJA; assembly: GCF_039638325.1. NCBI lineage: Bacteria > Pseudomonadati > Pseudomonadota > Alphaproteobacteria > Acetobacterales > Acetobacteraceae > Gluconobacter > Gluconobacter sp. OJA. The sequence goes on along the minus strand of NZ_JBDIWI010000002.1, from coordinate 645,198 downwards.
CATCGCCTTGATGGGGGCTGTGCTGTATGGCGCGTCCCGCCCCCACATGCCTGACTGGACCCCGAGACTTCTGACCTGGTACGATCGCCTTCGTGGCTGGTCCATGGTGGAAGTCTATGTTCTGGGCGTTCTGGTTGCCTATACCAAGCTCGTGGATCTTGCCCTCGTCGATCTGCAACCCGGAGTGTACCTGTTAGGTGGCCTGATGCTGACGATGGCCGCCATGGATTCCACGTTTGATGACGATCTGATCTGGAACAATCGCGACTTGCGAAAAAGGGTGGACGGCCATCGGGGGCGTATTCTGGATGTTGCTCATCTGGATGCTCACGAGGACGCGCTTCCTCCTGTTGAGCACATGTTGTCCTGTCACGCCTGCGGACTGGTGGTCGCTTTTGATCATCCTGTCTTGCAGGAGGCAGATATGGGCGATTGTCCGCGGTGCGATCAGATATTGCGCCGACGTAAAAGGCAAAGCCTTGCATCGGCCAGCTGTCTCCTGATCGCCGGCGTTATTTTCTACATTCCGGCCAATATGCTGCCTGTCATGACCTACACCAAAGTGGGGTCAGGCGCGCCGAGTACCATTATCAGCGGCGTGATTGAGTTGTGGCAGGCTGGTATGGTGCCTTTGGCCCTGCTGGTTCTTTTTGCCAGCATTACCGTTCCGGTTCTGAAAATTCTGGCCTTGAGTTTCATGATCATCAGCACGAAGCTGAGGTCCCGGTGGCAGCTACCGCTGCTCGGGAAACTCTATCGCATGGTGGACATTATAGGGCGTTGGTCGATGATCGACGTCTTCATGATCTCTATTCTCTGTGCGGTGGTCCATTTTGCGTTTCTGGCCAATGTGACTGCCGATCCTGGCATGATCTGTTTTGCTTTGGTTGTGATCCTGACCATTTTTGCCGTGGAGTTGTTTGATCCTCGGGCAATGTGGGATGCGGCAGGCCTGAACAGTTCTGTGGCCAGCGACGCAACGAGGCGTAGCCTTTCTGATGGCAGGCCAACCGATGGCCCGACCCCTTCTTCTGATACCTCTATGGAGCCTGAAAGCGCGTGAGCGATTCCCGAAATAATCGCGGGCAGCAGCCGGCCTTTCCGGAGGAAGCTCCGGTACGCCGGACCCGCTTCTCCCTGATTCTGCTGATTCCAGTTCTGGCTATTCTGATTTCTGGTTGGCTGGCCTGGAAGCATTTTGCCACGCGTGGGCCCGAGATCACGATTACCTTTGATACTGCAGATGGCCTCACTCCTGGCCAGACGCAGGTCAAGAACAAGGCCGTGACGCTGGGTACAGTGCAGGACATTACTCTGAGCCGTGACATGCGTCATGTGAGCGTCAAGGTTCAGATGAATGCGAATAGCGCTCATATTCTGACAGACAGCACGCGTTTCTGGGTTGTGCGGCCACGTATTAACGGTGCCAGCATCACCGGACTCGATACGTTGATTTCCGGGGCTTATATCGCGATTGATCCTGGAACCTCTGGGGAGCATTACCAGACTGAATTCCGCGGTCTTGAAGCAGCCCCGGGCGTTCGCTCTGACCAGCCTGGAACAACATTCTGGCTCGTGTCACCGGCTCTCGGTTCATTGGGTGAGGGCGCTCCCGTTTTCTTCCGGGATGTCCCTGTTGGTGATGTGCTGGGCTATACGATGCCGCCGGGGGGTGAAGGCCCGATTGTTGTGCAGGTCTTCATCAAGGCGCCATATGATCATTACCTGCGTACGGACAGTCGCTTCTGGAATGTCTCGGGAATTCAGGTTGGTCTGGGTGCCGGTGGTCTGAAGGTTCAGATGCAGTCGCTGCAAGCGCTGTTTTCCGGTGGTGTGGCGTTTGGGCTGCCGGATAATCGGAATGCCGTGAACGCGCCTGTTGCCCCTGCAAACTCGGTTTTCAAGCTCTACACAAGCCAAGCTGATGCAGAAAGCGCCCGATATCATCAGCGTCTCCGTGTCGTGACGTATATCGATACATCCGTGAAGGGGCTTGCGGCTGGAAGTCAGGTCAGTCTGTTCGGCCTGCAGGTCGGAACAGTGACATCTGTAAAGTTGCAGATGCCTTCTCCGCAGGCGCACCCGAAGGTCCGGGTGGAAATGCAGATCGAGCCCGAGCGCATGATGCCGGAATGGAGCGAAAGCCAGCTTGCGCGTGCCAAGGAGTATCTTGCCGCGTTCGTGGCCAATGGCCTGCGTGCTTCCGTCCAAAGCGCCAGCTTCCTGACGGGTGAATCGCTGATCGGGCTACAGTTCGTGAAGAATGCACCACCTGTGACCATGACGTATGAGGGGGACGTCGCTGTGCTCCCCAGTCAGCCAGGTGGCATGGACGGGATCATGGAATCTGTTTCCACCATCACGGACAAGATTGCAGCGATGCCGCTCACGCAGATTGGTGAGCACGTCAATGACCTGATCGCACATGCGGATGGCCGTTTGAACAGCCGCGAAGTGACGCAGTCTCTGGTTGCGTTGCGTAATTCGCTCCAAAACCTGGATGCGTTGAGCAAGAATGCCAATCAGCATCTTCCAGAGCTTATGACGGCCCTGCAGGGAACCTTGACCAATGCTCAGACTCTTCTTGGGTCCTACGGCGGAGATACGGATTTTCAGCGTAGCCTTCAGGGCATGATTACACAGATGACGCAGATGGCGCGTTCGCTCCGCTTCCTGACGGACTATCTGGGACATCACCCATCAGCACTTATTACCGGTCGTAGGAACTGATCCCATGGCAAAATATTCGCCTCTTCGTATGCGCCTGTTGTCCATGGGACGCCTGTTTGGTCTGGCAGTCTCACTGACGGCCTGTAGCAGCGATCCCAAACTGTATACGCTGGCACCTGTATCCGGGATGGTTCAATCGGGCGGTCCTGTTGTCGTGGAAGTCCGGACGCCTGTTGTTCCTTCTCGCCTCGATAGGGATACTATTGTCCGCCAAAATCGCGATTACCAGACGACATTGGCGACTGGCGATAGCTGGAGCGAAGCGCTTCCTGATATGATAGCCCAGACATTGACGACTGATCTGTCGCAGCGTCTTCCGGGGACAACTGTCGTGTCGCAGGGAGATGCGGTAACTACGACACCCTCTGCTTATGTAGAGGTGACAATCCGGAATTTCGAAGCCGATGCGGCTGGCCATGCGCTTATCACTGGTGCTGTATCCGTTCATCCTGCCCAGAAGATGATTGGCCCGGTTCTGACTGAAGCGTTTGCCTGGCAATCTCCTGAGAGTGCGCAGCTTAATACCGGTAAGCTGGTGGCGTCTCTCAGTCAGGGGCTGTCCGTTCTCGCTGATCATGCGGCTTCCCGGCTGCGATCACTTCCCTCTACAAGCCGGTAAGAGGGACTACCCGAGGCAATAAAAAAGGCTCCCATTTGGGAGCCTTTTTTATTCATATCGTCTCAGCAGAAGAGATCAGAGCTTCTCAACCTGCGTGAAGTCCAGGTCCACCGGGGTCGAACGACCGAAGATGGAAACGCTGACCTTGAGGCGCTGACGTTCTTCGTCGACTTCCTCGATCATGCCCGTAAAGGACGTGAACGGGCCGTCTGCAACGCGGATCTGCTCGCCGATCTCGAAGGTGAGGGCAGAACGTGGACGTTCCACACCTTCCTGAGCCTGCTTCATGATCCGGTCTGCTTCTGCAGCCGTAATCGGGGTTGGGCGATTGCGCGTTCCCAGAAAGCCGGTGACCTTGGGGGTGTCTTTGACGAGATGCCATGCATCATCCGTCAGTTCCATCTTCACAAGAACGTAGCCGGGGAAGAACTTGCGCTCTGAATTGACCTTACGGCCCCGGCGCATTTCCGTCACGTCTTCGGATGGGACAAGGATCTGCTCGAAATGGTCAGATAAGCCCTTCTGTGCAGCCTGCTCCTGAATGTGGCTCGCGATCTTTTTCTCGAACCCGGAATAGACATGCACAACATACCAACGTTTTGCCATGCTGCGGACCTAGCCTCCAACGCCAAACAGCTCGCGGACGCCCAGGCCAATGACCTGATCCACGATGAAGAAGAAGATGCAGGTCACGGTAACCATGGCAAGCACCGCACCCGTCGTAATGAGGGTGTTACGACGTGTAGGCCACGTAACCCGCTTGGCTTCGTTGCGCACGTCTTTGATGTACGTGCCCAGATTGAAGCCGGATCCGTTTTTATGAGGCGCCGTCTTACGCGACTCGTCTTTCGGGGTAGTGACCGACACCATCGTCCTCGAATCAAATGAAAATCCGCGTCCCGGTGCCGGAAAAGCTATCCGGTAAAGCGGGGTGGCAGGGGCGGAGGGTCTCGAACCCACAACCTTCGGTTTTGGAGACCGACGCTCTAGCCAATTGAGCTACGCCCCTATCATCGGGGGTACCACAAAGACTGTGATACACCAACGACAGTGGGGCGGAAAAGATAATGTTCAGGGATGAAAGTCAAGTACCCATAAGCATCTAGGTTCATATTTTTCATTTCTGGCATTCCCCCTCTTGCGAGGATGCTGAGGAATGGAGTATGACACCGGCAACCTAAGGGCGGGCGTAGCATAGTGGTAATGCAGTAGCCTTCCAAGCTTCTGAGGAGGGTTCGATTCCCTTCGCCCGCTCCAGCAGGTTCCCCAAAAAATCTGATCCAAGCGACTAATCAAAGCTGGGTACTTCTATGTGCCTTTTCTGCTCTGCCAAGCGTCTGGCCACAGTTCCTGTGAGCTGACTGCATACTCCGCAACTCTTTTGCTCGATGCCGGCATTTTATCTCTGCCTGAACACAGTCCCCAATGATTGTAAGGCAATTCCGCAAAATTTTAGAAATTCTGAGTTCTCCCTGACAGCAGCAGGCTGGCATGCGCGCTACTGTTTGTTGGGAATGAAGAATTTGCCTGCAAAGAGCAGTGTTACGCTGAAAAATTTAGTTGTGCGGTAAGGTTGTAGCTCTGGCTCGGTTGCACTGGATCATGGGGACGTGCTAGAGGCGGCGCCAAGTGGAGGACCGGGTTCAGACGAATCCTGCGTAGGGTCGTGTGTGCCTGAATCCCAACGGATTTGGAAGCAAGGGACCGGATAAGCCGGTTCCGGCCGCATCCTGCGGCGGAAAAGTGAGACGGAACACGCGTGTGACGGTGACACAGGTGCCGCAGATGGGACCCACAGGTGGCTTGGCTCAACGCTATGCCCGAGCGCTTTACGATTATGCCTCAGAGCAGGGAGCGCTCTCTGATGTGCTGGCTCAGGTTCGGGGACTTCGCGATGCGATTTCCCAGAGTGCTGACCTGCGGACGTTCCTTGCGGACTCCCGCCTTGATGCACATCGCTCAAGCAAGGTTGCTGGTGCCCTGACCGAGAAACTCGGTTTTGGAGATGCCGTCCGTCGCTTCGTCGGCGTGATTGCTGCTAACCACCGTCTTGCTGATCTCGCTTCTATTCTGGACGGCGTGCTGGCCCTTGATGCGAGCCTCCGCGGCGAAACCGTTGCAGAAATCCGCTCCGCTCAGCCTCTTACTGACATGCAGCGCAGCCAGCTTCAGGGCCGTCTGGCCGAAGCGGGTTACAGCCGCGTGTCCATGATCGAACGTATAGATGCCTCCCTGATTGGCGGCATGACTGTGCGTGTCGGTTCTACATTGTTTGATACTTCGATCGCCGGGCGCCTGACTCGCCTGCAGAACGCCATGAAGGGAGCCGCGTGATGGATATCCGTCCCGCTGAGATTTCGGACATCCTCAAGCAGCAGATCGCGTCTTTCGACAAGGTCGAGACCGTTTCCGAGACGGGCACGGTCCTGTCGATTGGTGACGGCATTGCTCGTGTTTACGGCCTGACGAATGTCATGGCTGGCGAAATGGTCGAGTTTGAAGGCTCTGGCCTCAAGGGCATGGCGCTGAACCTCGAAGCCGACAACGTCGGTATCGTGATTTTCGGTGATGGCGACGAAATCCGTGAAGGTGACACGGTTCTTCGCACGAAGTCCGTTGTTGAAGTTCCGGTTGGCAAGGGGCTCCTTGGTCGCGTTGTTGACGGCCTTGGTAACCCGATCGACGGTCGTGGCCCTCTGACGGACGTGGAATATCGCCGCGCCGAAGTGAAGGCTCCAGGCATCATGCCGCGTCAGTCGGTTAGCGAACCGATGCAGACGGGTATCAAGGCCATTGACGCTCTGGTTCCGATCGGGCGTGGCCAGCGTGAGCTGATCATTGGTGACCGTCAGACCGGTAAGACGGCGATCCTGGTTGACACCATTGTGGCCCAGAAGCCAGTCAATGCTGAAGGCGACCCGAAGAAGTCTCTTTACTGCATTTATGTTGCAGTTGGGCAGAAGCGCTCCACGGTTGCAAACCTGGTTCGTACGCTGACGGAGCAGGGCGCGATGGAGTATTCCATCGTTGTTGCTGCCACGGCTTCTGATGCTGCACCAATGCAGTATCTGGCGCCCTACACGGCTTGCGCCATGGGCGAGTACTTCCGTGATAACGGCATGCATGCTCTGGCTTGCTACGATGACCTGTCGAAGCAGGCTGTTGCATACCGTCAGATGTCACTGCTGCTGCGCCGTCCTCCGGCACGTGAAGCTTTCCCAGGTGACGTGTTCTATCTGCACTCCCGTCTTCTCGAGCGTGCAGCCAAGATGTCTGATGCCAACGGCGGCGGTTCTCTGACGGCTCTGCCGGTTATTGAGACGCAGGCTGGTGACACGGCTGCATACATCCCGACCAACGTGATTTCCATCACCGACGGTCAGATCTTCCTTGAAACGGACCTGTTCTATAAGGGTATCCGTCCGGCTGTGAACGTCGGTGGTTCTGTGTCCCGTGTGGGCTCGGCTGCTCAGATCAAGGCGATGAAGCAGGTTGCTGGCAAGATCAAGCTTGAGCTGGCTCAGTATCGTGAAATGGCTGCGTTCTCGCAGTTTGCTTCCGATCTGGATGCTGCAACGCGCAAGCAGCTTGATCGTGGTGCACGTCTGGTCGAGCTGCTGAAGCAGCCTGAGACGTCCCCACTTCCGGTTGAAGAGCAGGTTGTTGTTCTTTTCGCTGGTACCCGTGGATATGTTGATCCGATCGCCGTGGATAAGGTTGTGGCCTACGAGGCTGCACTGCTGACGGAAATGCGTGGCGCTGGCGCTGGCATTCTGACGGCCATCCGCAACGATCGCCAGATCAAGCCGGAGACGGAAGGCAAGCTCAAGGAGCTGCTCGAAGCTTTCGGTAAGCGCTTTTCAGCCTGAGGATAGTCCATGGCTTCGCTGAAGGAACTGCGCGGTCGGATCACGGGCGTCAAATCGACGCGCAAGATCACGAACGCCATGAAAATGGTCGCAGCATCCAAGCTGCGACGCGCCCAGTCCCAGGCTGAGGCGGCTCGTCCCTACGCCGAGGCCATGGGCCGCATGATGGCGGAACTGGCAGCGGCAAGCCGCGGCGCTGATGCGTCCAGCCTGCCGACGCTGCTGGGCGGTACGGGTAAGGATCAGGTCCATCTTGTGGTGGTCCTGACTTCGGATCGTGGTCTGGCGGGGGGCTTTAACGCCAACATCGTTCGGAGTGCGCGTCAGCTGATCCGCACGCTGCGGGATGAGGGGCGGACAGTGCGTCTTCTGCCGGTTGGCCGTAAGGGTGCTGATATTCTTGCAAAGGAATATCCGGATCTGGTGGTTGAGCGCGTGGCAGGGACGGAAGGCCGTGACGTCGGTTTCGACAAGGCTGAGTATGTGGGCAAGAAGATTGTCGCCATGCTTGAAGCCGGCGAGATTGATCGCTGCACGCTGATCTACAACCGCTTCGTCAACGCGATGACGCAGATTGCCATCCAGCTTCCGCTGGTGCCTCTGTCCGTCGCGGAAAATGACAATGCGGCGCCTGCCGAGGCTGCCCAATACGAATTCGAGCCCGATGAGGCTACGCTCCTGGCCAATCTTCTGCCACGCAATCTTCAGGTGCAGATTTTCTCTGCCCTGCTGGAGAGTGCAGCAGGTGAGCAAGGTGCACGGATGACGGCTATGGACAACGCGAGCCGGAATGCCAGCAAGGCAATCGACCGTCTGTCCCAGAAGTACAACCGTACGCGCCAGGCCAACATTACCAATGAACTGATCGAGATCATCTCCGGCGCAGAAGCCGTTTGAGATCACGCAGGAGACGAACCGATGTCTGAGACTCTTAACCCTTCTGCCCCGGCTGCAAATAACGTCGTCGGCCGTGTCACGCAGGTGCGTGGCCCGGTTGTTGACGTGCAGTTCGAAGGCGATCTTCCGTTTATCCTGAACGCCCTTCATGTTCAGAACGGCGATCACACGCTTGTTCTGGAAGTTGCACAGGAAATCGGTGAGCGTCAGGTCCGCTGCATTGCCATGGACACGACGGACGGTCTGAGCCGTGGCGCGGAAGTCCGTGACACTGGCAAGCAGATCATGGTTCCGGTTGGCCCGGCTACACTTGGTCGTATCCTGAACGTCATTGGCGAAGCCATTGACGAGCGTGGTCCGATCGTTAGCGACAAGTATTTCCCGATCCACCGTAAGGCTCCGTCCTTCGAGGAGCAGGCTGCTGCGTCCGAAATTCTCGTAACGGGCATCAAGGTCGTTGACCTTCTTTGTCCGTACCTGAAGGGCGGCAAGATTGGCCTGTTCGGTGGCGCAGGCGTTGGCAAGACCGTTATTATTCAGGAACTCATCAATAACATCGCAAAGGCACACGGTGGCGTGTCCGTGTTCGCAGGTGTGGGTGAGCGTACCCGTGAAGGTAACGACCTGTATTTCGAAATGCAGGACGCTGGCGTTATCAAGATCGCTGAAGACGGTTCCACGGAAGGCTCCAAGGTTGCTCTGGTCTATGGCCAGATGAACGAGCCGCCGGGAGCACGTGCCCGTGTTGCTTTGACGGGTCTGTCACTCGCAGAATACTTCCGTGACGAAGAAGGTCAGGACGTTCTGTTCTTCGTGGACAACATCTTCCGCTTCACGCAGGCTGGTTCGGAAGTGTCCGCTCTGCTGGGCCGTATTCCTTCCGCCGTGGGCTATCAGCCGACGCTGGCAACGGAAATGGGTGCCCTTCAGGAGCGCATTACGTCCACCAAGAAGGGCTCCATCACGTCCGTTCAGGCCGTGTATGTTCCTGCTGACGATCTGACCGATCCGGCACCTGCTGCAACCTTTGCTCACCTTGATGCCACGACGGTTCTAAACCGTTCGATCGCAGAAATGGGCATCTACCCGGCTGTTGACCCGCTGGACTCCACCTCCCGCTCCCTCGACCCGAAGATCGTTGGTCAGGAACACTACGACATCGCTCGTAAGGTTCAGCAGACGCTTCAGACCTACAAGGGTCTGCAGGATATCATCGCGATCTTGGGCATGGATGAGCTGTCTGAAGAAGACAAGAAGATCGTTGGCCGTGCACGTCGCATTCAGCGCTTCCTGTCCCAGCCTTTCCATGTGGCTGAAGTCTTCACCGGCGCACCTGGCAAGCTGGTTGCTCTGGAAGACACGATCCGTTCCTTCAAGGCTGTTGTAAACGGTGAATACGATCACCTGCCAGAAGGCGCGTTCTACATGGTTGGCGACATTGACGAGGCCATCGCCAAGGCCGAGAAGATGAAGCAGGAGGCCTGATCCTGATGCCCCTACGCATCGAGATCGTCAGCCCGGAAAAGCGCCTTGTTGACCGTCAGGTCGACATGGCGGTGGTCCCGGGCATGGAGGGCGATATTGCAGCCATGCCGGACCGTGCACCGCTGATGCTTCAGCTGCGTGGTGGCGTTGTGGCCCTGTATGAAGGCGACAAGATCGTCGACCGTTATTTCGTGGGCGGTGGTTTCGCAGATATGGGCGCAGAACACTGCACCATTCTGGCGGATTCTGCTCAGATCATGAGCGAGCTGTCTGCGGATGATGCCCGTGATCGTTTGCGGGATCTGGAAACCACATGGGCCCAGATCGAGCCGAACGATACTGATGCGCATGACCGTCTCAGCCGTGAAATCCAGAGCGTTCGCGCTGAACTGGAAGCTGTTGAAGGTCCTGCTTCAGTCTGAGGCTGAACGCAGCATCTATGAAAACAGGAAGAACCCATCCGGTCAGTTGACTGGGTGGGTTTTTCTTTGTCTGCAAGCTTCCTGTATGCTGCCGTCCAGACTTTACCAAGTGATGGTGGCGCGTAATGACGGACTCTTCCCCTGACACTGAAATTATGTCCGAGGGCGTTGATCTCGCCCCTGTAGAGGCAATCGAATGTGCAGGGGATGTAGTAGACGCAGAGCGGGAAGAAGGCGCGACATCTGAATCAATTGCAGAAGATATCGTCGCGCTGACGGTTGTCGTCCGGGAGAGCGTCAGTAGTGCGCTCTGGGAAAACAGCGTCCCAGTTTTGCTGGAGCTTGCGGTTCGTAATCTTGCAGATTGGGATCTCTCAGATGTCGAAATTACGCTGCATTCCAAGCCCGGTGTGCTCCGAACAACCTCCTGGCGAATTCAGTCTCTCGGAATGGGACAGTTTCGAGCGTTAGAGCGCCTCGATGTGGAACTGGATGGCCCCTATCTCGCCTCGCTGAGCGAAGCAACACGCGCTGAAGTTCATTTTACAGTCTCGGAGATACAGCCCGATGGTGCGCGGGTGACGCTTCTCGAACGCGTTTTTCCTTTGACTGTCCGCTGCCGGAGCGAATGGGGCGGATTACAAGGGCTGCCCGATCTGCTTGCTGCCTTTGTTCTACCGAACGATCCTGCTGTCGCAAAAATTCTTCGTTCAGCTTCTCTTCTTCTACAGGAGGCCGGCCACAGTGGCTCTTTGGAGGGATACCAGGGCGGTCGAAAACGGGCGTGGGAACAGGCACAAGCGATCTGGTGCGCAATCGCTGGCTTAAACATTACGTATGTTAGTCCCCCGGCCTCTTTTGTGGAGGCTGGCCAGAGGGTGCGTCTTCCCACTCAGATTGTGGAAGACCGACTGGCGACTTGCCTGGATACAGCCTTACTGTTTGCGTCCTGCCTTGAAGCTGTTGGCTTGCGGCCATTACTGATCATGCTCAAAGGTCATGCGTTTACTGGGCTTTGGCTATCCCGGGAGCAGTCTGGAACCTCAGTCATTCAGGATCTGCCTGGACTGCGGAACAGGGTAGCCCTTGATGATGTCTGTGTGTTCGAGACAACGCTTGTAACTGCAACGTCTTGCCCGGATTTTGCAAAGGCATGTGAGCGTGGGCTTGCCCAGCTTCAGGATGACGGTGAAGACTCGAAATTTGAAGAGGTCATAGACGTCCACCGCGCCCGACTGCGCCGCATTCGGCCGTTGTCATCGCTTTTGCCTAATACTGATCCGGCCGAGAGCGATGACGTGGAGACCTCTGGCACACCTCAGTTGAAAGCAGCGCCTGATCTTCGGGAAGAACTTGGAGACCATGAAAACGAAGAGACACCGGAATCCCGTTTGGATCGCTGGTGTAAGCGTCTACTGGATATTTCAGGCCGAAGCCGCCTTCTGAACCTGCCACGCTCTGAGAAGCAGATCATCGAGATCTGCTGTGCAGATCCGGGAAGGTTGGAAGACCGTCTGGCAGAAATGCGGGGAGGGGAACGGAAACCAGCGCTCAGGCTGCGAGCCCGTCCCGAACTGATGGATGGGTCTGACCCGAGGAGTGCTGCGCTCCATCAGCAGCGTCATCATGACGATCAGCACAGGGCTATTGCCGCAGAGGCTCTGGAGCACGGTGAACTGCTGGTTGCCCGGGATGAAGCTGGCCTACAGTCCGCTCTTACAGAAATCTATCGCAAGGCGCGTGCCGCTGCGCAGGAGGGTGGGGCAAATACACTTTTCCTGACTCTGGGAGAACTTGTGTGGGAACCTCGTGGGCGGGATCGCAAGGCGAGAGCCCCATTGATTCTGGTCCCCGTTATTCTGGAACGTAGCAGCATCAACGCTCCATTCCGGTTGCGCGCGCATACCGATGAAAGTCGGGTGAATGGCAGTCTGCTGGAAGTTCTTCGACAGGATTTCGCCATGCGGTTTCCTGAACTTGAAGGAGAGCTTCCTCAGGATGAGGCTGGTTTGGACGTTGCGCGCATCTTTGACATTTTCCGCGCAAAAATCCGTCAGCTCCCGCAATGGGAAGTGCAGGAACGTGTCAGCCTGACGACCCTCTCTTTTGCCAAGTTCCTCATGTGGAAGGATTTGCAGGAAAGACGGGACGCGCTGCGTATTAACCCGGTTGCCAGTCGTCTGCTGGATGGGGTTTCAGAAGTTGATGGCACCGGAAGTGGCTTCTCCACGGCTTTGTTTGAGGGGCAGAAATCGCTGGATAACGCTCTGGACGAGGCTTCCCCGCTTTGTCCCATGGAAGCTGACTCGTCCCAATTGACCGCCGTAGCCCGGGCGGCAGCGAGTGAAAATTTTGTCCTGATCGGTCCGCCGGGAACCGGCAAAAGTCAGACGATTGCCAATATCATCGCTGATACGCTGGGACGGGGTAAGACGGTCCTGTTCGTCGCAGAAAAAAGAACTGCGCTGGAAGTCGTACGGAATCGTCTGCGTTCTGTAGGGCTGAGTGAGTTCTGCCTGGATCTGTTTTCGCCTCAGGCTGGGCGCGGCGCAGTGCTGGAACAGTTTCAGCAGGCTCAACTGGTCAGGGAAGAGTTTTCAACAGCGGAATGGACGTCGGCGCAAAGCCGTCTGATGGCCGTCCGCCAGGATCTGAATGCCTATGTGCAGGATCTGCATAAGCGGTGGAGCAACGGATGGACTCCCTATCAGGCCATAGGCGTGGTTCTGGAGGCTGATCGTAACGGCACTTACCCGCTTGCTCTGAAATGGTCAGCTCCAGACGTCCATGCGGAAGCAGACTGGGAGTCGCTCAAGAATGCGGCCAGTCTGTTAGCGGGGCTTTATGAGCGCTTCGGGCGGGATGCCCTGTCGCCTCAGTTGTCGGGAATAGAGCAGGAAGAGTGGACGTCTCGCTGGCAGGACCAGATCCTTCAGCAGAGTCAGGCCTTGAGAGGACAGCTCGATGCGCTGTCTCAAGCAACGGATGATCTGTGCCGCGTACTGGGTTTGACTGGCACTGACCGATCGTTGGCTCAACTCCATCGACTCCAGTCGTTCTGTGCTCTGCTGTATCGGCCGGAAGCGGCTTGGGGGGCGTGGGCCCTTTACGAAGATGCGCACGACAAGGCTCAGGTTGTTCTTGCAGAAAAAGAACGGATTGCACGTCATTGCACTCAGGAGCAGGGGCTGGCTGTGCGTTGGAGTGATGCGAAAACACTCCCGTTGGAAGACTTGCATCGTGAGTGGAAAGAGTCTGAAGACAAATGGCTTCTTTCGCGCAGGAGTGCTCAGAAAGCTGTACGCCGCCGACTTGAAGCGAGTGCGAAAGGCGTCTTGCCGGACGATTTGAGTGATGAGCTGTCCCGGCTTCTGGAGCTGTCTGCGCTCGAACGCGACCTGAAGGGAGTATCTCATAGAGAGGTTGTTGGTTCTCTCTGGAGTGATGTGACGACTGATTTTGAAAAAATCGAAGCCGCTCTGCTCTGGGGAACTGAGATTCGCACGGCATTGGCAAGCTGCGTCCCGGATCTCGCAGGATTGCTCTCTGTGAGACGGCAAATCCGGGAGCTGCTTACAGAAGGGCGTGATCTTCTTGCAGAGAGTGGGCCGGTAGGTCTGAAAATTACGGGGTTGAGGAAGGCACTTTCGGCGGCTGAGGAAAGCCTGAGCCTTTTGGCTGACCTGGCGGGAAGTCCTTGTCTTGCAATCGAGCCAGATGGCGAAGACTGGCTGCTGCGTTTGTCTCAACATCTGACGGGCTGGCTTGAGCAGGGTAAAAATCTGCGGGACTGGTGTGCATGGCGAAAGGCCTGTCACACAGCTGAGCGTCTGGGACTGGGTCCGTTAGTAGAGGCGCTTGTGGCAGAGCGCGTGGCTCCGAAAGATCTTCAATCCGTTCTGACTGCCGCTTATGCCCGATGGTGGTTGGCAGCAGCCGTTGATGAGCAGCCACGACTGCGCGGTTTCGTTGCCGCAGCGCATGAAGAACAGATTGAGCGCTTTAAGATCTGGGACGGTGACGCTGCCAATCTGGCAGGGCGTCTGATCCGGGCAAGGCTCTCAGGTAATATTCCCGCTCAGGACGTTCGGCGGCAGGACTCACAGTATGTGATGATTCATCGTGAAGCGCAGAAGAAAGCCCGGCATATGCCGATTCGTCAGTTGGCTGCTGCTGCACCACGGGCGGTGAGAGCGCTTACGCCCTGCTTCATGATGAGCCCTCTTTCCGTAGCGCAATATCTTCCCCCAGACAGTGAGCCGTTCGATCTGGTCATTTTCGATGAAGCCTCGCAGATCCCCACATGGGATGCCATTGGGGCCATCGGACGTGGCCGACAGGTGATCGTGGTCGGAGACCCCAAGCAGCTACCGCCGACCAGCTTCTTTGCACGAAGTGAGAATGAGGACGAAGACGGTGAACTCTGCGATATGGAGTCCATTCTCGATGAGTGTCGTGCGGCTGGTGTGCCGGAAATCACGCTGAAATGGCACTATCGCAGCAGGCACGAGAGCCTGATCGCGTTTTCCAACAGTCAGTATTATGGCGGCGATCTCATCACGTTCCCCTCGAACGTGACGCAGGATCGAGCTGTTTCTTTCCAGTTTGTGGAGGGTGGCAACTACCAGAGAGGTGGCAGCAGAACCAATCCCGCAGAAGCCAGAGCTGTTGCGGATGCTGTTGTAAGGCATTTGAAGACTGCCGGAGAGAAATCCGTTGGCGTCGTAACGTTCAACGGAGAGCAGCAGACACTGATTACTGATCTGCTGGAAAAGGCCCAGATGGAGGATTCCTCGCTGGTGCCGTTCTTCAGCGAAGAGTGCCCCGAACCCGTCCTGATTCGAAATCTGGAAAATGTGCAGGGAGAAGAGCGGGACGTGATGTTCTTTTCCCTCACCTATGCGCCGGAGCTAAAAGGGGCGCCTTACGTTTCGTTTGGGCCGTTGAATCGTGCGGGCGGTGAAAGACGCCTCAACGTCGCTGTGACGCGGGCGCGTGAAAAACTGGTTGTTTTTGGTTCCCTGCGCGCTGAACAGATCGATCCGTCCAGAAGCTCTGCAGAGGGTGTACTGCATCTTCGGAAGTTCCTGACTTTTGCGGAGCATGGTGCAGGTGCACTTGCCGGTTTACACCATGGGTCCGTTGGAGAAGAAGAAAGCCGCTTTGAACTCGAAGT
>NZ_JBDIWI010000002.1:0-625000 GCF_039638325.1 Gluconobacter sp. OJA | reverse complement strand
GGACTGGTAGAGAATACCAAGGCGCTTGAGAGAACGATGCTGAAGGAACTAGGCAAATTGCTCGTGTAACTTCGGGATAAACGAGACCCAATCGTGGGCAACCATGGTTGGGTGGCACAGACCAGGGGGTAGCGACTGTTTAGTAAAAACACAGGGCTCTGCGAAATCGTGAGATGACGTATAGGGCCTGACGCCTGCCCGGTGCCGGAAGGTTAAGAGGAGATGTGCAAGCATTGAATTGAAGCCCCGGTAAACGGCGGCCGTAACTATAACGGTCCTAAGGTAGCGAAATTCCTTGTCGGGTAAGTTCCGACCTGCACGAATGGCGTAACGACTTCCCCACTGTCTCCAGCATCGACTCAGCGAAATTGAATTCCCCGTGAAGATGCGGGGTACCCGCGGTCAGACGGAAAGACCCTATGAACCTTTACTGCAGCTTTGCAGTGGCATCAGGAAAATCCTGTGTAGGATAGGTCGGAGGCTTTGAAGCCGGGGCGCCAGCACCGGTGGAGCCACCCTTGAAATACGACCCTGAATTTTTCTGATGTCTAACCGAGACCAGTAAGCCTGGTCCGGGACCCTGCATGGTGGGCAGTTTGACTGGGGCGGTCGCCTCCCAAAGTGTAACGGAGGCGCGCGATGGTGGGCTCAGGCCGGTCGGAAACCGGCTGTCGAGTGCAATGGCATAAGCCCGCCTGACTGCGAGAATGACAGTTCGAGCAGAGACGAAAGTCGGCCATAGTGATCCGGTGGTCCCACGTGGACGGGCCATCGCTCAACGGATAAAAGGTACTCTAGGGATAACAGGCTGATCTCCCCCAAGAGTCCACATCGACGGGGAGGTTTGGCACCTCGATGTCGGCTCATCACATCCTGGGGCTGGAGCAGGTCCCAAGGGTTCGGCTGTTCGCCGATTAAAGTGGTACGTGAGCTGGGTTTAGAACGTCGTGAGACAGTTCGGTCCCTATCTGCCGTGGGTGTAAGAGACTTGAGAGGATTTGTCCCTAGTACGAGAGGACCGGGATGAACATACCTCTGGTGCACCGGTTGTCACGCCAGTGGCACAGCCGGGTAGCTAAGTGTGGACGGGATAACCGCTGAAAGCATCTAAGCGGGAAACCCACCTCAAAACGAGGTCTCATAGAGCCGTGACAGACCATCACGTTGATAGGCCGGGTGTGAAAGTGCAGTAATGCATGCAGCTAACCGGTCCTAATCGCTCATACTTCTCACATCAAACACATGCACAGAAATCAGCCACACTCATAAAACACCAACCTCCACCCACTCTCAAAAAGACTGGGTGGGCTAGAAGACCTGGTGGCCATTGCGAGGGCCCTACACCCGATCCCTTCCCGAACTCGGCCGTGAAATCCCTCAGCGCCTATGATACTGCACCTCAAGGTGCGGAAAAGTCGGTCGCCGCCAGGTCCCCTAGCCCACTCATCACTCCCAAAACACCAACATCACCATTACCACCGCGGGGTGGAGCAGCCCGGTAGCTCGTCAGGCTCATAACCTGAAGGCCGTAGGTTCAAATCCTACCCCCGCAACCAACGACGCTTGCGAATGACCATTCGCCACATTTCGCCGTGATCGTAGTGTGCGGTTCCCCGCAACCAACGATACTTGCGATACGAACGCATCGAGAACGCCACTGTCCGGATGGACCGTGGCGTTTTTCTTGTGCGCCGCGAACTGCAGGATCGCCGCTAGGTCGCCGCGCAGGATGATCGTCAGTTCGCCGTCGGTCGGCTGGAGCGTGATCTGCGAGACCAGTGTGCGCAGGCGCTCGGCAGCCTCGGTCTTCGTCTCTTCGGCCTGAAGGCTCTCATAAAGAGACGTGATCCGCTGCTGGTAGATCTCCGCCATGTTCGGATGGAGAAGGGGAGGCGGCTCCTCGGTATTGGCGACTTTCTGTTCCAGTTCCTCCTTGCGGGCTTCGAGCGTCGTCATTTTTTTCATGACCCGCTTGGATGCCTCAATGTCATCTGAGGCAAGGATAAGATTCAGAAGCTTATCCAGTTCTCTGTCGATGCGGGGAATTTCATTCCGCATTGCTGCGAGATCGGCACCCAGTTCCATGCGCAGTCGGTTCACCTCGCGGGTGAACTCGTTGCAGAACTCCTTGAACAGGTCCGGTTCCATCAGATGCGTGCGCAGCCCGCTCAGCACTGATGCTTCGAGGGCGTCGCGACGGATGTTGAGCCGATTGTCGCAGGTGCCCTTGTTGCGTGCTGTCGAGCAGCCGAGCAGATCTTTTGAGATCATGCTGTAACCACCACCACAGCAGCCGCAGCGGATCAGCCCGGCAAAGAGATGGCGGGGACGCCGTTGCGCGCTGAGGGCCTCGTTTCCCCGTGCCGGCTGGCTGAACGTCGTTTCGGCCTGGCGGGCCTTTACGGCATCCCACAGATCCTGTTCGACGATCCGTAATTCCGGCACCTCCTGGATCACCCATTCGGATTCAGGATTGAGGCGTGAGACGCGCTTGCCGCTATCCGGATCCTTCAGATAACGCAGCCGGTTCCAGACCAGGCGCCCGACATACATCTCGTTGTTGAGGATACCGGTGCCGCGTTCCCGATTGCCGTGAATGGTGGACGGTCCCCAATCACGTCCCTGCGGACCCGGAACGCCGTCCCGGTTCAATTCCATGGCGATCGTGCGGGACGACTTTCCCCGTGTGTAATCGGTGAAGATCCGTCTGACTGTGCGGGCCTCCTCCTCGTTGATGGTCCGGTCGCCCCGGATGCGCTCGCCTTTCGCATCGAACTGGCGCACGACATCATAGCCATAGGAATTGCCGCCGCCGGACTTGCCGTCCTCAATACGCCCGCGCAGCCCCCGCCGAACCTTCTCGGCCAGATCCTTGAGGAACAGGGCATTCATGGTGCCCTTGAGGCCGATATGCAGGTGGGTAACGTCGCCCTCGGAGAGGGTGATGATCCGCACGCCAGCGAACGTCATCCGTTTGAACAGGCCGGCGATATCTTCCTGGTCGCGCGACAGCCGGTCCATGGCTTCGGCCACGATGATCGTGAAGCGGCCGCGCGTAGCGTCCTGGATCAGTTCCTGAATACCTGGGCGGAGCAGGGAAGCACCGGAGATGGCACGGTCGGTGTAGCTGTCGATGATCGTCCAGCCCTGTTTCTCCGCATGAAGCCGGCAGAGGCGCAACTGATCCTCGATCGACGCATCGCGCTGGTTGTCGGATGAGTAGCGGGCGTAGAGCGCGACTTTCACAATCCCATCTCCTTAATCCTGGAGATCGCGTCGCCTCGCGGCCTCCACTTCAGCGTTGACGAAATCCCGTGCGGCCTGACGGGCCAGAAGCCGGACCAGACTGACCAGCCGAGGATCGGCTCCATTGCGTAATGGTGTCACGTTGGCCTCCGGGGCGTCGAGAACGAGCCGCACCTTGCCCGCTATCGTATCGCGTTGGCGTGCCATCTTCCCGTCCTTTCTGCATGGACCTGTGAGTGGTTCTGACAGCACTGTGGAGGTCGGACGGGATAGGCGTGAACAGAAAAATACGTGGAAACAGGGAGATGCGCCGTGCAGAGAGGGCTTGGGGATACGCGCGAACATTCGCGGCTATCATGGTCGGCACTATCACAAATCAGTGATTGAACGACTATAATGGTCGTATTTTATCGTGACGCGTGTCGACTCGCAGATCGACTGGAGCAGATGTAGCTTCCGTAAAGTCGTGTCCGTGCCATTCCGTGGATGCGGTTTGACCTCTCGTGGGGCCGGGAGAGAGGAAGAGGGACGTGGGGTTTTTCGTGACGGATTCAGGGGTGGGAGAGAGGCTTCCGCCCGTCCGTTACGGAGTGTCCTGCCATGGCGAGCGCCATCCAGAAAATCGCCCTCAATGCGTCCCGTGATATTCCTTTCAACAAGCTGGTGCTGTCGCAGTCCAATGTGCGGCGTGTGAAGTCCGGTCTGTCGATCGAGGAACTGGCCCGCGACATCGAACGCCGCGGCCTGCTGCAGAGCCTGAACGTCCGTCCCGTCCTGAATGGTGAGGGGGCGGAAACCGGTGCCTACGAGGTGCCTGCTGGAGGGCGCCGGTTCCGCGCCCTCGAACTGTTGGTGAAGCAGAAGAAACTGGCGAAAACCGCCCCGGTGCCTTGTGTCGTGCGTGAGGCAGGATCGGCCATTCTCGCCGAGGATGATTCCCTGGCCGAAAACGTCCAGCGCGTGGCCCTGCATCCGCTGGACCAGTTTCGGGCTTTCCGTGACATGCTGGAGAAGGGCATGTCCGAGGAAGAAATCGCGGCCGCGTTCTTCGTCGTGCCCACCGTGGTCAAACAGCGTCTGCGCCTGATGACCGTGTCCGACAAACTGCGCGAGATCTACGAGCAGGATGGCATGAAGCTCGACCAGCTCATGGCCTTTTCGATCAGCGATGACCACACCCGTCAGGAACAGGTCTGGGAGATTATTGCCCAGAGCCACAATCGCGAACCCTATCTGATCCGCCGCATGCTGACGGAGAAAACCGTGCGGGCGTCAGATCGCCGGGTGCGCTTTGTCGGGCTGGACGTCTATCTTGCCGCCGGCGGTCCCGTCATGCGTGACCTGTTCGAGGCAGACGACGGCGGCTGGCTGCAGGATCCGACCCTGCTCGATCAGTTGGTGATGGAAAAGCTGCAGGAGGCGGCCGAACAGGTCCGTGCCGAAGGCTGGAAATGGGTCGAGACGGCGCTATCCTTCCCCTGGGGGCACACACGGCACTTAGCGGAGATCGACGGTGTGCCAGTGGTGCTCTTGGAAGAAGAAGCCGCCCGCCTGACCGCGCTGCACAGCGAGCAGGAAACGATCGAGGCGGAATACGCGCAGGCCGATGAATTCCCCGAAGACGTTGATATCCGCCTGGGCGAGATCGAGCAGGCCATTGAGGCGCTGGAAGAACGCCCTGTGTCCTTCGATCCGGTGGACATGCAGCGAGCCGGCGTCTTTGTCAGTCTCGATACCGACGGCACGTTGCTGGTCGAACGGGGCTTCGTTCTGCCCGAGGATATGCCGGTGGAGCCCGAGGATGGTCACGATGAGTCCGAGGGATATGATGACACGGTCGTTCATCACGGCACGGGTGACGATGTCGAAGGAATTGGGATGGAAGATACCTTCGATACCGAGCCCGAAGAAGAAGACGGACTCAAGCCGCTTTCCGACCGCCTGCTGACCGAACTGACGGCCTGGCGCACGCTGGCCCTGCGCGATGCGTTTGCCGGCAATCCGCATATCGCGCTGACGGAACTGCTCCACACGCTGATGCGCGACCTGTACTGGCAGGTCTCGGGCGCGGACTGCCTGGAAGCCTATGTTCGGGAAATCTCCCTGCCGGTGCATTCCCCCGACATGCCGGGCAGCCTGCCGGCTCATGCGCTGCGCCAGCGCAACGAAGGTTGGAAGCACGATCTGCCGGAGGATGAGGACGCGTTGTGGCGCTGGATCGACGGACTGGATGACACCAGCCGTCTGGCCCTGCTGGCGCATTGCCTGTCTTTCGGGATCAACGCGTTGCATGAATCGTCCCATGGCCCGTCTCTGGCACGCAGCGTCAGGGAACGGCTGGCGCGAGCCGACCGCCTCGCCACTGCGCTTACGCTTGATCTGGTCGAAGCGGGCTGGCAGCCGACGGTGGAGAACTATCTGGGCCGCGTCACCAAGGCCCGTATTCTCGAAGCCGTGCGCGAGGCGCGGGGAAGTGAGGCAGCCGAGCGTATTGCACATCTGAAAAAGAACGACATGGCGCAGGCGGCCGAAAGGCTGCTTGAGGGCGCCGGCTGGCTGCCCGAGGCTCTGCGGACGGCGAACGTGCCGGAGCGAACTGAAAGGGAAGAAGGGGCGGCGCGTATGACCGATAGTCATGATGCGGTCGCAGCCGAGTGAGATCTGTCGATGAATATCATGGGCGGCTTCCGGTCTCCGGGAGCCGCCTTTTGTATTGGAGCGATATCGCGCCGGAGTGGAAGCCGGCAGTCGTTAGTGATGGGTCACCGGTTGCAGGTGACGGTCCGTTTCAAGGCTGAGGGCTACTGGCCATAAAGGCGTTTTGGTATAGAAATCCGGTCTGCTGAAGCCGGAGCCTGTTCGGTGCTCGTTGAGCAGTCCTGCCCAGCACAGCGGTCGCAGGACATGGACGTAAAGACTGGCGGTCAGCTTGAAATCCCGGCGACGGATATCATCTTCCTCGCCCCCGTAGAGAACCGAACACAGCCGCTCTTCGGTGACGGCAACCTGAGCTTCGATATTAATGACGTTGAGAAAGATGTCCCAGTTGCCGAGCAGTGGCTCTTCGCTTCGGGTGTATGGACTGTGGTCGATGACAAAGAGAAGATGAGTCGTCAACAGCATCCAGAGCCGGGCTGGCTCCGATTTGAGCTTTCTCGCCAGGTCGGTCAGCCGCAGGGTTCCCTTGAAATGCCTTGCGAGCTTCGCACTGAGCAGAACCTCATGCAGGATCACCAGCGGCGGGAAATCATGTTCATTGAGGACTTTATTGACGGCATAGAGGTCTTCAACCGTATAGCCGGGCCAGTCAAATGCCTCGGCGGCTCATGCGACAAAATAGCGTTTCAGCGCCTTGCTGGGCGTGAGGCCGATCGGGCCGTGTTCCTCGATATAGCCGATCGTCAGCAGCGCGGCCTTCAGTATGAGGGCATGCGACAGGGGGAGGTCGCCGTCGTTGGGTGAATGGAATGGCCGCATCGGGTAAACAATGAACCAGACTGGTGCGAGTTGCCAATCTGGATTTGTGACGTGGAGCTCATCTCAGCTCAGTCTCCGTCGTCGTAATGTCGGCTTACGCCTCTTTTCTGCCGTTTCCGCAACCGATCAGGTTTCTCGAATGCAGACATCAGCATCGACCATCTTTCGCTTCATTTGTACCAACAACTGTGATACATATGTGCATACACGCAAGGAGGCTTTGTATGTCTGCTGTTACATTCCGGGTAGATGAAACGCTGAAGGCAGCCGCAGTTAAGAAGTTGTCGGCTCAAGGCATTTCACTTTCTGACGCACTGCGCGATACGCTCGCGTATATTGCTGAAACGGGTCGCTCTCCCGTCAAGCGGAGGCTTGTCACAGACGAGGATGCGGAGCTTATCGAGATTGTGCGCGAACGCCTAAAAAACCCTGCCCAAAAGCATCGTATGACTTTTGCAGAGCTTAAGAACCGTCATCGCGAATGAAAGAGTATTGTCTTGAATTCGACGACAGAGCGCTCAGAGAGTGGGATGCTCTTGACGGCAGCGTGCGTAAGAAATTTGAAAAGAAGCTGGAAAAGCTGATCTGGAACCCTCACTCTCCAGGAAACGAACTGCATCGCGACCTATCAGGGTTTTATAAGATCAAGCTTCTGAAAGATGGTTACCGCCTTGTTTATCAGGTCATCGACGAACGGATCGTCATCTATGTAATTGCCGTTGGCCGGAGAGCCGATAATGAGATTTATGAACTGGCTTCGAAGCGAACAGAGTGAATTTACTTTCTTGGTAGAAAGTCAGCTCCCGCCTCATTTTTGTCATTCAATGCCCGGTTAAGCTTCTCGAATAGCGGACTATTTTCGGTTTTTCTTGACGTAAGGAGCCTGAGCAGTCAGCGGTGAGGTCATGGATACCATCAGCCTTCTTGCTCTACTCCTGACGCTCTCGGCAGGCTTCAGCATTCTCAACCACCATACGTTGCGTGTTCCTGTCACGATCGGCGTTCTGGTCTTCTCATTGCTGACCTCGCTTCTGGTCATGATCCTGAACCCTCTGATCCCGGCCTATGACCTTCAGGCTCTCCCACGGTCTGTACTCGGCGCGATCAATCTGCCTGCGGCACTTCTGAACGGTGCCCTGTCGCTGCTGCTTTTTGCGGGAGCCATGCAGGTGGATGTCGGGCATCTGCGAGCAAAGCTGATGTCTGTGACCGCTCTCTCCATTCTGGGAACCGTTCTGGCCGTGGCGTTTCTGGCGGTCGCGGCGTGGTGTGTTTTCCCGCTGCTGGGCCATGCCGTTCCCTTTACATGGTGCATCGTGCTCGGCGCTATCCTCGCTCCGACAGACCCGGTTTCGGTCGTGGGAATGCTGAAACGTCTGGGACTGCCAGGACCGCTACAGGCCGTCTTTGCGGGCGAGAGCCTGTTCAATGACGGCGTGGGCGTCGTCATTTTCGGTGTGACGATCGGGCTGGCGACTGGAGACAGTCAAGGGGTGGGCGCTTCTGAGATTGCCATGAGCTTCTGCCGCGAAGCGCTCGGTGGTGGTCTTCTTGGAGCGATAACCGGGTGGATTGCTCTTCGTGTGCTCAAGGGACAGCGTGACCCGCATATTGATCTGCTGACCTCGCTGGCTCTGGCGACCGGAACCTTCAGCATCGCCAATCAGTTGGGGATGTCCGGTGCGATTGCCGTCGTCGTGGCCGGTCTCTGCTTCGGAACCAGCTACAGCCATTCCATTTTCGATGAAGTATCGCGCAAGGAACTCGACATTGCATGGACGCTGATTGACGAAGTGCTGAACGTCCTGCTGTTCATGCTCATCGGCTTTGAAATACTGGAGATCACGCCGCATCTGTTCACGGTTCTGGCGACGCTTGCCGTGATCCCGCTGTCCATTGCCGTGCGGGCATTGAGTGTGCTGTTCTCCACCCTGCCGGTTCATCTCCGGCAGTGGGAGCGGGGCCGTGTCCTCGGCATCCTGACATGGGGCGGCCTGCGTGGCGGCATCTCGGTTTCTCTGGCGCTTGGCCTGCCGCACGGAGACCTGCGTGATCTGCTGCTGCCTGTCTGTTACGGTGTCGTGGTGTTCACCATCATCGTGCAGGGGCTGACCATGGAGCGGGTCGCCCGCAGGCTCTATCCGTCAATCGTCTCCCGGCCGCAGTAATGCCGTCTTCCCTTCTTCCCGTCTCGATTTCCGCCCGGCGGGTTCTCATTCTCGGGCTTGTCGCAGGCTATGTGGATGCCCTGAGTTTCGTCGATCTGAGCGGTGTCTTTGCCGGCGCGATGACCGGCAATACCACGCATATGGGCGCCTCGTTTATCAGTGGGAACTGGCAGCACGGCCTGCTTCTGATGGGTGTGCTGGGCGTATTTTTTCTTGCCGCTATTCTGGCCAGCCTGATGCGGCTGTTATGGTCGCCAGCTTGCGGGGTCATGGTCATGACGATCTTCATGGTTCTGGCGCAGGCGGTTCAGGGATCGTCCCTGCGTTACTGGGGAGAATTTCTCGTGCTTCCGGCACTTCTGGCCGTGCAGGGCGAAACGATCGCGAAATTCTCCGGCACGCCCATGCCCACGATCGTCGTGACGACAAACCTGTTAAAAGCCGCATCGGGAATTGCGGAATGGATGGCGTCATGGATTGCGCCGGACAGGAACATTCGCCCTATCGCAGGAAGCATTTTTCTGCCGCTACTTTCGTGGGGGGCTTTTCTGGCAGGCGTGATGGCCGCCGCTACGGGGCTGGCCCTGCACGGTAGTTTTCCGTTCCTCTGGCCCGTCCCTTTCCTTGTCTTTCTATACCGGGATATCTGGAAAACGGAGCGTTCCGGGCAGGACGATAATTGAACACCCTGTCTGACAGGTCAGGATCAGACGCAGGACGTAACGCGTTTATGATGCGAATCTGCCTCTCGGTCAGGTCAGATTTTCATGCCTGACAGCCGACATTCAGCTTCCCCCCCAAATCTGCCTGTCGGCTTCACCAATTCAGCAGACAGGCAGTGCTCACCTCAAGTCAGACGAGGTTGTAAGCCTTCTGTTGTATTCCTCGTGAGGCTTCCCAAATTCATAGGAACTGCATCTTTTAAGAAGGATCTGTCATGACCAGCCTGTTTGAGCCGATTGAACTGGGAAGCATTTACGCCAAAAACAGAATTCTCATGGCGCCGCTGACACGCGGTCGGAGCACCCGTGATCATGTGCCCACCCCCATCATGGCCGAATATTACGCGCAACGGGCCGGAGCCGGTCTGATCATCTCAGAAGCGACCGGGATCAGCCGCGAAGGTCTTGGCTGGCCGTATGCGCCGGGCCTGTGGTCGCAGGAACAGGTGGAAGCCTGGAAGCCCATCACCGCCGCAGTTCACGCCAAGGGTGGAAAGATTGTGGCCCAGCTCTGGCATATGGGTCGGATGGTTCATTCCAGCGTGACGGGCCAGCAACCTGTGTCCTGCTCGGCGACAAAAGCGCCTGAAGCCCTCCATACGTACGATGGCAAGCAGGCTCCCGAAGTCGCCCGCCCTCTCACCAAGGAGGACATTGCCCGCATCCTGAACGACTACGAAAATGCTGCTCGCAATGCCCTTCAGGCAGGCTTTGACGGTGTGCAGATTCATGCCGCCAACGGTTATCTGATCGACGAATTTCTGCGGGACGGCACCAATCATCGTTCCGACGAATATGGCGGTTCGCCGGAAAACCGCATCCGCTTCCTGCGTGAAGTCACCGAACGCGTGATCGCAACGATTGGCGCGCACAAAACGTCAGTAAGGCTGTCCCCCAATGGCGATACGCAGGGCTGCATCGACAGTCATCCAGGGCAGGTTTTTGTGCCGGCCGCAAAGCTGCTGAATGACCTCGATATCGCTTTCCTTGAACTGCGCGAGCCCGGACCGAACGGCACGTTCGGCAAGACCGACCAGCCCAAGCTGCATGGTCCGATCCGCGAAGTCTTCAGGAAGCCGCTGGTTCTGAATCAGGACTACACACGGGAAGAAGCGATCGAGACAGTCGCTACCGGTGTTGCGGACGCCATTTCGTTTGGTCGGCCTTTCCTCGCCAATCCGGACCTCGTGCGTCGTCTGGAAGACAATCTGCCCCAGAACAAGGACGATATCCGCACCTGGTACTCGCAGGGTGCAGAAGGCTATACGGATTATCCGCTTGCTCGCTGATACCCTATTTTTCCCGCAAGTTCCTTCCAATGGAAGGAACTTGCATTTGAACTATAGAAAATATTTAGCCGCCGACGTGATACTTGTCGTGAAGTAGGCGAAATCACCTGAATAGTTCTACTCCCTGCCATGAATGTGAACACTGCGAAAGGCTGTTTTCGGTAACTCTATCCCGATAGCCGACTGTCTGTTTCCCTGAAGGGTTTCGGGCGCCGCGAGGCGTACGAAAGTCTGGGAAGAACGAACCCGCGACACCGGGACTCAGTTATGGGGAATTTGCAACTGGTGCGGGCCTGAGGCGCCCTAGAGCGGGGTCACGTGAAGACATTCGTGACGCGATAAAGGGCATTTCCCTCGGATCCTACGGATGATGATGACAGGACCATCGGTTCCAGGTGCCCATTTTCTGCCGTTTTTTCGCATTTTGCGCAGGTCTGTCGGTGTGCCGGAACGAGACGGTTCCGACAGGCATCGGGTCATGCTGTGGTCTCTGCGGGCTGTCATGGTGATCCTCCGGTCGGATCAGTTGTCCGTGGCGGCCCTCGGGGCTGGCACCATCGGGGAAGGATCTGGATGACGATCATCGGACCACCACAGCATGGGCACGGAAGTGGCATGACCGTTTCAGCTTCCGGGATTTCTGACGCTGGTATGACCTTGAGCAGTTCCCGCACTCGGGCGAGGCTGGCCTTGCGGCTGGAACTGGCCAGAAGGCCATAATGGCGGATACGATGAAATCCCCGTGGCAGAACATGCAGCATGAAGCGGCGGATGAACTCATCCGTGGCCAGTGTCATGACCTGCTGCTGATGCGCGGTATCCCGGCGGTAATCCTTATACCGGAACGTCACGCCTCTTTCATCGAACGCCAGGAGACGGCGGTTCGAGATGGCGACACGGTGGGTATAGCGCGACAGGTAGGCCAGCACCGCTTTGGGCCCGGCAAAAGGGGGTTTAGCGTAGACGACCCAGCGTCTGCTGCGCACAGGGGCCAGATATCGCACAAAGGCACGACGCTCTGCCAAAGAGGCAAGCTGCCCCCGAAAGACCAGCCGGTCGGCATCGAACAGTGCGCGCAGCCGGGTCAGGAACAGGCGGCGGAACAGTTTCCCTAGCACACGGACGGGCAGCAGGAAGGCCGGGCGCGATGAAATCCAGCGCTGGCCATCGGGGGACAGGCCGCCGCCTGGTACGATCATGTGTACATGGGGATGGTGGGTCAGCGCCGACCCCCAGCTATGCAGAACGGCGGTAATACCAATGCGCGCGCCCAGATGCCGGGGGTCGGCGGCGATCGTCATCATCGTCTCCGAGGCAACCTGGAACAGCAGGGCGTAGAGAACGGCCTTGTTCTGGAGCGCGATGTCGGCGATCCGCGCCGGCAGGGTGAAGACGACATGGAAATACCCGACCGGCAGGAGATCGGCCTCCCGTTCGGCCAGCCATGTCCGTGCGGCGTTTCCCTGACAGCGCGGACAGTGACGGTTGCGGCAGCTGTTATAGGCGATCCGCCAGTGTCCACAGTCCCCGCAGGCCGCGACATGGCCACCAAGGGCTGCCGTGCGACAGTGTTCGACCGCCGACATGACCTTGAGCTGCTGCAGGGGGAGACGGCCGGCATGGGCTACCCGCCAGGCAGGACCGGCAGCCCTGAAGATATCGCCAAGTTCGAGCGAGGCGGACATGACGGTGCCCACCGAGGCCCAGGGATCAACCGTCGGGCCTCGCCTGCGTGGTCGTCAGCATGCCCAGCCTGTCGAGCGGACTGATGACGGCCCGCACGGTCCGTGTCGCAACTTTTGTATAAAGAGCCGTGGTCTCCAGACGGGAATGACCCAGCAAAACCTGGATCACGCGGACATCGACACCATCCTCAAGCAGGTGCGTGGCAAAGCTGTGCCGCAGAGTATGAGGCCCCACACGTCTGCTGATCGCAGCGGCCCGTGCTGCCTCGACAACCACGCGATGGAGTTGCCGTGTGCTGATGGGCTTCATGGTATCCTGCCCGGGAAACAGCCAGCCTTGAGGGTGCATCACGCCCTGCTGGCGTCCGGCCTTCCACCACTCCCGTAGCAGGAGCAGAAGATCTGCCGGAAGCATGGCGTTGCGATATCGTCCCCCTTTGCCCCGCTCGACCCTGAGCAGCATACGCTCGCTGTCGATATCACTGATCTTGAGAACTGCGACTTCGGCCACCCGCAGACCTGCCCCATAGGCAACCGACAGGGCGGCCTGATGCTTGAGGCATATGGTCGCGTTAAGCAACCGGGCAACCTCATCGCGGCTCAGCACGACGGGCAGGTTGCGGGGCTGCGCCACCCGGACCAGCCTGCGTGCAAGGTCGGGGCGGTCGAGCGTCTGGGTGAAGAAAAACCGCAGCGCGGACACGATGGCGTTCATGGTCGGTGTCGGCATGCCAGCCGCGTTCTGCGCAATCTGAAACTGGCGCACATCCTCGGCTGTTGCCGTATGGGGTGAGCGCCCCAGAAACGTGGCGAAACGGCCAACATCACGAAGGTAATTGCGCTGCGTCTCCCGGGAGAACCGTCGCACCGCCATGTCATCAAGCAGACGCTGGCGAAGGGGACTGATTGCAGCAATGCACAGGGACTCTGTCATCATCCGGCTCCTTCTGGGGGGAAGAAGCCAGAATGCTTGACCAAATCAGGAGAGTTCCAAACAAAACAGATCGCTCACGCCGTGGTGATAGCCTGCACACCGCACCAATCCCGCGCAGCGGGTTCGTTCTCCCCCAGTCACCCGACGAGTAGTCTTGTTCGTTCGCGCACCGCTTCCAGTTCTCTTTCGGAGACCCGACCTTTATGCTTTGCTCGTCTGGCGCGCCAATCAAGACTGCGAACCTGATCAGAGAGAACCACGCTTGTCGGCTCTCCTGTCAAAGGCACTTCAAAGGGATACCCTTTGATTTTTGTCGTTGTCGGGCAACAAACAATCATACCAGATTTTTTGTTGTAACTAACTGGCGAAAGCACCACAGCCGGGCGATGCCCAGATTGTTCACGCCCTGCCTGAGGATCAAACTCCAGCCAGACGATGTCTCCGCAATCTGGCACCCATGCTGACATTTACCAGATCTCTCCGCCAATTTCAGGCCCAAAACTCACTTCACCGTGACGGTTATCATCCGTGATGGCGGCAGTCAGGGTGTCCAGCGAAAGGACAGCAGGGTGAACCGGTTGAATGATGATACGCCCATCTTCTTCCCGGACATCAACAGCCTGATTGATCTGTAGGTGAACCGCTTCAAGGATATTGGCTGGTAGACGGATGGCAGCGCTGTTCCCCCATTTGCGAACGGTCCCATGCATTGGATCTCTCCTTTGTGTGTCTACATTGTAGATACACCTTCGGCCACTTCTGTTTCAAGCTAAAAGTAGCCAATGTCCGCTTCCAATGAGCCAGGTATGCAAACCGGACCTTCTGCATTCCTGAAGGGTTTCGGGCGCCGCGAGGCGTACGAAAGTCTGGGAAGAACGAACCCGCGACACCGGGACTCAGTTATGGGGAATTTGCAACTGGTGCGGGCCTGAGGCGCCCTAGAGCGGGGTCACGTGAAGACATTCGTGACGCGATAAAGGGCATTTCCCTCGGATCCTACGGATGATGATGACAGGACCATCGGTTCCAGGTGCCCATTTTCTGCCGTTTTTTCGCATTTTGCGCAGGTCTGTCGGTGTGCCGGAACGAGACGGTTCCGACAGGCATCGGGTCATGCTGTGGTCTCTGCGGGCTGTCATGGTGATCCTCCGGTCGGATCAGTTGTCCGTGGCGGCCCTCGGGGCTGGCACCATCGGGGAAGGATCTGGATGACGATCATCGGACCACCACAGCATGGGCACGGAAGTGGCATGACCGTTTCAGCTTCCGGGATTTCTGACGCTGGTATGACCTTGAGCAGTTCCCGCACTCGGGCGAGGCTGGCCTTGCGGCTGGAACTGGCCAGAAGGCCATAATGGCGGATACGATGAAATCCCCGTGGCAGAACATGCAGCATGAAGCGGCGGATGAACTCATCCGTGGCCAGTGTCATGACCTGCTGCTGATGCGCGGTATCCCGGCGGTAATCCTTATACCGGAACGTCACGCCTCTTTCATCGAACGCCAGGAGACGGCGGTTCGAGATGGCGACACGGTGGGTATAGCGCGACAGGTAGGCCAGCACCGCTTTGGGCCCGGCAAAAGGGGGTTTAGCGTAGACGACCCAGCGTCTGCTGCGCACAGGGGCCAGATATCGCACAAAGGCACGACGCTCTGCCAAAGAGGCAAGCTGCCCCCGAAAGACCAGCCGGTCGGCATCGAACAGTGCGCGCAGCCGGGTCAGGAACAGGCGGCGGAACAGTTTCCCTAGCACACGGACGGGCAGCAGGAAGGCCGGGCGCGATGAAATCCAGCGCTGGCCATCGGGGGACAGGCCGCCGCCTGGTACGATCATGTGTACATGGGGATGGTGGGTCAGCGCCGACCCCCAGCTATGCAGAACGGCGGTAATACCAATGCGCGCGCCCAGATGCCGGGGGTCGGCGGCGATCGTCATCATCGTCTCCGAGGCAACCTGGAACAGCAGGGCGTAGAGAACGGCCTTGTTCTGGAGCGCGATGTCGGCGATCCGCGCCGGCAGGGTGAAGACGACATGGAAATACCCGACCGGCAGGAGATCGGCCTCCCGTTCGGCCAGCCATGTCCGTGCGGCGTTTCCCTGACAGCGCGGACAGTGACGGTTGCGGCAGCTGTTATAGGCGATCCGCCAGTGTCCACAGTCCCCGCAGGCCGCGACATGGCCACCAAGGGCTGCCGTGCGACAGTGTTCGACCGCCGACATGACCTTGAGCTGCTGCAGGGGGAGACGGCCGGCATGGGCTACCCGCCAGGCAGGACCGGCAGCCCTGAAGATATCGCCAAGTTCGAGCGAGGCGGACATGACGGTGCCCACCGAGGCCCAGGGATCAACCGTCGGGCCTCGCCTGCGTGGTCGTCAGCATGCCCAGCCTGTCGAGCGGACTGATGACGGCCCGCACGGTCCGTGTCGCAACTTTTGTATAAAGAGCCGTGGTCTCCAGACGGGAATGACCCAGCAAAACCTGGATCACGCGGACATCGACACCATCCTCAAGCAGGTGCGTGGCAAAGCTGTGCCGCAGAGTATGAGGCCCCACACGTCTGCTGATCGCAGCGGCCCGTGCTGCCTCGACAACCACGCGATGGAGTTGCCGTGTGCTGATGGGCTTCATGGTATCCTGCCCGGGAAACAGCCAGCCTTGAGGGTGCATCACGCCCTGCTGGCGTCCGGCCTTCCACCACTCCCGTAGCAGGAGCAGAAGATCTGCCGGAAGCATGGCGTTGCGATATCGTCCCCCTTTGCCCCGCTCGACCCTGAGCAGCATACGCTCGCTGTCGATATCACTGATCTTGAGAACTGCGACTTCGGCCACCCGCAGACCTGCCCCATAGGCAACCGACAGGGCGGCCTGATGCTTGAGGCATATGGTCGCGTTAAGCAACCGGGCAACCTCATCGCGGCTCAGCACGACGGGCAGGTTGCGGGGCTGCGCCACCCGGACCAGCCTGCGTGCAAGGTCGGGGCGGTCGAGCGTCTGGGTGAAGAAAAACCGCAGCGCGGACACGATGGCGTTCATGGTCGGTGTCGGCATGCCAGCCGCGTTCTGCGCAATCTGAAACTGGCGCACATCCTCGGCTGTTGCCGTATGGGGTGAGCGCCCCAGAAACGTGGCGAAACGGCCAACATCACGAAGGTAATTGCGCTGCGTCTCCCGGGAGAACCGTCGCACCGCCATGTCATCAAGCAGACGCTGGCGAAGGGGACTGATTGCAGCAATGCACAGGGACTCTGTCATCATCCGGCTCCTTCTGGGGGGAAGAAGCCAGAATGCTTGACCAAATCAGGAGAGTTCCAAACAAAACAGATCGCTCACGCCGTGGTGATAGCCTGCACACCGCACCAATCCCGCGCAGCGGGTTCGTTCTCCCCCCCTAGTCCGCCTGTCTGCTCAGTGATGTAGGAGCAGACAGGCGGCAGTCGCCTACATGTCGGTCGTAAAGAGAGTCGCTCAAGGTTTTGGTAAGCGGACATCCTGTGTCGGCGACGCAAGCCAGCCCGCCAGTTGCCGGACCATGGATCTCGCGACACGGCCCGCCCCCAGGAGGGTTGCGGATGCGGGGCCGCACCAGGAAC
The DNA here is from genome assembly GCF_039638325.1 of Gluconobacter sp. OJA. Taxonomy (NCBI): domain Bacteria; kingdom Pseudomonadati; phylum Pseudomonadota; class Alphaproteobacteria; order Acetobacterales; family Acetobacteraceae; genus Gluconobacter; species Gluconobacter sp. OJA. The sequence continues at coordinate 607,887 of NZ_JBDIWI010000002.1, read as the reverse complement.
CATACCCCAGCAGCCACAGGCGTGGCTCCCTGATGGCCTGCTGCCCGTTCACGTGAATCAGCCCGTCCGGCTCGATCACGTCGAGTGGTGCAAATGCAGAGAGCGCGGGACGGAAGCCTGTACACCAGATGATCGCGTCAATGGCTTCTTCCCGCCCGTCGGGCCAGACGACGCCCGTTGCCGTCATGCGCACGAACGGCCGTACCGCGTGGAGTACGCCGCGCGCCTTGGCGGCCCGCACGGGTGGCACCATGACGATATCGCCAAAGCCTCCTGTCGGCATGGCGCCGGCGTTGCCCAAAACACGTGCGGTCGCCCGTTCGAACAGAACCCGTCCGTCCACATCGTCGGGCAGGAATACCGGATCCTCCAGCGTCACCCACGTTGCGTTCGCGAGCAGTGACACTTCCGGCAGGATCTGCGCCCCGGAATTGCCGCCACCGACCACGAGCACGCGCCGACCGGCAAAAGGTGCGGCGCTCTGATAGTGCGCGGAATGGATCTGCGTCCCGCCAAAGAATTCATGCCCCGCGACATCAGGAACGAACGGGACCGACCATGTGCCGGTCGCACCGATGACGGCACGGCTCAGAAAATCGCCCGCGTTTGTGCGGATATTCAGGAATTTCCCACCGGCCCGTTCCACGCGCCCGACCGTTACAGGACGGCGGATCGGCGGCGCATAGCGCGCCTCGTAGCGGTGCAGATAGTCCAACACCTCGTCACGGGTCGGATAGCCGCCATCCGGCGTGTCTGGCATCGGCCAGCCGAGCAGCGAACTGTAGGACGCGGGTGAAAACAGATGCAGGGAGTCCCAGCCATGCACCCATGCACCACCCGCCTGCGTCCCGTTATCAAGAATGACGTAACGCAGTCCGGTCCGTCGTAGAAAATACGACGCGGCGAGGGCCGCCTGACCGCCTCCCACGATCACAACATCGAACTGTTCCGCCATTGCCCGGCTCACAGACTTTCCGGGAGACGGAATTCCGCCTTGCGTTCGCTGTAGCGATCAACGAGGTAGTCGGCCCGGTCGCGCAGCAGCCATGTGAACTTCATCAGCTCCTCCATGACATCTACCATCCGGTCATAGAGGGGAGACGGTTTCATCCGGTCGTCGTCACCGAACTGGGTATAGGCCATCGGCACACTGGACTGGTTGGGGATGGTGAACATCCGCATCCACCGGCCCAGCACCCGAAGGGCATTGACGGAATTGAAGCTCTGCGATCCACCCGAAACCTGCATGACGGCCAGCGTGCGGCCCTGCGTCGGGCGGATCGAGCCTTCGAACAACGGCAGCCAGTCGATCTGGTTCTTGAACACGGCAGTGATGTTGCCGTGCCGTTCGGGGCTGCACCAGACCTGACCTTCCGACCAGATCGAGAGTTTCCGCAGTTCCTGCACTTTCGGATGGGTCGCGGGCACGGAATCCGCTACCGGCAGGTCGGTCGGGTCGAACACCCGTGTCTCGGCGCCGAGGACTTTCAGAATGCGCTCTGCCTCCAGCACCAGCAGGCGGCTGAACGAGCGGGGACGCAAAGAGCCATAGAGCAGAAGGATACGCGGCGGATGGTCCACACGCGGTTGCGGTTCCAGCCGCGCGAGATCGACCGGTTCAAGATACTCCGGATGCAAGGCTGGCAGCTCAGGTTCGGTCATATATATCGGTCCTGTCGTGTATTACGGGTGACTGATCCGGGGCAGCCATAGGGCCAGCGCCGCGAGTGTTGCCAGCAGGACGGGCGGGGTGATCACCAGTCCGACCTTCATATACTGCCTCCATGTGACCCGATGATTTTTGGATGCCAGCACATGCAGCCAGAGCAGTGTCGCGAGACTGCCGATCGGCGTGAATTTCGGCCCGAGGTCGCAGCCGATGATGTTGGCATAGACCATCAGGTCGCGTGTCAGCGGCGTGATGTCGTGAGCCTGCTGGATCGCCAGTGCCCCGACCAGCACACTCGGCATATTGTTCATGATGGACGACAGAACAGCCGCCAGAAAGCCGGCGCCGATGGTGGCGATGAACGGCCCCTGATGGCCAAGCCAGACCAGTGCGGCCGCAAGGTAGTCGGTCAGCCCGGCATTGCGCAGGCCATACACCACCAGATACATGCCCAGCGAGAAGATCACGATCTGCCATGGTGCGCCTATCAGCACCTTGCGAACAGGGATCACCCGGCCATATCCGGCGACGAGCAACAGGGTTCCGGCGGCCAGACAGGCTACAACACAGACCGGGATATGAAACGGCGCTGTCAGGAAATAGGCCGCCAGAACGAGGACCAGCAGCGGAAATGCCGCCCGAAATACATGGTGGTCACGAATTGCCGCAGCGGGTGCTGGCAGTTCGGCGACGGGATAGGTCGCAGGCACCTGCCGCCGGTACCACAGCCAAAGCACAGCCAGCGTCGCGCCCAGCGCCACCAGATCGACAGGGACCATGATCGCGGCATAGCGATCAAACGCAATGCCAAAGAAATTGGCGCTGACGATGTTCACCAGGTTGGAAATGACAAGCGGCAGGCTGGTGGTATCCGCGACGAACCCAGTGGCGATAATAAAGGCCAGCGCCGCGCCATGGCTCAGGCGCAGTTGCGTCAGGATAGCGATGACAATGGGCGTCAGCAGCAGCGCCGCGCCGTCATTGGCGAAAACCGCTGCAATGGCCGCTCCCAGCACCACGATCAGCGGGAATAGCGTCCGGCCTCGCCCTTTGCCCCAGCGTACGACGTGCAGGGCGGCCCAATGGAAGAACCCTGCCTCATCCAGCAACAGCGAGATGACGATCAGCGCGATAAAGGTGAAGGTCGCGTCCCAGACGATGTGCCAGACGACAGGAATATCGTGCCAGTGGATGACATCGGTCGCCAGTGCCACGGCGGCACCGGCCATCGCACTCCAGCCGATGCCGAGACCCCGTGGCTGCCAGATGACGAAGACCAGCGTTGCAATGAAAATGGCGAGGGCCAGCATCAGACGATCCGCTTTCCGGCCTCATCCACGATCTTCTCGCCGTCCTCCCTGGCGAATGCGCCGCGCTGTGGGGAGGGAAGAATATCCAGCACCGTTTCGGACGGACGGCAGAGCGCAACACCGAGTGGCGTTGCGACGATGGGCCGGTTGATCAGGATCGGGTGTGCGATCATGGCGTCGATCAGCGTATCATCGCTCAGGGCCGGATTATCGAGGCCGAGCTCGTGAAAGGGCGTGCCCTTTTCCCGCAGGACCGCGCGCACCGGAACCCCCATACGGGCGATCAGATCGAACAGTTCCGCGCGGCTCGGTGGGGTTTTCAGATATTCGATGATCCTGGGCTCCTCGCCGCTATTGCGGATCAGTGCCAGCACGTTGCGCGACGTGCCGCAGGCCGGATTGTGGTAGATGGTGACGGTCATGGGCAGGAGGCCGGGCTCGGGCTGCAGGAAGACAGGTTCGCGATCAGGGGCGCGCAGAGTTCGGGGCTGCCCGCACAGCAGTCCCTGACGAGGAAAAGCATCAGGTCGCGCAGGCGCGGAAGACACGCACGATAGACGATCAGCCGGCTGTGGCGCTGCGAGGTCAGCAGGCCGGCACGGGTCAGGGTGGCAAGATGGGCCGAGATCGTGTTCTGCGGGACATCGAGATGCCGCGCGACGTCTCCGGCGGGTAGTCCGTCCGGTTCGTGGCGCACCAGCAGGCGGAAGATCTCCAGCCGCGTGGACTGGGACAGCGCGTTGAGGGCCGAGAGTGCGGATTCTGTATCCATAAATCGACGATCACAGATATATGGGATGAAGTCAAGACTACCCAGGACATGCCTCGTTCAGAGCTTGGAACGCGGCTTCACACGCCGAACAGGCGGCCGATCCCGCCCGTGACGATCATTGCCACAATACCCCAGAACGTCACACGCAGTGCTGGGCGCAGAGGCGCTGCGCCGCCGGCAATCGCGCCAACGACCCCCAGAACAGCGAGAACCACGACGGACGTCAGGGACACGCCCCAGGACACCCACGCCACGGGCGTCAGAACCGCCGCCAGCACAGGCAGTAGTGCTCCGGATGAAAAGGCGGTTGCTGAGGCGAATGCCGCCTGTATGGGTCGTGCCGCCGTGGCTTCGGACAGACCCAGTTCATCCCTTGCATGGGCACCGAGCGCATCATGCTTCATGAGGGCAACGGCGACCTTGCGCGAGAGGTCTTTATCCAGCCCTCTCTTCTGATAAATCCCGGCCAGTTCGGTGACTTCGCCCTCCCAGTCCGTGACCAGTTCCTGTTTCTCGCGGGCGATGTCGGCGTGTTCGGAATCGGCCTGGGAACTGACCGAGACATACTCGCCCGCCGCCATGGACAGGGCGCCCGCGACAAGCGCGGACAGTCCCGCGACGAGAATGCTGCCGCGTGTCGCATGAGAACTGGCAACGCCGACGATGAGGCTGCCGGTCGACAGCGTTCCGTCATTGGCGCCGAGAACAGCCGCACGCAGCCATCCCAGTTTCTCGACGGCATGACGTTCGGCCAAAGGATGGAGACGCGACATAAGATGACCTGCTGCTTCTGGTGAATACAAATAAAGGTTAAGATGCATCATTTGCCGCGACAACAGATATTTCATTCTGATATTGCGAGTTATTTTCAATATTGTTTATGTTTTAGGAAAATCTGTTCTGTTCAGAATCCTGTCAGGTAAGCATGATACGGAAGTGGATTCAGGGTTCTTTTTTGCCGAGACGTATATGCCTTATTCAACGCCGGACATCACAGATAGCCTGCTGCGTTACGACAGGCCGACGATCATCCTTCACTGGATGACGGCCTTTCTGGTGCTGCTTCAGTTTGCTCTTGGCGAAACCTGGAACTGGCCAACAAAACCCGTCCATCATCTGATGGTGGTCGCGCATCTGACAGCCGGCATCCTGCTGACCGCAATTATGGTGTTCCGCATTGTCTGGCGTCTGACGAAAGGCCGGCATCTGTCGGACCTTCTCGTGCCTGTGGACCGGGTATTCGCCCTTGGAGCAGAGTACACGCTCTATGTGCTGCTTCTGGCGGAAATCTTGCTGGGCTATCTCTGGCGATGGGGTGCCGGGCAGACGATGAGTTTTTTCGGCCTCCTGATTCCATCCCCGTTCGCGCGGTTCCCGGCGGAAACCGTGACGTGGTTTCAGACGCTACATTACTGGAACGCCTGGTTGATTATGGGTCTTGCGACAGGCCATGGCGCGGCGGCGCTTTTTCATCAGTTCGTCCTGAAGGACAAAGTTCTCGGGCGCATGTTGCCGCAGTGTTTCTTGCTCCGTCAGTGAGGCGGTCAGTATCCTGTCTGATTGTATGACTGGGCACACCGTGATGCTGGGTCGCCAACAAGCCAGAAGTGATGATTTTTTTGTTGTCATCAGCAGCTCCACATGAATGCCGGTTCATGGGAATTGTCTCCTGTCGAACGGGAAAATAAGAAAGTATCGACCCAATGACGATCGTGCCGCGTGGCGTGGGACCAGAAAGACCGGGGTCGGCTCTTGAGGTGCTCCTCATCTTTCTCAGGCTGGGCGTCACCTGCTTCGGCGGGCCGATCGCGCATATCGGGTATTTCCGGGACGAATTCGTCGTCCGACGCCGGTGGCTCAATGAGCGCGCCTATGCCGATCTCGTCGGGCTGTGTCAGTTCCTGCCCGGTCCCGCGAGCAGCCAGGTGGGATTTTCCATTGGCCTGATGCGGGCCGGTTATGCAGGCGGTTTTGCGGCGTGGGCGGGGTTCACCCTGCCTTCGGCACTTATACTGGTCCTCTTCGCCTATGGCGCGAACGCGCTTGCCGGCCCGACTGGTGCAGGCCTTCTGCATGGACTGAAACTCGTCGCCGTCGCCATCGTCGCACAGGCCGTATGGGGCATGGCGCGCACGCTGTGTCCGGACCGGACGCGAGCTTCGATCGCGGTCACGGCCGCGCTCATCGTTCTGTTCGCCATCTCACCGCTTGCCCAGATCGCGGCCATCGTTCTCGGGGGCCTCGCCGGCTTGTGGCTTTGCCGCTCTGTGCAGACGTCAGATGGCGAGCATATTACAGTGCCCGTATCGCATCGTGCAGGGATCGTCGCACTGGCTCTCTTTCTGGCGTTGCTCTTCGGTCTGCCCGTTCTCGCCCGCCATGGCGCACCAGAGGGCGTTTCCCTGTTCGACGCCTTCTACCGGTCAGGCGCGCTCGTGTTCGGTGGCGGTCATGTCGTGCTGCCCTTGCTGCACGAGGCTTTCGTGACATCGGGCTGGGTCAGCGACGACACCTTTCTCGCCGGTTATGGCGCGGCACAGGCGGTTCCGGGGCCGCTTTTCACGTTCGCGGCCTATCTCGGCGCGGTCGTCGGGCAATCTCCCCACGGTGTTGCCGGTGCCGCTTTCGGTCTTTTCGGCATCTTTCTGCCGGGCATCCTGGTCCTGATCGGAGCTTTGCCCTTCTGGGACACCTTCCGCAGCCAGCGGGCCGTTCAGGCGACGATGCGCGGCGTCAACGCAGCGGTCGTGGGCCTGCTGGGGGCGGCGCTCTATACACCGGTCTGGACGAGCGCGGTCAGGTCGGCGGCGGATTTCGGGATCGTGCTGGTCGGTTTCGTCCTGCTGACCGTCTGGCGGGCGCCACCCCTGGTGGTAGTCGGTATCAGCGCGCTGGGAGGGGTCGTCATTGGGCAGGCAGCATAATGAAATGTTCAGTCAGCGACGTGCATCGACGCGTGATCGCCATACCGTTTTTCAACGCACACTTCAATAATGGCGCGTCGTTATAAGGGCCATGTTTCGGCCGTTTCCTGTGTAAGTCAGCCAGAAAACGGACAGGCAGTTTACCCCCCGTTGCCGTCGTGATTTCGGCGAGGCTGCGGCCTCGCCGTGTTGCGGAACGAGGGGCAGGGTGTCTCCGTGGTCGGATGGGGTCCCGCGCGGGAAGTAGTCATAGGAGGAAGAGGGTGGTTTCGCCTCTGGTGCCGAATAACCGGTATCAGAGGAGAGTTTTCCATGACCACAACCACCATCCTGCCCCCTGCGTTCCGTGGTGCGGCGTCCGGCGGCTTCCGGATCGATCCTTCGCGCGGGGAGCGTAGTGCCCGCGTCTCGTCCGAATGGTTCTCGCGCCCCGATGACGAGCGGTATCTGTCCCTATCTGATTTGCACGCGGCCACTCTTGGCCGTGCCGAGCGCGCCACGGCCCGCACGGTAGAAAGCCGCGCCATCCGAGTGGAGGCGAGCCGCGACAATGCCGAGCGCCTGACCCTGACCGTGCCGGGGCAGAATGACCCGATTGCTCCCACACACTGGTCCTTTGGCCAGATGTGCAGCCTGGTTGGTGCCCCCTCGTCGTACCTGCGCAATCTTCCGGCTCCGCTGGCGGCAATCAACCTGCAGCACGGGTTGCTGTCGCACCGGGCCGAACTGGTCAAGACGCTGGAAACCGAGGACGGGCGTGTGGAACTGCGCGCCGTCACGGGGCCGGATTACGGCCGCATCTGGGACCATGAGCTGGTTGGGGCGGTGCGCAAGATCGCCGGCGATGGCACCGGCGATACCAACTGGAAGGTGCCGGGTGTGATCGACTGGGCGACCATGACCCATAATCCGTACGTGGACATCACGAAGGAAACCACGACACTCTACGCGTCAGACAGGGACGTTTTTTTATTCCTCGTGGATGATACGCATCCGATCGAGGCGGGACGTCTGCCCAACGGTGATCCCGATCTCTATTTCCGGGGTTTCTACGCCTGGAATTCCGAAGTCGGCAGCAAGAGCCTCGGCATCGCCTCCTTTTACCTGCGCGGAGTGTGTCAAAACCGCATGCTCTGGGGCGTGGAAAATTTCGAACAGATCACGATCCGGCATAGCAAGTTTGCAGCATCCCGTTTCGTGCATCAGGCGACACCAGCGCTACGGAATTTCGCCACGGCCAGCCCGGCCTCGTTCGTCTCCGGCATTCAGGCTTCGCGCAAGGCGCTGGTGGCCAGAACCGATGAGGACCGCGAAAGTTTCCTGCGTCGTCGCGGGTTCTCGAAGCCAGAGACGGCGAAGATCATCGAAACCGTGCTGCATGAGGAAGGGCGCAAGCCCGAGAGCGTGTTCGATTTCGTGCAGGGGATTACCGCACTGGCCCGCACCAGGGCCAATCAGGATACGCGGCTGGATCTGGAAGAGAAGGCCCGCAGGCTGATGGAACGGGCTTCCTGAAAGCCGACTGCACGCTTTTCCGCCAATACGTTTTTACGAGCCCGGCCACCGCGCCGGGCTTTTTCGTTTCGGGAGTTTTCCGATGGCTGATTTCTTCACGCATTTTTCCTGCGTTCTCGATGTGGGCACAGTGGACAATGCCGCAAAGGCGCTCGACCTCTACAATGAATTCATCGACGAACTGGCGGCGGAAGACCCGCCCTCTGACGGTTTTGTCCTGTCGATCGTGCCTGAATATGGTGGCACGAAACTCTGGATGCACGATGAGACAACCGGCGATCCGCATCAGGTGGTGGATTTCGTGCTACGCTGTGCGCGGGCATTCCGGCTGCGGGGGCGATGGGGGTTCCAGTGGGCCAATAGCTGTTCACGTCCCCGGATCGGCGCCTTCAGCGGAGGCGCGCATCTGCTTGACCTTGGCAGGCGCAAGACGATTTCATGGATGACCACCGATCGCTGGCTGGCGATCGCCCTGGACGGAGGCAATCCCGACACAGGAGGGCAGGGCGATGACCTTGCATGACGCGGGCGATCTGGCCCGCCGTCTGGCGGAGAACGCAGAGGCGGTGTGCCGTCGGTATCTGTCCGCTGGTCGTCGTCACGGCAATTACTGGCTGGTCGGTGACGTACGCAACACGCCCGGCCGGTCGCTGTTTGTCCGGCTGCACAACACCGCCAACGGCAGGGCGGGAAAATGGACGGACGCGCAGTCCGCTGAACATGGCGACCTGCTGGACGTGATCCGCGAAAGCCTCGGCCTGGTGGATTTCCGCGACGTGGCCGACGAGGCGCGCGCCTTTCTCAGCCTGCCGCGTCCCGATCCGGTACCGTCGTCACAGGACCGTCCGGCCCGTGAGCGTGGCTCTGCCAGTTCTTCTGAAGCCGCACATCGGCTCTGGGCCATGTCCGGGCCGATCGTGGGTACATCCGTAGAAGCGTATCTCCGTAGACGCGATATTACGCTTTTGCACGGAGCCGGCGCCCTGCGCTTCCATCCGCGCTGCTTTTACCGCCCGGACGAGGACAGTCCGACCGAGACCTGGCCCGCCATGATCGCCGCCGTCACCGATCTCGACGGCACTCTGACCGGTGTGCATCGCACCTGGCTGGCGGCGGAAGGGCGCGGCAAGGCGCCGGTCGATCATCCGCGTCGCGCCCTGGGCGGGCTGCTCGGCCATGCCGTGCGCTTTGGGGTGGCATCCGATGTGCTCGCCGCCGGGGAAGGCATCGAGACGGTGCTGTCGCTGCGGCAGGTTCTGCCCGATCTGCCATTGGCCGCATGCCTGTCCTCGGCGCATCTCGCCGCCCTGATCTTTCCGCCGCTGCTGCGCCGGCTCTACGTGCTGCGCGACGATGATCCGGCCGGGGATCAGGCGCTGGCGACGCTGCACGCCCGCGCGGATGACGCCGGGATCGAGGTGATCGGGCTGTCGCCACGGCTGGGCGATTTCAACGATGATCTCCGGGCGCTCGGACGCGGCGCACTGCGGGCGATCCTGCATCCGCAACTTGCGCCACCGGACGTGGCACGGTTTCTGGAGACTGCCGGCACATGAGCGGGCCGGAAAGAGGGGCGGGCGGTTTCCGTCTTCTATCGGCGGTCCTGTCGTGCCTCCCGTTCGGCAGGTTCGCGCCCCGGCCTTTCAAGTGGGGAGCGGGCGTCAGCCGGGCCGGGCCTTCAATGGCGTGAGCCAGCTATTTTCCGTCGCGCCCCTTTGGGGGCGCTTTACATCGCGAAGCAAAATAGCCGGCCCCCTGCCATCCTTCGCTGTGCTGCGGCCGCGCGCGAGCGCGCGGTTCCGGCCCGTCCCTGGTCTGCCGCTATCCGCCCCCGGAAAGGCCGCGAAGGGCGCGGCCGGAGACCTGGGAGGACCGCATCATGACCCGCACCGATGATTTTGAACCGCCGCACGCCGCTTCATCCACCGCCCATGTGCTGGCTGAACTTCAGATGTATGGCTACCGTCCCTTCGAGGACGAGCCTGATCCAAGGCCGCTGCCCGAAGCTCCGCGCATCGGGGGTGCTGTGGCCGACATCTTCGACGCCGTCGCCGCGACGCTGACTGACACACGGCTGGAACCGGACCTCGAAGCGCTGCTCTGGTCCACCGTGAACATCTTCCACCGCATGGTCGGCCAGGTCGAGCGTGAGCTTGACCGCAACGAGCAGGCGCAGAAACGCAGCCAGCAGGATCAGGATGGCAGCGAGATCCGCTCGGTGGAACTGGAGCGACTGATCGCCGAAGGGCTGACACTGATCGAACGCCGCAACGCCTACGAGATCTTCCGCGACGAGGCGCAGGAGCAGTTCGAGCGGCTGACCCTGAGCGCGTGGCGGCCGAAGACCGGCTCGCTGGTATCGCGGCGGACCATGACGGCCTCTATGATCGACAGCCGTGACTTTCTCAACGCCCGACGCCGCGCCGAGAGCGAATTGCTGGTCCCGCCCGGCCCCAAGGTCGTCGTGACCGGGGGGCTGGACTTCGACGACCATATCCTGATCTGGGACCGGCTGGACAAGGTCCGTGCCAAGCATCCCGACATGGTGCTGCTGCATGGTGGTTCGCCCAGGGGCGCGGAGTTCGTCGCGTCTCGCTGGGCTGATCACCGCGAGATCGTGCAGATCGCTTTCAAGCCGGACTGGACGAAGCATGCCAAGGCCGCGCCCTTCCGCCGCAACGACGCCATGCTCGATACCTTGCCGATTGGCGTCATCGTCTTTCCCGGAACCGGTATCCAGGAGAATTTGGCCGACAAGGCGAAGCGCCTCGGTATCCCGGTCCTGCGGTTCGGAGGCGGCGCGTGAGCGCCGTCTTCAGTCCGGATTACCCGTGACGGCGATCCGCGCGGAACGGGCATAGAAGGCCAGCTCGGTATCGCCGGGCGCCAGAAGGTCGAGCAGGCCCTTCATGTCCTGCATGTCCGAATAGGACTGAAACGGCCCTGGTTGCTGTTCAATGGCCAGCACTGCAATGGCGAGCGCCTTTTTGACCAGATGCAGTTCGCGTCCCGTGATGTCCGCCATGACGTTGTCTCCCTGAGCAGCCCCACGATGCACGTCCGCTTGGCGGACGTCAGTACGATTCTCGTTCCGTCGATACATCGTTTTCTCTATGATGCGGATTGCGCCGTGGTGGTGGTGGCAGGCGTGACCGTCAGATCATGTCATCTTTACGGGAGCCGCCACCATGGTGATCTTCGCACCGTTCCTGATCGTCGCCGGCATCGGATTTTTCTGCTGGCTCATGTTCACGCTCGCGGTCTTCGCCTTGCCGTTTGCTGGCGGGTTGTATGCCGGGCTCTGGGCGTTTCATACCGGTGCCGGAGTGATTGGCGCCCTGATCGTCGGCGTCGTGGCGGGGATAGCGACTTTCGTCGCCGGTCAGATCGCACTCGCCTGCGCGCCGTGGATCTGGCTGAGAGGGCTGATCGTCCTGCTCTATACCGTGCCCGCCATCATTGCCGGTTATAGCGCCACGCACGGTCTCGCCGAGATGATGATGCCGTCCGTCGTCTGGCAGCTCTTCTTTTCGGTCATCGGCGCCATTGCGGTCGGCATCACCGCGTTCGTCCGCTTTACCGGCATGGCCCCGCCCGAACCGGCCAACGGGAGCGTCGCGCGGGTCTGACCGCCTGCGCGGCAGCCGGCGGGCAGGCATGGATCAGGTACCTGCCTGTCTTTCCACGTCATCGAGAGGCGGGGAGCGATGGGCAGCGAAGCGCGGATGCGACGCGCTGTTCCAGATACGGTCCGCCTGTTGAAGCAAACGAACTGGCGCTCTGATTTCCCGCAGGCCGATCGCAACGGGGAAGCCGGGCATGTCCGGTGAGGCGCAGTCCCGGAACGGGCCGGTTCGGTGGGCTGGTATGGAGGGAGGATGACGCCGTCATTCTGGTTGCCGCCGGATCTCGTGCGCTGTGCCGGTCGCCATAGTCTCCGTGATGTGTGCTCTGTCGGGCCGCGCACGCATGCTGCCTCTCAAGATGGCTGATCTAGCCGAAGGCCGGCTACGCCTCGATCGGCTATGGCGCAACAACGGGCCATAATTTTCTTCCCCTGCCGGCTGCGCCGTCATTCCTCGCGCACCAAGAAAATTCTGTCCCGCCGTCCTCCGCTGCGCTTCGGCCCCAAGGGATGCGCCGCCGCTCGCCTCCGTCTGTCCGATCGCCATCGAGGCCGCAATGGTGCGGGCTCGATAACAGAGATCACGGAGAGTATCATGGCCACCATCGGCACCTTCAAGAAAGTCGGCAACGGGTATAACGGCGAGATCGTCACCCTCTCGCTCCAGACCCCCAACGTCCGTATCGCTCCCGAGACCACGCGCGCGAACGACAACGCCCCCAGCCACCGCGTCTTCGTAGGCAGGGTGGAGATCGGGGCGGCCTGGTCCCGGCGCTCCAACGAGGGGCGCGACTATCTGAGCCTCAAGCTCGACGATCCGAGCTTCAACGCCCCGATCTTCGCCAATCTCTTCGATGACGAGGACGGCGAGGGTTACAGCCTGATCTGGTCCCGCCCCAATGGTCGCCGCAACGGCGACTGAAGTGCCCGCGATCCCCGCCCGGCCGGTCCGGGCGGGGCCTTCGCATGACCGGTTGGAAACCAGCGGGCGTGCGCAGCAGTCGCGCTCCTCTCGATCTGCCGGGGTGCGGGCAAGAAAGGGGAACAGGGCTTCCCTCAGTCTTCCCATTATACCATGCCCGGCGTGAACCGCCTCAAGGACGCGCGGTCCCCCCAATTTTGCCCGGCGCACCCTACGGGCACACCGGACAAAATCGGCTCCCCCGGGCGCCGCTGGCGCGGTCGCCTGCGGCGATCCCTGACCCGGCTCCCGCGTGCATGAGGCGGAGTCCTGTCTTCGAGAAACGAAAGGAGCAGGACGATGACCACGCTACACGACCATATCCAGATGCTGCGCGCCGAACTGACCAGCTTTTACCTGAGCCACGGGGAGCGCCGACGGATCGAACGAGAACTGAAGCTGGCATGCGCGCAATTCGCGGCGGACCGATACGACGAGACCCCCCCCGCATAGAGCGGGGGGCTTTTCGTATGGTCGCCCGTGCCATCGGATATCCAGGCGCCGATTCCACTTTGCCATCCTCCTGAAAGAACGTTGTTGAATCTCTCTAACACGACTATTATAGTCGTATTACTGGTGTGCATGCCCCGCGTGTCGGATGTGATCATGGATGATCACTGGCCGACAGGTAAGGGCGGCACGGGCACTCCTGAACTGGACACAGGAGATGCTCGCTGAAAAAGCCCTCGTAGCACTGACCGCGCTCAAGCGCCTTGAATCCGAACGCGGTCTCGGCGTTCATGAGGGCACGACCGACCAGGTTCGCCGCGCGCTGGAAGCGGCGGGCATCCTGTTCATCGAGTCCGGACAAGGGCGTGGCGTCATGTTTCTTAACGAGACTTCCGGCATCGAAACGCGGCAGGCTAGGGTGCGTCGCGTTCGTTCTCCGACCTGATCGACTCCATCATGCAGAAGCCCCCGCTCGACCCGTCTGTCGCCGACAGCGCTCCGGAAGCGTCCTGTCTCACCGGCTACGACGAACAGCATCTGATTACCTATCTCCGCCTGCTGGATGCCGAGGCCGACGGCGCCGACTGGCGCGAGGTCGCCCGCATCGTGCTCCACCGCGACCCGGTGGTTGACCCCGAGGGCGTCCACCGCTGCTGGCACAGTCATCTGGCGCGGGCGCACTGGATGACCGGTAAGCTCCCGGCGGCTGACGCCTTGCTGAATATTTCTGGTATGGTTCAGCTATGAAGCATGAGCGATTTAAGAGATAGGGACGCGGTACTACCTGCGAGTGTCGCAGGTAGTACCGCACAGAGGCTCCAAAGGAGCGGTAGAGAGACAGGAGAGTTGGACAGGCTGGTGGACGCCTCGCGGGTCGAGATCGTTTCGGATCGGCGCCGCTGGCACGCCCCTGAATTTCGCGCGCGAGTGGTCATCGCGTCCTACGAGAGCCGGCGCCCCATAAAGGAGGTGGCTGCACAGTATGGCATCCATCCCAGTCTGGTGTTTCGCTGGCGGCGAGAGGCTCGGGCCAAAGCGCAAGCCAAAGGCGGGACATCGTTCATCCCTGTCATGGTGGCCCCGCCCCCCGAGCCGCAGCCATTGGAGCGTCGGAGAGAACAGGGAACGCTGTCCGGCCAAGCCCTCAGCCTGGTCTTTCCGGACGGTGTGCGGCTGGAGTTCGACACAGGGCTGTCCGCTGATCGTCTGCGTGAGATTGTGGGTGCACTACGATCATGATCCCGCTTCCTTCCACGCTGAGGATATGGCTGGCGGCTGGTGTAACCGATATGCGCCTGGGGATGCCCGGGCTGGCGTTGAAAGTCCAGGAAGCACTGGGTCGTGACCCTTTCGCGGGTGACGTCTACGCCTTCAGGGGCCGACGCGGCGATCTGGTGAAACTGATCTGGCACGATGGGATCGGCCTTTCCTTATATGCGAAGCGGATCGAGCGCGGGCATTTCCTGTGGCCTTCGGCAAAGGACGGAGTGATCCATCTCTCCCCGTCACAATTGACCTGTCTGCTGGAGGGTGTGGATTGGCGCAATCCGCAGAAAACATGGAGACCTGAATTGGCGGGATAATAAAACCGCGCCAGGTCAGCATATACTGGTACCCTTTTGAGCGCCCATGTGATCAACTGCCTTCATGACGGGAGACACGGAGGACATCATCGCCTTGCGCGCGGCACTTGCCGCAGCCGAGGTGCGTGCCCAGGTCGCCGAACTCCGGGCCGCTGATGCAGAAGCGCGCGCGGCCAGCGCCGAAGCGCAGATTGCCCATCTCAAACATCTTATCGCGCGGATGCGCCAGGACCGTTTCGGCGCCTCGTCGGAGCGGGGGCGCCGCCTGCTGGCCCAGCTCGAACTCGAACTGGAAGAACTGGAGACGACGCTCGCCGAGGACGCGCCCGAAAATGCGGCGGATCCCGCCGTCCGTGCGACAGCACCCAGGAGCAACCGGGGGCGCCAGCCCCTGCGTGCCGATCTGCCGCGCGAGCGGGTCGTCATCCCCGCACCGATACAGTGTCCGTGCTGTGGCAGCGATCGTCTGAGCAAACTGGGGGAGAGCGTCACCGAGACGCTGGAGGTGATCCCGCGCCAGTTCAAGGTCATACAGACGGTGCGGGAGAAGTTCACCTGCCGGGACTGCGAGAGCATCACCCAGCCACCCGCCCCCTTCCATCCGATCGCACGCGGACGTGCCGGCCCATGGCTGCTATCGACCATCCTGTGCGACAAATTCCTGCAACATCTGCCGCTGAACCGCCAGAGCGATGCCTTTGCCCGCGAAGGGATCGATCTCGACACGTCGACACTCGCCGACTGGGTGGGGGCCTGCACCGCGACGCTGGCCCCCC
The DNA here is from genome assembly GCF_039638325.1 of Gluconobacter sp. OJA. Lineage (NCBI taxonomy): Bacteria > Pseudomonadati > Pseudomonadota > Alphaproteobacteria > Acetobacterales > Acetobacteraceae > Gluconobacter > Gluconobacter sp. OJA. The sequence continues at coordinate 592,302 of NZ_JBDIWI010000002.1, read as the reverse complement.
TGACGACGCTGATCCGGGCGCATGTGCTGGCGGCACAACGCCTGCACGCGGACGACACCACCGTGCCGGTTCTGGCGAAAGGCCGGACAGTCACCGGACGATTGTGGAATTATGTGCGCGACGATCACCCCTTTGGAGGCACGGCACCGCCAGCCGTCTGGTTCCGTTATTCCCGGGACCGCAAGGGCGAACATCCCACGGATCATCTCACCGGCTGGACCGGCATTGTGCAGTCAGACGCCTATGCGGGTTACAACACTCTGGCGAAGCCGGGACGCCAGCCCGCGCCGGTCGTCTCCGCCGGATGCTGGGCCCACGGACGTAGAGGGCTGTTCAAAATCGCCGAAAAGGACAAGGCTCCACTGGCGATCGAGGCGGTGCGCCGGATCGACGCCATATTCCAAGCCGAGCGCACCATCAACGGCACGCCCCCGGAACACCGGATGGCAGTCCGTCAAACAGACATAGCCCCTCTCGTCGACGATCTGTTCGACTGGATGCGGACGTGTTGCCGGCGCATGTCGACCAAAAATCCCGTTGCCCAGGCCATGAACTATTTTCTACGGCATGCCGATACATTCACATGTTTCCTCACAGATGGCCGTATCTGTCTGACGAACAATGCAGCAGAACGCGCCCTACGCGGCATCGCCCTGGGCAGGAAAGCCTGGTTGTTCGCTGGTTCCGATCGTGGCGGAGAGCGCGCCGCCGCCATGTATTCCCTGATCGTCACCGCGCGCCTGAACAATGTCGATCCTCAGGCCTGGCTCGCCGATGTCCTGGCACGGATCAATGACATCCCCAATCCACGCCTCTATGAACTTCTTCCCTGGAACTGGAAAACCAGCCAGCACGTCCACAATACCATCGCCGCCTGAATATGACCGCGTCTCTCGCCGGATGCTTACGATGACCGAGCATGGCTACCAGCATCTGCTGCGCGGCGGCGCGCCCCACTGACACCCTGAATCGTTGCGTGACCTGCAAGACCTGTTGCAGGTGCGGGGCGTAGCGGGCAACGGGACGGTCTGGCATACTCTCGCGAGCAAGTACTTGCCCTGTTCCCACCCGTTACGCATCGGAGACGACGCCATGAGCCGCGCCAACTGGCGGTCGGCGGGCGCGTACGAGGGCCTGCGGTCGCTCGACGCTCCTGCCTTTGCCTTGCAGTTTGTCAGTCGCAATCGGGACTTTATCCGTGATCGTGCCGCCCTTCAGCGCGCCGCGCTCCGGGCCGCGCTGTCCACGTCAGACGCCGAAGCCTTCGCCCGGCGCTGGGGGTTGCGATTTCGAGAGTGTCCGCACGGCCCTCAATCCGCGTACCGCCCGCTGGACTGTTGCGGTATCGCCGGCCGTGATTGCGGTTGTCCGCCTGCCGACAGCACTGGCTGACGCGGCGTATCATCCGGTCTCCCTCGCTCGGGCAGAACTGCCGCCTGATATGGCGGGAGAAGTGCTGGTCGAGCAGGGGGAGATGATCCTGCGGCTGTACGTCTTGCCGCCTGACGGGGCTCAGCTCGGCGTGCTCCTGCCGCTCGACGCGCTGTTCGAGGTGCGTGTCCAGGCCGCCCTGCGGCTCTGGCGCGTGCTGATGGATCGGCGTCCCGGTCGTGATCCGGCCTGCCTGTCATCCGATCGCATCCGCAGGCTGATCCTGGCGCTCCGGACGCTCGATGGCCTGGACGACGGGGTGTCGCAGCGCGAGATCGCCGGCGTCCTGTTCGGTCGGGAGGTTTCCGCAGGGGACTGGCTCTCCCATGATCTGCATTTCCGCATGAAACGGCTGGTGCGTTTTGCGCGGGGACTGACTGACGGAGGATATCGGCGCCTGCTACTGCACCCGTTTCGGGGACGATAGTGGATGATGAATGTCTTGTAGGGCCGGAAGAACAGAACAAGGAGGCTGATAGTATCCATGGCCTCACTGCTGGCCGCTCCGGTGCTTTGTGTCGAGGAAAACCGAAAATGGTCCGCTATTGGAGACGCGTGACGGTTCGTTGAAAAGAAGAAGTGAGGCTTCAGATACATAAGGAGAAAATAGTCCATTCCTGAACATTATACGTCAAAAGATAACGTTGACACGAGCCATCGCATGTTTGCATCGGGAATGTTTCTGCAGGGGCAGTTATTTTGTAATCGAATACCGCAACCCAGATATGGAAAACCTGCCCGGAAAAATTGGCCTGACGGCGAATTTTTCCGGACATTTATTCGAAGTTTATCAGGTGGTCAGGAGCTTTTCACTGGTCAACCGCATGACGATGCCATGCCGGAGCGCATGCAAGCCCTCGATTTCAACTTCAATGTCGCGAGCCTTGAGTTTGGATACGATCTTCTCAATCATAGCCACCGAGGTCACGTCCCAGAAATGGGCGTTGTTCAGCCTGATGACGACCCGGCGCGCATTGGTCCTGAAGTCGATCTGATCGTGAAGAAGGTCAGACGAAGCAAAGAAAACCTGTCCCTCAACCTCGTAGATATCCGTACCCTCTTCTCTGATCTTTTTGACGTGCATCAAATGCGTCATAGACCAGGCAAAGAACACACCACTGAGCAGAACACCGACGAGCACACCTAGAGCCAGATCCGAGGATGCGACAGTCACGGCAACGGTTACGACCATGACGAGGCTTGAGAGCTTTGGAAAACGCGCAAGATCACGCAGGGATGACCACGAGAATGTGCTGATTGAGACCATGCACATAATGGCGACAAGGGCAGCCATTGGAATGCGGGCGACATAAGTATGCAGCATGACCATCAGAAACAGCAGGAAAGCGCCGGCAGTAAAGGTCGACAGACGTCCTTGGCCGCCGTACCGAAGATTGCCGACTGTCTGCCCTACCATACCGCACCCGGCGATGCCGCCGAACAGTCCTACAAACACATTCGAGACACCAAGACCTACGCATTCCATTCTGGGATCACCGTGCGTGTCGGTCTCATCATCCACGACACCTGCTGTCATTAGAGATTCAAGGAGGCCCACAGATGCCATCGCAAGGGCATAGGGAAACACAATTTTCAGTGTGGCCAGATTGAATGGTACGTGGGGGATCGTAAAAGCAGGAAGGCCTGTCGGCAGCGTGCCCAGATCAGAGACAGTGTGCACCGGCATTGGATACCACATCGTGATGCCTGTCAGAACTACGATACAGATCAGGGGCGACGGTATCAGGGTTGATATCCGTGGCATGAGATAGATGATGGCAAGCCCAAGGGCAATCAGTGCATACGTGTGCCACGTCACATGAAGCATTTGTGGTAACTGTGCCGAAAAGATCAGGATCGCGAGAGCATTCACAAAGCCGGTGCGGACCTCAGCCGATACGAAGCGCATAATGACCTGAAAGCCAAGCGCACCGAAAATGATCTGTAGTCCGCCAGCCAGTAATGTCGCGACGAGAAGGTATTGAAGCCCGTAGCTATGCACGAGGGCCGCGGCTACGAGGGCCACGGAACCCGCCGCCCCTGAGATCATTCCCGGGCGGCCACCGGTGATGGAAATGGCGACGCTAATGACAAATGACGCGAAAAGGGAGACGGCGGGAGAGACGCCGGCAACGTAGGAGAAAGCAATGACCTCGGGAATGAGGGCGAAGGTGCCGACCATTCCGGCCAGCACTTCGCGCAGCGGGTTATAAGCCCACTGCGACCGATAAGTCGCAAAGTTCATGGCGTTTTTTCGAAACCTCTCTAGGTAGTAAGCACGCTCAATAAGGTTTCGTCGTATTGTGGCCCGACGCGGCAATGGTGCTTGCAGGGTAGTCAGGTCGTGAGGTCGATGCAACCCGAGAAGACAGACCAGCCAACACAACGTTGACTGCTGCAATGGCGTGATCGTCTTGTGAGGACCGACATCCCAACGTCCCAGAACGTATGGACTGTAGACCGCTGCCCCACTGTTGAACCCGGCTTTCTTTCTCTGTTGGCTGAACCGGACGGCGACACGATGCAGTAAGCGGTCCAGGCCCCATGTCCTTGGCTACTGGGTCATGGGGCCCGGCATGGGCTAAGTTCGCAATTTGCTGAGAGCAGACCATATGGCATGGGTTATGGTTCAGAAACTGGCAGACTGGCTCGTGTCATCGCAGCATGATGTCCGCTTACCGAAACCTTCAGCAGAACTTTGTATGATTGGGACGAGGGCGAAAGCCGAAATCCAGTTGGTTCGGTCGCCCGGTTCGAGGCGGCCGCGTCGCCATCTCCCGCCAGTCAAGGACCGATCTCGCCCCCCGATGAGATCGGTCCTAGTCCCGGAAGACCTCGCTCCGCCACGCTGATCCCTGCTGGCCGCATCTGTCCCGCGGCCCCAGCCAGCGACCACGGAGCCACCTCATGTCCGCCAATTACAGCGATCTGCCGCCGCGCTATCTGCGCACGCCCGACGCCTCGCGCTTCGTCGGACTATCTATTCGCACACTGGAGAAACACCGGATCTACGGCACCGGACCGCGCTACTCGAAGCTCGGTGGCCGCGTGGTCTATCGGGTGGATGAGTTGCAGGCCTGGGTCGAGAGTGGTGCCCGCGCCCATACCTCGGACACCACTGCCGGCGTCGTGCCGGCGGCCGCGCGGCAAAGTCCGCTGATTCCGCCGACATCACGCGGGAGCCGTCGCTGATGCCTCCGCCCGGCAGGGCGCGCTCCGAGCGCGAGCAACTGGAACTCTTCCACGCTATCGCGGGAGATTTCGCTCCTCGTGACGCACAGGATCTGATGGCGTTTCCGTTCTTCAGCCTCGCCAAATCCCCCCGCATGGTCCCGATCGATTACCGGACCCCGGACGTCACCATCCGGGTCGAGGCGTCTGCCGAACATGGCATGGCCACGATCTGGGATGCTGACGTGCTGATCTGGGCCGCCAGCCATCTCGTTGCCGCGCGTGACGCCGGTCGGCGCACGTCGCGGCTGATGGTGGCCAGCCCGCGCGAGATCCTGACCTTCATCGGTCGGGGCGACAGCGCGCGGGACTATGAGCGGCTGGAAGCGGCCTTCGACCGGCTGCAATCCACCACGATCAAGACGTCGCTGCGGCAGACCGGCAAGGGGCAACTGCACCGCTTTTCCTGGATCAACGAATGGAAACGGCATACCGCGCGGGAAGGGCGCACCCGCGTGATCGAACTGATCCTGCCCGACTGGTTCTACCAGGCGGTTCTCGATGACGCGCTCGTGCTGACCATCGACCCGGCCTATTTTGGCCTCACCGGCGGTCTGGAGCGCTGGCTCTATCGCATCGTGCGCAAGCATGGCGGTCGCCAGCGTGCGGGCTGGGCCTTCGGCCTGCGCCATCTCTACGAAAAATCCGCCAGTCTTTCCCCCTATCGGCGCTTTGCCTTCGAACTGCGCGACATGGCGAAGCGGCAGCCCTTTGCCGGCTATCGGCTGTCGGTGCGTCCCGACCGCAACGGCAATGACACGCTGGCCTTTGCACCTGTCAAATTATCCACAGGCGTCTGTGGACAAGCTGTGAGTTCATCCGTGCTATCAGTTGTGGATTTATCCGTGCCATCACTGCCACGGCATCCGTGCTATCGTTTGCGGAAAACGCCGAATCATGACATTGAATCAATTGGTTACGACGCCCTTAACTTAGATTCTAACTTAAAAGAGTCTAACTTTAAGGATGTTGGCCCCCCTGCCGATCCGTGGAAAACCCCCGGAGAGGGGCCATGATCGTGGCTTTCCTCAACCAGAAGGGCGGCGTCGGCAAGACGACTCTGGCGCTGCATCTCGCCGGCCAATGGGCTCGGGAAGGCCAGCGCGTGACGGTCATCGACGCCGATCCGCAGGGTTCGGCGCTGGACTGGTCGGCGCAGCGCGCGCGGGAAGGACTGCCCCGGCTGTTCGGCGTGATCGGGCTGGCACGCGACACACTCCACCACGAGGCGCCCCAACTAGCTCAGGGGGTGGATCACGTCGTCATCGACGGTCCGCCTCGGGTGGCGGCATTATTGCGCTCCGCTCTGCTGGCTGCCGACCTGGTGCTGATTCCCGCGCAGCCTTCGCCGTTCGACGGATGGGCTTCGGCCGAGATGCTGCGGCTGCTGGAGGACGCGCGCTTCTTCCGTCCCGGCCTGCTGGCCCGCTTCGTGCTCAACCGCTGCGCCGCGCGCACGGTCATCGCCCGCGAAACCCGGCTGGCGCTGATGGGGCATGAGCCTGCCGCTCTAGCGGCGCGGATCGGCCAGCGGGTTGCTTTCGCCGACGCCGCGCGCACCGGCCGCCTGGTCTGCGACCTGCGCCCGCACGGGATTGCCGCCCGCGAAATCGCCGCCCTGACGGCCGAGATCGGGGGGCTGGTGCCATGACCCTCCTGACCGGCGACAGCGCGCTCCTGATGCCCTGGCACGGCCCCTACGACATGATCCTGGTCGACCCGCCCTATGGCGATACGTCGCTCGCCTGGGACCGGCGCGTGGCGGACTGGCCCGGCAAGGCACTCGCCGCCCTGAAACCGAGCGGCTCGCTCTGGGTCTTCGGCTCCCTGCGGAGCTTTCTCGCATCCAACGCGGCATTTCGGAATGCGGGCTGGAAATATGCTCAGGAACTGGTCTGGGAGAAGCAGAACGGTTCCAGCTTCCATGCCGATCGCTTCCGCCGCGTGCATGAACTGATCGTCCAGTTCTATCGCGACGATACGCCCTGGCGCGCCGTCTACAATGTTGTTCCCACCACGTCCGATGCGCGGGCGCGCACGGTAAGGCGGAGACACCGGCCGCCCCACATGGGCCGGATCGATGCCGGCCATTACGTGAGCGAGGATGGCGGCCCGCGCCTGATGCGCTCCGTGATTCCGGTCCGCAATGCGCATGGGCGCGCCATCCATCCCACCGAGAAGCCGGTGGCACTGCTGGAGATCCTGATCCGCACGAGCTGCCCACCAGGTGGCCTGGTGGGCGACTGGTTCGCCGGCTCGGGCGCGGCCGGTGTCGCCTGCCGGCTCGCCGGTCGGCGCTATGTCGGCTGCGAGATCGATCCAGTCATGGCGCAAAAGGCGCGCGACCGCATCGCCTCCGTGCTGCCGCTCGGCGAAGGAATTTCGCCATGACGGAACGTCGCACGCCGCCCGGCTTCGCGGCGCGTCCCGCCGATCCCGAACGCTGGGTCAGGGCGCCGGACAAGCCTTCGACCATCAACCGCTTTACCGCCCGGCTGACCATCGACGTCACGCCGGCGCTGCGCGCGCGGCTCAAGGTCGCGGCGTTCCAGCGCGGCATCACGGTCGCCGACATGCTGCGCGCGCTGCTGGCCCGCGAGTTCCCCGATACTGCTGGAGATGTGCCATGACCGACACCCTCGCTCATGTCGAACTGACCTGGATCGAGAAGCGCATCGAGCACTGGATCCGCTTCGGCTCTGTCGCCCATGAGCAGATTCTCGATCGTCGTCGGCGGATACTGAGCTTTCCGCCGGACACCGTATTCGCCTTCCTGCGCTGGGCAGCGAACGATTACGGCACGGTGGTGTCCTGCATCGACATCGTGCGCGTCACCCGTCCCGGCGAGCCGTATCAGACGGTGCCGTTCGTGCGCCCCGGCGGGGAGAGCCTGTTGCGCCAGAGCGGTTGGCCGAAGGTCCGTCTGGTGCTCGAAGCTGTCGATCGTATCGAAGCTATCGGCATCGACCCCGTCGACGTGGCGCCCGAGCATTGGCGGCATCTGCACAATCGGATGCTCTCCGGGCAGGCGGCACGCTCCTACACGCGCGACCGCCATCAGGCCTGGCTGCGCCGGAGGGCGGTGTCATGACGCGCCTTGGTTGGTTCTTCACCACGTATTTCGCAATACTCGGTGTTGGCACGTCAGTGGCGATTCATCCGGCGCCCCGGCTGATCTGGAATGCCACCGCCAGTACACCGGTCGGATTGTATCGCCTGCAATCGGTAAGCACCCTGCATGTCGACGACCTGATCGCGATCCGACCACCGGCCGACATTGCCACGATGCTGGCGCACGGCGGCTATCTGCCCCTCGGTGTGCCGCTGCTCAAGCCGGTTGCCGCACTGCCGGGGCAATTGGTCTGCCGGATCGGTACTGCTGTTTCGGTCGACGGCAAGGCGCTTGGCGAGGCACTCGCCTACGATCATCGCGGTCGTCCGCTGCCGATCTGGCAAGGCTGTCGGCACGTCCTGCCCGGCCAGATTTTCGTCATGAACGCAGCAGTCCCGACCAGTCTTGACGGTCGCTATTTCGGCATCCTGCCGGTCGCTGCGGTGCTCGGCCGCGCGCAGCCGCTGTGGCTCGTGCCGTCACCGATGTCTCCCACCCCCAAGCAGAAACGAGGCTGACATGGCCCAGATCGGAACTTTTACACGCACGGCTGACGGCTTCGCCGGTCGGCTGCGCACGCTCGCCCTCGACGTCGAACTAACGATCGTGCCGGCGACATCGTCGGACGCCGAGCATGCGCCCGATTATCGCGTCCATCTCGGTGACGCCGATGCCGGACCAGAGGTCGGCGCGGCCTGGAAACGCACCGGCGAGAAGGCGGGCACCTATCTCTCGCTGGTTCTCGACGACCCCATGCTGGCGCAGCCGATCCGCGCCAATCTGTTCCAGTCCGATCGTCAGGGGCGTGCCTTCCATCTGGTCTGGAGCCGCCCGGTGAAGCGTGATGACCGGCGGTAAGGCGGCGCTCCGTCTGCTCGGTGTCGTGCTTCCGGCCGTCGTTTCATTGACGGTGCCGACGCATAATGCGGTTGCCGATCCCTACGCCGACATGATCGCGGAAGCCGCCACGCGCGCGCAGATTCCGGCCTCATGGATTGCTGCCGTGCTGCACGCGGAGAGCAGGGGCGATGCGCATGCCGTGTCGTCGGCGGGTGCGATGGGGCTCATGCAGGTGATGCCCGGAACATGGGCCAGCCTGCGTACGTCGCTCGGCCTCGGCGACGATCCGTTCGACCCGCGTGACAACATTCTGGCTGGTGCGACCTATCTGCGCTGGATGCGGGATCGCTATGGCGAAGCCGGATTTCTGGCTGCTTATAATGCCGGTCCCGCGCGCTATGACGAGCATCTCGCAACCGGCCGACCACTGCCTGCCGAGACGCGGGATTACGTTGCATCGGTCAGCGCGCGGCTGGCTCTTCCGCCTGCCGATGACATCGTGATCGGTGCTTCGGAGACACCGTCCTGGCAGAGATCTTCACTCTTTCCGGCGTCATTCCTGCGCACAGGAAATGCCCCTCGGCATGGCGAGAGCGCGCATGATCCGGTGCATGCCGATGACGCTCGCCCGACAGACTGGACGGCACTCGCACCGCAGTCGGTCGGGCTGTTCATCGCCTCAGGGCATGGGGAAGCACGTCGATGACCCCCGTTCCGGTCCATCGGGCGTTGGCGGGCCATGGGTGCCTTTGGGAGGGGGCGCTGGGGGGAGGCTGGCAACGGAGGGAAGGACGGCAAGGTAAAAGCAGCGCCCGTTCGGGGCTGCATGTGGTTGGTTTGATTGGAGAATTTGTCCTGTCACCACGCACCGCCTGCGGCTCTTCGTCCATTTTCTACAATGTTTTCAACGATCCGGGCGCCGTCAGGGGTGAAACGGAGCGGAGAGCGGGCCATGGCAACACGCGATGACGGCCTGACTGTCCGGCCCGGCCGCATCCAGCATGGCAATCAGGGCGCACGCCCGAAATCCTTCGTTGGCGAGGTCATGCGTGCCGCGAAGAGGGCCGGTCATACCGGCACCCGGTTCGGAGCGAAGGGCAGGGGAGGCGGTGGCGGCTCCCGTTTCGGGCGCGGCCGACGCGCGGCCCTGTCCATGCGGCTGCGCAGCAATGCCCGTCGGGTCGTGGTCAAGGCGCGCGTCATCCGTCAGCAGGGCACGCGCTTCCGCTCCGCGCCGCTCGCCCGCCACATCGCCTATCTCAGACGCGAGGGCGTGACCCGCGACGGTGCCAAAGCCCATCTGTTCGATGCCGGCTCCGACGAAGCGGACAGCAAGGCCTTCGCGGAACGCTGCGCCGACGACCGCCATCATTTCCGTTTCATCGTCTCGCCCGAGGATGCGGCGCGGATGGAGGACCTGCGGGGTTTCGTGCGCGAACTGATGCAGGACATGGAGCGCGACCTGGGCACCAAGCTGGACTGGGTCGGGGTGGATCACTGGAACACCGACAATCCGCACATCCACATCCTGGTGCGCGGGGTTGCCGATGACGGCAAGGATCTGGTGATCAGCCGCGCCTATATCAGCCAGGGCCTACGCGACCGTGCTGCCGAACGGGTGACGCTGGAACTTGGCCCGCGCAGCGAGCAGGAGATCCGCACCGCCCTGGACACCGAGATCGGCGCCGATCGCTGGACCAGCCTCGATCGAGCGTTGCAGGACATCAGCGATGAGGGCGGCGGCATTGTCGATCTCCGTCCCGGCGCCGGTGCCGAAGACCCGGAACTGCGGCGTCTGCTGGTGGGGCGGGCGACCAAGCTGGAGGGGCTTGGCCTGGCCGAGCGGGTCGGGGTGGCACGCTGGACCCTCAAGCCGGGGCTGGAGGCGACCCTGCGCGATCTCTCCATCCGGGGCGACATCATCAAGACCATGCACCGCGCCATGTCCGGTGGCGGGGCGGAACCCGATGTCGCGGGTTTCGCGATCCATGGCGAGAAGCTGGCCGATCCCGTCATTGGCCGGCTGGTCGAGCGCGGGCTGGATGACGAACTGAAGGGTTCGGGGTACGTGGTCATTGCCGGCACCGACGGGCGGACGCATCATGTCCGTTTCCCCGATCTGGACCTGGCCGGCGATGCCAGGACCGGTGCGATCGTCGAAACCCGAGCTTGGGAAGACGCCAAAGGACAACAGCGCCTGTCACAGGCGACCCGATCGGACTTCACGCTGGCCGAGCAGGTGACGGCACCCGGTGCGACCTGGCTCGACCGCCAGTTACTCGCGAAGGATCCGGCGCTGGCCAATGCGGGTTTCGGCGGAGAAGTCCGCGAGGCCATGGCGCAGCGGATCGATCATCTGGCGTCCGAGGGGCTGGCCCGACGGCAGGGCGAGCGCGTGGTGTTCGCACCCGACCTGATCGGCACCCTGCGTCAGCGCGATCTCGATCAGGCGGTCGCCAGATTGGCGGCGCAGAACGGGCTGGAGCACCGCCCCGCGAAGGAAGGTGAGATTGTCTCGGGGGTCTATCGCCAACGGGTCAATCTGTCCTCTGGCCGCTTCGCGATGGTCGATGACGGGCTGGGCTTCCAGCTCGTGCCGTGGCGCCCGGCGCTGGAGCAAAAGCTCGGACGGCAGGTTTCCGGCACCCTGTCGCCGGGCGGGTCGGTGGACTGGAATCTCGGGCGCAAGCGCGGGCTCGGGATTTGATGTTGGCTGGCCCGCCTGCAGGTTTTCGGCTGACAAAGCGGGTGCTTCATAAGTATGATGAAGTATGCTCGCTTGAAAGGAGCCGTCTCATGTCCACAATCGAACGTATGACCATCACCGTGCCGTCCGAAATGGCCGCGATCCTGCGCCAGTCCGTCGATGGGGGCGAATATGCCTCGACCAGCGAGGTGGTGCGCGAGGCATTGCGCGAGTGGATGCGCCGGCGCGATACCGACCGTCGTGATCTCGACGCCCTGCGGGAGGCGATCCGGCTTGGCGATGAGAGCGGGTCGAGCATCCCGGCCGAAACCGTCTTCGCCGAATTGCGCGACGTGATCGCTCGGCGTCGCGCGCAGGGATGAAACGGCTTGGCTTCGCTCCGGCCGCGCGCGCCGACCTTCTGGAGATCGCGCTCTACATCGCCGAGGACAATCCCGAGCGGGCCATGAGTTTCGTGGCCGAACTGGAGGCGAAGGCCGCCACCGCGGCGCAGCATCCGGGGAGCTTTCCGGCGCGCGATGAGATCAGTCCCGGATTGAGGGTCATTGTTCACGGCCGCTACCTGCTGTTCTACCGTGAACTGGCCGACGAGGTGCGCATCGTCCGTGTGCTTCATGGCGCACGGGATCTGCCGCAGATATTCGACTCGTAAAGTCAGTGGTTTCCTTGGGATCGCGGGCAGCGGCCGTCACTGACGATGAACTTCGCCGCCATCACGATGATCAGAACGTAGAGGCGATCATCAGGCGGAGGCATTTTTACCGTACCGGCTTCTTCTCCACATGCGACGACAAGGCAATCGGAGTTTCTCAGCATGACAGGGCGAAATAAGGTGCCATCGACCTGTTATCCGGCCACTCGTCAAGATGAGCGCACGCTTGTCGAGTTGCTGGAACAGGGCGAGCGAAGCGGCGTCAGCAAGCGCACGATTCTCGATATTTTTGCCGCCGTGCAGGCGGACAGGCAGGCCGTCCGTTTATTGTCCGCGCCTATCCGGCGGCCCGAGACGTCATAATTAGACCTTGAACGCTGGCGAAGCGAGCCGTTTGGTCGGTTCCTGTCATGAACCAGACCAAGATCCTCTGGGGATCGGTGTTTGCCGTCAGCACCGTGATCCTCGCTTTCACCTGGACTGCTACCCAGTGGACCGCCTGGCATCTCGGCTTCCAGCCGCAGCTTGGCGCTCCGTGGGTCACGCTGCTCGGCTGGCCGGTCTATTACCCGCCGGAGTTCTTCTGGTGGTGGTTCGCCTACGACGCCTACGCTCCGGATATCTTCACCACGGGCGGTTACATCGCTGCATCGGGTGGCATTGCTGCTGTCATCGTCGCGATCACAATGTCCGTCTGGCGCGCCCGCGAGAAGAAACGCGCCACCACTTATGGTTCGGCGCATTGGGCCGACCCGCGCGAGATCCGTCGCGCCGGATTACTCGCCCCCGATGGCGTGGTGCTGGGCCGCTCGGCCGATGCCTATCTTCGCCATGACGGGCCGGAACATGTGCTGTGCTTCGCTCCGACCCGCTCGGGCAAGGGCGTCGGTCTGGTGGTGCCGACACTACTGACCTGGCCAGGTGCGGCCATCGTTCATGACATCAAGGGCGAGAACTGGACATTGACCGCCGGGTGGCGCGCGCGCTTTGGTCGGGTGTTGCTGTTCGATCCAACCAATCTTGCCAGTGCGGCCTACAATCCGTTGCTCGAGGTCCGGCGCGGTGAGCGGGAAGTCCGCGACGTGCAGAACATCGCCGATGTGCTGGTTGATCCCGAGGGCGCCCTTGAGAAGCGCAACCATTGGGAGAAGACCAGCCACGCCCTGCTGGTCGGCACCATCCTGCATGTCCTTTACGCGGAGGAGGACAAGACCCTAGCCGGGGTCGCCAATTTCCTCTCCGATCCGAAACGCGCGATCGAGACCACGCTGCGCGCTATGATGACCACTCCCCATCTCGGGGCGAAAGGCGTGCATCCGGTGGTGGCCAGTTCGGCACGGGAATTGCTCAACAAGAGCGACAATGAACGCTCCGGCGTGCTGTCCACCGCCATGTCGTTCCTCGGCCTGTATCGCGATCCGGTCGTGGCGCATGTGACCCGGCGCTGCGACTGGCGGATCCGCGATCTTGTTGCCGGCACCCATCCGGCGACGCTCTATCTGGTGGTGCCACCCTCGGATATCAGCCGCACCAAGCCGCTGGTGCGCCTGGTGCTGAATCAGATCGGCCGTCGGCTGACCGAGGAACTGGAGGCAAAGCGGCGTCATCGCTTGCTGCTGATGCTCGATGAATTCCCGGCGCTGGGACGGCTGGATTTCTTCGAGAGCGCCCTGGCCTTCATGGCGGGCTATGGGATCAAGAGCTTCCTGATCGGCCAGAGCCTGAACCAGATCGAGAAAGCCTATGGCCAGAACAACTCGATCCTCGATAATTGCCATGTCCGGGTCAGCTTCGCGACCAATGATGAACGGACGGCGAGGAGGGTATCGGACGCGCTGGGCACCGCGACCGAGATCCGTGACGCCAAGAACTATGCTGGACACCGTCTGTCGCCGTGGCTCGGGCATCTGATGGTGACGCGCCACGAAACCGCGCGGCCGCTGCTGACGCCCGGCGAGATCATGCAGCTTCCCCCTGACGAAGAACTGGTACTGGTCTCGGGCTGCCCGCCGATCCGGGCGCGCAAGGCGCGGTATTTCGAAGACGCCGAACTGGCCGCGCGCGTCCTCCCGCCACCCAGGTTCAAACCACCGCAGTCTCCAGAGGGAACGCCGCCCATCGGACCGCAGCCGCAGGGGGACTGGGCCGACGTAGCCCAGCCGCCTCCTGCCAGCAATGCGGATGATGATCCTGCCAATGCCGGCATTCGCCGTGAGCCGGAATTGCCGGAACAGGAAGAGGTGGTGCAGGCGCCGAGAAAGCCGGTGCATGAATTCGACCCGCCCGAGGCTGAGGCTGAGGACGATGCGACGCGAGCACAGACCTTGCGGTGCGGCGAGCGGGCTCTCGCACGGCAGGTCTCCCTCGATCCCGCGGACCGGATGGGGCTGTGACCGCCATGCGGATCAAACACACGATCCGGCTACCCGCTGACCTTAGTGTCAGGCTCGCCGATTACGCCGCCCGCAAGAAGGTGCCGCGGGCGCTGATCGTGGAAACGGCATTGGCGTCGTTCCTGTCGCCGGATGGGCCGGAGCGGCTTGAAGCGGCGCTCGCCCGTCGGCTGGATCGGATGACGCGGCAGTTGGAGCGCATGGAACGGCGGGTGACGATCTCCAATGAATCGATAGCTGTGTTCGTGCGGTTCTGGCTGACCAGCACGCCGCCGTTGCCGGATGCTGCTTTGGCTGCGGCGCAGAGCAAGGGGCGGGAGCGGTATGACGGGTTCATTGAAGCGGTGGGGCGCAGGCTTGCCAGAGGGAAGACGCTGGACGATGAGATGAGGGCGGACGTGGGGCTAGGTGAACGGGGGCAGGACGCCCCTGATCCGCCAGGCAATCTTGTAACGTGATGTCTGGGCTGGGATGAACGAACCCGCTGCGCGGGAATGGTGTAGCGTGGCTGTCAGTCACTACGGCGTGAAACAGGTGTTTTATTTGAAGCTGACCTGATGGTCCGCCGCACTCTGGCTTGTGTCCAACACAAGGAGCCAGATGATGACGGAGCTTATTTCTGTAGTCGCGATCAGCCCTCTTCGCCAACGCCTGATTGACGACATGACGATGCGCGGGTTCTCGCGCGAGACGCAGCGCAATTATATCCGTGACGTTGGTCGGTTTGCGACCCATCTGGGCCGTTCTCCGCACACAGCGACGGCGGAGGAGGTCCGCCAGTTCCAGCTCGAACAGCACGAGGTCGGCCTGCCGATACCGACGATGAACAGTATCGTGTCGGCGCTGCGGTTTTTCTTTACTTACACACTCGACCGGCCTGATCTTGCGCGCAAGCTGGTTCGTGCCAGACATCCCCGCAATCTGCCTGTCGTGCTGAGCCGCGACGAGGTTGGTCGCCTGCTCAACGCGACCACATGCCTCAAGCACCAGGTGGCGCTCTCGGTCGCCTATGGGGCCGGTCTACGCGTTGCCGAGGTCGCGGCTCTCAAGGTGAGCGATATCGACAGCGCGCGCATGCTGCTGCGGGTCGAGCGAGGCAAAGGGGGCCGTTACCGCAACGCCATGCTGCCGGCCGATCTGCTGACGTTGCTGCGGGAGTGGTGGACACTCGGCCGTCAGCAGGGCGTGATGCATCCTCAGGGCTGGCTGTTTCCTGGCCAGCACGCGACGAAGCCCATCTGCACCCGGCAACTGCATCGTGTGGTCGTCACCGCAGCGCATGCCGCGTCAATCAGCAAGCGGGTTGGTCCACACACATTGCGGCACAGTTTCGCGACGCACCTGCTTGAGGATGGTGTCGATATCCGCGTGATCCAGGCCCTGCTGGGTCACGCCCGTCTCGACAGCACGGCGCTCTATACAAGGGTCGCCACCCGCACGGTGCGGGCGGTGACCAGCCCGCTCGACACATTGGGCATGCTGGCGACGGCGCAGGCAAGGCCCGACGGGTGATCCCGGAGCGGGAGCGGTCATGTCTGCCTCGCTCGAACTGGGTGACATCTTCCGGGCCGCCGGTCCTGCCTGGCGGACAGCCCATGCCGGCCGTCTCCCCTTGCAGCAGCTCAAGGTCATGTCGGCGATTGAACACTGTCGCACTGCGGCCCTTGGTGGCCATGTTTCGGCCTGTGGAGACTGCGGACACTGGCCCATTGCCTATAACAGCTGCCGCAACCGTCATTGTCCGCGCTGTCAGGGGAACGCCGCACGCACATGGCTGGCCGAGCGGGAGGCCGACCTGCTGCCGGTCGGCTATTTCCATGTCGTCTTCACCCTGCCTGCGCGGATCGCCGACATCGCGCTCCAGAACAAGGCCGTTCTCTACGCCCTGCTGTTCCAGGCTGCCTCGGAGACGATGATGACGATCGCCGCCGATCCCCGGCATCTGGGCGCCCGTATCGGCATCACCGCCGTGCTGCACAGCTGGGGGTCGGCGCTGACCCACCATCCCCATGTGCACATGATCGTGCCAGGCGGCGGTCTCTCGCCCGATGGCCAGCGCTGGATCTCATCGCGCCCGGCCTTCCTGCTGCCCGTCCGGGTGCTGGGCAAACTGTTCCGCCGCCTGTTCCTGACCCGGCTGCTCACACTTTTCGACGCCGACCGGCTGGTCTTCCGAGGACAGCTTGCTGCCCTGGCAGAGCGTCGTGCCTTTCTGCGATATCTGGCGCCTGTGCGCAGCAGGCGCTGGGTCGTCTATGCCAAGCCGCCTTTTGCCGGTCCCAAAGCGGTGCTGGCCTATCTGTCGCGCTATACCCATCGTGTTGCCATCTCGAACCGCCGCCTTCTGGCGTTCAACGAAAACGGCGTGACGTTCCGCTACAAGGATTACCGACGGGACACGGCCCACCAACAGCAGGTCATGACGCTCGCCACGGATGAATTCATCCGCCGCTTCATGCTGCATGTCCTGCCACGGGGATTTCATCGCATCCGCCACTATGGCCTGCTGGCCAGTTCCAGCCGCAAGGCCAGCCTCGCCCGGGTGCGGGAACTGCTGAAGGTCATACCCACACCAGCGCCAGAAGTCCCGGACGCCGAACCGGTCACGCCACCGCCGTGCCCATGCTGTGGTGGTCCGATGGTCGTCATCCAGATCCTTCCCCGATGGTGCCAGCCCCGAGGCCCACCACGGGCGACCGATCCGGTCGGAGAATCAGCATGATGACCGGCAGACATGACCGTATAACCCGATGCTTGTCGGACCCGCCTCGTTCCGACAAACCGATAGACTTACGCAAAACGCGAAAAAACGGCAGAAAGTACACGCTTGGTACTGGCGATCCTGTCATTCCCATGCATGAAATCAGCGGGAAAAGCCCTTCGTCGCACCACGAAGGCCGTCATGTGACCCCGCTCAGGGGCGCCTCAGGGCAGCGCCAGTTGCAAATTCCCCATACCTGAGCTCCGGTGTCGCGGGTTCGGTCCTCCCCGACTTTCGTACGCCTAACGGCGCCCGAAACTCTTCAGGGGAGCGGAATGTCGGGTATTGGGAAGATATGACCGAAAACAGTCATTTGTGCCATTGATGCAAATGACGCTACCTGCCAACTTGAGCCACTTCGCCTGACGGTAGAAAACGACCACTATCAGGATATGCTATCGTTCGAACGAACTTGATCAGATACCCTTGGCGACGCTTCGCTGCGTATCGACCTAGACACATTTAGCGGTAAGATCGTGACATACAGTTTCACCTCCCTCTCTCCAGCCGATTTTGAAGATCTTGCACGAGACTTGTTGGGCGAGGAATTAGCTTGTCGATTTGAGGGGTTTGGCCCTGGTCCCGATGGAGGTGTTGACGGACGCCACGCAAAATCTGGAGCAACCACGATCCTTCAGGCGAAGCACCTTCGCATGTCAGGCTTCGCAGCATTGGCAAGGCAAATGCGGAATGCTCGACCATCGATCGATCAAATACAGCCTGACCGCTATATTCTCGTCACTTCGGTTTCTCTCACGCCCGCTAATAAGAAGGCGCTCGCGGATATCATAGGCCCAAGCCTGATCAACGCATCTGATATATTGGGTTTTGAAGACCTGAACTCGCTTCTTCGAAAGCATGACGATGTCGCTAAAAGCCACGTCAAACTTTGGCTATCCGATACGGCTATCCTCGAACGAGTTTTGCAGTCCGCATCACATAACTTCACGACAGTCACCCGAGCGGAGATCACCGCAAAACTAAACGTTTATGCCGAAAACCCGAGCTTTGGTCAGGGACGAAAAGTTCTCGAAAGCCAACGCATTTTGATCATTTCCGGACCTGGAGGCGTGGGAAAGACAACTTTGGCCGAAATGCTGGCGTATGCCTACATCGGGGAAGATTGGGATCTCGTCGCGATCCGAAGTCTCGACGACGGATTTGCGCGGATAAATGACAGTCGCCGGCAGGTGTTCTTTTTTGACGACTTTTTGGGTCGCATCGCGCTCGACGAAAGAGCCTTATCTACCCAAGACACCGAGCTTGGCCGGTTTATTGCGCGAGTACGTCGCACGCCCACAGCAAGGTTTATCCTCACGACCCGTGCACCAGTTTTTCAACATGCAAAACTTGTGTCTGATGTCCTTGCCGATCACAGGCTCGACGTGGCGCAATATCTGCTTGATGTAGGTATTTATACTCGCCGAATACGGGCTCGAATTCTTTACAATCATCTCGTCGTCGCTGGCGTACCAATCGAACATATTCGAGCACTCTATGATACCGGAACGATCAAGAAAATTATTGATCACAAGTTCTATAATCCGCGAATCGTAGAATGGATGACTGACGCATCGCATATCGAAGATGTGGCAGCCGAAGATTATCCTGAAATATTCATTAATAAGCTAAATGATCCAGAGTCAATCTGGGACAAGCAATTTCAGCATCATATACCACGTCGGTGTCAGCATCTTTTATTTTCTCTCTATTTTGGGTCACAATATGGCGCAGAAATTGAAGATATTCAGGAAATATTTGAAGGACTGCATCCACTTTTGTGCCAGAAATTCGGCATAGCTTGGGACGCTAAGGATTTTGAGAGCAGCGTAAAAGTGTTGGAAGGCGGCTTTATCGCCGTCGCAAACGGCCGCATATCATTTATTAACCCATCTGTTCGTGATTATCTCTACCGCTATCTGCTCGACAGAAAATTGTTGGTAACGATGGCGGCAGGAGCCCCCACGCCCTCGTGCGCGATGCGAATAGTCGATCAGTTCAAAAAGTTATCCGACCTAACGCCTAATGACTGGAGGACATTCTTGGCGGGTTTCTCGGCGCTTGTGCAACGGCTCAACACGATACCGAGATGGAAGCGTATTCCTTCGAACCCTACCAATTTCCGTGCCTATGACACGACAACATCAGACCGTATCAATATGCTGCTTCTATGGTGGAAGTTGAGCGGACTTAAGATATTTTTGGAAACGGCGGTCGCAATCGCAACCAACCCAACAGACCAATTCAAATCATGGGATGATGCTCGGGCGCTGCCCACCATCCTCGCCAACCTGCTATCTGCACCTCAGAACGAAAAAAAAGATACAGGCCCGTTGGCCGTCGCTATCGAGAGCGCCATTCGCAAAATGCTCGGCGGCTCTCTCGATCCTGATGACCTCGAACGCGTTGTGACATCGATCGACACCAACAAGGCCAATCTCGGACATATGTTCGATAATGAAATAAATACGGCAATTCCTGAAATGATCGAGAATGTAAGCGACAATCTCGGGCATGTGGACTCAGATTCAACTCTCTCTGACTACATTTTGACTGTTGAAAAACTCGCCAATCGTATCGGGTACAACTCACAGGCAGTGGAGAGCGCTAAACGTGCCATTCAAAGCCGGATTGAAGAGGTCAATGAGAATGCCGCGCAGGATGAAGAGTTGTCGGTGACCGGTGAGGATGTGCGGGAAGATACTTTCGACGATCAAGATTTGAAAAATCTCTTTGAGCCTCTTCTCGCCGAAGAAGATTAGGTCAGTGAAGGGTGGTGGGGGCTTGCCGCCCGCCTGCAACACGCCTTCATTCCCGCCGCGCAAGTCCCTGTCCGATTTCCCAAAAATTCCGTTCGCATGCCTCACTGCTGCTGCGACAGCGTCTTGTAATATCGCCGGGGCGCGCCAGGTGCAGGCTCGAAGGTGAAGCAATCACAATAGTCGTCAATGGCTTGCATCACGCCAAGCAAGGACGGCCCGGAGAACGCTGCAGTTTGGCCAGTGCCCCAATGACTTAGGAAATTTCCGACAATCGTTATCATATTGGTGTTAAGACCAACTTCCTGTGCCGAGGCCAGCGTGAGTATATTAGCCGCCTTGTGCAGCTTAACCGCAGCTTCGATCGCTTTCAGAAACTCATGTGACAGGTGCTTGTCGTCGTTAAAGGCGATATCGACTGGCACAGGGATCCGGAGTTTGCTGATGAGATCACTTAAGCGGTACTCCAGGTATTGCCGCACTCCTTCCTTGGCAAAGTCCACCTGACCAGCCTGAAGCATTGATATTGTGCGGTCCCGGACCTTATTGACTGCTCCGGCTTGCGGAAGGACGGCCACTTGGGGCGATCCTTCTATTCGTTGATGCCACCACGTTCCTGTGCCGGTGTGCTTGTTGAAAAGCTTTTCGAGCATGGTGTCATGGCTCAAGAGTATGACCTGTGGGCCTGCGGCGTTGCCAGGCCGCGCAAATGTTGTCCTGATAAGTTCAACAAGAAAGTTCTGATGACCGGCATCAAAGCTTGACGTCACGTCGTCGAGTACGATGAATTTCGGCAGACCGCTGTAGAGTGATGCGGCGGCCAGATAGAGCGATATAGCGAAGGCGTTCCGAAAGCTCTCGGAGAGGAGCGCCTGCGGAGAGACATTCGTCAGCCCATAGAACTGGGCAAGGTTAATGCGGAGTTCCTCGCTGTTCACCTTCTTGGAGACAGCTGGTTCCACTCCGTAGAACGACATCTTCTTAAAATAGTTTTTGAAGATGGGTTCGACTGCCGCAAGCCGGGCGCTGCTCATGCCAGCCTCAGCTGTCGCAAAGGCGCTGGATGTGCCCTTCAAGAAGCTCCTGATCCGGTCAACGCAATCTTCCCTCTCTTGCTCTGCAACCAATGCCTTCTGTGACAGATCGAGCTTGCTCCAATTCTCCTGCAAACGTCGCGCGGTCTCCACCTTCTTGGTAACTTCCACCGATGACGGTGGCAGTTCCCGCTCGAGCTGAGCCTGTTCCCTCTCGAGCTGCTCATCAAGCTCCGTTGCTTTCGAGCGCAACGTTGCCAAGTATTGCACCAAAGTCTCTGCTTCAGCCTGTGTGATTGTGCCAGATCCGGCACGGGCCTGGTGCCCAGCGAACAGGCGTTTTTCTGGAACGGTCTCAATGACTGCTTCAAGTTGTATTAGCTCTGTCCACCCGGCTTCATTCCATTCGGCCGCAAGTAAGGCGGTCGCTTTGTCCAATGCTTCAAATTCGGAAAGCCGGAAGGCGAGGTGTTCTTTTAGGCTACGGGGTGCCTTTCCATCACAGAGCGGGCAAAGGTGCGTGTCCTCCCACTGTCCACTTTCGATAACCTTTGTACCGGCTTGATAAAGCTGGAGCATCAAGTCGCCAGCGGTTCTTTCCAGTGCCTCCGCCCGCTCGGTCGCGCGAGTAACCAACAGCTCGGCACGTGCCGTGTTGGGAGCGTCGTGGTTGACCTTTGCGAGGCCTCCACGCTCGCGGATACAGGCACCGAGCCGTTCGCGCTTCGGTCCACCCTCAGCATCTTTGATAGCCTCGATACAGGCATCGATGTTGATGGTATCGAACGCCTTTCCCTGGCACACCGGTTTGAGCGGGGCGATCTGGGTCAGCGCTTCATTACACTTTTCTTTTGCAGTCGTCGTATCCAATGTTCCGATGGCGGTACCAACCAGTGTCTCGTAGTCGTTGGCGATCGCCCTTGATAACTCGCCTACTGTCCGTTCCTCACGGGTTTTAGCTTGTGTATGGGCAGTGATGCCGAAATGACTGTTGAAGGCGCGAGTGTTCGCCAACCCCGCCAGTGCTTGGCGAAGGTCGCTGTATGCAGATAGGCCGAGAAGCCCAGAGAAGGTACGCCCGCGAGCCAGCGGTGCAGCCTCGATGAATCTCTGAAATGTCGGACCATCAAGAAATACGAACTCACGATTGAGTCCAGCCAGTATCGCTGTCGCGTCCCACGGTGTGGGGGCACTAACCGCGCGCTGCCCCAACGAGTTCCGAATTACCGTGATCTCGCACTTCTCGGAGCCTGGTTCAGCGACGAGTTGAAGCTTGATGGTTGATTGCCCGGTAGAATGAAAGCGATTCTGGTAATAATCCTTGTCCCGTTCGGTAGCAGGAAGGTCGTCGAGCCAAGGCAGCTTTCCGGTAATCGCATAGCGCACTGCGTCGTAAACGGACGTCTTTCCAACACCGTTGACCGCAGAAATGCTGTTGACTTTGGTCGGGTGAAGTTTGAGTTCGAGCGGCTGACCTTCGTTGTTCACGCCTCTGAATCCCTCGATTAAGACTCCTTCGAGGAGCCAACCTGTCACGGTTGGGGGCGGAGTGGGCAAAGATTGCACGACCGCTGGCGCATTGGGGTTTGCTGCTGCGGTTTGCTCCTGAGCCGTAGCAACTGCTTCCGTTGCTGGCGGTGTGACGCAGATATCGAGTAATCGATCCCATATTTCCTCGACCTTGTACTTTCCATCCAGCAAGATCGGAAAGCGGTCACACAGATCTGCGGCAAGGGCCGCATCCAATTGGCTGATATGGCTTCCGAATGCAGATAGATTTTCCTCAAGACTTGCATTCTCGTTGAACTCAAAAGCGCCTTCGCGTGCAGTCATAACAGCCCCTAATTTCCCGAAAATATTGTGATATTCTCGATCTATACGCATGCGTTCTATCATATATACCGGAGAACGACCTGCAATTTTTGTGATTGCGTCTCACTGAAACAATACAAAATGTCGATATGTGGCAATTTACAACGAGACGGCAGCGTCCCATGTCTTTGCCAATACTTGAGAGAAATTCATGTTCCGAACTGCTTCACGTATGTCATGACCTGTAAGCGGTATAATCAATGTCTCTTCACGGCTACCTCTTAGCATTTCCTTTGTGATCGTTTCAGCAAACCCGTTCCACGAAATCAGAAAACCTAGTGTTGCTCTCCGACTACGATTTTCTACTTTAGAACGAAATACGACAAATTCATTTTTTCCGCATTTCCGGGACCAATTCTTACACTCAGCGAGAATAATTGCTCCTTCCCGTTTGAAACGGGAATCTTCACTTCCATTTATAATAGAAATATCAATTTCCTCAGTCTCGGTAAGTATGCGCTGAGTGACTGACATGCCAGGAACTGTTTCAAATAGTCGGCTACAAAGTTCTTCTAAAGCACGCCCCTTATCCTGATTTGTCGATGCGGTTTCTACAGCGTCAACAAGATTATCTAGACTTTCTGATCCCCAGCCTGATAGGCGGGCGGCTATTTCTGATATCCGCTTGCCAACTTCGTCCGACGCAGCAGTTGCAGCTTCTTCGACTTGATGGCTAACTTTGAGTATAGCGGCGTACGCCAAACTCAAATTGGTTTCGGTTGTCATTATTTCGAAACGTAGCGCGACATACGCCCCATCGTCATCTTGATAGGTTATCGCAACGTCGCCACAAGTTTTTTGCCGTGCCTCTACGGCTCGACGGACAAGATCAAGATACTGTTCCAGACCAATCGGAGAATACCAATACTTGCGCGTCCATGTATGATCGGCTTCCCCGACCAAATTCGCGCCTCGTCGGTAGATGGTGCCATTCCACTCGATTTTATGGATGCTATCTTCGATAGTACCGATTTGAAATCCGCAACCATCTGGAATATCATTTACATTAAGATTTTTTAGGACAGAAACTGGCAACACTGCCGGTTCCTCCTCATCCAATCCCCGTAAAATCTGCCGTGCTTGCGCTGCGTTCATTTGTATTCCTTTTAAAAGTCAATCAAATACCAATCGTGAAACGTGCCGAGATTAATTGCTATCTTTTTGAGCAAATTACGTGGCCAAGACGATTGGATCCAGAGGGAGGACATCACGTCAACTTCTTTCGAGACGAGAGCTGAATCGCTCGTGTCCGCCTTGCAAGAATGGGTTCTGAAGTCAATACGTCCGAGATGAAGCGGAAATTGCCAGTCTCCTGTCTTCTATTACCGAACATTACCGTCTCGCGGTTATTGGACGATGAGTCCAATCAGACTGCCTTCTTCAGAACGGGACTGGCCTTGAAGCGCACGGTCTTGCCTGCCTTGACCTTCACCGTCTCGCCGGTGCGGGGATTGAGTGCCTTGCGGGCCTTGGTCTTATGGACCGTGAAGGTCCCAAAGGACGGCAGCGTGAACCCGCCCCTCCTGCTTCAGTTCGGCGACAATGGCTCCGACCAGGTCATCGGCGGTCTTGGTGGCGGCAACGCCGGTGCAGTCCAGCGAGTCCTGAAGAACGGCGGCAATGAAGGCTTTGCTCATGCGGGCACAGGTCCGTGTCGTGATCGATTCCGTAAACGGTAGCAGGGCCCTTTCGCCCCGTCACCGCTGAAACGGCGACACACCCCTATGCAAGTTCTTCTATCCCAGCGCCCTACGGCCCCAGAGACTTGTTGCGCTTCCGTGTCTATGCCTCTTTCTAATCAACCCCGCTGATCCACCGCCTCCCTCTGGAGGCCAATCGCGGGGTTCCCGGTGTCCGTCGCTCCCTTCCGCTCTGAAGCCGTCGCCCGTGGCACGCGTATGCTGCGCACCGCCCTCGGCCCCGCGATTGCCGGGTATCTCGATGATCCGTCGATCGTCGAGGTGATGCTCAATCCCGATGGCCGGTTGTGGATCGACTGGCTGGCGGGCGGGATGGAGGACACCGGCACCCGGATCGGGCCTGCCGATGCCGAGCGGATCGTCCGCCTGGTTGCCCACCATGTCGGGGTCGAGGTGCATTCCGGCAGCCCGCGCGTCTCTGCCGAATTGCCGGGAAGCGGGGAGCGGTTCGAGGGGCTGGTGCCCCCGGTGGTGGCAGCCCCCTGCTTCGCCATCCGGCGGCCCGCGGTCGCGGTGTTCTCGCTCGACGATTACGTGGCAGCCGGCATCATGACCGCCGCACAGGCCGCGTTTCTGCGCCGCGCCGTCGCCGAGCGGAAGAACATCCTGGTCGCCGGCGGCACTTCAACCGGCAAGACCACGCTGGTCAACGCCCTGCTGGCCGAGATCGCGCAGACCGGCGACCGGGTGGTGCTGATCGAAGACACGCGCGAATTGCAATGCGCGGCCCCTAATCTGGTCGCCCTGCGCACCAAAGACGGCGCGGCCTCACTCTCCGACCTTGTGCGCTCCTCGCTGCGTCTGCGCCCCGACCGGATTCCGATCGGCGAGGTGCGCGGCGCCGAAGCGCTCGACCTGCTCAAGGCCTGGGGCACCGGCCATCCCGGCGGTGTCGGCACCTTGCACGCGGGCTCGGCGATCGGTGCCCTGCGCCGGCTGGAGCAGCTGATCCAGGAAGCCGTCGTCACCGTGCCGCGCGCCCTGATCGCTGAGACCATCGACGTGATCGCGGTGCTGTCCGGGCGCGGCAACGCACGTCGGCTGGCCGAACTCGCCACCGTCGGGGGCCTGGCCCCGGACGGGGACTACATCCTCGCATCCGCCGGAGACAAGTCATGACCCGCACGCTCGCCCTGCGCCGCCGCTTTGCCGTGGCCTGCGCCACTCTGTCGCTCGCCTTGCTGTCGGCCCCGGCCTACGCCTCGGGCTCCAGCATGCCGTGGGAAACCCCGCTCAACGAGATCCTGGAATCCGTGCAGGGGCCGGTGGCCAAGATCATCTCGGTGATCATCATCACCGTGACCGGCCTGACCCTGGCCTTCGGGGAGACCTCGGGCGGCTTCCGTCGCCTGATCCAGATCGTCTTCGGCCTGTCGATCGCCTTCGCCGCGTCCAGCTTCTTCCTGTCCTTCTTCTCCTTTTCGGGCGGGGCGCTGATCTGATGGGGCCGGACGCCATCCCCGGCTTCACCGCCCCGGTGCATCGCGCCCTGATCGAGCCGATCCTGCTCGGCGGGGCGCCGCGCACGGTGGCGATCGTCAACGGCACGCTGTCGGCGGCAATCGGCCTCGGCCTGCGGCTGTGGATCGCCGGCGGGATCTTCTGGCTGGTCGGCCATCTTGCCGCCGTCTGGGCGGCCAGGCGCGATCCCGCCTTCGTCGACGTGGTGCGCCGGCACCTGCGCTATCCCACCCATCTGGTCGGGTGAGCGCGCCATGATGAACCTCGCCGAATACCGCCATCGCCGTGACCGGCTGGCCGATTTCCTGCCCTGGGCGGCGCTGGTCGCCAGGGGCGTGGTGCTGAACAAGGACGGCGCCTTCCAGCGCACCGCCCGATTTCGTGGCCCGGACCTGGACTCCTCGACCGCTTCCGAACTGGTCGCCATCACGTCCCGGCTGAACAACGCCCTGCGCCGTCTCGGCTCCGGCTGGGCCATTTTCGTGGAGGCGCAGCGCCTTCCAGCACGGGGCTATCCTTTCAGCCCGTTTCCCGATCCGGCCTCCGAACTGGTCGATGCCGAGCGCCGGGCACAGTTCGAGGAAGAGGGCGCGCATTATGAGAGCCGCTATTTCCTGACCCTGGTCTGGCTGCCGCCGGCGGACGATGCCGCTCGCGCGGAGGCCTGGCTCTACGAGAACCGCGCCCGTGGCGGCTCCGACTGGCGGGCGGTGGTGGCCGGCTTTGTCGACCAGACCGATCGGGTGCTGGCGCTGCTCGACGGCTTCATGCCAGAGGCCGATTGGCTCGATGACGGCGAAACGCTGACCTATCTGCATTCCTGCATCTCCACGCGCCTGCAGCGGGTCCGGGTGCCGGAAATCCCGATGCATCTCGACGCGATCCTGGTCGATGAGGAACTGACCGGTGGCCTGGAGCCCCGATTGGGCGATGCGCATCTGCGGACCCTGACCGTCACCGGCTTTCCCACCCATACATGGCCGGGTCTGTTGGACGAGCTGAACCGGCTGGCCTTTCCCTATCGCTGGTCGACGCGGGCAATCTGCCTCGACCGCACCGATGCGACCAAAGTCCTTGGCCGGATCCGGCGGCAATGGTTCGCCAAGCGCAAATCGATCATGGCCATCCTCAAGGAAGTCATGACCAACGAGGCGTCGGTGCTGCTGGATTCCGACGCCGCCAACAAGGCGGCCGACGCCGACGCGGCGTTGCAGGAACTCGGCACCGACCAGGTCGGCCAGGCCTATGTCACCGCCACCGTCACGGTCTGGGACGAGGATCCGACCGTCGCCGCCGACCGGCTGCGGCTGGTGGAGAAGACGATCCAGGGCCGCGACTTCACCTGCATGCGTGAGACGGTGAACGCCATCGAAGCCTGGTTCGGTAGCCTGCCGGGCCATGTCTACGCCAATGTCCGCCAGCCCTGCGTCTCGACCCTGAACCTCGCGCACATGATCCCGCTTTCCGCGGTGTGGGCCGGGCCGGAGCGGGACGGGCATTTCGATGCCCCACCGCTGTTCTATGCCCGCACCGAGGGCTCAACCCCGTTCCGCTTCGCACTTCACGTCGGCGATGTCGGCCACACGCTGATCGCAGGGCCAACGGGTGCGGGCAAGTCCGTGCTGCTGGCCTTCATGGCGATGCAGTTTCGTCGCTATGCCGGCGCACGGATTTTCGCCTTCGATTTCGGTGGCTCGATCCGCGCGGCAACGCTGGCGATGGGGGGCGACTGGCACGATCTCGGTGGCGCGCTGGCGCAGAATGGCAACGATCCCGTCGCGTTGCAGCCGCTGGCGCGGGTCGATGAGCCGGGCGAACGGGCCTGGGCGGCGGAATGGGTCGCGATGCTGTTGGAGCGCGAGGGCGTTACTATCGCGCCCGACCTCAAGGAGCATCTGTGGTCGGCGCTGACCTCGCTGGCCTCGGCCCCGGTTGCGGAACGCACGCTTACCGGCCTGTCGGCGCTGCTCCAGTCGCTGGCCTTGAAGCAGGCGCTCCAACCCTACTGCGTTGGTGGCCCGTGGGGCAGTTTGCTCGACGCCGAGCATGAGCGCCTCGGTGTCGCTGACATCCAGTCCTTCGAGATCGAGGGTCTGATCGGTTCGGGTGCTGCGTCCGCCGTGCTGGCCTATCTGTTCCACCGCATCGAGGACCGCTTTGACGGCAGCCCGACGCTGCTGATCATCGACGAGGGCTGGTTGGCGCTGGATGATCGCGCCTTCGCCGGACAGCTCCGGGAATGGCTGAAGACGCTGCGCAAGAAAAACGCCTCCGTCATCTTTGCCACCCAGTCGCTGGCCGATATCGACGCCAGCCCGATCGCCCCCGCGCTGATCGAGAGCTGCCCGACGCGGGTGTTCCTGCCAAATGACCGGGCGCTGGAGCCGCAGATCACCGCGATCTATCGCCGGTTCGGCCTAAACGACCGCCAGATCGAGATCCTCAGCCGGGCGACGCCCAAGCGCGATTATTACTGCCAGTCCCGTAAAGGCAACCGGCTGTTCGATCTCGGTCTGTCCGAGGTGGCGCTGGCTTTCACCGCCGCGTCGTCGCCCGACGACCAGACCGCCATCGACCGGATCTTTGCCCGACATGGGCGTGATGGCTTTGCAGCGGTCTGGCTGGCGCGCAGGGGCGTCGAGTGGGCTGTGGAGATGCTCAGGCCGGGAGAGCCATCATGAGAAATTCGTTGACTTACAAAGCAGCGTTCGTGGCCGGGTTTGGCGCCCTGTCATCCATCGTCGTGAGCGTCCCGGCCCAGGCGCAATGGGCAGTCTATGACGGCGCCGCCCATGTCCAGACGGTGCTGATCGCGGCGCGGGAATTGCAGCAGATCAACCAGGAGGCGCAGAGCCTGCTCAACGAGGCAACCATGCTGGAGAACCAGGCCCGCAACCTCGCCAATCTGCCGCTCTCGGTGCTGGCACCCCTGGAGCAGTCAATCCAGCAGACCGAGCAGATCGTCAGCCAGGCGCAGGGGCTCTCCTATAACCTGACCAGCATCGATCAGGCCTTCACCCAGACCTATCCCCAGGCGCTGGGTAGTCCGACCTCCGCGGCGCAGATGACCGCCGATGCGCAGACGCGATGGCAGAACGCACGGGGCGCCTATCAGGACGGGCTGCGCGTGCAGACCGGCGCGGTGCAGAATCTCGATGCCACGCGCAGCCAGATCGACAGTCTGGTCACGTCGAGCCAGGCGGCCACCGGCGCCTTGCAGGCCGCGCAATCGGGCAACCAGCTGACCGCGTTGCAGACGCGCCAGCTTGCCGACCTCACGGCGGTCGTCACGGCGGTGGGCCGTGCCCAGGCGCTGGAAGGCGCGCGTCAGGTCGAGAGCGAGGAGCAGGGCAGGGCGCAATTGGCGAATTTCCTCAATTACGGGGCCGGTTACACGCCTGGCACCGCGCAGATGTTCCACTGATGCGCGGGTTACGTCTCTCCCCGCCGCTCGTCTTCCGGCTTGTTGCCGTTGGCCTGGTCGTTCTGATTCTGGTCGCCGCCAGCCTTCACCTCCGGCACGTGCCCCGTGACGTCGGTGTGCCAGATCTCGGACCGCCGGGCTCTCGTGACCGGCTGGCCGCCGGTCTGGCGCGCTGCCAGGCGCTCGGCATGAAGGCCGACGGCGACCCGGCGTGTGTTGCGATCTGGGCCGAGAACCGCAAGCGCTTTTTCGCGCCCGAAACCGCACGGTGACGCCATGCAGCAGGGCACCGGCGTCATCGACAATTTCCTTGCCATTTTCACCCAGTATATCGATTCCGGCTTCGGTCTGGTGCAGGGCGACGTTCACTGGCTTGCCGCAACCCTGATCACCATCGACATCACTCTGGCGGGGCTATTCTGGGCGCTGGCGCCGGACGAAGATGTGCTGGCGCGGCTGATCCGCAAGACCCTGTTCATCGGCATGTTCGCTTTCATCATCGGCAATTTCAACGGTCTGGCGAAGATCATCTATGAGTCCTTCGCAGGTCTCGGCATCGAGGCGGGCGGTGGGCGTCTCACCCAGGCGGAGCTTCTCCAGCCGGGTCGGCTGGCGCAGGTCGGTATCGACGCCGGCAAGCCGATCCTGACTTCGATTTCCTCGCTGGTCGGATTTGTCGCCGTGTTCAACAACGCAATCCAGATCGCGGTGCTGCTGATCGCCTGGTTGATCGTGGTCATCAGTTTCTTCGTCATGGCGATCCAGCTCTTCGTGGCGCTGATCGAGTTCAAGCTGACCACCCTGGCGGGGTTCGTGCTGGTGCCCTTCGGCCTGTTCGGCCGCACCGCCTTCCTCGCCGAGAAGGTGCTGGGCAACGTGGTGTCGTCCGGGATCAAGGTGCTGATGCTGGCTGTCATCGTCGGCATTGGTTCGACGGTGTTCGGCCAGTTCACCAGCGGCTCCAATAATCCGCCCACCATCAATGACGCGCTGACCCTGATTCTGGCTTCCCTGACGCTGCTCGGCCTGACCGTGTTCGGCCCGGCATTGGCCAACGGCCTGATCGCCGGTGGTCCGCAGCTGGGTGCCGGCTCCGCTGTCGCCACGGCGGCCGGGGTTGTCGGTGCCGGTGTGGCCGCTGCGTCCGGGGCCGGTCTTGCCGTAGGCGCTGCGGCGGCCGCTGTGCGTGGTGGCGCCTTTGTCGCCGGAGGTGCCACCGCCGCCTATCAGGCTGGCGGCGCGGCAGGCGTGGCCAAAACCGGACTGTCCGCCGCCACCAGCCCGTTGCGTCGGGCCATGGCCAGTGTCCGCACCAGTTATCAGGCCGGCGGGGCCGCTGCCACGGGCGGCGCGGGTGGTGTCACGGCCTCGGGCGGTGGCGGTGGAGCGGCGGCTGCTGGCAAGCCGCCGGCCTGGGCCAGCCGGATGCAGCGCAACAACCGGATCAGGGGTGGGGCGGACGCTGCTGCGCAGGCGATCAAGGGCGGCGACCGGCCCAGCGGGGGCCACGACGTCGATCTCTCGGAAGGAGAATAGCCATGTTCCGCCGTCCCAATGTGCGTTTCGGCAGGACGCCGGAGCCCGAGACGCCCTATCACAAGGCCGGACAGGTCTGGGACGACCGCATCGGCTCGGCCCGCGTCCAGGCCCGGAACTGGCGGCTGGCTTTCTTCGGCTGCCTGGCTTTGAGCGGCGGCCTGGCCGCCGGGCTGGTCTGGCAGTCGCTGCGCGGCACCATCACGCCGTGGGTGGTGCAGATCGACCATCTCGGTCAGGCGCAGGCCGTCGGTCCGGCAACCGCCGCCTATCGGCCGACCGATCCGCAGCTCGCCTGGTATCTGGCGCGCTTCATCTCCGAAGTGCGCGGCATCCCGGCTGATCCGGTGGTGCTGCGGCAGAACTGGCTCGACGCCTATAACTACGTCACCGATCGCGGCGCGCTGGCCCTGAATGATTATGCCCGCACCAGCGATCCCTTCAGTCGGCTCGGCAAGATGCAGGTGGCGGTCGAGATCGCCAGCGTCATCCGCGCTTCCGACGACAGCTTCCGGGTGGAATGGATCGAGCGCCGCTATGTCGACGGCGCGCTGGCCGCCACCGAGCGCTGGAGCGCGATCCTGACCATCGTCGTCACTACCCCAACCGATGCCGAACGGCTGCGCAAGAACCCGCTCGGCATCTACATCCATGCCCTCAACTGGTCCAGGGAACTCGGCTGATGCGCACCCTCAACATCATCGCGCCGCTCATGATCCTGCTGGCGCCCCTTGCAGCCTGCTCCTCGTGGAAGCCGCCTGCCATCAAATACGACGATACGCCCCGGCAGGCGGTTCTTACGCCTGACCCGCCCAAGCCGGTGCAGGTGGTGGCACTCCCCGAGCCCTTGCCGCTGCCGGGGCAACTCAAGCCGATCCCGTATCGGCATGCGGCCCCGGACCCGACGGATCCGCACCAGCGGGTCGAGCGCGCCAACAGCGCGGCGCGGATCCAGCCGACGCGGGCGGGGTATCTCAATGCGATCCAGGTCTATCCGTTCTCCGAGGGTGCGCTCTACCAGCTCTACGCGGCACCGGGCGAGATCACCGACATCGCGCTGCAGCCGAGCGAGAAGCTGGTCGGTTCGGGTCCGGTCGCCGCCGGCGATACCGTGCGCTGGATCATCGGCGATACAGAGAGCGGGGCAGGGGCGTCGAAACGGATTCATATCCTGCTCAAACCGACGTGCCCGGATCTGATCACCAATCTGGTCATCAATACCGACCGGCGCACCTACCATCTGGAGTTGCGCTCCGACGAGCGGACCTATATGGCCTCGGTGTCCTGGGACTATCCGCAGGACCAGATCGTTGCCCTGCGCGGGCAGGATCGGGATTCTGATTTTAGCACTCCGGTCGCGACGGGCGTCGATCTCGATGCGCTGAATTTCCGCTATCGAATCGAGGGCGACGAGGCGCCGTGGCGGCCGTTGCGGGCCTTCGATGACGGGCGGCAGGTGTTCATCGAATTTCCGACCGGGATCGCCCAGGGGGAGATGCCGCCCCTGTGGGTCATCGGCCCGCAGGGCGACGGTCAGTTGGTGAATTATCGGGTGCGCGGCAATCGGATGATCGTCGATCGCCTGTTTGCCGCCGCCGAATTGCGGCTGGGGGCGAAGCATCAGCAGGTGGTGCGCATCGTCCGCACCGACGGGACGCGGCGGTCATGAGCGGGAGTGCCGGAAATGGCGGCACCGAAACGCTCGGGGTCGCCGTCAGGCCACCCGGAGAGATGAGGCTGCGCATCGCGCGGCCGCCGGTCACGCGGCTGTCGCGCAAGGTGATCCTCGGCCTGTCCGTCATCGCCGTAGCAGGCGTCGGTGGCGCGCTCTATCTGGCGCTGAAGCCAGCGCCACCGAAGAGCAATGCCGAACTCTATAATACTGGAAGTCGCACCACGCCGGACGGGTTGGCCAATCTGCCGGGTGACTATAGCCATCCGCCGCGCCTCGGACCGCCGCTGCCTGGCGATCTTGGTGGGCCGTTGCTCAAGGCCGGCGTGGGGGCCTCCGGCATGGCGACACCGGCCACACCTGCCGATCCGGAGAAGCAGCGTATCGCCCAGGAGCAGGAAGCGGCGCGGGTCAGCCATCTGTTCACCCAGACGCAAATGGGGCGGGATGTCGCCACGCCCGCGACACCCGGTACGACTGCAGCCCAGTTCAGCGGCGCTCCTGCCGATCGCAAGCAGGCATTCCTCGACGGCCCGGTCGATCACCGCACCGTCAGCGCCGAGCGGTTGGTACCCGTTCCCAGTCCCTATGTGCTCCAGGCGGGATCGATCATTCCCGGTGCGCTGATTACCGGCATTCGCTCTGACTTGCCGGGCGAGGTTACAGCGCAGGTGACTGAGAACGTCTATGACTCTCCGACCGGGCATATCCTGCTGATCCCGCAGGGAGCGAAGCTGATCGGCCGCTATGATTCCCAGATTGCCTATGGCCAGACCCGCGTGCTGCTGGTCTGGACCCGGCTGATGCGCGGGGCCGGGGATTCGATCGTGCTAGAAAACGAGCCGGCCGCCGATACGGCGGGCTACGCTGGGTTGCAGGACCAGACCGACAACCATTGGGGCGAGGTATTCAAGGCCGCCCTGGTCTCGACCATTCTCAGCGTCGGTTCCGCGGCCGACATCAGTGGTGGCAACGGGATTGCACAGGCCCTGCGCACCGGCGGCTCGCAGGGCTTCAACCAGATCGGCGAGCAGATCGTCGGACGCTCGCTGAATATCCAGCCGACCAACATTATCCGGCCAGGCTTTCCGGTGCGGGTCATGGTGCGTCGTGACCTCGTGCTCACCCCCTATGGACAGGAGGTTTCCCGATGACCAAGCTCAGGCTTGGGCCGATCTCGGATGACAAACCGGTGCGGCTTACTGTCGAACTTCCCGCTGCCGTGCATCGCGATTTGGTGGACTATGCGCGGCTGCTGGCGCGCGAGAGCGGTCAGGCCGAGGTCGTCGCTGCTAAGCTGATCCCACCGATGCTTTCACGCTTCATGGAAGGGGATAGGGCGTTTTCCAGGGCCAGACGACTTCGAATCAGCGCTGCCGAACAAAATCGCGGATAAAAGCAACGAAACGGCCCGTAACCGCGTCTTGGCGATCGGCATCCCAGCCGAGGCGAATGGGCAGGTGGGCATCACTTTCCCGTAGCGGCCGGAAAATGACGCCCGGAAAGCCTCGTTCCGCTTGACTCTGGACGGCAAGTGTCACGCCATATCCTGCACTTACCAGCGCGAAGACGGATTGCTTTCCCGCAGGATGCGTTTCAATCGTCACATCCTTGCCGAGAATCTCCATATAATGGTCCCTTACACTATGATCGCGCCCCCAGTCCTGGATCAAGAAAGTCTCATTTCGCAATTGTCCCCGCGTGATACTCGGATATTGATGCAGAGAGTGTTCGCTCGACAGCGCCACCATCAAGTTCTCGCTGCAAAACGGGAGTGATTCAATCGCTCCGGATTTGGCAAAAGGCGTGGAAAAAATCACATCTACACGACGACGAAACAAGGCGGATCGAAGGTCTCGTGTTCCCATCTCGTAAAAAATCACTCTTATGTCTGGATGTTTCGACTTCCAAACCGATAATGCAAGCCTGAATTGGACGCCGACCGGAGGGAGTAGGGTACCGATCCGAACGACCCCGCGGCGACCTGTTCCAAGCATTTGGCATAAGGCTTTGACTTCATCCAGATCATCAAGCAGCGTGACGATTCTCCGAAACAATAAGTCACCGGCTGCCGTAAGGCGAACCCCGGCGTGGTTTCGCTCCAGTAAGGTAACACCAAACTCATCTTCGAGCTTGTCGATTGCACGCGTGAACGTGGAAACTCTCACACCATGGAGGCCGGCTGCCCGCGTCAGGCTGCCGGCCTCCACAGCCAGTTTGAAATATTCAAGATTTGCGCTGCGCATGACGTGAACGGGGACGTGCGAATATCTCTGCCCCACGAACAAGCAGAGTAATAAGTATGCAGAAGAGAAACGAGCCAACCCTCTGCCATGCTCGGTTGATCAGCGCTCTCATGTGGGCCAGCCGCCCCCCAAGGCTCTGAAGGAGCTAACCGCCGCGCGCCCCGCGTTCGCCCGGTTAAGGGCCAGTTGGTCCTGCGAGTCGAGAAGCTGCCGGTCAGCGTCGAGCACATCAGTCAAGGGGATGACACCCGCTTGGAAGGATTGTTGGGAAAGATCGCGTGCGCGGGTCAGCGAGGCGACTTCAGTCTGCAATTCGCCACTGCGCTGCTCCGTCTGTACCAGGGTCGTGAAGGAATTTTCTACATCTTCGGCCGCATGTAGGACCGTCAACCGGTAGCGCGCCAGGGCCTCGGTATTGGCGCCGCGGGCCTGCTGCACCTCGGCGTCGATCTTGCCGAAATCGAAGATCCGCCAGCGAATGGCGCCTGATCCGACAGCCTGGAATCCCGGTGCCGTAAATAGATGCTGAGGATTGATGCTCTGAAAGCCGAGGATGCCCGAAAGAGAGAGCTTGGGGTAATAGTCGCCGAGTGCCGCGCCTATCCTCGCATTTGATGCCGCCAGTCTGCGTTCAGCAGCCAGAATGTCCGGTCGGCGGCGCAGCACGTCCGTGGGTTTGTTGGTACCGCCGATGGCAGGGATGGCCGGAATTTCAGACGGCGTTCCCAGTTCGGCGGCATAGGTACCGGGCTGCACGCCCATTAGTACGTCGAGCCGATTGAGCTGCGCTTCGAGTGCGATGCGGAGCAGCGGCACGGTCTGGCGCGCCGATTGCAGTAACGCCTCGGCCTGGGCCAGTTCCCGCTCATTCGAAACGCCGCTTGTTCGCCGTTGACGCACCAGTTCCAGTAGATGGGCGTCCACTGTGATCTGTTTTTCCGCGACGGCCAGGCGGGCTTGGTCTCCGCGGATCTGGAAATAGGCGTCCGCCGCGTCAGCGGCGACCGTGATACGTTCCCCCACACGCTCCATTTGTGCGGCTTCCGCTTCGTCACGCGCGGCTTCCTGCCCACGTCGTAGGCCGCCGAACAGGTCGATTTCCCAGCTCGCAGCGCCACTTACGTCATAAGTGCGATAATCGCGGTGAAAGCTCGGTATGGAGCGAACGACATGGCCGATCAGCCCCTCCTGCGACAGCCGGTTCGCGGAGGCCTGCGGGTTGAAATCCAGAGTGGGCAGCAGGCGCGCCGTGGCCGCCTCAGCGGCACCTCGAGATTGGCGGACCCGCGCTATCGCGGCCGCGAGATCAAGGTTCTGGGTTAGGACACGCTGTTCTATGCGCAGCAGTTCGGGATCGTGAAATCCCTCCCACCATGTATCTAACGGTGGAGCCGAGGCGACTTGTCGCATGTCGACAGCGGCAGCACTGTGGAAGGACTGAAGATGCGCATCGGGTGCATGATAGTTTGGGCCGACCGCGCAGGCCGTTGTCATGAGCGCCATGGTCAAGGCTACTGCGGGAGCTAGTCCCCCGTACCTCATGCGATGACGCGGGAGATTGGCGTTCAGCTTGGATGCGGGAAGCGAAAGGTTCATGGTGGTCAACTTTCGATCCGCCCGGACACGCGACGTCCTGGCGTTGTCGAGTGACCGATATACACATACGTCACTCGTTGTCAATTTATAACCGACGTTCTATCTAGGAGGCGGATTTCAGTCGGGAGAAACAGGATGCGCGCGCCTCGTAGCGGACAACGCGGCCCGGTCGATCATGAACGCCGGGATCAGATCATGACGGCGGCCATCGAACATTTTGGGCACTACGGATATAAGAAGACCACGATGGCCGATCTGGCCGATGCCATCGGTCTGTCGAAAGCCTATATCTACAAATTTTTCGACTCGAAGAAGGCAATCGGCGAAGCGATCTGCGCGCTCCAGCACGGCAAGATGCACGCGGATCTCCAGGCGATCATTGAGGATAACAAGTCGGCATCCGACAGAATGCGCCGGGTTTTCCTTGCGCTGGCGCGCAATACCGTCGCGCTGTTTTCTCATGAGCGTAAACTGCACGACATCGTCTATTCGGCAGTGGAGGAAGAGTGGGCGTCCTCCAAGAACTTTGTCGAGGCATTGCGTGGCATGGTGGAGCGTTTGATCCACGAAGGTCGCGAGGGCGGCGAGTTCGAGCGCAAGACGCCCGTTGACGAGACCTGTCACGCCATCATGCTGGTCCTGCAGTCGATCTATCACCCTCTCCTGCTCGAACAGCACATGGACACGCTGGACGATGATGCGGGGACGCTGGCCAGTCTCGTCCTGAGAAGCCTCGCGCCGTGAATTTAGCATGGGGCTTTATGTGACCAATTGACAATACGGTCACTCGTGTACAATTTGGGCTTCCAAACCCGTTGGGAGCCCGAACATGGCTGGAACACGCCTATCCCTTCTTGCAGCGGCCGGCATCTGCACCGTTTTCGGGCTGTCGGCCTGCAAGCCCAAAGACGATCCTGATCCCCGCACGGCCGATCGTATTGTGGAGACGGTGCGGATCGAATCCGCAGCGACTGCCGAGCATGTCTATACGGGGGTCGTAGCGGCCCGCGTCCAAAGCGATCTCGGCTTTCGCGTGTCCGGCAAGATCGTCGAACGCCTGGTCGACACGGGACAGACTGTGTCCAAGGGACAGGTGCTGATGCGCCTGGACCCGACGGATTACCTCCATGCCGTGACGACGCAGATCGGCAGCGTTGCATCATTGCACGCCCGCTGGGTCCAGGCCGCGGCGGATGAGCGTCGCTATCGCGGCCTTGTCGCGACCGGTGCGGTGGCAGCCTCGGCCTACGATCAGGTGAAGGCCGCAGCGGACAGCGCCCGCGCGCAACTGGACGCGGCGATCGCGCAGGAGAAGATCGCCCGCAACCAGGACGATTATTCCCTGCTGCGGGCGGATGAAGACGGTGTCGTCGTCCAGACCCTGGCGGAACCGGGGCATGTCGTCGCGGCCGGCCAGGCCGTGATCGTGCTGGCACATGCCGGCCCGCGCGAGGCCGCAATCGACCTGCCGGAAGGGGTGCGTCCGATCCTGCATTCCGCGGCGGAAGCCGAACTGTATGGCGCGGGTTCCCGTGTGTCCGCGCATCTGCGGCAATTGTCCGACGCCGCCGACCCGCGTACCCGCACGTTCGAGGCCCGTTACGTCATGGACGGGCCAGGCGCGGACGCGCCGCTGGGGGCGACGGTGCGTGTCCACCTGCCGGAAGCCAGCGACGATCATCCGACCGCGCTCGTCGTGCCGTTGGGCGCCGTCGATGACGAGGGCAAGGGGCCCGGCGTCTGGAGCGTGGATGGCCGGGCATCGACGGTCAGCTTTCATCCGGTACAGATCGCACATATCGGCGAGGATACGGCGACGGTTGTCCCCGGTGCGGATCTTCGCCCGGGCATGCTGATCGCGGCGGCCGGCGGTCACGAGTTGCATGTCGGCGAGCGTGTCCAGATCGCCTCGACAAAGGTCGCGATGCAATGAGCGGATTCAACCTGTCCGCCCTCGCGGTGCGCGAGCGCGGGATCACATTGTTCCTGATCGTGGCACTGGCTTTGTCTGGCGCCTACGCGTTCTTCAGTCTCGGCCGTGCCGAGGACCCCGCATTCACCGTCAAAACCCTGACGGCGACCGCTGTCTGGCCGGGCGCCACGGCGCAGGAAATGCAGGATCTGGTGGCCGATCCTCTGGAAAAGCGGGTGCAGGAACTGCAATGGTACGACCGGGTGGAAACATTGACCCGGCCGGGCCTGGCGCTGATGATGGTCACGCTCAAGGACAACACCCCGCCTGCGGCCGTTCCCGAGCAATTCTACCAGACGCGCAAGAAGCTGTACGACACCATGCCCCTTCTGCCGAAGGGCGTGCAGGGACCGTTCGTCAATGACGAATATTCCGATGTCGATTTCGCGGTCTATGCGTTGGACGGTCATGGATTGCCCGAACGCCTGCTGGTCCGGCAGGCGGAAACGGTGCGCCAGCGCCTGCTGCATGTGCCGGGCGTGCGCAAGGTTGATATTATCGGCGAACGGCCGGAACAGATCTTCGTCAATTTTTCCAATGCCAGACTGCTCACGCTCGGGATCGGCGCCCAGGAGGTGTTCGCGGCACTTCAGCGTCAGAATGCGGTGACGGCCGCGGGTTCGATCGATACGCGCGGCCCGCAGGTCTTCGTGCGGCTGGATGGCGCGCTGGACGACCTGGAGAAAATTCGCGACATCCCCATCGCGGCGGGCGGCAGGACTTTCAAGATCTCGGACATCGCGACAGTGGAGCGGGGGTATGAGGACCCACCGACCTACCTTGTCCGGCATGCCGGGGCCCAGACTCTGGTGCTGAACGTCGTGATGCAGGATCACTGGAACGGGCTGAAGCTCGGCCAGTCCCTGGCTGCAGCGGAGAAGACGCTGGGGGCGGGGCTGCCCGCCGGCGTCACGCTGACGAAAATCGTCGACCAGGCCGGCATCATTCATGCCGCCGTCGGCGAGTTCATGCTGAAGTTTTTCGTGGCCCTCGCGGTGGTGATGGTCGTCAGCTTGGTAAGTCTGGGCTGGCGGGTCGGCATCGTCGTCGCGGCCGCCGTGCCGCTGACGCTGTCGATCGTCATGGTCATCATGCTGGTGACCGGTCGGGCGCTGGACCGCATCACGCTGGGGGCGTTGATCATCTCGCTGGGTCTTCTGGTCGATGACGCGATCATCGCGATTGAGATGATGGTGGTGAAGCTGGAGGAAGGGTACGAGCGCACGAAGGCCGCCGCCTATGCCTGGAGCCACACGGCGGCTCCGATGCTGGCCGGCACGCTGGTCACGATCATCGGTTTTACCCCGGTCGGCTTCGCGCGCTCGACCGCCGGCGAGTATGCCGGCAACATTTTCTGGATCGTCGGCTATGCGCTGCTGACCTCCTGGTTCGTGGCCGTGGTGTTCACGCCCTATCTCGGTGTCAAGCTGTTGCCGGACATCAAGCGGATCGACGGCGCCTACGAACATATCTACGCCACGCCCAATTACCGTCGCTTCCGGCGTCTGGTCGTGTGGGTCGTGCGCCGCAAGTTCATGGTCGCGGGGGCGGTGCTGGCGTTGTTCCTGCTGGCCTTCGTCGGGATGGGTTCTGTCCGGCAACAATTCTTCCCCAGTTCGGACCGCCCGGAACTGCTGGCTGAGGTGCAGATGCCGGAGGGCACCAGCATCGAAGCCACCACGCGGGTCACGGCCCGTGTGGAGGCCTGGTTGAAGACGCAGCCCGAGGCGAGGATCGTCACCAGCTATGTGGGCGCCGGCGCGCCGCGTTTCTTCCTGGCGTACAACCCCGAGCTGCCCGACCCTTCCTTCGCGAAGATCGTCGTCCTGACACCGAGTGCCCAGGACCGCGACCGCCTGCGCGATCGCATGCGCCAGGCCGTGGCCCAGGGGATGGCGCCTGATGCCCGGATCCGCGTGACGCAGTTCGTCTTCGGCCCCTACACCCATTTCCCGGTCATGTTCCGTGTCATGGGACCGGATGCGGATCGGGTGCGCGATATCGCGGCCCAGGTCGGCACGATCATGCGGAACAATCCGCATACGCGGCAGGTCAATGCCGACTGGGGCGAGCGCGTACAGACGGCGCATTTCGTGCTGGACCAGGCGCGGCTGCAACTGATCGGCCTGTCCCCCCAGGAAGCATCCGAACAGATCCAGTTCCTGCTACTGGGCGTGCCGGTCACGCAGGTTCGCGAGGACGTCCGGACCGTCGATCTCGTGGTTCGCAGCGCGGGACCCGATCGTCTGGACCCGGCGAAGCTGGGTGACATGACCATCAGCAACCGCACGGGCCAATTGATACCGCTCAGCCAGATCGGTCATGTCGAGATCCGTGCCGAAGACCCTATCCTGCGTCGGCGCGACCGGATCCCGACGATCACGGTACAGAGCGATATCGACGAAAACCTGCAGCCGCCGCAGGTCACGGCGGAAATCGATCAGGCTTTGGCGCCGGTCCGCGCGACGCTGCCCCCCGGCTATCGCATCGAAGCCGGGGGCAACGCGGAAGAATCCGGAAAGGCAAACAAGGCCCTGGTGCCGATCTTTCCGGTGATGGTCCTGCTGACCCTGATCGTCCTGGTGTTCGAGACCCGGTCCATCTCCGGCATGTTCATGGTGTTCCTGACGGCCCCGCTGGGGCTGATCGGAACTGTTCCGACCCTGCTGATCTTTCATCAGCCGTTCGGCTTCAATGCGATCCTGGGATTGATCGGCCTGTCGGGCATCCTGATGCGCAACACGCTGATCCTGATCGGACAGA
The DNA here is from genome assembly GCF_039638325.1 of Gluconobacter sp. OJA. NCBI lineage: Bacteria > Pseudomonadati > Pseudomonadota > Alphaproteobacteria > Acetobacterales > Acetobacteraceae > Gluconobacter > Gluconobacter sp. OJA. The sequence continues at coordinate 551,140 of NZ_JBDIWI010000002.1, read as the reverse complement.
TCAAGGTCAATCAGGCAGCGGGGCTCGATCCGTTCCATTCGGTGGTCGAGGCGACCGTGCAGCGGGCCCGCCCGGTCATCCTGACGGCCCTGGCGGCCGTGCTGGCCTTCATCCCGCTGACGGAATCGGTGTTCTGGGGATCGCTGGCCTATACGCTGATCGGTGGCACGGCGGCTGGCACCGGCCTGATCCTGATGTTCCTGCCGGCACTCTATGCGATCTGGTATCGCATAAAGCCGACGAACGAGCCTGACGACGGCGAGCCGGAGGTGGCGAAGGATTTCACGGGGGCTTCCAAAGAGTAAGGAGCGCCTTCAGCGCTCCCTACGTCCCGAAAACAAAGATACGGACGCGTCGAAGATGCAACTCGATCGGCTAACCCCGGGTATGTTGATCCCGTTTGGAGGGGATCGTGCCGTCAGCGTACCGGCCGGCCTGGCGAATGAATTTCGGGCCGGCGACATGCTGGTCGTATGCCAGACCGACGGGGCGTTGCTTCATATACCGGCGGATATTCGCAACGCAGTGCGCGACGATATTTCTGCGTCTTCGATGGCCTTCAAGGCGTTGGCGGCCAGATCGGACATACAGATTGTCGCGTTTTTCGAGGCGTTCGCGGATCTGCTGGAAGATGACGCGGTCTGGTCCAGAATCGTCGAGGCAAACGCGCGTGATGTCGCCAAAGCCCGTGCGACCGGCCGATCGACCGGGCGACTAGGATTAGGGCCATCGGCGCGCGACGGGATGATACGTGGCTTGCGCATCTGGGCCGCGTCCGAAGGGTATCGTCATGCCGATATCGACGTACGACAGCATGACGGCTGGACGGTATCCGTCAGCAGGGCACCGGTCGGTATCGTCGGCTTTATCTTCGAAGGGCGTCCCAATGTGCTGGTGGACGCCACGGGCGTTCTGCGCAACGGCAATACGGCATTGATCAGGATCGGGCGGGATGCTTCCGAGACCGCGCGATGCATGATGGATCATGCCATTCGACCCGCGTTGTCCCGCAGCGGGTTACCCGACGACGCCGTCAGGCTGATCGCGCGTCAGGAAAGGGCAGGGGCCTGGGCGATGCTCTCCGACCGGCGATTGGGGGTGGCTGTCGTGCGCGGTTCCGGTCCTGCGGTAGCGCAACTGGGTGACGTTGCGCGCCAGTGCGGCGTGGCGATCAGTCTGCACGGAACCGGCGGCGCGTGGCTGGTCGCCGATGCGCATGCGGACAGAGCGCGCTTTATCTCGGCCGTCGCCGCTTCGCTGGACCGGAAAGTGTGCAACACGCTGAATGTCTGTTGCATCGACAGGGCGCGTGTCGCCGATCTGGTTCCCGCCTTGCTTGAGGGCATGGAACGGGCCGCGTCGCCGATCGGAGGCTTTCGCATCCATGTTCTGGAGGGATCGGAAGATTATCTTCCTGCTTCTCTCTTTTCCACCGTGGTCATAACCACGCGGGAGGGCCGGGTCGTCGATGAGCCGGTCGCGACCATGTTGCCCCATGCGCGCTTGTCGACAGAGTGGGCGTGGGACGAAACGCCTGAAATTTCGTTCGTCGTCGTCGACGGCCTGGAAGAGGCCATCGCTCTGTTTGACCAGCACAGTCCCCGCTTCGTCGCATCCCTGATCAGCGAGGACAGGACTGCGCAGAATCGCTTTTTCGATGCGGTGAACGCACCATTCGTCGGCAATGGATTTACTCGTTGGGCCGATGGCCACTATGCCCTCGACAAGCCCGAACTCGGGCTGTCGAACTGGGAACAGGGGCGTCCGCTGGGGCGCGGAGCGATCATGTCGGGAGACGATATTTTCTCGGTCCGATACCGAATGGAACAGGACGATATCGATCTGCACCGCTGAGCGTGGCAGTCGCTTCACGGTGGTCTTTATGTGTCAGACGGTGTCCTGTTTCGCGGCAACACGCCACAGGCGACGGGACAGCATCGGCACACCGCAGATTGGGGCAAAAACGATATAGGATGCCGCCACGACCGCTGACAGGCCCACCATTCCGGCGTGGAGGACATGCACGGCAACGATCCCACCGCCCGCCGCCAGGAGCGTCCGCATGGTATAGGCGAGGAAAGGCCACAGGGCATGGCCTGCGCCCTGGGCGGCGAAGGCAAACACGAAACCCGCCGCCATGAAGCCGTATGTGGGCGCCACCATGGTCAGATAGGCCGTGGCGATTATCGTGACGGGCGCCTGTCCGGTGAACAGGCCACTCCAGAGTGTGGGGGCCAAGGCGACGGCCAGCCCGACGATTTCCGCGAAGGCGCCGCCCACGCTTGCGCCGATCAAGGCAATCCTTCGCGCGCGAGCGGCCTGTCCCGCGCCTACCGCGATCCCGACCATGGTCAGCACGGCCGAGGACAGGCCGAACAGGATCGGGATCATCACGTAATCGAGCCGGGAGGCGATGCCATATCCCGCAATGGCATCGACGCCAAGGCCGCCAACCGCACCGGTCAAGATGATGACGGTCAGATTCGTCTGTACCGTATTCAGCGCCGTGGGGATGCCCACTTTCAGGATATCCGCGAACAGGCGCCATTCGAGGGGTGCCATCCGCAGTTTCAAGCCCGATCGGCCCGAGGCCATGTAGCGTAACAGGACGATCAGCGCGCAGACGTAATAGAGCACGAACGCGAGTCCTGCGCCTCCGACGCCGAGACGCGGGATCGGCCCGAAGCCGAAAATCAGGGCGGGAGAAGCCGGGATCATGATCGCGGCCCCGACCAGGGTCACCAATGCGGGTACCCTTACGTTCCCCGCCCCGCGCAAGGCGGCGGATAGCAGGTTGACGATCCAGATGGCGACGGCGCCGCCGAAAACGGTATTCGAGTATGATAGTGCCGCGCGCAGGGACAGGCCGTTCCCGCCCAAAGCGGCATAGAGCGCTGGACCGCCCCAGAGCAGTCCGGCGGTAAAAACGGTGCCGGCGATCGTGGCCAACACGATGGTATGCAGCACCAGCGCGTCGGCGTCGTGCTGCCGCCCGGCGCCGATCGCCCGCGCGAGCGCCGACGCCACCCCGCTGCCCAGGCCACCGTTCGACATGGTGACCATCAGCATATAGACGGGAAAAACCAGTGCCACGCCAGCCAGCGCCTCGGTCCCCAGGGCACCGACATAGTAGGTTTCGGCCACCCCGACCGCCGTCTGGGCCAGGAGTACGGCGATCGTCGGCAGCGCAAGCCGCATCAATGTTCCGACGATCGGTCCGGTCAGGATGGCGTCGCGAGTCCGCGCCTTGCGATCCGCCACGCGAGGCTCGCTGATCGGGGTGATGTCGACGAGATCGACGATTCTCTCGTTGGTGCTCTCCGACATCGCGGTCGTCTTACGTTTCGGCGCGGAAAATCGGGGCGCCGGCAGGCGCGCCGATCGTGCCGCCATCGACGACGATCTCGGTGCCGGTGACGTGCCGCGCCTCGTCGGAGGCCAGGAACAGCACCGCGTTGGCGATATCCACGGCCTCGCCGAGATGGCCCAGCGGAATACCGCGTGAATAGACGGCTTCCAGCTTTTCCAGCTCTTCGGGCGTCGCGGCGAATGTCCGCCAGATCGGCGTGCGGGTGGCACCCGGCACCACATTGTTCACCCGGATGCCACGGGGCGCGAATTCCGATGCCAGCACCCGGTTCATCGCGCCGATGCCGCCCTTGCTGGCTGCATAGGCCGAGGCACCTGGAATGCCCAATACCTGGTGTACCGACCCGTTGAGGATGATCGATCCACCCTCCTTCAGGTGAGGCGAGGCCGCTTGCACGGTGAAGAAGACGGCGGTCAGGTTGGTCGCGAGGACCTGTTCGAACTGTGCCCGGCTGGTGGCACCGACAGGTGTATTGCCTGCGATACCGGCATTGAGGAACAGGATATCGAGCGCGCCGAACCGCTCGATCGTGGCGGTGACCGCACGCTCGGCCGCGCCGTCCTCGGTCAGGTCGGCCTGTATCGCCAGCGCATTCGGCCCCAGCTTCGCTACCGCCGCGTCGAGTGTCTTCTGGTCGCGGCCCGTGATCGCGACGCGGGCCCCTTCCTCAACGAAACGCTCGGCCGTCGCGAGGCCGATGCCACTGTTGCCACCCGTGATCAGGGCGATCTTGTCACGTAGTCTCATGGTCTGTGTCTCCAATTGGATTACGATCATAATGTATAATTACGATTGTAATGCAATAGGTGCGGCCGTAAATTTCGAGCGGCAGGGACGAGAGGGACGGATGCGCTATCAAAAAGGTCATCGGGAGGAAACGCGCCGGCATATCATCGACGTGGCGGGCCGGCGCTTTCGCCAGGATGGGATCGCGGCCGCCGGCGTTGCTGGGCTGATGGCGGATGCCGGCCTGACCAACGGCGCGTTCTACACACATTTCGAGTCGAAAGAGGATCTGGTCCGCCAGACACTGGACACGATGCGCGCGAATGCCGGCGGTGCCACCGTGCAGGCGATCCGCGACGGCGCGCCGCCCGAAATCTGGTTGCGCCGCTATCTCAGCCCGTCTCATCGCGACAATCCGGGTGGGGGGTGTGTTGCGGCCGCGCTATCGGCCGAAATCGCCCGACATCCGGAAGAAACGCGCGATGCCTTCCGTGCCGCGTGCGAGGAATTCGTCGGGCAGATCGCGGACAGCCTGCCTGCCGGTACGCCAGAGATACGGCGGGCGACCGCACAGGCGCTCTATGGGTTGATGATCGGCACGCTGCAACTGGCGCGCGTGATCGGGCCGGGGAATGAGTCCGATGCGATCCTGGAAAACGGCGTCCGGGCCGGGTTGCTGATGATCGGCGGCTAGGGGCGGCGGACGCACCTATGCGTCCGCGAGCTTGCGCCTGATATCCTGCGGCGGCACGCCATAGGCGCGCAGAAAGGCTCTGCGCATCCGGTTGCGGTCGTCGAAGCCGGTTTCACGTGCGATGACTTCAATCGGATGGCGACCCTGTTCCAGCATCAGGCGTGCGGCTTCTATGCGCAGTTGTTCGATTGCCTTGGCAGGTGATTCTCCGGTTTCGGCGCGAAAGAGGCGGCTGAACTGGCGGGGACTGAGATGCGCGGCCTCGGCCAGTTCCTCGACCGACAGACTATTCCGCAGATTGCGTCGGGCATGATCCAGGGCGCTCTGAATCCGGTCCGATTTCGGTTCCAGTGCGAGCAAGGTCGAATGCTGCGACTGGCCACCGGCGCGACGGTGATAGAGCACCAGCTTCTGCGCGACTGATCTTGCGATTTCTCGGCCCAGATCCTTTTCGATCATCGCCAGCGCGAGGTCGATCCCGGCACTCATGCCGGCCGAGGTCCAGATCGTGCCGTCAATCAGGAAGATCCGGTCTTCTTCGACCTTGATTGCCGGAAAACGGATTCGCAATTCGGGAGCCAGAAGCCAGTGGGTGGTCGCGCGCCGGCCGTCGAGCAATCCGGCCTCGGCCAGGACGAAGGCGCCAGTGCAGATCGATGCGAGGCGACGTACGCGTCCGGAGGCAAGTCGAATGTACTCCAGCAGGCCTGGCGAGGGATCGGGGATTCCCGTCCCGCCCAGGACGATCAGGGTGTCGAAATGCGTGTCGTCCAACGTCGCGCTGTCGACTGAAACGGCGTCTGATCCCCGGATCGTGCCGCCGCTCTCCGATTGGACCGATACTTCGTAGACCGGCGGATCGCTGACGAGATTGGCAACCTCGAATGCCGTCGCAGCGGCGAGACCTATGATCTGGAAGCCCGGGTAGACGATAAACCCGACGCGCTGCATGGCCGCGATCTCCTTTGTCCTGAATTGAAGCATATAAGACATTCAGGACAAAAGCCAGCGCGCCTATGGTCCTACCAGACGACGGCATCACGCCTTCGCATCGAAAAGGAACCAAGGCAATGGCAACGCAACATCTGGGAACGGCGCTGGTGACGGGAGCATCGTCGGGGATCGGTGCGCTCTACGCGGACCGGCTGGCCCGACGCGGTTATGACCTGATCCTGGTCGCTCGCAATCGCGCACGGCTCGACGAACTGGCGGCGCGGATTAGCGACGAGACCGGTCGGTCCGTTGAGGTCGTAACCGCCGATCTGGGTCAGGGTGCAGACGTCCGCCGGGTGGCGGACATCCTGAAGACCGATCACAGCATCACCACGCTGGTCAACAATGCCGGCGTTGGCGCGACGGCACCCGCCCTCCAATCGGATATCGACGCGATGGAGGCGATGATCGGGCTGAACGTCACCGCCCTCACGCGACTCACCTATGCCGCGCTACCGGGTTTTGTGGCGCGTGGACAGGGTCTGATCGTCAATATTTCGTCGATTGGCGCCATTGCGCCGGAAGTCCTGAACGGTGTGTACGGCGGTACCAAGGCCTTCGTGCTGGCGCTGACCCAGTCATTGCACAAGGAACTGGCTGGTACTGGTGTCAACGTCCAGGCGGTTCTGCCGGGTGCCACGGCGACCGAGTTCTGGAACGCAGCGGGCACACCTGTTGAGCACCTGCCGTCCGAGATCGTCATGAAGGCAGCGGACATGGTCGACGCCGCTCTGGCGGGGCTGGACCAGGGCGAGCTGGTGACGATCCCCTCGCTGCCCGATGTCGCGGACTGGGCAACCTACGAAAACGCCCGCCATGCCCTGATGCCAAACCTCTCGCGTTCGCTTCCGGCCGCTCGCTACACCAACGGCGATCTCACATGATCGCCGATCCGGTAAAAGCGAAGAATATTGCGATGATCTGACCGATATATAAAATAAGGAGAGTGGTCATGACATATTGTAATTCTGGAATAAAAACAAAATCCATTTTGCTTCTGGCCACTCTCTCTTCGGTGCTTCTTGCGGCTTGTTCGGACATAAGGCCACGCAATATGACTGCGGAAGAGGCGGCGTTCGCGTCCGCAAACCCCATATCCGAAGCCGCTTACGAACAACGGCACGGGTGGGGAAAGTGAAATACAAGACTCACAAGAGAGAATGCGGGACCGGCGGCTCGGTCATGAATGCACTCTGAAAGACGCGGCCGGAGAGAAAGTGTTTCTCGACATCAGACGTTTCTTCGCCTCCCGGGCGTTCTACATCACCTACTATGTGCAAGATGGTATGCCCGACCGGAGCGGCGCCTGAAGTCTTGCCGCCGCCGGCCAAGTGCCGGCGGCGTGTATTTCGAAGGCCGATCACGCAACGCTGAGACTGACGGTCGCGCCATTATGGGCAAGGTAGGAATAGGGACAGACAATATCGGCCTGGGCGACCAGCGCCTCGGCTTCGGCGCGTTCGATGCCCGGAATGGCGACCGTCAAGGAAATCTCCAATCCGAAGCCCTTGCCATCGTCGCGCGGGCCGATGCCGATCGACGCGGAGACCGAGGTTTCCTCGGAAAGTTTCACCTTCTTCTGCGAGGCGACATATTTCAGGGCGCCGAGGAAGCAGGCGGAATAGCCCGTTGCGAAAAGCTGCTCAGGATTGGTGCCGTCACCGCCGGCCCCTCCGAGTTCCTTCGGGGTATCGAGCGTCACGCTCAGGCGCCCATCGCTTGATTTCGCTGAACCGGTGCGTCCGCCGGTGGCTGTTGCTTCGGCACGATAGAGAATGTTCATAGAAACCTCCATAACAACGTCGCGATAATGATTGTCGCGATAAATAAACTCGTAGTGGCGAAGGCCGGGCTTGTAAAGCTATTTATTTATCGCGATATCAAATTTCGTGATAAAGAAACCTTGCCTGCCACATGGAGATGGACCTTGGATTCCCCGCCCGATTCCCTACCGCTGGACGCGCATCTGTGTTTTGCCATCTACTCGGCCAATATCGCGATCAACCGGGCTTATCGACCCGTGCTTGATCGGCTCGGCATCACCTATCCGCAGTATCTCGTCATGAACGTACTCTGGGAGAAGAACGGGCAATCCGTCGGAGCGATCGCCGATCGCCTCGCACTGGAGTCGAGTACGATCACGCCTCTCGTGAAGCGTCTGGAAGCCGCGGAGTTCGTGCGGCGCCAACGCAATCCGGATGATGAGCGCCAGGTCGTCGTAACGCTGTGTCCGAAAGGCGTTGCATTGCGCCACGATGCGACATGCCTCGCGGCGACCCTACTCAAGCGGTCCGGTGCTCCGGTATCGGATCTTGTCCGCCTCACTGAAGAGGTCCGCGGCTTCAGGGACGCCCTCCTCGCTACCCCTCAGGAAGCAGGGTAACCGGCCGCCGCGGCTTGGTTTATTTGCATCCGGCAGCGAGAACCTGTGCTGCCGCGACGGTCCCGTGTCCAAGAGGCGGATGGTCGCGGTCCTTTCCATATTCCGGCAGACGGACATAGGTGAGGACATAGTCGTAAGAGGGCTGCCTGAGCAATTTGATCAGGCCATCAGGCCCGTAACGCGCTGTGATATCTTTCGCGATTACATACGCGATGTTGTACAGGATGGCGTGTCCGTAAAAGCCAACGGCATAGACCTTGCTGTAAGGTACCGGTGTCTTGGCGTTCAGGGCATCGACGGACATTTCAAGAAGTGAGGCACTCCATTCTATGTGCCTCAGGCCGTCCTTTTCATCGTCCCTGATACGATTGGCCGCTTCGCCCTTTGCCTGCTCGATCAGAGAGTGGTCTCCAACATAATCTGCTGTACCCTCCTCATATAGGTTGTCGAATAGTTTGCGGGTCGCGTGACAGGGCGAGAGGTCCGGGTCATCGTCGAAGGCGCCGCGCTCCTTGGAGAAGGCATCCTGCACGGCATGATACATTTCGTGATTCCTGACTTCCCTTGCCAGGACAAAATCTCGAATCCTCCCGACGTTGAGATAGAAATCGGTATCGCCGAACGTGTAGCCTCCGCGCCAGGGGGCATTTCCCCAATGACGACGCGGCCCTCAAGCTTCTCTTCCTGGCCTTGAACCGGGCCGAGAAAGAATGGACTATGCCGCCAAGGGAATGGTCCATGGCAAAGGCACAGTTCGCCATTCTCTTCGGTGACCGCTTCGCGCGCGCCACCGTCTGATCAACAACGTGAACAACGCCTCGCACACGAAATTCCTGACAGTCCCTCGACGCACTCCTGGATGCGCTGGTGCGCTACGGCACCCCGCAGATTTTCAACACGGATCAGGGTTCACAATTCACGACACCCCGGTTCACTGAGGTCCTGGAACGACGACAGGTTCGCATCAGCATGGATGGGCGTGGTCGCTGGCTGGACAACGTGTTCATCGAACGTCTGTGGCGGTCGTTGAAATACGAATGCGTCTATTTGCACGCGTTCGAGACCGGATCTGAGCTACGGGCCGGGCTTGCCGGATGGATCGCCCATTATAACGAGCAGCGTCCGCACTCGGCACTGGCTGGACGCACTCCCGATGAGGCGTATCATGACGTGCCGACGCCATCTGGTCCGGGGTTAACCCCGGACCAGATGGCCAACAGCAGCGCCGTCAGAATGGCGGCATAACGACAACCGGGTATAGCTTATCAAGCCCACAAAACTGTCCGAACGGACGGGTCCACCTCAGACCCGTCGACTAACAGTTCTTCGATTGCTCCAAATCGGCACAATTTTTCAAGCAGGATAAGTCATCTTGACAAGATGCTCCAAAGCTTTCTCCCGAAGATTCGAGTTTTCGGAGTGGATATTCATTGTATCTGCCATCCAGAAACCGTCTGTTGCAAGCCGGATGACATAAGACTGGACGCTATCGATTTCATCAGGGGAGTTTAGCCATCTGTCACAACTTGTTCTCAGTAGTGTGACAAGTTCAGGTTCGGAGAATGATAACGGGAAAAGCGCGATAGCGATTTTTCTGTTATTGACGGAATAAGCCAGATTGGCTCTGACATACGCTCTGATACGCCGCCCATAGGGCTCGGGATCTCCTTTCGCGCACGCATCGAGCGCCGTTTCGAAATCCGCGATCAACGTTTCAACAAGAATTCTGATCAGGTCTGCTTTGCATGCGAAGTGATGGAGTAGCCCCCCCTTGCTGACGCGTGCCCGGCTTGCAACGGCGGCAAGAGTCAGGCTCTGCACGCCTCTTTCAATTACGATTTCCGCTGCGGCGTGCAGGATATCCTGACGGACCTGTTCCGCTTTTTCTATCTGTTTTGGTGAGAGTCCCATAACGTTGACGATGCTCGTGGGCCTCATGTCCTGTCAAGGAGGCAGAGAGCCGGTAAGAAAGAGGGTTTACTAACGACCGTCCGGACGGTAGTGAATTTATCTCTCATGAAATTCAGGTTGTGTGCCTTTGGGTGAGGCACTGAAGGAAACGGTTATGATGCAGTCCGGAAAAAGATGTGAGGACAAGAAGCCATTGCGTCGCTCGGCGCTCCTTCGCATTGGGAAGCGTCTTCGCCCATGGTTCAATCGCATAATTGAGAAAGAGACCTGCGTTCCCAATACCCCTGTTCTTGAGCCGACGCTTTTTTCCTGGATACCGACGCTTGAATACGCGTCAGGTACTATCAAGCAGGAATTGGCGGCGATTCTTGCACGGCGAGACAATGTTCCGGCATTGCGCGACCTGTCTCCAGATCATACGCGTATCGCTGTCGACACGCGTTGGAAATCATTTTTCCTGTATGGATATGGAGTCAGGGTTGAAGAGAACTGTGCGCTGGCTCCGGTGACCAGCGATCTGATCTCACGGATTCCTGACTTGAATTCGGCATTTTTCTCCATTCTCGAGCCTGGAGCTTCAATCCCACCGCATTTTGGTGTCACGAAGGGGCTATTAACCTGTCATCTGGGGCTTCTTGTTCCGGAAGACGCTGAGGCCTGCTGGATTGACATCGACGGTCAGCGTTATCGCTGGCGCAATGGGCGTTGCTTCATTTTTGATGACACGTACAGACATTTTGTGGAGAACCACACGTCTGAACAGCGTGTCGTCCTGCTGATCCAGTTTGAGCGTCCGACCCGTGGTTTCTCGTGGCTTGTGCAAAAGTTTTTTCTTTTTGCCATTCGTCATTCGTCTTTTGTACGAGACGTCAGCAGAAACCTTGAAAAATGGAACCAGGGCCGGGTCTTTCGTGACCCGAATACCACAGCGCTCGACACATGATCGTCCGTTGTGTGGCCGTTTTTAATACCGCTTCCCGAACAGGACTGTTCCCCGTGAAAAAAAACCTTATCCGGCTGGTGGGACCTCTCCTCGCCGTCAGTGTTGTCAGCGGATGCAAAAAGCCATCTTCCGCGCCACAACTTCCGCCTCAGCCGGTTGGAGTTATCACGCTCCAGCCCCAGCCTGTTCGTGTCCAGACCGAGTTATCCGGTCGTCTACGCGCCTACGAAGTCGCGCATATCAGACCGCAGGTCAGCGGTGTGATTCTGCAGCGTCTGTTCGTAGAAGGGCAGGACGTGCAACTCGGTCAACCCCTGTATCAGATTGATCCGCGACCGTATCAGGCAGCCTATTTGACGGCAAAGGGAGCCTTGTTGCGTGCACAGGGTAACGATACGGCTGCACAGGAAAGGCTCCGTCGATACGGTCCTCTTTCAAAAGAGCAGGCTGTCAGCAGACAGGATTACGAAGAGGCCCGAGCGGCAGCACAGGACGCCGAAGGTCAGGCACTCAGTGCAAAGGGCGATCTGCAACGTGCGAGTGTTGACCTAGAACATGCTCAGGTGACATCGCCCATCAGTGGGCGGATCGATCGGTCTCTCGTGACAGCTGGCACACTGACCACGGCAGGACAGGAACAGGACCTTGCAGTCGTCACCCGGCTCGATCCCATTTATCTGGACCTTCAGATGCCCGTGCAGGATCTTCTACGCTTGTGGCGCGAAATGAGTGAAGGTCGGCTGCACCGCGTCTCGAAGAGCACGGCCGTGATCGACATTACTCTGGAAGACGGCACAGCCTATCCGCATCAGGGACATCTCGAATTTTCGGAAGTCAATGTCGACCAGACGACAGGTTCTATCGTGACGCGTGCCATCATTCCCAACCCTGAGCAGCGGATTCTGCCTGGCATGTTTGTTCGGGCCCGACTGGACGAAGGGACGGTAGAAAATGGACTTCTCGTTCCCGCGACGGCGTTGAGCCATAGTCCGCACGGCGATCCGCAGGTCTGGATCATCGATAAGGACAACAAGGTTCAGGTCCGATCCGTCAGGACCAGCCAGATGATCGGTACTATGTGGCTGGTCCAGAGCGGTTTGGATGCCGGTGAGCGCATCATGGTGAGCGGATTCCAGAAGGCCCAGCCGGGCGACAAGGTGACCCCGCAAGATGTTTCTCAGTCTGCTCGTCCACAATCTGAAAACACTTCAGCAGGCAAGGCTGGATAAGGGGCATGTCTCTCTCCCGTTTTTTCATCGACAGGCCGATTTTCGCCTGGGTCATCGGTCTGATCATCATGCTTGTTGGCGGCGTCTCGCTCACAAGGCTGCCGGTCTCCCAGTATCCCGCCATCGCCCCACCCCAGATCGCCATTACCGTTGTCTATCCCGGGGCCTCGGCGGAGACGATCAACGATACGGTCGTGCGCCCTGTTCTTCAGCAGATGTATGGGCTGGATGGTCTCGAATATGTCTCGGCGCAGTCCAATGCGAACGGACAGATGGAGATCGATCTGACCTTCGGGCAGAGTACGAAACCCGATACCGCTCAGGTTCAGGTCCAGAACAAGCTCCAGCTTGCAATGCCACGCCTGCCGCCGGAAGTGTCCACGCAGGGGCTCAGCGTCGCGAAAGCCTCGAAGAATTTCATGCTGGTCCTGGGGTTCATATCCACCAACAACAGCATGACGGCTGCTGATATTTCCGATTATGTGGCGTCCCATATTGCCGACCAGCTGAGCCGGATTTCCGGCGTGGGCGATCACACGCTCTTCGGCTCCGAATATGCGATGCGCATCTGGCTGGACCCGCTGAAACTCCACCAGTACGGCATGACGATTCCCGATGTGCAACAGGCGATCGCCGCTCAGAATATCCAGGTCGCCTCAGGCGAGCTCAGCGGTCTGCCCGCGACGAAGGAAGCGCATCTCGACGCCATTGTCGCGGGTCCGCGTCGTTTGAAAACGCCCGAGGAATTTCGCAGGATCATCCTGCGCGTGCAGGAAGACGGGTCGGAGGTGCGACTGAACGATATCGGGCGTGTGGAACTGGGGCCGCAAACGTCTTCGATCGAGTCCTCCTACAACAACATGCCAGCCTCGGGACTTGCCCTGAAACTGGCCCCTGGCGCCAATCAATTGCAGACGGAAGCCGCCGTACGTGCGCGTATGGCTCAACTGGAGCATTACTATCCGCCAGGTCTGAAAACGGTTTACCCGTTGGACACCCAGCCCTTCATCACGCTTTCGATCCATGAGGTGATCGAGACGCTGATCGAGGCCATCGGGCTCGTCTTCCTCGTCATGTTCGTGTTCCTTCAGAATTTCCGCGCCACCCTCATTCCCACGATCGCCGTTCCGGTTGTCATTCTCGGGACGTTCGGGGTCCTCGATATTCTGGGATACGGCCTCAATACGCTGACGATGCTCGCCCTCGTTCTTGCCGTCGGACTACTCGTCGATGATGCGATCGTCGTGGTCGAGAATGTTGAGCGCGTCATGGGAGAAGGCAAACTGTCTCCCAGAGACGCGGCAATCCGCTCAATGGATGAAATTACAGGGGCGCTGGTCGGCATTGTTCTCGTTCTGACGGCAGTGTTCCTGCCGATGGGCGTGATCGGCGGCTCTACGGGCGTTATCTACCGTCAGTTTTCCATCACCATCGTCGCAGCCATGTGGCTGTCCGTCCTGGTGGCCTTGATCATGACGCCCGCCCTTTGCGCGACGCTCCTGAAGGAAACCGCGCCTGAAAAAACCAGTGGTTTTTCGGGATGGTTCAACCATAATTTCGAGGCCCTGACACGCCGTTACCAGTCGGGGGTGCAACATCTCGTCAATCGGCCTGTCCTGTCCATGCTGGCTTTCGCACTCCTGACCTGCATGACCGGCTGGCTGTTCCTGAAACTCCCCGGCGGCTTCATTCCCGACGAGGATCAGGGTATCGTCTTCGGACAGGTGACCCTTCCGCCGGGCGCCACCATGGCCGATACAGCCGCCGTCAACCGGCGCATCACGGATTATATTCTCAAAACGGAATCCCGTGCCGTTGACTCCGTGTTCGTGATGAACGGATTCAATTTCGCCGGTCAGAGCCAGAGTACGGGTGCGTTCTTCGTCCGGCTTAAGGACTGGGACGACCGCAAAACGGTGGAGCTGTCTTCCACCGCCGTCGCCAGGCGCATCATGGAACATTTCTGGATGGACCCCGACGCCCAGATCTTCGCCGTCGACCCGCCTGCGGTCATGGAACTCGGAAACGCCACGGGCTTCGATCTTGAACTGCTAGATCAGGGCGAAATGGGGCATGACACTCTTTTGAATGCGCGTAACATGGTTCTGGGCGCTGCCGCTCAGGATCCGGCTCTGGTGGCGGTCCGTCCAAACGGGCTGGAAGACATGCCGCAATTCCGGCTGGATATCGACCGCGAAAAGGCCGGGGCTCTGGGCCTAACGATGGAAGACGTCAATCCGACCATCGAAGGCGCTCTGGGCTCGATCTACGTCAACCAGTTCATGCAGAACGGTCGGGTCAAGCAGGTCTATATTCAAGGGCAGGCCGACAGCCGTATGACGCCCGCCGATTTGAATAAATGGTACATCCGCAACAGCTTCGGGACCCTCGTTCCCCTGAACGCGTTTACGTCAGGACACTGGGAGACGGGGCCGCAGAAGGTCGAAAATTACAACGGCGCGGAATCTTACGAAATTCTGGGTCAGGCGGCTCCGGGGCACAGTTCCGGAGAGGCCATTGAGAGAATGGAAGCTGTTCTTTCAAAACTGCCCGCCGGGATCAGTTACGAATGGACCGGTCTTTCACATGAGCAAATGGCTTCTGCGGGCTCTACGGGACCACTCTATGCTCTCGCGGCAATCGTCATCCTGTTCTGCCTTGCGGCTCTTTACGAAAGCTGGGCCATTCCGCTGGCTGTACTGATGGTCATTCCGCTGGGAATTCTCGGCGCGCTCGGTGCGACCCTGTGGCGTGGGATGGCGAACGACGTTTATTTTCAGGTCGGTCTGCTGACGACTGTCGGCCTTTCGGTCAAGAATGCCATTTTGATCGTCGAATTTGCCAAGGTGTTCTTCGAGCAGGGGGACAGTCTTGAGACAGCCGCCCTGAAAGCGGCAGGTGAGCGCCTGCGTCCAATCCTGATGACCTCGATCGCGTTCATGTTCGGCGTTCTACCTCTTGCCATCGCCTCGGGAGCAGGTGCTTCCGCCAGACTGGCCATCGGAACCTGCGTTGTGGGCGGCATGCTGTCCGCCACAGCACTCGCCATCTATTTTGTGCCGGTTTTCTTCGTGACTGTCCTGCGGCTCTTCAGGGTGAAGCCGAACCAGCTTTCTTCTTCTCCCAGCACCTCCAGCCTCCAGCCGCAGGAACGTTAATCATGAGGTTCGTTTCTTTTTCACGTCGTATGATGGCGTTTCTGGTCTTTTCCCTTCTGGGGGGCTGTACCATGATCCCGCAATATAAGCGTCCGGTTACGCCGTTGGCCGCCAGTTTTTCTGGGGCAGAAGGACAGGACGAAGCGGGGCATCTGACCCCTGTCCGCGATATCGGCTGGGCCGATTTTTTCACGGACCCGCGCCTTAGGGGGCTAATTGCGATTGCATTGCGTGAAAACCGGGAGTTGCATCAGGCCGCGTCCGCCATCGTCGAGGCGCAGGGGCAGTATGACGTTCAGCATGCCGGGCTGTTTCCGCATATCGGTGCTGATGGCGGCGCAATGTACGAAGGTCCGTCCGACCAGGCCGGACTGAGTTTCGCGCCCGGCCTGGATAGTGGAGCGGGCGGGCAATCCCCCGGAACATTCCGCTACTACACAGGAGGGATCGGCTTTTCATCCTACGAGATCGACCTGTTTGGGCGTATCCGCAGCCTGTCGCGTTCAGCGCAGGAGCTGGTTTTGGTGCAGCAGGCCAATCTTCAGGCGCTTCGTATCAGCCTCGTCTCTCAGGTGGCCAACGCCTATTTCGCGTGGCTTGCAGATCGTGAAACGCTGGACCTGACCAACGATGTCCTTCGCGCGCAGGAAAAGACGGTGCGTCTCGCGCGGTCACGTCTGGCCTGGGGCGAGACGGATCGTCTGACAGTCCGACAGGCCGAAACGCAACTGGCGCAGGACGGCGTATTTCGGGCGGACGCCGAAAAGGAGCTGAAACAGGACGAAAATCTCATCACTCTTCTGATCGGCTCTCCGATCCCGGCGGATCTCCCCGCCCCCCGTTCGCTTGACGAACAGATGCTCATGACCAGCATTCCGGCTGGCCTGCCTTCCGATCTTCTAGAACGACGCCCGGATATCGTCGCCGCAGAGCACGACCTGCTGTCATCCAATGCGGATATCGGTGCGGCGCGCGCGGCATTTTTTCCGCGTATCACCCTGACGGCGACGGATGGCGTCAGCAGCCTGCAATTCCACAAGCTCTTCACGTCTGCTGCGACGACATGGGGCGTCTCGCCCGAAATTTCCGTTCCACTGCTCAATTGGGGGCAGAACACCGGAAACCTCATGGCGGCGAAAGCCCGACGGAATGGTAAAGTCGCCGCTTATGAAAAAACCGTGCAGGGAGCGTTTCGCGAAGTCTCGGACTGTCTGGTCGCCCGACAGGCTTATCTGGACGAGAGTGCCCGCGTGCGGGATCTCGTCACGGCCGCAGCGGACGGACGACATCTTTCCGATCTGAAGTTCCATGCCGGTCAGGCGTCCTATCTGACGGCCCTGATCGCCCAGCGGGATTATCTGGAAGCCCGAGAGTGGCAGGTTCTGGTTCGTATGGCTCGCTACCAGAACATGGTCACGATCTATCGGGCCCTTGGCGGCGGCTGGAGCGCGCATGTTCCCCGTCTGTCAAACACCTCTCTGGCCAGTCGATAAGCGATTCTGCCTGCCATGACTTCCAAGGACAACTCTTCCATGCCTCCGTCGCGGCTACCCTCGTCGCCCCTATCTCGATCGCCCAATCCTTCCGCCGATGACATCGTGCAGGCTCTCGATGCCTTGCGTGCGCCTCTCGTGCGCCTATGGGGATTGGCCCGTTTTTCCGTATTTGTGGCCGTTTTTTATATGATCGCGGAATATTGCGGTGCGATTTTGATGGTGCTGTGCGCGTCCGTTCTGGTTGCGGTCATTCTGCGTGGCATATCTTCCTGGATCACGCGCTTCTGCCGACTGCCTGAATGGCTGGCTTTGGCGGTGGTCCTGCTTGTCCTGACAGGGGGCGCTCTTATCCTGCTCTGGACGACCGGACCCGAGTTTGTCACGCAGGCCAGGCGGCTTCAGGATGCTCTGCACACCGAAACCCGTCAGATCCATGACAGTCTTGATACGACTTATTTTGGTCATCTTCTTCTCAATCATGTGCCGGACACGTTTGGTGGCAATCAGCAAGAGGAACGTGGACATAGCGTGGATTCGGACTTTACCGGGTCGATGACGAATATCGTCAGTTCCACGTTTGGGTCGGTTGGAACCTGTGTCGTCATTTTCGTCGCGGGCATCTATCTCGCCGCGGCGCCACGTCTGTATGCCAACGGTGTCTTGCGTCTGATCCCGGCGGGCCAGCGGCTGCTTGCCCGCCGTCTGATGCTCATCGCAGTCAGGACCCTGTCCGCCTGGATCTGTGGGCAGGGCTTCGATATGCTTGTCGTCGGTATTCTGACCGGGATTGGCCTGTGGCTGGCCGGGATGCCTCTGGCGTTACCCCTCGGGGTCGTGGCAGGGCTCGCCAACTTTATTCCTTATCTCGGTGCGCTGCTCGGCTTTATTCCGGCCTTTCTGGTCAGCCTCTCGCAAGGCCCGCATGAAACGCTGATTGTGGTTCTCCTCTATGCCGGTATCCAGTTTTTCGAGGGCTACATTCTTTCTCCATTCGTGCAGCGCCACGCTGTACAGATGCCGCCAGCGCTGACAATCCTGTCGCAGACCATCTTTGGAGCGCTTCTGGGCGTGACCGGCTTCATTTTCGCAGCCCCCCTGACGGCTATTCTCCTGGCGATCCTGTCCAGACTGACACCTCGGCTATCACAAAAAATCGTATTCTGATCTACGGCGTGTTGTCAGTTACCTTGCCAGAACCGACAAAGGGTCCTCAGTTGGCAATCAGTTTCTGTTCACCATCCCTGTTCAGTCGGAAGCACAAACAGTTCTGCAACATCCATACGCGCAGGTGATTTCAGAGCAAAAAGAATACTGTCTGCTATGTCCTCGCCTTCGAGAAAGGTCATGGACGCTGCAAGGTCATCCATCTGTTTGCGGTAATCAGCATCTGTAATATGATCGTAAAGCTCTGATTTTACGGCTCCCGGCTGAATGCAGGTAACGCGGATATTATGCTTTGGTCCGATCTCCATTCTGAGGCCGTCTGAAAACGCTGTCACCGCAGCCTTGGTGGCGCAATAAACGGCGAGACCCGTAAAGACTTTCCGGCCTGCAATCGAGGACATGTTGAAAATATGGCCCGAATGCTGTGCGATCATCTGCGGAAGAACGGCTGCCGTTGCATTAAGAACACCGGATATATTGACGTCCACCATCTGCTGCCATTCGTCCACTTTCAGGCTGTCAACGCTGGATAGGGGCATCAGGCCCGCATTGTTGACCAGAACATCAATCCTTCCAAATTGGGCGATCAAGCTCTTTGCCGCTTCTTGACACGAGACAAGATCAGTAACGTCCGTCACCAGAGGAATGGCTCGACCGCCAGCCTTGGTAATTTCACTAGGCTCAGGACCCATTGATTTGATTGTGGAAATCTGATTCAGGCTCTGCGAGGAGACTGGCAATGAGCGACCTGTTTTGGCTGACGGATGAACAGATGGATCGTCTGCGGCCCTTTTTCCCAAAGAGCCACGGCAAACCTCGCGTTGATGACCGCCGAGTACTGAGCGGGATCATTTTCGTGAACCGCAATGGGATGCGCTGGCGTGATGCGCCACGGGAATACGGCCCCCACAAGACGCTGTACAACCGTTGGAAGCGTTGGAGCGACATGGGCGTTTTCATGCGGATGATGGATGGCCTGTCTGCTGCGAAAGCCGAGCCTCAGACCATCATGATTGATGCGACGTATCTCAAGGCGCACCGTACGGCTTCAAGCCTGCGGTTAAAAAAGGGGATCCGGGCCGCCTGATCGGTCGCACCAAAGGCGGTATGAATACCAAGCTCCATGCGGTCACTGATCAGAACGGACGACCGCTGAGCTTCTTCATGACGGCAGGACAGGTCAGCGATTATACCGGTGCCGCTGCCCTGTTGGACAGTCTTCCTGCAGCACAATGGATGCTGGCGGACCGGGGTTATGACGCCGACTGGTTCAGGGACGCTCTGGAAGAGAAAGGGATCAGGCCCTGCATTCCGGGGCGAAGATCCCGCGGAAAACCAGTCAAATACGACAAACAAAAATATAAACGTCGCAACCGCATCGAGATTATGTTCGGAAGGCTCAAGGACTGGCGGCGGGTCGCAACCCGCTATGACAGATGCCCGACCGCCTTCTTCTCAGCCATCTGCCTCGCTGCAACCATCATGTTCTGGCTATGAGTCCTGAGCCTAAAGGAGTATAAGCGGTGGCAGCTGTAGCGCGACAATCTGGATGAGGGAGCGCGACAATCAAGTTGAGAATGGATTGTCGTGGCGCGACAAACAGAGCGCGGTTTGATTGTCGCTGGCAAGGGTTATGTGCTGGTCTGATTGTCGCTGGCGACGAGGTCGCGCTCGTGAGGGGTCATTCTGGCGGGCGGTCGGCCTGATTTTCGCTTTCGTTCCAGGGCTGCGCGACGTCGGTAGCTTTCGACGTTCATCTCGAGGATGGTGGCGTGGTGGACGAGACGATCGACGGCGGCGAGCGTCATGGCGGGGTCGGGAAAGACCTTGTTCCATTCGGCGAAAGGCTGGTTGGCGGTGATGAGGATGGATCTTCGCTCATATCGCGCGGAGATCAGCTCGAAGAGAACGGCGGTCTCGGCCTGATCCTTGGTGACGTAGGCGAGATCGTCGAGGATGAGCAGGTGGTAGCGATCCAGCCTGTTGATGGCGGCCTCGAGAGCGAGTTCGCGGCGGGCGATCTGGAGTTTCTGGACGAGATCGGAGGTGCGGCTGAAGAGGACGCGCCAGCCGCGCTCGACCAGGGCGAGGCCGATGGCCGCCGCGAGGTGCGACTTTCCGCCGCCTGGCGGTCCGAACATGATCAGGTTGGCGCTGCTGGTCAGCCAGGTATCGCCTGAGCACAGCGCCATGATCTGGGCTTTGGAGATCATGGGCACGGCGTCGAAATCGAAATTGTCGATGGTTTTTCCGGGCGGCAGGCGGGCTTCGGTGAGATGGCGCTCGATCCGGCGCCTGTCACGCTCGGCAAGTTCGTGTTCGGCCAGGGCCGCGAGCAGGCGCGCCGCAGGCCAGCCCTCCTTGTCCGCGCGTTGCGCGAACTGGGGCCAGAACTGCCGGATGGCGGGCAGGCGGAGTTCGTTGAGGATGAGGTCGAGCCGGGCGGCGTCGATGCTGGTTTGCGGGGTCATGCGCCGCACTCCGCAGCCGTGGCCATCCCTGTGGCGGGGGCGTCGAGCAGGAGCTGATAATCGGCGAGGGGAACGGTACGGACATGGACATCCGGCAGGCTGGCGCTACGGGGGGCGAAACGCGCACGCAGGATATCGAGGTCGGGCAGGCGTTTGGCTCGCAGATCGTCGTCGAGAGCCTGTGCGAGTTCGGCCTCGCAGGCGTGCTCGTGCGCCAGGACCAGGAGGGCGACGGTGATCTTGCAGGCCTGCCGCTCGGCGAGCTTGGCACAGAGGAACTCGAACATGCGTCGATAGGCCTCGCGCGGGAAGAGCTGATCGCGATAGACGAGGCGCGCGAGCGCTGCTGGCTTGCGGCGCAGCGCATGGATGACGTGGCGATAATCGACGACATGGCCGTGCTTGTCGTGTGATTTGGGCCGACCGCGCGGCAGCGTCATCAGCAGGGTTCCGCCGAGGAAGAGGTCGAGGCGGTCGTCGAACAGCCTGGCGCGCAGCCGGTGGCCGATCAGGCGGGACGGCACGGTGTAGAAGACGCGCTTGAGGGTGAAACCGCCCGCCGACGTGACGGTGACGACATGATCCTCCCCATCGCCGGAACGGCGGGCGGGCAGCTTGAGGAGCGTTGCGCGCTCGACGTCGATGCGCTTTGCATGATGGGCGTTATGCCGCGCCGCATTCTCGTCGATGAAGCGGCGGTAGTCCGCGATCGTTGGGAAATCCCGGTTGCCGCGCAGGAGCAGCGCGTCGGCGAGGCGGCTCTTGAAATGACCGTGGGCGCTCTCGATCGAGCCATTCTCGTGCGCCTCGCCGGGATTGTTGCGTGACGGGGTCATGCCGTAATGCGCGCAGAGGGCCTCGTATCGGCGGGTCAGATCCTCGCGCATCGGCGCGTCAAGGTTGCGGAAGGCCGCCGACAGGCTGTCGGTGCGGTGCTCGCCCGGCGCGCCGCCCAGCGCCCAGAGCGCGTTTTGCATTCCCTCCGCCAGAGCGACGAAGCTCTCGCCGCCGAGGATGACGTGAGCATGCTCGTAACCGGAGAAGGGCAGCCGGAAATGGTAGAGCCGGTGCGAAAGCGCCTCGCCCGCGACCGTGACGGCGAGATCGTCCATGACGGTGAAATCGGACAGCCCGATCCGGCCGGGCTCGTGCTCCTGGCGGAAGATCACGTCCCGCTCGGGGCCGTGCAGCGCGCGCCAGGAACGGATCCGCCGCTCCAGCGTGCGGCGGATGCCCTCGGGCAGATCTGGATGACGCCGCCGCATCTCGGCATAGACCGCGACCGGCCGCAGACCGGGCGATGCGCGCAGCAGCGGGACGACCTCCGTGTCGAAAATATCGGCCAGAGGATCGGGTCTCCGCCGCCCCCGCGGCACGGTCTTCTCCGAAGGCAGGCGCGGATCGCGCTCGAGACGATAGGCGCTGGCCACGCTGATCGCGGCCTTTGCAGCGGAAGCGGCAATGGAAAACTGGCGTCGGGAGTTCATGAAGAGCCTCACCTGATGATCGTTGATGTGACGCCCCGGCACCGGAACCTCCCCGCGAGGGAAAAATCCCAGTATCGACACGGCCACGACCCCCGGCCAAAAGAAGGTCCCCGGCTGGGCGGTGCTGCGGGCTACGCCCTCCGCACCGCCCAGCCGGAATTCTCACCCTGATCGACGCCGATTCTCACCCAGATTGTCGCGCAGCAGGCAGCGGACCGGGACATACAAAATCGAATCAACGAAGCGCGTAAGTTGGGACGCGTGAGCTCTTCCGAGTGGCAGTCCTACACATGGAAGAACGAGCTAGCCGAGCAGCGCCGCAGAATTATTATGCACCTTGGCGAAGCATTGGCTGAGGTGGAGACCGACAACAACCCCTATCATATGCTAGAAAAGGCGGTTGGACTTGCCGCGATATGCATGAGACGGTTGATCGAATGCCGGCTGGTGACGGATCATTTTTGCGCAACGCCGCTGGAGGTTCACGAGATCATGCGCAAGAAGGATGCGGAATGGCGTGAACCGTTCGTAAGTCGCACTGCAAGCGAGATATTCAACAACTATGACATGACGGTGCGGCAGCTTGGTAGGAAAACGCCGAAAACAATCTCCGACAAAATGCTGCATGCACGGGTCATAGGCGTTCTTTCCGGGAGCACCTATTTGCCAGACGGCTTGTTGGTCGCATCAGATACGCAGAGCAAGAAGCAGCTTTTTCATTTCTCACCACGCGAGATTACAGATATCTTCGATGCGTTTTTAGAGGATGAAGTCCGCCAGGCCTATGACGGATATTTGGATCAGGATGGTCAGTTCTCGGGAACCGGGAAGGTGTTCGCGACCAGAAAATAGACAGAATTTGTGCTCCGATTTCACAGGTGCTCAATGCTTCCCGTTCAAGACGTCTGCTTATCGAATTCCATCCATCAACAGCCGACCTTCCGCTTCCCTGAAGGGTTTCGGGCGCCGCGAGGCGTACGAAAGTCTGGGAAGAACGAACCCGCGACACCGGGACTCAGTTATGGGGAATTTGCAACTGGTGCGGGCCTGAGGCGCCCTAGAGCGGGGTCACGTGAAGACATTCGTGACGCGATAAAGGGCATTTCCCTCGGATCCTACGGATGATGATGACAGGACCATCGGTTCCAGGTGCCCATTTTCTGCCGTTTTTTCGCATTTTGCGCAGGTCTGTCGGTGTGCCGGAACGAGACGGTTCCGACAGGCATCGGGTCATGCTGTGGTCTCTGCGGGCTGTCATGGTGATCCTCCGGTCGGATCAGTTGTCCGTGGCGGCCCTCGGGGCTGGCACCATCGGGGAAGGATCTGGATGACGATCATCGGACCACCACAGCATGGGCACGGAAGTGGCATGACCGTTTCAGCTTCCGGGATTTCTGACGCTGGTATGACCTTGAGCAGTTCCCGCACTCGGGCGAGGCTGGCCTTGCGGCTGGAACTGGCCAGAAGGCCATAATGGCGGATACGATGAAATCCCCGTGGCAGAACATGCAGCATGAAGCGGCGGATGAACTCATCCGTGGCCAGTGTCATGACCTGCTGCTGATGCGCGGTATCCCGGCGGTAATCCTTATACCGGAACGTCACGCCTCTTTCATCGAACGCCAGGAGACGGCGGTTCGAGATGGCGACACGGTGGGTATAGCGCGACAGGTAGGCCAGCACCGCTTTGGGCCCGGCAAAAGGGGGTTTAGCGTAGACGACCCAGCGTCTGCTGCGCACAGGGGCCAGATATCGCACAAAGGCACGACGCTCTGCCAAAGAGGCAAGCTGCCCCCGAAAGACCAGCCGGTCGGCATCGAACAGTGCGCGCAGCCGGGTCAGGAACAGGCGGCGGAACAGTTTCCCTAGCACACGGACGGGCAGCAGGAAGGCCGGGCGCGATGAAATCCAGCGCTGGCCATCGGGGGACAGGCCGCCGCCTGGTACGATCATGTGTACATGGGGATGGTGGGTCAGCGCCGACCCCCAGCTATGCAGAACGGCGGTAATACCAATGCGCGCGCCCAGATGCCGGGGGTCGGCGGCGATCGTCATCATCGTCTCCGAGGCAACCTGGAACAGCAGGGCGTAGAGAACGGCCTTGTTCTGGAGCGCGATGTCGGCGATCCGCGCCGGCAGGGTGAAGACGACATGGAAATACCCGACCGGCAGGAGATCGGCCTCCCGTTCGGCCAGCCATGTCCGTGCGGCGTTTCCCTGACAGCGCGGACAGTGACGGTTGCGGCAGCTGTTATAGGCGATCCGCCAGTGTCCACAGTCCCCGCAGGCCGCGACATGGCCACCAAGGGCTGCCGTGCGACAGTGTTCGACCGCCGACATGACCTTGAGCTGCTGCAGGGGGAGACGGCCGGCATGGGCTACCCGCCAGGCAGGACCGGCAGCCCTGAAGATATCGCCAAGTTCGAGCGAGGCGGACATGACGGTGCCCACCGAGGCCCAGGGATCAACCGTCGGGCCTCGCCTGCGTGGTCGTCAGCATGCCCAGCCTGTCGAGCGGACTGATGACGGCCCGCACGGTCCGTGTCGCAACTTTTGTATAAAGAGCCGTGGTCTCCAGACGGGAATGACCCAGCAAAACCTGGATCACGCGGACATCGACACCATCCTCAAGCAGGTGCGTGGCAAAGCTGTGCCGCAGAGTATGAGGCCCCACACGTCTGCTGATCGCAGCGGCCCGTGCTGCCTCGACAACCACGCGATGGAGTTGCCGTGTGCTGATGGGCTTCATGGTATCCTGCCCGGGAAACAGCCAGCCTTGAGGGTGCATCACGCCCTGCTGGCGTCCGGCCTTCCACCACTCCCGTAGCAGGAGCAGAAGATCTGCCGGAAGCATGGCGTTGCGATATCGTCCCCCTTTGCCCCGCTCGACCCTGAGCAGCATACGCTCGCTGTCGATATCACTGATCTTGAGAACTGCGACTTCGGCCACCCGCAGACCTGCCCCATAGGCAACCGACAGGGCGGCCTGATGCTTGAGGCATATGGTCGCGTTAAGCAACCGGGCAACCTCATCGCGGCTCAGCACGACGGGCAGGTTGCGGGGCTGCGCCACCCGGACCAGCCTGCGTGCAAGGTCGGGGCGGTCGAGCGTCTGGGTGAAGAAAAACCGCAGCGCGGACACGATGGCGTTCATGGTCGGTGTCGGCATGCCAGCCGCGTTCTGCGCAATCTGAAACTGGCGCACATCCTCGGCTGTTGCCGTATGGGGTGAGCGCCCCAGAAACGTGGCGAAACGGCCAACATCACGAAGGTAATTGCGCTGCGTCTCCCGGGAGAACCGTCGCACCGCCATGTCATCAAGCAGACGCTGGCGAAGGGGACTGATTGCAGCAATGCACAGGGACTCTGTCATCATCCGGCTCCTTCTGGGGGGAAGAAGCCAGAATGCTTGACCAAATCAGGAGAGTTCCAAACAAAACAGATCGCTCACGCCGTGGTGATAGCCTGCACACCGCACCAATCCCGCGCAGCGGGTTCGTTCTTCCCCTTTGATCTGCCTGTCCGCTCAGTGATGCAGGAGCAGACAGGCGGCAGTCGCCGTCATAGCGGTCGTTAGGCCTGGGCGCTGAATAGCCGCTATTCGGTCATTTCACTCTCCAGTCAGTTTACGGCCACGGCGCTGCAGTTGTGGGCAGTCGCCTCTCATCGTCAATGACGGTTACGCGGGAGGGTAGACTGTCTGACCATGCCCAGAAGACGAGGTTTCTGTCATGTTCTGTCGCTCCAGGGGCAAAGCTCGGGACGATGATGCCAGCCGCTCCGTCGGCCATGAGTGCCTTTGCCAGTTCCCATGAAGGCGGCGTGTTGCCTTGGTCAGCAAGGTCTTCCCAGGGGCAGGCCAAGGTGGCGGGGGAGAAGTCCAGATCGTTAAGGCTGGATAGATCAGTCAGATCGAGGACAGGCTCGCTATCGACATCATAGGCACAGATGGTCAGAGGTTGCGGCTTGAACGGGAAGCCCTGCTGGGCTTCGAGCCAGGCAGTCTCCATACGCAGCGAGGTGTACAAGGCCGGGGTGCCGACCGGGTTGAACCGCCCCCCGTGAAACGCCGCACCGTCGCCTGACAGTGGAGTAAAAGACCAACGGGGATTATGCGCCCGGAACACCCGCCCGGTGAACCTCACGCGTATCCGCCGGTCGCGATCCGGTCCAGATACCGACGGACTGCATCGGCGCGCCCTTCCCGGACGAGCGCGTCGGCAGTCTGATCGCCGAAGGAGGGCAGGGGCTGTGACCGGTACCATGCGAAAGCCTGTTGGGCTGAGCCCGCCCATGGCCGGACGCGATTGAGGATCTCGACCATGTCGCGCAGCCTCGCCTGGGTGGCGGGGCGGCCGAGA
The DNA here is from genome assembly GCF_039638325.1 of Gluconobacter sp. OJA. NCBI lineage: Bacteria > Pseudomonadati > Pseudomonadota > Alphaproteobacteria > Acetobacterales > Acetobacteraceae > Gluconobacter > Gluconobacter sp. OJA. The sequence continues at coordinate 524,754 of NZ_JBDIWI010000002.1, read as the reverse complement.
CGGGCGCTTTTGGAGACCGCATCACGCGACAGGCCCAGGGTTGCCGCCAGTTCGCTCCTCGTGATGTGCAGCATGTTGCTCAGTCGTTCTGCAGCGATCAGTCCGGACGGATCGAAGGCGTCGGAGAGGAACGTGGTCTCAGACATGACACATATGCCTCATATATTGCCCGTATTATGGGATCATATATGAGGCGGATTGCCTATGACAAGGATTCCAGTTGGATATGTCCATGCGCGCTGGCATGATCACTCTGTCATGCGGCGAGACGGGGTATCTCGCGGTTCACCAATCGCAAGTATCGTTGGTTGTCTTCCCCCGCAACCACTTACAGTTTTAAACCCCCGCTATCTCATCGAGACAGCGGGGGTTTTGCGTTTTGCTCTACCGAACCACACCACAAATCACTCGAAGACCCGAACCACCAATCGGTTGACTCTGATAGTCATCAGCAGAAGCATGAACCAATAGTGCCCCCCCCTGCTAATAAGTATAAGATTTTATTGACATATGTAATAAAATCTATCAGAGAATTATTATTCGAATAATAAAAATCTCCTCTCTTTTGAAGATTGTTGAAACTTCGAAGGATGTAATGTGTGTTGAAGACTGTTTCCTTGATCGTTCCATTTTATAATGAACAAAGTGCGATCACAATTTTTGCAGACAAGATCATTCCTGTTTTAGAAAAAATTCCCGAAATAGGGTGGAAGATCGTCTGTATTGATGACGGAAGTAGTGATGCGACACTCGCTCAATTATTAGATCTCTCACAGAGAGATCCTAGATTTCGAATTCTCGAACTATCTCGAAATTTTGGTAAAGAAGCAGCATTAACAGCCGGGTTGGACGCCGCAGACAGTGATGCTGTTGTTATCATTGATGCGGACCTGCAGGATCCTCCTGAGGTGATCTTTCAGATGGTGAAAGCTTGGCGCGAAGGGGCTGAGGTTGTATTGGGGCGACGTGTTGATCGTTCCACAGATAGCACTCTGAAGCGGAAGACAGCGGCTTGGTTCTACGAGCTTCACAGTAAAATCTCACACATTCAGATCCCTGAAAATGTTGGAGATTTTCGTTTAATGGACAGATGTGTCGTGGATGCGCTCAAACGGCTTCCGGAGCGGCAGAGATTTATGAAAGGTCTATTTGCTTGGGTAGGTTTTCGCACCGTTACTGTTGATTATGCTCGGTTGCCTCGCTCCGCCGGAACGACAAAGTTCTCGGGTTTTTCACTTTGGAATTTTGCATTAGAGGGCTTCACGAGCTTTTCAACTATCCCCATACGTCTTTGGACTTATCTTGGAACAATGGGAGCTTTATGTGCTCTCGTGTATGGTTTATTTATAATAATTCGTACAATTCTCTGGGGTAATCCAGTCCCAGGATATGCATCTCTTTTTGCCGCTATTACTCTTTTTAGTAGCGTTCAAATTATCAGCATTGGGATGTTGGGAGAATATATAGGGCGCATCTATATGGAGACTAAGCAACGTCCTATTTATGTTTTGAGAAAAACCTATAACTGATATTATTTCTTTAGTTTGGGGTTAATATTTTTACGCTTAAAATCCCAATTCCTAAAAAACGTGGATCTGTCGGCAAATGTACTGGGTGATCAATATCCAGTTTCAGGTGAATATTTTCGGTAGAAAGTGTGGGAATTGTTACAAGATATTCTGATTTTTCTGGGGATACAGACCACTCAGCTAAAATTTGGTCATGTAAGGACACTTTTAATTTTTTCGTTTCTCCTGGTGCCGCCTGTAACTTCAGAATCACTGTAGCCGTTTTTGTGTTTTTAGGTACGGGAAGAAACAGAAAGGCTTGGTATCCTTCATTCCATGTTCCCCAATCCTCCGACCCAGACCAACCGGTTTCCAGAAGCTCTGCGTGGAGCGGGGAATTTGATGACGTGAAAATTGTCTGATTGAGAGGCAGTGGTGTTGAGGGCGGTACAGAGGGTAAATTTAGATTTTTTTTGGCGCAGAGGATGAGAGTTTTCACTACTCCGCAATTGGCTTGTGTACGGTCAATCCAAGAGGATGCATTTGCCAAGCGGTGCGGGCCATTAAGAATGATAAGGGTTTTATCGTCGAGATAATGGGGATTTTCTTGGGCGAGATGGCATGCGCCTTCCGGGAGTGAACGAGCCGTATACATCGTGTTGACGGATGCATTCTGATAAGCGGCTGCATAGATAAGCGGCATATCCTCTTCAAGTCTTGTGGCATCACATTCAAGGCGAGGATAAATTTCAACATGCTCAAAGGCATGCATTATTTCAAACAAATGACTATCAGTGGCTAATGGAGGGCTTAGCAACTGAGCCTCAGCCATGCGGTCAGACTGACGTAAATCGCGTGTGTCGACCCATTGCAAAATAGCAGCCAGACTGAGGAGGGCAGGCGCCCCCCGCGGCCATACCTTGCAGACGCCCCAGACTGCTCCAAGGAGAATGACATAAGCGACTGGCCAAAACATACGTCCTGATGAGCGCATTTGTTCAGCGCCAGGAATCATGATGTGCGTCTGGAAGAGCAAAGTGTGAAAGAAATATATTTTATTGGAGAGGGCAATGACTGTCAGAGCCAAGCAGGCAAGCAAGAGGCCAATATTTCGGATCATGCTCCGACGGAAAAGGGCCCATCCCTTTTTGCGACAAAAAAGCATGACCAGAAGAAAGAGAAGGCCTGCTCCGAGATACTGATATCCCTCGTATTGGCCCCCCGTGGCATCAGCTTGTGCTTGTGTAGCCTGCAAGAACAGGCTGGACCGGGCCGGCCAGAACGGTGATGCGAGGTTCATGGAGTAGATTCCATAGCCCCCTCCGCTGACGCCACCCCAGTAGCTCAAAACTTTTCCTGTCAGCAGAATACTTGCTCCAGCTGCCAAGGTTGCAGCTGCGCTGGACCTACATGCTTTCCAGCGTTTTTCTCTGAAGAAAATTGATAATGGAATTGCACCCAGAAGCGCACCTACCATCACCATCAGATAGGGATGCACTAGAAGGGTCAAACTTGTTAGCGCCGCCAGAGTCCACGTAGGCTTGTAGGAGGCTTGCGGCTGAACAGCCCTGAAATACAGCCCTATGGCGAGAAGAAGAATCCAGTGGGCGCAAAGGGCGGTGTGGCTAGTTCTGGCCAAGAACGTTGGGAAGCAAGCACTGAGTAAACTAACGGTTATTGCAGGAAGTAGATGTTTCTCTCCCATCGACCGCAGTGCGAACACAGCGCAGATGGGCTGAAGGCACCAGCATAATGCCAGAAAGAACGTTATGCCCTGCTGCATTCCGGGAAAGAAAATATGCAGTGCTTTAAGAAACAGAGCCTCGAGCGGGATGCTGTCTGTCATGGCAATATTGGTGCCAGCGGGAGCCACCAGACGATCTGCAACAAGGAGAGGCAAATGCCAGTCCTCCCTCAGGAAGTAGGCTTGCCCGATCATGTGCTGGATGACGTCTCCTCGGGGTGCCTGAGTCACAGGAGGAAGCTTCCCAGATGTTAAGGGAAGAGGAAACGTCCATAAAGCCAGAGTAAATCCAAGAAGAAGCGGAAATATATAAGCTTTTACCCGACTAAAGACTGAGCTCGGTAGAAAACTGAATTTGCACAAGAAATTTTACTCTGAGCTGGGGGCGGTCAGAGTTTTGTACGTGTGTTTTGTAGGGAATACAAAGGTCCGGTTTGTCTAAAGATTTGGAAATCACAGACTTGAACATGGAGCAATGTTGCTGAAATCTAAGGGAGGCACCCTCAGTGACATCCCCCTGTTTTCCCACTGCAAGCTTTGCAACTGCTGCATCCTTTTGAGGGGATAACCATAGGGGTGTGAGATTGTAACCCGCACGCATTTTTCAGGCGCCCCCAACTCACTGGAAAGAGACGTGCAAACCAGTAGAGTGCTGCGATACTGACCATTAGAATGGCAACGATTGTTTCAATCATCATGCGTCTCCTGTGACAGCCCTGGCGACGTGATAGACGATGAAGGCTGCGACATAGGCCAAACCAAAAAGATAGGCTGTTGCTCCCAGAACGACTTTCATGGACCGGGTTTCCCGTCGCATGACAGCCAGAGTCGAGATGCATTGCGGGGCATAAACATACCACGCGAGCAGCGAGAGAGCGGTAGCAATGCTCCATTGGCTGGAAAGCAGTGGCAGAAGCTTCGCGGATGCAGCGTCTTCACTCACCCCGAGTGCATAGACTGTCGCCAGCGCGCTGACGGCGACTTCACGTGCAGCGAGGCCGGGAATCAGGGAAACGCAGATCTGCCAGTTGAAACCGATGGGAGCAAAAATCGGCAGCATCAGGTGCCCAATCCGGCCCGCAAGGCTGTAGTCAATAGCCGCACCAGTCGCACCGGCGGGGGGAAGCGGGAAACTAGATAGGCCCCAGAGCAGGACATTCAGCGATACAATGATCGTACCAACCCGTGACAGGAACATCACGGCACGCTGCCACAGACCGAGCGCTAGGCTCTTGAGATTAGGGCGCCGATACGGCGGGAGCTCCAGAAGGAGTGGATGTTCTTCTGATTTGACGCCACGCGTCATGATGCGCGCGGCGATGATGCCGCTGACGATTGCCAGCGCATAGAGCCCAAACAGAACCAGACCCTGAATTCCAAAAATCCCAAGAACTGTTTTGTGCGGGATGAATGCGCCAATTAGCAGCGTATAAACTGGCAGACGGGCGGAGCACGTCATGAGTGGAGCAATCAGGATCGTGACCAGCCGATCCCGGGGATTCTGAATGGTGCGTGCGGCCATAATGCCGGGAATGGCGCAGGCAAAGCTGGAGAGAAGCGGGATGAAAGACCGGCCACTCAGTCCGGCCAAAGCCATGACACGGTCCAGAAGGAATGCCGCACGCGGCAGATATCCAGACTCTTCCAAGGCCAGAATCCACAGGAAGAGAATCAGAATTTGCGGGAGGAAAACAATGACTGTTCCTGCGCCTGCGATAACGCCATCAGCCAGTAAGCTCCGCAAGACACCGTCAGGCAGCGGCCTGAGAATGAACTCCCCAAGCATGGTAATGCCACTTCCCAGAGCATCCATGAGAGGTTGTGCCCATGCAAAGACTGTCTGGAACATCACGAACAGCACGACCAACAGAATGACTGGGCCCCAGACAGGATGCAGGAACCAGCGATCCAGTCGATCAACTAATCGGGCATGGCCAGCAGAGCGATCCGTAACATAAGCCTGAAGCAGACGTCGGACTTCGGCATGAAGGTCCGCGTCCGGGGAAAGCGCTTTTGGCGGGGGTGGAAGAGGGCGGTCCAAAGCTTCCAATAAAGGCTGAACACCCTGCCTGTTCAGGCTGATGACAGGCACAATCGGCATGCCGAGTTCTTGCTCAAGCCCGGCAATATCAATGGTCATGCCATTGCGCTTGGCTTCATCCATCATGTTGAGCGCAACGATGACGGGGACTTCAAGCTGACGAAGTTCGAGCAGAAAGCGCAGATGCAGCCGAAGATTGGTTGCAGAAATAACGCTGATCAGAAGTTCAGGACGTTTTTCAGTACGGTGCTGTCCCAGACAGACATCGCGCGTGACATCCTCATCCGGGCTCGTAGATGCCAGACTGTAAGCCCCAGGAAGATCTAGAACGCGGATCGGGCGACCTAGCGGCGTGGAGAAAAAGCCTTCTTTTCGCTCGACAGTAACGCCAGCGTAGTTCGCTACTTTCTGACGGCTTCCGGTCAGCTGGTTGAAAAGCGAAGTCTTGCCGCAGTTCGGGTTTCCAACAAGGGCAGTCTGTAACACATGAGTCGTAGGAGACGGCGAGGCGGGAGACGTCATTATGATGGTCAGACTGGGCGGCGCAGAACAATACGCGCTGCTTCTCCTTTGCGGAGCGCAAAACGGGACGTGCCAAGACTAACAGCAATAGGGTCTGCGCCGATTGGACCGGTCGCCACAATCTCCACTCTTTCGCCCGGAACAAAGCCAAGTTCGCCTAGGCGGGCAGAAATGGGGTCTGCCAGTGTCAGCTCTTCGACCCGATCAATAATGGCATGATCTCCTTTGGAGAGTGTATTCAGATACCACATCAGTTTCTTATCCCAGTGCCTCCCAGCTCTCCCTTGGGCGTGCTGGCCGTTTCCCTAGATAGGCTCATCCGGCGGGAGCGAAAAGAGAGAGATGAGAATTATTTGCATCCACAGTTTACTTATTGACTGTGTGCCTCAGGATTTTTCTTGCGTGATATCCTGTGGGCCGCCTCAAGAACGCCAGAAAGAGCCCGTCTGATAGGGCTGAATGGTCGGAATGAGCGTGGAGATGCTATGAACGCCTTCGCATGACCGCAGAGGAGCCGTGACCTATGAAGAGTATGACGAGAGAAGACGAGATTCCGGCAGACGGCTGTGTGCATTGTGCCACCAGTGAGACACCCGGTGAGAAGCGCGTTGAGCAACCTCAGAAGAAGGCACTTCTGAACCGCATCCGTCGGATCGAGGGTCAGGTTGGTGGTATCCTGAACATGGTTCAGGATGACCGTTACTGCGTTGATATTCTCACACAGATCTCCGCCATCAAATCTGCGTTGGACGGTGTTTCCATCCAGATCCTGTCCACGCACGCTAATGGTTGTGTCAGGAAAGCCGTGCAGACGGACGGTGGCGAAGAGGCGATTGACGAGCTTTTGCAGGTCGTGCGCCGGATGATGCGCTGACGCCTCCTCTTTTCCATCGGTGGATTTAGCGGTCCTGTGTCGCGTCCGGGGCTGTGTCAGAAGGAGCGTCCATGCTCATCGCCTGACAGGCCTTGAGCTGCTGCTGCATCTTCGGAGTTAAGGGTTTGCTCTGCGTCTTAAGAGTTTCAAGGTGCTCGCAGAGTTCCATCTGCTGATCCATGGTCAGGCCTGCCAGAGGGTCTGCCTTTACGGCCACAGGCGCCTTGGGTGCGGGTGTCTGGGTGGGGGCAGCATATGCCACTGTGGCGAACAGAAGGGCGGAAGCAGCGAGAAGAGCTTTTTTCATTATGAGAATTCCTGAAAATTGAAGATCAGAACCAGCTTCTGATACCGAGGCTGAAGCGTACCGAGCCGGGCTTCTCGCCCTGATCCCGTACGATCCTGCGGGCCTGTGTCAGATGGCCGGAATATGTGACGCCCACATAAGGCGCGAATTTTCGCCATAGCTCGTAACGAAGCCTGAGCCCGGCATCGATGTCTGACAGGCCTGCGCCTGCCTGTCGGGCTGGATCAGACTTCGTATAGAGATTGAACTCCGCCTGAGGCTGGAGAATAAGGCGATTGGTCAATAGGAAGTCGTATGATCCCTCGACGCGGGCACCAAAGCGCCCACGATCACTGACATACCCTGTGGCCTGAAACTCGAACTGGTATAAGGCCAGCCCTTGAATACCGAAGGCCCCCCACGTCCGGGTCGGGCCATCATCCAAGTCAACACGCACGCCGCCCTGAAGGTTCCAGTATGTGGAAATGGCACGGCTGTAGAGAATATCCTGCTGGCCATCGCTCAGGTGCCCTTTCTCAAGCGTGCCTTCAGACTTGATCCAGAGTCGGTCATAATCCGTGCCGTACCAGACTTCACCGTCCCAGCGGAAATCAGTGCCGGCGGGGGCATAGCGCCCTTCTGCCTGCTCCAGAATGCCATGGAACCAGCTGCTCTGGTCCATCATCACGGGCATGATGTTGCCAAGATGCGTGACCGCGCCCGGAACCGGAGCATCCGCGGCATGATACTGCGTGGTGTCTTCGGCATAAGCCATACCGGTTCCAGCCAGAAGCATGGTTGCTGCCCAGGCGGCTTTCATGACACCACCACGGTGCGGAACATGCCCAGATCCATGTGATAGAGCAGATGACAGTGATAGGCCCACATGCCGGGAATATCTGCCGTCACGAGATAGCTCATGCGAGATCCCGGTTGTGAAATGATGGTGTGCTTGTAAGGGCGATAATCGCCTTGTCCGTTTTCCAGTTCACTCCACAGGCCATGCAGATGGATCGGGTGTTCCATCATGGTGTCATTGATCAGTGTGAAGCGGACACGCTCTCCTTTTTTGAGGCGGATTGGTCCGGACTCTGAGAATTTTCGGCCATTAAAGCCCCAGATATAACGATCCATGTTTCCCGTCAGATGCAGGATAATCTCCCGTGATGGAGGCCTGCGGTCTGCGCCCGGTCGTGTCGCGCGAAGCTGCCCGTAGTTCAGGACGCGTCGCCCATTGTTTTCCAGTCCATCCCCTGGGCTGTTTGTCCGATCAATCGGCATTATCGCGACGTTCTGGTTTTCGACATTAATCGGCGGCGACCCAGGATCGTCGATTTCCATTTTTGGCATGGACATATGACCCATATGGCTCATGTCCATGTGAGACATATCCATTCCAGGCATGTTCTTCATGTCCGTGCCGTGGTCCATTCCGGGCATCGCCATGTGGTCCATGCTCTCTCCCGGCTTCATGTTGCCCATACCCATGTCGACCATGGTGCGGACGGGGCGTGGATCCATGGGCGGAATCAGTCCACGCATGCCCGAGCGAGGCGCCAGTGTGCCGCGGGCAAAGCCTGTTCGGTCTTCGCTTTGAGCAAAGATCGTATAGGCCCGGTCTTCCTTGGGCTGAACGATGACGTCATATGTCTCCGCCACGCCGATGCGGAATTCATCAACCGGAACTGGTTCCACATCGTTGCCGTCCGCCTGAACGACGAGCATTTCGAGCCCGGGAATCCGCACGTCAAACAGCGTCATGGTGGCGCCATTGATGAAGCGCAGACGCACACGCTCGCCTGGGCGGAACAGGCCGTTCCAGTTCATGTCTGGCGCGTTGCCGTTCAATGTATAGGTGTAGATAGCGCCTGAAACATCCGCGATATCGGTTGCGGCCATGTTCATCCGGGACCAGGCAAGCCGATCCTTCAGAGCGGCCATGGCGCTCCCTGCGTCACGGGCTTCTTTGGGAAAGGATGCGGCCGTGCGTTGACGGAAGACGTAATAGTCATCCTGCATTTTGAGATTGCTGACGATGTCATGGGGCATGACATCCGTCCATTCTCCCAGAAAGATGACATAATCCCGGTCGCAGGCATTCGGATCAGGACGAATGGGGTCAATGACGATGGCGCCATACAGTCCCATCGCTTCCTGCATGTTGGAATGGCTGTGATACCAGTATGTGCCGCTCTGATGCAGGCGAAAGCGATAGCTGAAAGTCTCGCCCGGTGGGATGCCCGCAAAGCTCAGGCCCGGCACGCCATCCATATTGGACGGGACGCGGATGCCGTGCCAATGGATCGACGTTGTTTCATCCAGCGCGTTTGAGACGTTCAGTGTGACGGTTTCGCCCTGTTTCCAGCGCAGGATGGGGCCAGGCACTGTTCCACCAATATTAGGGGCGTGCATGGATTTTCCATCGAGAGAAATATGCGTTCGGCTGACCTTCAGATCCCAGATATTGGAAGGGGTTGAAGGCAGAAGGCCTGTAGACGTGCGAGTGCTCGCTTGTGCTTTGTGAGGCAGGGCGCCCAGGCAGGCTCCCGCACCGAGGCTCGTAACAAAACGCCGCCGCGTCAGGGGGCGTATGGGGTCGAATGAATTAGGCATCAGCTGAAAACCGGGAAACGGTGCAGGAAAACCGGAGCGCACGGATGCACACTCCAGCCGCAGCAAAGCTGCGGATCGGGTCGTTTCAGGAAATCAGCTGTTTGGGGGGAGGGGGTGTCGGAATCCAGTCTGTTCCAGACAGCGATGTGTGGCCTGTTTTGGCAAAGCGTCTGGCAATCGCAGGATGCGCCGACAACGAGGGTGTGTTCGCAAGCGTCAAGAGAGGCTCAGCCGACACAGAATGGATGTGGCAGCAGCCCTGTCCATGCCCCGCGTGATGATGATCATGGAGAGTGGGAGTTCCGAGGCCCGGCATACTGTGCTTGTCGCAGGCATCAGTCGTCTTGTGAGTCATGGATACGCAGTGCGTCATGGCCATGGCGTGTGCCCGTGATGCTGCATGCGCCGGAAAGGCACCAGCCATCAGTCCCACCTGCATCAGCAGGCAGGCAATGATGCCAAGCCATGTCCGGGTATGCGTTTTGAGCATCACAGATCCCTGTCTTCCACAGGCGTCTGGATGTCCTTTCGCCTGCCTCCTGCAATGACCCTATACCCAGGCAGGGAATGAATGGAAGAGAGATTTCACCCACAGAGCACACACAAAAAGCAGGGAGACAGGATTTCTCTTGGATACCCCCCATCCGTACACATTATTTAATACGTTATATTAACGATTTTAATTTCAAAACCGCCCGGAAACCGCATAGGAGAAAAACATATACCCAACAGGGGTATGAAAGAATCGCAGTATTCCAAGGATACTGAGTAAGCCAGAAGGAAAATGACCATGACGCAGACAGCACATCTCAAAGTGGAAGGAATGTCCTGCGAAGGATGTGCAAAGCGTCTGCGCGAGGCGCTGGAACACGTGAGCGGCGTCTCGTCGGTTACAGTCGTACTGGCTGGCGGACAGGTTACGGTGGTGTACGATCCCGACGTGGCAACTCCTGCGGGGCTGGCCGAAACTGTTGAAGAAACAGGGTTCGACCTGGTTTCCTAACGCGCTTCGCCTTCTCATTCAGAGAGGCGCACGGTACACAACACCCGGTTCAATCTGTGAAACCAGTCCGGGTGTCATGCTGCAGCGTTATATTGTCAAATCGAAACAAATTGTGCGGCAGAGTTATTTTTTCTGGGCAGGTTTTATGACACATCACGGCATTGACGCATCCAGACGTTTCCTGAAGTTCTCGGTCTCCGGGTCTGCCCTTCTTTGTGGGACTGTCCTGATGGGCTCCGCTCCTGATGCTCAGGCTGCTGAACGCGGAGAGAAAACACGCCAGAAAATGTCTCATTGCCGCATTCAGCACAAAGATGCGGGGGGACGGCAGGTCTGCGGGAAGCCGATGGTTTCTCCAGAAACTACAGCAGCTATTGCTACAGTACCCGTGGCCCAAAGCCCCGATCTGGCCTCGACCGTAGACGGCGGAACAGAGAACCTGCGTGTTTATGGAACGCCACGCTCCTATACCGCACCCGCCGTAGAGGCATGGGGTAAAACGCTCGTCGCATTGAAGGATATTCCGCACTCCATTTCTGTCATCACACAGCAGCGCATGGAAGATTCCAACATGCTGACGATGACGGACGCCATGCGGCAGATTAACGGTATCCGCGTTCTTCCCGGTTCTACCGCCAACAGTAATTTCTATTCACGTGGTTATCAACTCACGACGTCCATCGATAATACACCGAACGCTGCTGGAACGCTGAACAATGCGAGTTTTGACCTGTCCATGTTTGACAGGATCGAGGTTATGCGCGGATCGGCCGGGTTGTTGCAGGGCGCTGGCGGAGCTGGCGGCGTTGTCAATCAGGTGACAAAAAAGCCCGGCAAGGATTTTGCTGCAAGCGGAAGTGCCTCCGTTGGTAGCTTCAATAATTATCGCGCCGATGTTGATCTGACCGTTCCGCTCAATCGCTCCAAAACGCTACGGTTCCGTACGGCCGACGTCTTTCAGGATAACGACTACTTCTACAAGTATGCCCATAATCGGATGTGGCAGGCTTATGGCGCTTTGGAATGGGACATTACACCGTCCACCACATTCCTTGTGTCTCATGCGGCCCAGAAGCAGAATATTGATGCACCCTATTACGGGCTCCCCGTCACGACCACGCGGACGCTCTGGTATGGCGGGCGGGATGCGAACCCCACGCCACCGTGGGGCTACAGCAATTACATGACCCAGCAGACGATCGCCTCGTTGACGCAGAAGCTCTGGGGCGACTGGAGCGTCACAGCACGTGGGACATTCTACGACCAAAGCTACAACACGCTTTATAATGAGCCGTGGACCAACATTGATACCCAGACAGGGCGCCTGACCTACAAGGACGCTGGAAACTTTCCATACCGGGGCACAAACACCTCCAGATCTGCGGACATCTACGCAACAGGCAGCTTCCGCCTTCTGCACCGGACGCATCATTTGCTGCTGGGCTTTAATTATAACGCCTACAACACACATGTTGCCTACGGAGCTGTAAATTCAGACGCGCTCTACTCTGATGTCAGCATTAACAATACGGCGGTCGTAAAGAAACCGGCCGCAGGCAGTATTACCTATAACCCGGCGGAGGGAGCTGAGAGCACAGACGACAATGCTTATCAGTGGGGATTCTATGGTCAGCTACGCCTTGAGCTGATCCATCATCTTTCGCTGATTCTTGGCGGCCGGGTGTCACGCTTTTCCGAAAAGACGCGGGATGGCAGTCCGTCTCCGGAAAGCCCATGGAAAACCACGGCGAATATTCATGGCCAACTGACGCCTTATCTCGGCACGGTGTATCAGATCACGCCCAACCTCTCCTGGTACGCCAGCTATGCCAGCATCTTCACACCTTCTGTGGGGCGGCTGACCTTCAACGGAGAAGGTTTGACGCCGCAGCAGGGCAATCAGGTTGAAACTGGTTTTAAAGGCGAGTACTTCCACGGGCGCCTCAACATATCCACAGCCCTGTTTCGTATGGAGAGTGTGAACCAGCCTGTACAGGACCCGGATCACACCAGCTTTTACATCACGACCGGCCCAATCCGTCGGCAAGGCTGGGAAGCGCAGGTGGACGGCCAGATCCTGCCGGGACTGGATGTCTCCATCGGATACACATATCTGGATACCAAGGTTTCCAACCCGAAAGTTTCAGACTTCGGGGGTGTTTTCTCACCGCATCACATGTTCAAGTCCTGGGTGCATTACAATGTGCAGCAAGGTCGTCTGAAGGGACTGAACTTTGGCGTCGGGCTGGACGCATACAGCAATCTTCGGGGCAGTTATGCCACGACAGTTCAGGGCGGTTACATGACGCTCGACAGCGTCATTGGATACCGGTTCAACAAGCATCTCAAACTTCAGTTGAACGCCTATAATCTGACAGACCGCTATTATTACGAACGTGCCAGCGGCGTCTGGCAGTTTAACTTCCCAGCCGCTCCCCGCAGTTTCATGGCAACACTTCGTGGCACATACTGAACCCCCGACACCTCCACATTCTCTTTCTGACTGGAAGGTTCTGCTCCCCTACTGGCGGTCGGAAGATCGCTGGAAGGCGCTGGGCCTTCTGGGCAGTATTATCGGCTTATCCTTCCTGGATGTTCAGGTCGCAGTGTGGTTTGGGAAATGGGATCAGACCTTTTTTGACACGATGTTCGCGTACCGTGTTGCAGCCTGCATTGCGTTACTGCCCATTTATATTCTGATGACGTCGCTTAGCGCAGGAATGAGAGTCATCCAGCAATATATGACACAGGTGCTCTCCATGCGCTGGCGCCTGTGGAATACACGGGTTTATCTGCGCAAATACCTCTCCGATGACGCGTATTATCATCTGGAACATGGTCAGAACCGGGCTGATAACCCGGATCAGCGTATTGCCGATGATCTGGCCCAGATGACCGTCTGGACGCTCCGCCTTGGGCTGGAAGCCATTCAGGCTGTCACAACCTTTTTGTCCTTTGCGGTTGTGCTTTGGACGATCGGTGGAACGCTCTCATTTGTCTGGCATGGTTGGCACATCGTCATCCCCGGATACATGTTTTTCGGAACGACGATTTCCATTCTTCTGGTCTCGTTCGTGCTTGAAAAAGCAGGTGGCCCCCTTGTCAGCGCTAATTATCGTCAGCAGCATTACGATGCTGATTTACGCGCGACCTTGCTGGATGTTCGCCGCAACGCGGAACAGATCGCGTTCTATGGTGGGGAGGCTGCGGAGCACTTCCGTTTGTCCGAATGCCTGAACCGTATTGCCAAAAACTGGCGCAGCGTCATGACCTATACGTGGCGCGCGAATACTGTGGTCGAACTCTATACGGGTGGCGTTAATATCGTTTTGTGGGCGCTGCTTGTGCCGAAGCTGCTGGCCCATGCTCTGACGTTTGGTCTGTATTCGCGAATCAATTCAGCATTCATGAATGTGCGCCGAAGCCTGCAATGGTTCATCGAAAATTACACGGATCTGGCAACGCTTCGCTCCATCCTTCAGCGTCTGGGGGAGTTTGAGCGTGTTGTCGTGAGCCTTCCGGCGGGTGGTATCGTGCGGGAGCCGACAGATGCCGATGGGATTGGAATCAAAGCTCTGTCTCTGGATCGCTCTGATGGCTCTCGCATCGCGGATATAGGAAGCCTCCATATTCCTGCGGGAGAGCGATGGTTCATTAGCGGGCCATCCGGGGCAGGGAAGAGCACCATGCTACGGGCCCTCGCCGGACTGTGGACGCAGGGGACGGGGCATATTTCTTTCAACATGCGCGATGCCATGTTCCTGCCTCAGCGCAGTTATGTTCCGACTGGCTCTTTGCTTCAGGCCCTTAGCTATCCGGCAACCCCGGATCGGTATGCCCGTGAAGCCTGTGAAGAGGCGCTTCTGGCGGTAAATCTGGGGTTCCTTATGCCAGACCTGGAGAATGAAGCGGCCTGGGGAGACGTGTTATCTCCGGGAGAGCAGCAACGACTGGCATTTGCTCGGGTTTTTCTTGCACGACCGTCCACGCTGTTCCTCGATGAAGCAACGTCTGCTCTGGATGAGAAGAACGAGGCTGATCTTTATGCTCGCCTCCTTGAACGCCTGCCTCACATCACCCTCATCAGTGTTGCGCATCACGCAGCCCTCAAAGCATTTCATGGCCAGGAAATGATTCTTCGCGAAAAAAGCGTAACTGTTCAGCGTCTTTTATAATACCATATGGGGGTATATCATCCCCCTTTGTTTTGGAGCCTGTGGCTTCGCGAATTCCGTCCGCTCAGGAGAGTCCCAGATGTCACAAACGGTCAGTTTTCCAGTTGGTGGAATGACCTGTGCGGCCTGCGCTGCGCGGATCGAGAAAGTTCTGAATCGTAAGGATGGTGTTCAGGCAGCTGTCAATTTTGCGTCTGAGCGTGCGCAGGTCGAGCTGGAAGGCTCAGGCACCACAGTCGGGGACGTTATTGCCGCAGTGCGCAAAGCCGGTTTCTCGGTGGATGAGCAGGGTGTGGACTTCGCAATTACGGGCATGACCTGTGCTGCCTGCGCTGCGCGGATTGAAAAGGTCCTGAACCGGATGCCGTCTGTGCAGGGAAGCGTAAATTACGCTGCCGAGCGTGCGCATGTCACTTATGTTCCAGGTATTGTGACACCAGACGATCTTGCGACCAAAATCACCAAGGCTGGATTTGGGGTATCCCGTTTGGATGAAGGCAAGCGCGAAGATCCGAAGGCAAAGCGTGAGGCTGTGTGGCGTCGGGAGCGAAACCGCTTTCTGCTGACATTCGTACTTGCACTACCGCTTTTCATTGAAATGTTCGGAATGTTGCTGGGGCGTATGGAGACAGTCCCGCTTGCTGTTCAGTTTGTAAGTGCGACGCTGGTTCAGTTCGTCTGTGGCGCTCATCTTTATCGCCGGGCCTGGAATGCAGTTCGGGGCGGATCGGCGAACATGGATGTGCTGGTCGTTCTGGGAACGAGCATCGCGTATCTGTTTAGTGCCGTCGTCGCGATCCTGCACTTGCCCCAGCCAGTTTATTTTGAAGCCAGCGGTGCAATCATCACTCTGATTTCACTCGGCAAGCTGATGGAAACGCGCGCCAAAGTGCGTACTAGCGCGGGAATTGAAAGCCTGTTGCAGCTTCAGCCGCAAACCGCACATGTCGAGCGGGACGGTGTTCTGGTTGATCGTGCGGTAGCTGATATGCACACCGGAGACATCTTTGTCGTCCGGCCGGGCGAGAGTGTCCCGGTGGATGGCAAAGTGCTGGATGGTGCTTCCGATGTGAACGAAGCCATGCTGACGGGCGAAAGCGTACCGGTTCTGAAGCAGGCCGGGAGTGAAGTTTTCGGCGGGACGATCAACGCGAACGGTATGCTTCGGGTGAAGGCAACAGGTGTTGGCTCGGATACCGCTCTGGCGCGGATTGTTCGCATGGTCGAGCAGGCGCAGGGATCGAAAGCAAATGTCCAGAGACTGGCAGACCGTGTTTCCGGTATCTTTGTTCCCGCCGTTGTCGCATTCGCTGTCGCGACTTTCCTGATCGGATGGCTGGTCACAGGTTCCATGACATGGAGCCTGATTTCAGCGGTTTCTGTTCTCGTCATTGCCTGTCCCTGCTCGCTTGGTCTGGCTACACCGACGGCCATCATGGTCGGGACAGGGCGAGGGGCCCAGAATGGCATTCTGTTCCGGAATGCAGATGCGCTGGAACAAGCCGAGAAACTTACGACAATCATTCTCGATAAGACTGGAACCCTGACGCAAGGTCGCCCGACCGTCGCCAGTTTGCATCCTGCTGACGGGGTTTCGGCCGACCGTCTGCTGGCCGTAGCCACCTCTCTGGAGCAGAATTCCGAGCATCCTCTGGCTCGGGCTATTGTGGACTATGCATCAGCTCACCATGCGACGATTTTGAGTGTGGATGGGTTCAAGGCCATCCCAGGTCTGGGCGTTGAGGCCCAGATTGACGGAGAGGCAGCCTTGCTCGGATCTCCGCGCTATCTCACGCAGGCCGGCTACAGCCTGGATGCTCTTCCGGTGGCGGCGCTCGAAAATGAAGGGCAGACCGTAATTGCGGTCGCCACGGGAGGACACCTGCTTGGCATCGTCGCGTTGGGGGATGGTCTTCGCCCGGATGCCATTTCAACGGTCACCGCACTGAAAGCGCGTGGAATCAAGGTTGTCATGCTGACGGGCGATAATGAGCGTGCCGCAGCTGTTGTTGCGCGGCAGGTTGGCGTGGATGATTACCTCGCTGGCGTTTTACCGCAGCACAAGGCTGAAAGCGTGACGAAATATCGTGCTCAAGGTGCCGTTGTGGGGATGGTTGGGGATGGCATCAATGATGCACCGGCCCTGGCAGCAGCGGACGTGGGTTTTGCTGTCGGGGCCGGTTCTGCCGTTGCGTTGGATACGGCAGATGTCGTGCTTATGAAGAGTGAATTGGCGGCCGTTCTGGATGCCATTTCCCTATCTAAGGCTACGCTTTCGAAGATCCGGCAGAATTTGTTCTTTGCCTTTATCTATAACGTTCTGGGTCTGCCACTGGCCGCATTGGGCATGCTGAACCCGATTGTCGCGGGTGCAGCCATGGCCATGAGCTCAGTCTCGGTCGTAAGTAATTCTCTGCTTCTGAACCGCTGGAAACCACACTCTCACTGAGCTGGTGTCGTGAGGCGGCGTTGAACAAAGGAGATAAGGGTTCTGGCGCCATGGCTCCAGAGCCCCAGAAAATCATTACTCCCCACATGTCCTGTCAGACCGGCATCCGTAAATTCAGCTTGCCACCGTTGTGCCAGTAGCCGGGCACGATCGTTGGAAAGCCACTGATCGTTCCGGCTGGCCATCATGGCGACGGGAACCGGAGAGGGAGCCTCTGAAAGTGGAGCAAACGCGTTGATGCGGGATGCTTCCGGGTGCGTCGTATGCTCAATATCCGCTGGCGCAACGAGGAACGCACCAGCGACATTGGATGACTCATGCTGTGCGAGCCACCGCATGGTCAGGACCGCACCGAGGCTATGGGCGATCAGAAGGACAGGTTTTTCTGCCTGCTGAATGGCCTGCGTCAGTGCAGCGTCCCACTCTTCCGGTGTTGGATTTTCCCAGTCTGCCTGATGCAGGCGAGGCAGGCCAAAAGCAGTTTCCCATCGGGTCTGCCAGTGGTGCTGTCCGGAACCGAAAAGCCCTGGCACAAGCAAAGGCGTGAACTGTGTTTTGATGTGATGAAATTCGGCGGCAAGAACCGTCTCTTCAGACGAGTGCTGAAAGGAAAGCGCTCGAGCACTCGCTGCTAGGTCCAGAGCAGTTGCGCGGCCAGAGAAAAGGTTCATGCCCAAAGCCTCCAGAAACCTGACCGGGAGACAATTCCCGATCAGAATTTGTGATCTGGATTAATAACGAACATAAATCAGAGTTAAATAAAATAACTATATTATAAAGTTATTTTATTGAACGTTTTTAGGCCAGTCCGTCGAAAAGCTGTGTGGAGAGATAACGCTCCGCAAAAGACGGGGCGATAACAACGATCGTCTTGCCGCGATTGGCGGTTTTCTTGGCCAAAGTCATGCCAGCATAGAGTGCGGCGCCAGAGGAAATTCCGATGGGAATGCCTTCGACGGCGGCACAAAGACGGGCTGTTGTCAGCGATTCCTGCTCTGAAACCTCAATCACGCTATCCAGTGCCCGCAGATCCAGCGTATCCGGCTGGAATCCGGGGCCAATACCCTGAATACCGTGGGGGCCAGGTTCATCACCATGTAGAACGGCGCTTTCCCGTGGTTCTACACCAAAGACCTTGATCGCCTTGTTGTGTTTCTTGAGGCCGTGCGCAATTCCTGAGGCCGTGCCGCCAGTGCCCAGTCCGGCTACAACCATATCCACTTGCCCGGCGGTGTCATTCCAGATTTCCAACGCGGTTGTCTGCTCATGAACTGCCGGATTGGCGTCGTTTTCAAACTGACTTGGCATCCACGCGTCAGGCAGCGTTTCCATCAGCTCTTCTGCCCGGCGGATGGCACCGGCCATTCCGTCATTTGCAGGTGTCAGCTCGGTTGTCGCGCCCATGAGACGCAGCATCTTGCGCCGCTCAATGGAGGCACTTTCCGGCATGGTGACGATCAGGCGATAGCCTAGCGCAACAGCTGCAAATGCAAGCGAAATGCCTGTATTGCCGGATGTCGGCTCAATGAGGGCTGTCCGTCCCGGCGTGATCAGCCCGCGGGCCTCGGCATCGCGGAGCATGGCAACGCCAATACGGTCCTTGACGGAGCCTAGCGGATTGAAGAACTCGAGCTTCAGCAGGAGGCGCCCCTGCAGCTTTTCCTGTTCCGTCAGGCGGGGCAGTGCAACGAGCGGCGTGCCCCCGACTGTCTCCAGGAATGAGTTGTAAACCTTACCGCGCGGAGCGGCATAACCTTCAAAGGGAGCGGGGGAAGACAAGGCCTTTTTGTTCATATCGTTTCTGTATCACAGGACGTGGAAAAGGGCAGGATGGAATTTGGCCTTAAAAAACGATAAATAAAAGTAATATGATATATGATTTTTTCAATCACTTATTGTTTATCGTAATATATTGACGATCCGACGTTTCATCCGTTATGAGAGCATGAACTGATCCACCGGAAGGGCATCCTGATGATGTGTCGAATGTGCTGCTGGCAACCACCGTGTTGCAGACTTTCCGCGCGCCGGAATTCTTTCTCTTTTCATTCGTAATTTCCCGACAGCACACAGATGTCGGGCGCTTTTAAGGTTCGACGTCATGCTTGGTTCCACAGTTATCGAAATCAATGGTATTTTTCTCGGCGTTGCCATTCTGGTCAGCGCAACGGGTGCGCGCCGGTTCTATGCCGCCCATGACAGCGTTCGCGGGCTGCATAACCAGACCCTGACAGATTTGTCCGCCCTGCGCCGTCTGGTCTCGCAGCATGCACGGTCCGTTCTGAGGCCGATCTGAAATAAACGATTTACGTTTCTTCCTTTACACCTCTTCTCTTCCCCTGTCGGTCCGCTAGAACGGTAGGCTGAACAGATCGGCGGATGGGAGTGTGTGTGGGAGGAAACGGTTTTCTGCGAATGATCCGCGCGCTTTCCGTCAAGAAAGGCGTTGCTCTTGCAGTCGCGGCATTGGGGCTCGTCATTCTGGCGAGCTTATGCGCTCCGCTCTACGCCCAAATGGCGGGAGTGGACCCGTTTTCTTCCAACATTGCTGGAACTACCATACGTCACGGCCAGTCACTGGACCTGATGCAGCCCAACGATAATCCTCTGCATCTGGGTTTGACGCCTCTGGGGCCTGACTGGTCACCGGGCGCCTATATGCTGGGTTCTGATTCCCAGGGACGGGATGTCGCGTCTCGTCTGTTGTATGGCGGTCGAAGCTCCCTGTTGATCGCGGCATCGGCCGCATTGCTGTGTCTGTGCCTCTCGGGAAGTATCGGTATTTGTGCCGGATATTTCGGGGGCTGGGTGGATGTCGTCCTGTCCCGCTTGCTCGATATCCTGTGGGCTATCCCGGTTTACCTGTTCGCCATTTCACTGTCGGTTGTAACGGTAGGGCATGGCCTTCATCTGGGGTTTATAACGCTTGCTGCCGATAGCTTTCTGATTCCCATAGGCATTATTGCGCTGGTTTATGTGCCGTATGCCGCCCGCCCATTGCGAGCCCGTGTCCTGAGTTTGTCACGAGCAGAATTCGTCATGGCGGCCCGGGGAATGGGAGCCTCGGATTTTCGTATTCTCCGACGCGAAATCCTGCCCAGTCTTGCGCCTTCGATGGTTGTTCTCGGGCCTCTCGTCATGGCCCTTTGCCTTCTGGCGGAATCGGCGTTGTCCTTTCTGTCTCTTGGTGTGCAGGCCCCCGCAGCGTCATGGGGAACGCTCATTCAGGATGGAGAAGGCCTTCTCTATACAAGGCCAATTGTCGCCATAGCGCCGGGCATAGCGATTGTCGTGACAGTGCTGGCCCTGAATGTTCTGGGGAATGCCCTTCGGGATCATCTGGATCCAAAGGGAGCCGGTCGATGATACGCAGTTTCCTGTCGCGCACCGGGCAGATGGCGCTGGTGATTTTTGGCATTTCCGTTCTGGTATTCTGCATTTTCTTCGCCACTCCCGGAGCAGACCCGACTGCGCGTATCGCAGGAAGAGGGGCCAGCCCGCAGGTCATGGCGCGGATCCGTGCCGAATATGGGTTCGACCGCCCGTTACCTGTTCAGTACGTGCGCATGATGGAGAAACTGTTCGTCAGCAGAGATCTCACGTCTTTCGTCAATCACGGTCAGAAAGTTGTACCCGAAGTGGTGTCTGCGGCGCCTGTAACGCTGTCTCTCGTTGTGTGGGCTGCCTTCTTCTGGGTTGTGGGCTCTCTGGGAATTGGCGTTGCGTCCGCGGTGCTGAGGGATAGCTGGGTGGACCGCGTCCTGATGGTGCTGGGTCTGATCGGGCTGTCCATGCCGGTTTTCTGGCTCGGGGAGGTAATCAATCTGTTCACCCAGAGTCGCTGGCACGATACGTGGCTGTTTCGATGGGTGCCTCCGCTGGGATATGTGCCGCTCTCTCAAAGTCCGATCGGCTGGGCAAAATCCCTGCTGCTTCCATCGCTGACGCTCTCGGTTTCCTTCATGGGACTATATGCCCGCATCCTGCGATCAGAGCTTCTGAGCGCAATGGGGGAAGACTCCATCCGCACGGCAAGAGCGAAAGGCGCAGGGCCGGCTCGTGTTTGGCTCTGGCATGGATTGCGGCTGTCATGGTTGAGCTATGTCTCGCTCTTCGGTCTGGATTTTGCCCAGTTGCTAGGCGGCGGAGCGTTGCTGACAGAGGTCGTCTTTGCTTTGCCGGGCGTGGGACGTCTGACCTATCAGGCTCTGGCCACTCTGGATCTGCCTCTGATCATGGCGACAGTCATGTATGCAGCTGTGTTCGTTGTCATTGCGAATGCTCTGGTGGATGGACTGTATGCGCTCCTCGACCCGCGTATCAGGGATGGTCAGCATGGACGCTGAACAGTTGCTCGATATTCAGGGCCTGAAGCTGAACCTGCCCGATGGTACGCGGCTCCTTGAAGGTGTCTCATTTCACCTGAAAGCTGGCGAGGCTTTGGGGGTCGTGGGGGAATCCGGGTCGGGCAAGAGCCTCACGGCCATGAGCGTCATGGGGCTTCTTCCTGGCCTGAAAGCATCCGGGCACATCCTCTTTTCTGGACAGGAACTGGTCAACCTCCCGGACAAGGTGATGCGTAAGCTTCGGGGCGCGTGGATTGCGATGATCTTTCAGGACCCGATGACGGCTTTTTTGCCAGTAAGGTCTATCGGGGCGCAGATTGACGAGCAGATCCGTTTGCATCATCGCGTCAGCAGACGCGAGGCCCGTACACGGACGGTGCAGCTTCTGGAACGGATGGGTGTGCCCGATCCGGCCATGGCCGCAAAGCGGTACCCTCATCAACTGTCAGGCGGTCTGCGCCAGCGCGCCATGATTGCGATGGCACTCTCCTGCACACCGGCCCTGCTGATTGCCGATGAGCCTACGACAGCGCTTGACGTTACGGTGCAGGCTCAGATCCTGACCTTGCTGCGCGAAATTCGGGAAGACGGCGCCGGGGTCATGCTGATTACGCACGATATGGGTGTTGTAGCGCAGGCCTGCACACATGTGGCAGTCATGTATTCGGGACTGGTGGTTGAAAATGGCCCGGTTCGGGATGTGCTGGATCGTCCCTTGCATCCCTACACTCAGGCGTTGCTCGCGGCCATTCCACCTTTGGACGGTCCCAGACCCGAACGGCTTCCAACCATTCCAGGTCAGCCGCCAACACCTGATAATCGTCCAACCGGGTGTGTGTTTGCTCCCAGATGCAGCTTCGTTCGGTCAGAATGTGCCGTGCGTCCGCCTCTGACTGAAATCGAGGAGGGACGACGCGTGGCGTGTGTCCTGTATGCGGCATGAGTGTTCTGCTGGAAGCGCGCAATCTGGAGAAATCTTACCGTCTTGGCCGGGGACGTGTGCTGCATGCTGTCTCGGGTGTTTCCCTGCAGGTGCGGAAAGGAGAAGCTCTGGCGCTCGTCGGGGAATCCGGATGCGGAAAGTCGACCCTGGGACGTACTCTGATTGGTCTGACACAGCCGACATCTGGCAAGGTTATGTTCGACGGGCAGGAAATTTCCGGACTGTCCGATCGCGCAATGCGCCCCTGGCGCGCGCGAATGCAGATGGTCTTTCAGGATTCTTCTGCTGCCTTCAATCCACGCCGAACCGTGGGGGAGTCTCTGGCCGAGCCCCTCCGCATTCATCGTCGTCATGGGGTTAGGGAGCGTGTTGCGGAACTGCTTGATCAGGTGGGTCTTTCCCAGTCAGTCGCTGGGCGTTTCCCGCATGAGTTCTCCGGGGGGCAGAGACAGAGGTTGAACATTGCCCGCGCTTTGGCGCTAGGGCCGGAGCTTCTTGTCGCAGACGAGCCCGTTTCCGCACTGGACGTTTCTGTTCAGGCTCAGATCGTCAATCTGTTTGGGGATCTGCGAGCTTCTCTGGGCGTGGCATGCATCTTTATCTCTCATGATCTGTCCGTTGTCCGGCAAATGGCAGATCGGATTGCTGTCATGTATCTGGGCAGCATTGTGGAAGAGGGACCCGGTCTGGACGTGCTGGACCGGCCGGCACACCCCTATACCAAAGCATTGCTGGACGCAGTTCCGCGCCCGGATCGGGCTTTGCCGCCTCCTTTGCAAGGCGACGTGCCTAGCCCAGTCAATCCGCCATCAGGGTGTCGTTTCCATACCCGCTGTCCGATTGCCCAGCCGCGTTGTGCAACAGAACGTCCTGTACTTCAGTCGCCCGGTGAGGGACGGCAGGTCGCCTGCCATTACCCTCTGTGACGTTGAAATTCAGCGAGAGGCCGTTTCGAAAGCCAGTGGGTAAAGGGACGCAACCAGTAACAGAGCCATCGCATAGTTGAAGCTCCGTAACAGAAGCGGCCGATGAAGCCACCGTCTCATGCCTGCGCCAAAGCCAGCCCAGAGCGCGACGGAAGGGCAATTCACCAACCCACAGATGACGCCGGCGATGGCAAGGTTGAAGAAGAAACCTTCCTTCGGAACATAGGCTGCAACAATACCGACGGCCATGACCCAAGCTTTCGGGTTGACCCACTGAAAACCAGCAGCCTGCAGGAAGCTGATGGGTTTTCCTTTCCCATTGGCTTCGGGGGTTGCTGAGGATGTGGCAATTTTCCAAGCCAGCCAGAGCAGATAAGCCGCGCTGGCATATTTCAGGCCAACGTAAAACCAGGGTGCATGCTCAAACAGGCTTCCCAGGCCAAGGCCGAGAATGACCACCATCAGGACAAACCCCAGCGCAACCCCAAGCATGTGTGGGATCGTTCGGCGGAAACCATGTGTCAGCCCGGAAGACGCCAGCATCATATTGTTGGGGCCGGGCGTAACGGATGCGACAAACGTGAAAAGAACGAGAGGCGCAAAAGCCTGCCAGTAAGTCGGCATGACGGAATTTCCTGTTGCAGACGGGATTATCCTGATCACTATGACAAGGATTACCGGAACAGTACCGGTACAGTTGAACAGGATTCTTTCAGACTGTTCCGGAGGTTTGACCATGACAGTAATGCCAGCTCAGCATGGGACATTTCCCCCCTGGAAGCCCGTCCGTGGTGGTGACACAACGCTCGTCGAGCAACTCGAAACTAAATTCGCCGAGCGTATAGAGACACACAGGCTCAGGCCCGGCAGCCGCCTGCCGTCAGTTCGCAAAATGGCCGAAAGCGCAGGGCTCAGTCGCTATACGGTGATGGAAGCGTATGAGCGTCTTCTGGCGCGCGGGCTGGTTTTGTCACGGCCGGGCGCGGGATATTTCGTACGCTCACCCGTCGAGCCGCCGGTCTTTGCGGAAGCCATAACGCAGGCGCCCCCGGAGCAGTCAAAGCTCGATGTGACATGGCTTTTGCGCGAAATGTTCGGTACCGGGCAGTCTAATCGCCTGACTGCGGCATCTGGTGTTCTTCCACCTCACTGGCTGGATGCGGATCTGATTGCCAGCGCCATTCGGGCTGCCGCACGGGAAGATTCTGCGGGGTTACTGCAGTACGGCCACCCCCAGGGAAGCCCGCAGTTACGCCGACATATTGCTGCCATGCTGGGTGGTCAGGGAATCGCTGCGCATCCGGATCATCATCTGCTGATGACGGCGGGTGTCACGCATGGAATTGATCTTGTGCTGAGATTGATGGTCCAGCGGGGAGATACGGTGCTGGTTGAGGAGCCGGGCTGGCCTCTGATTTTCGGTCGCCTGGCTGCTTACGAGGCAAGAATCATCAGTGTGCCGCGGGGACGGGAAGGGCCGGATCTGGAGGTTCTGGAGCGTCTGGCTGCGGAGCATAAACCGAAGCTTTTCCTGATTAACAGCGTCGTTCACAACCCCACGGGCTATACTCTCGGAGCCGCAGCGGCGCATGATATCCTGCGTTTGGCCGAGAAATATGACTTCATGGTTCTGGAAGACGATACCTACGCGGATTTCCATGATGGCACTGCTATTCGTCTTGCATCCATGGACCGCCTGCAACGGGTTATTCTCGTCACAGGCTATGCCAAGACGATGGCGGCTGGTCTGAGGGTAGGTGTGCTGGCGGCCCGTCCGGATATTGTGGCGCGGCTAACGGACCTAAAACTTCTGGCTGGTTTGTGTACGCCGCAACTGGGAGAAAACGTCATGGCGCGTCTTTTGAAAGATGGACACTACGGTCGGCATCTTTCCCGGCTCCGGCAGAGGGTCAATCAGGCGCGCCAGAAATGTGCTGATGCGCTCATCGGATGTGGTCTTACGCTGCCGTATCTTCCGCCTGCGGGTATTTTCGTCTGGGCGGATTGTGGGCAGGATTCTGAGGCCGTTGCGCGGGCGGCATCTGCAAAAGGGATGCTTTTGGCACCCGGAACATTATTTTCTCCAACGCAGGCACCGTCGAGCATGTTGAGGTTCACCGTCAGTGCTGTGGAGCAGCCCGAGCTCTGGTCTGTTCTGACAGGTCTTCTCTGAGGCGGCGCGCTGCAACAACCATAATGGCTTGCTTAAAGCTGCTGCATAGCGAAGCGAAAAGTGAGCTCGGTCTTGTGTGTCAGTGGGCGTTATTTGTGCTCTCGAAAAAGCAACGCGTTATGCGTATCTTGGATATGGACGGCAACACCCTCTTCAGTGCAGGACTCTGCTAGTCTCCCATTTTCATATTCGGGGTTTCCCCATCTTCACCAGGGTCGAACTTTGACAGTCCAGCCAGCCTTCTTTCGTTTTGCTTTGCGCGTGTTGCCTCATGGAGGGCAAGGATCATGAGACAGGCTGTACAATTCTATCTGGGCGATGAGCACTGCACTCTGAATGGCCTGAACCCGACCCTGACTCTTCTGGACTGGCTACGAGATCGTGGCAAAACCGGAACGAAAGAGGGTTGTAATGAAGGCGACTGTGGCGCCTGCACCGTGCTGGTCGTACGACTGGATCAGGATCGGCTCGTTTGGCGCGCTGTGAATGCATGTATCCAGTTTGTCAGCATGCTGGATGGTGCGCAGGTTTATACGATTGAAGACCTCGGTACGCCTGATGCCCCGCATCCCGTGCAGGCTGCTATGGTGGAACAGCACGGTTCGCAGTGCGGTTTCTGTACGCCAGGTTTTGTCATGTCCATGGCAGCATATCGCAAGACCCCTGGTGCAACTGTTGATGACGCCCAGATTGACGACGCTCTGGCTGGAAATCTTTGTCGCTGCACCGGGTACGCGCCGATCGTGCGCGCCATGAAACAGTCCATGTCGGCCGGCCCGGACCGTTTCGATGCGCAGATTGCGACGATCACGGAGCGTCTCACAACCCTGAATGACGGTGAAACCGTTCAGGTGTCTGGCGCAGAAGGCACCCTTACAATTCCGGCGAGTGTAGATGTTCTGGCCGACACACTGGTGCGGCATCCCGAGGCCACGATTGTCGCCGGGGCAACGGATGTGGGTCTGTGGGTGACCAAAGGCATGAAGCAACTGCGGCATGTCGTCTCGATCGGCCGTGTCCCTGAGTTACGGAAGATTGAGCTCACGGATGAAGGTCTGACGATCGGTGCTGCCGTGACTTATCAGGAAGCCAAGCCGTTTATCGCAGACCTCCTTCCCGATGCAGCAGAGATGATCCGTCGTCTGGGTTCAACGCAGGTGAGGAACAGCGCGACAGTCTGTGGAAATATCGCCAATGGTTCGCCAATTGGTGACGGGCCACCGATGTTTATTGCCGCTGGTGCGACCCTGCATTTGCGACTGGGCAATGAACGTCGCTCCATGCCTTTGGAAGCCTATTTCATTGCTTATGGAAAGCAGGATCGGCGGCCCGGGGAGTTTGTGGAAGCCGTTACCCTTCCGGTTCCTGAAAAGGACGTTCAGTTCCGCGCTTACAAGATTTCCAAGCGGTTCGATCAGGATATCTCAGCGGTTCTGGGGGCTTTTTTCATGCGTCGGAATGCAGACGGAATCATTACGTCCGTCCGGCTGGCCTATGGTGGGATGGCAGCAACACCGAAGCGCGCAGCGAATGCTGAAGCCGCGCTGCTCGGCCGCCCGTGGGAAGAAGCAACGCTGGACGCCGCAAGAGCCGCCATTGCACAGGACTTCACGCCTCTGACGGATATGCGCGCCACAGACTGGTATCGCCGGACAGTCGCCGCAAATCTGCTGACGCGCTTCTTTGAGGAAACAACGGGCGGCCCACAGGCGCGTCTGGCCCGTACGGGAGGGCTGGCCCATGTCTGAAGCTCGCAAGATGCCGATGGTTCAGGGTGCGGCCTCCACCAGCATGAAGCATGAAAGTGCGATCCTGCATGTGACAGGGCGTGCGAACTACATCGACGATATGCCGGAGCCGAAAGGCATGCTGCATGTCGTTCCCGGGCTGAGCACCAAGGCTCATGCGCGGATCGTGTCCATGGATCTGAGCGCCGTGCGGTCTGCTCCGGGTGTGGTGCGGGTTCTGACGGCAGAGGATGTTCCGGGCGAGAACGAGATCAGCCCGGTTCATGCGCATGATGAGCCACTGCTGGCCACGGATCATGTCTATTACTGGGGCCAGCCGATGTTTGCCGTAGTGGCGACGTCCCGGCAGGCTGCCCGTCAGGCCGTCCGGCTTGCAAAGATCGAGTATGAAGAGAAGCCCGCTATCCTGGACGTTGCTCAGGCGCGGGAAGCTGGCGGTGATCTGGTCTGGCGTCCGCTCGTCATGAAGCGCGGTGATGTGGATGCCGGACTGGCTGCCGCGCCGCGCCGTCTGTCTGGCAATATCACGATGGGCGGGCAGGAGCATTTCTACCTCGAAGGGCAGGCCGCTCTGGCTCAGCCAGGTGAGGCTGGGGAAATGCGCGTCTGGTCTTCCACGCAGCATCCGTCTGAAACGCAGCATCTGGTGGCATGTGTTCTGGGCCGGCCGCATCATCTGGTCACGACTGAAGTGCGCCGGATGGGCGGGGGCTTTGGGGGCAAGGAAACGCAGGCCAATGCTGCGGCCTGTCTGGCGGCCATTGCGGCTGATCTGACCGGCCAGGCTGCCAAGATGCGTCTGGATCGTGACGACGATATGATGATGACCGGCAAGCGGCATGATTTCGTCGTGGATTATGATGTCGGCTTTACGGATGACGGGGACATTCTGGCAGTCGATATGGTTCTGGCCGCTCGCTGTGGCTGGTCCGCCGATCTGTCTGGCCCTGTTGTGGATCGTGCGCTGTTTCATGCGGACAACGCGTATTTTTATCCGGATGTACGGTTCCGTTCCGAACCACTGCGCACCAACACGCAGTCCAACACGGCCTATCGAGGGTTTGGTGGCCCGCAGGGTATTGTCGCGGCAGAGCGCGTGATCGAGGAAGTCGCATTTGCGACGGGGCTTGATCCTGTGACGGTGCGGCTGCGCAATTTCTATGGAACGACAGATCGGAACATCACGCCGTATCATATGACGGTGGAAGACTCGATCAGCCGTGAAATTATCACGGAACTGGTGCGGCGCTGCGATTATGCAAAGCGCAAGGAAGAGATCCGAGCTTTCAATAAAACCAGTCGTTACATCAAGCGCGGGATTGCCCTGACACCGGTAAAATTCGGCATTTCCTTCACGGCGACACATTACAATCAGGCGGGTGCGCTGGTTCATGTCTATACGGATGGTTCCGTACAGGTGAACCATGGCGGGACCGAAATGGGGCAGGGTCTGCACACGAAAATGGTGCAGATTGCCATGCGTGAGTTCGGGCTGACGTCCGATCGCGTTCGCATCACAGCCACTACAACGGGCAAGGTTCCCAACACGTCTGCAACGGCGGCGTCTTCTGGGGCAGATCTGAACGGCATGGCTGTTCTGGATGCCATTACCAAGATCAAACGCCGCATGATCGCGTTTGCTGCCGAAAAGTGGAATGTCGCTGAGGAAGATGTGCAGTTCCTGCCCGATGGTGTGCATGTCGGGTCAGACGTCATGACCTTCCAGCAATTGGCGTGGCAGGTCTATTTCGCCCGTATTTCCCTGTCTTCCAATGGGTTCTACAAGACACCCAAGATCTCCTGGGACCCGGCAACGGGGCGGGGACGTCCGTTTTTTTACTTCGCCTATGGTGCGGCGTGTGCGGAAGTGTCCGTTGATCTGCTGACGGGTGAGAACACCATGGACCGCGTGGATATTCTCCATGACGCCGGGCAGTCCCTGAATCCAGAAATCGATGTCGGGCAGATCGAAGGTGGCTTCGTGCAGGGCGCGGGCTGGCTGACGATGGAAGAACTGGTCTGGGATCCTGCGGGTCGTCTACGGACTCATGCACCCAGCACCTATAAGATCCCGGCCTGTTCCGATCGGCCACGGATTTTCAATGTGGAACTGCTGGAAAACGCCCCGAATCAGGAAGAGACGATTTTCCGGTCCAAGGCCGTTGGGGAGCCTCCTTTTGTGCATGGCGTGGCTGTTCTTCAGGCCATCTCTGATGCACTCGCCAGCCTGAATGACTACACGACCTGCCCGCAGCTTGATGCACCCGCCACACCGGAACGGGTTCTGCGCACTGCCATGAGCCTGCGTGGCGAGATCGACTGACCATGTTGGAAGCCATCCGCCGCTGGCGTGATGCGGGGGAGGCAGTGGCCAGAATTACGGTTCTGGTCGCTAAAGGGTCCACGCCGCGTGAGGCCGGGGCTTATATGCTCCTCACACAACGCGAGCAGGTTGGGACCATCGGCGGGGGACGTCTGGAGTGGGACTGCATGGCGGATGCCCGGGCCCTCCTGACTGATGGTGCAGACCATCTGGAGCGGCATATCCCGCTGGGGCCTGCCATCAATCAGTGCTGTGGCGGCGCTGTAACGGTGAGCATCGAGCGCATACGAAACCTGGATGACATTGAGCGTCAGGCCTGGAAAGAGCGGGAGACGCTGCCTCAGTTGATTCTGTTCGGGGCTGGGCACGTTGGGAGAGCATTGGCGAAATCATTGGCGCTTCTGCCCCTCAGGCTTGTCTGGGTTGATGCCCGGCAAGATGAGTTCGGGCCTGTTCCGCCAACAGTCGAAGCACAGGCCACATCAGACTGGGAAAGTACCTTGAATGCAGCGCCTGCTGGTTCGGGTGTTCTGGTGCTGACACAGAGTCACACTCTGGATGCCCTCATTACGGGGGCAGCGTTGGCGCGAAATGATCTGCGATACGTTGGGATGATCGGCTCTCGCACGAAACGCAAACGCTTTGAGAGTGCGTTCCGGGCAATCGATATCCCGCAGGAGCAGATTGATAAACTGGTCTGTCCGATTGGAGATTTCGGCGTACGGGACAAGCGTCCTGAAATGATTGCAGCTTTCGTGACCGCAGAAATTGCGGCTCGTTTGCTGGAGGTTTGACGGCAGTAGGAATCCGGGACTCGCTCATGTAACGGAAGCTTGCAAAATCGTACGGGATTCGTGATTTCCGAGTGGATAATTTTCGATATTTCTGGCAGTTTTCCAAGCCTCGCAGACATCACGCCGTTGTGATGTAACACCACGTTCAAGTGATGCATCTTCTGCGCTTATGGTGAGTCTATGAGCACTGACTTTCGGATGCAGCCTGCGCCAGGCAGCAGGTTTCTCTCGACAGCACGACGTGCAGGACAAAAGTTCTGTGCTTCATCCTCCCGTTTTCTCCGGACTGGAGTAGCGGCAGGGGTTGTGCACCTTGCCCTCTTTTCAGGATCTGCCATCGCAGCAGGTGCGGCGATACCGCAGGCCGACAAACCACCATCCCTCACGGCGGCCGATCAGACTTTTGTGGAAGATCTGGAACATCGGACGTTCCGCTGGTTCTGGGATACGGCCAACCCCAAGAATGGGCTGATCCCTGATCGCTCTCCGTTGCCGAACGGCGCTGCGAGCATTGCGGGTGTGGGCTTCGGTTTGACGGCTTATGGGATTGGAGCGGAACGCGGATACATAACGCGCCAGCAGGCTGCGGATCGCACGCTGACGACCCTGAGATTTCTGATTGGTCTGCCGCAGAACGACAAGGTTTCAGGTGCGGCAGGGTACAAAGGCTTTTTCTACCATTTTCTGGACCCCAATACCGGCCTGCGCGTCGCGGACTGGTCTGAACTTTCCAGTGTAGACACAACGCTTCTCATGGGCGGTGTTCTCTTTTCTCAGTCGTATTATGACCGGGATACTGCGCAGGAAAAAGAAATCCGCGACATTGCCGATCGCCTGTATCGCCGTATCGACTGGACGTGGATGAAAGCGCATGGCCCTTGGCTGAGCATGGGCTGGTCGCCGCCCAACACGTTCATCACGACGGACTGGAAGGGCTATAACGAAGGCCTGATCATTTATCTTCTGGCCATAGCATCGCCGACGCATCCCCTTCCGGCAGAAACATGGAAGACCTGGACGGCTACTTACGATGGGCAATGGGGAGATTTTCAGGGCCATAAGCTGCTGAATTTCGCACCACTTTTTGGTCACCAGTACAGCGAATCCTGGATTGATTTCCGTGGCATTCAGGACGATTTCAATCGCAAGCATGATGATGACTATTTCCAGAACGGGCGTGAAGCTGTGTACGCGCAGCGCGCTTACGCACAGGCGAATCCCGGAGACTGGAAAGACTACGGTGCCAATATCTGGGGGCTGACCGCCTGTGATGGCCCCGGGGACATTCAGCAGGATTATGACGGCAAGCATCGCCATTACCTTGCTTACAGTGCACGTGGTGCTGGCCGGGATTACATTCTGGACGATGGCACCATTGCACCAACAGCCGCGGGCGGATCGATTGCCTTCGCGCCGGAAATTGCTCTTCCTGCACTGGAAGAGATGCGTAAGCGCTACGGAAGCCGGATTTACAATCAGTATGGCTTCCTGGACTCTTTCAACCCGTCATTCAAAGACAAGAATGATTACTGGGTCGACGGGCAGCAGCTTGGCATTGATCAGGGACCTATTCTGCTAATGCTGGAAAACTGGCGCAGTGGCTTCGTGTGGAACACGATGAAAAAAAATCCTTATCTGCGTGATGGCTTGAAACGCGCGGGATTTCAGGGCGGCTGGCTGAACGAAAAAACAGCGTCCAGCCAGGGCGACCGTCCGCTGTAATTTTGTAGGTCGTCCCGCTTAAAATGCGCGACCAAGTGCCGCGACGAGCGTTCCAGGCGGAAGTGTCTGGGATGCTCGTTTATGGCTGGTTTCGTAAAAGATGTTTTCTGGCTCGAGGAGCGAGACAGTGTCTGTCCCCAGGTTAACGGCAATGGTCAGCAGGCTGCCGTCTCCAAGAGTCCAGGAGGCAATGACAGCTTTCTCTCCCAGAATATCGGCTCCCGCGCTGTAAGCTCCTTTTAGGTGCGGCGTAATTTTGGAATGGCGTAAGGCCAAAAGTTCTTTTGTTCTGGAAAGCCACGCTTGACCTTCCGGTGTGTCCCGTTCGGCCCGGTCCGGGCGAGAAATTCGAAATGTTTTCGGGTCAGTGGGGCTAGGAAGTGTCGCAAGAATTTCCGGGTCCGTCAGGTTGCAGTATTCGGCAAACTGTTCTTCGCGCCCACGGCGGACCTTCTCGCCAATGGCCCCGTGAAAATCCGAAAAGAAATAGAATGGCGTTTTTGAGCCCCACTCTTCCCCAAGGAACAGCATTGGCGTCATGGGGCAAAGAAGAAGCAGCGCATAGGCGGCTTTAAAGGCGTTCGGATCAGAAAGGGTGATCAATCTTTCCCCCAGAGGGCGATTACCGATCTGATCGTGGTTTTGTAAAAACGTCACGAATTTCGTTGGAGGCAAGTCGCTGCTCGGACTACCACGCGTTTTCTGGCGCGGCGGGAAAAATTCGCCCTGCCATGCAAGCCCCTCTGTCAGGACACGTTTAAGAAGGCCGGTTGTTTCGTGATGAAACGGCAGGAAAAACCCCTTGTCCTCCCCG
The DNA here is from genome assembly GCF_039638325.1 of Gluconobacter sp. OJA. Classification (NCBI taxonomy): domain Bacteria; kingdom Pseudomonadati; phylum Pseudomonadota; class Alphaproteobacteria; order Acetobacterales; family Acetobacteraceae; genus Gluconobacter; species Gluconobacter sp. OJA. Next base: position 491,750 of record NZ_JBDIWI010000002.1, on the reverse strand, counting down.
CTGAGCATGACGGTCAGGGTGTGGTGCCAGTCTTCGCTCCATTGTCCGGAATAACCATCGCGGAGAAGGCCTGCGTCATTGTTCTCATTTTCAAGAATTAAATGAACATGGCGGCCCTTTTCGACGGTTTTGTGAATGCGGCTCTGAAGTTTATAAAACCATTGTCTATCCGTAATGGCCCATGCGGCATCGATGCGGAGGCCGTCGAAGCGATATTCCATCAGCCAGTAAAGCGCATTGTCGATAAAGAAATCCGCTACGATTGGGTTATGGAAGTCGATACCATCACCCCAGGGCGTGTCGTAGCGCGGGTCGAAGAAGCCTTTTGCATATTCCAGCAGGTAATTCCCGTCTGGCCCGAAATGATTGTACACCACATCCAGAAAAACCATCAGACCCAGTGAATGAGCATGGTCGATCAGGTCTTTCAGGGCTTCAGGCCGTCCATAAGCTGGCGTTGGGGCATAAACCAGAACGCCATCATATCCCCAGTTCCAGTGACCACTGAAACTGTTGACCGGCATGAACTGAACCGTTGTGATGCCCAGATCCGCCAGTTCCTGAAGGCGGGTTTTCATGCCCTCATAATTGCCTTCGAGACCCAGATGCGTCTCGTAAATGATCGTTTCTTCCCACGGGCGCCCCTGCCAGTCGGGTGTTTTCCAATCATAAAAATCGGGGTCAAGAATTTCACTGCGCCCATGTACGCCATCAGGCTGAAAGCGGCTGGCCGGGTCAGGAACCGTGACGTTGTTGCGAACGCGGTAAAGGTATCGTGACCCGGCACCACAGGGTGCTTCAGCGACGAATGTTCCATCTGTGTGCCGCCTCATGGCGATGGGCGGAAGGTCCTCCACCTCCACGAAAACTCTCTCACAGGAGGGAGCCCAGAGCGTGAACCGTGTCCGATCGGGAGCGATGAGTTCTGCACCCAGGCGGTTTTTAAACCTGAAGGAAGACATGCGCTGCGTCCTTTGTCTCAGGGAGCTGGAGAAAGATAAAGCACGGCAAGAGGGGGGAGGATCAGTTCGACAGAGTGTGGCATGCCGTGGGCGGGAATATCCTCGGCATACACCTGCCCATGATTGCCGAGATTACTTCCACCCAGATGGGCTGCGTCTGTATTGAGGAGCTCTCGCCATTCACCGCGCCATGGAACGCCGATGCGGTAGTTCATGCGCGGAACAGGCGTCATGTTGCCCACAACAAGAACAGGGCGTGCATCTGGAGACTGTCTGAGCCAGGCAAACACGGTGTTGGCGATATCATCGGCAACGAGCCACTGAAACCCTTCATGCTCATCATCGGAAGCATGAAGGGCAGGGTAAGAGCGATACAGCGTGTTGATGGAACGAACCGTGTCATGCATGCCGCGGCCATACCCGTCCCACAGCCGATACCACGCCAACTCACCTTCATGATTCCATTCGTGCGGTTGAGCCAGCTCTCCGCCCATGAAGAGAAGTTTTCGGCCCGGATAGGCCCACATCAGGGCATAGAGTACGCGCAGATTGGCATGTTTCTGCCACTCATCTCCCGGCATTTTGGTCAGGAGAGACCCTTTGCCGTGAACAACCTCATCATGGGAAAGTGGCAGGATAAAACGTTCCGAATAAGCATAGATCATGCCGAAAGTGATGTCGTTTGCATGGTAACTGCGCCAGAGCGGATCAAGCTCCATGTACCGCAGCGTGTCATGCATCCAGCCCATATTCCATTTGTAGGTAAAGCCCAGGCCGCCTGTTCTGGCGGGTGCTGTCACGCCTGGCCAGGACGTCGACTCTTCTGCGATCAGCATTGTGTCGGGGTGGAGGTCTTCCAGAGTTTCTGACAGATGGCGCAGGAAATTGACCGCTTCCAGATTTTCGCGCCCTCCATGAATGTTGGGGCGCCATTCCCCTTCCTTGCGGCTGTAATCGCGGTACAGCATGGACGCGACAGCATCGACGCGCAGACCGTCGACGTGGAACTGTTCCAGCCAGTGCAGGGCGCTCCCCGCCAGAAAACCACAGACTTCGTTGCGCCCGTAATTATAAATCAGGGTATGCCAGTCCTGATGATAGCCTTCTTGCGGGTCTGCATGTTCATACAGGTGTGTGCCATCGAACTGGCTAAGCCCATGCTGATCGGCAGGGAAATGGGCAGGAACCCAGTCGATGATGATGCCGAGACCGGCTTGGTGGCAACGGTCAACGAAGTTGGCAAACTGGGCGCGTGAACCATGGCGTACTGTGGGCGCATAGAGGCTGAGCGGTTGGTATCCCCACGAGCCAGAATAAGGATACTCCGCGATCGGGAGCAGCTCGAGATGAGTAAATCCCAGATCCTGAAGATACGGAATGAGCGCATCACCAAGCTCCTCCCACGTCATGATGTCATTGCCGTGCTGGGGATGACGCCATGAGGGGGCATGAATTTCGTAAATTGAAATGGGAGCCTGACTGGCATGTCTGGCCGCGCGCGTGCTCATCCATTCCGCGTCGTGCCAGACAAAGTCATCTGGAGCCGCAATAACAGAGGCATTGGCAGGCGGCAGTTCTGCGGCTTTGGCATAGGGATCTGCCTTGGCAGGAAGAACGTGTCCATCCTGAGAGACTATTTCGTATTTGTAACGCTCTCCGGCGTGCACTCCAGGAATAAATAACTCCCACACGCCAGACCCATGACGCAGGCGCATGCAGTGCCGGCGGCCATCCCAGATATTGAAGTCGCCCACGACGGAGACACGTTTGGCATTTGGTGCCCACACTGCGAAGCGGACGCCATTTACACCCTCAACGGCCATGGGAATGGCGCCCATCATCCGGTCGATCTGCTGATGTTTCCCTTCCGAAAAAAGGTACAGATCCATGTCGCCCAGAAGTAGTCCGAAGCTGTATGGATCATGGGTGTCCTGCCAGGCGTCGGCCCAGCGGATACGCAGGCGATAGCGGGCGGAGCGGGGGAGCGTGGCGGAATACAGGCCGCGATCATCGATCCGTCGCATGGTTTTTTCCAAAACCTGCCCTGATGCCTGTTCCACCATAAGATGGACTTCCACAGCATCGGGGTAAAAGACTCTCACAATATCCTGCCGATGATCCCGGTGGCGGCCCAGGAGTGCGAAGGGGTCACTGCACTGCCCGGCCATAAGTGCGTCTGTCATGGATTGAAGAACGGGATCGACCGGACGAGCCATCATGCAAAAATACCTTCAGGAACGGGTGCCCGTACGGGGCGTGAATGAAACAAGTGAAGATGTTGCTGCGTCGCCTGCGGTGCGCGGCATCCGTGCGACCTGCCTTGACAGTCGTGGACGTGCAGATGCCGGATCGGCCCGGCGTGGGGCGATATCACTGCCAGGCTCTGTCATGACTGTTTCATGGCCGGTCATGTCCTGCAGCAGGCGGGCGTATTGGGCGGCTTTGCCATTCCAGGACACATCGTGCAGCGCCCCATTCCGCTGCATCCGTGCCCAGACAGCCTTTTGACGAAACAGTGCCTGCGCGCGGCGGATTGCCAGATAGAGCATGTCCTCTGTTGTGGGGGAGAACAGAATTCCGTTTGCAACGCCCTCTGATACAGCGGCTGAATTGGCATCAATAATGGTGTCGCTCAGCCCGCCCACACGGGCTGCAATCGGGATTGATCCGTAACGCAGGGCATGAAACTGCGTCAGGCCGCAGGGTTCAAAACGGGAAGGGATCAGGGATGCATCGACCGCGGAGTGCAGTCTGTGGCCAAGTGTCTCGCTGTATCGCAGATGGCAGACGAAATTTTGCGGATACCGGCTACGTAGGGTCGCAAACTCCTGCATGATGCCTTCATCACCCACACCGACAACTGCGAGCTGGATATTCTCCTGAAAGAGGCGAGGGGCCAGCTTTGCGAGAAGGTCAGCCCCTTTTTGTGTTGTCAGACGACTGACCATCCCGAGAAGCAGAGCATCCGATTTCTGGGGAAGGCCAAACTCAGCCTGAAACACACGCTTGTTCGCACGGCGCGCGATGATGTCTCCAACCGCATAAGGAAAGAAGACGGAGGGATCGGTCATGGGATTCCATTCCCGAAGATCCACGCCATTCAGAATGCCGGTCAAAGCGTTGGAACGAGCCCGCAGGACGGTATCCAGCCCCATTCCTTCCTCAGGAGTCTGAATTTCTTCTGCATAGGTGGGTGACACACTGATCAGACGGTCTGAAAACTGAAGAGCGGCTTTCATGAAGCTGATCTGGCCGTAATATTCGAGTTGGTCGAAGGTAAAAGACCACTCCGGCAAACCGAACGCGTGTAGCATTTCGCGGGGGAAGAGCCCCTGGAACGCGAGGTTATGTACGACATGGGCGACCGGCGGCGTCGGGCCCTCCATATAGCGCAGATAGGCGGGAACCAGCCCGGCATGCCAGTCGTGGCTCAGAACTGCGTCTGGTTTCCAGTCCGGTAGTAAACCGGACGCAATTAATGCGGCCGTTCGGCATAACACCGCGTAACGAATGCCGTTGTCGCTCCAGGGCTGACCGTCTGGCGAAAGATAGGGATTTCCGGGACGGTTGTAGAGATCTGGCACGTCCACGGCATAAAGCGTGCCTCCATCAGTGCGGCCTTCCCAAAGAATAACGGAATATCCGAGAACATTATCGATCCGGATTGTTTCTTTGCGGTTGCACAGTGCATGCAGAACTGCCGGATAGCCGGGCACGATGGTGCGTGTGCTGATCCCGTGAGGCTCAAGTGCCGCTGGCAGTGAGCCAACGACATCTCCCAGCCCCCCGGTTTTGATCAGCGGATAGATCTCCGCCGCTACGGAAAGAAGCTGCAGCTCTCTCACAGCTGATGCGGGCGTATTCTGCGTCATCACACACACACCTCTCGCTATCCTGCGGAGTTGGATATTTTTTGGCTTTGTCGATGAAACAACGCCTGATGGATGCTGTTGGAAACGCCTTCACAAATAATTTATAGTCGTGTCAGAAGCCCTTCCAGCGTTATCGCCCCAAAAGCTGCACGGCTCTGCCATGGGGCAGGAAAACCGACTTGCGTTTTTGCTGGAACAATCAAAATGAGCGGTTCGCGTCAGAAGGGATTACAGGAAGGAAATCCTAATAATCTCGGAGCTACCTATGACGATTCCGGGGTAAATTTCGCCGTTTTTTCTGCCCACGCCAAAGCTGTTGAAGTCTGCCTGTTCGATGAAGACGGAACACGCGAGACAGATCGGATCCGTCTGCCTGAATATACCGATCATGTTTTTCATGGATGGATCCCGGATCTTAAGCCGGGGCAGTTATATGGTTACCGTGTTCATGGGCCTTATGAGCCTGACGAAGGGCACCGCTTCAATCCGAATAAATTACTCCTGGATCCATATGCCAGAGCATTCCATGGGGACCTTAAATGGGATCCTTCCCTGTTTGGTTATGAACTGGACAGCCCGGACAAGGATCTGAGTTTCAGCACGGCAGACAGTGCTGCATTCGTCCCCAAAGCCATCATCATCGACCCGACACCGCAGCATTTTGACCATCCCGATACACCCTGGACGGATACGGTCATCTACGAGATGCATGTGAAAGGGTATACCCGTCAGAACTCTGCCGTGCCCGAGAAGCTACGGGGAACCTATGCCGGACTGTCAGACCCGAAACTGCTGAAAAGTATTCGGGATATGGGCGTGACGGCGGTGGAATTCCTGCCGGTGCAGAGCTTCGTTAACAGCAAATTTCTGGCAGATAAGGGCCTGAGAAATTACTGGGGCTATAATACGATCGGTTTTTTTGCCCCCGAAAGCCATTACGCAGCAGAGCCTGATAATGCGGCTCAGGAGTTCCGGGCTTTGGTGCGTGCCTGCCACGAGGCGGGTCTCGAAGTTATTCTGGACGTTGTTTACAACCATACAGCCGAGGGTAACGAACTTGGTCCTACGCTTTCGTTCCGGGGCTTGGATAATGTTTCCTATTACCGGCTCATGCCGGATAGTAAAAGACATTACGTAAACGAAACGGGAACCGGAAACACATTCAGCCTGACGCATCTGAACTGCATCCGCTTTGTTGCGGACAGTTTGAGATATTGGGTCAAGGAAATGGGTGTTGATGGATTTCGGTTTGATCTCGGAACAATACTTGCCCGTGAAGAAGACGGGTTCCACAATGATGCAACGTTTCTGCGTGTCTGCCGTCAGGATCCGGTGCTGTCGCATGTGAAACTGATTGCCGAACCTTGGGACGTTGGCCCCGGCGGGTATCAGGTTGGGAATTTTCCGCCGGGCTGGGCGGAGTGGAATGACACGTTCCGGGATACTGTTCGGGATTTCTGGCGTGGCGAGGCCAAGTCAGGCGCCCTTGCGCCCAAGCTTCTGGCCAGCCCGGACCGTTTCAACCACAGTGGACGTCAGACATGGGCCAGCGTGAATTTTGTGACGGCTCATGACGGTTTCACGCTCATGGACTGCGTCTCCTACAACGAGCGCCATAACGATGCGAACGGGGAGGAGGGCAAGGATGGCTCTCCCGATAACCGATCCTTCAATTATGGCGTGGAAGGACCGACAGAAGACCCGGATATTAATGCTACTCGCTGGCGCCAATGCAGGAACATGCTGTCCACACTACTGCTGTCACAGGGAACGCCGATGCTTCTGGCCGGTGACGAATTTGGCCGGACTCAGCAGGGGAACAATAACGCCTACTGTCAGGATAGTGAGATTTCATGGCTGAACTGGGAGATCGGCAAAGAAGGCGCCCAACTTCAGAATTTTGTTCGCCGCTTAACGGGACTAAGGCGCCGGTATCCCATTCTCCGGCGTGGGCGCTTTCTGACGGAGGCTTACAATAAAGAGCTGGATGTTCAGGAACTCACCTGGCTGACTGCTGGCGGCAATCAGATGATGCCGGAAGACTGGGGGCATGATCAGTGTTTTGGTCTGATGATCGACGGCCGCAGCCAACGGAGTGGCATCATGCGACGCGGGTCAGATGCGACTGTGCTGCTTGTGTTTAATGGATGGAAAGATGCCGTTCCATTCATACTGCCAGAGACAGGAGAAGGCCGTTGGAAGCTTCTGCTGGACACAAACCAGCCAGACGCTGGTAGCGAGATTGAGAAAGAAGTCTTTGACCAGAAGCATGAATACACCGTCACCGGGCGGTCTCTGCTGCTGCTGGAACTGATTTGTCGTGAAGCTGGTGAGTGTGCCTGAAGGCGGACATGGCGGATGAAACATTGCATCCATGTCAGACCTGACGAAGAATGACGGACCCTGTTTTAGGAAAGGACTATCTTATGCGTCTCATTCTTGCCCTGCTTCTGCCGTGGCTTCAGTTCTTCACCATTGGTCGCCCGTTTGCAGGCATTATCTGCCTGTTCCTTCAGGTGACTGTCATTGGCTGGATTCCGGCTGCAATCTGGTCCGTGTATGCGTTGAGCCAGTATCGCACCGATCAGAAGCTGGCCGCTGCACGTCGCGGCTGAGCCTGTAACGCCCCATAAAAAGCCCCGGCGTCGAAAGGCGCCGGGGCTTTTTTTATATTCTTAACTCGGGTCTTTAGATCGTATCGACGGTTCCGCCATCAACCCGCAAAGCTGCGCCCGTCGTGGCGGAGGCGAGGGGCGATGCTGCGTAAACAACGATATTTGCGACTTCATCAACTGTTGCCATGCGCTGAAGGATATTGCTTGGGCGGTGCTTCCGGACGAAATCCGCCGCAAGCTCTTCCACAGGCTGAGTGCTGTCAGGGTTCTGGGCCTTGAGCATGTCTTCTACACCCTCGGAAAGGGTCGGTCCTGGCAGTACGGAATTTACCGTGACATTCGTTCCTGCCATATCCTTGGCCAGACCGCGGGCAAGACCCAGCATGGCCGTTTTGCTGACACCGTAATCGATCATTTCCACCGGAATGTTGATTGCCGATTCCGACGCAATGAAAAGAACACGGCCCCAGTTACGCTCTTTCATGCCTGGCATATAGGCGCGGGCCAGCCTGACACCGGAAAAGAGGTTGACCTCGAACAGCTTCTGCCAGCTTTCATCCGTGGTCTTGAAGAAGTCATTGGGGCCGAAAATTCCGGCATTGTTGATCAGAATATCAACAGCGCCTTCAGTGTTCACAAGCGTGTCACACCCTTCGGCAGTGCCAACATCCGCCACCACACTGCGAAAAGTGCCACCCGGAATACGTTCCCGCAGAACGTCCAGCGCTTTGTCTACGCTTTCCTGTTTGCGGCCGTTGATGATGACGGTTGCGCCAGCTTCTGCCAGGCGCCGCGCTATGGCGAGCCCGATCCCGCCAGTGGACCCTGTGACAAGGGCTGTACGACCACTCAGATCAATTCCAAGCATGGCGGGTTTCCTTCTTCATCGGATGGCACATGGCGAAGGAAACGCAGCACGCTCTTGATGGTCGCAAAGGTTTTATGGAAAAGAACTCTGGCGGGAGGCTGCGCTCCTGTGAAGATCTGTTAGTGTGAGGTCGGCCCTCGTCCATCCGGGAAAAGCGGCGTGACCGGGAGAGACAGCATGACGGCCGGTTCAGAAGTAGCGCAAGCCAGCGGCAACGCTCTTCCTCCTTCGATCGTGCATCAGATCAGAACAGCCCTTGAAGACTTCTCAGAGCATCTTCTGGCTTTGGCTGTCAGTCTGGGCGGTGGAGCTGCTGCTCTGGTTCTCCGTGACCATGATCGGGAGTGGGTTATTGTCTCTGGTGGAGACAGTCACTTTCTTGCCGAGCTTGAAGGTCAAAATCCTGAGGCTGTTTGCCGTCTTCCCGTTTATGAAAGCTCTCCTGAAGTCTGGCTGTGTGTCAGGCAGAAAATGCCAGGTCTGGAGAATGTCCAAGCCCTTTGCGCGCGCCATATTGCCAGGTCATTTCCAGTGGCAGACGGTTCCGGAGTGGCCAGTCAGCTTCATCGGCTGGATCGGCGTATCAGAAGAATGGCCGAAGCCGCGGAGATGGGTTTTTTCCGCTGTAATCTGACGCGTCGGCTTTTGTTTGGAGATGAGCGCTTTGCCCAGATCTGGGGGCTTCCTCCCGAACTGCTGATGCAGGGGCTTTCGCTGGAAGATGCATATGCCTGCCTCCATCCAGATGACCGCGCCGCATATGAAAGTGTTGCAGAAGACGAACTGCGGGAAGAAGGCACTTTCGAATTCCGTTTCCGCATCGTGGTCTCACATGCGCAGGGTCCGACAATGGTGCGGCATCTGCTTATTCGTGGCTGGCGGGATGATGATCGGCCGGGTCACGATGATCTGTGCTCTGTCGGCGTGGTTATGGACGTTTCAAACGCCTCTGCCGTGGCTGAGGCGCTCAGATCCAGCGAAGCCTTCACCCACCTTCTTCTTTCCAGTTCACCAGATTGCATTCATATTCTGGACATGGATGGGTGCATCCGGTTCATCAATGCAGGCGGCATCGAGGCTATGGAACTCGACAGCCCGATTATCCTGCATGGTGTTCCCTGGGTTGATCTGTGGCGGGGGCAGGCACGCATCATGGCGACTCAGGCCGTCAAAAAGGCACTCGGTGGAGAGGCGGGACGCTTTCAGGGGTATGCCAATACCATGCGGGGAAACCGCCGCTTCTGGGATGTGGCCGTTACGCCGATTTTCGGAGAAGACGGGGACGTCCAGCGGCTTCTGGCGACGGGGCGTGATCTGACGGAAGTCAATCAGTCCAGTCTTCGGCTTCAGCTTGCACTGGATGCAGGCGCCATTGCCGGAACATGGATGTGGGATGACAATTCTTCTCTCGTGATCGGGGATACCCGTCTGGCTGAAACGCTGGGTCTTGATGCAAAAGCGCTGGAGCAGGGCGTTCCTGTTACAGCGTTCTATGCTGCTATCGAGCAGGAAGATCAGGGGCGCGTTGCGGCCGCCATCACAAACGCCCTCCACACAGGGGGGCGATGCGATTTCGAATTCCGTGTCCATACACCAGCTGGGCCGCGATGGTTTGAAGGGAATGGTCGTTGCGATCTGACTGAAGACGGGCGACCGCTCCGTTTTCCCGGCATCGTGCTGGATATTGATCACAGCAAAAGACAGGCCCTCCGTCAGGCAGCCCTGGTGGAGCTTGGAGATCGGCTGAGGGCACTGGAAAACGCTGATGAGATGGAAGGCGTCGCCGCGCAGATCCTGTGTCGCGAACTTTCCGTAAGCTGCGCCGCCTACGGAACAGTCGATGAGGCGGGAACGGGTCTGCTGATTGGTGCAATGCGGACAGTGACGCTGGGGTCAGGCAGTCATGTCCAACGTCAGGCGTCTATCCGCGGGTTCCATGCCTTCCGGGACTATGGTGATTATGGCCCTCTGTTGGCTCGCGGGCGTACTGTCGCAATTTCAGATGTGCGTCTGGATACTTTGACGCTTAAGCGTATCGAACGCTTTGAAACCCTCAACATTCGTGCGCTTTTGAACGTGCCCCTGTTCAAGTTTGGCAGGCTCGTGGGTGTGATGTGCGTGTATTCCACTGTTCCGCATGTCTGGACGGAAGAAGAAATCGTCTTCACTCGTGCTGTGGCGGATCGCACCCATGCCGCCATGCGCCAGGCCAAGACTCAGCAGGAATTGCGTGAAATGAACGTCATGCTGGAGGAGCGAATCCGCCAGCGAACGCGGGAACGTGACCGCCTCTGGACGATCGCCAAGGACCTGTTCGTTATCATCAGCCGAAGTGGTCACTACATGGCTGTCAGTCCCTCCTGGTTGCGGGCGTTGGGCTACACACAGGAAGGTTTGATCGGGCTGAGGATTGAAGCCCTGTGTCATCCGGATGATCAGGCTGCGGTTTGTGAGGCGTTCGATCGGGTTCGACACAGCACGCCCTGGTCCGATGTCGCGCTGGACGTGCGGATGAAGCACCGGAACGGCACATGGCGGCTCTATAACTGGAACTTCAATAATGAAGGGGACACCATTTACGGTGTTGGCCGTGATGTCACCGAGCGCAATGATCTGGAAGAGCAGTTGCGCCAGTCCCAGAAAATGGAAGCCGTTGGCCAGCTAACGGGTGGTCTCGCTCATGACTTCAACAATCTGCTTGCAGGAATAGGCGGGAGTCTCGAGCTGCTTGAGACCCGACTGACGCAAGGCCGCACTATTGGCCTTGATCGCTATATCACGGCCTCACAGGATGCGGTGCGACGTGCAGCCTCACTGACGCACCGTCTGTTGGCCTTCTCGCGTCGGCAGCCTTTGGACCCCGTGCCGACAGATGTGAATGGTCTGGTCAGCGGTCTGGAGACCCTTCTTCGCGGGAGCGTTGGCCCACTGGTGTCTATTCAGTTTGATCTGCAGCCAGGAATCTGGACGACACGGGTTGATGCCAACCAGCTTGAGAACGCCGTGCTTAATCTCTGTATCAATGCACGTGATGCGATGCGGGAGAGCGGCGGGACCATACGGATCGTGAGCGCTAATACATCTTTGGGGTCTGTGGCCAGCCACGAAGCCGGGGTGCCTGTTGGTGACTACGTGCTTTTGAAGGTTGAGGACAACGGCTGTGGGATGGCGGAAGAAACGCTGCAACGGGCGTTTGATCCGTTTTTTACGACCAAGCCTTTAGGGAAAGGGACGGGCCTGGGGTTGAGCATGATTTACGGTTTTGCCCGTCAGTCTGGTGGGCAAGCCCAGATCAGATCCCGGCCCGGAGAAGGAACGTCCGTCAGCCTCTGGCTCCCCCGCTATAACGGGCCTGCCACTGTGTTACCGGCAGATGTTCCGGACGGTGATATTCTGACGAAAACGGCGTCTGTGCGGCTGTCTGGAAAGCTGGTGCTGATTGTGGATGACGAGGAAGCCGTACGCCTCATTGTGAGTGACGTTGTCGGAGATCTGGGTGCAAGAGTTCTGACGGCAGAGGACGGTATTTCAGCTCTGGAATTGTCAGATCGTTTTTCGAATGGCGTTCAGCCAAGCGTGATGATTACGGATATTGGTATGCCAGGGGGCATGAATGGGCGGCAACTCGCTGCGCGCATGAGAGACAGATTTCCCGATCTGAAAATTCTGTTCATTACGGGCTATGCGGAGCAGAATATTCTGGATGAAGGACTGCTTGAACCAGGCTGTGCTCTGCTTGTGAAACCGTTCAGCACAGAAGCTCTGGCCCGCAAGCTTTCACAGCTGGTGGTGCCAGCCTGAACTCAGCCCGCCGATCAGGCGTTTGATATGTAAGAACAAGATTTGAAAAGGAATTTCTGATGAACGATGAGGTGCCATATCTGGATAACCAGACAAGAATTACACTGAATGATGGCCGGGTCATTCCGCAGCTCGGGCTGGGCGTCTGGAAGACGCCCCCTGAAGAAACAGCAACGGTTGTGCGGGAGGCTGTGAAGCTCGGATATCATTCTGTCGATACAGCGCGTCTTTATCGGAACGAAGATGGCGTTGGTGAAGCTCTGGCGGATTATCCTGATGTATTCGTGACAACGAAGGTCTGGAATGACGAGCAGGGCTACGACAGTACGCTGCGTGCCTATGAGGAGAGCTGCCGGCTGCTGCGCCGTCCGGTTCTGGATATGTATCTCATTCACTGGCCGATGCCGGAGCAGGGGCAGTATGTGGAAACATGGAAGGCACTCGTGACCTTGCAAAAGGAGGGGCGCGTGAAGTCCATTGGAGTGTCCAACTTCGAGCCAGACCATCTGTCGCGTATTATGGATGCAACTGGCGTCGTTCCGGCGGTTAACCAGATCGAGCTTCATCCATTTTTCCAGCAGAAGGCGCTGCGGGCCTTTAACGAGCAGCACAATATCCGCACAGAATCATGGCGCCCGCTCGGGAAAGGGCAGGTGTTGGATAATGCGACGATTGGGGAGGTTGCCCGGAGCGTTGGTCGGACACCCGCTCAGGTCATTATCCGCTGGCATCTTCAGAACGGTCTGATCGTGATCCCGAAATCAGCGAACCCAAAGAGACTGGCTGAAAATCTGGACGTCTTTGACTTCACCCTCACTGAGAGTGACATGGCCGCGATTGAAAAACTTGATCGCGAAGATGGCCGTATGGGCGCGCATCCGATGACTGCCCGTTTCTAAAAAAGAGAGCGTCCAGCGGTTCCCTCGCTTCTGGTGACGGTCAGGGTTCTCCTGTAATGGTGCCGGAACCAAAAATTCCGACGATGGCAGGAGAGTTGTCATGACGACACTGAATGAGCAGGACTTTCGCCGGGCGATGTCCCATTTCGCAACGGGTGTCGCAGTTGTGACCGCCAAGGGAAGCGAAGGCGAACAGGGTGCAACCATCAGCGCCCTGACATCTGTTTCCCTTGATCCGCTCCTGCTTCTGATCTGCCTGCATCGTGGCAGCTCGACTTACAAGGCGATTGCTGAAGCCGGACGTTTTGGTCTGAGCATCCTGAACAACAGCCACAAGGATGTGGCTATGCTGTTTGCTAGCAGAACGGCGGACAAATTCGGGTCAGACGTTGTGGTGCGGGCGGAAGACGGCACGGCCTTCATCGATGGCGCACTGGTGCAGATGCATTGCGAACTCGTCGAGACGTTTCAGGGCGGGACGCACGCGCTCTTCATGGCGAAGCCCACGTCCATCACCGTTCGTGATGAAGCCCCGTTACTGTACTTCCAGGGTCAGTTAGGAATTGAAGCGTAACCATTCGCCTGCTTTGGTTACAGGGATATGACCTGTAGGTCATGATCTGAAAAAGTGATGGAAATTTCGAAGCTTTTTTCGAAATTCCTCATTTTTCGTTGTTGAGAATAATTATCATTAGTGTTATCTCCGCGCTCGCTTTTCGGAGATTTTGTGATGCGGGTACGGTCGTGTCTTATTCCCTGTGCAACGATGTTGCTGGGGCTGCCTTCGGGTCTGGTGCTTGCGCAGGAGCCGGAGAAGGAACGTCCGAGGCATTATCAGCACCCTCCTTCTGGACGCGAAAAAGCCGCTGAACATTCCAGGCATGCGGATCATTCCCCTGAACTGTCACGAGAAGAACGTCTGGAAGTGAAGGGCAGTCATGTCGGGTTGCTAGCGGCTGTCGGAAATGCTGCGACCAAGACATCCACGCCACTTGAAGACGTGCCTCAGAACCTGACCGTCATTACGCAGGCTCGCATGACGATGTTGAACGCCCGGAGTATTTCCGAAGCAGTTCGCTATGCGGCCGGTGTTTCCGATTATGGCTCAAAGGATGATCCACGCGGCTATTTCGGAACAATCCGTGGATTTTCGCCGGATATTTACCTTGATGGCACACGGACGCCGGACGCGACGACGTCTTTTTCCTACAGCATTGAGCCGTGGGGCCTTGAGGAAATGGACGTGCTGCGGGGTGCCTCGTCCGCGCTATATGGGTCGGGACAGCTTGGCGGCATTATCAATGCTGTCAGCAAGCGCCCGCGGTTGAATCAGCAGAATCAGGTGACGTTCCAGACCGGGTCTTACAGTCGTGTTCAGGGTGCGGCAGATGTGGGTGGAGCGTTGAACGCCTCCAAGACACTCCTGTGGCGCTTCAACGGATTGATCCGAAAATCCGACACGTATGCCAAAAACATCAAGAACAATGAGATTTATGTCGCGCCTTCCGTCAGCTGGCGTCCGGACAGCAAGACGGATTTTACGATCCTTGCCAGTTATGAGCAGGTCGATGGCGGCTCCACGTCCCAGTTTCTTCCCGCAAACGGAACGCTTTATGCGAGCCCGTACGGCTATATTGCGCGCAATTTCCTGAACAGCGATGCAGACTATGATGTTTACTCAAAGCGCCAGGTTTCCATTGGCTACAGCTTCACACGTCATCTGACGCCAAACTGGACCATCAGTCAGAACATGCGTTACGCGCATATTGATGCGTCATACCGATATGTGACGGCTGTTGCCCTGTCTGCTGACCAGAGAACTCTGACACGACAGGCTCTGCTGCAATCCTCAAACTATAACAATGTCACGTTGGATACGCGCTCAAACCTGAAGCTCAGGACGGGGTCTGTTCACCATGAGTTACTGGTTGGTGTGGATTTTCGCAGTGACTTCATGGCGTTCCGTCGCGGGCAAAAGACAGCGCCCTCTCTTGATCTGTACAATCCCGTTTACAATCCGATTTCCTGGCCGACCTACGGTACGACTACCAATACAAACGAGACAGAAACACAGACAGGCCTTTACGCGCAGGAACAGGCAGACTGGCATCGTTTCTACCTGACGCTTTCTGGCCGTGAGGATTTCACGCAAAGCCTGACGGTCAATAATCGGACGGGGGAGCAGACCCCTCAGCAGAACAATGCCTTCACCGGGCGTGTTGGGTTGCTTTACAAATCCGCCATCGGTCTGGCGCCGTATGTGTCTTATGCAACGTCTTTTCAGCCGCAGGTTGGAACGACACGTGAGAACACGCCTTTTCTGCCGACACGCGGACGGCAGATCGAAGCTGGCCTGAAATACAAGCCCCCACATGGCACGCCCTGGGGCGAAGATTTCATGTTAACGGCTGACTTCTTCAATCTGGTCGAAAGCAATGTTCTGACGACTGACCCGGCTGATTCGACCTATGACATTCAGACGGGCGAACAAAGAACACGGGGCTTCGAGGCGGAAGGCGTGGGTCGACTCCCCTACAAGATCGATATGCTGGCGTCTTTCACCTATCAGGACCCCCGCATCACGAAAACGACCGTCGCGGCCCAGAAAAACCAGCGTCCAGTGGCCATCCCATCTCACATGGCATCCCTGTTCCTGAAGCGTGATTTCCATCTGGCCCGAAACTGGGTGACGGGTTTGGGCGCTGGTGTGCGCTATACGGGCAACACGGCAGGCGCACTTCCTGCGACCTTCACGGTTCCAAGCCAGCTTGTCTGGGATTTGCAGGCGCACATCGATTATCAGCGCTTCGGAATTCAGTTCAACGGCACCAATATTGCAAACCGCCACTACGTCGCCGCATGTACGCGCTCGGTTGCTTGTGCATGGGCGCCAGGGCGGGCAGTCTTCGTCACTCTGTCCTATCGTTGGTGAGCGACCGGTGGTGTTCGAACTCCTTTCTGTAGTCCTGACAAGTCTCGCGGCTGGACTGTTTTACCTGTCTGTACCGTCTCAGTGTCTGCTGCGCCGCTCTCTTTCGCCGCGTGAGAGCTTATTGCCGGGGCTGCTCAGCCTGTTGGCTGCTGTGGGGGTGATGAGCCTGAGAATGCATTTTCTGACCGCACTGCTGATGGTCGGAACCGTGCTGATTCTGGCGTGTATTCTGCTGCCTCTGACACTGGCGATTTTCAGGCCTCAGGGGCGCACATTGTGAGTGGTACGACGCAGCCCAAGCCATTGGATGGCAAAGGATGGATCGGGAAGGTGTTGGCTGGACTGATACTCGGCGCGGCGCTGGCGATCGGTCTGATGGGCATCCTGGGGCTGCTGTTTCACGCCGATGCCCAGCTTAAAACCGCAGCATCCCAGATTTTGCGCTGGTTTCCCGGGCCCGTCTGGGGGCTCGTGGTGGCATTTTCTTTCCTGTTCCGCTCACCCCGTCAGGCATGGCTGACGCTGGTTCTCGTCAATGCCGTGGTGTGGGTCCTGTTTTTCCTTCTGCATGGTGTCATGGCATGAAGATTCGCGGGGATGTCGTCCGGCTTTACCGGAATGTTCATAGCTGGGTGGGCATTATGGCAGGGCTGTTCCTGTTCATCGCCTTTTACGCAGGCGGCATGACGATGTTTGAATTGCCGCTGGGGAACTGGGCCTCTCGCACAGCTACGTTGCCAGCCCCGGTTCCGGCTGATCGCCTGTCCGAACTGGTGCAGAAGGCCGAGACGGCAGATCCGTCCATGATTGCCAACCATACTGTGGTTTTGCATCCGGATGAGACCAGTCCATCGAGCCTCATGTGGGTTGTCTCGTCAGACAGGGACCATGGGCCTGCACGGACAGTTTATGCAGGTCTGGCCGCAGATGGCACACTCGTTACCCAGACGAGAACACCCTCGCAGGTCGGGTATTTCCTCAACATCCTGCATCAAAGAATAGGCCTTCCCCTGAACCGGGAATATGGGCGCCTCATCATGGGGATTGTGGCGCTTTTGTATGCTGTGGCTCTCGTGTCGGGCACGATTGTTCTGCTGCCCTCTCTGGTCCGCAATCTCTTTGCCGTCAGACTGACCGAAAATCTGCGCCGCATGTGGCTCGATTTCCATACGTTGCTGGGTGTTTGCTCCCTGCCGTTTCACATCGTGATGGCTGCAACGGCTGCCGGGTTTGCATTTCATCAGCCCATCATGGCGTTGGAAAAAACCCTGTTTCTGCCAGCAGTGTCCGCACATCCGCCTCAGAAAAATCACTCGCACCAGGGTGACCGGCCTCAGGCACTTCTTGAGCCACTGGCGATTGTCGATGCCTTCCGAAAGCAGGTTCCAGGGCTTGAGCCGGACACGCTGGCCTATTCCAGCCGGGGCGGGAAGCTGTCTTTGCACGTAACGGTACAGGATGCGGCACAGATCAGCCGGCGACCGGATGGTGGATATGGCGAGGTCAATCCTTACACAGGGCGCCTGATCTCAACTGATTTTCTGCCTAACCATCAGAAGCCGGCATTCCAAGCCCTCACATTGATCTATGCTCTGCATTTCGGGACTTACGGAGGGTGGCTGATCCGATGGGGCTATGCCGTTTTGGGATTTGGTGGAGCATTCCTGTTTTACTCAGGCAATCAGCTCTGGATCTCATCACGCAGGCGTCGTGACCGCTCGGCGGGTTTGACGGAAGACAGCTTTGGAACGCGCTGCCTCTCGGCTCTGACAACAGGCTGCATGATTGGCTGCATCAGCAGTGTATCCGCAGTTCTTGCTGCCGCGCCTTTCTTGCCAGAGGGTGGCCACTACCAGGCAGCTGAGGCCCTGTTTTACGCGGTCTTTTTCATCTGCCTCACTGTCGCTGCGTGTTGGGGCGGAACGAAAAGTCTTCGTCCCCTTCTAACTGCGGCTGGCGTGCTGACCCTGCTGATCCCCCTGACGGACATGACACGCTCTCTGACGTCGGGAGAGGTTACGTCCTTGGCTGCGAGTGTGGATGGTGTGGCGCTTGTTTATGGAGTGGTTCTCATTGTGCTGGCCCTCAGGAAGAGCCCGCACAGGGGGGCTGAAATACGCATCCCGGTTACGTCATAAGGGGCGGTAAGCTCCACATTTCCACGGCCGTATCAACGGCCTGAGCGACTGGAAATAGCCGCGAGGGGGCCGCTCCAACATGGCCATGTTGCAGCATGGCCTGCCCATCCAGTTTTGCCCCTACGGCCGGAAAGCGCTCCACATTCGTTTGCGGCATGCGGAACCGGACCCAACGACGTTCCGCATCCACCAGCAGAGCAGTTCCATCTTCAAATGTGGGACCGTGCGGATCTGAGAGGCGTTCCGCCAGATGAAGTGCCGTACAGGTTTCCCAGCCTGTGCCGATCATCAGCACGTAAGCGCCGCACTGGTTCAGAGCCGCGAGAGGCGAAACAACGCCAAACGGGTCTTCAAGAGGCTGGCTGGAGAGGATGTCTGCAGCGCGTGGACCCCGGGCTGTAAAGGACACCTGCGGATGCAGGCTTCGGAGCGTCCCAGACCACGTGCGGAAGGTCTCGGCAACTGTGCCAACGCCCCGCGTGGAGGTTGTGCGGGGATCGAACGCAGGCATGCTGGCCCGAATGGTGTCCCACCAGGTCTGTGGAACGGGTGGATCACACCATCCGGCGGGATCGCTCAGGTCCGAAGACTGCGCAGGCATGACGATCGTGCCTTCCGGCCCCACAACCTGAAGAAGAGCCTCAATAACACTTCTTGCCCCGCCACAGATCCAGCCAATACGGCTCATGGCCGCATGAACCAGAACCGTCATGCCGGGTTCAAGGCCAATCCGTCTGAAATCAACCGCCAGCCGTGCCTGGGTGACAGGACCGCGGGCACGGGCGATGGCAGCCGCTTCAGTCATGTCTCAGCCACGGCCCCGATAGCCGGGAACGTCCTGTGAGGGAATCCAGACGCCTGCTGGCGGTTCACCTGTCTGCCAGAAGACATCGATTGGGATGCCGCCGCGTGGGTACCAGTAGGCTCCGATGCGCAGCCATTCCGGATCGAGCAGTTCGACAAGGCGTTCGGCAATCGCAACGGAGCAATCCTCGTGGAAAGCACCGTGGTTGCGGAAGCTGGTCAGGTACAGCTTGAGAGACTTGCTCTCCACGATCCATTTGCTCGGGATGTAATCGATGACGATATGCGCGAAGTCCGGCTGGCCCGTCACGGGGCAAAGAGATGTGAACTCCGGGGCCGTGAAGCGTACGACGTATTTGCGACCCTGATGAGGGGAGGGCACACGCTCCAGAACGGCTTCTTCCGGGCTGTTTGCGGCAGGCGTGTTACGGCCAAGCTGGCTCAGGGCGTCAGTTCCCGGGGCGGAAGGCCCGGTTGGATGATGGTCAGACATGGTGGATTCTTCTCGCGGAAAGACTGTGTTTTCCGAAGATGTGGACCAGCTTTGCGCCTCACTCAACCCGGCCCCTTTACGAAAAGACTGCGACAGAGTTTGCATATTCGCGGGATTCGGTGCAGAAGACGGCGCAAATTCTCATCTTCGATGCACCGTCTGGAAGACCAAATGGAAATCCGTAACATCGCCATCATCGCGCACGTCGATCATGGCAAAACCACGCTGGTTGACGCGCTCCTCAAGCAGTCCGGCTCTTTCCGCGAGAACCAGCACGTTGCTGATCGCGCGATGGACAGCAATGACCTCGAACGCGAGCGTGGCATCACCATTCTTGCCAAGTGCACGTCCGTTGTCTGGAAAGACTCGCGTATCAACATCATTGATACGCCGGGCCATGCTGACTTCGGTGGCGAAGTCGAGCGTATTCTGAGCATGGTGGATGGCGCGATCATCCTTGTTGACGCCGCTGAAGGCGCTCTGCCGCAGACGAAGTTCGTTCTGGGCAAGGCTCTGGCCCGTGGCATCCGCCCGATCGTGGTCGTGAACAAGATCGACCGTAGCGACGCACGTCCGGACGAAGTGCACGAAGAAATCTTTGATCTGTTCGCATCCCTGGGCGCTGACGAGCACCAGCTCGACTTCCCGATGCTGTACGCTTCCGGCCGTCAGGGCTGGGCTGATCTTGAGCTGGACGGACCGAAGAAGGACCTGTCCCCGCTGTTCGATCTGGTTCTGCGCCACGTCCCGACGCCAAACGTCGACAAGGATGCGCCTTTCGGCATGGTTGCAACCATCCTTGAGAGCGACAACTTCCTTGGCCGTATCCTGACGGGTCGTATCGATCAGGGCCGTGCGAAGGTGAACATGCCGGTTCGCGTGCTGCGTCCGGACGGAACGGTTGTTGAAACCGGCCGCCTGACCAAGCTGCTGTCTTTCCGTGGTCTGGACCGCGTGCCGGTTGATGAAGCCGAAGCCGGTGACATCGTGGCCGTTGCTGGTCTGTCCGAAGCAACGATTCCGGATACGATTGCTGATCCGTCCATCAGCGAGCCGCTGCCGTCCCGCCCGGTTGATCCGCCGACCCTGTCCATGACCTTCCGCATCAACGATGGTCCGCTGGGTGGCCGTGAAGGTAAGAAGGTTACGTCCCGTCAGATCCGTGACCGTCTCTTCAAGGAAACCGAAGGCAACGTGGCCATTAAGGTGACGGAAAGCCCGGAAAGCGAAGCTTTTGAAGTTGCCGGTCGTGGTGAACTTCAGCTTGGCGTTCTGATCGAGCAGATGCGCCGTGAAGGCTTTGAGCTGACGATCGGTCGTCCGCGCGTTCTTTTCCGTGAAAACGAAGAGACCGGTGATCGTGAAGAGCCGTTCGAAGAAGTTCTGGTCGACGTTGACGAGCCGTATTCTGGCGTTGTCGTCGAGAAGATGTCCCTGCGTAAGGGTGTGATGCAGGACATGCGTCCGTCCGGTGGTGGCAAGGTTCGTCTGACGTTCCTGATCCCGTCCCGTGGCCTGATCGGCTATCATGGTGAGTTCCTGACCGACACGCGCGGTACGGGCCTCATGAACCGTCTGTTCCATGGTTATCTGCCATATGTCGGCACGATCGAAGGCCGTCGTAACGGCTCGCTGATCTCCGCTGAAGACGGTCAGACAACGCAGTACGCGCTGTTTGCCCTTCAGGATCGTGGCACGATGTTTGTGGACGCTGGCGAGAAGATTTACACAGGCATGATCCTGGGTGAGCACTCCCGCGAGAATGATCTGGACATCAATGCGGTCCGTGAAAAGAAGCTGACCAACATGCGTGCATCCGGCAAGGACGAAGCCCTGCTTCTGACGCCGCCGCGCCGTATGAGCCTTGAGCAGGCCATCGCCTACATTGAAGACGATGAGCTGGTTGAAGTGACGCCGTCTGCCATTCGTATCCGTAAGCGTTACCTGGATCCGAACGAGCGTAAGCGCGCTTCCAAGAGCCGCGAAAGCTGATCTTTCCCATCAGGGAATAGATTTTAAAGAACGCGCACCGGGTTTCCGGTGCGCGTTTTTTTATGGCTGAGAGTCGAGAGGCAAGAAATCAGGAAGTCCTCGACGGGACTTTGGCGGAATTGAGGCGTCTTTGCGAAGAGGAACCTCTATCCCCCTGAAATTTCATAAAGTTAATGCACGACGAAGACGCGCACTGGTGCTAATTTCAAAGCATGGCCACTTCGAATTTTCTGAAATGTGGTCCGTTTTTCAGTTCTCTGGAGCTTCGTTCTCAGATGCGCCTTTTCAATCGTTCCCTAATCGCCGCCGTTTCTGCTCTGGCCCTGACAGCTGCTCCGGCTTTCGCTGATCCAGTGTCTGCTCCGGTCGAAGCAACGCCTGCTCCAACGGCTCCTGCCGCGCCAGCAGAACCGGCTGCGCCTGCCGCCGCTCCGGAAGCTGCATCCACGGATGCCGCAACGTCTGACAAGACGAGCACCACGAAGAAGCATCATCACAAGAAGCACCACCACAAGAAGCACAAGAAGGCTGCCGCTGCTGCCTCCACAACGGATGAAGCAGCACCGTCCAACTAATGGCGGCTTACCCGGTTTTTCCGGGTAGTAAGTAGAGGAAAGCGGGATCGGCGCAGGCTGGTCCCGCTTTTTTTGTTTTTACTGTACGGTTACCCCAGACTTGTTGCGTTCAAGATTATCGTCCCGTCAATTTTCCGGATTTGGATTTCATGACTTCTTATCTTCTGTCTTGGCATGGAACACTGCTTGCCAGCAGGGAAGCCTGCCTCTGCACAGCATCCTTTGCAGACGTCTTGCTAAAAGTGGTCACACCAGTTCTGGTAGAGGACGGCTATGAAGTGACACCTGCCCGGTCTGGGCTCGTGCTTTGCGCGCTGCCTGACACAACACGGCCTTTGTGTGTTCTGAGGATGGGGACAGAGTTTCTCTCCAGCCGAAATTCCATGGATCTGGACTGGACGGGGCATCACATGGACTGGGAGAGCTTTCT
The DNA here is from genome assembly GCF_039638325.1 of Gluconobacter sp. OJA. Lineage (NCBI taxonomy): Bacteria > Pseudomonadati > Pseudomonadota > Alphaproteobacteria > Acetobacterales > Acetobacteraceae > Gluconobacter > Gluconobacter sp. OJA. The sequence goes on along the minus strand of NZ_JBDIWI010000002.1, from coordinate 469,369 downwards.
TCCAATCCGGGTATCTCTCATTCCTGTCCTTCATGCTCTGCTGTCGCGCAGATGGTCTATGGGGAACGGGTCTTTGCACCTCCCATATATTCGTGAATTTTCTCTCGTAATTGGGGAGCAGGCATGGCCTCTCGAAACTCTGATGGCCACAAGAGAAGATGACATCGTTCTCTTGGAAACTGAAGGCGAAGAGACCGTCTGGATCTTGGAAGCGTGCCCGCCCAAAGTCTTATCTCAACTGTTGAATGCCCTGTCTGAGAGTCTCATGGGTACTGATTCAACATCAGAAACTGAATGGCTGAATAGGCAAATTCTTAAAGTTTCCGTCGCTCCGCACGAAAGTATTCATATTCTGTATCTGGCGTTGATGTGCGCAGAGCAGGGGCGATGGGATTTTGCCCAGGAATTTTTGAAATGTGCCCGACTGTATGATGAACGTCCTGATCTCATCTACTTTCAGGCCATTCTGTCGGAGCGGATGGGAGATCATGCTGCCGCGACAGCGCACCTGTCTCAGGCGCTTGCACAGCAGTTCCCTGATCCGAGCATACTCAAGCAATTTGGGTATCTTGAGACCAGAATGGCAGAAGGAGAAAACATGCTTCTTCTTCTCCCGGAACTGATGCAACAGGTTTCAGGAAGTGGCTTCGATCCTCTTTTTGACTTCCTGATGCTCCCCCAGAAGTTGGCCACAATAAATAATCAGGATGTGGTGCAGGCCTACAGTCTGATGTTTGAGCAGTCCTGTTTCAGTAAAGGCCGAGACCGTGGCCTGGCGCTCTTGCGGCATGAGCAGACATGTAATGGCATCCGTTACTGGAGCGAGATTTGTTTGGGGCATGACGCGTGGCTGTCCGGGGATCGAGCTGTCGCAGACAGGCATTATAGCGAGGCCAAGACCCAAGCCATCGAAACCGGGATCATGCCAATTCACTATAATTGCGGTGTGTTTTCGTGGCTGCCTGAAAATGAAGTTGCAGGCCTTGAAAACAAAGTCGTGGAAGACCGTCTTGGAACATCGGGGTGGACTTGGAGGTCCAGTGTTCTTCCGGAGCAGGAGGACGTTCAGCCAGAGCTTTGTCTGATTTTCGGATGTGATACTGGATACTTCCAGTTCATTCCCAAGCTAGTGCTGTCTTTGCTGAAAGTGTGCATGGCCCGATCGAAGGGTGGTCGCATCCGGCTATGTCTGGGTATCGATAGCCCGACGAATGAACAGTTGGACTGGTTGGAAGAGATAGTCAGTGCCTTGTCAGTGCATGATTATGGGCTTGATTTCACCTTCGCGCATGGCCCGCTGACCTACCGCGACGGTGCAACTTATACGGCCATTCGATATCTGATTTTTCCGGAAATTGCCGAGCGCTGGAGCTGTCCGGTCATTACTGCAGACTGCGACGGCTACTTTCCGTCAGACTTTTTGACACTCTGGGAAGAGATGAAAGCCACGGCAGATTATGGCTTCCGCCTTTATGCATATGATAAGGCCGGGCATCAGTTCTTTGGAGAGCCGTGGGGTTTTGGGGCTGGCATCTCCTACTTTGGGAATGCGGAGAAAGTGCCCGACATCGCCCGTTTCCTGCATAATTATCTTCAAATTGCCTACAATCCGGATAATCCGACCAACTGGTGTATCGACCAGTGCGCTTTAGTGCAGGCTTACAGGCAGTTTGTAGCACCAGATTGGGAGACGTTGCGTATTCGCTTCATGGATGACGGAACGCCGTTGATGGTGATGCCCCATCATGTTGGTGGCAAGCAGGAGCTGCTTGAGCACGAAGGCACAGTGTCCGCAGAGGACGTTCAGGCTTTTCTGTCCGCCTGAGCGGAAGAGTATAGCTGAAAGTTGGTTCTGGCAGATCACGTCAGATCGGTCCGCCAGAGAATGAATGCTGCTATCAGCCTTTATAAAGCTGATAGCAGCATTGTTTTACAGATAGCGGTCGAGAGAGAGATCCAGTGACGGGATGGCTGTCTGTCGGCCAGAGATCTGGTCTGCAACGATCTGGCCGGAGCCCGCTGCCATCGTCCAGCCAAGCGTGCCGTGACCGGTGTTAAGCCATAGATTGCCGTAGCGCGGAGCTGGTCCGACGATGGGTGTGCCATCTGGCGTGCAGGGACGCAGGCCTGTCCAGTAACGGGCGGCAGAGAGGTCGCCGCCGCCGTACATCTCGTTGAAGGATAGTTCCAGCGTTTCACGACGGTCCGGGCTGAGGCGCAGGCTGAAGCCAGTCAGTTCGGCCGTGCCGCCAATGCGGATGCGATCCCCGAGGCGCGTGATGGCAACCTTGTACGTTTCGTCATTCACCGTGGATACCGGCGCACGGCTCTCGTCTGTGATTGGCATAGTCAGGGAGTATCCCTTGACCGGATAGATCGGCAGACGCAGCTCCAGCGGCTTCATCAGGCGCGGGGAGTAGCTGCCAAGAGCCAGCACATACGCATCTGCTGTCAGGCGCCCAGCGCTGGTACGAATGCTCACGATGGATTTGTCAGCCGCTTCGATGGCTTCAATCGTGGTGCCAAGACGGAACTTCACACCCTTCTGCTCGGCCATGGCAGCGAGACGACGTGTAAAGAGATGCGCATCACCCGTCTGATCGCCTGGAAGGCGGAGGCCACCGCGCAGGCGATGGCGGGCATGGGCAAGACCCGGCTCATGAGCAATGATTTCATCGACGTTCAGAAGCTGATGATCCACGCCACTTTCTGCCAGAAGACGCATGTCCTCGGCTGCGTGTTCGACCTGGGCATCCGTCCGGAAAAGCTGGATCAGACCCTTTTGGTCACCATCATACGTGATGCCGGTTTCGTCGCGCAGGGCGTCGATTTTATCGCGGGCATACTCCGCAATCCGAAGCATACGGCTCTTGTTAATGTCGTAAGCTTTTTCCGAACAGTTCGCGAGCAGCTCACCCATGAAGCGGAACATGGCTGTGTCGAAGCGCGGGCGGATGATCAGCGGGCTGTGTTTGCTGGTCATCCATTTGGCGACTTTGAACGGCAGACCAGGCATGGCCCATGGTGTCGAATAACCAGGGGAGACCTGACCGGCGTTGGCGAAGGACGTTTCAAGCCCTACGCCAGGCTGCCGGTCAATAACCTCAACTTCATGACCTTCCTGAGCAAGATACCAGGCGGTTGTCACGCCGATGACGCCGGCGCCCATGACGATGATTTTCATGACAGTTCTGCTGCTTTCCGATTGGTAGAAAACCGTATTTTCGATTTGGTACCGATCAGATCAGCACCAGCGGAAACGGTTGTCTACCCCCGGCTTTTCAGCCCGGAACGCCCTTGCTGGTGGAATATTCGAAGTGCAGGGCTGTATCCGGATGAACTATGGCGTGAATGGCATGAACTGCCATCGCACCTTCAGAAAATCCCTGAAGAATTAATTTAAGCTTACCAGGATAGGTTGCCACATCGCCGATGGCGAAAATGCCAGGTGTGCTGCTTTCCAAGGTCGCCGGGGTGACCGGAACCGTGTTGCGATGCGTGTCCAGACCCCAAAGCGCGATCGGGCCGAGATCCGTGGAAAGGCCATAGAACGGCAGGAGCGTGTCAGCATCCAGGTGGCGGGATTCGCCAGCCAGAGTGGTGACTTCCACCGCAGAAAGCTGGCCGTCCGTACCGTGCAGCGCATGGAGCTGGTACGGGACAACTTTCTCAATGCGGCCTGCTTTGATCTGATCGTCGATACGGGACAGTGTTTCCGGGGCACCGCGGAAGCGGTCTCGGCGATGCAGCAGATAAATGTGCTCTGCAACATCTGAAAGCGACAGCGCCCAATCCAGAGCAGAATCGCCACCACCGGCAACGACAATTTTCTTGCCGGCGAAATCAGCACGCTTCTTGACGTAGTACTGAACTGCCCCTGTGCGCTCGTACGCTTCCAGTCCGTCTAGTGGTGGACGGTTCGGACCGAATGCGCCAGCACCAGCGGCGATGATGACAGCCTTGGCTTTCACGGTGTCGCCACGTGCTGTGGTGAGCGTGAAATCTCCACGGTGGCCCGTCAGGGTTTCCACGCGGGAGCCAAGCAGACGTGGAACGTCGAACGGTGCAATCTGCTGATCCAGCGCTTCGATGAGTGCGCCGCCCTCAATGGAAGGGTGCGCCGGAATGTCATAGATCGGCTTTTCCGGGTATAGCGCCGCGCACTGACCGCCAATGCTGTCGAGCGCGTCAATCAGGACGCAGCTCAGTTTGAGCATTCCGCATTCAAAAGCTGCAAAGAGGGCGGTCGGACCGGCGCCAACAATCGCGACGTCGGTGGAGAGGGTTTGAGGTGAAATCGTCATATCTGTTTCTTAGGCGTTTTGAGTTGAATGGGGTAGACCATCCCGCATGCGGTGCGCCTTTGTCATCCAACATATTAATGCAACAGGCGGAACCGAGCGCTCTGCCTGCGCGGTGATGAACGGGCTTGTTCAGCGGGATGTGACGGTTCATCTGCTGGAACTGGTGGGAAACGGCCCGCCCGTCTTTCCGCTGGATGACAGAATTCCCGTAAAATCCCTGTTTGAAAAGCCGGTAAAAATTTTCAACTCCTGGCCACGAATTGTTGGGAAACTGGTGCGCTATCTGAAGCGTCACTGCATCGACACACTAATTGTCGTGGAAGCCACACATGCTCTGTATGGCGTGGCTGCGGCCCGTCTGGCTGGGTGTCGGTGCATCGTGTGGGAGCACTTCAATTTCAACATTGCGCTGGGGCGTCGCAAACGGGTCTGGGGGCGGCAGATTGCGGCACGATGGGCTGATGATGTGGTGGTCCTGACGGCGCGTGACAAAGCGCTCTGGCAGGCAGGACTATCCCTCAAAGCGTCTCTGTCAGTTATTCCGAATATGGCCCCCCGGGTCTGGCAGACAGCTTATGCGCAGACTTCTCGTTTTGTTTTGACGGCAGGTCGGCTGACCGCTCAGAAAGGCTATGATCTCCTTCTGAAAGCCTGGGCGATTATAGAAGCCGATCAACGTGGAGCAGGCTGGTCCCTGCTTCTTCGTGGAGACGGACCGGAACGGCTCATGCTTCTGCAACAGGCGGCGTGCCTGAAGCGCGTGACGATTGCACCCGCGACCCCTCATCTTGACGACGATTACCGGCAGGCCGCGCTTTACGTGTGCTCATCGCGCTACGAAGGGCTGCCGATGGTTCTGCTTGAGGCTGCCTCAGCGGGAGTGCCAGTGGTGGCTTTCGATTGCGAAACTGGCCCGGCGGAAGTGGTTGTGCCAGAGGAAACAGGAATTCTCGTGCCACCAGAAGATCATATTGGTCTCGCTGAAGCTATTCTGGCTCTGATGGAGCAGAATGAAAAAAGGCGGGCCATGTCTGACATGGCCCGCCTTAAAGCACTGGAATTTCAGGAAGGCCCCATCGTGGATCGATGGATGGCTCTCCTGGGTCAGTCCTGACCTTTCTTCAGCCTGCTGCCTGAAGCGTTACTTTCCGCTCAAGTGCAATACCTAGTGCCGTTGTCACAGCGTCTTCAGAGAATGTGACGCTCGTGTATGTCTGTCCGGCTTCAATGATGCCAGACAGGGTTCTGGCGGCGTGTAGCGCCACAATCTGTTGGGCCATGTCTTGGGTGGTGGACTGGACGAGGCCACGCAGACTGTCCGGAAGCGCCAGTCCTTCTGCGGCCACGGGCGTCATGATGCAGGGCACGCCCGCAGATAGGCTTTCCAGCACCTTACCCTTGATGCCTGCCCCGAACCGGAGAGGAGCGACACTGAGGCGCGCTTGGTTCAGCACGCTGTCCAGGTTCTGGACATGACCAAGAACCCGGATGCGATCGCTGGCCAGAGCATGGATGCTGTCTGGCATCTCTGCCCCAACCAGAGTGCAGGTAATGGTCGGATCCATGGCCCACACTGCGGGCATGATGTCATGCACCAGCCACTGCACGGCATCGCTGTTTGGGGCATGTGCGTAGTTACCAATGAACAGTAGGCCGTTTCTGTCGTGGCTTGTGGACGATGTGCTGGCCGCAGGTGTTGCCCATGGAACCACATGCACAATGGCTTGCGGCAGATCTTTTCTAAGCTGGGCCGCTTCTGCTTCGGAGTGCGTCAGGACAGCATCCGCTTGGAGAGCTGCACGGTATTCCGCCACACGAACCTGATTGGCCTTCGCCATCAGTTCCGGTCGGCCCTGCACTGCAGCCTGACGTGCCAGACGCAAGAAGTGAAGGTCTGCGACGCTGTAGAGGACGTAGGCTTTTTGTTGGTTACGGCGGACGAGTGCCATGTAGCGCGTCGCGATATCTTCACGGTGCAGATACACGACGTCGAAGCTGTTCAACTGGCGACGTAGAACGTCTTCGACGGACGCAAAGAACGGGAGTCCCTGCACCTTTACACTCGGCAGTGAGTCCAGAGGTGCGGTCATGTACATTTGGTCAGCGGCTACGAAACAGACGTCATATCCCAGAGTTTCGAGGGCCATCATGTGAGACAGGATCGCCTGCGACCCTGCATCCCGCTTGGCATCGGGGCGAAGACTGTCAATGACGAGTGCGCGCTTGCGTTGCGTGGTGGCCTTCGTGGGCATTCCCCGGCGACGGCGCGTGGCATGAAGAGACTGTTCTGCCAGACCACTCACGGCCAGCGCACGGGACTGTCGGAGTTTTTCCACCTGCCCGAGGAGGAAGGACAGAACCTGATCGCCAGACTGTTCGTCAGCGGCGGCAGACACAGCGCGGGCTACAGTCTGCTCCATATCCGCGTCGAAGGCCGTTACGGGTTCCAGAACCTGTGGCGTGCCCAGAAGTGCACCGTCCTCTTCCCGACGCACTTCCAGAACATGGCGTGTGAGGGGGGAGAGGCCGCCGGGCAGGATCACATCGAAGCCGCAGAGCAGGGGCCGTCCGCTCTTGGCAACATCGGGGCGGCGACCGTTCGCCACGATGGAAGCGAGAACCACACCGTTATCGACAATCTGCAGCGTCACGACATCTTCGGAGTCAGCAGGGTTCGTCGCCCAGCCGGAGATGCGATTGCGTGTAGCGATGTCGATGAAGCCATCCAGAGGGGCCACTGGCGACGGTGATAGAACAGCCTGTGGAATTTTTTGCTCCATCTGGTCCATCATCCAGGGCGTGTTGCCGAGGGGAGCATGATCGGTGGCGCGACGCACTTCCAGAACGTGACGATCCAGCGGAGACAGACCGCCTGGAATGTCAAATCGGAAGCCACAGGCTCCACCAACATCTGGCCTTGCCGTTGACGTAGTGACTTCGCCGAGAACAACCCCATTATCAAGGATCTGAAGACGAACGGCGTCAGTGCTGCCCGGAACGCGTGCCCATCCTTCAATATGGGTGTGGGTTACGACGTCTAGGAAGCCTTCCAGAGCGCCCGTTGCCACACGTGTTTTCGTCGAAAGAGCGTTCAGGCGCGTCCGGATAGTGGCTAGTTGAGCGCCTTCTTCAACACGCGGTGCGCAATAGCGGGCCTGAGCCTGCGCTGCTGCAGGATAGAGCGCATCATACTCAGAGGCATTGTGGAACATGCCGCGAGAGCTGTCGTCTACAAAGGTTTCAGATTCTGCACCGTTCGCGAAGATAACGTCGTGGCTTTCCAGCTCAATGTGGAAATAAGCCACCTCATCCATGCGTTCTGCCTGAAGGATGCTCGTGCCATTGACCAGGGCGACTGCGGGGATCAGGACCCCGTCCAGATACATGGCGTGGAGCGGCGAAACGGACAGGTCCTGCTGGGGCAGATTGTTGCCCAGAGAACCGCTCCGGAAAATGACTGGCAGGATGTCGCGGTTGCCATTGGCGAACGTACCCGAATAGCTGCGGCGACCGATCCAGTGAATAGCCCGCAGACCGTTCGAGCGGGTCTGAACTAGGTCACCGATTTCAAGCTGCTCGACGGGAATTTCCCCGCGGTTCGTCAGGATGAGCGTGCCACGGCAGTAGCAGGGCGTCCCTTCGGCCAGCAGGAGTGTGCCGCCTGTACTGTCAGACTGAACCGTGAAGAAATCAGCGGCGTAATCGCTGTCGAGAGCAATCGTATAGGTGTCTGTGCCGTTGGAAATTTCCAGCGTGGAAGGATCGGTGAGTGTTGCTGTTGTGCTGCTGGACCAGGCGAGTTCCGGTAGATCCACTTTTGCACCACTGGCAAGATGGATATTCTTGGTCGTGCTGCCGGCATAAAGTGCCAGACGGCTGCCATCACCAACGCTGATGTTCGAGGCTGTGCTTCCGCTGTGAACGGCAGCGGTCTGACTGTTCGTCAGAGCAACATCGGACAGAGCTGCGCCGCTTGTGGCGCTGTAATCTGTCATTTCCAGCAGGGTCAGGGACGGATCGTGATCCGATTCACCATCCAGCTGCCCTGTGTTGATATGCAGGGTCTGGAACTGGCCTGCATTGGCGAACCCGTCCGTGCCGATGGTGTGATCGAGGGACTGAGCGTTACCTTCGTAGATGTAGGTGTAGCGGTTGCTCGCGTCTTCCTTGGTTTCCATGTCCGTCAGGCCAGCGTTGGTATAGACCTGATTGGCGTCGCTCCACGCTACGTCATTGAAGTCTCCGAGGATGCCGATCTTGGCGGTCGGATCGTTCGAAAGCTGGTTCTGGACGTAGTTCGTGATGTACTGGGCTTGCGCGATACGGTTGTTAACCGTCGCCGTCGTGCCGCCATGGTTTACCGGTGGCTGGGTCGCGCCATAAAGCTCCGAACTTCCAGCCTGGGAGGACAGATGCACGTTGATGAGCGTGACATCCTTCCCGTTGAACTCGAAGGTTCCAACCAGTGGCAGGCGGGTATTCTTGAACGTGCCGCTCAGTTCCTCACTGCCAATGGTGGTAACGGGTTCTTTCAGCGTGACGCGGTCTGCGTTGTACAGGAACACGCTACGGATGTTGCCGCCCGTGACGCCGCCCTGCGTGTTATTGGCAGGATCAACCTGAGCCCAGGAATACGTTGGGCCGCCTGCATCTGCGATTGCCTTGACCAGCGCTGCGAGGTTTTGCTCGGCGCTAACCGTACCATCGCTGGTTGTGCCACTGTCGTCTTGGATTTCTTGAATGGCTAAAACGTCAGGATTATCGAGGTTCTGCACGATGATCTTGGCAACCTGCGCCAGACGGTCTGCATTGGCCGGATCAAGAGCGTTGAAATTCTCGATGTTATAGTCACTGACGAGAAGATTCTGCTCGTCCTTGTGGAAAGTCGTGACCGGCGCAGGCGTTTCCGTGTGAATGACCGTGACCTGTGTGGTCGGGATCAGTTCATAAACGCCGTTGTAATAGGTTAGAACACCTGTGATATCGCCAAGCTTGTCTCCCACCTCGGCACTGATGGCAGAGCCAGGGGTGACACCGCTGTCGTAATAGATTTCGACGCGCTGGGTATTGATGCTGCTCTCGGTGCTTTGAAGCGCACCGGTGGGTGTCAGGAGGCCATTACCATTATCAGGCACGACCCATGTGGCATTGGACGCGGTGGCGCCGGTCGCTACGACATCATGCAGGGTAATGACCTGACCGATGAGGTTACGATAGAAATCAAGAGCGTTCGTATCGGGGCTTAGAGACGCCGTGCTCTTGTTAAGATCGATCGCCTGCTCAAGGTCTCCGAGGTAAGATGCGGCTGGAACCGTCAGGCCACCCTGACCAATGACCGTCGGAGCAATCTCTGCGTAGGTCGCGCCCGTATCGGTGTAAGAGACCAGATTGATCTCTGGCAGCGTGAGGGATTTGCTCCAAGAGGTGCCGGAGTAGTTCGTGACGGTGCCGGTAATGGTAACGGTTTCACCCACGGTCGGAAGGGTGGCTGTCTTGCCCGCATAGACAAAGATGCCCGTGCTGCCGATGCTGTCCTTGTCTTTGCTGGCCTGCTGAACCCAGAAGCCGATGCTGCCATTCGTATCGATTGCCGTGACGACGCCAGTAGTTGTAACGCTGGCACCCGCATACGGGCTGTAATAGCCGACGCCATTGATCTGCTGGATCGTCAGGGTTTGGGGCGTGGTGCTGGTTCCGCCAGACGAGCTTCCGCCTGTTTCCGATCCGGTGCCAGTGCCACTCCCGGTATCGGAGCCCGTAGAGCCTCCCGTACCGGTATCAGAGCCACCTGTGTTGGTGCCTGTTCCTGAACCGCCTGTAGCGCTCCCGTCATTGGCGGCTCCTGGTGTGACCAGAACCGTTCCTGCAGCGGCAGTGGTTACGTAGCCTTCGATACCAGCCAGTGAGGGGTCATCAATCGCCCAGTCGGAGGCGCTGTTTGTGTCCGTTCCATCAGGAATGCGGGAGGCGCCGGCAATCAGTTTGCCTGTCAGAACCGGAGCGCCAGCATAGGTCGGATCACCGCTGCCACCGTCTGAAACAGCAATGGTATCTCCAATTTCAGACCAGGGCGTGGAGGTGAACGTCCCACCATTGGCGGTATCGAGATCATCGCCAGCCTTGCCGGTGAAATTCTTGACCAAAAGGACAGTTTGCGTGCCGTTCTGCAAAGCATTCGTCTGGTATGGCGTCACCCAGTAGCCAGCGCTGTTTGTTGTTCCGAGCTGAAAAACGTTGTCAATTTTTCCCGCAACGCTGCCGTCACCATCAACAACGATCAGTGACCATTCACTGTAATCTGTGTCGGCGTCCCCTTTGACTTCAATAAATTCGTTCGGATCTCCCGATGCACTTGGGTTGAACATGAATTCATTGATCAGAAGATTGGACGTCATCGGTAAATACCCTGATTGGAATGGTCTTGTTCAGAATGGTTACTGAAAGGTTAAAAACCATTTCTCTGTGTATGTAATAAAGAGTCAATAAGGATTGTTTGAATTTTTCAAATAATCACAAAACGTTCACTTTATTTCGTTTTGTGTCATGTCTTATGCTTGTGACGAGCAATGCCGTGTTGTCAGAAAGCAGAACATCCACCGCTTGATGGATGAGGCGTGCGGCGTCACATTGCGGGGATGCAGATACGTCTTCCCGATCAGTCCTCGACCGAACATCTTGCCGCCCGAATCGCCGGGCTGTGCGCTCCGGGCGATTGCATTGCCCTGTCAGGCGGTCTGGGGGCCGGGAAAACTACCTTTGCGCGGGCATTTCTGCGGGTTTTGGCCCGTGATCCGCAGATGGAAGTTCCAAGCCCGAGCTTTGCACTGGTTCAGCCTTATGACACGTCTGCCGGGCCTGTTTTCCATTATGACCTATGGCGGCTGGATGGGCCGGATGCGCTGTATGAACTGGCTTGGGATGAAGCCTGTGAAGGCATCATGCTGGTGGAATGGCCAGAGCGCGCTGAAGATCTCCTCCCTGCCAATGCGCTGCATCTGACGCTCACCTCTGGCGCGACAGAGGACGAACGGTTTGCAGAGCTAACCGGCTGGCCGAACGAGCGCCTGAGCGGGATTGCGCTATGACCGTTGTGACGATTGCCGGTACCGAACCATTTCTGGATCGGGTCGCTCATGAATGGCTGAAACAGGACCCCGCTGCCAGAACGGACGGTCCGGGCCTGCTGCTCGTGCCGAGCCGTCGTGCCGGGCGTGCGTTGATGGAAGCGTTCCTGCGCGTGCTGGATGGCAAGGCATCCCTTCTGCCGCGCATCGTTGCGATCAATGACGTGGATGAGGAGGCATTGGCGTCCATCGGGATTGATGTCTCGCTGCCTCCTGCGCTTGAGCCGCAGAGACGGCTTGCCGTGTTGTCCATGCTGATCCTGCAAACGCCTATTGTCAGTGTCGGAGTGGACAAAACCAAAGGCATTGATCGGGCATGGCCTCTCGCCAAGGCGCTGGCGGACCTGATGGATGAGGCCGAGCGCAGTGGTGTCGATCTGGCGAAAAGCCTGCCGGATGCTGTGGAGGAACGTTTTTCAGAACACTGGCAGCAGACGCTGAAATTTCTGGAAATCGTAACTACGATCTGGCCAAAATGGCTGGAGGAAGAAGGTCTATCGAACCCCGTTGCCCGTCAGGTTGCGCGTCTGAAAGCGCAGGCGGCAGCGTGGCAGCATGTCCCACCCCATACGCCCGTTTGGGCGGTCGGGTTCGCGGATGGGTCCGCAGCGGTTTCAGATGTGCTGGCGGCGGTGGCGACGTTACCAGCTGGTCTTGTGATTCTGCCGGGTGTTGATCTGGACCTGCCTCAGGCAATGTGGGACGCGCTTCCTGCGTCACACCCACAGGCAGGTCTCAGGGAAATTCTTACGGATCTGGGGCTGACACGCGAGGATCTAACGGACTGGGACGGCGGCAGGGACCGGGCCAGAGAGCGTCTGATGCGTGGCGTCATGCTGCCGGAACAGGGGATTACGGCCTGGGGGCGGGATCTGAACCCGCGTAATATTTCAGGCCTGTCTCTGCTGCCCGCACAGGATCAGCAGCAGGAAGCGCAGTCCATTGCATTGATCCTTCGCAATGTGGTGTCCGTCCCCGGTCAGACCTGTGCGCTTGTGACGCCAGATCGCAGTCTGGCCCAGCGCGTCGGGACCGAACTTTTGCGGTTCGGGATTTATGCCGATGACAGTGCCGGTGAGCCTCTGGCGCAGACGCCAGCCGCCGTCTTCCTGCGCCTGATCGCCACGGCAGCCGAGGCTCAGCTTTCCCCGGTGGCTCTGCTTTCTGTTCTGAAGCACCCTTTGGCATCTCTTGGGCGAACACCGGGTAACTGTCACGCCTCGGCCCGTCGGCTAGAGCGTCTGTTGTTGCGTGGACCCGCTCCCGCACCGGGGATTGCAGGTCTTAAGGCGGCGCTTGAGACTTATATTCAGAACCAGCGTGATCCGGACCATGGGGCAAGCGCGGATGCTCCTGATGAGCCGGAAGGACCAGCGGCATTCATCGCCCGGATTGAAGCCGCTTTCGAGCCTTTGCTTGGCCTGTCTGGCGCGGTTCCACTCCCTGAATTGCTGGAAGCCTTGATTCATACCGCCGAAGCCTTGGCCGCGACCGAAACAGAACTGACCGCAGAGCCCGAAGAAGGACTGCATCCGGGCGGGCGCCTTTGGATGGGGGACGATGGTGAGGCGCTGTCCCGCCACTTGGCCGCTTTGATCCAGCATACCGGCATCCTGCCTCCCCAAAGGCTGGCGCATCTGGATTCCTTTTTGAATACATCTATGGCCGGGCAGATGCTAACGGGCCTGCGTGCGCATCGGGGCGGTGTGGAACTGGCCCATCCGCGTGTCACCATTCTCGGTGTGCTCGAAGCGCGTCTGCTGGCGTTCGATGTGGTTGTTCTGGGTGGATTAAACGAAACGGTCTGGCCGCCTGCAACAGATCCGGGGCCATGGTTGAGCCGCCCGATGCGGACGCGTGTTGGTCTGCCATCTCCCGAACGACAGATCGGCATCAGCGCTCATGATTTCGTCTCAACCGTGCTGGCCGCTGGAGAGGTTGTGTTTTCCAGTTCCGCCCGGCGTGACGGTGCACCGGGTGTGCCCGCCCGCTGGATGGTGCGAATGGAAGCATTCCTGGGCGGGCGAGGGCAGAAGCTGCCTGTGCATCCCGCGCTTGAATGGCAAAAGGCTATGGATCAGCCGCTGGATGGTGCGGAAACCGTAGCCCCCCCTGAGCCAAGGCCACCTGTGGCACTCCGTCCGCGTCGTCTGAGCATCACGGAGATCGAAACATGGATGCAGGACCCGTATGCCATTTACGCCAAGCATGTTCTGAAGCTGAAGGCGTTCAAGCCGCTTGAAGAAGGCGCTGAACATGCTGATTTCGGCATGATCGTGCATGAGGCCATGGATCGCGTTCTCAAGGACTATCCGGATCGTTGGCCGCAGAACGTAGCCTCATCCCTGAAGCGCGCGTTTGCAGAAGAGCTGGCCAAGGCCAATATGCGACCTGCGCTGGTCAGTTGGTGGAGCCCAAGGCTGGAGCGCATCGCGGACTGGGTGGCCGTACAGGAGCGGACCCGTCGAGAACAGGAACACGCCGTCGCGCGGCATATGGAAGTGTCTGCGTCGTTCAAGATCGAAGCTGCACGTGCACCGTTCGAACTGCGCGGTAGGGCGGACCGCATTGATGTTGATGAAGACGGCAAGGCGACGATCTTCGATTACAAGACCGGCTCTCCGCCCACCGGCAAAGCCGTGGAAGGTGGATGGTCCGTTCAGCTTGTTCTGGAAGGGGCATTGCTGGCCAAGGGCGCTTTCGAAGGCGTTCCGGCTGCCGAAACGAAACAGCTTCTGTACTGGCATCTGACCGGCGGCGATGATCCGGGGAAAGAGAGCGAAGTCCCGAGCCGGAAATCCAGCCTTGATGCGGCTGCCCTGATTGGTGAGGCCATGGAAAAATTACGCGGCCTCATTGATGAGTATGACCAGCCTGATCAACCCTATCGCTCCCAGCCCTGGGCCGGGCATGTGCCACGCTACACGGATTACGCGCAGTTGGCACGGGTGGATGAATGGCGCGCGGCCTATGCTGAAGGAGACGATTCATGAGCGAGACGCGCAACCGCGCTGACGTCATTGCGGAAGCTGATCGCACCCAGCTTGCCGCGTCTGATCCGATGGCGTCCGTCTTCGTGTCCGCGTCTGCCGGATCGGGCAAGACCAAGCTGCTGATTGACCGCCTTCTTCGTCTGATGCTGCCCCTTGAAGTAGAAGCAGATGATGGGTCGATTGTGTTGGTCGAAGGGGCAAATCCGTCCCGCATCCTGTGCTTGACCTACACCAAAGCCGCCGCCGCCGAGATGGCCAATCGTCTCCAGTCCCGGCTTGGTGAATGGGTGTCGCTCCCGGATGAGCGTCTGGGCCGGGAACTTGAGAAATTACGTGTTCCCAACACGGACGAGACGCGTCGTGCGGCCCGGGCGCTGTTCCTGAAGGTTCTGGACCTGCCGGGCGGTCTGCGGATCGAGACGATCCATGCGTTCTGTCAGTCTCTTCTGCGTCGTTTCCCGCTTGAAGCCTCCGTCGATCCGCATTTCACCCTGATGGAAGACACAGATACGACGCTGGCGTTGCGTGAGGCCATGGAAGATGAACTCGCCAAGGCTCCGAAAATCGTGGCTGAAGTGGCGGGGACCATCGGGATTGATCGGTTCTTCCAGCGGATCCGCGCTCTGAACATGCAAGAAAGTCGCGTCCGTCCCCTGCTGGATCGTTGGCAGATGCTGCCGGATGCTGTGCTGAGCGCCTATCGGGGAGCCCTGAAAGCCGGGCAGGAGGCTGCGTCTGATCTGGAAGGGTTGATCTGTAAGCCTCGCAAGGAAGCGGAATTGCGGGCCGGACTTCAGGCGGCGCTCGGCGTTGTCACGGCCGCTGCGAAGCCCACTGTGGAGCAGATGCTTCTGTGGCTTGGGACTCAGTTGGAAGACCGTTCGGCCCCCGTCTGGAGCAAATGTCTGCTGACGGACAAGGGCACCGTGCGGCAGATGAACCGCATCGTCAGCAAGAAAGCACAGGACGCCGTTCCTGAGATCGTGCCGCTCTTGGAAGAGGAAGGCCAGCGCCTGCTGGACCTGACCGAGAGCATTAAGCGTGCCGTGCTTCTTTCCCTGAACCGTGCGCTTCTGTCCCTTGCCGCGCCGATGCTGTCCAGCTTCCGAGAGGGCAAGGCCGCGCGTGGACTGGTGGATTACAACGACCTTATTCAGGAAACGCGGAACCTGCTGGAAGATCCAGGTGCGGCCTGGGTGCTCTACAAGCTGGATGGCGGTATCGACCATCTGCTGCTGGATGAGGTGCAGGACAATTCCGGGCTTCAGTGGGAAATCGCCGGGGCTCTGACATCCGAGTTCTTTTCCGGTGAGGGTGCATGGGAACAGGGGCCGAGACCCCGCACCGTGTTCGCGGTCGGCGACTACAAACAGTCCATTTATGGTTTTCAGGGCGCTGACCCTGAACAGTTTCATAGCTGGAGAGCCGAGTTTGCACGCCGCGTTCAGAATGCGGGTCTGCCGTGGCGTGATCCGGATCTGAACGTCTCGTTCCGCTCCGTCACGCCCGTTCTGTCTTTTGTGGACGCGGTCTTTTCTCAGCTGAATGCCGCACATGGCCTGCTGGAGCAGGGGCAGGAGACGCTTCTTCCCCATGTATCCGCACGTCCGGGGCAGGGTGGGCGCGTTGAACTCTGGCCGCTCGTCCCTGTGCTGGAAGGCGAGGATGATGATGAAGGTCTGACGCCCTGGCAGGCTCCGAAAGCCAATACCGGCCAGCGCAGTGCGCCGCAGCGTCTGGCGGAGGCGCTTGCCGGGTGGATTGATCAACAGATTGGTCGTTCGCCGCAACCGGGACAGGCGCCTTTGAAAGCGGGCGATGTTCTGATTCTCGTGCCGCGCCGTTCGTCCTTCCTGCGGTCTTTGATCCGGGCACTAAAATCGCGAAATGTGCCGGTGGCGACACTGGTCCGTGTTGGTCTGACGCAGCAGGTGGCCGTTCGCGATCTCATGACGCTCTGTGCTGCACTGCTTCTGCCACAGGACGACCTGACGCTGGCGGCAGTGCTGACCTCCCCACTCGGTGGGCTGAGTGATGACTCCCTGATGGCGCTGGCGACAAAAGACGGTCGCGCTCACGCCCTTGGCCCGAAAGGCCAGCCGCTCTGGACTGTCTTGAGGGAACGTCATCGGGAGCGTGCGGAGTGGCAGGCGGCATGGACGATGCTGTCCGCGCTTTATGCACGGGTGGATTATGCCACGCCGTACCGCCTGCTGGCCGAAGCCCTTGGCCCACATGGTGGGCGCACAAGACTGCTGCGTCGTCTCGGGCCTGAAGCGGCTGAACCGGTGGACGAACTGCTGACCGCTGCCCTGCGCTACGAAGGACTGCACCCCCCTTCACTTCAGGGGTTTCTGCATTGGCTGGAAGCCAGCGAGATCACCAGTAAGCGCGAAGCGGAAAGCGAGACCGGGGCTGTCCGCGTCATGACTGTGCATGGATCGAAGGGATTGCAGGCCCGTTTGGTCGTGATGCCGGATACGTTGTCCCGTGCGCCAGCCAGTGGAGACTTCCTATGGGAAGAAGCCGCCGGGCTGGACCTTCCGATCTGGGTGCCAAAGAAAGATGCCGGAACGGATGTCACGACCGCCTTGTCTGCCCGGGATGCAGAGAAGGCGCGGGCGGAAAACAACCGTCTGCTCTACGTAGCTCTGACGCGCGCCAGTGACTGGCTGGTGATCTGCGGAGCCTCCACGAAACGTCAGCCGGAAGACACGAGCTGGTATCGTCAGTGTCAGGCCGGGTTCGAAACGCTCGCCAATGCGCGATCCGAACCGCTGGGACTGGGGTGGGACGGAGACCGTCTGGTTCTGGAAGAAGAGCGGAGCGTGGCTCCTGCGCCCGATGCCGCGCCGCAAATCATCGCGCCCATGCTGGACTTGCCGGTCTGGCTAGGTCGTGCGCCCGACTGGCGCGCGGATGTTGCACCGATGGAAGACGCCTTGACCCGGCCTCTGGCGCCGAGCCGGCCGGATGGCGCGGAGTTTGGCGAAGTGCCCGCAGCCCGCTCCCCACTGGAACTTCTGGCGGGGAGGCCAAAGCCCGTCCGGGAACAGGCCATGCGGCGCGGCACGATGATCCATCGCCTGCTTCAGCTTTTGCCGGAAGCGCCTTCCGAAGACCGGCTTGCGCTCGCAACCCGCTGGCTCTCCAGACCTGCGCTCGGGCTGACAGAGAACGAGGTCGAGCGTCTGACGGATCAGGTCATGGGCGTCCTGCATCATCCGAATCTCGCACCTCTGTTTCAGGCAGGTAGCAGGGCAGAGCAGCCAATATCGGGCATCAGTGAGGCGCGCGTGGTTCTGGGGCAGGTGGATCGTCTGTGGATCGGCGACGGAGAAATCTGGATCTGCGATTACAAAACGAACCGTACTCCCCCGATTCGCGTTGAGCGCACACCCGTGGCCTATGTGCGACAGATGGCGGCCTATCGGGCTGTTCTCCAGCAACTGCACCCCGATTTTGCCATTCACTGCTCGCTGGTCTGGACGGAGGGGCCCTCTGTGATGGTCCTTCCAGATGAGCTTCTGGATCGTGTACTGGAGGGGTCTTGATTTAATGGGCAGGCTCTTGCAGTCCTGACCAGAGAAGCCGATATCGGTTTACAGAAACACGTTTCATCACAAGGAACACGTCCATGAGCGCAAATACGGTTGCCGTTACGGATAGCAGCTTTGAAACAGACGTCCTGAAGTCTGACGGCCCTGTTCTGGTCGATTTCTGGGCAGAATGGTGCGGTCCGTGCAAGATGATTGCCCCAGCGCTCGAGGAAATTGGCGCTGAGTATCAGGGCCGCCTGAAGGTCGCTAAGGTCAACATCGACTCCAACCCGGAAGCCCCGACGCAATACGGCGTCCGCAGCATCCCGACGCTGATCGTCTTCAAGGACGGCAAGCCGGTTGCACAGCAGATGGGTGCGATGCCAAAGAGCCAGCTCAAGGCCTGGATCGAGAAGTCCATCTGACCTGACAGCGATGCGCTGTTTATTGTCCCTCATTCAGGGACAGTGGGGGCGTGGTCAGAGGCGATTCCTTTGTGTAGGATCGGGCCATGCGTCCGAAAGCCTCTGATTTCCCACCCCCCGTCATCGTAACCTCCAGTGAGGAGGTTGCACGGCTCTGCAACAAGCTGAAGCAGGAGCCGTTCGTTACCATCGATACGGAATTCGTTCGGGAAAAGACCTACTGGCCCGAGCTCTGCCTCGTGCAGCTTGCTGGTGCCGAAGACGTCGCCGTTATCGATACGTTGGCACCGGGTATTGACCTGGCTCCGCTAGGCGAACTCCTGGATGAGCCCGGATGCATCAAGGTTTTCCATGCCGCACGGCAGGACCTTGAAATCTTCCTTCATATTTTCGATCGGCTCCCGCAGTCCCTGTTCGATACACAGGTTGCAGCGATGGTGGCCGGGTTTGGCGATCAGGTCGGCTATGACAGCCTCGTAGGGGCCATCACCGGCAATGCGATCGACAAGGCGCATCGTTTCAGTGACTGGTCAGCCCGTCCTCTGACGAAGGCCCAGATTGCTTACGCTGCAGCAGATGTGACGCATCTTCGCACGGTCTATCTTGCGCTTCGCAAGCAGCTTGAAGATGAAGGTCGCCTGCGCTGGGCTGATGCTGAACAGGCTGTTCTCACGTCCGAAGAGACATTCCGCCCTGATCCGCGCCGTCTTTGGGAAAAGCTGAAAGCCCGCACGAATAATCGCAGAATGCTTGGTATCCTGCGCGAGATAGCAGCATGGCGTGAAAAAGAGGCGCAGAACGCCGATATTCCCCGGCAGCGGGTTATTCGGGATGAAAGTCTGCTCGAAATTGCTGCGATCAAGCCGGAAAACGTTGAGACGCTAGCGCGTGTCCGGGGTGTAACGCGCGGCTTTGCTGAAGGACGTATGGGGCAGGGGCTTCTGGAAGTCGTTCGTGTCGGTGAAAACCTTCCGGAGTCCGAACTGCCCAAGCCACCGTCCAAGTCTGATCGTGGACGGCCATCAGCGGCACTGGTTGCGCTTCTTCGGGTGCTTCAGACAGCCAAGTGTGAAATGCACAAGGTCGCGCCGCGTCTGGTGGCGTCTTCCGAAGATCTGGACCGGATTGCGCTTGGTGAGACAGATGTCGGTGCTCTCAAGGGCTGGCGTCGTGAAGTTTTTGGGCTGGATGCGCTGGCGCTCGTACGTGGCGAGATCGCACTGGCTGTCGTAAAGGGATGTGTTGAGCTTCAGCGGGTTGCACCAGACGGTGAACTTGCGGACGCGTGACAAGCACCTTCGACGCGGGCATGACTTTCTGGTAAGGAACGTCACCCAAAAGATTCCGGTCCTGTAAAAAGGGTCGGCGGGTAACAGGATAGTGGGCCAAGACAGGCCCGGATGCGCGACAGAGGAACGATATATGGACTGGACGGACGAGACGATCGCCAGACTTCGCGAGTTGTGGAGTCAGGGACTTTCGACCGCCGAAATCGGCCGCCAGCTTTCCATCACGAAGAATGCTGTTGTTGGCAAGGCGCATCGCCTTGGCCTGCCGCCCCGCCCGTCACCCATCCGGAACCGCAAGGTCAAGGATGGCGAAACGCCGTCAACGGAAGTGCCACGGCGCAAGCCCCCCACCCGGAAGGCTGCGGCACCTGCCGAAGCAACTGCTGACCTTTTGGGGGACAAGGTAGATGCCAAGGCCACCCCAGCCAAGGTGGATGCGCCCAAGGCTGCTCCTGCAAAGGCAGCAGAAACTGTGGCGGCCCGTCCTGTGGTTGCTCCAGTTGCACGCGCAGCTGCGGTTCCACCCCTGAAGGCTGAAGCGCCCGCCAAGCCGCCTGCTCCGGAACCTCGTGTGGCTCCGCCGGTCCGTCCGGCTCCGCCGCCGCGTTTTACGGCCAGCATTGATCGTCCGACGCGTCGTGGGCCGTCCTGCTGTTGGCCGATCGGTGATCCGGGCACCCCGGGGTTCCATTTCTGTGGCGCAACCCCTCTGCCGGGTAAGCCCTACTGTGCGGAACATGCGGCCATCGCCTACGTCAAAATCCGCGATCGTCGCGATTAAAAAAAGCCGTCCAAATGGACGGCTTTTTTATTGGCTATTTCTGGCCATCCGTCTGTTCAGGGATGGTTCGCCAGATCTCCCATTGGCAGGGAGGGAAGTTGCCTGTCATGGCCGAGGCCGGGCGTCGAAGGTGCGGTGCCCGTGAGGTTCTCGAACTGCTCCGGATGCTGTGATGCCGTGACATCCCCAACAGCCTTCGGGTGATGCAGATTATCATACTGGAGCGGCGCGATAGACAGCGTCTGGTCCATGGTTGGCAGGGCCTTCACGGACCACCCGCCACCCAGACTGCGGATCAGGTCCACATCTGCCGTATAAAGGCGCGTGGCGACCTCCACCTGATGGATGCGGCTTTCCAGTGTGTTTTCCTGACTGAAAATCGCTTCCAGGTATGTGCCAACCCCACCTTGATAAAGGGTCATGGTCATATTCTGGGTGTCGAGATTGGCTTTGACGGCCTGCTCCAGGGCAGTGTTTTCTTTGGAGAGGCGTTCAGTCCGGGATAAGCCATCTTCGACTTCGCGGAAGGCATCAAGAACCTTCATGCGGTATTCGTCGCGCGTTTCCCGGTATGCTGACCACGTTCTCTGGAGTTCCGCCCGACGCAGGCCACCATCAAAGAGCGGCATGTCGAGGCTGGCGCCATACGTCCAGAGTGAATTGGCCAGGTTGGCCAGATCGAAGCCATTGGATGCGAAGCCGCCGCCGAGCTTCAAAGCGATATGTGGGTAGAATGCCGCACGGGCAATGCCGATTTCCCGGTTGGCCTGCGCCATTTCGCGTTCAGCTGACGCAATGTCGGGCCGACGTTGCAG
This sequence comes from Gluconobacter sp. OJA, assembly GCF_039638325.1. Classification (NCBI taxonomy): domain Bacteria; kingdom Pseudomonadati; phylum Pseudomonadota; class Alphaproteobacteria; order Acetobacterales; family Acetobacteraceae; genus Gluconobacter; species Gluconobacter sp. OJA. Next base: position 448,099 of record NZ_JBDIWI010000002.1, on the reverse strand, counting down.
CAGTTCGGAAGGCACGGTGGTTGGGATGCTCGGCTGGATGAAGCTGAACGTCTGAACCTGCGGAATATGGAACGCCGATGGAGACGAGTTGGTCAGAACGGCAATGGCATGCTCCGTGACCTGACGGGCAGCCTGAATATCCAGCTGAGCAGCCTGCGTGGTGTAGAGCTGTGCCTGAGCACGGGCGAGATCCAGACGTGGGGCTGCCTGGTTCTGAACCTGATTTTCCGTGATGGTGACAGCCCGCTTATAGAAGGCGATGGACTGTGAGTAGATCGCATCCTGTGCGTCATAGCCGCGCAATTCGATATAATCGCGTGCCAGTTCAGCCTGGGTGCTCAGGCGTGCCATGGCGAAGTCTGCCGCGCGTTGCTGGGCAAACTGCTTCTGGGACCGAACGCGGTTCCGGATGGACGACCAGAAATCCGGCTCCCAGGACACGAGCCCGCCGTAATCCTCTTCTGTTTGCGTGAGGGTGGCACCATTGCGGAACAGACGGTCAGCAGACTGTTTATTGTCTGACGCACCGGCTTCCAGGCTGGCATGGGGGAGCAGTTCGGACCGCGCCGCGGCTACGAGGGACCGTGCCTGAATGAAGCGTTCTGCGGCTGCCTGAATGTCCCCGTTGTCTGCGGTTGCGCGCTCTTCCAGCTCGTTCAGGAGTGGATCATGCAGCATGATCCACCAGTTTTCCGGAAGGAGCGTATCAGCAGGCGTGGCGACAGCGAACGGTGCCTGACCCTGCCAACTCGCCGGGACAACGAAGCTGGGGGCCTTGTAGGTCGGGGCGAGATCGCAGGCTGACAGCCCCAGAAGAGAGAGGGCTGAACCGCAGGCGAGTGAAAAACGGCGAAGGATGGGGCTGATCATTGGTCTTTCCCATAGCCTGACTGGTTATAGCCGCGCTGACCTTCCACGACATTGACCTTGTCGCCTTCCAGCACATCGGCTGGCGGGTTGGAGATGATGCGGTCTGTCGGGGAAATGCCATTCTGGATTTCGGTCGACGTATCGGCCATGCGACCAACGGTGACGTTCCGATAATGGACGCGGCTGTTTTCATCGACGACGGCGACCTGCATGCCTTTTTCCTCGAAGACGAGAGCACTGGTCGGGATTTCGTAGAGATGTGCGTCTTCGTTGTGGGATTTCAGGGCTGCAGAGGCGAAGGTGCCCGGCCACAGGACTTCATCCTTGTTCTCAAGCGTAAACTCGGCCACGGCCGTACGGGTCGTCGGATCGAAGCCGCGTGATGTCGTCAGGTAATGAGCTTCAAACGTGCGGCCACGATACTGGGGCACACTGATGGTTGCGGTCAGATCCGGCTGCAGAACATAGGAGAATGTTTCTGGCACGGACACGAACAGACGCAGCTTTTGTACATCGGCAACCGTGAAGAGTTCGGATGCGCCACCCGTTGAGTTCAGGCCGCCGCCGCCATTGTTGACGTAATCACCGACGTTGATGTTACGGGCCGTCACGACGCCATCAAACGGTGCAACGATGGTCTTGAACTTCTCAAGAGCTTCGAAGTGATCGACGTTCCGTTGTGCTGCATCCACTTCTGCATGGGCAGACTGTTCGTTTGCGTTGGACACCGAGACGGACTGCCCTGAAACGGACTGAGACCGCCCCATGGCGCGCCAGCGCTCGGCCGTCACGGTGGCGAGGTGGTACTTCGCCATCACAGAGTCCAGATCTGCCTTGGCCTGCGCATACTGTGCATCAAGAGCAGGGGCATTGATCTCGGCCAGAGCGTCGCCGGCCTTCACGTGTGCACCGTAGTCCTTGTACCACATCTTCACGTAGCCAGAGACCTGCGGGTAGATCGGCGCCTGATACCAGGCATCAATCGTGCCGGGGAGCGTCAGGGCGACCTTTTCAGGTGACTGTTTGGGCGTGACGACCGCAACGTTCTGGATCGCGCCAGCTTCAGTGTCAGCCTTCAGTTCTGTTGCCGCATGGGTTTTTTCGACAATGATGAAGCCCACGTAAAGCGCGAGAACGCAGCTTCCCGCAATGGCGAAGATTTTCGGAGAGCTGGCCATTAGACAGTTTCCTTCTGACGCGAAGAACGATTGTGGAGGATGGCGTAAACGCAGGGGACAAAGAGCAGCGTAGAAATCGTTGCGACCAGCAGACCGCCGATGACGGCCTTGCCCAATGGCGCGTTCGTGGAGTTCGAAATGGCCATCGGGATCATGCCGACAATCATGGCGAGTGCCGTCATGAGAACCGGGCGGATACGGCCGAAGCCGGCTTCCAGTGCTGCTTTGAGGGCATCACCATGGATTTCCAGGCGTTCACGGGCAAACGAAACCACGAGGATGGAGTTGGCCGTGGCCGTTCCCATGCACATGATAGCGCCCGTGAGAGCCGGAACGGACAGACGCGTATTTGTCAGGAACAGAGCCCAGGCAATACCGCCCAGAGCACCCGGCAGAGCCGTGATGATAATGAACGGGTCAAGCCAGGACTGGAAGTTCACAACGATCAGCAGATAGATCAGCACCACGGAAACGCAGAGCCCGAAGACAAGCTGTGAGTAGGCCCCATGCATGGTGGTGGCTTGTCCGTGGACGTCGATTTCAGCCGAGCGCGGGACGTTATGTGCGTCGGCCGCCAGTACCTTTTTCACGCCGTCCAGAACGGAACCCATGTCCGTGCCCTCGACGTTTACGTAAATGTCCATCTCGGACATCGAGTTGTAGTGAGACACTTCGCCCGGTGTTCCGGCTGCGATCACGTTGGCAACGGCACCCAGAAGCTGCGGGTCGATGTTCTCTGTGTTGCCTTCCCCCTTGTCCACCGGAATGGTCAGCAGATCGCTCAGATGCGTCATCTGATCCTGTGAGGTGTAAAGGTTCAGCGGGAAGGTGACGTTGTCTTCCGGGTCAAGCCAGAACTGCGGGTCCACAACGGCTGAGCCCGACAGCGTGTACAGTTCGTTCTGGGCAATATCGGCTTCCGTCACGCCTGTTGCCTGACCAAAGGTCCGATCACCGTTAACCATCAGCGTCGGCGTGGACATGGTCTGCTGGATCGTGACGTCTGCAGCACCTGGAACCTGACGGATCTTGCCGATGATGTGACGGGCATAATCGTAGTTCAGCAGGGCATCCGGACCGGAAATCTGAACGTCAATCGGAGCAGAAGACCCGAAGTTCAGGATTTTCTGGGTCAGATCAGCAGGCTGGAATGTGAAGACCGTGCCGGGGAAACGCTGTGACAGATCCTTGCGGAGCAGCTTGCGATAGTCCCAGACAGGGGAGGCGTCATTTTTCAGGGCAATCGTCAGGTCGCAGTCCTGCGTTCCGACGCTTGGTGTGGGCATGAATGCCTGATTGTGAGGGCCTTCTGGCAGGCCGCAATCAGAAATGATGCTTTCAACCTTGCCTGCCAGATCCTGATGAATGCGATCATCCACGAGGGCAGCGATACGGCCAGCAACCTCGATACGCGTTCCCAAAGGTGCGCGCATATGCATCTGGAGAGTGCCGGACTTCACTTCAGGGAAGAAGTCTCGCCCTGCGAAGGCATAGAGTCCGGTTGAGGCGATGGAGATCAGCATGAAGATGCCGACGAAAGCGCCACGGCGGCTGATGCAGCGCTCCAGCAGGCTGCCATAGCCATCACGGAACCGATTGAAGCGGGTTTCGAATCCGGCCTGGAACCGGCCAAAGAAGCCTTTGGGTCCAGGGTGGCTATGATCGGTTTCACCATGCGCGCCATGATGAACCTGTCCTGCCAGAAGATACTTGGCCATGGTGGGCACGAGTGTCCGGGACAGGATAAAGGACGCGATCATGGCGAAGATGATGGCTTCTGCCATCGGCATGAAGAGGTAACCTGATACGCCATCCAGTTCGAAGAGTGGCAGCCAGACAATGCAAATGCAGGTGGTGGAAACGAAGGTCGGGATGACGATCTGGTTCGCGGCATCAATGATGGCGAGTTCCAGATCCTTGCCCATTTCAAGGTGGGTATCGATGTTCTCGATCATGACGGTGGCGTCATCGACGAGAATACCGACAGCCAGTGCAAGGCCGCCCAGTGTCATCACGTTGATGGACTGACCCGCCCAGCCCAGCCCGATGAGCGCACACAGAATGGCCAGCGGAATGGATGTGGCGATGATGACTGTGGAGCGCCAGGAGCCAAGGAACAGCAGAACCACGATACCTGTCAGGAACGCGGCTGTGATCATTTCCTGAACGACGTCCTTGATCTGGTCTTTCACCATCACGGAGGCGTCTTCAAGGATCGAGACATGCACATCAGGTGGCAGAATTCGACGCAGACGCGGAAGAAGCGCCTTGGTCGCAGCCACAACATCCAGAGTGGAGGCGGTACCGCCCTTCTGGGTAATGACTTCTACAGCCTGACGTCCCTTCACCAGCACCAGGTTTGTCTGAGGATGGCCACCGCGATAGACGTCCGCGACGTCCCTCACATAGATGACCGCATTGCCAACCCGTTTGACGGGGATATTGGCGATGTCTTCCATGCTCTGCGGGGCTGCGTTGGTCTGCACCATCCAGTCGGTCGCATCGATCTTCTGATCACCGGCCGGCAGAACAATGTTCTGCTTGCGCAGGGCAGCCTGTACGTCCGCCGCAGCAAGATGATGGGCCCGAAGCTCTGCTTGGTTCATGGAAACCATGACAAAGCTGTCCATGCCGCCATTCGGGTGAGCCACGACGGCACCCGGAACGGTTGCGAGCAGCGGACGAACTGTAATTACGCCGAGTTTGAATAGATCGGACGGTGTTTGTTTGTCAGATGTGATCTGCAGGGCAATGACGGGAACCTGAGACGGGTTCAGGGCCATGATCATTGGTGCAGGCACCATGGGCGGAAGGCCCAGGAGCACTGTCTGCGAAATTGCCGTCACTTCTGCTTCGGCTTCCCCGATGGGCGTGCCGGGCTGGAAGTAAATATCTACAATCGACCGGCCATAGTAGGAGTTGGACTCCATATGCTCGATGTTCTGAACTGTTGTCGTAACAGCCAGTTCGAAGTTGTAGGTAATACGGCCAGCAAATTCCTGTGGCAGAAGACCTGGATAGGTCCAGACCGCTGCGACGACCGGAATCTTGATATTGGGGAATACGTCCGTTGGCGTCCTGAGGATCGAGAGGATGCCAAGCATCACAATCAGAATCGACAGGACGACGAACGTTAAGGGTCGTCTTAGCGCGGTGACAACAATGGCATTCATTGGTTGGCGCGTCCTGATGCGGTTTAGGTAGATGCGCCGATATACACATTATGTTGTAAAGTTAGATTTAAACTCCCATTTAATACAGAGATTTAATTAAATGCAGATTTAATCTGTTGTTTGATGCCGTAAATTCTATACGGCGTGTAATGAATATATATTTATTAAAAGCAAATTTATTATAGGAAAAATGGATTTGTATCGGAAGTTTTCTTTTCTGGTCATTATGTATACGAAAAAGCCCGCTCCCCAGTCATGGGAAGCGGGCTTTTCAATATATTCAGAGAAAGATGGAGGCTGGATCAGCCTTCAGCTTTTTCCTCAGCAGCTTCCGGAGCAGCCTTCGCAGGTTCCACGATCGGGGAACGTGGGGCGACGCCATCCGTGATCATTTCGAGCTGACCGGTGATCTGGCCACCATCTTCAACCTGCAGACGACGGCACTTTGCCTTGCCGATCAGACGACCGCTGCCGCGGATCGTAAGGCTGCCGTTGACAGTCAGGGTGCCGTCAATCGTGCCGGCAACTTCTGCATCTTCAACTTCGATCGCACCGCGGAAGACACCGCCCTGTGCAACAACGACTTCCGCCGCCTGAATCATGCTGGACTCGACAGTCCCTTCAACGACCAGACGCTCGGCATCCTGAACCGAACCCTGAACGCTGATACCACGGCCGACGACCAGCGTGCGACGCTCCGGACCCGTCTGGCGCGGTGCTCCCGGTACGCCTGCTGCACCCGGACGGGGCGCAGTTGCCGGCGTTGCGCCCGGCAGGTTGTTCGGGGATGGCGGCGCCGGGAAAGGGGTACGACCCATAGATGCGGGGTCCTTCTGCTGGTTGGGCTGAGGGCTGGCTGTTCCGGATCCGGACGCAGGAGTGGTCTGGCTGGAAGCATCCGGCCGGTTGGGAAAGATGGGCTGCCCGGCGAGCTTGCTTGTCTCGGCAGGCTTTGCGTCTTCTTCCGGTTTGCGTCTTCTGAACAAGGAAACCCCGCTACGGATCTGGAAAGAACAAGGACTATGTCTCGGCCGCTCGACACCGGACCTGCTGGTGCAGGGTTCGTCAGGAACGGCCTCTGACAAGGCTTACACGGTCACGCCCCGAACGGACAACCCGCGCTTGCGTGCAAATGTCATAATCTGACATGCGCAGAACAGGAGAGTGCATTCGTCCCGGGTGTTGGCGTGTTCCCAGAGGGCACCTATGATCGTGTTGATTTAATGGCGCAGATGGCGTCTTGAACGATTTTTTGCCTTTTTGTGAACTCTGGAGCCTTAATGTCAGCCCCCAAACACGATCTCCTCTGCATCGGCAACGCGATTGTCGATGTTCTTGCCTCTGTTGACCCCGCTGTCATTGCCGATCTTGGTGCAACTCCAGGCAGCATGACGCTCATTGACGCGGCAACCGCGCAGGACATTGAAAACCGTATTGCTGTTGAACGTGTTGCCGGTGGCGGTTCTGGTGCCAATACGGCGGTGGTTGCGGCTCGTATGGGCGCAAAAGTCTCTTATCTCGGCAAGGTCGCTGAAGACCAGGCCGGGACGCACTTTACACAGGATATCCGCGATCAGGGCCTGACTTTCCCGTCCCAGCCACTCGCTGCGTCTGAAAAAATTCCGACCGCGCGCTGCATCGTGCTCGTGACGCCCGATGGACAACGCACCATGTTCACCTATCTCGGAGCCTGTACGGAATTTACACCGGCAGACGTTCATGAAGAGACTGTTACGGATGCTGCCATCACGTACATGGAAGGCTATCTTTACGATAAGCCCCATGCTCAGGCGGCTTTCGAACATGCTGCTACGCTGGCCCGCAAGGCTGGCCGTCAGGTTGCTCTGACGCTGTCAGACACGTTCTGCGTTGGCCGTCATCACGCGGCATTCCGTGGGCTCGTTGCCGGTCACGTCGATATTCTCTTTGCCAACGAAGCCGAGCTTCTGGCGCTGTACGAAACGACTGATTTCGAAGACGCTCTGCGTCAGGTTGCTGCAGAAACTCAGCTGGCTATCGTCACGCGGAGTGAAAAGGGCGCTGTCGTTATCAGCAAGGGCGAGCGTCACGATGTTCCGACTACGCCAGTCAAGGTTGTGGATACGACCGGCGCTGGTGATGCATTTGCGGCCGGATTCCTTGCTGGCCTGAGCAAGCAGCATGACCTTGTGACGTGCGCGAAGCTCGGCAATCAGGCTGCGGGTGCCATCATCACGCGCTTTGGTGCGCGGCCGCAGGAAGATTTTACTCTGCGCGCCTGACGGCAATACGTGATCCGGGGAAGTTATTTCCCGGATCATCCCATAGCCCTACGCTTCAAAGATGTTTCTGGGCCAATCCTGACTGGCCGACTTCCTGAAGATAGGTCCAGAGTGCATCCAGATCGCTTTCCGAGATGGCACTTTCCGGAAAAGACTCCATGTGTTCGCTTGGCCACTTCCTGACCTGCTTCGGGTTGCGGATGATGGCCCGGAAGCCTTTTGGGGTTATGTACTCTGTTACCGGGATGGGCCGCCCGAGATCCGGTCCCATGCTTCCCTCGCCAACGCCCATGAGCTGATGGCAGGGCAAACAGTTTTCCGCAAAAATGACCTGTCCTTTTGCGGCGGGTTCACTCGTGCCAGACGGCAGCTCATTACTTGAGGATGGGGTTATGGCAGCGAGCTGGTCGACCCATTGTTCCTGCTTGATGATGCCAACTTCCTCCCCGGTCCACACAAGGGCAAATGGTCCAAGGTCATGGCCGTGAGGACGGCGTTTAGGCCATTCCTTGTCTTCAATGGCGATCCACGCAGTGACGTGATGTTTGCGTGCCTGTTCAAAGACACTCCTGGGAATTTCCGCCGTAAAAAGATCTGTGGCCTGAAAAGCCAGCGCATCATCCTGATGGATCAGCGCTGAAAGCGGGATCGCGGGAACGTCTGGTCCTAGAGGCTGCTTGATATGGGACAGATCGAGCCTCTGGGTTTCCGGGCGGTGCAGAAGCTCTTCAACGCTGAATTTATGAACGGTATCGCCGTCTTTGACGCTCAGAACTGTGGATGGATTAGCCCAGGCTGGTGAGGCTACAAGCCCGACGAGAAAAAACAGTCGTTTGAAAACATGCCGTCCGTTCATTCTTGCGTTTACCCCTCTAAATCCTTGTTAATTCAAAAGTCTTACAGTTCCCTGATATCATAATGATCTCGGAACGGAGTGAGTAAACAGCAAAAAAACGAGCGGTCCGACGCCTTAAAGATCCGACCAGCCAATCTGCCTCACGTTTTCACGTGTGAAAGCATCTCGCACACCGGGATCGAGAAGCGCCGCGAGTTCGCCCTCCTGATCGTAGGTGGGCATGAAGCGATGCATCATGGCGTTTTGAGCCGTGGCAGGGTGGAAATAAATTTCACTGACGCCTTGGGGAAGCTTCGGAATGAGGGCTTGAATGCGGTCAGGGGTCATATGGCCAGACCAGCGCAGCCCGAAGCACCAGTCATTGGTCTTGAGGCCCGCTTTGTGGATCTGATGGCGAAGGACTCCAATCCAGCGACGCAAGGCGCGATCACCGATGCTATCTTTTGCGTCCACAGGCTCAGGTGGCTCAAACGGAGAGCGCACAGCTTTCAGGCCATGCTCCAGCCCCGATTCAATCAGGAAGCGCCCGACAGTGGGGTGGAGATGCATATGCTTGTGGGCATTCGCGTGATCCAGCGGAAGGCCTGTACGGGCAAAGACGCGGTACTGCGCTTCAATTTCACGACGGATGGCGCTTCGGGCATGGGGACTGAAGAAATATTCGACACCCAGCCGAAGCTGGTTGCGGCCAAACCAGCCCTGTTCATCCGTAATGGCCGGAAGGTCGAGTACGGATTTCCCTTCGATCGCGACGACGTGCAAGCCGACTTTTAGGTCAGGCATGGTTTTCGCTCGACGGACAGCGTCCGCTGCGGCATCTCCGGCGACCATCAGGCTTGCCGTTGAAAGGACGCCCTTGCGATGGGCAGTCTCAATAGCTTCGTTGACTTCCAAGCTCATGCCGAAATCATCGGCGGAAACAATGGCGCGACGGGTCATGATGAAGCTCCGGAACAGGGGGCGAAGGTCATGAAAAAAGGGGCATGGCCGTCAAGCCATGCCCCTTTTCGAGAAAACGAGGCCGTCAGGGACGGTCTCAGGCCGCGTGACGGTCCTTGAGGAACTGGAAGAATTCCACACCTTCGCGCAGACGACGCTTCATCATCTGTGGGCTGCGGATCATCTCGTTCAGGATGGAAGCAATCTTGGAACCGCGGAAATAGAACTTCCGATAGAATTCCTCGACGCTCTCGAAAATTTCCGTATGCGACAGGTGCGGGTAATGCAGGGGAGCAATCTGCACACCGTTCTCGTCAATCAGCTCGGCCGCATCGACGTTCAGCCAGCCATTCTCGGTTGCCTGCTTGTGGAGTGCCGTACCCGGATAAGGAGCGGCCAGGGAAACCTGCAACGTGTGCGGGTTGATTTCCTTGGCGAAAGCGATGGTCTCCTGAATGGTTTCCTTCGTCTCGCCCGGCAGGCCGACAATGAACGTGCCGTGGATCTTGATGCCCAGCTTGTGGCAGTTCTTCGTGAATTCCTTGGCGACTTCGACGCGCATACCCTTCTTGATGTTGTGAAGGATCTGCTGGTTGCCGCTCTCATAGCCCACGAGAAGCAGACGCAGGCCGTTCTCCTTCATGATCTTCAGCGTGTCGTAAGGAACGTTCGCCTTGGCATTGCAGGACCACGTAACGCCCAGCTTGCCCATTTCACGGGCAATCGCTTCGGCGCGCGGCAGATCGTCCGTGAAGGTGTCATCATCGAACATGAATTCCTGTACTTCCGGGAAGTACTGCTTGGCAAGACGGATCTCGGCAGCAACATGCTCCGGGCTACGCGTGCGGTAGCGATGGCCGCCCACCGTCTGCGGCCACAGGCAGAACGTGCAGCGGGATTTGCAGCCACGGCCCGTGTAGATGGAAATGTATGGGTGCTTCAGGTAGCCGATGAAGTAGTCATTGATGTTGAGATCACGCTTGTAGACTTCTGTCACGAACGGAAGGCTGTCCATGTCCTCGATCATCGCGCGTTCTTTGTTCGCGATGATCTCGCCGTCAGCGTTACGCCAGGTGATGCCGTCCACTTCTGCCAGTGGCTTGCCCTCGGCGATTTCCTTGATCGTGAAATCGAACTCGTTGCGCGCCACGAAGTCGATCGGGCCACCCTGTCTCATGCTCTCGTCAGGCTGCACGGCAACCTTGGCGCCGACCATGCCGATCATGATCTTCGGGTTGGCGTCCTTGATCATCTGCGCCACGCGGACGTCCGAGGCGAAGGATGGCGTGGAGGTGTGCATGACGACGAGGTCGCGATTCTTCACGTCCTCAAGGATCGGATCCATGCCCATCTTCGCCGGTGGGGCGTCAATCAGGCGGGAGCCGGGCACCAGAGCTGCAGGCTGGGCCAGCCATGTTGGAAACCAGAAAGACTTGATTTCACGCTTGGCCTGATAACGGGAACCAGCACCACCATCGAAGCCGTCGAAGGAAGGAGGCTGGAGAAAAAGGGTTCTCATCATGATCGGACACTCCTGTGGGTGGTGGCGCCAGACTGGAACGCTGTGGCGCGCGCCGAAGATTTACGTTTTCTTCGGGCGATATGGACCGTTCTGCCGCGCCATGCAACGCGTGACCCTCTTGCACTGCCCACCATGATGGCTGCGGAGAGCCAGTCACGGATGACCAGAAGAGGGATTGCAGCAGGCAAAGGACACTCCGTTGCACGGTCTATAATGCGGCTTCCAAGGCCACGAATGGCCCAGGTCAGCCCCAGCAGAAGCCAGGTCCACCATGTATTGGGACGAAAAAGAACGGCTGTGACGGCCCAGAACAGCGGAAGCTGAATGGAAGACAGGCCATAGCCGACGGGTTCAACATTCTTGACGGTTCTGCCCCAGCGTAACTCGTGGGAGAGCAACTCGCTGAGGGTGTGTTCGCCAACAGTGGTATGGGTGAGGGACGGCGCAATGGCGATGCCCTGACCACGCTGACGGACAAGCTGACCAAGTTCAGCATCGTCCGCCACGTGATCGACAAGAGCTTCCAGTCCGCCAATTTCAGTCAGTGTCTGTCGTGTGAGAGCCATGGTGGCGCCTAGACAGTCCTGACGACCCAGCAGGCGTGACATCATCACGCCTGGCAGGAAATTGTGGTTGATCTGACAGGCACCAAGTTGCTGGACCAGCGTTCCACCAGCCGTGCGCCCGGCATAAAGAGTCGTTACAAGTCCGACACCTGGAGCTTCGAGGCTGGAAACGACGTGCTTCAGGTAAGTCGGAGCGCAGTGAATGTCAGAGTCTGAAATGACCAGAACATCGTGGCGCCCCTCATCGAACATGTTGATGAGGTTGCTGACTTTCCGGTTCGGACCGTGTTCGGCGGCATTGATCACAATGCTGACTGGGATCTGAGGGTATTTCTGACGAAGATCCTGCACAACAGACAGAGCCGTATCGGCTTCGTCGTGAACGCCAAAAACAATCTGGAAGTCGGGATAGTCCTGCGCGAAGACACTCTCAAGTGCTTCCCGGAGCAGGGGCTCATTGCCGTGAAGAGGCTTGAGTACTGTAACAGCTGGCCAACGCCTGCCCGACATGCGGACGGCCTCGTCCTCTCGACGTTCCCGCGTGCGGAAACGTGCAAGAAGGGTAGCCCCCGTAAGGGCCTGAATATTTCCAGCTACAGATACGAGTGTACAGAAGCCAGCTGCAATGGAGAGAGGTGAAGGCACGGCGGTCTTTTATCTCCCCTTCACATCAGGAAGGAAGAGCTTCGTAGCCGCGCGGGACTCAATCATGCAGGAATTTGGTCGTTTTCCGGTCCAGCAGATCTGCAAGACCGCTTGCACCGCCCTGAGACAGAGCACCGCCGAAATCGGCACGTTGTGCGGCAACCTGGCTGATATGAGCATCCAGAAGAATGTCTGTGATGCGCCAGCCTGAGGGGCCACTCGTCATGATGTAATCGATTGGCGTGCCACTATCAGAGCCGCCGCCAATGGTCGTATCCACAATCTGGCCACCCGTTGGGTTTGGGCGGGTCTGCGGCAGGATAGTGAAGACGGCGTTGCTTCCCGGTTTGAAAGAAGATGCATATCGCGCGATTGTGAACTGACGGAACGATCCAAGCAGACGGGTACGATCAGCTGCGCTCAGATTATTATAACGTACCCCAACAGAGCGACGCAGAATGGCCTCAAGATCAAACGCATGGTCAACGGCCGGCGCAATCATTGTGGCGCGTTGCTGTGCGGTCTTGCCCGTCGTCTGCGCAGTTTTCAGAGCATCATACAAACCCTGAATTGGCGCGGCTGGCGCGGATGCAGAGCTTTCGCTGGCTGCTGGGGCGGTCTGGGCTTGCGCTGCTGCCACCGGGACGCCTGCGAAGAGGCTGGTCACAAGAAGGGACAGAGTCGCGTTCTGGGCAAATCGGGAATTCATGGTCATGCTTTCGTCCTCTGAGACGTTTTATGCAAGAGGTCATGCTCTTGCTGCACGGTATCAACCGCCGGATGCGGAAATCGTTCTGTGGTCGAATGGCCACATCACTACATAGAATTGCAACCAACGACATTGAGGCCCACATGGCAATGAGGCTATAGCCAGTCAATCAAGAGTCCGATGCGCCTTCTCGGTGCCGGTTAACACAAACCGACATTGCCTAGGCCATACGGGCCTCATTCAGATGTTTAGGGCCCCGGCGCGCTGTCACGGCGCACACTGTCGGTGGCTAGAACCAGAGGATTATAATGGCCGTTCCTTTGATGCAGGCTGTCCGAGTCGGACGGTACGTTGTCAAGCAGCACCTCACGGGCCGCAAGCGATATCCGCTGGTCCTGATGCTCGAACCGCTGTTCCGCTGCAATCTGGCGTGTGCCGGTTGTGGTAAGATCGACTACCCGGCACAGATCCTGAACCAGCGCATGAGCTTGCAGGAATGTCTGGATGCCGACACGGAAGCAGACGCCCCCGTCATTGCCGTTGCAGGTGGTGAACCCCTTCTGCACAAGGAAATGCCTCAGATCATCAAGGGTCTGATTGCGCGCAAGAAGTACGTTTACCTTTGCACAAACGGTCTTCTCCTTGAGAAGAAGCTCGACGATTACGAGCCATCCCACTTCTTCTCCTGGGACGTGCATCTGGACGGCGACAAGCTGATGCATGACTCGTCGGTCTGTCAGGACGGCGTGTTCGAGAAGGCGACGGCAGCAATCCGGGCCGCCAAGGCTCGTGGCTTCCGCGTTTCCATCAACTGCACGGTCTTTGATGGTGCGGTTCCTGAGCGTCTGGCTGCGTTTTTCGATGAAGTCATGGCTCTGGGCGTTGATGGCATCATGACGGCTCCGGGTTACGCCTATGAGCGCGCTCCGGATCAGGCTCACTTCCTGAACCGCCAGAAGACCAAGCAGCTTTTCCGCGATGTCTTCCGTCTGGGTAAGGGCAAGAAGTGGCGCTTCACACAGTCGCCGCTGTTCCTGAACTTCCTGGCTGGCAACGAGAACTACCACTGCACGCCATGGGGCAAGCCGCTCCGTACCGTGTTTGGCTGGCAGCGTCCCTGCTATCTGCTGGGTGAAGGCTATGCCAAAACCTTCAAAGAGCTCATGGACGACACCGAGTGGGAGAAGTATGGCACAGGCGCATATGAGAAATGCGCTGACTGCATGGTTCACTCAGGCTACGAATCCACAGCTGTGATGGATGCCGTTCGTCGTCCCTGGCACATCGCCAAGGTCGCACTGTTCGGGCCGGAAACTGAAAAGCCGATGGTCCCGGAAATCTCGCTCGCCAACCAGCGTCCTGCCGAATACGGCTACGAAGCGCAGGTTGAGCAGCAGATGGAAAAGATCACGACAGGTGGCAAGCCGGCGCGTGGTCCGCGTGTCCGTGTAAATGGCCGCCCGGCAGCCAATACTGTGACTGCGGCAGCTGACGCCGCTGACTGACACAGTCTTTTTTGGACTGGATGATGCAGAAAGACCGGCCTTCAAGGCCGGTTTTTTTGTATTCTGTCATACAGAACTACGAGTGTGGCATGAATGTCATGGTGTCGAACGGCAGTCCTGACTATCATCAGGGTCTCATTACTCCGGCCGGACCATGTTGACCCCGATCTTTGTTATTTGCCTGCTTATTCTTTTGAACGCTGTTTTTGCCATGGGAGAGCTGGCACTTATTTCAGCCAAGCGCCCCCGGCTGGAAGTCCTTGCAAAGCAGGGTTTCCGCGGCGCGCCCGCAGCACTCCGTCTTGCGGAAGACCCGCATGCATTTCTTCCTACCGTCCAGATCGGCATGACGCTGGTTTCAATTCTGGAAGGTACGTTTGGTGGAAGCCAGATTGAAGCCAACATCCGGGACTGGATAGCAACCGTTCCCGCTCTGCACCCCTTTGCGGGTGAGCTCTCGATTGTTCTGGTCGTGGCGATCATAACTTTTGCGATGCTGGTATTTGGTGAACTGGTTCCCAAACAGATTGCCTTGCAGCAGCCTGAGATCATAGCGTCTCGCCTGTCCTGGCTCCTGGTGGTCGTTGCCCGCGTCGCTCAGCCTGTCGTGTGGCTTCTGAGCGGCACTTCATCGCTTGTACTGCGCCTGCTTCGTGTCGGGCCTCTGACCCGTGCCGCTGTGACGGAGGAAGAGCTCCGAGCGGTTCTGGCTGAAGGCGCACGCGCGGGCGTTCTGGAAACGGACGAACAGGCCATGATCGAACGCCTGCTCCGGCTGGCTGACCGTCCCGTCCGAGCCATCATGACACCTCGTAATGAGCTGTTCTGGGTGGATCGGCACGCTGATCAGGAAACGCTCGTGCGCAAGCTCAGGCAGTCATCCTATGCGCGTATCGTGGTGTGTGAGGGGGACGTCGATCATCCGGTAGGTGTCATTCTTGCCAAAGACATCATGGATCGTCTGTTGCTGGGAATGCCGGTGTCTATTGAGGCAGCATTGCGCGAGCCACCTGTCATTCCTGACAGTCTGAGCGCTCAGGACATGATTGAACGCCTGCGCGGCGTGAATATCGGCATAACTTTCGTTCTGGACGAATACGGCTCTTTCGAAGGCATCGTGACGCCGTCTGATGTTTTCGAGGCCATTGTCGGTGAAGAGAAGACCGAAGCCAATTCCTTCGAGCTTCAGGCCGCTGAGGGGGGAGATGAATACCTGTTTGAGGGTTTCATGCCGGCCGATGAACTGCGCTCGCGCCTTGATCTACCCGAGCTCCCAGGAGGCGGCAGCTATCATACCTTGGGTGGGGTGATACTGGCCTTGTTGCGCCGTGTTCCGGCCAGAGGCGATAAGGTAGCTTTCGAGGGATGGCTTTTCGAAGTGCTCGAAATGGATCGTCGTCGTGTTGCCAAGGTCAAGGTTAGTCGGCAGGTCCTGGCGGAAGACTGATTCCAGTCTCGATCAGGCACGGCTCACAAACAGTGCCTGACGTTTTGCCTCTTCATGGGCGTAAGCCCCCTTATGGCCGTAACTCTGCACCATTTCTGACGATGGAAAAGTCGTCAGCAGTTCTATGACGCGTTTCTGCGAGGCAATTGCGTGCTGGAGCAACTCGCCATTACGCTTGCCCAGCGTAATCATTTTTTTCAGAAGACTACTGTGCTCGGGGAGGAGAGGTGTGCCAGTAAAGGCGCAGGCATCCTTTTCAGAGGCGGTTGCGACTGCCGTCTCCAGTTTTGTCGCGGCAGCCTGTTTCTGAGGGATAAGCTTCAAAGCGTCAGGAAGTCGTGCTTCTGACAGAGCATTGTTTTCAAGTGCCAGAATCGCAATGAGCTCTTCCATTGCCGTAATGATGGACGTGGTCATCATTTCTGTTCCTGCATAGCCAGCATTTGCCGATTGATAGCGTCCGTCATGCCCAGGCCCCCGTTATTTTCCATCTGCTTCGCAATCTGCTCGACCAGCATGGGACGGAATTGCTGCTCTCCTGCTCCCCCACTGAACATATTCTGACTGTCATCGCTGGATTGGAACATGGGTTGAAGCATCTGGTTGATGGTCATGGATTCAAAATCCCTCGCGGCCTTGAGGGTCTTGGCAGCATCCGGGGCATTATCGTGAAGGGCATAGCCCTGTGATAACGACGGTAGATCTGAGACAGTCATCAGCGCATCTCCAGCTCTGCCTGCAGGGCTCCATCTGCTTTGATAGCCTGCAAAATACTGATCATGTCACGAGGGCCAACGCCGAGTGCATTCAGGCCCGACACCAGTTCCCGTAAAGTCGTTCCACCCGGAAGAACGGCTAAATGGTTATTCTTGCCCGTATCAACTTTGACATTGGTACGAGGGACAACAGCGGTCTGACCGTTTGAAAACGGCCCAGGCTGAGAAACCTGTGGAGTTTCCGTGATCTGAACGGTTAGATTGCCCTGCGCAACCGCCACTGTGCTGATACGGACATCAGCGCCCATGATGATTGTTCCGCTGGCTTCGTCCACGATGACCTTGGCTGGGTTGTCGGGTGTCACCAGCAGGTCTCCAATGCGAGACAGCGTGGGGACCGGGTCACGGGTACTGAGGTCCAGCAGGACTGTTCGAGGATCCTCGACAACAGCGATGGGACCTATTGTGCGGTTGATAACGGCTGCCATTCGGCTTGCTGTCGTCAGATCAGGGTTCCGTAGGCTGAGATGCAGATTCTTGCGGTGACTGAGATCGAACGGAACCTCACGCTCTACAACTGCACCATTTGCGATATGGCCACTGGTCGGAACGTTGCGGGTCACGGAAGCAGCAGCACCGCGGGCACTAAAGGCATTTGTCGCCAGGCTACCCTGCGCGACGGCGTAAACTTCGCCATCTGCTGCCATGAGGGGGGTAACGAGGAGTGTTCCCCCTGTCAGGGAGGAGGAATCCCCGGCTGCTGAGACCGTGACGTCAATCCGATTTCCGCCATGGGCAAACGCCGGTAGGTCCGCCGTGACCATGACTGCTGCGACGTCATGAGTCTGTAACTGTGTCTCCTGATCCCGAATGTTGACACCGAGCCGGTTGAGCATGGAAATCAGAGTCTCTCGGGTAAAAATGGAATTTGTCAGCCGGTCCCCTGTGCCGTTGAGGCCGACCACGAGGCCATAGCCAATCAACTGGTTGGTTCTGACGCCTTCCATGTCTGTGATGTCCTTGATGCGGACAGTGGCAGCCAGCGTCAGAGACGGGGCGCCCAGGATAAAAGCGCAGAAAATAGCGGTTAGGCGCCGAAAAATTGGATGAGAGCTGAAGAGGACAGACATGAAAGTTCAGTGAAATCCTGACGGGTTAAACTGTAACAAAGACCCTTTGACACTCAGGATGACGCGGTATCGTAAAGAAACACCTAACACGGGCGCGGAATTCTGCGGTTGAAGGAGAGATGGAATAAAGATCTACGGGGTTGGCGAAATGATCTGTGATGGCTATAAGCCGCGCGTTATCGCCCGCGGCTATCGATCGGACGTTGGCGGATTAGCTGGGATTGGATGCGCATGATTACGCTACCGCCGGATTATACCCCTTCCGACGAAGAAGAATTCATGAACCCCCTCCAGGTGGAGTACTTCAGGCAGAAGCTTCTGCGCTGGCGTGCGGACCTGCTGAAAGAGGCTGACGGCACACTTGCCAGTCTCTCAGAAGGCGGGATTCATGAATCTGACATTACAGACCGTGCAAGCGTCGAAACGGATCGTGCTTTCGAACTGAGAACCCGTGACCGTGCGCGTAAGCTTATTGCCAAGATCAATATGGCTCTGCTCCGGATCGAAGACGGAAGCTACGGTTTCTGTGAGGAAACCGGCGAGCCAATTGGTCTGAAGCGCCTGGAAGCACGTCCGATTGCTACGCTTTCCATCGACGCTCAGGAACGTCACGAGCGCATGGAAAAGGTACATCGCGACGATTAAGGGGGTTGCACTTGGCGCGCTGAAGAGATACGAAGCGCGCCAAGGCACCGGTACTGCTGCTGTAGCTCAGTGGTAGAGCACTCCCTTGGTAAGGGAGAGGTCGACAGTTCAATCCTGTCCAGCAGCACCAGTCTTTTCTTCTTGAAATATGATGCTTAATTAAAATTCTTAGGCTTAACTGGCCCAGAAAACGCGTTTTCTCGCTCAGTGAATTTTGGGGCTAAGGCTCACAGAGAAACAATTCTCAAAATCGTCTCGATGTTAAAGCGAATGCGCTCTGCCTGAGCAGCCTCAGACATCAGTTCCCGTTCGAAAATGATCGATCCTGTATACTGGTTGGTGAAGTAGTAGTAGCTGACGGCTGCTATAGTGATATTGAGCTGGACCGGGTCAACGCCCTCTCGGAAAAGTCCTTGCGCTACACCGCGCTTTAAAATCGTGTCAACGAGTCCGACGAAGCGTCTGCTGACAATCTTGACGGTTTCTGAAGACTTTAAATGCCGGGCCTGTGCTAGATTCTCGCTATTCACCAGTGAAATGAATTCAGGGTTCCGGATGTAATAGTTCCAGGTAAAACGGACGAGTCGTTCAAGGGCTTCTCTGGGATCTAAGCTATCCAGATCCAGCTTTTTCTCAGATTCGCGAATATCGAAATAGGCATTTTCCAGAACTGTCTGGAAGAGTTTCTCTTTACTTTCAAAGTAGTGATAAATCATGCGCTTATTGGCATTGGCTTCCAGCGCGATTGCGTCGACGCGGGCCCCTTCAAGGCCGTTTTTTGCAAACTCTTTTTTTGCGGCCTCTAGAATCCGGCTTTTTGTAGCTTCTGCGTCGCGGATTCGAGGGCGGGGCGACTGTGTGTCTGGGGACTGTGCACTCAACGGGAAATCTCGCTTTTTGCTGGAGCCGGGCCTGAAGTTCCCGCTTTATGGCCGGAAACGCGCAGACGTCAAAACATCACATAAAAAATAACATATAAAAGAGATTTACTTATCACTATAACGTGATTTATGAGATTTTCCATTCTGCGCTACCAAAGTAACCAGATGGTGCGAAAGGCGCTTTGATCTCTCCATTGTGGAGGGGCGAAACCAAGGGACAGGATTGAGAAAAATATTCCGCGGTGGCGGTTTTTTCGGAAACATTTTCGAAGGGGCGGCTTTCTTGTGGAGAGTAATATTTTCAAACCAATGCCTGGGTAAGAGTGAAATCCCTTTCCAGCGCACCGCTTACGGCAGGCGGTTCGACAGTATCTTTACCGTTAAACAATCCTGGTGCGCTGACCGTCTGCTCACGGGACAATCTGAAACGACGATGCGTCATTGAGTGCTCGTCAAAAAAGACAGGGAGAAGCCGTCAATGAACAAGATGGCACAGAAACTGGCTCCATCCGGAGTGGCTCGTGACTTTGGGTTTTTCATCGATGGTGAGTGGCGCCACGGACGTGAGATGTTCGAGCGCAAGTCTCCCAGTCATGATGTTATTGTCACGCGAATTGCACGTTGCACGGAAGAGGATCTGAATGATGCCGTAGTCGCCGCGCGTCGTGCGTTTGAGAACGGCACATGGGCTGGTCTGGCAAGCTCAGAACGCAGTGCGATCCTGCTTAAAACGGCTGAGCTTCTGAAGCAGCGTCGCGATGACATTGCTTTCTGGGAAGTGTTGGAGAACGGCAAGCCGATTTCTCAGGCCAAGGCTGAGATCGACAACTGTATTTCCTGTTTCGAGATGGCTGCTGGTGCCGCACGTCTTCTGCACGGCGACAGCTTCAACAATCTGGGCGAAAGCCTGTTCGGAATGGTTCTGCGTGAGCCGGTGGGTGTCGTTGGCCTCATCACGCCTTGGAACTTCCCGTTCATGATCCTGTGTGAGCGCGTGCCGTTCATTCTGGCATCGGGCTGCACGGTCGTCGTGAAGCCCGCGGAAGTCACCAGCGCAACCACGCTGATGCTGGCCGATATTCTGACGGAAGCCGGCCTGCCAAAGGGCGTCTATAACGTCGTGACGGGCACCGGAAAGAGTGTTGGTCAGGCTCTGACGCAGCATCCGGATGTGGATATGCTGTCCTTCACTGGTTCCACGGGTGTTGGCCGGTCCTGTATCCATGCGTCCGCAGACAGCAACCTCAAGAAGCTTGGCCTGGAGCTTGGTGGCAAGAACCCGATTGTCGTCTTTGCGGACAGCGATCTGGAAGATGCGGCCGATGCGGTGGCCTTTGGGATCAGCTTCAACACCGGGCAATGCTGCGTTTCGTCCAGCCGTCTGATCGTTGAAGAGTCTGTGGCTGATAAGTTTGAAAAGCTTGTTGTCGCCAAGATGGAAAAGATCCGCGTGGGCGACCCGTTTGACCCGGAAACGCAGATTGGCGCCATTACGACGGATGCTCAGAACAAAACCATTCTCGACTATATCGAGAAGGGGAAGGCCGAAGGCGCGCGCGTTCTGTGTGGCGGTAACAAGGTCGATCTGGGTCGTGGGCAGTACATTGCGCCAACACTCTTCACGAATGTGAAGCCAGATATGTCCATTGCGACTGACGAGATCTTTGGCCCTGTGCTGTCCGTCTTCCGGTTCAGCACGCTTGAGGAAGCGATCTCCCTGGCCAATGACACGGTTTATGGTCTGGCCGCGTCTGTCTGGACGAAGGATATCAGCAAGGCCCTGAAGGTGACGCGCAAGGTTCAGGCCGGGCGCTTCTGGGTCAACACGATCATGGCTGGCGGCCCTGAAATGCCGCTGGGTGGTTTCAAGCAGTCTGGCTGGGGCCGTGAAGCGGGTATGTATGGGGTGGAAGAATACACCCAGATCAAATCCGTTCACGTAGATCTCGGCAAACGGACGCACTGGATCGCATAATGATGACTGGTTTCGATTACGTTATCGTTGGTGGCGGCTCGGCAGGATGTGTTCTTGCCGCCCGTCTCTCCCGAAACCCGGCGGTGCGCGTCTGCCTGATCGAAGCAGGCAAGCGTGACACCAATCCGCTCATTCACATGCCGGTTGGCTTTGCGAAAATGACGACGGGTCCCCTGACATGGGGGCTTGTCACCACACCGCAGAAGCACGCCAATAACCGCCAGATTCCTTATGTGCAGGCGCGTGTTCTCGGTGGTGGTTCATCCATCAATGCCGAAGTTTTCACACGTGGCCATCCGTCTGATTTCGATCGGTGGGAGCAGGAGGGAGCTGACGGCTGGGGCTTCAAAAACATCCAGAAGTACTTCATCCGCTCTGAGGGAAATTCCATTCTTGCCGGATCATGGCACGGAACGGATGGTCCACTCGGCGTGTCGAACCTGGATTGCCCCAATCCCGTCAGCCGCGCCTTCGTACAGAGCTGCCAGGAAATCGGAATTCCGTATAACCCTGACTTTAACGGTCCAGTTCAGCAGGGTGCTGGTATTTACCAGCTGACGGTGCGCAATAACCGGCGCTGCTCTACGGCCGTTGGATATCTGCGTCCCGCTCTGAAACGGAAGAACCTGACGGTTATTACTGGTGCGATGGTTCTGAAGGTTGTCTTCGAGGGGAAGCGCGCAGTCGGCGTGCAGTACATTGCGGACAAACAGATGCACACTGCGCGTGCTGAGCAGGAAGTGCTGGTCACGTCCGGTGCAATCGGTACGCCGAAGCTGATGATGCTGTCTGGCGTTGGTCCGGCTGCGCATCTCAAAGAGCACGGTATTCCCGTTGTTCATGATTTGCCGGGTGTGGGTCAGAATCTTCAGGATCACTTTGGTGTCGATATTGTTGCGGAACTGAAAGGCCATGACAGTTTCGACAAGTACAACCAGTACAAGTGGATGATGTGGGCTGGCCTGCAATATTCGCTGTTCAGAAGTGGTCCAGTAGCGTCGAACGTCGTGGAAGGCGGAGCCTTCTGGTACGGCGATCCGGCTGCAAGCTGCCCGGATCTTCAGTTCCACTTCCTGGCGGGCGCTGGCGCGGAAGCGGGTGTGGCGTCTGTTCCGAAAGGGACGTCTGGCATCACGCTCAACAGCTATACGCTCCGTCCAAAAGCGCGCGGGTCTGTCACGTTGCGTTCGTCTGACCCTCGGGAAGCACCGATTGTGGATCCGAATTTTCTGGGTCACCCGGACGATCTGCGGACAACGGCCGAGGGCGTTCGCCTGAGCTACGAAATGTTCGGTAGCCACTCGCTGCAAAAATACATCAGCAAGGTTTGCCTGCCAGAAGGCGGCGGCCATACGCTCAAGGCATATGAGGATTATGCTCGTCAGCAGGGGCGTACATCCTACCATCCGACCTGCACGTGCAAGATGGGCAGGGACGAGATGGCCGTTGTTGATCCACGCCTGCATGTGCATGGCCTGGAGGGCATCCGGATTTGTGATAGCTCGGTCATGCCATCATTGCTTGGGTCTAACACCAATGCCGCAACGGTCATGATTGGTGAGCGAGCGGCGGACTTTATTCTGGGGAATGCTTGAGAACGATAACCTTCTCAAGCGGCGCCTCATGCGTCGCGATTTTTACAAGATCATAAGTAACTAACAAGATAGTTATAGTGGATCAAAGGCAATGACCAAGACCAGAACCGCAGCGGAAGCCGTCAGTCTTATCAAGGATGGTTCCACCATTGCGATCAACGCATCGTCCGGGCTTCTGTGCCCCGACGACGTTCTGAAGGCACTCGGGGAACGTTTTGAAAAGGAAGCGGCCCCGAAGAACCTGACGACGATCCATCCGATCGCGACGGGTGACATGTTTGGGACCAAGGGTGTGGATCATATCGCCCAGCCTGGCATGATCAAAAAGATCATCGGCGGGTCTTACCCGTCCGGTCCCAGCAATGCTGAGCCACCGCTTATCTGGCAGCGCATTCTGGCCGAGGACGTCGCCGCTTATAACCTTCCATCTGGCGTTATCTTCGACATGCTGCGCGAAGGTGCGGCCCTGCGTCCCGGCGTGTTGACGAAGGTTGGTCTCGATACCTTCGTGGACTCGAAACGGGAAGGCGGTGCGATGAATGAGACCGCACGCTCCAATCCCATCGTGCGTCACATGGACTTCGAGGGCGAAGACTGGCTGTATTTCCCGGCGCTGAAGCCGGACGTTGCGATCATTCGCGCCTCGACAGCGGACGAAAATGGCAATCTGACGTTCGAGCAGGAAGGCGCCACCCTTGGTGCCATGGAAATGGCTCTGGCTGCTCATAACAATGGTGGTTTGGTCATCGCGCAGGTCCGCCGCGTGGCAGAACAGGGTACGTTGAAGCCGCATGACGTCAAAGTGCCGGGTATTCTGGTGGACGTTGTTGTGGAAGCCCCGGATCAGTTGCAGACCACAGCCACACCTTATGATCCGGCGATTTCCGGCGAGATTTTTCGGCCTCTGTCGTCCTTCGCTATTCCGGATTTCAATCCGGGCAAGGTGATTGCGCGACGTGTGGCGCAGGAGTTGAAGGATGGCTGGGCGGTCAACATTGGCTTCGGGATTTCCGCCAATGTGCCACGCATCCTGCTGGAAGAAGGCCTGCATGGCAGCGTGACATGGGTCATCGAACAGGGGCCGGTTGGCGGCGTTCCGCTGCTGGATTTCAAGTTCGGTTGCGCCAGTAATGCTGAGGCGTTCGTCGCTTCTCCCCATCAGTTCAGCTACTTCCAGGCGGGCGGTTTTGACTGCTCCCTGCTGTCCTTCCTTGAGATCGGGGCTGATGGGTCTGTTAACGTCAGCCGCCTTGCTGCCACGCCGCATCGGACGGCAGGGGCGGGCGGTTTCGTAGACATTACGGCACGGGCCAAGCGCATCATCTTCTCAGGCAATTTCAATGCCGGAGCCAAGATGCACATCGAGGACGGCCGTCTCGTGATTGATCGGGAAGGCAAGATTTCCAAGATCGTGCCAGAGGTGGATCAGGTCAGCTTCTCAGGGCGCAGAGCCACCGAAACAGGGCAGGACGTCACCTACGTGACGGAACGCTGTGTTCTCAAGCTCCTGAACGGTGAGCTGACGGTCACGGAAATCGCGCCGGGCATCGACTTGCAGAAAGACGTGCTCGATCAGGCATCCACGCCTCTGAAGGTTTCGCCTGAACTGAAGGAAATGGATGCCGTTCTGTTCAGAGATGCCGTGATGGGGCTCACGCTCTGAACACCCCAGGCCGTCTTTTCCGTGAGTGGAGTCTGAAAGAAGCCATGACAGTCGACGATCACAGTTTCCTGACAGGTCTGTTCAATGCCGCCATTACCGCGGCTGATGCAGACCTCGTGCTGGCTGCCAACCTGCCGGAACGCCCGAAAGGCAAGACGGTCGTGGTTGGGGCCGGGAAGGGGGCAGCCCAGCTTGCCGCAGCCTTTGAGCGCGTGTGGGATGGTCCGCTGGAAGGCGTTGTCGTCACCCGTTATGGCTATGGCTACCCTACAGAACAGATCCGCGTTCTGGAGGCTTCCCATCCGGTTCCGGATCAAGCCGGTCTGGCTGCAACGGCGGCTTTGTTTGAGGCGGTGCGCGGATTAGGTCCGGATGATCTGGTCGTTGCTCTGATCTGCGGGGGCGGCTCGGCCTTGCTGCCATGCCCGCCAGAAGGGTTCACGCTGGAAGATGAGGCAGAGCTCAGCCGGGTTCTCCTGTCTTCTGGCGCGCCGATTTCTGTCATGAACAGCATCCGCAAGCAGTTTTCGGGGATTAAGGGCGGTCGTCTGGCCGCTGCCGCTTCCCCGGCGAGAGTCGTTTCACTCATAGTTTCGGATGTACCGTTCGATGATCCGGCACAGGTGGCCTCTGGACCAACCGTGCCTGATACAAAAACACGCGAAGACGCGCGGCATATGGCCAAGGCCTGGAAGCTCGCCCTGCCGCCTAAAGTGCAGGCATGGCTCGACGGAGAACTGGGGCAGGCGCCGCGTCCGGAAGATCCGGCATTCGCCGGGAACGAAGTTCGTATCGTGGCGTCGGCTCATCTGTCTCTTGAAGCAGCAGCCGCAGCGTCCCGGAATCTTGGAATTCCAGCTGTCATCCTGTCCGACGCGATTGAAGGGGAAGCCCGGGACGTCGGGAAGGTCCATGCAGCGATCGCGCGTGAAGTGATTATTCGTAATCAGCCATTCCAGAAGCCGGTTGTCATCCTCTCGGGGGGAGAAACAACGGTGACATTGCGTGGACGTGGACGGGGTGGTCGCAACACGGAGTTTCTCCTGTCGTTTGCGCTCGCGGCTGAAGGTCTTCCGGTTTCCGCACTCGCTGCGGATACAGATGGAATTGACGGGTCTGAGGACAATGCCGGCGCCTTTGCGGATGGCGAAAGTATGGGACGACTGCGCGCGCGTGGGATTAATCCGTCCGTCCTGCTGGCGGAAAACGACGCCTATACTGCCTTTGAGGCATTGGATGACCTGTTTGTGCCAGGTCCTACCGGGACAAACGTCAATGATTTTCGCGCTATTCTGCTGAGGTAGAAAAAGATGGCGAAGTAAAAACTGTTCCATAGAGAGAACGAATTCATTCTGGGTATTATGAACATCAAGTTCTTTTGATTTCAAAGCGCAGAATGGCCTTGAAAACAGATCAGTCATTATACTAACTAACTGGTTAGTTACTAATTAAGGGAATCGGGTTATGTTTCTCAATGAAATGCAGGAGCAGGTTCGCGAGACCACACGGTCCTTCGTGGATGAAGTCATCCGCCCTGCTGCTGAGGCCCTCGACCGTGAAGAACGCTTTCCGGCCGAAATCTACGAAGAAATGGGCCGTCTTGGTCTGTTCGGCATTGCAGTTCCGGAAGAGCTCGGAGGGCCTGGCTTCGATACCCTGACCTATGCCGTCGTGATGGAAGAACTGTCCCGCGGCTATGCCAGCATCGCCGATCAGTGTGGCCTGGTGGAACTGATTTCCACGCTCCTGGTGCGTCACGGCACGGATGAGCAGAAGAAACTGCTGCCAGAAATTCTCTCCATGAAGCGCAAGGTTGCTTACTGCATCACCGAGCCGGAAGCCGGCACGGACGTGTCCGGCATTCGCACCACAGTTGAACGTGATGGCGATGGTTGGATTCTGAACGGCGGCAAAATCTGGATCCATAACGCCCCGGTGGCGGATCTCGGGTTCGTTCTGGCGCGGACGGACAAGGAAGCCGGAAACCGTGGCATGTCCATTTTCATTGTGGACCTGCATGCCAAAGGCGTTGAGCGCGGCCCGAAAGAGCACAAGATGGGTCAGCGGGCCAGCCAGGTTGGTGCGCTTGATTTCTCCGATGTGCGCCTCGGCCCGGATGCTCTTCTGGGCGAGATGAACCGTGGCTTCCACATGATGATGAGCGTGCTGGACAAGGGACGTGTTGGCATCGCGGCGCTCGCTGTTGGCATCGCACAGGCTGGTCTTGAAGCCGCTGTCGATTATGCCGGAACGCGCAAGCAGTTCGGCAAACACATCTCCGAATTCCAGGGTGTTCAGTGGCTTCTGGCCGATATGGCCAAGGACATCGAAGCGGCCCGTCTGCTGGTTCATTCCGCTGCGGTGAAGATCGATAACGGTCAGGACGCCACGCGCTCCTGCTCCATGGCAAAATGCTTTGCTGGTGACGTGGCTGTGGCCCGTACGGCGGATGCTGTGCAGGTCTTTGGTGGCTCCGGCTACATCCGTGGCTTTGAAGTTGAGCGTCTGTATCGCGATGCCAAGATCACACAGATCTATGAAGGTACGAACCAGATCCAGCGCATGATCATCGCGCGTGAACTGCTCAAGAAGGGCGCCCGTACATGAGACAGGTCGCTCTCGTCACCGGCTCTTCACGCGGGATCGGCCTGGCCGCCGCAGAAGCGCTCGCTAAAGAAGGCTTTTCTTTAGCGGTAAACGGACCGCTTGATGATGCAGAACTGCGTGCAGCCGTGGCCCGTCTGGAAGGGCTGGGCGCCAAGGTTGTGGCCGCCCCGTTTGATGTGTCCGACATCCGCGCCCATGAGGGTGTTCTGGCGCGGATCGAAGACGAACTCGGCCCGCTGACAACGCTGGTCAACAATGCGGGCGTCGGCGTCCTCCAGCGGGGTGACCTGCTGGACGTGTCCGAAGCAAGCTGGGACCGGTGCCTGACGATCAATGCGAAGGCGGTGTTTTTTCTCTCACAGGCTTTCGCAAAGCGCCTTCTGAGCCGGGAGCGGTCAGCGGATGCGTTCCATTCGATCGTCAATGTCACATCGTCGAACGCGACGGCTGTGGCGGTGCAGCGGTCTGAATACTGCGCGTCAAAGGCTGCGGCGGCCATGGTGTCCAAGGCTCTGGCCGTGCGTCTCGGGATCGAGAATATCGCGGTCTATGACGTTCAGCCTGGCCTGATCGCTACAGAAATGACGGCTGCCGTGATCCAGCACTACCGCCAGCGCGCGGAAGAGGGGCTGACCCTGCTTCCCCGTGTTGGAGAGCCCTCGGACATGGGGCGCATCATTGCGGCTCTTGCTACCGGGAAACTGCCTTACACCACAGGCCAGGTCATTTCGGCGGATGCCGGAATGCTTGTGCCGCGCTTCTGAGAAACGGTTATGAAGATCATCCTGCCCGACGAAACCGGCCGGAAGATGGATTACCATCTGATCGGTACTCCTGTTCCTCGCAGTGTCCTTCCGGCCAATCCGGCCCGGATCGTCTATTCGGCGGCCCATGTCGTCGCTGATCCGTTTACGGATAATGCACCGTCCGGCCGTGCTACGATCGACTGGAAGAAGACGCTTGAGTTCCGTCGCTATCTCGTTGGCATGGGCCTCGGAATTGCTGAAGCCATGGATACGGCCCAGCGCGGCATGGGTCTGGACTGGCCCGGTGCGCTGGATCTGATCCGTCGCACCAAGGCCGAACTGCCCGATGCGATGGTCGTGAACGGAGCGGGGACAGACCATCTGGACCCGAAGGATGCACGCTCTGTCGATCATGTACTGGCGGCGTACCTGGAACAGGTCGAGGCGATCCAGAAGGTTGGCGCACGCGTCATTCTGATGGCCAGCCGAGCCCTCGTCCGCGTGGCGTCCAGTGCCGAGGACTATAAGCGGGTATACCGCGAGGTGCTCTCTGCCTGTGATGAGCCTGTCGTTCTGCACTGGCTGGGCAAAGATTTCGATCCGGCTCTGGCTGGCTACTGGGGCACGGATGATTTCAATGAGGCGCTGGAAACAGTCCTGAGCATCATTGAAGAAAACGTCTCGAAGGTGGACGGCATCAAGATTTCCCTTCTCGACAAGGAGAAGGAAATCATCATGCGCCGCCGCCTGCCAAAGGGCGTGCGGATGTATACGGGTGATGACTTCAATTACCCGGAACTGATTGCTGGTGACGAGCAGGGCTACAGCCACGCACTTCTCGGCATTTTCGATCCGATCGCGCCGCTTGCGGCTCGTGGTGTGAAACTGCTCGGCGAAGGGGACGTAAAAGGCTTTCACGACGCACTCGACCCGACTGTTCCACTTGCTCGTGTGATCTTTCAGGCCCCGACGCAGTACTACAAGACGGGTGTGGTGTTTCTGGCCTGGCTGAATGGCTTTCAGGATCACTTCGTCATGCTGAATGGTGCGCAGTCCATGCGGTCCTTCCAGCATTTCACGGAGATCTTCCGTCTCGCTGATGGCTGCGGCCTGTTGCGGAACCCGGATCTGGCTGTGCACCGCATGAAGTCCCTTCTGTCGGTGTACGGGGCCTGATCATGCGGGACTTTCGCCACGATCATTCGGCTCTCGCCCTCAATACCGCAACGCTTGGCCATAATGTGCCGGGTGTCGGGGCAGGGTGGTCACCGGAACAGACGATCGACGCCTGTGCTGAACGTAGCATCGGCGGGATCGTGTTCTGGCGGCGGGAGATCGAAGGCCGGGCTGCGGAAATTGGAGACCGGGCGCGTCAGGCTGGGGTGAAGGTTGTCGGCCTGTGCCGGACGCCCTTTCTGGTCGGTCCGCTGGGGCTTCAGAGCGAAGAGGCAATCCTGTCGGATTTCCGTCAGTCCATCGATCAGACAGCCGCGCTCGGAACCGATGTTCTGACCATCGTTGTCGGTGGTGTGGAAACCGGCACGAAGGGCGTGGCTCACAGCCTGGACATCGTGGCGGACCGGATGGCGAAGGCCATTCCCTACGCTGAAGCCTGTGGCGTGAAACTCGCATTAGAGCCGCTGCATCCGGCCTACGCCGGAGACCGCTCCTGCCTCACGACCACCCGTGACGCCCTGGATCTGTGCGACCTTCTAGCGTCGGATAGCGTGGGCGTTGCGATCGATATCTACCATGTGTGGTGGGACACGGACCTGCCACGCCAGCTCGCTCGTGCGGGAAACCGCATTCTGGGCTTTCACCTCTGTGACTGGCTCGTTCCCACAACGGACATCCTGCTTGACCGCGGGATGATGGGGGATGGCGTTGCGGACCTGCGGGGGATCCGCAGGGAGGTGGAAGCCGCCGGGTATTCCGGTTTCTGCGAGGTGGAAATCTTTTCCGCGAACAACTGGTGGAAGCGCCATCCGGCTGACGTGCTGGACACGATGGTCGAACGCTTCCGCACTGTCTGCTGACCCATCGGAGGGCATCATGAAGATCCTCGTCCCTGTCAAACGTGTCGTCGATTACAACGTCCGCATCCGCGTAAAGGGTGACGGATCTGGGGTCGAGCTTGCGAACGTCAAGATGTCGGTCAATCCGTTTGACGAAATCGCTATCGAAGAAGCCGTCCGCCTCAAGGAAAAAGGCATCGCCACGGAAGTGGTCGCTGTCTCCATCGGTGTGCCGCAGGCGAAAGAAACACTGCGCACCGTGCTCGCCATGGGCGCGGACCGCGCCATTTTCGTCGAAGCCACGACGGATGTGAATGTGGATATCGAGCCTCTCGCCGTCGCCAAACTGCTGGCGAAAGTGATTGAGGATGAGAAACCAAACCTCGTCATCGCGGGCAAGCAGGCCATCGATAACGACATGAACGCGACTGGCCAGATGCTCGCCGCCCTGCTGGGTTGGGGGCAGGCCACGTTCGCATCATCCGTCGAGATTGAGGGCGACAGTGCAACCGTCAGCCGTGAGGTTGATGGTGGCCTTCAGACCATCCGCGTGAAGCTGCCCGCCATCATCACGTCCGATCTGCGCCTGAACGAGCCGCGCTATGTCGCGCTGCCCAACATCATGAAGGCCAAGAAGAAGCCGCTCGAAGAACGCAAGGCGTCTGACCTCGGCGTGGACATTGCGCCGCGTCTGAAGGTCATCCGCACGGCTGAACCGCCTCAGCGTCAGGCTGGTGTGAAGGTCAGTTCCGTTGATGAGCTGGTTTCGAAACTCAAAAATGAAGCAGGAGTGATCTGATGTCTGTTCTGCTGCTCGCTGAAGTGGCCAATGGCCACCTCGTAACCGATACCGTTGCCAAGGCCCTGTCTGCCGTCAAAGCGCTGGGTGATGTGACGGTTCTCGTTGCCACCCAGAACGGCGCGGAAGCTGCCGCCGAAGCTGCAAAGCTTGAGGGTGTCTCCAAGGTCCTACTGGCGGATGATGCGTCTCTGGCTCATGAACTGGCTGAACCTGTCGCGGCCCTCATCGTGTCTCTGGCCTCGGGCTATAGTCATATCGCTGCGGGCTCGACGGCATTCTCCAAGAACGTTCTGCCACGCGTCGCGGCTCTGCTGGATGTCATGATCCTGTCTGATGTGACGGCCGTGAAAGATGCCGAGACGTTCGATCGCCCGGTCTATGCCGGTAATGCGATCCAGACGGTGCAGTCCTCCGATCCGGTGAAGGTTTTCACCATTCGCACGGCGGCCTTCTCGGCTGTTGGTGAAGGTGGCTCAGCCAGTGTGGACAATGTCTCCGTGCCTGCTGATCCGGGTCTCTCGTCCTGGGTGGAAGACAAGGCGGTTGAATCCGAACGTCCGGAGCTAACGGCTGCCAAGAATATCGTCTCAGGTGGTCGTGGCGTCGGATCGAAAGAGAATTTCGACACCATCGCCAAGCTTGCGGACAAGCTGAATGCCGCCATCGGCGCCAGCCGTGCTGCTGTTGATGCCGGATACGCGCCGAATGACTGGCAGGTCGGGCAGACGGGCAAGATCGTGGCGCCTGATCTGTACATCGCGGTCGGCATTTCCGGGGCGATCCAGCATCTGGCGGGCATGAAGGATTCCCGGGTGATCGTCGCCATCAACAAGGACGAAGATGCCCCGATTTTCCAGGTCGCGGATTACGGGCTGGTGGGAGACCTCTTCACCATCCTTCCCGAACTGACGGCAAAACTCTGACAGGCCCTGGCAGTCTGCAGGGAGGAGAAAAACCATGACTACGATCGAACGGGAAAGCATGGACTATGACGTTGTCATCGTCGGCGCTGGCCCTGCCGGTCTCTCCGCGGCGATCCGGCTCAAACAGAATGAGCCGGACCTCTCCGTGGTCGTACTGGATAAAGGGTCTGAAGTCGGGGCGCATATCCTGTCAGGCGCGGTCATTGATCCGTGCGCGCTGGATGTGCTGCTTCCCGAATGGCGGACCATGGATGCGCCCATCACCGTGCCGGTAAGGGAAGACAATTTCTTCCTGCTGACGGAAAAGAGCCAGATCCGCCTGCCGAATGTTCTGGTGCCAAAGCTCATGGACAACCACGGGAATTACATTGTCTCGCTGGGGAATGTCTGCCGCTGGCTTGCACAGGTTGCAGAGGGTCTGGAAGTGGAAATCTTCCCCGGTATGGCGGCAAGCGAAGTCGTTTATGACGATCAGGGGCGCGTTACGGGTGTGGTGGCTGGCGAGTTCGGTAAAAACCCGGATGGAACGCCGGGAGATGCCTACGAGCCTGGTATGGAACTGCGCGGGAAATACGTGTTCTTCGCCGAAGGTGCGCGGGGATCACTGGCTCGTCAGTTGATGGATCGTTTCTCGCTTTCCGAGGGCAAGGATCCGCAGAAATTCGGGCTGGGACTCAAGGAAATCTGGGAGATCGATCCCGCCAAGCATCATGAAGGCACGGTCACACACACCATGGGCTGGCCGCTGAACAGCAAGGCAGGTGGCGGGTCCTTCATCTACCATCTCGACAACAATCAGGTCTGCGTCGGGTTCGTCGTCCATCTGGGCTATGAAAACCCGTATCTGGACCCTTACCGTGAGTTTCAGGAGTTCAAGCACCATCCGATGGTGGCCGAACTGCTGAAGGGCGGAAAACGCGTGGCTTATGGCGCGCGTGCGCTATCCGAAGGTGGTTGGCAGTCCATTCCGAAAGTGACTTTCCCTGGCGGCGTTCTGCTTGGGTGTTCCGCCGGGCTTGTGAATGTTCCGCGCATCAAGGGCAGTCATAACGCCATTTTCTCCGGCATTGCCGCTGCCGATGCGGCCCGCGCAGCGCTGGCGGCTAGGCGCGCTCAGGATGAACTGACGGATTATGAGGAAGAACTGCGAAACGGCCCTGTCGGGACAGACTTAAAGGCCGTCCGTAACGTCAAACCTCTGTGGGAGCGGTTTGGCCTCCTGGGCGGTGTTGCGCTCGGTGGTCTGGATATGTGGATGACAACTCTGACCGGGCACTCTCCCTTCAGAACGCTCGGACATGGAAAGTCCGATGCCGCGGCAACAGGGTTGGCTGCCAGTTTCAAGCCGATTGAATATCGCAAGCCGGACGGGCAACTCAGCTTTGATCGCACAACCAATGTGGCGTTTGCCTTCACCAACCACGAAGAACGCCAACCCTGCCATCTGACACTCCGTGATCCATCCATCCCAATCCAGGTGAACCTGCCGCTCTACGCTGAGCCTGCCCAGCGTTACTGCCCGGCGGGCGTGTATGAGGTTCTGCGTCCAGAGAATGAACAGCCACGGTTCCAGATTAACTTCCAGAACTGTGTGCATTGCAAAACCTGCGACATCAAAGATCCAAGCCAGAATATCGTTTGGACAACGCCGCAGGGAGGCGATGGACCGAACTATCCAAACATGTAAATTCAAATAAAAAGAAATATACTCGGTCTCTTTTATTTGATTTTACTTGAATAAACAACCTGAGAACATGCTGCGTTGAAAGACTATTCCCATAATGGGAATCTGAAGTAAGGAATAAGGCAATGAGTGGCATCGACCTTTCGGCACCACCGCCGCCAGTGTCTCTGAATGGTAAAAGTGTCCTGACGGCAATTCTGGCTGCTGTTGCGGGTCTGATGTTTGGTCTCGACCTGGGTGTGATTTCAGGGGCTCTGAAATTCATCGGTCTGGAATTCAACGTCACGGACTTCGGCAAGGAGTGCATCGTCTCATCGATGATGGTTGGTGCGGCGGTAGGTGCCGTCTGCGGTGGGCGCCTGTCCTATCTTTTCGGCCGGAAGCGCCTACTGCTGTCTTCAGCTGTCCTGTTTGTTCTCGGGTCGCTGCTGTGCGCGCTGGCAACATCCGTCACGCTGCTGATTGTGGGGCGTATGGTGCTTGGCGTGTCTGTTGGCATCGCAAGCTTTACCGCTCCACTTTACATCTCCGAGATTGCGCATCAGCACTACCGTGGGTCTCTGATCTCGGTTTACCAGCTCATGATTACGGTCGGGATTTTTGTAGCGTTCATCTCTGACGCGCTGCTGGCTTATTCCGGCTCATGGCGCTGGATGCTCGGCATTGTCGCTATTCCAGGCGTCGTGTTTCTGCTTGGCGTGCTTCTGCTGCCTGACAGCCCCCGTTGGCTCGTATTGCGGGGCCGTAAGGACGAAGCTTTTACGGTTCTGCATCAGCTGCGTGGCCATGAAGGCGACGCACGCGCCGAGATCTCGGACATTGAAGAGCAGCTTGCTCAGATTGAAGGTGGCTACGGCCTGTTCAAGGCCAACGCCAATTTCCGCCGCTCTGTTTTTCTGGGCATTCTGCTCCAGACCATGCAGCAGTTCACGGGCATCATCGTGGTGATGTACTACGCGCCCCGCATCTTCGAAGTCGCAGGTTTTGGCGATAACGCAGCCATGTGGGGCACGGCCATTGTCGGTCTGGTGAATGTGCTTTCGACGTTCATTGCCATTGGCTTCGTGGACAAATGGGGCCGTCGCCCGATGCTGATTGCCGGCTTCATTATCATGACGATCGGCATGGCTTCAGTCGGGACGCTGCTCTACTTCGGAACCGGCAATAGCGAACTTGCGCGATATGGCGCCGTGATCATGCTCTTGGCCTTCATCGTCGGATTTGCGTTCTCTGCCGGTCCGCTGGTGTGGATCCTGTGCTCGGAAGTTCAGCCCATCAAAGGGCGTGATTTCGGCATTGGTTGCTCCACCTTCACGAACTGGGTCACGAACATGATCGTCGGCCTGACGTTCCTGACGCTCCTGAACACCATCGGGAATGCCCAGACCTTCTGGATGTACGCGGCGTTCAATGCGTTCTTCATCTACCTCACCCTGAAATTTGTGCCTGAAACCCGCGGTGTTTCCCTTGAGCAGATTGAGCGGAACCTGATGGCGGGCAAGCCACTCAACCGGATCGGTCTGTGATCCTGCCCCTCGGCACGACTGTCCCGGCGCTTTCACACCTGCCGGGACAAACCGCCTTTGCGGCGGTTTTCCCTGACGGAGACCAAAGACAATGACAGTAAAGATCGCCATTAACGGTTTTGGCCGTATTGGCAGACTGGCCCTTCGCAGCATTCTTGAAAGCGGCCGGGATGACGTTGTGCCCGTCGCCATCAATGGCCCTGGGTCCGTTGAAGACAAGATTCACATGCTGACATATGACAGCGTGCATGGCCGCCTCCCAGGGGAAGTCCACGTCGAAGGCGATATGCTGACCCTGACCCATAACGGGCGGTCTTACGGTCCCATTCGTATTTCATCCGAGCGTGACCCGTCGAAGGTGCCATTTGACGGTGTTGATGTAGCCCTTGAATGTTCCGGCCTGTTCACCACCAAGGAAAAAGCCTCCACGCTCCTTCAGGCCGGTGCCCGGAAAGTCCTGATTTCAGCGCCTGGCACGGATGTGGACGCAACCATCGTCTACGGCGTGAACAATGACATGCTGAAGCCGGACATGACGGTCATTTCCAATGCCTCCTGCACAACGAATTGTCTGGCGCCGCTCGTGAAAGTGCTCGACGACAATTACGGTATCGAGTGCGGATACATGGTGACGATCCACTCTTTCACCGGAGATCAGCAGATCGTTGACCGGCGGCACAAAGACCTTCGCCGTGCCAGAGCCGCCTCGCTCAACATGGTGCCTACGTCCACGGGAGCGGCCAAGGCAATTGGTCTGGTTCTGCCGCATTTGAAGGGTCGGCTGGATGGCACGTCCATCCGTGTGCCAACGCCCAATGTTTCGCTGGTATCGTTCGACTTCCTGTCCCGCCGTCCACCGGAAACGGCCAAGGACGTCAATCGCGTCATGCAGGAAGCGGCTTCGGGGGCCTTGAAAGGTGTTCTGGCCTACAGTAGCGCCCCGTTGGTTAGTAGCGACTTCAACCATTCGCCTGCATCCTCGAATTTTGACGCCACGCAGACAGCCATAATGGAATGTGGTCGAATGGTTCGCGTCTGCTCATGGTATGACAATGAATGGGGTTTCTCGAACCGCATGATCGATACGGCTGTTCTGTTCGGTTCCCTGTAAACGGGCGACAGCATTTGTTTCAGGATGTGTTTCGGCGCATAAAAGCACTTTCCTGACTGGAGAGTGCTTTTGATGATGTCCCGTCTGAGACTTCTGGCTGCGATGGCGTGTTTTGGTGCGCCACTTCCCGCTCTGGCACAGGCGATAGCGCCGATGCCGGCAAGCTGTGACAATGCAAAATTCCTGAGTGACCAGCAGACCTTCGAGCAACTTGGCGCCACCCGGACGGATCTTCCCGAGCATATTTGCGGGCGCGTCATCGCCATTGCACCCCATGCGAAGCGGACCCGCAGCGGATGGCATGGTTATTTCTACCTTGATGTAGGGCAGGGCGTGTCCATCCGGATTGTCTCCGGGCTGGATGAAATGACTGCCCCACAATGGCCCTGGGTGCAGAAGGGCGACACCGTCGAGGTTCAGGGACGATACTACTACGACAGCCTGCGCAAGCAGGGGGTCGACTGGACGCATCACGGCAGCAGCCGCAAATGGCCGTGGCCCGGATATGTGACCGTCAACGGACACCGCTACGAATAAAAAAAAGCCCGTAGGAAGGTCCTACGGGCTTTTTCGTGACGGGCGGCCTAGTTGGTCGCTTCGTCTTTCTTCTCGGCGCTACTGTCGCCTTTGACGCCCGTCCCTTCGATGATCTCGAAGTCCAGCACGTCGTTCTTGAGGCCAATCTTGACGGCCCCGCCTTTGGCCAGTCGACCGAAGAGCAGTTCCTCGGCCAGTGGCTTCTTGATGTGCTCCTGAATGACGCGTCCCAGAGGACGTGCGCCATACAGG
This sequence comes from Gluconobacter sp. OJA, assembly GCF_039638325.1. Lineage (NCBI taxonomy): Bacteria > Pseudomonadati > Pseudomonadota > Alphaproteobacteria > Acetobacterales > Acetobacteraceae > Gluconobacter > Gluconobacter sp. OJA. The sequence goes on along the minus strand of NZ_JBDIWI010000002.1, from coordinate 411,620 downwards.
CGATCATAACCCTTCTCGGCCAGCCATTCCTTGGCAGCAGAGGAGATTTCGATCGTAACGTGACGGTCAGCCAACTGGGCTTCGAGCTGGAGAACGAACTTCTCCACTACGCGGCCCACGGTTTCCGGCGTCAGGTTAGCGAACGGAATGATCGCATCCAGACGATTGCGGAACTCAGGCGTGAAGGTGCGTTTGATTGCCTCTTCATCCTCACCCGCACGGCTGGTCCGGCCGAAACCGATCGCTTCCTTGGAGAGGTCAGCCGCGCCCGCATTCGTGGTCATGATCAGGATCACGTTGCGGAAATCGACTGTCTTGCCGTTGTGGTCTGTCAGGCGGCCATGATCCATGACCTGAAGCAGGACGTTGTAAAGGTCCGGATGGGCCTTTTCGATTTCGTCCAGCAGCAGGACGGCATGGGGATGCTGGTCAATCGCATCCGTCAGCAGTCCACCCTGATCAAACCCGACATACCCTGGAGGCGCGCCGATCAGACGGGAGATCGAATGACGCTCCATGTACTCGGACATGTCAAAGCGGATCAACTCGATGCCCAGAGACGACGCCAACTGACGCGCAACTTCCGTCTTGCCGACGCCCGTAGGGCCGGAGAACAGGTAGTTGCCAATCGGCTTCTCCGCATCACGCAGGCCCGCACGGGACAGCTTGATCGCCGCAGCCAGTGCATCAATCGCCTTGTCCTGCCCGAACACCATGTTCCGCAGATCCCGCTCCAGATGGCGCAGGGTCTCCCGATCATCCGCCGTGACACTCTTGGGTGGGATGCGGGCAATCTTGGCGATTGCATCTTCCACATCCCGTAGCGTCACGGTCTTGCGGCGCTTGTTCTCAGGCACCAGCATCCGCGCCGCACCGACTTCGTCAATAACGTCGATGGCTTTATCGGGCAGTTTGCGGTCATGCACATACCGGGCGGCCAGTTCGACGGCGCCACGCAGGGCTTCGTCGGTATAGCGAACCTTGTGGTGCTTCTCGTAGCTGCCCTTAAGGCCGCGCAGGATCTTGATCGTGTCCTCGACTGACGGCTCAGGGACGTCAATCTTCTGGAAGCGCCGCACCAGTGCACGGTCTTTCTCGAAGTGCTGACGGAACTCCTTATACGTCGTGGAGCCAATGCAGCGCAGCGTGCCTGCAGCCAGAGCTGGCTTGAGCAGGTTCGATGCATCCATCGCACCACCAGACGTCGCGCCCGCACCGATGACCGTGTGGATTTCATCAATGAACAGGATCGCACCGGGCGTCTGGTCCATTTCCGTCACGACAGCCTTGAGGCGTTCTTCGAAATCACCGCGGTAACGTGTGCCAGCTAGCAGGGAGCCCATGTCGAGAGAGTAGATCGTGCAGTCCTGCAGGACTTCAGGCACGTCTTTCTCAACAATACGCTTTGCCAGGCCTTCAGCGATCGCAGTCTTGCCGACGCCCGGGTCACCCACATACAGCGGGTTGTTTTTGGTGCGGCGGCACAGGATCTGGATCGTGCGTTCGATCTCCTGATCGCGACCAATCAGTGGATCGATCCGCCCTTCACGGGCACGATCGTTCAGATTGACGCAATAGGTCGCGAGTGCGCCGTCCTTGGCTGTTTCCTTACGCTCTTCACGCTCGGAATTATCCTTGGATGCAGCGGCAGCCTTACGACCAGCGCCACGGTCTGGCGCTTTGGCGATTCCATGCGAAATGAAGTTCACGGCATCGAGTCGCGTCATGTCCTGCAATTGCAGGAAGTACACGGCGTGGCTTTCACGTTCCGCAAAGAGCGCAACGAGAACGTTGGCACCCGTAACTTCATCGCGGCCTGTGCTTTGCACATGAATGGCTGCGCGTTGAATTACGCGCTGGAAAGCCGCTGTTGGTTTTGGTTCTGTCGGACGGTCGGATGCAAGACCGGCAAGGTCCTTGTCCAGAAAGTCCGTCAGGTCCGAGCGCAGTTTGTCGAGGTCAATTCCGCAGGCGCGGAAAACCGTCAGTGCGTCGGCGTCTTCTGTCAGAGCCAGCAGCAGATGTTCGAGGGTGGCATACTCATGACGCCGATCACCTGCGAATGTCAGGGCGCGGTGGAGCGTCTGTTCGAGCGTACGGGACAGCATAGGGTGGCGCTCCTCTCGACCTCTCGTGGAAGAGGTATCTTGTCGTGGTGCAACACGTAACGCCAGTCAGAAACGTAAGGCTGAACAAGAAATTGTCCGATGCCTGTATGACTATGGCGGGAAATCAGTCTTTTTCGATTGTACACTGAAGCGGATGCTGGTTCTGGCGGGCCAGATCCATAACCTGAGCGACCTTGCTCTCCGCAACTTCGTAGGTGAAAACGCCGCAGACCCCTACGCCCCGCTGATGCACATGCAGCATGATGGTGGTGGCTTCTTCCCTGTTCTTGGAAAAAAACCGCTCCAGCACGTGCACGACAAACTCCATCGGTGTGTAGTCATCGTTGAGCATAAGAACCTTGTACATCGACGGCTTGCGCGTTCGTGTACGAGGGCGAACGACAACGCTGATCTCAAGATCTTCGTCATCGGGCAGGCGTGGATTTGTCGGACCTTTTGGGTCCGATGATCCCGGCCCCATCCTGACTGGTCCGAAAATGGACTCGGCTTCAGAATGGGAGGTGGCTGGTGAAGGGAGATCGTAAGAAGACATGACTGGTATGATATGGGACGCTTCCCCCGACTTGAGAAGGGGGTAAGGATGAGTACATTTCGTGAATATCGCCATCTTCCTGACATGTTCTGGTCGGGTTTGGGTCATGCTTACGAAAAATTAAGCAAACTGCCCCAAACCTTGTGGACGGGCGCTTTTTGTTGCGCCTAGAGTAACGGGATTAAGGGCTGCGTTAAACAGTCCGATGTTTCCAGCGTTCAATGTTTTGTTCAGAGGCTGCCACATAATGCGTTTCCCTGTCCGCAAGGCCCTTCTGTTATGCGCTCTGACTGCAGTTGGTGCGGGCTCTGCCAAGGCACAATACGCAGGCCACACGTCCAGTTTCGTGATGGATGCACATTCAGGCGCCGTTCTGTCCCAGTCGGACGCCGATCTTCAGCGGTATCCTGCATCCCTGACAAAACTCATGACGCTGTATCTGACCTTCCGTGCGCTGGAAGCACATCAGATTACGCTGGATCAGGAAGTTCCGGTTTCCATTCATGCTTCCATGCAGGCTCCGTCCAAGCTTGGGCTGGTTCCGGGCACCCGGCTGACCGTTGAGCAGGGTATTCTGGCGCTTGTCACCAAGTCAGCGAATGATGCTGCGTGCGCTCTGGGTGAGTTCCTGGGTGGCGGCGACGAAGTCCGTTTTGCTCAGCTCATGACGCAGCAGGCGCGTGCGCTGGGCATGGCCAACACGACGTTCCGCAACGCCTCCGGTTTGCCTGACCCTGATCAGGTTACGACAGCGCATGATCTAGGGCTTCTTGCACAGCACCTGATCAACGATTTCCCGCAGTATTATCACTATTTCGGTGTGCCTTCCTTCTATTTCCATCGTCATCTGGTTCCCAACCATGATCCGATGCTGAAAATCTATTCGGGCGCTGACGGCATGAAGACGGGTTATACCGATGCTGCAGGGCGGAATCTTGTCACGTCTGCCATCCGTGGAAACGTTCGTCTGATTGGTGTGGTGCTCGGGTCTTCCTCGAATGCGCGCCGTTCGATGGAAATGGCGTCCATTCTGGATGATGGTTTTGCTTCAGAAGGCGTCGCGCCACAGCCTCTCCTTCATCCGGTCGCTCCGCGCACTGTCATGATCGCGTCTGCGCGTCGTGGTGGTCGTTTCGCTCATCATGGGACGATGGTTGCATCAAGCCGCCCTGTTGAAGTGGCGGATGCGCCAACGTCACCACGTCGTTATGGCCGTGTTGCGCATCATGCTGTCTCGGTTCGCATGGTCAGTGCGCACCATGTTGCTGCCCATCACAAGGCAGGTCGTCACCCGCGCGGGTGAAAAACTCGCCTCCGTGCCTTGCGATCCGCTCGTGACGGTCGCATTTTGTCCCGACCAGTTTTGAGATTGAAGATCGGGCGGTAGACATGGATGATAGTTCGCGTGGGATTGTTCTTTATGACAGTGAAGATTTCAAACATCTAAGAACGGTCGGTCATCTTGCAGCGGCAACGCTGGATATGATCACCGAGCATGTGCAGCCGGGCGTTACGACGGAAGAACTCAACACCCTTATTCATGAGTTCACTCTGGCTCACGGCGCCACGCCGGCTCCCCTGAATTATCATGGCTTCCCGAAATCCTGCTGCATTTCGATCAACCATGTTGTGTGTCACGGCATCCCCGGTGAGAAGAAGCTGGCCAACGGCGATATCGTCAATATTGACGTTACGTCCATTCTGGATGGCTGGTACGGGGATAATTCCCGGATGTACATCGTCGGCAAGGCCCCCAAGAAAGCTGAAAAACTGGTTGAGGTGACGTATGAGTCCCTCATGCTTGGTATTGAGCAGGTCAAGCCAGGCAAGACGCTGGGCGATGTCGGCCATGCCATTCAGGCCCATGCGGAAAAGAACCGCTTCTCCATCGTGCGCGATTTTTGTGGACATGGCATCGGCCGGGACTTCCATGCCGCTCCGAATGTTTTGCATTATGGAAAGCCAGGGCAGGGCGTAAAGCTCGTACCGGGAATGGTTTTCACCATTGAGCCGATGCTGAATATCGGCAAACCTGAAGTGAAAATTCTTGATGATGGCTGGACAGCTGTCACGCGTGACCGGACGCTATCTGCACAATTCGAGCATATGATTGGCGTGACGGACGACGGATGTGAAATCTTCACGCTGTCTCCGAAAGGTTACAACAAGCCCCCATATGGAGCTGGCGCATGAAAAAACTCTTTGCCCTGATTGTCGCGGGCCTGACGGGGGGCACGGCGCTGGCTGCTCCCACGGCAGCCCCTTTGAGCTCTGCCCATGATCCACTGGCATTTGGCCCGGATCATACCTCTCCGGGCGTTCTGGTCTCTGGCAAGCATGGCATGGTGGTTTCTGCCCAGCATCTCGCTTCTGATGCTGGTGCCAAAATCCTGGCCGAAGGTGGCAATGCCATCGACGCTGCGGTGGCCGTTGGCTATGCGCTGGCTGTCGTTTATCCCGCTGCAGGGAACATCGGCGGTGGCGGCTTCATGACGATCCGCCTGAAATCCGGGCAGACAGTGTTTGTGGATTTCCGGGAGCACGCCCCGGGTGCTGCGACAGCCACCATGTATCAGGATGCGTCTGGCAAAGTCATTCCGGGGCTTTCAACGGAAGGCTGGAAAGCAGTGGCCGTTCCGGGGACGGTCGCAGGCTTGGACACAATCCTTCAGAAGTGGGGGCGTTTGCCACGGGCAAAAGTCATGGCTCCAGCCATAGCGCTCGCCCGTGACGGGTTTGTACTCAATGAAGGCGACGTGCAGCTTCTCGACACGTCCACGAAGTATTTCCGTCAGGACCCATACGCACGGTCTATTTTTCTGCGTCCGGACGGATCGTCCTTTCAGCCTGGAGACCGGCTGGTTCAGAAAAATCTGGCCAATTCTCTTGAGCTGGTCGCCAAGAATGGTCCGAAGGCGTTCTACGAAGGTCCGATCTCTGCTGAAATCGTGCGGGCCAGTGAAGAAGGTGGTGGCCTTCTGAAGCCGTCAGATTTCACGAACTATCATATCCGGTTTCTTGAGCCGATCCGCTGCACCTATCGTGGGTACACGATCGACACGGCCCCCCCTCCGAGTGGTGGTGGCATCGCGCTATGCGAAATTCTGAACATTCTTTCCGGCTACGATATGCACGCCCTTGGTCTGCACACTGCGGCGTCTGCGCAGCGTGAAATTGAAGCCATGCGACATGCGTACTCGGATCGACGCGATCTCGGGGATCCGGCATTCGTCAAGAATCCGATCGAGCACCTGAATGATCCGGCATATGCCGCACAGGTCAGGGCAGGGATCCCGCTTGATCACGCCCTGCCGTCTAGCACTCTCCGCGCAGGTGAAGCGCTGCCGGTTCAAGCTGCCCAGGCTGTTCCTGACACGCAGGAAAAGCACGAGACGACCCAGTTCTCGGTATTGGACAAGAGCGGCATGGCCGTTTCCGCGACATATACCCTGAACGGGTGGTTCGGCTCAGGTGTCATGGGTGGCAACACCGGCATCTGGCTCAATGACGAGATGGATGATTTCTCGGCCAAGCCAGGCGCATCCAATATGTTTGGGATCGTCGGTTCAGAAGCCAACGCCATTGCGCCGGGCAAGACACCGTTGTCATCCATGTCACCGTCGATTGTCTCCAAGGATGGCAAGGTGATTATGGTGATCGGCAGCCCCGGTGGTTCCCGCATTCCGACGATCACACTCTCGGCCATTCTGGGTGTGCTCGATTACGGGCTGGACATCCGTCAGGCCGTGGATCTGCCGCGAATCCACGAGCAGTGGGAGCCATCTGCTGTGGAACTGGAACCGGGTGCCTTGACGGACGACGTCATGGATAAGCTGAAATCTGAGGGATATGCGCTGTCTCTGCACCGCCCCTGGGGTGTAGCGGAAGGTATTCTTGCGGACCGTCCAAGCCTCTCCGCACACAAAACCGGGCTCATTTATGGGGCTGCTGATCCGCGTCATGCAGGGGGTGAAGCCGCGGGTGAATGATAGGGGGTTGTCAGACACCCCTATCTCCGTGTTAGGAGAGCGCCGGGAGGTCGGCTTTGGACGGATACCTTGCCAACCCGGTCAGGTCCGGAAGGAAGCAGCCGCAGTGAGTTTTATCCGGGTTAAATGTCCGGCCTCCTACCTAGTGCAGCCTGTGGGCGCGGCAGTTTTACTGCCAGGCGCCCCGGTGCAAGACCGACAGAGTGCGGTCTCATTCCCCGCTCTGACGGCTTTCCAGTTTCATGACTGACGATATCGACAATCTTCCCCTGCCGCCTGAGAGCGGTGGTGGCTTCTTTGGTGAAGCCCCGGCCGAGCAGGTTCCAGTTCCTGTTCAGGCAGAAAAAAGCACGCCTTATCGTGTCCTTGCCCGAAAATATCGCCCCCAGACACTCGATGACCTGATTGGTCAGGACTCGCTGGTACGAATCCTGCGTCGTGCGTTCGAGCTGAAGCGTGTGGCGCATGCCTTCATGCTGACGGGTGTGCGCGGTGTGGGGAAAACCACGACTGCCCGAATTATCGCCCGCGCCTTGAACTGCATTGGGCCAGACGGGAAGGGTGGACCGACCGCGGAGCCGTGTGGCGTCTGTGCAAACTGCACTGCCATCCTCGCTGACCGGCATCCGGACGTTCTGGAAATGGATGCAGCGTCTCGCACGGGCGTTGATGATGTGCGTGAAATCATTGAGGCGACCCGTTTTCGTCCGATGCAGGCGCGCATGAAAGTCTTCATCATCGATGAAGTGCACATGCTGTCGCGCAATGCGTTCAATGCTCTGCTGAAAACGCTGGAAGAGCCTCCGTCACAGGTCACGTTCATTTTTGCCACGACGGAGTTGCGGAAAGTGCCGGTGACGGTGCTGTCCCGCTGTCAGCGGTTTGACCTGCGGCGCGTGCCTCAGGCGCTGCTGACCGAACATTTTGGGCGTATTGCCGAAAAGGAAGGAGCCACTCTTTCCGAAGACGCTTTGGCGCTCATTGCCCGTGCAGCTGATGGCTCGGTCCGTGACGGATTATCTTTGCTGGATCAGGCGATTGCACAGGGTGCGAGCGACGCCGATGCCGTGTCAGACATGCTGGGTCTGGCAGATCGTGGACTGGTCTTTGATCTGCTTGATGCCCTTATGGCCGGCAAGGCAGCAGAGGCCTTGGATCTTACCGATCAGGCCTATGCGCGTGGTGCTGATCTCGGCGTTCTCCTGACGGATCTTCTGGATCTTCTGCATCTTGTTTCCCGTCTCAAGGCGATGCCGGGTCTTCGTGAAAGCCGGGACCTTCCAGAAGCCGAAAGACTGCGTGGTGGCGTGTTGGCAGACAGGCTCTCAACCAGCAGTTTGGGACGAGCCTGGCAGATTCTTCTGAAGGGTGTGAACGAAGTCGAATCCGCGCCGGATCGTCGTCAGGCGGCTGAAATGGTCCTGATTCGACTGTGCCACGCCAGCCTTCTCCCGACGCCTGACCGTCTGATCCGTCAGTTGACTGAAGGCGGGGTCGATTTCTCCTTGCCATCAGGCCCTTCGGGTGGAGCAACTCCGTCCGGAGAGATGTCGTCTGGATCGCAGACTGCGCCTGTGCTGTCGACGTCCGTATCGTCCACTGACACAGGTGGCCCCCGTGCGCATGTCCGTCTGGTGGCCAATGGCGGCGAAATTATTGAGCCGGGTTATGCGGAGGCTGCTCCTGAGCTGGCGCCGGAACCCGAACTTCCTCCGCCCCCGCCACGAACATGGCGCGAGATGGTCGCTCTGGTGTGGGACAAGCAGCCGCAGTTGCATGGGGTTCTGCGCTCGTCGGTGCATCTGGTACGTTTTTCACCCCCCGATGTGCAGGTTCGCCTGGAAGACCAGCACACCAAGGCGGACCGTCTCCTTCAGAGCTTTCTTGAAGAGATGTTTCCCGGCCAGTGGCGCATCAGTCTTTCCAAAGCCGAAGGTGAGCCAACCCTGGACGAACAGGGTGCGGAAGTGGTGGCCATCAACCGTGCAATGGTTGAGGCACACCCGTTGGTCCAAGCCATTCTTGATGCTTTCCCCGGTGCGAAAATCGGCGATGTGCAAGACCACTCCCTTGATGAATACGGTCTTCCACCCGAAATAACCGCACCATTGACGGAGGACTCTCCTCCGGATCTGGAATTCGCGCCTCTGGACGCTGATTTCCTTGATGAAGATGATCTGAACTGAAAGACCAGGAGACGTTATGAAGAACCTTGCAGGACTGATGAAGCAGGCCAGCCAGATGCAGTCCAAAATGGAAGAGGCCCAGAAAAATCTGGCAAATCTGACGGTAGATGGTTCGGCTGGCGCTGGTCTCGTAACGCTTCAGCTTACGGGTAAAGGCGAAATGCGGGGTCTGAAAATTGATCCGAAGCTGGCCGATCCGAATGAAATGGAAATGCTGCAGGACCTGATCGTGGCAGCCTATACGGATGCCAAGAACAAGGCTGAAGCGGCCAGCTCTGAAGCCATGCGCGACGTTACGGGCGGTCTGGATCTGCCGCCGGGTCTGAAGCTTCCGTTCTGATCTGAACAGTCTTTCTGCGGGCGTCACATCATGATGATCAGCAATGACATCGAGCAGCTGATTTCCATGCTGTCTCGCCTGCCGGGGCTCGGCCCTAGGTCGGCCCGTCGCGCTGCGCTCAGTTTGCTGCGGCAGCCGGAGGCACGGATGTTGCCTTTGGCGCATCTTATGGAACGGGCTGCTACAAGCGTCCGCACATGCTCCCTTTGTGGCAATCTTGACACCATTGATCCCTGCCACATCTGTACGGATTCAACTCGTGACGGCGGCTTGGTGTGCGTGGTCGAAACTGTGGGGGATCTGTGGGCCCTTGAACGTGCTGGCGTACATCGCGGGGTCTATCAGGTTCTGGGTGGGACGTTATCGGCGCTTGCCGGTCTTGGCCCTGAAGATCTGAATGTCTCGTCCCTGCTGGACCGTATTGCCGAAGGTGGCGTGAGAGAGGTCATCCTCGCTCTTGGCGCGACAGTCGAGGGGGCGACCACAGCGCACTGGCTTCAGGAAAAACTGGCATCAACGGGCGTGGTCGTCAGTCGTGTCGGACATGGCGTTCCTATGGGGGGCGCTCTGGATGTGCTCGATGATGGCACGTTGGCCGCCGCCCTGATTGCACGACGCGCATTATGATTTCCGCTCTGGTCCCACGTACGGCGATTGTGACCGGTGGCGCGCGTCGGATTGGTCGGGCGCTGGTTGAAATGCTGGCCGGGCAGGGTTTTTCTGTTGCCATTCATTATCGCGACAGCGAAACAGAAGCGCTGGATCTGCTCGATCACATTGGCGGCCGCGGATGTGTGATTGGCGCAGATCTGTCGTGTGAAGCGGATGTGAACAGGCTGGCTGCTGAAGCAGTTCAGCAGCTTGGGCCGATCGGTGTGCTCATCAACAACGCTTCAGCATTCATTCGTGATGAAGTCGGGACTGTAACTCGTGAAAGCTGGGACCAGCATCTTGAGCCGAATCTGAGGGCTCCGTTCCTCCTGTCTCAGGCGGTGGCAGCAGCCCTGCCGGCAGAGGCTGAAGGGCTGATTTTGAATATGCTGGATCAGCGCGTGTGGAATCTGACGCCACATTTTATCAGCTATACCGTGTCCCGAGCAGGCTTGTGGACACTGACACAAACGCTTGCGCTGGCACTGGCGCCGCGTATTCGCGTTAATGCCATTGGCCCAGGGCCTGTTCTGCCAACAGTAGGCCGACAGTCTCAGGAGCATTTTGACAGGATGTGTGCGCAAACGCCTCTGAAGCGTGGGTCGTCTCCCGAAGAAATCGCTGAAGCCGCGCTCGCGCTGTTTTCTCTCCCGTCCGTCACGGGGCAGATGCTGGCCATGGATGGCGGGCAACACCTGAACTGGTCGCCCGCACGATAAATCAGGGCTGCGGTTTCAGCGCACCAGGAAGATAATCTTCTACAACCAAAGAAATTGGTGCGTTGTCTGAAGCGCGTCTGAGGACCGCACGGTTTTCGAGCACGATTCCTGTGGTGTTATCTGGAAAACGTGTTTCGAGTCGTTGGCGATAAAAATTCGTCTTCGAGACAGCTTTGCCAAAAGGCGTATCCGTCGTTTCCAGCAGATGGTTCATGTCATCTGTCAGACGTTCCGGCACATACCAGTTCCAGGCATCAGAGAGCGGGACATCCCCACACAGAAGCTGAACGTGACGTGTGCGAACCTGCCGAGGGTCTGAGACTTCCAGAAGACGCAGGGTTTCCTGTGAAGGCTGTTCTCCAACGGGGAGGCGCACAACGCGAATGGGAACGGAGCAGTGCTCCTGAAGAACTGCTGTTGCGCTGGGATGACGCTCCAGGCGGTCCTTTAATGCACGAACGGCTGCGCCATCCGGGGACAAAGCGTCTCCCGGACCGGCACAGCCGCTCAATACTGCTGCAAAGGAAAGAGCACGGACGACCTTAGTGGTCGTCGCGGTCGTCCTTGTCAGTCGAAACTTCGATGTCGTTCGAGAGATCATCGTCATCATCCAGATCGTCGTCTGCTGCGATGACATCGTCATCTGCATCATCGTCCGTGTCCAGATCGACGTCTACATCATCCTCGTTCTCGTCCTTCGGAGCGTTCGGATCTTTCTCCTCAGGCAGCGGTCCTTCGCTACGCTTGAGACGGCCGATATCGTTCGGCTGGGTGGTGCCACATTTCGGGCACACCGTAGGGACGCGGTTCAGGTCATAGAAGCGGGCGCCGCACTCAACGCACGTCCGTTTTAGACCGAGTTCGGGTTTTGCCATGTTGCGCAAGCCTGCCAATGCCTCGGATAAGGAACGCGGCCATGCCAGCTTGTTTCCGCCATGTCAAACTCGAAGTGTCCCGAAATCTGCATGAGGGGACGTATTTCAGGGTGATTGACACACAGGAATGACCCTCGCATGAAAGTGCACATGCAAGCGCGACCTCTGACAGTTTCCGCGTCCCCGAAGGGACTTTCCGGCCGTACCCTCGTACCGGGTGACAAATCCATCAGCCATCGTTCGCTGATGTTGGCCTCCCTCGCACATGGCCGTACGAAGGTTTACGGCCTTCTGGAGGGTGAAGACGTTCTGCGCACCGCAGACGCCATGCGCGCGCTGGGTGCGACGATCACGCGTGACGGCGCCGTCTGGACCATTGACGGCCGTGGCGTCGGTGAGCTGACCGAGCCGGCAGACGTGCTGGATATGGGGAATTCCGGGACAGCAGCGCGGCTCCTGTCCGGTATTCTTTCTTCCCACCCAATGAACAGCGTCATGACCGGGGATGCTTCCCTGCGCTCCCGTCCAATGCGTCGTGTGATGGACCCGCTTTCGAAGAATGGTTCCGAGTTTTTGTCCCGTGAGGGCGGCCGTTTGCCGATGGCCGTGCGTGGCAATGGTCAGGCGACACCGCTTGAATACCGTCTGCCAGTTGCTTCTGCGCAGGTGAAATCAGCAGTTCTTCTGGCCGGGCTGAATGCGGTTGGCCGTACGGTTGTGGAAGAGCCTGTCGCCACCCGCGATCATACGGAAAATATGCTCCGTCATTTTGGCGTGGATGTTGATGTCTCCGTTCTGGATGCTGGTGGACGCCGAATCGAGCTAACCGGACCGGTGAAGCTGACTGCACGGGACGTGACAGTTCCGGGTGACCCGTCGTCTTCTGCATTCCCGCTTGTGGCTGCGCTGCTGGTTCCTGGTTCCGATCTGCTGATTGAGAACGTCGGTTTGAATCCGCTTCGGACGGGTCTGTTCACCACTCTGCTCGAAATGGGTGCGGATCTGACTATCGAAAACGAGCGTGTTGAGGGCGGCGAGCCTGTAGGCGACCTTCGCGCACGACACAGCAAGCTCAAGGGTGTGGATGTGCCGCCAGAGCGCGCACCGTCTATGATTGACGAATATCCCGTTCTGGCCGTTGCCTGTGCTTTTGCGGAAGGTTCCTCCCGTCTTCGCGGTCTGGAAGAACTTCGGGTGAAGGAAAGTGACCGTCTGGCTGCTACGGTTTCCCTGCTCAATGTGAATGGTGCTGAAACCGAAGTGGTTGGCGATGACCTGATTGTCCGTGGTTTTCAGGGCCCCCTAGGTGGCGGAAGCGTGACGACGCACATGGATCATCGCTTGGCCATGAGTGGGATCGTGTTTGGTCTGGCGGCGCAGAAGCCGGTTCATATTGATGATACGGCCTTCATTGAAACCAGCTTCCCCGGTTTCGTTGACCTCATGAATGGTCTGGGTGCGGATATCCGGGCATGAGCCGTCCGCTCGTCATTGCTGTTGATGGGCCAGCAGCTGCCGGAAAGGGGACGCTGGCCAAGGCGCTCGCCTCCCGGCTGTCCTTGCCCTATCTGGATACGGGCCTCCTGTATCGTGCGGTTGCAAGGCGCATGATTGATGCCGGTCTTGACCCTGCGGGCGATGCTTTTGCACAGGCGGAAGCGCTAGAGCAGGAGGATCTGCGGAGAACAGATCTGCGTGTTCCGGAAATTGACCGGGGTGCCTCACTGGTAGCTAGCCAGCCTGCTGTGCGTGAAGCTCTTCTGGAGCGTCAACGTGTGTTCGCCGCCCAGACAGGGGCCGTTGTTGACGGGCGGGATATCGGCACAGTTGTTTTCCCGGATGCGGACGTAAAGTTTTTCATCACGGCCTCCCCTAGGGCGCGGGCCCTTCGTCGCCATCGCCAAGTGCACGGGGACGTAGCGATTGCAGAGGCGGAACTGGACGCTGCAGTCGCTGAGATCATCGCGCGTGACTCGCGGGATTCTTCGCGGGATACTGCGCCTCTGGTGCAGGCCGCAGATGCGCTTCTGATTGAGACGGATGAGCTTTCTGCAGAGCAAGTGCTTGAAAAGGCGCATGAAGAAATCAGGCGGCGCATAACTCGGATCTGAGTTGCGGTATCTGCCCGTCTGACACCTGTTTTTTTATTGACAGAGCGCCTGTGGAAGGTGTTGTTGCGGGTTAGCACCTTGCCCGAAGGGGGAAAGTGTCGTCCGTCATGCGTTTTGCGTGCGGGCCATAATTTAACGGACCCGGTCTGACCTTTTGAGGCAGCGGGGAGTCGTCATGCCAGATTTCGATCCGCGTGGCGCAGACGTGGATGATCGGTTTCAGGCCGAAAATCCGGGAATATTGTATTTACATGGCTTCAGCCACACAGGCCCCTGCCGCTCACGGCATGGAAGATTTTGCAGCCCTCCTCGAAGAGACCCTGGGCCGCGACACCGGTTTTGACGGCTCCGTCGTCACTGGCCGCGTGATCCGTCTGACCGACGAATTCGCTATCGTTGATGTTGGTCTCAAGAGCGAAGGTCGCGTTTCCCTTAAGGAATTCGGCCCGCCAGGCGCTGCTCCGGACGTAAAGCCGGGCGACGTTGTCGAGCTGTATGTCGAGCGTTACGAAGACCGTGACGGTTCCATCGTTCTTTCCCGCGAGAAGGCTCGTCGTGAAGAAGCATGGACCGCTCTGGAGCGTGCATTCGGCAACAACCAGCGCGTCAACGGCACGATCTATGGTCGCGTCAAGGGTGGCTTCACGGTTGATCTGGGCGGCGCAATGGCGTTCCTTCCGGGCAGCCAGGTTGACATCCGTCCGGTTCGTGACGTCGGCCCGCTGATGGGGCAGCCGCAGCCGTTCCAGATCCTGAAGATGGATCGCGCACGTGGCAACATCGTTGTGTCCCGTCGTGCCGTTCTTGAAGAGACCCGTGCAGAGCAGCGTTCCGAGCTGATCCAGGGCCTGAAGGAAGGCATGATCCTTGACGGCGTCGTCAAGAACATCACCGACTACGGTGCGTTCGTTGACCTCGGCGGCGTTGACGGCCTCCTGCATGTCACCGACATCGCATGGAAGCGCATCAACCACCCGTCCGAAGCTCTGCAGATCGGTCAGCCGGTTCGCGTGCAGGTCATCCGCTTCAACCCGGACACGCAGCGTATCTCCCTCGGCATGAAGCAGCTTGAAGCTGATCCGTGGGAAAACGTCGCCATCAAGTACCCAGCTGGTGCCCGCTTCACGGGTCGCGTCACGAACATCACCGACTACGGTGCATTCGTCGAGCTGGAGCCGGGCGTCGAAGGTCTGGTGCACGTTTCCGAGATGTCCTGGACGAAGAAGAACGTCCATCCGGGCAAGATCGTCGCTACTTCCCAGGAAGTCGACGTCATGGTTCTGGACGTGGACAGCTCCAAGCGTCGTATTTCGCTTGGTCTCAAGCAGGTTCAGCGCAACCCTTGGGAGCAGTTCGAAGAAGAGCACAAGGTTGGCTCTGTCATCGAAGGCGAAATCCGCAACATCACCGAGTTCGGTCTGTTCATTGGCCTCTCCGCAGACATCGACGGCATGGTTCACATGTCCGACCTGTCTTGGGACGAAGCTGGCGAAGCAGCCATGGCGAACTACGAGAAGGGTCAGGTCGTTAAGGCCAAGGTCCTCGACGTGGATCCTGAGAAGGAGCGTATCTCCCTGGGCATCAAGCAGCTTCAGGAAGATCCGGCAGCCGACACCCTGTCCCGCATCCAGAAGGGTGCTGTTGTGACCTGCGTCGTGACGGCAGTTCAGGCAAACGGTATCGAAGTGAAGGTCGACGATCTGCTGACCGGCTTCATCCGTCGTGCAGAGCTGGCTCGTGACAAGGCTGAGCAGCGTCCGGAGCGTTTCGCAGTTGGCGAAAAGGTCGATGCGAAGATTGTTTCCGTTGACCGTGCTTCCCGCAAGCTCGCGCTGACGATCCGCGGCCGTGAGGTCGAGGAAGACAAGGCTGCGATCAGCGAATACGGTTCTTCTGACTCGGGCGCTTCCCTGGGTGACATTCTGGGTGCGGCAATCCGTCGTCGTACTACAGACGTCTGAAGAGACTGAAAATCAGATAACTCTATGTTGTCATGATTTTAGAAAAGGGCCGCGCAAGCGGCCCTTTTTTGTATTTGAGATGTAATGATCTTCTTTCTTGTCAGGGGCTTTTGTTGCTGTAAACCTTCAGGTAAGAATTGAGTATCGTGATGGCAGCGGTCTTGTGGTCTCTTGCCCGGAAGACTGATTGCGTCGGTTTGAGATGGGAGTGGGCGCTTTGCGCTCAGGAGATTGATGGCGGTTATTTACAACACAAATTATACCCACAATCCCAATTCCTACCTTACGCTGGCGGTCGAACGGGCGGCCCGATCTCTATTTGGTAATGACCAGGTTGTTGTCGCTGACAATATGTCCCTGGGCAGTATTGCTGCTTCTGGTGAACATGATGTTCTGATCTGCCTGGACGCACAGCGGATTAATCTTCCACTGATCCGTCGCGTTCGACCTGCATTCAAGACCTTGATTCTCTGGACGTTTGAAGACCCGTTCATGCGGGACTTCAATGTTGAAAATGCCGGTCTTTTTGATTTCGTCTTTACGAACGATCCGTCCTGCGCCGAATACTACCACGGCAAGGGGCACTACCTGCCTCTGGCAGCGAGCCGCTCCATTCATGAGCGTAAGGTTCTTCCGGCTGCTGAGCTGGAATATGATATCTTTTTTGCTGGCACGATGTGGCCGAACCGCGTTCAAACCCTGCGACGCGTGATTGCTGCCTTTCCGGATGCCAAGCTGAAGCTTGTTTGCCCTGGTAACGAATATCTGCCGCCGCTCCCCGCAGATCTTGCGGCTCTTGCGATCCAGCGCCCGATCAGCCACGAAGCGTTTATTGACTTCGCGAATGTCAGCGCTGTCACTTTGACGATGTTCCGTGATTACGCCAGTCATGGCGACGTCAGCCAGGCCACAGCTCCGGGGCCACGCTTTTTCGAACTTGCTCTGGGCGGTACGGCACAGGTTGTCGAAGCGCCGGAAAGCATGGGCAGCGAGCATTTCGATACGGTCGAAGGAATCAGCCTTGCGCGTGATCCTGATGGCGTCGTGGATGCCGTTGCCCGTATCCTGAACAACAAGAACACACGCCGCAAAGCGGCGCAGGCGTCCCAGAAGTCAGTACTGGCGCATCATCTGTACGAGCATCGTCTCGAGAAAATGCGTGATATTACGGGGGCTGATTTTGGCCGCCGCAAAGCCGCCGACATTGTGCCGGTCGAGCGTCGCCGTCGTCTACGGGTGCTGATGTGCACGCATTCCACAATTCATGAGCAGGCGTGGGGCGGTGTTGAAGTTTACCAGCAGGCACTTTGCTCCCTGCTTGGGCGCGACGTTGAGTTTTTCTATTGGCTGCGTCGTGGCACGTTCTGCCGTCTGACGACTGCGAGTGGGCAGGAACTCGAACGCTTTGACGTACCGGAAGTGGGCTGGCAGGACGCGATGTGCGATGCGCCTGAAGAAATGGCGTTTTCGAGCGTAATCAGTCAGTACAATATGGACATCGTCCATTTCCAGCATCTTGGACATCACGCACTTTCATTGCCCATCATAGCCAAGGCCAATGGTGTGGGCGTGGTTTTCTCCGCGCATGACTTCTGGCTGGTCTCGGCTCGTTACAACCTGCTGAACCACGAACTGCGTTATGTGGAAGATGAGGTTCGGTCAGTCCTGTCGGCAGATATCACGCTGAAGGCTTCTGAGAATGTTGATCATGGTGGTGAACAGACGCGTCGGGCCTTTGTCGCCAAGATGCTTCACTCTGTTGATGCCATCATGTTCGGGACACAGCACTCTCGTGATCTGACGCATGAGATCTATCCGATCCTCAACGAGAAAATCAGTCTGATCACGGGTATCCCGAGCCCTGAGAACACTGTGCCCGTCAAGCCGAAGAGCTATGCTCCGTTGGGTGACGCGCCGCTGAACGTTGCGATTGTCGGTAACTTCCTGAGAACCAAGGGTGCAGATACGATCCTGAGCCTGATCGAGATCGCTCATCCGGATCATTTTGTCTTCCACATCTTCGGTTATGTGCACCCAGAGTATGAAGCTGTTCTGAACGCAAGCAGCCGCTCGAATGTGAAGCTCTATGGCCGTTATGACATGGGGGACATCGAGGCCCTGAAAAAGGCTGATGTCGCGCTCAACCTGTCGATCTGGCCGGAGACTTACTGCATTTCCTTGTCTGAGGCCTGGCAGAACGGCCTGATCCCCATTGTGACCGATGTCGGCGCTCTGGGGGATCGTGTTGAAGACGGGGTCAATGGTTTCAAGGTCCCCATCAATCGTCCAAGCATGGTTCTGGAACGTCTCGAACTTCTGCGTTCTTCCGAGCCTGTGCGTAAAAAGATTATGGCAAACATTGGCCCGCATCTTTGGACGCATGCCCGTGACTATGCGGACGGCCTGCTGAAGCTTTATCAGGATGTCGTACCACGTCGTCCGATGGGCGTTGCGGATCTTCGTCTGGATGCAGGGCAGGTGCATCTTCTGCCGCACGCATCATGGCGTCATCAGGCTCCGCCACGTCATATTTTTGATCCGCCGACCACGCGTGATCTTTCTGTCGAGCTCCCCATTCCGGTCTCGGACTGGTTCTCCATTCAGGGCGCCGAATGCTACATTGACGACGTTTGTCATCACGTCTTTGCCACGAGCGAAGACGAAGATTTCAAGGGTGCCAATGAGTTCCATATCCGTGGCTGGTTCCTGCTTCCAGGCGTCAGCACTGCGGGGCGTATGCTGACTGTGCTGATTGAAGAAGACGCGGACAGTCCGTTGATTTTCCTTGAATGCGAACGTGAAATTCGTGGCGACATTGTTGAAATGTTCAACGGATCTCCGCGTCGTTCAGGGTTCTCTGGTAAGACAGCCCTGCGTGGAAAATGGTGTGAAGGTCGTTTCCGTGTCGGTCTGATCAATGTCATCAACGGTCAGGCAGCTTTCCAGCTGACGTCTATTCAGATCGAAGTTGAGGGCGGCAAGATTGACGCGATCCATCGCTCAGCTCCTTCGAACGACGTGATCCTTTCTGACTTCAATCGTGTT
This sequence comes from Gluconobacter sp. OJA, assembly GCF_039638325.1. Classification (NCBI taxonomy): domain Bacteria; kingdom Pseudomonadati; phylum Pseudomonadota; class Alphaproteobacteria; order Acetobacterales; family Acetobacteraceae; genus Gluconobacter; species Gluconobacter sp. OJA. The sequence goes on along the minus strand of NZ_JBDIWI010000002.1, from coordinate 393,082 downwards.
TCCCATAGCGATGGACTGCTTCGCGGTATCAAGCTGTCTGGTTTCCAGAAGAATGAACTGCATCCGTATGGCAGTGGCATGCTGGAAAACTTCATTGACGAATTTACAGGGGTCATTGGAGAGCCTGTTCAGGAGATTGAGCCTTTTGGAAGTATCTCCGTTCGCGGCTGGGCTTTCCTGAAGAGCCTGTCTCGCGCAGGGCAAATTTATGTTGGCCTGATTTAGACGGAGCGTGACGAAGTGACGTTGTTCGCGACAGACCGTATTGCGCGTCAGGACGTGGCAGGCGTGCATCGTGATGCTCCGCTCTGCGCAGGTTTCTCGGGTACACTAAGCCCGATGCAGGGTTATGCTCGCCCGATGGATGGCGTCTATCGTGTCGCGCTGATCAATGTGACCGGGGATGTTTTCGGAACACATATTACGGATCTGGTTGCGACGTTTGATGGTGGACGGATTGTATCGACAGGCCGAGAAGGTCTGACACCGGAGCAGGCTGAGCGTTCCGAGCGGCTTCTGAATGAGAAAGCCATAGCCTGAACCTGGGGGTCAGTTTTTCATGTCCGATCCGGTTCCTGAGTCTTCTCCCGCTGCGCGTGAGCCTCGCTGGCGCCAGTTTGATGCGCAGTGGTATCTGCTGCGCTATCCGGAGGTTGGGGACTGGATGCGCGATGAAGGCCATTAGGATTTTCATGCGTTTTATCTTGAGACGGGCCAGCGCTACGGCCATTCTCCTAACCGGTATTTCGACGAGATCTGGTATCGGGAAACCTATGCGGATGTCCGCCGGGACCTGATCCAGGAAAAATACCGGTCAGGCTTTGAGCACTATTGTGCCGAGGGCTATCATGGTCATTCGGCACACTGGCTGTTTGACGAAGTCGATTATCTTCGCCGTTATCCGGAACTGACCCGACGCTCCTTGCAGGAGCAGGGGTTCTCCAACGGCTATGATCATTATCTTGAAGTTGGCGAAGCGCGCTACTACAGCGGGCATCGTTTTTTCGACGATGAACTCTGTCGCCGGCTTGCCTTACGTTATCCCGATTATTTTGACAGCCGGATTGGCCTTTTTGCATCGTGGCTCAGCCTCCCGTCCGATATCGCGGATGCTGGGCGTGTCTCCTGGTATTTTGATCCGGTCTGGTATCTGGAGCGCTATCCGGACGTTCGGCGTGATATTGCTGAAGGGCGCTATAGCAGTGCGCTTCATCATTATCTCACAAATGAAACGCCGCGGCTCTTTGATCCGCAGGAAATGTTCTCCGAGCGCTTCTACGCAGACACTCATCCAGATGTGGTCGCCTGTCTGGACATGGGCTCTTTCCGCAATGGCTATGAGCATTTTTTGCTGTTCGGGGCTCATGAGGGGCGTGCGCCTGAAGCCGATGTGGATCTCGCCGCTCATCTGAGCCGTCCGCAGGTCCGTAACGACGTGCGGAACCATCTTTATGACAGCCCTTTTGCTCATCTGGTTGCGGCCAGAATGGGTGAGGGGCAGCGTGCTTCGCTGGTCGAGACCCCTGAGATTGAAGAAAGCCAGTCAAGGCAGGTGTTCGAGCGGGAAGCAGAAGCGCTTCTGCCAGCATTGGCTCGCCATCCGCTGGATTTCACGGTCGTGGGCGTGCCGGAACTCAGTGTCATTGTCGTGGTCTATGACCGGATCGCGCTGACAATGCAGGCTCTGGCCTCATTGCGCGCAAATTATTCCGGGGCCATCCAGCTTATCGTCGTGGACTCTGGGTCACACGATCAGACACGTCGTCTCGACGAAATGGTTCACGGCGCTAAAATCCTGCGCTTCAGATATAACATTGGATATCTGGAAGGCTGCAATATTGGTCTTGCAGAAGTCGATGCGCCGTTTGTTCTTTATCTGAACAACGATCTACGGCTCTATCCAAACAGTGTTGCACACGCTTTGCAGCGTCTGCGTTCAAGTGATGATATTGGTGCGGTGGGTGCCAAGCTCATTCGTTCGAATATGCGTTTGCAGGAAGCAGGCTCCATCATCTGGCGTGATGGCGCGACTTATGGATATCGCCGGGAAGATAGTCCGAACCTTCCTGAAGCGAACTTCGTCCGGGACGTGGATTACTGTTCGGCAGCATTTCTGATGGTGCGGTCGTCCATTCTGATTCAATTGGGTGGCTACGACCTGCGGTACCGTCCTGCTTATTTTGAAGATACGGATCTGTGTGTCCGCATTCTCAAAATGGGCGCGCGGATTGTTTATGATCCTAATGTCGTGGTGGAGCACCTTGAGTACGGCAGTTCCGGCTCTGTGGGATCTCAGACGCTGATCCACGCCAATCTGCGCATTTTTTCGCGTGCACATCAGGATTTTCTACGGCATCAGCAGCCGGCTCATATTCGAAATGCTGTGCAGGCGCGGGAGCGTCGTTCAGATCGCAAGCATATCCTGTTCATTGAAGATCGCCTTCCTCTGAGGCGTCTGGGTTCAGGGTATGTGCGTTCCAATGACGTGGTACGGGCTATGGCGGGGCTGGGATATCAGGTCACCGTGTTTCCCCTTCTCCCAAGGGACCAGAGTGAACTGGACCTGTTTGGAGATTTCCCGGAGACGGTAGAGCTGATCGCGGATCAGCATCTTTCCACCTTCCCGGATTTTATTCAGGCGCGTGCCGGATATTACGATCTGGTATGGGTTGGCCGCACGCACAACATGGCGCGCCTCTTGCCTATCATGAACGAGGCCAGCCGCTATCTGCCGACAGCGGGTGCGGTGCTGGATACGGAAGTGATTTCCACGCCACGTACGCTGGAGCGCATCAAGGTGCTCGATCTGCCGAAGCCGGCATTGAGCTTTGATGAGATGCTACGCCGGGAACTGGAATGCGCTCATTACTGCCAGCAGATCGTCGCAGTCACTGAGCAGGACGCAGATCTGGTGCGTCGCGCCGGGTACGAAAATGTTTCCGTTCTGGGACATGAAATGCGGACCCGTCCGACGAAGGCCACATTCGACGCCCGGCGAGATATTCTTTTCCTCGGTGCGTTGCATGATGAAGGTGCGCCCAATCATGACAGTCTGGAGTGGTTTGTAGGAGAGGTTCTCCCTGCTCTGGATGATCTTCTGCCGTCAGACGTTCGGTTCACGATTGCGGGCTTCATTCATCCTTCGGTGGATGTGAGTGCGTTTGCGCGGCACCCTCGTGTGGATATTGTTGGTCCGGTGCATGATCTTGCTCCGCTGTTCAACAGGCATCGCGTCTTCGTTGCGCCTACGCGGTTTGCCGGTGGCTTACCGTTCAAAGTGCAGGAAGCTGCCGCATTTGGCGTGCCGATGGTTGTAACGACCTTGTTGGCGGGGCAGGTGGGCTGGACAGACGATGTTGAATTGCTGTCTGCGCCTGCGGATGATGCCAAAGAATTTGCGTCTGATGTCGCCCGTCTTTATCAGGACAGTACACTCTGGGCCCGACTGAGAAGTGAAGCGCTGAAGGCGGTGGAGCGGGATTGCGCACCAGCGCGGTTCCGACAGGATCTGTCCAAGATCCTTGAGGCGTGTATAGCTTGAAGACGCCACGCACCCGGGGCATGAAGTTTAAGGAAACAGGTGAGGCTATGTCGACAGAAGTGAAAGATCGTTCCTCTGAAACGGAGCGGAAAGTGTCTGGCCTGACCGGACGTGTTCTGGTGTGCAGTGGCGGCCGCTATGAAAGTCAGGCCAATGCCCAGATCCGTGAATCGATCATGGATGGATGGGGTGAGTGCTTTGGCGAAGAGAACGTTACGGCTGTTCACATTTCTGCGGCAGCAGCGTCCATCAAGATCCTGAAGCCAACGATTGTTTTCGCCATCGGGTCATATCTGCCGGAAAGCACCTATTTTGGTGAGGTCTGCCGTGAGGCCAAGAAGATTGGCGCTGTCACGGTTTTCTGGGCCACAGAAGATCCCTATGAGCAGGATGCGAACTATCGCATCGCCGATGACTTCGATGTCGTTTTCTCCTGTGATCGGTGGGGCCATAACTTCTATCAGCGTGATCTGGTGTTCCACCTGCCGCTGGCTGCAAGCCCAAGCCTGCATTACATGCCAATTGAAGAGAATGTCGAAAAGACGATCGATGTTCTGTTCTGCGGTGTGGCGTTCACGAGCCGTAAGGACATTGTCCGCAATCTGCTTCCGGTTCTGCGAAACCTGAACATCAAGATTGTTGGTCCTGGCTGGGGCGAACTGGGCATTGGCTTCTCGGATGCCCGTATTGAAAAGTCCCAGCTGGTTGAGCTGTATCGCCGTTCCAAGCTGGTGCTGAACCTTGGCCGTTCACTCCACTTCGAGAACAAGCGGTTTGTGATTGCTCCTTCCACGCCTGGCCCGCGGACGTTCGAGGCTGCTCTGGCAGGCGCGTTCCAGGTCTTTCATGAAGATACGCATGAGCTTCGTCGGTATTATAATGCAGACGAAATTCCGGTCTTCTCAAACCGGATCGATTTTGAGCGGCTTGTGGAGAAGTACATCGGAGATGATGAAGCCCGTCTGGCTATGAGCCGTAAGGCACAGGCCAGAACGATGGAGCAGCATCTTTACAAGCACCGTATCCAGCAGGCCCTATCGGTTCTTCAGGCTGAAGGCTTCCTTGGCTGAAAAGCGACTGGAATTTGTGATTTTATTAAAAGCCGGGCTGTTGTGCCCGGCTTTTTTGTAAGGATACTCGGAAATGCAAACCATCTGGCTTATGGCGTTGTTGCTGATCGCTGCATTTCTGGAGGTCGGTGGTGATGCCCTCGTGCGAACTGGCCTGCATACAGCCGGTCTGGGACGTGTGGGCTTTATCTCCGCGGGCGCGCTTGTGCTGCTGATTTACGGAATAACCGTCAATCTTCCCGACTGGGACTTCGGGCGATTGATGGGCGTGTATGTCGCACTGTTTTTTATCGCAGCTCAGGTCGTGGCGTATTTTGCTTTTGGTCAGACCCTGACCTTGCCTGTCTGCATTGGTGGACTGCTGATCGTCTCAGGTGGTGTTCTGATGACGGTCTGGCGTTGAAGGGATCAGGCCGGAAAATGAGTATCCCGGCCTGAAGTAGAGCGTTTACTTCGGCTGTGGGCCAAGGACGATCTGTGCAAGATCATCTGGGCGAACCCACTTGCTGAACGCGGCCTGCACCTGCGCAGGTGTCATGTCGTAAATCGCCTGAGCTGCTTCTGCTGGCGCATTCAAAGGCAGTCCCAGATCAATCAGATCCAGATAGCTGCCAGCCAGAGCGCCAAAGCTGGCGCGTGCCATTGGCTGGCGACGCAGCAGAGACGCCTTGGCCAGATCCAGACTTTCCTGAGAGACAGGCTGGCTGCGCATATCCTGCACATCCTTGATTGCCAGTGCGCGTGCCTTGTTCACTTTGTCCGGGTCCGCACCGAAGCTGATGCCGAAGGAGCCGCGGGTCCGGGAGTAACTGAAGGCACTTCCTGCCCCGTACACATAACCCGTGCGAACGCGCAGATCCTGCATCAGGCGGGAAGAGAACCCATCCCCAAGGATTTCGTTTCCGACAGCCAGAGCATGACGATCAGGGTCAGTGACCTTCATGCCAATGGTCTCCACGAGTTTCACGTCATCCTGTGACCGTCCTGGATCTGCGACAACAGCCTGAGAGGCCTTGCTGAGAGGGATGGACGGCAGATCAACGACAGGGGCAGGGCCTTCAGCCTTCCAGCCGCCAAAAGCCTTTTCAACCTGTTCATGAGCATCTTCAGGGCTGATGTCCCCGACAACTACAATCGTCGTCAGGTCCGGGCGATATGTGGCGGTGTAATAGGCTTTGACGTCAGCGAGCGTAATTTTGCTCAACGTAGCTGGAGTGGCCTCGCGAAGGGTCGGGTCAGTTGCAGGGACAAGTGCCCGGCGGGTGGCACGGCCAAAGCGGTAAGTTGGAGACTGAAGCTCACCCGCACGGGCCTGAATGGCTTCCATCTGCGTCACATGGAAGGCCTTTTCCGGGAAAGCAGGGTGCAGTTCGTGCTCTGCCAGCAGGGACAGGCCCTTACTGAAATTTTGGGTCAGTGTGCTGAGACTGAAACCAGGGCCAGCGCTTTCATCTGCCGAGATGTCATCAAGCGCGCTGGCAAGGGCCAGACGGTCATGGGAGGTGCTGCCATACAGGAACATGTCAGATGTCAGGCCCGCGACGCCTTCCTTGCCCGCAGGCTGCTGCAGGGATGCATTCTGCCGGATGGAGCCGATCAGCTCGACCGTATGGCTGACATGCTCGGGCTGGACCAGAAGGTGCAGACCATTCGAAAGTGTATAGGCCTTGGGAAGAGGGGCGGCGGCCGGAATGCTCAACCGTGCGAGGGCTTCTTCTGCCCAGGCTGGGAGGCTGACTTTGCCTGATGGTGGCGTGTTGAAAGACTCTGCGCCACCAAATCCTTTACCGCCAATGGCTTTGCCCTTTTCACTCGGCGTCAGGGTGGCGCTGATGGCGTGTTGCGGATCGAGGAGCGTTTTGGCCAGCTCATCCACCTGTGCCTTCGTGACGTTCCGGAAGGCCGCGATCATATCATCTGGGCTTTCAAGATGCTGGATGGCGACAGCCTGGGACCAGTTCTCTGCAAGTTCCGAAATGCTGTTCGCATTGAACTCCAGAGACGCAATCTCTTTGCGACGGGCGGCTTCGATCAGATCCGCGGGAATTCCGTCTTTGCGAAAGCCATCCATAAGAGACGCAAGCGTCCGGCGGAGCTCGCCCGGGTTTGCTCCCTTGGGGAACCCTGCGTAGGCGACAGCGAGGCCAGCCTGTGCATCCGGGTCATACATGAATCCTGCGTCCAGAGCCTTACCATCCGGAACCAGACCGAACAGGACACTGCGCTGGCTGGCAATGGCATCGGCCAGCAGGGTTACGGCAGCATAGTTCGGGTCACGCTGTCCCGGCATCCGCCAGGCCATGGTGACAAGGCCGATCGGTAGATCTGTATCCAACGACAGGGACTGTGCCTTGGCTGGCGTGGGTGTGACAGCAGCGCGGGCTGGAAGTGTAGCCGCTGCAATATTGCCAAAGGCTGCCTGAACTTTCTTCAGGGTGTCCTGCGGGTCCACATCGCCCGTAATGACGAGGATGGCGTTGTTGGGAGCATACCAGGAGTTGTAGAACTGCTTCAGCAGCGGGGCAGTCGTGGCATCGAAAGAGGGACGCGTCCCGAGTGCGTCATGCTCGTAAGGTGTGCCTGCGTAAAGTGCTGCACGCACCTGAGAGAGATAGCGGTAGATGGGGCTCGACAGGTCGCGTGAGACTTCCTGCTCAATGGCGCCTCTTTCATGGGCCCATTCCTTCTCTGTGATGTTCAGCCCGCGCATACGACCGGCTTCGATCCGCAGAAGGACATCAAGGTCCGCAGCAGGGGCCTTGAAATAGTATTGGGTGACGTCAGACGTCGTGTCAGCATTATCATTGTTGCCGAGTTGGGCGCTGATGGTGGAAAGCTGGTCCCGGGAGAGTGTTTCGGAGCCGTTGAACATCATGTGCTCAAGGGCGTGTGCCGTTCCCGGAAAACCTTTGGGTGCGTTGACGGAGCCCACTTCATAATTGAGCATCGTCTGTACGACGGGTGCCAGAGTATCCCGCACAATCACGACACGCAGGCCATTGGGTAAGGTGGCACGGGTGACGGAGGCCGGTGCTGCCGTGGCAGCCTGAGGCACCGCAGGGGCAGCATATGCGCCCGTCAGGAGAGGCGGGGCCAGCATGGAGGCTGCGAGCAGTGTCACACGGGTCAGGCGAGAGAAACCGGGCATAGGTTATTAACTTCCTACGGGTAAAATGTTCTGCCAGGCAGTAAATCGACTGTCAGGGATGCTGTCTACCGAGGGAGGATTGCTGAAGGATGAATAAAAAATCATGTGACGCGGTCAATCAGAGGCCGCTAAGAACAAAACTACTATGACCGCTTCCAATTTTATCGTCCGCTTTGATGACTGGCTGATTGACCGGCTCTTTCAGCCCGTCGCAAACAGACTGCCGTCAGTTCTTCCCGTTGTGCAGTTGGGCATGAGCTTTCAGCTCGGCTCATTAATGCTGAACGGCGCAGCGCTGCTTCTGCCGATTGTGCTGTTTGGCGCAACGATGGGCGGGGTGGTGGATACATCGCTGATCTGGTTCATGAACCTTGCATTCTTTCTGGGCATGAAAAAAACGATCCCGATGATCCGGCCAAACATGCTGAATCCCCTTCGCCCCATGATGCTGAGCATGCGGATGATCGCTATGGCATTCCTCATCTATCAGCTTTTCCGCAGCCTAGACGGGGTTGGAATTGGCTGGATTCTGTCTCAGCTCATGACGCTGTCTCAGCTGACGTTTGTGATCGGTCTGTATTTTGTGGCCTGCCAGCCTCAGCCACCCCGACAGCGGATGTCTGTGCGGACAGGCCCTATCATTGAAGGCGTCTGGGCCGGAAACGGTAGTATTCGCTGAAGGAGACGGGCAGTGAGAATCCTTCACTGTCTTCTAACGCGGGAATTCGCGGGCACTGAGCGTCACGTTGCGGAGCTCGCGAACCAGCAGGCTCTGACACATGACGTGACGGTGCTTCTGGAGCGCCATACCGCTGATCTTCGAACAGGCGGAGATATTGCACATCACTTTTCACCCTCAGTCCGTATCGTAAGGGCTTATCGCGCAGGATATCTGCCGACATTGACGGCGTTGGTATGGAACGAGACCTTCGATATCATCCATACTCACCTGGGTAAGGCGTCGATCCGGGCAGGGGTTTTGAAGACTCTGGGACTGATGGGTGAGACCCCCGTCATCGGTACGCTCCACAATGCTTATCGTGCCAGAACTTATGGAAAACATGACGGCCTGATCTGCATCGCCCGGTGGCAACAGGCCAGCCTGCCAGCAGGTTGTCGAAACCAGAGCGCAGTGATTGCAAACTGGACCATTCCTTCCGTCCTCTGCCATCCGGAGCGTACCAAGCTTCGGGAAGGCTTCCGGCAGGAACATCGCCTTCCATCGGAAGCTTTTGTGATCTGTGCCGTTGGAAGAATGGTGGAAGAGAAACGGTTTGATTGTCTCCTTCAGGCCTGGAGACAGGCTGTTCTGCCGACCGACACATATCTTGTTCTGATTGGGGACGGCCCAGAACGTGCGCGGCTTGAAAATGTCTGCGCAAAGTACAGGGATCGCATCATTTTTGCGGGTTACCGGTCAGATGTGCCGGACGTGTTCTGTGCGTTTGACGGATTTGTTCTGCCCTCCAGACGGGAGCCATTCGGGCTGGTTCTGCTGGAAGCGATGGCGGCAGGATTACCTGTCTGCGCGACAGCAGCAGGAGGTGTTCTGGATATTCTTGAAAATGTATCGGACTGTCTGGTTAAGCCGGACTGTATCGACGCACTTGCCGCCGGGCTTGTGCGCCTGAGGCGGCAGCCAGGCAGAACATGGGACCTGTCCTTCCATGTGCTGGAAGAGCAGGCCCTCAAGACAGAGCAATTCTATCGCCGTTTCTGCTGAGTATCGCGATCAGAGATCGTAGTGTTTGGAGACGTAGCTGGAGAGGCCATTCGGGTTGTGCATGATGTGCCAGCTTTCTGAAAAAGAAGGCACGAACTGGAACAGGAAGACCAGCAGCGACAGAAAAAACAGCAGCATTCCTTTGCCAACAAACTGGATACGCCGCCAGAAATAGAGTGGCGGGATCAGGATCCAGAATGCAGAGCCGGGACGGAAGCCTGCAGCAATCAGGGCGCGGCGATCTGTCAGCATGGACGTGAAGATAATCGCAAAGCTGAGAAGAACGGCGATGATGCTGGACTGGCGGTCAGGGATGTTGCCGAACCAGGCCAGAACGTTGACGATCATGCTGCTGACGAAGGGCCCAAGAATACTCAGCCATGCCCAGCGGTTCGAGACCCTGCTGGGGGGCAGGGCAGGCGGGACCCCTTCGGGCTGCGGCGGCCAGAACGCGCAACTGCCTGCCGGATGCCATTCCGCACCGAAGGCTTCGGTCCAGCACAGCGTTGAGTGCTCAATACTGCCGGTCGAGATGAGGGCACGCATACCATCTTCAGAAAGCGGGCCTTTGCGGCTTCCGTGTTCTTCGTAAAACCAGCTCACAGTCCGTCCTTGGTTTGGGCAGTTGTCATCATGCTGACAGAATGGCGGCTCAATCTGACTGAAAGAGATGTCTCAGGCAATACTGAAGGCTTCAATCTGCTGGGAAGGGTCAAGTGATGAGAAAATATTCGTTTGGTTTAATGGCTGTTCTTTGTCTGGGGATAAATCCGGCTTTTGCATCAAAGGCCACTAACTTTCAGATCAAACTCTCTTCTCCCACAACAGTTGACCGCCAGACAGTGCTTTATACCTGTCAGGGAAACGGTGATGCGGCCAAGGAGCTTCTCTCACGCTTGCCGCAAAAACGCGTTGCCGTTCAATATATCAATGCAGATGCCATCAGCTTGGCTGTCCTGCCAATTGAAGGGCACACGCAGGTGTTTTCAAACGTAATTGCTGCGGATGGCGCCAAATATGCTGCGGCACAGTATGTCTGGTGGAACAAGGGAAATGACTCGCTCTTTTCCAGTGAGATGGACGACAAAGCACTTGTAACGTGCCATGCCGTTTCAAAATAAAGATATCATGTCGGTATCGTTTCAATTTTCCAGCAAACATGCATGATGCGGGCTTATCACGACTGATAAGGAAAGCAGGTCATGTCCGTTGTCTGCATGCAGGAATTTCTTGAAAAGCTCCCCAAAGCTGAACTTCATGTTCATCTGGAAGGAACGCTGGAAGCGGACTTGAAAATCAAGCTGGCTGAGCGGAACAATCATCCTCTCAGGTCCAGCTCTGCGGAAGAAATCCGACAAGGTTATGTCTATCATGATCTGCCCTCTTTTCTGACGCTGTATTACGAAGGCGTCGAGCTCTTGCAGACCGAGCAGGATTTTCATGACCTCTGCTATAACTATCTGGAAAGAGTCGCGCAGCAGAATGTTCTTTATACTGAGATGTTCTTTGACCCGCAGCTTCACACCCGTCGCGGAATAGCATTCGGAACAGTCATCCGGGGCTTCAATGCAGCGCAGGAGGAAGCAGAGAAGGACTTCGGCATCCGCTCTCACCTCATCATGTGCTTCATACGTGAAATGAGTGCGGACTCTGCCGACGAGACCTTTACCCAGGCTCTCCCTTATCTTGAAAGACCGGGTAGAAGCCGCATCATTGGTGTGGGTCTGGATTCAGACGAGAAGGGTAATCCGCCAGCCAAATTTGCGAAAACATTCGCCCGCGCAAGAGCGCTGGCCCTTCACTTGACCATGCATTGCGATCTCGATCAGCAGAATACGCATGAGCATATCCGGCAGGCTCTTCAGGATCTGGGTAGCGAGCGCCTCGATCATGGATTGAATGTGCTGGAGAAGCCTGAACTGATTGCGATGGCTCGGGACAAGGGCGTGACATTCACGCTGTGTCCGTCTCCGAACGATGTCATCAGGCCGGGGCGGTCCCGTCAGGATATTCGGGACATGCTGGCAGCGGGACTGAAAATTACCATCAATTCCGACGACCCGGGTTACATGCAGAGCGTGTATATGACGGAGAGTTTCGCCAAGGCTCAAAGTGCAGCGGACCTGACACAAGACGAACTCATACAGATTAGCCGAAATGCCTTTCAGGCGGCCTGGATTTCGGACGACGAGCGGGCGCTTTATCTCGACGCACTGGAAACATTCGCGCGAAACCATAGGGTTGAGATGTCATCCTGAACGTGGAGCGCAGCGACGTCCCCGAGATTTATGCCCTTTGCTACAGGGCATAAATCTGGAAGTTTAAAAATAAAATCAGGAATTATTATTTATTAAAAAATTCAAATATGTTTTATTATTTCTGAAAAATTACCAATAAAGTATAAATTAAGAAACTCAGGTATTAATTAGATACAAAACAAGAATTGATTATCTTTCTTTTAAAGCGACTATCGTCGCATGGCACCAATCGCTCCTGTTCTGTCCCGTCTGTCTCAGCATGTGCAATCGGCAGCGCTATGGAGCGTCATTGGCCTCCTGCGCAGTGTGGGGCCGCAATACGCCTCGACAGCGGGTGGCTGGTTGATGCGGAATGTCGGAATGAGGCTCCGGGCAACCCGCATTGCGGATCGAAACCTTCAACTCGCTCTTCCTGATTTATCTTTGCCGGAACGACAGCAGATTATCCGGGATGTGTGGACGAACCTGGGGCGGAACGTGACAGAACTCCCCCATCTTGCATCCTTTAACCGTACGGAAATGGGACCGGGATGGGAGATCGAGGGTGAAGAGCATATCGATGCCCTGAAAGCGAACGGCTCACAGGCTTTGTTCTTCTCAGGGCATCTGGGGAACTGGGAGCTCATTCTGCCCATCGCAACTAGTCTGGGTATGCCAGTTGCGGGTTTTTATCGGGCCTCGTCCAATCCGGTCATCGATCTTGTGACGCAGACAATGCGACAGAAGGCTCTCGGCCCGACCGGGACCATGTTTCCTAAAGGACCCAAGGGGGCCCGGCAGGCCTTAACGCATCTTCAAAGCGGTGGCTCACTGGGTTTTCTGGTCGATCAGAAAATGAATGACGGGCTCGCCATTCCGTTTCTGGGACGGGATGCCATGACGGCGCCAGCGGTGGCGCAATTGGCCTTGCGCTTTAATCTGCCCATCATACCCGTCCATATCGTGCGACTGGGGAACGGGCGGTTCCGCATGGTGTGTGAAGCCCCGCTTCAGGCTAAGCGAACGGGCGATCGTCATGCGGATATTCGGTCAATCTGCGTCGCCATGAACGAGACGCTGGAACGGTGGATCCGCGAAAGGCCAGGAGCGTGGCTCTGGCTTCATCGCCGCTGGCCAAAAGAGCAGGTCGCTCTTCCCGCCGTCTGAAAAAAGCCCCGCGGCCGGATGGCAGCGGGGCTTTTGTGTTTCAGGGGAGAGGATGTCCGCTGACAGGAGCCTGCGGGCTGCCAATCAGATCAAGGATCTGCTTTTCAAGTTTCGGAACATTGATGCGCAGGACAACTTCGTTCTTGCGTTCGCCCAGACCTGGCTCGTAGCCCGGCGTCCAGGAGACAACGTCACCGTAGCCAGGGCCAAACTGGCTGTTTACATCCACAAACAGATCCTGCTTTTCCGTGATGATGCTCGGGTCCAGCCAGACGGATGCTGCAATTTCATCCCAGAGCGGGAAGCCGCTCAGATGCCACTTCATGACATGCCCGACGGGCGTGCCGGTAGCTTCCAGCTTCTTCAGAAATTCTGGCGTCAGTTCGGTATCCGTTGAAGGATCGGCCGGAACCATCACGATGTGCTTCCATGGTGCGCGAAGGGCCGCACTTGCGCTTTCCGGGTCCAGACGGAAGTTGAATTCACGACGGGGGCTGTTCAGGAATTCACGCGCGAATTGGTGTGCCACAACGCCGGGCCGTGTCTGGCGCGGGTTCAGGCCACCGCCCATGTAAACGAGTTCTTTTGCAAGGCCCGCAAATTCCGGATCAAGCGTCTGGGCCAGTGCGATGTTGGTCATCGGACCCGTTGCAATGATGCTGACCTGCCCTGGGTATTGATGGACCATCCGAATGAGGAAGTCAGCTGCGCGCTCGGTTTCCGGCTTTTTGACCGGATTGCCATATGGCAGGTCCGGAACAACATCGGGGCCATGATAATAGGGAAGTGGTTGCTCGGTCTTTTCGACCCATTTTTTCATCCACACCCCTTTCCAGATCAGTTTTCCGTAAAGGGCTTCCCAGCGGTCCGTTAGCTTTTCCGAGTTCAGGAACGGGTAGGTTGCGCCCGGAACAACGGGAATGTCTGCGCGGCCTGCCACTTCCACGCCCCGCAGCGCGTCATTCGTCGCTTCTTTCTGCCAAACGTCACCCGTGACAGTCGTGATGCCAAGCACGCGGACGTTGGGAGCCTTGATGATCATCCACTGGGCGATGCTGAAGCCGTCATCGTCAAAAATGACAAGGCGGGGGTCAGCTTTCGCCTGCGCGGAGGCTGCCAGCAGGCCGCCAGCGACCAGTCCAAGCGCCAGCGTGCGGCGCAGGGCCTTTCGCGTTTTGCTAAAACGTTCCGGCTTCGGGACGGTGGGGTGAAGGGGCATGGGCAGAGGGTTCCATAGCTGGTGGCAGGCAAGGACGTGACAATACCGCAAAGGAAATCATTGCACAGAGGCAACAGGGCGTTCCATGCGAACGCAATTCTAGAACGCGAGTGGCCCGTTGTCCTTGACTTCCTTGATGACAAAAAACGTCCGTGCCTGTCGGACCCCTGGAAAGGCAATGAGCTTTTCTGCGTGAAGCCGATTGAAATCCGCCATGTCTTCCACACGGATCTTCAGCAGATAATCGAAATCGCCTGCGACCAGATGACAGTCCAGCACCATGGGCATGGTTTTCACAGCCTCTTCCAGTTCTGCGAAGCTCTCGGGAGTGGATCGGTCCAGCACGACGCCGACCAGAGCGATCGTTCCCAGTCCGACTTTGACGGGATCAATCTCGGCGCGAACGCCGCGGATATAACCGTCCTGAAATAGTCTCTGGGTACGCCGATGACATGTCGCGGCGCTCACGTTTACACGCTCGGCCAGCTCGGCATTGGACATGCGCCCGTTGCCTTGCAGAAGGCGAAGAATGTTCCGGTCGATTGCGTCCAGATCTGGTGTGATGGAATCTTTCATTATTTCCTCAAATGATAAGAGAAACATCCATTAAAATTCTATTTTAAGACTAAAATACAGAAATTATTGCCTGAATTAGAAAGCACCTTCGAAGAATATTTCACTACTGCTTTCGGGTGTGAACACCTTGGGAGGCTGTCTGTGAACCTTGAGAAATTTGAGCGCTATCCGCTGACTTTTGGAAAAACGGCTATTGAGCATCTTCCACGTCTGAGCGAAGCCCTAGGTGGCAAAGTGCAGATCTATGCCAAGCGTGAAGACTGCAATTCCGGCATGGCGATGGGCGGCAATAAGCTCCGCAAGCTGGAATATATTGTTCCGGATATTCTGGCCTCTGGCGCAGATACACTGGTCTCCATCGGCGGTGTGCAATCCAATCATACGCGCATGGTCGCAGCGACAGCGGCCAAGCTAGGTATGAAATGCGTTGTCGTGCAGGAGAAATGGGTCCCGCATTATGACGCTGTTTATGATCGTGTCGGCAATATCCTCATGACACGCCTCATGGGAGCTGAGTCCCGCATTGTGGAAGATGGCTTTGACATTGGCATCCGCCAGAGCTGGGAAGATGCCATCCAGTCCGTGAAGGATGTTGGCGGAAAGCCCTATGCCATTCCGGCTGGTGCATCCGTTCATCAATATGGCGGCGTTGGTTACGCTGCTTTTGCGGAAGAAGTCGCGGAGCAGGAAAAGGAACTCGGCTTCACGTTCGATTACATTATCGTCTGTGTCGTGACGGGCTCGACGCAGGCGGGAATGATCGTCGGATTTGCGGCGCAGGATCGTGCAGATCGGGTCATCGGCATTGATGCTTCCGGAACGCCCGAACAGACGCGCGAGCAGGTGCGGGAGATCGTGGGCCGTACAGCCGAGCTGGTAGAGCTTGGTCGGACAGTGCGGGACGATGAGATCGTGATCATCGAGGACTACGCATATCCCGCCTATGGCGTCCCGTCCGAAGAAACGAACGAAGCCATCCGACTGGCGGCCCGTACGGAAGCCATGATGACGGATCCTGTCTATGAAGGGAAATCCATGCAGGGTCTGATTGACCTGACCCAGAAGGGATATTTCCCGGACGGGTCAAAGGTTCTGTACGTTCATCTGGGCGGCGCACCGGCCCTGAACGGCTACAGCTACTATTACCGCAACGGCTGATGCAGCCATAAAAAACGCCGCGTCCCAGTCCGGGGCGCGGCGTTTCTGTTTTTCGACGGTGAAGCCGGATTTTAGCTGTTGTGACCGTTCAGTTCGCGCAGCACATCTGCCGGACGCATTGGCAGATGGCGCAGACGCACACCAATGGCGTTGAACACGGCATTGCCGATGGCAGGAGCCACGACCGTCACCCCCGGTTCACCAAGGCCCGTAGGCTTTTCGGTGTTCTGGACGAACTCGATATCCATGTCCGGCACGTCCGGAAGACGGACCGGCGTGTAGGTGTTGAGGTTGCTGTCCTTGATCGTGCCATTGACGATCTCGGTGCCTTCAAACAGCGCCATGCTCAGGCCCCAAAGAGCTGCACCCTCGGTCTGTGCCAGTGCGCCACCCGGATCAACGATCGTGCCAGCATCCAGAACCAGCCAAAGCTTCTGACAGGTGATGACGCCGGTCTTGCGATCAACGTGGACCTGTGCCGCACCAGCCGTCCAGGTCGGCATACCGCGTTCCTGTCCGAAACTGGTCGCGATGCCAATGCCGGTATCCGCCGGAAGCTGCGTCTTGCCATAGTTGATCTTGTCGGCAAGGCGCTGAAGGGCTGCGGCTTGACGCTTGGCGCCGCCTACAGCATTGGGAGCGGAGCCTTCGTTCCGTCCTGTCGCTGTGAACATGGACAGGCGGAATGCCAGCGGGTCCTGCTTCGTCTGGTGAGCCAGTTCGTCGAGGAAGGATTCAAGCGCCCAGGGCGTCCAACCTGCGGACACGGAACGGAGCCAGCCCGGACGGAAAGTCTTGTTGGCCAGATCGTTCGTGATGGCACGGACGCGGGTTGGCCCGGTTTCGTACCAGTGATCAGCGCCCGCAATCGCAAACGGATCGTAGGACTTGCCGTCTTCACCCTTGGCCAGAAATGCCGGTGCCATGACGAGTGTGGGCCAGCCTGCTGTTGCAGCGTAATCCATCGCCACAATCTTCTTCTGGTCTGCATCAAGGGCGACGCGAACCGTCTGAAGAGAGGGGGAACGAATGGAGTCAAACGCCATATCGTCCGAACGTGTCAGGATCAGCTTGACTGGTGCGCCGCCAATGGCCTTGGACGCCAGAGCCGCCGGGATGGAATAGTCACCGTTCAGGCGACGACCAAACCCGCCGCCCAGCAGATAAGTGCGCATGACAACCTGCTCTTCAGGCACCTGAAGCGCCTTGGAGAGCTGCGGCAGAACGAGGGACTGCCACTGATTGCCGGTATGGATTTCCCACATGCCATCAATATGACGGGCCACCGCATTGACAGGCTCAAGCTGGTAATGCGCGACGGAGGCACAGGTGTAGCTGCGTTCGAAGGAGTGTGCCGGATGGGCAAATGCCTCGTCCACACCCTTATCGTTGAAAACGCGAGCGCCAGTGCTCTGATCTGCAATCAGCTTGCGGCCATGCTCGATGATGTCTGCTTCCGAGACATTGATCGTCGGACCAGGATTCCACTGAACCTTTAGAACGTCCGCAGCCTTGATGGCGGCTGGATAGGTCTTGGCCAGGGCCACAACCCATCCGGGGACGATGCCGGATGGATCATCCAGAACAACATAGCGAATGTATCCGGGGATCTTCTTGGCTTCGCTGTCATCGACGGACTGCACCTTCGCGGCGTAGCGCGTCGGTGGCATCTTGGGGCGGCCATAGACCATCCCTTCGAGCTTCACGTCGATGCCGTAGATCGCCTTGCCGGTCGTTTTGTCCGGGATATCCAGAGCAGGAACCGGCTTGCTGATCAGGCGGCGCTCACTGGCGGGCTTGAGCGGCAGCTTGGCCATTTCGTCAGCCGTGAAGCTGCGCGTCGGCTTGGCTTTCGAGACGATCTCACCGTAGGAGACGCTCTTGCTGCCAGCCGTGACCGTGCTGTTGCGGGCAACGCATTTGTCCGGCGTTGTGCCGAGCAGCTTTGCGCCTTCCTCCAGCATGATCGTGCGGGCAGCGGCGCCAGCCTGACGGAATGTGTCCCACGTATCCCAGACGGACCAGGAGCCGCCGGTCACGAACTTGCCGGCCCATTTCGGAGCGGTGTCCACTTCCGTGATCTTGATGTGATTCCAGTCGGCTTCCATTTCGTCCGCGATAATGCGGGCGAGGGCGGTCCCGACGTGCTGACCCATCTCGGCACGGACAACGTTCACGTTGATGGAACCGTCCGGCGCGATGGCGCACCACATGTTCGGCTCGAACGCGGCTTCCGGCGGCATAGCAGACGGGTAGGTCTGCGCAGCTTCGGCCTTGCGGGCAAAGCCAAACATCAGACCTGCGCCTGCTGCCGTCATCAGAAAACTGCGGCGAGACAGGCGGCCTGCGTCGGATCTCTTGGCGATCTGTTCGATCTTAGCCATTGGTGGCGCCTCCCTGCTGCGCGGCAGCTGCTTCCTTGATGGCCTTGCGGATGCGGACATACGTCATGCAACGGCAGAGACTGCCGCCCATGACGCCATCAATCTCTTCATCCGTCGGCTTCGGATAATCTTTCAGAAGGCTTGCGGCCTGCATGATCTGGCCGGACTGGCAGTAGCCGCACTGTGGCACCTGCTGGTCACGCCAGGCGACCTGCACGACGTGATTGCCTTCCGGATCGAGGCCTTCAATCGTGGTGATCGAGGCGCCTTCGATGGAAGACAGCGGGGTGATGCAGGACCGTGTGGCGCGCCCACCGACATGCACGGTGCAGGCACCACATTCGCCGATGCCACAGCCAAACTTGGTGCCGGTCAGGTTCAGTTCATCCCGCAAGACCCACAGCAGAGGGGTATCATCCGGTGCATCGACCGAAACGGGCTGTCCGTTGAGTTCAAATTTCGTGGTCATATTTCGTTTTCCCTGTCCTGCCCGGATCAGTGCGAGGCGTTAACGGGCGGTGCGGACAGCGTGGCGCGGGCAGCCGCGGCCTTCTTTTCCAGATCCGTCCAGGGGGGCAGAGTGGTGCGGGTGCGGCGGAGATACGCGGCGATGCGGGCCATGTCATGGTCCGAAAGGGCCGTGTAGAAGCTTGGCATGGCGATGTTATCCTGACCTTCGGCAGCGCCAATGCCATGCAGCATGACCTGGAACAGATTGTTCGGCTCATCCAGCCAAAGCGCGTTGTTCAGAGCCAGTTCCGGGCGGCCAGAGACCGGCATCGGGCCGGAATTGTAATGGCAGGCGCCACAGGCCCCCTGATACAGGCGCGCATCCGCATCCAGTGTCTGCGGGCCAGTCAAATCCTTGCCGGACATCTGCATGGCGCGAGCAATGGCAGCCTGATCGCCCTGAGAACGCTGGGCAGCCTTCGCGACGTCTGCATAATAATGAGCAATGGCATGCACATCGTCTTCCGGAATCTTGGACAGGAAGCGATGCGGCACCGGAGACATTGGGCCAGCAGCAGAACCATGCAGCGGAGCGACGCCGAAGCGCAGATACTGGAAGAACTCGTCTTCCGTCCAGACAACCGGCGTTGGGTTGTGGTCGTTCAGCGGTGGCGCAATCCAGCCATCAATGACAGCACCATCATAAGCATGGCTCAGCTTCTCTGCACCCAGAAGGTTACGCGGCGTATGGCAGGCACCACAATGGGCGTTACCTTCGGCCAGATAGGCCCCGCGGTTCCATTGTGCATCATGCTTCGGGTCGTTCTGGTAGCGGCCTGGCGTAAAGAACAGGAGCTTCCAGAAACCCTGACCAATCAGACGGATGTTGATCGGGAAGGGGACCGTGTTGTCACGCGGCTTCAGGTGCACGGCCGGACGCGTCATCAGATACGCATATAGGTCCGAGACGTCCTGATCGTTGACCTTCGTGAAGTGGTCGAACGGGAACGCCGGATAAAGCTGTGAACCATCACGGGCAATGCCCTTGTTCATGGCGCGCTTGAAGGCTTCCAACGACCAGTTGCCGAGACCCCATTCCGGGTCAGGCGTGATGTTGGAAGAGAAGATGTCACCGAATGGGGTGGCCATCTTGAAGTCACCGGCCAACTCCGGGCCGGGGCTGCCATCCACGCGGGTGTGACATTCGGCACAGTATCCACCGGCGGCAACGATTTCGCCACGCTTGATGGCGTCTGCGGAAAAAGAGGCCGCAGCGGGAGGGGAGATGGGGGCGATTGCGGGGTACCACGCATAGGCGAGGAAACCGAGGCCGCCCACTGCACCGAGGCCCACAATACTGGCGGCTATCCGTTTGAGCATTCTTGTACTGTCCCGGCACTGTTTGAAAAACTGCCGTCCACAACGTGACGGATGATTGTTCCCCTCAATATGGCACGGGCACCAGAAAGGGAAGATTGAGATAACTCAAAATTCGGTCTGATCGAGGTCAAAGTGCAGTTTTCATCGGGGGAGGGTTTCAATGTCACACAAATGGGGAGGGTGTTCACTCAAATTTACGAGATGATGCGTCAATATTCATATTTCAAAATAGGGATTTTATTAGTCCTATATCGGCGTGTCATTGTCTGTTCACTCTTGAAAAAACGATTCGAAGTGATTGAATATTTTGTCACTCGGTGCCAAAATGAATTCGTTCTTCCGGGGCTGTTCGCAATCCTGTCGCATGAAAAGAAGAGCCGCCCTGTTTCCGAGCGCATCTGAGCCGGAGTAGAGTGGGGCAGATCGTTGTGTGAAAGGGCGGCTCATTATCATTCGTCCGACTTACGTCCGGAGCCTCGCTGGAGGGGCTCTGGTGCTGTCCATTGTGTTGGCCCTGTGCTGCGGTCGTTACCCGCTGTCTCCGCATCGTGTGGTGATGGTGCTTGGGCGGTTGCTTCATCTCTGGGGAGGGCAGGATCCTGTTGCCGATGCTGTGGTTCAGCAGGTTCGGTTGCCGCGGGTTGTGGCCGGAATTCTGGTAGGAAGTGCGCTATCCTGCGGTGGTGCAACCTATCAGGCCGTCCTTCGGAATCCCCTTGTCTCGCCTGACCTTCTGGGTGTTCTGAGTGGCTCCGCGTTTGGGGCGGCACTCATGATTGTTCTGGGTGCGTCACCTGCATGGATTCAGATCGGTGCGTTTGCTGGTGGTGTCGTGGCCGTGGGGTCTGGAATTTCCATTTCCCGTCTGTTGCCACAGGGCGGCCTCCTGACATTGCTGATGGGTGGTCTTGTGGCCAATGCCGTTTTCACAGCGCTTCTGTCTCTTGTGAAATATACCGCTGATCCGATGGATCAGTTGCCTGCTGTTGTGAACTGGCTACTGGGGACACTGTCCCAGACGGGATGGAAAGAGCTTTCTTGGCTGACTGTTCCAGTGCTTGTTCTGGTTTCTGTACTGGTTTTACTTGCTCCTTTACTGGATGTACTTTCTCTCGGAGACGATGAAGCGCGGAGCCTTGGGGTTCCCATTCAGATTATGCGGCCTTTCGTCATTCTGCTTGCGACGCTGGCCTGTGCCATGACGATTTCCATGGCGGGTATTATTGGCTGGGTCGGGCTTCTGGTGCCGCACATTTCCAGAATGCTGGCGGGTGCAGAGCATCGGCGGATGATGCCGGTCTGTGCCTTGCTGGGAGCCGCCGGTGTTCTACTGGCGGATACCGTGTCGCGCAGCCTGACCTCAGGAGAAGTGCCACTCGGGATCATGACCGAGCTTTTCGGTGCCCTTGCCTTTATTCTCGTGCTCCGGCGTCTCCGCGGGGACGCGACATGAGTCGGGATTTTCTCTCCTGCCAAGGTATTAAGCTGAAACGGTCGTCTCGATCGGTGGTGCTGAATGATGTCAGCCTGACGTTCCGGCGTAGTGAACTGATTGGGCTTCTTGGCCTTAATGGTGCGGGCAAAAGCACCCTTTTGCGCATTCTGATGGGGTTGCTCAAACCGACGTCCGGTGAGGTGTATCTTGAAGGTACGCTGTTATCGTCTCTGCGGCCTTTAGACGTGGCGCGGCATCTGGCGTATGTGCCCCAGGCACACGCGATGACGTTTCCTTACACGGTCCGGCGGATGGTCGAACTGGGGCGTATTCCCCATCATGGCGTGGCAGGGCGCCTCGGAGCGGAAGACCGGCTCCGCGTTGATCAGGCTATGGATCGTCTGGGCCTCCTGGCCTTGGCAGAGCGTCCGGCGACGGAGCTGTCTGGCGGCGAAAAGCAGCGTGTTGTGCTGGCGCGAGCCCTTGCGCAGGAAGCTGTCGGGCTTCTTCTTGATGAGCCAATGAGCGGTCTGGACTATGGTCATCAGCTTCGTTTGATGAGTCTGCTTGCAGAACTGGCCGCTGAAGGACATCTCATTCTTCTGACGTCCCACCGGCCGGAAGAATTCTTTTCCGCCGGCCATCGCGCCCTTATTTTAGAGGAAGCGCAAATTGTGGCGGACGGCCCACCCGAGCTTATTGTGACGGCTGAGCGGATGTCCCGTCTTTATGGCGTTCCTCTGGCGCAGATTGATCATGCCGGAAAACGTTTTTTCCATCGTGAGGAGAGTGAATGATGAGACTGTCTCGACTGGCTGGAGGGCTTCTGGGTCTTTCGCTCATGGCCACCACAGCATTTGCTGCTCCTCCCACACGCCTGGTGGAGGGATGGTATGCCCATAACGCCACGCTCATTATGCTCGGCGCGCAGGACAAGATCATCGCGACGGTCGCCAAGCCATCAATCATGCCGTGGATGTTCCGTCTGGTGCCGTCGCTTTCCAAAGCTCAGCCTCTGGACCCAGGAAATCTGAACGGAGAAGAGCTTTTACGTCTTGCACCGGATCTGGTGTTTGTCACCACGTCGAGCCATTCCGTCGCGGCGCTCTCCAAGGTTGGTCTGCATGTTGTCCCTGAGGGCTTTGATCGTTTTATAGGGCTTCTGGAATGTGTGGATAGCACGGCCACCCTTCTTCAGACGCCCTTGGCGACGCAGCGTGCGCAGGCTTATCGTGTGGCTTTCCTTAAGGAAATTTCGCAGGCCGCAACCAACCCGCAAGGGCCCAAAGTCCTTCATGTTGAATCTCTGAAACCTCTGCGCGTGGATGGAGATCAGAGCATTATCGACCAGTGGATTCGTTCTGCTGGTGGACGCAATGCGGCTGTGGGCGTGCATGGAAACAAGCAGCCTGTTTCTGTCGAGCAGGTGCTCTCCTGGAACCCAGACATCATTATTGTGGGTGCCAATGCAGGGGATCCTGCCCAGCTTGCCAGCGATGGCGTCTGGTCTCAGCTCGCCGCTGTTAAAGCTGGCCGTGTTTACCGCAATCCGGCGGGAATTTTCCCGTGGGATCGGTATAGCCCTGAATTGCTTTTGCAGGTCGACTGGGCCCGTCAGATTGTTCAGACGGGTCATGTGGATGAGGCCGGAATGATTGCAAAGATGCAGCAGTTCTATCGTCAGTTTTACGGCATTACGCTCCGGACTGAAGATGCGCGTCGCATGCTTGCAGCTCTGCCGCCGGAGTGACACGATAAGGCAGAGTGATACGGTGAAAATCGTTTCAGAGACTGATCCGTAGCTGCAAGGAAGCCTTGAATGACCCGGACCACGCCTTTCCCTTATGGTTCTTTCTGGAAGAAAGTGTGTCTGGGGAGTGCTTTGCTGGCTGGCACGGTTTTTGGAGGCATGGCCCAAGCGGCACCTGCTCTGATGCCTGTGCCGCAATCCGTCTCGGCGTCCAATGGTGTGGCATCCCTTGCAGGAGGTGTCCGGATTGTCTGGGCCACCCCGCCGTCACCCCTTTTGCAGAGAGCCGCAGCCCGTTTTTCTCAACGGCTTGGTGCTGTGACAGGCGCACCTTCTGCGCATGGTAGCCCGTACGTTCTGCATATTAGTGCATCTTATGATCCGGCCTATCTCACGGTTGGGGCCAAAGAGCATTATGCTCTCACGACATCAGCGGATGGCGCCCATCTGGAAGCTGATGGACCGGCAGGCGTTGTGCATGGGCTGGCTACATTCCTGCAGCTTGTTCAGAAAACATCAGATGGGGTGGTGGTAGAACGGCTGCATATTGATGATGCTCCACGCTTTGCCTGGCGTGGCCTTCTGTTGGATGTGTCCCGGCATTTTGCTTCTGTAGAGACAGTCAAACGCCAGCTTGATGCCATGGAGCTTTTGAAGCTTAACGTGCTGCACTGGCATTTGAATGACGGGACCGGCTTCCGTGTGGAGAGCCGTGTTTTTCCGAAGCTGACGAGCGTTGGATCGCACGGGCAGTATTATACGCAGGCTGAGGTTCGAGACATTGTGGCGTATGCTGCGGATCGCGGTATCCGCGTTGTACCTGAATTTGACGTTCCCGGTCATGCGCTTGCGGTGTTGCAGGCCTATCCGGAACTGGCGGCACAGCCGCTGCCGGAGGTCAACGCCGTTGGTGAAAACCTGAACAACCCGGCGATGGACCCGACCAATCCCAGGACGCTGACATTCATTCGTGCGCTGTATGCGGAAATGGAAACACTCTTTCCGGATCATTATTTCCATTCGGGTGGTGACGAGGTTCTCGGCACTCAGTGGACCAGCAATCCAAAAATTGCGGCCTATATGAAGGTGCACGGATACAAGGATGCACCAGCCCTTCAGGCAGCCTTCACGGCGCAGGTGGAAAAAATCCTGTCCAGCCAGGGCCGCGTCATGATGGGGTGGGACGAAGTCAGCGAAGCGCCAATTCCCAAAAATGTTGTTGTGGAAGGGTGGCGCGGCTCCAAGTGGACGGGTTCTGCCACACAGGCTGGGCATCCGGTTGTCGTGTCTTCGGGCTATTATCTGGATATGTTGACGCCGTCCCGGACGCATTACGCTATTGATCCGTATGACACCAAGGCGAATGGCATCACGCCAGAAGAACTGGCGGAGACACATCCGAAGATCACCCCGCTGCTTCAGGCTTTCATTCAGGACCCGAATGCAGCGCCTTTGACCGATGACCAGAAGAAAATGGTTCTGGGTGCAGAAGGCGCGCTCTGGACGGAGGTTGTCTCCGAAAACATGTTGGATGCCCGTCTGTGGCCCCGTACCGCAGCTCTGGCCGAGCGGTTCTGGTCTTCTGAAAACGTGCGGGATGTGGATGATCTGGAGCGCCGCCTGCCTGTGGTCATGGCAGAACTCCAATCAACAGGTTTGCAAGCGGCGCAGCATGAAAATGCGTTGAAGGAGGCTTTGGCACCTGCGCATACCGGTCCTCTTTCCACGCTTCTGAGCGTTACGGTTCCGGTGCGCAATTACGCTTTGAATCGGCTGACCTCCAAAAGTGGCGATGCCATGCTGTCGGCTCCGGTCGCGATTGCCGATCCGGATGCTTTTGAGGCTATCCGCTTCAACGACATGGCTAAACGGTATGTCGCGGGTGAAAAGAGCTTGAGGGCTCCCTTGAAGGCCATGCTGGCAAGCTGGGCTGCCAATGATGAAGCTTTTGTCGCAATTGCAGCAGATGTGCCTGCTCTGGAGGAGGTTACGCCCGTATCTCACACGGTTGCGGCCCTCTCCAACGCGGGATTAAACGTTCTGAATGGAGCCTCAGGAACAGCCTGGCGGCTGGATGCGCAGCATCTGATCGCTGCACAGGAAGAGCTGTTTCACAACTCATCCAACCATCTGCTGTCCCTGAGGCGCGAACAGCCTCCCGGGGGGCTGCTCATTGCCATTCTCCCTGGCATTAAAGCGCTTATTTCCAGCCAGAATTAAAGCCTTTTTCCATACCTCGCTTTTCTGCGCGAGGTATGGCTCTTGGCGTCCAGGTCGTTTCGACTGTAAACTTAAGTTACAGGCCCGCGGACGGACCAAAAGGCCTGCCTGTTTTTCACATTTAGGCCTCTCATATGCATCAGAAGAAACTCTCCGCCAAGGCCGCTCTGCTGTTGTCCGCCAGTTTTGGCTTGGCAGCGCTGCCTCCGATTGCGTCTGCCAAGCCCGCAGCGCCTCAGATTACTTATGACCAGTATGGTCTGGATCTGGCCGGGCGGGATGTGAGCGTCAAGCCGGGAGACAGTTTCTTCGATTATGCCAATGGCAGCTTCCTGAAAGCGCTCGAAATTCCGTCGGATATGAGCAGCTACGGCCCGTTTAACGCGCTGGCTGAAGCATCCCGCCAGCGCATTCAGTCCATTCTGAAAGACCTGTCCGCGCATCCGGTCGCTCAGCCTCACACGACTGATGAGAAGCTGGGCACCTATTATGCATCTTTCATGGATGAGAAGGCTGTCGAAGCTCTGGGTTCCAAGCCGCTGGATGCTGAAATCGCAAGCATCCACACAATTACGGATCTGAAGGCATTTGCGCAGTTTAGTGGGGCGTCATCCGATACGTTCGGATCATCGCCGTTCGCGCTGGACGTGGATGTGGATGCGAAAGATCCGACGAAATATGCGCTCAGTGTCGATCACGCCGGGCTCGGGATGCCGGATCGGGACAATTACCTGAAGCCGGAATTTGCATCCAAGAAAGCGGCCTATCAGGCGTATATTACGAAGCTTCTGACGCTTGTTCACTGGGCTGATCCCGCCAAGTCAGCGGCAGACATTGTGGCTTTTGAAACCGAGATTGCCAAAGTTCATTGGGCGCGCACGGAACTCCGCGATCCGGACAAGACCTACAACCCGATGACGGTAGAAGCGCTGGTCAAGAGTGTTCCTTCTTTTGACTGGATGACATGGTTGCGGGCGTCAGGTGTGCCTGAGGCCGGGCTGGCGCAGCGGGTTGTTATTGTTGGTGAACCTTCCGCCATCAAGGCGGAAGCAGACCTGATTGCAAAGACGGATCTGAACACTCTGCGCGCCTGGCAGGCGTTCCATACGGCGAGCAATGCTGCATCGTTCCTGCCGGATGCTTTTGTGCAAACGCGTTTCGCTTATGTGAAGGCCATGTCAGGCCAGCCTGCTCTGGCAGCGCGTTGGAAGCGTGGTGTGGATTTCACGAGTTCCGCCATGGAAATGGCGCTCGGCAAAATCTACGTGGAGCGTTATTTCCCGGCTTCGGATCGTGAGGCCATGCAGACGCTGACGGGAAACCTGAAAGCAGCTTTCCACAACCGCCTCGAACACAACACATGGATGAGCGCGCAGACGCGTGAAGCCGCGCTGAAGAAGCTGGCCAGCTTTGAAATCCAGGTGGGTTATCCGAATGAGTGGCGGGATTATTCCGATCTGGTTGTGAAAAAGGGCGATGTGTACGGCAATGCCGAGCGCTCTTTCGCTTTCGAATGGCACTATCAGTTAAGCCATCTCGACAAGGTTGTTGACCGCAACGAGTGGCTGATGTCGCCCGCAACGGTGAACGCCTACAACAATCCGCGTTTTGTGGAAGTCGTGTTCCCGGCCGCAATCCTTCAGCCGCCGTTCTTCAATCCGAAGGCTGATCCGGCTGTGAATTACGGGGCGATCGGTGGTGTCATCGGGCATGAAATGACCCATTCCTTTGACGACAAAGGCCGCAAGTACGATGACAAGGGGCGTCTGCGGAACTGGTGGACAAAGGAAGACGAAGCGCGCTTTCAGAAGCTAGCAGATCGGTTTGGTGCGCAGTATGACGCGTTCGAAGTTCAGCCGGGCGTGCATGTGAACGGTAAGCTTACGATGGGCGAAAACATTGCCGATCTTGGTGGCCTGACGCTGGCGCTGGATGCTTACCATGCCTCCCTGAATGGGAAGCCTGCTCCCGTCATTGATGGTCTGACGGGCGATCAGCGCGTGTTCATGGGGTGGGCACAGGTCTGGCGTGAGAAGGTTCGTCCGGACACGGAGAAGCAGATGGTGGTCATTGATCCGCACTCGCCGCCGAAAGCTCGCGTAAACATCCCGATGCACAACGTGGACCTCTGGTACAAGGCCTGGAACGTGCAGCCGGGTGACAAGCTCTATCTGACCCCGGATCAGCGCGTCAAAATCTGGTAATTGCGTATGATGGGGTGGTGATCCACCCCATCTACTCGCTGGTTTACGGACGCATATAATGGGCTGCCGCAACCATGTTGAGGAGCGCAGCTTTCGTCTCCGGCCATTTGCGGGTTTTCAGTCCGCAATCCGGATTGACCCAGAGGGCATCCGGGCTGATGGTTTTGCTGGCAGCTCGAAGCAGGTCCACCATTTCCTCGACAGACGGCACGCGTGGGGAATGGATATCGTAAACGCCCGGCCCGATTTCCGCAGGGTAGCGATAGGCTGCGAACGCATCGAGTAGTTCCATGCGGGAGCGGGCGGTTTCAATCGAAATCACATCCGCATCCATTGCGCCAATGGCGGCAATGATATCGTTGAATTCCGAGTAGCACATATGGGTGTGGATCTGTGTGGCGTCCTGCACACCCGAGGCTGAAATGCGGAAGCTCTCCACGGCCCAGTCCAGATAGGATTGCCAGTCTGCGCGACGGAGCGGCAGGCCTTCACGCAAGGCGGCTTCATCAATCTGGATGATGCCGCACCCGGCTTTTTCCAGATCGCACACTTCATCCCGGATCGCGAAAGCGATCTGTCGGCATGTTTCCGCACGCGGTTGATCGTCTCGCACGAAAGACCAGTTCAGGATCGTGACAGGCCCCGTCAGCATACCTTTCATCGGGCGTTTGGTGATGGATTGGGCGTATTCCCACCATTCAACCGTCATGGCTTTTGGGCGTGACACATCCCCGAAAATGATGGGCGGCCGGACATAGCGGGACCCGTAGGACTGAACCCAGGCGTGCTTCGTGAACGCAAAGCCGGAAAGCTGCTCCCCGAAATACTGCACCATGTCATTGCGCTCAAACTCGCCATGCACCAGCACATCAAGATCAATCTCTTCCTGCCAGCAGATGGTCCGGGCGGTTTCTTCCCGCAGGAAGGCTTCGTAAGCCTCGGAAGAGAGCTCTCCTCGTGTATGATCCGCACGGGCTTTGCGGACTTCAGTTGTCTGGGGGAAAGAACCGATGGTTGTGGTTGGATATAGAGGCAGCCTGAGGCTGGCCTGTTGCAACGGACGGCGCGCGGGGAAGGGTGAATGGCGCTGGGCGAGAGCTGGATTGCGATCCGCAGAGCGTGTCTGAACGGCAGGATTGTTGATTTTCGTGGAAGAGTGACGCGCCTGAAGAGCCGCAGCATTTTCGGCTAAAATGGTTTGCACAACGCCCCGGCCTTCATTCAGGGCGCGCGCCAGTGTGTGCAACTCCTCGATTTTTTGAACGGCGAATGCGAGCCAGGATTTTACATCCGCGTCCAGATCTGTCTCCCGTTCCAGGTCAATGGGTGTGTGGAGGAGAGAGCAGGACGGAGCAAGGATCAGGTCACGCTGGCGCGCCAGCGGTTCAAGATGGTCCAGAAGCGCGTTCAGATCGGCCTTCCAGATATTCCGCCCATCCACTACGCCGAGAGACAGCAGCAGGTCTGGCCGTGCTTTCTCCAGAATAGATGCAAGTTGTTCGGGAGCGCGGACAAGGTCCACATGCAGCCCGTGAACTGGCAGGCTGAGGGCGATGCCCTGATTGTCTCCGAGCGCGCCGAAGTATGTGGCGAGCATCAGTTTGAGGTCTGGAACAGCGGCTGTCAGAGTGTTGTAGGTCGTCTTAAAAACTGCGGCAGCATTTCCCGGCAGATCCAGAACAAGGCAGGGCTCGTCAATCTGAACCCAATCTGCGCCTTCTGCTCGGAGGGCGTTTAGAACCCGTTCATAAACGGGCAGCAAGGCAGGGAGCAGATCAAGGCGATCAAACGCCGGGCCGTCACATTTTCCCAGAAGCAGGAAACTGACAGGGCCGAGCAGAACAGGGCGTGTCTCAATCCCAAGCGCCTTGGCTTCCCGATATTCGTCCACCGCTTTTGTGGAGGCGAGGCGGAACGTCTGGTCTGCTGCGAATTGCGGAACAAGGTAATGGTAGTTCGTGTCAAACCACTTGGTCATTTCGGCGGCAGGGGTGTCATGAGCATGACCGCAGCCACACTCTTCGGATGTCGTCTGGGAGCCGCGCGCCATGGCGAAGTAGGTTCCCAAGTCCACCTTGCCCTGCACGTTGCCGTAAATGGCGGGAACAGCACCGACCATTGCGGATGTATCCAGCACATGATCGTAAAGCGAAAAATCGTTGGAAGGGATGATCTCTGCGCCGAGGTCTTTCTGGCGCTGCCAGGCTGACGCCCGAAGGGACGCGGCTGTGGAAAGCAGATCATCGGCGGAAGAATTCCCCGCCCAGTACTGTTCAAGAGCGGTTTTCAGTTCACGGCGGGTGCCGATACGCGGAAAGCCCAAAGTTGCGACGCGGACGGTCATGAAAGCCTCGACAGGTTCGTGGCAGTGCGCTCGCAGGGCATGCAGGATCATTCACGCCCCGAACAGGAAATGTGCGGCGTGGAGACATGCGTGACCCGTCCGGAACGCCCCGCCGGAGGATGTTATGTGCCGTGGCAGGTCTCCTGGCTTACGGGTCTCCGCGCTGATTCCGCCTTCCCGGACTTTCGCCCAGTGGCCTCTGTGGAATCGGCACTCGCCGCTGACAGTTGCGGGGGCAGCGCCGGATTTGCACCGGCTTCCCTCTTAGCCACGCCGGATGCGTGAACATCCGACATGGAACCATGACAAGCCTTATGACTGCCGCATGTTCTGAAAAAGAGTCAATAGCTCTTGCTCATATAAAGAACTCCTTATATGTAAATTCGTATGGAACAGGCCCTCATTATTTTCCAGGCACTGGCAGACATGACGCGTCTACGGATTCTGGCCCTTCTGCGCGAGATGGAACTGTCCATCGGCGAGGTGGCGCAGGTGCTCGGGCAAAGTCAGCCTCGCGTGTCACGGCATGTGAAGATCCTGGCAGATGCGGCATTAATTGAGCGCCGCAAGGAAGGAAGTTGGGTCTTTCTGACTTTGGGTATTCCGGAACGTCTGGAGCCTGTCTTTATGGCGCTGGATCGATGGACTGCGCGGGAACCGGCGGAAATCCGTGCGGATCGTATTCGCTTGCAGGCCATTCGGGATGTTCGTGCGCTCGCGGCGGAAGACTGGTTTGAAACCCACGCGGCAGAATGGGACGCATTGCGTTCCTTGCATGTGTCCGAACAGGAGGTCGAAGCAGCGATCGTAAAGACGCTTTCAGCATCTCCGATCGGCCGGCTCGTGGATATAGGCACGGGAACAGGTCGCATGATGGAGCTGCTGGGGGCCGGCGCTCAAACAGTCATCGGGTTTGATCGCAGTCCTGCCATGCTGCGATTGGCGCGGACCAAGCTTGCGGAAGCTGGTCTGGAGCAGGCTGATCTGCGGCAGGGGGACTTTCAGGCCCTTCCGTTGCCGGAGCATTCAGCCGATGTCGCAGTCATGCATCAGGTTCTGCATTATGCACAGCATCCGGCTGCTGTAATTGCGGAAGCCGCGCGTATTCTGGATGCCAACGGTCGCTTACTGATTATCGATTTTGCCTCCCATAGCCGGGAAGAACTTCGCACACGGGATGCGCATGTTCGGCTTGGATTTACCGATGCGCAGATGGCGACGTGGTTTCGCGCTGCCGGTCTGGTTCCCGCCGAGCCAGTAGCTCTTGAAGGCGAGCTGACCGTGAAACTCTGGCTCGGCCAACGCCCCAACTAAGCTGAATTATTGAATAAGGAGCTGGCGTGATGCCCGCACAGACAGGGCCTCTGCCCGCAATTTCGTTCGAATTTTTCCCTGCAAAGTCGGAAAAGGCAGCCGCCACACTGCTGGAAAACGCAAAAACGCTAGCTGCTTTGGGTCCGCAGTTTATGTCCGTGACGTATGGGGCAGGTGGGTCAACACGGGACCGCACCCTGGCCACCCTGAAAGGCATGGTTCGGGAAACTGGCGCGCCAATGGCTGGGCATCTGACCTGCGTGGGAGCCTCCAAAGAAGACGTCAATGCCGTGGCGCAGGCGTACTGGGACGCGGGTGTGAAGCACATTGTGGCCCTGCGTGGTGATCCGCCACCGTCAGCCGGGGGCGTCTATGAGCCTCACCCGGAAGGCTACGCGGGGGCTGTGGATCTGGTGCGCGGATTGAAGGAGATTGCGCCGTTCGAAATCTCCGTTGCGGCGTATCCGGAAACGCATCCTGCCGCGCTCAGTCCTCAGTCGGATCTGGAGCATCTGCGGGCTAAGATTGATGCTGGCGCGGACCGGGCTTTGACGCAGTTCTTCTTCGAAGCAGACACATTTCTACGCTTCCGGGACCGTGCTGCGGCCATTGGAATCGAGCGGCCGATCGTGCCGGGTATTCTTCCGGTTGGAAGTGCTGCGCAGGCCTGGAAGTTTGCCGATATGTGTGGTGCAAACGTGCCGAAGTGGATGCGCGACCTGTTCGATGGATTGGATGAAACGCCCCAGACGCGGGCGTTTGTCGCGGCTACGATTGCAGACCGGCTGTGTCAGACACTGAAAGCTGAAGGGGTGGAGCAATTCCATTTCTATACGTTGAATCATGCAGATACAGCATCAGCCCTTTGCCGCCTTCTTGGGCGACGTCCGATCTGAAGCGGAGAGGGCTGGATTTCCTGCGTAAACGGGGTGACAAAAGAGAATGACAAGATTCCCGATCGTTCTTCTCGACTACGATGGTACTCTGGCGGAAACGCAGCCGGCCATTCTTCGCAGCCTGAAGGAAGCCTTTGAAGCCAGCGGCTACAAGGGCCCTTCATCAGACGCCCTGAAGCATCAGCTGTCAAAGGGTGGGACGCTTCAGACGCTGTTTCAGGCGATCGTTCCCGACAGTGACGGAGATGATGCGCAGGCTTTTGTTCGTCACTATCGGGCGTATTACCCTAAAGCCGATCAGGAAGAGACCGTTCTGTTTGACGGGGTGAAGTCAGTGCTCGACGACCTTAAGGCTGACGGGGCAACGCTGGTAATTCTCAGCAACAAGCATGCTCCGACTGTTCATGCCAGTATCAAGCGCTTCGGGCTTGGTGGGTGGATCAGCAATGTGATTGCGTCCGAACCAGACTACCCGCACAAGCCAGATCCCCGCGTCATGACGGACCGTGTGCGGCCGTTGTTCCCTGAAGTTCCCGCATCGGATTTTCTGATGGTTGGCGATACGGCGGCAGATCTTGGGTTTGCCCGCAATAGTGGCATTGCATCCTGCTGGGCGAGTTATGGGCACGGGTCTGCAACGCAGTGCATTGACCTGAAGCCGGATTTTCAGATCGACAGTATTGCCGGGCTTCTGAACGTCGCCCGCTAATACAGTATGGTTCAGCCCTTGGGGGCTGGACCAATGCTGCCGCGAGCGACGAGTTCTGTCTCCAGAATGACGTTCTTGTTCTGGCGGCCGTCCTGCTGGGTCAGGAGACGGACTGCCTCCATGCCTTTGCGTTCATGAGGCTGGCGAATTGTGCTGAGGTCCGACAGGGCAGCGGCAGGAATGTCATCAAACCCAAAAATCGACACGTCTTCAGGAATACTGAGACCCGCCGCACGAATTGTCTGCATAGCGCCAATTGCAACGCGGTCACTCATTGCCAGAATTGCTGTCGGCGCATTCTGTCGGTTCAGCAGAAAGCGCGCGCCTTCAGCCCCGGACTCTTCAGAGTTGATCGGAATTTCCCAGGCCGGCACGTTTTCAGGGGCAATCCCGGCTTCCTGAAGAGCTGTTAAGTACCCTTCCAGACGCATGGCAATCGTGCTGTGCGCAATATTGGCGCGACGCTTGGCCGTCAGGATGCCGAAATAGTCGTCATGGGCTGTTTTGAGGGACAGGATACCGAAGCGACGGTGTCCTAGCTCAAGCAGGGTCTTTGCAGCGTTGTAGGCTGCCCCTCGGTCATCAATGCCGACATATGGCACGTTGTCCAGACGAGGCTGATCCACCACAACGAGCGGAACGTTCCGCTGCTGTGCCATCAAAACGCACCGGCTATCGGGAGCCACGGAATAAAGGATGTACCCGTCGACCGCAGCATTACCGAGCGAAACAGGTGTGTTCATGTTGCGGAGGCTGCTGCCTGCTGAAATCAGGGCCAGATCCGTTTCCATCTCATCGCAGCTTTTTGCGACGCCGTTCAGCACGGCGAGAACGGCAGGATCAGAAAATGCGTATGGAAGATCTTCACTGAAGAGAAAGCCCAGTGCCCCGGAGTGCCCGGTTGCAAGCTGTTTCGCTGCTGGATCAGGGCCTGTATATCCAAGCTCCTGCGCCGCCGCGAAGATCTTTTCCCTCAGCGCAGCCGAGAGTTGGCCCGGCCGGATATAGGCATTCGAGACTGTCGTGTGGGACACCCCGACCTGTGCCGCTACATCCTTGAGCGTAACCTTGCGACGACCGTACTGACGGGTTGTTTTCATATGTTATCCAATAATGAAAACGCTGCCTTCGTGCAATCCTGACGGAAGAACGCGAAGGCACCTAATATGCAGGTGCCTCAGGTAAATGCTGGTCTGAACGTCGTCTGCCCATCTTCACGATTACGACAAGAGGGTAAACGTCTCAGTTTTTTGGCTTTGTTGTCGCAGTATTTTTCTGCGGAGCTGGTTCAAACATCGCCCGGCATTTTGGGCTGAGCTGATCCATCTTCTTTCTCATACAGGCGGTAATCTTGGCTTCGTTGGGAATGGCAAACGTGCACAGGCGGATGGCGTCACCTTGGCAGGCCTGTTTCTGCTCGTCGCGTGTCGCGGCTGACGCCGTGCCAGACAGGGCGGCAAAACCGGTCAGGCAGGCCAGAAGCATCAGATAGCGGGTCATGGACCTTCTCCTTTTCCATCTAAAAGCGTTTGAAAAGCAGCACAGTTTCCGTTGGCTCGCACGGTGAAACAGGGTGCGGTGCAAGCCGGGTTCTGGTCATCGGGAGAGCGGACGGACGATGCGCGCAAATCTTGCGCCTTCCAGGGAGGAGCGTTGGGCACCGGGTTTGCGTGAAGGGGCTGTAGCTGTTGGTGAGACTGCCAGTCCGTCAGGGCGGAGTGTCATGATGAGCATTCTGGCGCGAGCGGCATCGGGCGTATCAGCCATGCAGTAACTGATGGCGCGGGACTCTCGCTGAGACTCAATCAGTCCACTGCGGCGGAGGGTGCCGAGATGCTGGCTCAGTGTTGGTTGGCCAATGCCCGTCATGGTCTCAATTTCACTGACAGCATGTGAGCCATCGAGCAGGGCCGACAGGATCATGAGGCGTTGAGGCTGCGCGAGCAGGCGGAGCCATTCGGCAAGATTTCGGCTTTCTTCGAGGGCGAGAAGAGTCATGGGCGCGGCTTCTTCGGCTGAAGGAACCAGTTCGGACCTGCTTTCTGAACTGCTTCCTGGGTCTGAAGAGGGGGGGCAATAGCGGCCTGTCCAGGCTGCCAGCCTTCCGGTGTCAGCACGTTGGAGCGCTCTACTTCCTGCAAGGCGGAAAGCATACGCTGCAACTCGGCCACTGACCGGCCAACGCTGGCAGGATAGCTCAGGATGGCGCGAATAATCCCCGTCGGATCAATGAAAAACACAGACCGTACCGTGGCGCTGTCCTGTGCTTCCAGATCCATCATTCCGTAGGCGCGGGCGACCTCCATGGAGGGGTCTTCAACAATCGGGAAAGGAATGCGGACATTGAAGCGTTCTTCAATGGCCGTAATCCACGCCAGATGAGCGGGAAGACTGTCTGCGGAAAGCCCAAGGAGCACGCAGTTCCGTTCGCGGAAAAAGGTCTCCACTTTGGCAAAGGCAATGAACTCGCTCGTGCAAACGGGTGTGAAGTCCGCCGGGTGTGCGAACAGCATGACCCAGCGCCCTCTTAGCGAACTCAGTACGAATTCACCGTGGGTTGTGCGTGCCGTAAAATCGGGGGCCTCGTCGCCTATGCGAAGGGGGAAAAAGGCGGAGTCTTCAGTGATTGGGCCTGTCATGATGCTGTATCCAGCCTGTCCGGGTCTTGACTGTTGATAGTTTATTACTTTATTAAACACATAATTGTTTTCTTGGAAATGTGTAACTCCAGAGGTGAAAACGCCATGCCTGATGCTGCCATTGACGCTGCAACTGCCCAGATTGGACGTGTGCAGAGTGGTGAGGTTCCATCCCCTGTAGTTTGCACGTTCTTTGATGAAGCGACAAATACAGCCAGTCACGTTGTTCACTGCCCGATTACCAAACGCGCTGCGATCCTCGATAGCGTGTTGGACTATGATGCTGCTGCGGGTCGGACATCCAATGGTTCTGCACAGGCGATTGTAGATTATGTGCGCCGGGAAGGGTTGTCTGTTGACTGGCAGCTGGAAACCCATGCGCATGCCGACCATCTGTCTGCAGCGCCTTGGCTTCAGGAGCAGCTCGGCGGAAAACTGGGAATTGGCGCGAACATCGTGCGCGTCCAGAATGTATTTGGAAAAATCTTTAACGCGGGTACGCGTTTTGCACGGGACGGATCGCAGTTTGACCATCTTTTCCAGGATGGTGAGACATTTTCCATTGGCGATCTGCCAGTCACGGTCTTGCATGTGCCAGGCCATACGCCAGCAGATATGGCGTTCGTGATCGGAAACTGCGCCTTTGTGGGCGATACGATTTTCATGCCGGACTTCGGGACCGCACGTGCCGATTTTCCCGGCGGGGATGCCCGTCAGCTTTTCCAATCCATCCGTCGGCTTCTGTCCCTTCCGGAAGAAACGCGCCTCTTTCTTTGCCACGACTATAAAGCGCCGGACCGCGATGACTACGCATGGCTGACCACTGTGGCTCTGGAACGTGCCCATAATATTCACGTTCATGATGGTGTGAGCGAGGACGATTTCGTGGCGATGCGCACAACGCGTGACGCCACTCTGGCGATGCCGAAGCTTCTGATGCCGTCAGTGCAGGTCAATATGCGTGGCGGTCATATGCCAGAACCAGAGGCTGATGGCATCAGCTACATCAAGATACCCGTCAATCGCCTCTGAGCCGGTTGACCGATTCAGATATTTTTGTCGGAGAGCACGTCATGCCAACCACGTCTTTAACGGATCGCTACGCTGTTTCCCCTCAGGTCACGCCGCAGGATGTTGCGGATCTTAAGGCCGAAGGTTTTCGGAGCATCGTTTCGTTTCGCCCGGATGGTGAAGCGCCGGATCAGCCGGATGCGGCGGCCGTAGAAGCGGTTGCAAAGGCAGAAGGGCTGGCGTTTATCGCAATTCCTGTGAAGGCGGGAACGGTGCCAAGCGATGCTCAGGTGTTGCAGGCCAGAGAGGCACTGGCGTCTCTTCCGGCTCCGGTTGTTGGTTATTGTCGGTCAGGAACACGGGCCGCCCAGATCTGGGCTCTCGCAGAAGCTGGTACGCGTCCTGCTGCGGAAATTCTCGCAGATGCCGCGCGTGCCGGTATTGATCTGGGTGGGTTGAAGTCGCGCCTGGATGCTGTGCCTGCTCCGACCATGGCTGCACGTGAAGGCGCGCGGCATTTTCAGGTTCTGGTTATCGGTGGCGGTGCGGGCGGCCTTTCCGCCTCCGCCAGTCTGCTCAAGCGCAATCCTGCTCTGGCTTTGGGAATTGTTGAACCCTCAGAAGAGCATTTCTATCAGCCGGGCTGGACCCTCGTAGGGGGCGGTGTTTTCAAGGCATCTCAGACACATCGTCGGGAACAGGATCTGATTCCCAAGGGTGCTGTCTGGCTGAAAACGTCTGTTGAACTTTTCCGCCCCGAGGCACGTGAGGTTGTCCTGAAGGACGGCACGGTTCTGTCCTATGATGCGCTGATTGTAGCAACAGGCATCTCCCTGAACTGGGACGCTATTCCTGGCCTGAGCGAAACGCTGGGCAAGAACGGGGTGACGTCCAACTATCGCTTTGATCTGGCGCCTTACACGTGGCAACTGGTTGAGAAGCTTAAGGGCGGCAAGGCTATTTTTACACAGCCGCCTATGCCCATCAAATGCGCCGGGGCTCCACAGAAAGCCATGTATCTGGCCAGTGACGCCTGGCGTCGTCGGGGCGTTCTGAAAAATATTTCCGTCGAATTCAACACGGCCACGCCGGGTCTGTTTGGGGTGAAAGAGTTTGTTCCCCCTTTGATGGATTATGTGCGGGATTACGGTATCGCCCTCCATCTGGGATCAAAGCTGGTCGAGGTAAATGGTCCTGCCCGGACTGCCGTTTTTGAGCGGAAGACGGACGCAGGCGTGGAGCGTGTGGAGAGCACGTTTGACATGCTGCATGTCGTGCCCCCTCAGGTTTCCCCAAAGGTTGTCAGGGAAAGCGCCATTGCCGGGTCGGACGGTTTTGTTGAAGTGAATCCGGAGACGCTCCAGCATGTCCGGTATCCGCAGATCTTTGCTCTTGGTGACGTGATTGGAACGTCCTGCGCCAAGACGGCAGCCGCTGTGCGGGTCCAGGCCCCTGTGGTTGCAACGAATGTTCTGGCTTTCTTGCAGCGCAAAGATCCGGTGTCTGGATATGACGGATATGGCGCATGCCCCTTGACCGTTGAGAACGGCAAGATTGTTCTTGCTGAGTTCGCTTATGGCGGGAAGCTGGCGCCCACGTTGCCGAAGTGGCTGCTCAATGGCCAGAAGGCGACCCGCCTCGCTTGGTGGCTCAAAAAATACGTCATGCCGGCTCTTTACTGGAAAGGAATGCTCAAGGGGCATGAGCTCTTCGTTGCGCCCAAGTCCCTGAAGTCCGGTAAGAAATAAGTATCGGCCAGACTGATGCAAATCGCGCTTGAGCTGTTCTGTGGTGTCATTATTGGTTTTACGCTGGGACTGATTGGCGGTGGTGGATCAATTTTGGCTGTTCCGCTGATGGTCTATGTCGTGGGGGTAAAAAATCCTCATGTTGCGATCGGGACAAGCGCCATGGCTGTTGCCGTCAACGCACTGGCGGGACTTGTCAGTCATGCGCGACAGAAAACCGTCAAATGGCGGTGTGCCGCGGTTTTTGCGCCTTTTGGTGTTGTAGGCGCCTTGGTGGGCGCTGCGCTAGGTAAGGCTGTTGACGGGCAAAAACTGCTGCTTTGCTTTGCAGTCCTGATGATTGTTGTCGGTATTCTGATGCTTAGGGGACGTCGGAACCCCGGCATCGCGGGCGCCGCCTGTAATCGCGACAATATGCCCAAGGTCATGGCCAGCGGAACGGCCACAGGGCTCTTGTCGGGCTTCTTTGGCATTGGTGGTGGGTTTCTTATTGTGCCCTCGCTGGTTGCCTGCACGAGGATGCCCATTCTGAATGCAATAGGGACGTCTTTGGTCGCCGTCGCTGCTTTTGGGGCCAGTACTGCTCTTAGCTACATGCTGTCCGGGTACGTTGACTGGACGATGGGCGCGCTTTTTGTTCTTGGCGGTGTGGTGGGTAGTACGCTTGGGACCTCAGCAGCCCGACGCCTGGCGGGAGCCGGTGGTACTCTGACTACGTTCTTTGCATGTGTGATCTTTGTGGTGGCTACGTATATGATCTGGCGGAGTCTTACTGCCATCTAAACTTGCATATTGGATTTCTGGCGACGTCCATCATCTGTGATGTGGTGCTGAGGCATTCATAATTAAATTAATTATCCCGTTTTATGCAGGAATACTACGCTTCAGGAAGAGCTGAAAGAAACCTGTGAGGGGTTTTTGAACGCGTCTGTCAAAACGAGGTCACCGGAAAAGTAATTTGCCAGCATCTCATTGGTGTATCGGGCTTTTTTCATGTTCCATTCCTCAATCGTTATGACATACTGAGATGTAATGGTCAGACGATTGGGAGAATGAATGGTGACGGATGTTGGTCAGCGGTTGCGGCTCGTTCGTGTTGCAAAAAATCTTTCCCAGCGTGAGTTGGCCAAGCGTACCGGTGTCACCAATTCCACAATTTCCTTGATTGAGTCGGGGGATATGAACCCCTCAATCGGCACTTTGAAGCGTGTTTTGGACGGTATTCCCGTCACCCTTGGCGATTTCTTCAGTTTCGAAACAGAAGGGCAGGAAAAATACTTCTATCTGGCTGATGATTTAACTGAAATCGGGCAGAGTGGTATTTCTCTGCGGCAAATCGGCGGGAACCTGTTTGGTCGCGCACTCCAGGTCCTGCACGAGCGTTATGACCCTGGGGCTGACACCGGTGTCGCGTATGCGCATGACGGTGAAGAAGCTGGCGTTGTCATTCGCGGTCAGGTGGAAGTGACGGTGGAGAACCAGTCCCATATTCTTGGGCCGGGAGACGCCTATTACTTTGACAGTCGCAAGCCTCATCGCTTTCGCTGTATCAGCGACGAAGCCTGCGAAGTGATCAGTTCGTGTACACCTCCGACGTTTTAAAAACGCCGCAAGCGCTAATGGCTCTATGCCGTCAGAGCGCGCTTTTCCCTGAAGCCGTCGCGTAGATAATGTTGTAGCGGGCCGATTGTGTAGTGGCGCCTTACATCACGATGGGCAGCAAGATAGGCCTCACTGTTCCACAATGTCGTGGCTAGTCCCGGCCCCTCAATGAAAGCGAGCTCTGTTGAGCCAATCCCTATGAAAACGCGCACGCTGTCATCATACAGATGCGTGTATTCTTCGGCTGTTACCAGAAGAGCCTGAACAGCATGAGCACCTTCTGCATGAGGTTTGGTCAGGTATGCGCGCAGAGCCGCCTCATCATCAGCATCGACAAGCCCTGTCACTTTGTTTTTCAGGCGATCCCTCCAAGCCGCATAGGGAAGGTGATGGTCATGCAGATAAGTGAAAACAGTACTCTTGAACTCATCGCGGATCGCTGAGCGCGGCTCATGTTGCCCGTCATCACAGATGGAGATTGTTTTTGCAGGTACAAACCCCTTGTGGAAGTGCCGGACGGGCGCATACCAGCCAGGTCGGCCCGGAACGTTGAAAAGGGATGTATCAATTCTGAGCGCGCAATCCGTACCTTTCAAGGCATCGAAAGCATCATGAATTGCGGTTTTGTCTAAAGTGATTCCCTCATGGGTAAAGACGGCCAGAAGTTCGTCGCAATCAACAGGTAAGGCAAAATCATATTCGTAATTTTGGTCCCAGTCCTGAATGATGCGAGTGAGATGTCCGCCTTTGCGGTGGAAATCATGTGGTTGGTTCAAATCCCGGCGAACCGTGACGCCCTGTTTTTCGACGGCTTCGAGAATGGAAATTGTCTGCGGGTCGACTGAGCCGTTATCGAGAATGGTGAGGTTTTCGAAGCCGAAGAGCCAGGCGTAATGCGTGATCCATCGCGCCAGTGCAGTGCCCTCATCCCGCTGCATCATCACAACTCGCACGATAGCCATGTTTTACTCTTCCCAATGTTTCCAGGATTGTCGAGCAGACAGGTCATGCGTCTGATCGCAGGGTCCGGCTCGTGTTCATAGAAATATATAAAGAGATCGGCCCCACTTCGCTATCCCGTCCCAAATGGGCAGAAATGAGTGGCTCTGAACTTTACCGTTCACTGCTCACAATTTCATGAGGGGTGTTTTTTAGGAGAAACGCACCAATCTTAAGGCTTGTGGAAAGCCTCTCGGTTTCGTTAAGGCTAGATGCAAGACCTTATTCAATCAGGGAGGCAGGGCATGTCCCAGTCATCATCTTTAGCGGTAAAGGAAGCTTTTCCGCCGCATCTGGCAGATATGAGGGTCAGTCGCTCACCGGGCAGGCCTATCAATCTTCTGCTGAAGGATACGATTCTTTCAGCGATTGCCACGGTCCTGACGGAAGAGGGCTATCAGGGCCTCACGATCGGAAAAGTTGCCAAGCAGGCAGGTGTTTCTACCGCGACGGTCTATCGCCGGTGGCCTACCAAGCAGGCCATGTTCTTTGATGCCATCCGTCAGTGGAAGTTCAGCCTCACGCCTGAAATCGATACAGGCAGTTTTCTGGGAGACGTCGACCAGTTGATCGAAGCGCGTATTCGCTTCCTGGCAACTCCTCTGGGCCGCACATATGGTACGCTCCTGGGTGAAGCCGTGCATAACCCGGAATTCGGCACTGTGCTTCGCGAAGTCAGTATTGAGCCAGCCCGACAGCAGATGCATCGCTTTCTTGAGCGCGCAAAAAAGCGAGACGAAGAGGCTTTCTGCTATCCGGCGGATACGGTTCTGGATGTCATTCTCAGCACCATCCACTTCCGTGCCATGGATACGCTGTGGAACAAGAGCATCGACACGGAAGTCAATATCCGTGACCTCAAGGCTTTGACCCGCTGCCTGATTGGGACGCGCCAATAGGGGCGTGTTTCAGAAGCCACAGGAGACGCGGCCGCCGATGAAACGTGGTGTGCCGGGAATGTAGAAATACGTTGTTGTCGCCATTCCTCCGCTTTCGAAA
The DNA here is from genome assembly GCF_039638325.1 of Gluconobacter sp. OJA. Classification (NCBI taxonomy): domain Bacteria; kingdom Pseudomonadati; phylum Pseudomonadota; class Alphaproteobacteria; order Acetobacterales; family Acetobacteraceae; genus Gluconobacter; species Gluconobacter sp. OJA. Next base: position 351,159 of record NZ_JBDIWI010000002.1, on the reverse strand, counting down.
TACTGGCGGTTCAGGATGTTCGAAGCGTAAATCGTTGCTTCCCAGTGCCCGGATGAGGGGCGAAGGGTCGCATGGGCGCCGAGTAGGAAGTAGGGAGGCAGGCGATAAAAGCCGGTGCCTCCTACGGCAATGGCCTGGCTGCCGCGATAAGACCAATCCGGGCCAATATCCAGTCCCAGATGGTCAGTCAGTGCCTGCCGCCACTCTGCCTGTCCGTTCAGGGTGAGTTTTGGCTGGCCGTTATCAACACCAGCGAAGTTATTGTTAATGGCCTTCCAGACACCTGTCTTGGCATAATAGGCGTTTGTCGCAGCACGATTGACGTTCGGAAAATCCTGATAATTGCCACGCTGCCAGCCAATGTTCTGCGTGACAAAGACATGCCGAACCGGGTGCATTTCCACCGTACCCTCAAAGCCCCAGCTTTCGGACTTTGGGACATTGGTGATTTCGCTGAGTGGGCCGTAATTCGGGATCATCACGGTCCCGACAACCTGCTGTCCGTGGAAATCATTATAGAAGGCCGCGCCATTCAGGCGGAGCTTTCCCGGGATTGGATCACTTTTGAAGCCGACTTCGTGGGTTAGAACTGTTTCCGGGCCAAACGGATCGAGCTGCGCCTGAATCTGGGTATTGTTAGCGCTGAACCCGCCAGGTTTGAAACCTTTGCTCAGCTTGTAATACACCATCGTGCTCTGCAACATCTGCCAAGACACGCCGACTTGTCCTGCGAACTGAGCCGAGGCAGTGCTTTCAGGCTGAAAAACATGTGTCGAGCCGCCAAAAATTTCGGATTTCAGACCTGTCAGAGAGCGGTCGTCGATTTCATGCAGTAGGCCACCAAACAGCGTGACGTTGTGCGGCAGACGATAGCTGATGTGACCGAACTCGGACGTGCTTTCCTGGTTCATTCCGAAATTGGTGGACATCATATAGCCACGGGCCGAGTAGTCGGTGTAATCGAACAGGAAGCGCTGTTTCATGCGGCTGCGCTGATAAAATGCTCCGACAACCCATTGCAAACGGCTGTTCGGATCGTTTGAAGACAGGCGTAATTCCTGCGTAAAGGCGTTCGCACTGATCGTCCGGTACGTATCCGCCTGTGACGCAGATGTGCCGTCCTGATCCGTATATTCCCCTTGGCGTTCCGTCTCGAAAGCGCTGATGGACGTGATTTTGGCAAAGCCGAGATCACGGTCCATATGCAGGTCAAAACCCCAAAACTGGTTGTGCTCGCTTGGCTTGAGGCTGCGAGGTCGGCCGATTAGATCGGCGAACTGAGGCTTGAGAGACCATTCAGCTTGCTGTCGTCCCAGTGAGGGCAGGCCCTGTGAGCCGATCAGGCGATAGACCGGAACGCCGGTGACGACTTCGCTGTTATCCTGCACGAAATGACCGGATAGCATGATGGTCGTGCGACTGTCGGGGCGCCAGCGGAGCTTGCCGCGCAGGGCCCAGGAATCTGCGTCCCCCAGATGTGCCCCCGTGAGAGGATTGGTCTGCCAGCCACCACCCTGTCGCGTCTGACCGGCAAGACGGAAATCCAGTCCTTTCGCCAAGGGGCCGGACACATAGGCTTCGCTCCGGCTACGGGCGTAGGATGCTATGTCTTCGCTCGCGCCATAGTGCCAGGTGCTTGTTGGGTCCGCTGTCCGAAAACGGACCTCGCCGCCTGTGTCAGACTGTCCGTGCATGGTGCCGACTGGGCCAGGAGTGACAGTTGCATCTGCCAGATCGAACATCAGGCCACTGGCCATGGTTGAAAACGCAAAAGGCACGTCATCGAAATAGGTCAGAACGGTCGGAATGTTGTTTTGCGTGAAGTCGTTGAAGCCGACCCCGCGAAGGTAGAAGTTTGTGGAAGCCGTTCCGTTAATGGACTGGATCGTCAGGTTGGGGGCCACGCGTTCGACATCCCGTAACGTGACAACGCCACGTTCGATCAGTCGCTCGGCAGTCAGACGCGTGTCTGCGTCCGGCTGTTTTTGTGCGGCCTGGAAGGCAAAATCCGTTCGTTTGATGCTGACTTTGATCGTCTCATCAGCCTGCGCATTAACTGATTTCGGGTGTGTGTGCCGGGGGGTCTTGTCATGCTGTTGTGCGGCAGGCGCTGCCCACAGGGCTGATGGGAAGCCAGCAAGACTGGCTCCGAGAAGAAGAACCCTGCGGAACGACATGGGGACACTGGTCTCCGGGAGCGGAAGAACGGGAAATTGTGGCTTTTATACCGCACGTGAACTGCAGAGCCAACAATCAGGAGAGAAAAGGTCCAGTTCCGCTTGATTTGTTATGATATAACATAATAAGGAGTCGCACTTAGAACCTTCTTCGCCTTCTGAGGACAACATGCTGCCTTTTGTGTCTGCTCGATCTTTTATTCTGCTGCTTGGGTGCACGACTGCCCTGTGTGGTACGGCATATGCTCAGGACGCAACGACAGGCACGACAACCGATACGGAAACGTCCCGTTCCAGCTTCGGTCATTCTGACGACCAGCACGGCACAACCGTGACGGAAACGAGCCGTCAGGGTGAAGACAATATTGTCGTCAATGCCCATCTGGAACGTGCCCGCGACGCGCTTCAGTCTTCCACGGGTGCCACGACCTATCATTTCAGCCGTCAGGATATCGAGACCAATCCGGGCGGTGACAATGCCCCGCTCACGTCCGTTCTGCTTCAGGCTCCTGGTGTTGCGCAGGATAGTTATGGCCAGATCCATGTTCGTGGCGACCATAACGAAGTTCAGTTCCGTCTGGATGGCGTTGCTCTACCGGAAGGCATGAGTGTCTTCGGTCAGGCGCTAATGACCCGCTTCGCACATTCCATGTCCCTGACGACGGGCGCGCTCCCCAGCGAGTACGGATTTCTTCAGGCTGGTGTGATCGATATCAACACTAAGAACGGCTATTCCGATCCTGGTGGCAGCATCTCCATCTATGGTGGCGCGCGCGACTATTTTTTCCCGTCTCTGCAATATGGTGGTCACAAGGGGAAGTGGGACTGGTTCGCTACGGCTGACTATGTCCACAACCGTGTTGGCATTGAAAATACCACCCCCAGCTTCAATGCGATTCACGATCTGACCAATCAGTATCACTTCCTCGGTCACGCCCGTTACACGGTTGATGAAAATACCCGGATCAGCCTGACCGCCGGTGTTTCGAATGCCGAGTACCAGCTCCCGAACAATCCGGGTCAGCAGCGCCAGTTTGCCAATCCGTCCTATACGGGCAGCACTCTGTCCCAGAACCAGTATGGAAACGGCGATAGTAACAGCCTGAGCGAGCACCAGAAGGAAATCACGGATTTCGGCATGTTGTCCCTTCAGAAGGACATGGGCCGCCTGAGCTTCCAGACGTCTGCCGTGCTGAGATACAGCTCCCTGCGTTATTCGCCTGATCCGCTGGGCGATCTGGTTTATAACGGCATTGCACAGCGCGCAGCGCGCTCTGTTTTCTCAACCGGCAACCAGACGGATGCGACCTGGCAGGCCGCGAAGAACCATACCGTCCGTTTCGGCTACCAGGTCTATGTTGAGCGTAATACGTCCAAGTCTGATTCAACCGTTTATACGCAGACGGGTGAAGATGATGACGGCAATGCCGTTTACTCCGGCGATACGACCAATATTCATGATGGTTCTGGCCGGACTGGCTGGATGTATGGCCTGTACGCTCAGGATGAATGGCGCCCTATCAAGAACCTGACCATCAATTACGGTCTGCGCTTTGATGGTGTGGATGAATACACCCATTCAAAGCAGGTCAGCCCGCGCATCAATATCGTTTATAAGCCTTGGCATGGTGGAACCTTCCACGCGGGCTATTCCCGTTACTTCACGCCGCCGCCGTTCGAACTCGTGACCGGAACGGCCCTGTACAAATACACGGGAACGTCTGCACAGCCTGCCAACTACAAAAACAGCACGGTCAAGGCTGAGCGCGACCATTACTTCGATGCTGGTTTCTCCCAGACGATCCTGCCGGGCTGGCACGCATCGTTTGATGCCTACGTCAAGCTGGCGAAGAACATGATCGATGAAGGGCAGTTCGGCTCCCCAGTCATCCTGTCTGTGTTCAACTATCGTCGCGGACAGGTCCACGGGTACGAGTTCTCAACGGACTACACACGGGGTGCCTTCAGTGTTTACGGCAACTTCTCCTGGTCGCGCGCCATTGGCAAGGATGTGGTGTCTGGTGAATGGAACTTCGATCCGGAAGATCTGTCGTATATCAAGAAGCACTGGGTCCATCTTGATCATGACCAGCGTTGGACGGCTTCTGCGGGGACGAGCTACACGGCTTTCTACAGAACTGGTCATCCGCTGCGTCTGTCAGCAACGATGGTTTATGGAAGTGGTCTGAGAGCGGATGGGGCGACGCCGAATGGTGCTTCTGTCCCGCAATATGCGACGTTCAACCTGTCTCTGGTCCAGTCTTTCAAGGATCTGTTCCACGTTCCATTCCTGAAGCAGACGCAGGTTCGTCTGGATGTGACGAACCTGTTCGACAAGACGTATCTTCTGCGTGATGGCAGTGGAATTGGCGTTGGTGCGCCACAGTATGGTCTGCGTCGTACAATCCTGACCGGTATTGATCAGCGGTTCTGATTGTCTGAAATATCCCGAGTTAGGAGCGGGGGCAGCTGCGAAAGCAGTCTGCCTCCGTTTTTGTATGGAACGCGGCTGAAAAGGCCTATTCTGCAACATCCATTTCAGGGACGATGGATTCACTTCTGATCCAGGGGGGGCCGTCCATATTCAGAACGTGTGGGATTTGAGACAAGGGAACGGCTTTTGAAAAATGCCAGCCTTGCAAAAAGTCACATCCCATCAGACGCAGTTCTTCCGCTTGCTCAGCTGTTTCTACGCCTTCAGCGACAACAACACGGTTCATGCTGTGAACAATATCGATAACACCTTGGATAATGGCCGTATCGATACCGCGTTCCGTGACGCCTGAGGTAAAGACGCGGTCGATCTTGATATGATCGAATGTCACGGTTCGGAGATGGGTGAGAGATGCAAAGCCGGTTCCGAAGTCATCCAGTGAAATCTGGACGCCTGCGCGATTGAGTTTCTTGAGTTCGTCCAGAATATGCTGGTTGTGCTGGCCGAAGAGAATTTTTTCCGTAATCTCGATTGTCAGTTTTTCAGCCGGGACAGCATATTTCTTCATTTCACGGAAAAGCCGTTCCGTAAAATTATGATCCCGGAAATCATCTGACGTTACGTTGATGGAAATGCGGTCAAAAGGAATCTTGTGTTGCAGCAGATACCGGATGTCCGTGAGAGCCTGTCGCAGCACGAAATTCCCAATTGCAATACTGAGCTCCGCATCGTCAAAAGCATCATAAAAATATTGCGGGCTGAGAAGACCGCGCTCTGGATGATCCCACCGTAAGAGAGCCTCGAAGGAGGGAGGGCGTTCCTGATTTAAAGGGAGAACAAGCTGATAGAAAAGTTTGAACTGCTTCTTTTTCAACGCGGCCTGCATGGCTGTCCGTAGCCGCGATCGACGCTCCGTTTTTTCTTTCATGAAGGGAGCATATTTTTTGATTCTATTGCGGCCGTCTGCTTTGGCTTCATAAAGTGCAAGGTCTGCACAGCGCAGAATTTCGCGCTTCCGACTGTCATTTAGTTTTGAGACGGCATATCCCAGACTGGCGCTGCACAGATGCGTCAAACTCCCGCTACGAAACCGAAATCGCATGGCCTCAAGAATTTTCTGAAGCTTGATTTCAAATATCTGTGGATCGTTTGACACCATGATGATGGCAAATTCGTCGCCACCAATGCGTGCAATGAAACAGTCAGTCGACTGGAAGGTCTTCAGACGACCTGCAATTTTTTTCAGCAGGCGATCACCGGACTCATGGCCCGATGTATCATTAATGATCTTGAACGTATCGATATCGAGCAGGCACAGGCAGAAATGTCGGTTGTCTGGATGTTCCTGTGCGAAAAGGACCTTCAGATACTGTGAAAATGATGTGCGGTTGGAGATATTGGTCAGGAAGTCAGTGTTGACGGCTTCCTGCAGTTTCAGTCGGTTTGCTGTCAGGCGTTGTTCGGCACGTTTACGGGCGGTGATGTCAAAGCGGATGGCCACATAGTTGATGACTTTCCCTTTTTCATTGCATCGGGGAACAATAGTCGTATCGACCCAGTATAATTTTCCGTTCTTCTTTTTATTGCAGATTTCACCGTGCCAAACGCCACCCTGCGCGATGGTGCGGTACATTTTCTGGAAAAAACTGGAATCATGAACGCCTGAATGAAGCATTCGATGATCTTGCCCAATCAGTTCAGCCCTGGAATAGCCACTGATTTCGACGAATTTTTCATTAACGGAAAGAATTTTTCCTTTAGTATTTGTTACGGCAACAATAGCCGAGCAATCAAGAGCATGGAGAACAAAGGAATCGTGAGAACTTTCGGACCATGCCTGGAGTGATTCAAGATAAGTTCCGAAATTCTGTTCCTGAAAAGTGTTCACTAAGCCTGTCCCGCTTGACCATAAATCCGAGTGTCGCGAGAAAACACTAAAAAAATACTAACAACGTTCTTTTGTGTAGGTATATCTGAAAGATAATATCACAAAAAGACCTTTTTTCAGGTCATAAGCGTTAAGGCAAAACCGTTCTGTTCGCCAGAAATAGCTTTCTGGGAAATACAGAAGGGCTTTAGCGCACGGTATTTCATGGATTTGCTGAATTTATCCTCAGCAGAGGATGCACCGAAAAGGTGTCAGATCTGTCGTCCGGCTGGTGAGAAGCCGAACGACAGAATGTCGGATTGGGAATATCCGGAGTGTTTAAAGAGAGCCTTCCCAACCGCCCCCTAGAGCGCGGTAAAGATGTGTCATTGAAACGGAAACGCCTGCTCTGGCCTCGGAAAGGGCGCTGCGTGTTGCAAGAAGCGCGTTTTGTGCGGTGAGAACGTTCAGGAAGTCGCCCGCCCCCTGACTGTATTGTAGCTGGGCAATGTGAACGGCTGTTTCGTTCTCGGTAACGCTTTCTTCAAGCCGTTTCTGGCGGTCCTGAGCTGTACTGAGGTCCGTCATGGCATCGTCAATTTCCTCCCATGCGCGGAGGATTGTGCGCTGCAGAGCAATGGCGGCTTCTTTCTGCTGGGCCTTGCGAAGGTGCAACTGTCCTGTCAGACGGCCGCCCTCAAAAAGGGGCAATGTCATGGTTGGGCCAAAGCCGTACTGACGCGACGCCCATGATCCAAGTCCGCTGAACTGGAGTGCCTGAATATCCAGGCTGCCAGACAATGTGATGCGCGGGTAGAAGTCTGCAATCGCCACACCGATACTCGCCGTCGCAGCATGCAGGCGTTCTTTGGCCGCGCGAATATCCGGTCTCCGGTCCGCGAGCTGAGAGGGCAGGCCTGTTGGAATGTTGGTTGGGACGGGCGGAATAATGCCAGGTTTGTTCAGTGTACTGGCCAAGGCACCGGGTTCACGTGCCACAAGGAAACTGAGGGCATTGATCAGATGCACGCTCTGGCTTTTCAGAGGAGGCAGACGGGCTTCGAAGCTGTGCATCTGTCCACGGGAATAGGCGACATCCAGTTTTGTGGCAGTTCCCTGTGTAAAGCGCAGTGTTGTCAGGTCCACGCTGTGATGGGCAATCTCGATGCTCTGCTGGGTAATGGCAATCTGAGCCTGCACATTTCGGAGCGCAATATAGTCCTGTGCGGTCTCCGCCATGAGGGAGACAAGCACATTGCGCTGCATGTCTTCCGTTGCATGCATGGCCGCTGTGGCGGCTTCAACCTGCCGCCGGACATGACCCCAGAAATCAACTTCCCAAGAAGCACTCAAGCCGTATTGGGGAAGGTTGAACGAAGGATTGCCCTTCGCGCCATCAGCGGCGGCTGGGCCAAATCCCTGCGCACCACTGGCAATATCACCGGGACTGGCCTGCTCGGTTGTTCCCAGAAGTCCAAGGATACCGTTGGTGCTGGCGCGCTCCCGTGCGTAGGACGCTGCTCCATCCAGGCGGGGCATTTGCGCGGCACTGGCAATCCGTCGTTCTGCGGTGCTTTCAGCCAGATTCAGGGCTGCTGTCCGCAGATCAAGGTTGCTGCGAGCCACGTCAGCTTCAAGCTGTGTCAGCACCGGGTCGTTGTAGAGGCGCCACCATTGTGGATCGAGTGCAGCCTGCGTCGGATGATCCGCGGCCGGTGTAACGCTCTGGTGGTATTGCGCGGGCGCGTGATCTGGTGGGGCGTGATAGTCCGGACCAACCGTACACGCAGTCAGGGCCGTGACGGATAGCAGGGCCGTAACCCGAGAGAAGAAAGAAAGGCGCATGGGGTGTCTCACTGCCAGGCGTAACGGTTGTCGCGGGCGTGGGGCCCCTCAGGCTGTGAGGCTGTATCGACTTCCGCTTCAACAGACATGCCGACGCGGACCTTGGCCGCCAGAGGCTGACCTGCATCGAATGTAAGTTTGACCGGTACGCGCTGGACCACCTTCGTAAAGTTGCCCGTTGCATTATCGGGCTGGATTGCCGCAAAGGCCACGCCAGTCGCAGGAGCCAGACTGTCCACGTGGGCATGGAGGGGATGACCGGGGAAGGTATCGACCCAGATGGTTGCCCGCTGACCTGTTTGCATTTTGGTCAGCTGGGTTTCCTGGAAGTTGGCGAGGACATAAGCTTTCTGTACCGGCACGACAGCCAGCAGGCCTGTGCCGGGATGCACATACGCACCCACGCGGACGCCACGCTCACCGATAATGCCATCAACCGGGGCAGGAATGGTGCAGTAAGACAGATTAAGTTCGGCCTGATGTTCTGTGCTCTGTGTCTTGAGGAGAGCGCCTTGAGCACGCTGGATTTGTGCCTGAAGAACGGGAATTTGTTGTTTCGCGCTCTCCACGCCTGCTTTGTCGCGCGCGATGGCAGCCATGGCTTCACGAAGACGGGCATCCGCGCCCTGTTGCTGTTCCAGAGTACTGGCACCCCCGGCAGACAGATTGTGGTAGCGCGTTGCATTCTGCTGGGCGAAGACAAGGCTGGCCTCGTCGGCTTTGACGGTATCGGCTGCGGCGGCGATCAGGCTGTCCTGCCGTGCGAGGGCTGCCTGTAGATTACCAACTTCGCCTTCGGCTGCGGCTACATCACCCTTGGCTGCTGCAAGCGCTGCGCGATAGTCGTCGTCTTCGATGTGGGCGAGTTCTTCCCCCGCGTGAACGTATTCGTTGTCTTCCGCCAGAACGCGGTCGATACGGCCGGACACCTTCGGCGCGACGGCTGTGAAGTCGGCCGTGACGTACGCATCATTGGTCTTCTGGTGCACGCCATCACCCACAAAGAAGCGATCGGCGCTCCAGGCCAGTCCGGCCAGCACCACGACGGCACACCCGGCGAGAAGAAGAGGCTTTCCATAAATCATGTCTGAGAGATCCGGATCTTAATGGGCGGGGGCGGAGAGGGGAGCCGCCGGAACAGAGGTGGGAGCGGGTGTAGGTTTGGGCGCCGGGCCTTTACCGGGCGGATAAACGCGTTTGGGCAGGATAATGGCCAGAACGACGTAAGCTGCGCACAGCACTGCAATCACGAGGTATATGTCTGCCAGAGCAAGCACGACGGACTGTTCATGCACGTAGGTGTGGAAGATCTGCAGCGCATTGCGTGAGACATGCGCACTGTCAGGTGAGCTGTTCTGGATGGCGTTCTCAATCGGGTTTCCCAAGCCTGACAATGCCGTCGCATTGTTGCCGGAACGGTCGAGCAGCATGTTGGAATGGTATTGCTCACGCCGTCTGAGCAGGATTTCGAACAAGGCCGCAGCAACAGCGTTCGCCATGCCTTTGAGCATATTCACCATGCCGGAAATGAATGGTCCATCTGCCGGTCCGAGAGACATCGTGGCCAGCATCAGGACGGGAATGACCACCATGGGCTGCCCCACGATCTGGAGGCCCTGCAAAAGATAGAAATTGTCTCGCACCCAGTCCGGTGTGAGCCACGTTCCGAGGAATGCAGCCAGTCCGAGGCAGCTCATGCCAATGCCGAGCAGATAGCGGCAGTCCACTGAACGCATGTTGCAAAGAGCTGCCGTCAGCGGAAGCATGATGAGCTGTGGCAGGGCAACCATGAGCGCAATAGGTGCCGTCTGCGATGGGCGATATCCCCGGACTTCTGCCAGATAGGTGGATGGAACCTCCATCATGAGGCCACAGATCACCAGGACACCCACAAGCGTGAGCATCGACATGGCAATGTTACGGTTCTTCCAGTACTGGAGCCGGAAAAATGGTGTGTGATGGTGCCATTCGTGGAACAGGAAGCCCAGAAACAGGGCGCCTCCCCAGAATGTCAGGTGGGAAATAATGGGAGAGCGGAACCAGTCCAGCCGGTCTCCCTGATAGAGAACCGTCACGACACAGAGAATGGACGGCACACCAATGAAGAATCCGCGCCAGTTGAACTTCATGAAACGTTCGAGGTGCACGGGGTCTTTGGGAAGGCCATAAGCCATCATGGCAATGGCTATCGCGCTGAGAGGGATGACTTCCCAATACAGCCAGTGCCAGCCGAAATGCTCGAACCATAAGGCTTCCAGTGGGCCACCCAGATTAGGGCCAAAGGTCGCACTCATGGCGTAACCCCCAATACCAAACACCTTGATGGGCGGCGGCAGGTATTTGAGCATGACCGTCATCAGGACGGGCGGCAGACATCCCGCGCTCAGGCCTTGTGCCGCGCGCAGAAAACACAGGGAAATCATGTCCGGCATGAACGGCAGCGGAATGGACAGCAGGGCAAGAACTGCCGTCATGAAAATCGAAAACCGGTAGATCGAGAACGTCATGTAAAACCATGGCGTGAAGGCCATGGCGGCAATGTTGAAGGCTTCGTAGGTCGAGATGAACCAGGTGCCTTCATCATGGCCGATATGCATGGCGCCACGAATGTCCGACAGGCCGATTTCGGTGATGTGTTCGTTGAACCCCGCAACATGAACGGCCAGCAACATGCCAAGGCACCCGATCAGGGTGCGCATCCCGAAGGGGGGCATGTAAGACGGTTGCGCGGGTGGCGCTGCGGTTTGTGAAGGTAATGCCATCAGCTGCTCTCTTGGTGTCTGAGCGCATCTATCGAGGCATAGCAGGCGCAGAAAACCCTCACTTCAGGTAAGTGAGGATTCCACTTTTCGGAAGAGTGAGCGAGAAGTCTTTCATTTCTGTATGTTGGACCGCATCGTTCCTGTTTATGCTCATAGGAACGTTTGCCGTTACACGCAGGAAGGATGTCGCATGTCAGACAAGCAGCCGCTCGGACGCCGATATGATCTGGATCTCCTGCGTTACCTTCAGGTGCTGGTGGAAGAGCAGAGCGTCTCCCTTGCGGCGCGTCGTCTCAAGGTGAGTGAGCCCGCCATGAGCCGGCATCTCGCGCGTTTGAGAACCGTGTTTGGGGATCCGATCCTTGTCATGTCAGGGCGGCGCATGGTGGCGACGGCCTTTGCGAACCGTATTCGGGATCGTGTGCAGACGCTCGTTCGGGAAGCGGATGACCTTCTTAATGATGGCGCAACGCTGAACCTGAAAGCCATGTCCCCGAAGTTTACCATTCGGGCGAATGATATTGTGGTGGGAGCGTTCGGGCGCCCCATTCTTCAGGCGCTGCAAAAGGAATGCCCTGACTGCCGGATCGTGTTCTCACCGGAATCCGAAGGGACGGCCAGCGAAGCTCTGCGGGGGAACAAGATTGATCTTTATATTGGCGCGACGGATGAACTGAGTCCGGAAATCATGCGACAAACCCTGTTTGAAACGTCGTTTAGTGCGCTGGTCCGGAAAGGCCATCCTATCCTGAAGGATAAGATAACGCCCCAGTCTCTGGCCGCGTACGACCATGTGAGTGTGTCCAGAAAAGGCCGCTCGAACGGACCGATCGATGCGATCTTGAAGGAACGCTATGGGTTGTCACGCCGGATTGCGATGGTTGTGCCGACCTATCATTCTCTGATCGCGGCCATTGGCGAAACTGATCTCATTCTGCCTTTGCCCAGAACTGTGATTGAGCGTTTTCCGCTTGAACGCATGGGGTTGGACAGCTTCGAATTTCCGTTCGAACTGCCGCCCGTTCGGCCTTTTCAGGCCTGGCATCCACGCGTCGACATGGACCAGTTGCATCGTTGGCTGCGTGAAACCGTGCACCATGCCGTGCGGCAGGAACTGTGGCGAATTCGCACTGTGTGAGATGTGTTTGAAGAATATTTTATATTATTGTTGAGAATCATTTGCATTCGCACTCGTTCTGAGGAAGATAGCGCCAGTTTCGGCATGCAGATGTGATGTGCATGGTCTTGGAGGAATGTATTTCCCGAATAAGCCGTCCGCTTGAATGCGGTGATGGCGGCGGGATCGTTCCGGGTGATCAAGGCTGGCGACTGTTTCGTCTGTGTGCTGTCGGCCAATCAGTTCAGGTGGTTTCATGCCTTCGAAAAACGAACATCTCAGCCCGCGATCTCTGACAGATAGCCTGATTTCCACCGAGGCAGGTCAATCCTCCACCGTCAAATGGCAGAAACTGGCGCTTCTAGCTCTGGGGGCCGGGCTGGGCGTGACGGAAACCGGAGAAGCAGACGCCCAGGATGCCGGGGCTGCCAACGATGCGGCTTCCGTCAGTCTTCCTGCTGTCAAGGTTCACGGACAGACCGACACGGCTGCGCCGGAACAGACCAATACGAACAACACCACACTCGATATCGGGCGTATGCCGGATACCGTTCGGGAAACGCCTCAGATCATCAGCGTTGTTCCTAAGGCGTTGATCGAACAGCAGCGTCTGTTCACGCTGGATCAGGCCCTGGCCAATGTTCCGGGCATCACCATGTCTACCGGTGAGGGGAATGGCGGCCTGAATGGCGATCAGTTCCGTATTCGTGGCCAGCAGGCCCGCGGCGACATTTACGAAGATGGCTTGCGGGATTTCGGCACCTATGTACGTGACACGTTCAACACCGAAAGTGTTGAAGTGGTCAAAGGCCCGAGTGGCGAGTATTTCGGTGCGGGCAACGTGGGCGGTGTGATCAACCAGACGCTGAAAAAGGCGCATCTGGGAAATCATTACGCGCTGGATCAGTCCATCGGAAGCGGGATGCAGTATCGCGGGTCCGCAGACGTCAATTACCAGCTTGGCAAACATACTGCTCTTCGCGTGAACGGCATGTACAACAAGCAGGACGTGACAGACCGGAACAATGTTCGGTCAGACCGTTATGGCGTGGCGGCTGATCTTGGTTTTGGTTTGGGAACGAAAACGACTTATCACCTGAACTACCAGTGGCTCGGAAGCCGCGGAACGCCGGATTACGGTGTGCCGATGATCCAGATTGGCAATACGTACACGCCAATTACCGAACACGGATTGAACCGAAACACGACATATACGCGCAATTTTGACCGGGATAATTCCAATATCCACATGGTCACGTCGAAATTCGCAACTGAAATTGCAAAGTGGCTGACACTCAGCAACGACACGCGTTTCAGCCATTATCATCGTGATTACGCAGCGACCAATCCCAGTGCCTGCTCCGGCACCTGTGCTTCCAGTTTTCTTGCCGGCGGAAATCCGTCTTTGGCCTATGGTGCAGGCGGTGGTGCTGCTTACCAGCAGGATGGCTGGGGCATTCAGAACGTTATGATGACGCGTTCGAAATTTGACACGTGGTTCCTGAAGCATGATCTGCGGGCTGGTGTGGATATCAACTACACCAAGGACGACCGGATCATGGGCACGTACGTGAACCGGACGAACAACCAGACCATCCGCAACCCGTATTACTCTTCGCCGGGCACATATATCACCTGGCCATCCAGCGGGCATCGGACCGCAGATTTCCGTGATCTGGGCCTGTTCCTGGCTGATAAAATTCACCTCACCAAGAAACTGTCCATTTTCGGAACGTTCCGCTGGGATAGCTATAAGAGCACGTACTGGAGTGCTGCGGCTGCCTCTTCTGGTACACAGGCGCAGAGCTCCAACAAGTTCAGTCCGTCTGCCAGCATCATGTATGACATTACCAAAGACGCGACCGTCTATTTTACGTTTGCTCGCTCTTACAAGCCTGTCGGAACGGATGTGTCTTCCCAGATTACCAATCAGGCCAGCGTCGGCGATGTTGCGGTCAACGGTCGTGATCTGAAGCCGCAGCGCAGTGATCTGTTTGAAGTTGGAAGCAAGCTGGATTTCTTCAACAAGCGCCTTGGTGTGACGGGAGCACTGTTTCAGATCAACCAGAACAACTCTTACACGTATGATGACGATGGCAGCATCATCACGGGTTTCCAGGATGCTGGAACAGGCCGTCGGATCCGCGGTGTTGAGCTGAGTGCGACCGGCAAGATCACGCAGGCCTGGGATATCTATGCCACCTACGCATATATGGGCGGTAAAGTGACGAACAGCGCTACGATGTATGGCAATCAGGCGCCCCAGCTTCCGCACAATACGTTCTCGGTCTGGAGCACCTACAACCTTTCGCATCTGGTGCTGAGAGCAGGTCAGGGTACGCTGAAGGCTGGCGGCGGTGCACAGTATAGCTCCGGCTACTGGGCTAACGAGGCCAATACAGCGCGCATGCCTTACAACTTCTCGCTGAACGGCATCGTGTCCTACGACTACGGCCGTTATCATGTGCAGTTTAATGCCAACAATCTGACCAACCATCTGAATTATGGTTCAGCGTTCAGCTCAAGCCGCGCTGTTCCGATGTCAGGGCGGACGTTCATGGGAAGCTTTGGCCTCAATTTCTGAAGCGAGCTTCAGACAGAACTGTTTGCAGCCCTTCCGGTCATTGGCCGGGAGGGTTTTTATGGTGAGTATCGGTGAAATATCATGGCGTCGTGCGGACAGCCCGTTGGTCCAGATTTTGAAAACGAAATGCCAGTTGTGAGTTGCCCTCCGCAGGTACAGGCCCAATTACTTTTGGGCCAAATGCATGTGGACAGGGGATGGCTGGCCGAGGCTTTTCCATATTTTGAAGCGGCTGCACGGAGTGGTCATCCGGTAGCAGTGAATATGCTTGGTCGCGCGTATGAAAGAGGGTGGGGCGTCCCGCGTAACCCTGCTCAGGCCGCCGCATATTTTGAGACAGCCGCCGCCCGCGGAGAAACGTGGGCCATGTTCAATCTGGCGGATCTTCTGTTGCTGGGAGACGGAGTTCCAAAGAACCGCGCGCGCGCCTACCGGCTCTATGTATCGTCTGCCGAAAAAGGCAATGTGAAAGCTCTCAACATGTTGGGGCTCTTGCACGAAGACGGCATCAGCGGGGTGCCTGATCCGGAAGGCGCGAAAGTTTTCTTTCAGGCCGCATCGGAAGGAGGGGACTGCTGGGCAGACCTTAATCTCGCACGTCTTGCGCTGGCACAGCAGGATGTCCCTGTTGCGGTATCCTGTTTCCAGAGAGCTTTGCAATCCGGTTTCCCGGATGTTTCCCAGGCTATTATTGCTCTGATTGGGCGTAGTGAAAATTCTGCTTTGCACGCCGTGAAAGCACAGGCCATCCGGCAGCTTGCACAGAAAGAGCCGCCCCGCATTGTCTCCACCACATTCGATCAGCTTTCGTCCGGCGAAAGATTATGTGCGGAGTAGCGGCGTCTGCATTGGGCTTACAAATTCATACACTTCTGTCGCAGCGCGGGACGGGCAAGCGATGTCATATGATCGGGCTACCAAAACCTTGTTCATGGAGACGTGCGTCTTGAGGTCTGTTTTCCAATACTGTCGACGTCCGGTATGGAGCCTGCTGGCCGCGATATTTCCGATCATGCTGGCTTTGGGGATTGTGCAGTCTGCAAAGGCCGCCTCCATTGCAGGCCTGCCTTCGGTTGCTCCTGTCATATCGTGTGAAATGCTTGGAGAAACGGATCTGGCACCGTTTGTCGGTGCGTCTGTTGATCATCAGGTTGCGGTTGTTCTGGAAACGCCAAAAGGCAAGTTCTGCAAGGTTACCGGGCAGATTGCGCCGACCATTTCCTTTGAAGTTGACTTGCCCATGGAACACTGGACGCAGCGGTTTCTGCTGGGCGGTTGCGGTGGCCTGTGTGGCATGACCCGCGTCGGTGTCAGCAATGCTGGCGCCTGCGCTCCCGCCTTGAACGGTGAATTTGTCATGGCCGGTGATGATCTGGGTCACACTGGTCCCATGATGGGATTACAACAGGGCTTCTTCGGCAAAGACCCACAGAAGCGGATCGATTTTGCATATCGTGCCAATCATCTGACAACACTCGCCGCCAAAGCACTGACGAAAGCGTTTTACGGGCAGGCTCCGAAATATTCCTATTTTGTAGGTTGTTCGGACGGTGGACGCGAAGCGCTTATGGAGGCGCAGCGTTTCCCGGATGATTTTGACGGCATTTCCGCTGGAGCTCCGGCCGCACTCTTCACGGTGCAGAACTCATTTTACCATGCGTGGAATGTCCGCGGGAACCAGCGCGCTGATGGCACGAACATCCTGTTACAGGATCGCGTTTCTGTCCTGCATGACGCGGTTGTCAAGCACTGCCCGACATTGTCGGGAGTTGCGGACGGTATTCTGGAAGAGGCGAGAGCCTGTCATTTCGATCCTGCGTGGGTGCAGTGTCCGGCCGGTCAGGCCAATACGTCCCATTGCCTGACAGCAGAGGAAACACAGGCAGCCCTCCGGATCTATAGTGGTGCAACCGACGCTTCCGGACGGTCCTATATTCTGCACGGGCCATTCCCCGGTTCTGAAACGCAGTGGGCGCTGCCTTCGTCCCCAACGGGTGCGAGCATGAGTAATGGAATTGCCGCGTCTGCCATTGCCTATGTTATTTCACCAGAGGTGAACGAAAAGGCCACGGATCTGACGCAGTTCCAGTTCGATCATGCGACGTTCGACGTCATGAACGAACTGGCACCGCTCTATAATGCCGAGAATACGAACCTTCATCCGTTTCAGCGTCGGGGCGGCCATCTGATCCTTTGGCATGGACTGGCCGATCAGTCGATTTCCCCCGTCAATACGATTGCCTATTATCAGGGTGTGCAGAAGGAAATGGGACGTACCCTGACGGACCGTTTCCTGCGTTTCTATCTGCTGCCGGGTGTCGGGCATTGTGGAAATGGTGACGGCTTCCCACAGGTGGACTTCTTCTCTCCGCTGATGGCGTGGACGGAAACCGGGGCCGTACCAAACGCGATCCTGACGGAAAGAACCGCACAGTCCGATATGTCCATGGGAAAGGCGGGAAGCGCAGGGAAACCCGGGGGCGGTCAGATCCATGCAGCGGTGATGCCCAGTCAGCCGTATGCCCGGCCCAATGGTACACCCACTGCCAGTCGACCGGTTTATCCTTACCCGTTTATCGCCCGCTATACGGGGCATGGCGATGTGAATTCCGCTGCGAATTACCATCCTGTGAAGACATCTGTCGCCCTGCCAATGACGTTTGACAGTTACGCCAACTCCCTGATCGGGCCGGATAATCAGAAGGATTACACGGTGCGCGACGGCAAGCTGGCCGTACAGGAGCATACTCATGGATGATAAACTGAATGCTGTTCTGGATCTCTATTATGAGCGGATCCTGAAAGAACGGCAGGAGCATGCGGACGGGATTTCCCGCCCCGCGTCCGAGCGTTTCATGGCGGTAGGTCCGCAGACCGGGCAACTGATCAACATTCTGGCGCGCAACCTCAAGGCACCGACGATCCTCGAACTGGGAACGTCTTTTGGATATTCCACCCTGTGGTTGGCGGAAGCGGCACGCCGGACGGGCGGTCGTGTCATCACCATGGAACTGGAGCGGGAGAAGGTTGCCTTCGCCAGAGACATGGCTGCGCGTGCCGGTGTGGAAGAGCACATTGAGTATCGTATCGGGGATGCGGTTGAGATGATTTCAGAGTTGAAGGACGGCATTGATTTCGTCCTCCTAGATCTCTGGAAGGATCTCTATGTGCCGTGCCTTGAAGCCCTGATACCGCATCTGCGGTCAGGCGCCGTTCTGGTCGCGGATAATATGGTTATTCCGGGCGGTGAAGACGCTCGGCGCTACCAGGAATTCGTTCGCTCACAGCCGGGGATCTTGAGTGTTCCGCTCTCCGTCGGGACCGGGCTGGAAGTCAGCCGTTTTCTGCCCGGCTGAATTTTTCATTCTCTAACAGGGCGTGTGCGTCCTTTTCTGGAAAGCTCAATGTTCAGAACTTTCATGAACCGTTACGGAACCCCACTGACGACAGGATTTTTCCTGATCTCGGCCATTACCGGGGTGGCACTTTTCTTCCACTGGGGCCCCGGCGCTTTCCATCCGATGCATGAATGGCTGAGCATGGTCCTGCTCGTGCCGTTCGCGCTGCATCTGATCAAGAACTGGACGTCACTCGTCAATTATGCCCGGCGCGGAACACTCTATGTTCCGCTTCTGGTGGCACTGGCTTCAACAGCCTATTTCTTCCTGCCGCAATCGTCCTCAGGCCATGCTGGCAACAAGCAGGTTGCCTTCATGCTGGTACCGCTGGTGACGCAGGCGCCCCTGTCTCAGGTCGCTCCACTCGCGCATATGGATGGGGGAATGCTGGCCCATAAGCTCTCTGCGCATGGCCTGACGGTGACATCTGAAGATCAGTCGATTGCTCAGATTGCTGAGGCGAATGGCAAGAATACGAATGACGTTCTGGCCATGGCGTTTCAGAATGGTGGCCATGGACATCAGCATGGCCCATCAGAACACGATCATCACGACGAGCATTGATGCGAGACCGATTGCCCCGTTCAGAAAACGGGGCAATCCAGCTTAAAGCTCAGCCCATTGCCGCAGAAGGTTGTGGTAGGTAGAGGTCAGACCCAGAACCGCTGGGTGATCATCGGGAAGCGCCTTGCGGGTCTCGATGATGGAGCGGTCAAAATCGTACATAAGAGCGCGCTTTGTATCGTCGCGGATCATGGATTGCGACCAGAAGAACGATGCCCAACGGCTCCCGCGCGTAATGCGGTTAACGCTGTGCAGGCTGGTAGACGGATAGACCACCATGTCGCCCGCAGGGAGTTTGACGTTCTGATTGCCGTACGTGTCCTGGATGACGAGTTCTCCACCGTCGTAATCTTCTGGGGAAGACAGAAATAGTGTGGAGGAAACGTCCGTCCGGATCCGGAAACCAGCGCCTGGAATAGGGCGGATGGCATTATCAACATGTGCGTTGAAATGCATTCCGGTATCGTATCGGTTGAAAAGTGGTGGATAAACTCGCAGGGGCAGGGCCGCGCTATTAAAAGTTGGGTTGCGCCCTAAAGCTCTCAGAACAATTTCTCCAAGCTCACGGCACACGTCTGAGTCCTGCGGGATCTGAAGGTTTAACTTTGCCTTTGCAGACTGTTCTCCCGCTGTAACACGCCCATCTGTCCACTGCGCCGTCTCAAGTTGGTCACGGCAATAGCGTACCTCTTCAGGAGACAGGACATTCGGAATGTGGATCAGCATGGGTGTGGTCTTCCTAAGACGGGTCTTGGGGCTTTTTTCAAAGCGGTTGAGAATCCTGCTTGTAATTAAGAATGACTCTCATTATCGTTCTTTAAAGCTCTTTGCAGACTAGTGCAATCCATGTGGCGCGTGTTGCCCGGATTGCGCGCGGCGACTGTCGGTTTGTTGCAAGGACATCGTGTTTCAACCCCGAGACAGGAGGGCGCAGCGTGTCGCCCCGACAGGCACAGTAATGTCTCTTACCTTCTCCCCCTGGCAGATGTTTCTTGGCGCCGGGCCGGTTGTCCGCTGCGTCATGACGCTTCTGGCGGCGGCATCCGTCGTCACATGGACGATCTTCATTGCCAAAACTGTTGAGCTGATTCGTCTGCGTGCGCAGCTCAAAAAATCAGAAACGGCGCTGGAAGACGCAGACACACTGCATCTGGGAGAAGAATGGACGCGCGATGGTGCGGGTATCGCTCATGCCATGGTGCTGGCCGCAGAAGCGGAGCGCCGCCGCTCGGAAGATATTCCTGCCGATCGTGACGGCATCAAGGAGCGGATTGTCCTGCATCTTGAGCGTCTGGAAGCTGCTGAAGGCCGCCGCCTGATGAGAGGCACCGGCGTGCTCGCCACAATTGGTGCGACGTCTCCCTTCATTGGCCTGTTCGGAACGGTATGGGGCATCATGTCCTCCTTCACCGGCATCGCCGCCGCTCATGCGACCAGCCTGGCTGTTGTTGCTCCTGGTATCGCAGAGGCCCTGCTGGCCACGGCGCTTGGTCTGGTTGCGGCCATCCCTGCTGTTGTGATTTACAATCATCTGGCCCGCCAGACGGCGGCCTGTCGCGCCTGCGTTGCGGATCTGACGTCACTTGTGATGCGTCTGGTCTCTCGTGATCTGGCCCGCGCGGCGCTTGCAGCAAGCGGCAATGTCGTCCGCTTCATGGCTGCTGCGGAGTAATCGCAGGCATGGCTATTCATATTCGTCATGCCGATGAGGCGGTGCTGGAAGCGCACGAAATCAACGTGACGCCGTTTATCGACGTCATGCTCGTTCTGCTCGTGATCTTCATGGTCGCGGCACCTCTGACGACGGTCAACGTCCCTGTTGATCTGCCATCTTCTACTGAAACGCCTGCTCCCCGCCCGGATGAACCGGTTTTCCTGACCGTCAAGGCTGACCATACGCTGGCTCTGGGCGAAGATGCCGTCAGTTCGGATCAGCTTATTGATGCACTCGGCAAAGCCAGCAAAGGGAATAAGGAAGAGCGGATTTTCCTGCGGGCGAACAAGACCGTCGATTATGGAACGCTGATGGATGTGATGGGGCAGCTTCGGAAGGCTGGTTTCCTCAAGGTCGCGCTTGTCACGCTTCAGGGACAGGAGGCTGGGGAAGGGCCGTGAGTTCTTCACATGCGTCTCTCCCCACGACCTTCCGGGACTGGTATCAGTCGTATCAGCAGACCGAAGACCAGCGGAGTATCCGTGTCTGGGGTTTGTCTGGTGCTGCCATGACTGTTCTGACAGGCATCGCACTCTGGTGGGCCGTGACACATGCGCCGCCACAGGTTGCGGCCCCAAGTGCTGCCCCCCCGCCTGCCATTGCAATTGACATGTCCCCCATGCCGACACCTGCGCCGGCTCCTCCTCAGGATGTTGATCCGGGCCCACAGCAGATGGTCACGCCGCCGGAACCGCAGCCGGATACGCCTCAACAGGTGGATGCCCCGCCGTCTCCGGCACCGCATCCGCCTGTGCCAGTTCCAAAGGTGGAGAAGGTCAAGGCTCATAAGAAGACAGCGAAGAGCCCACCTCAGCCGGTGAAACCGGTCCCGATGCAGGCTCCTGTTGCTGACAAGATGACAGCGCCACCTGCTGCCGATAGTACGCCCTCCCAGAGCAGTAGCGCGGCGTCTGCCTCTCACGCGAGTCATTCCAGCAACGCGCCCGTGACCTGGCAGGGCGATATTCTGGCGCGTCTCGAACGCTTCAAGCGTTATCCGGCAGACGCTCTGGCGCAGCATCAGGAAGGAACTCCTGTGCTGTTTTTCGTCATGGATCGGCGTGGGCATGTTTTGTCTGCAAAAATCCGGAAAAGTGGTGGTTTTGCATTGCTGGACGAAGAAACACTGGCGGTTGTCCGGCGTGCAGAACCGTTCCCGCCGCCGCCGGAAGAGATTGCAGGGACGACAGTTTCTCTCACTGTTCCTATCGAATTTTCCGTCGAGGACCAGTAAAGGGAAAAGCTGAAGGAATGCTCCAGTCAGATCGTGGCTGGAGATGACATCGAGGCTGGACGTCTCCAGTTTCCGTAAGCGTTAACGTCAATCAACGCACAGAACCGAACAGCCCCTGCGCTGTGCCGGGCCTGTGCGTCTGTCGTCATGCAGTCCTCAGACCCGTTGCTCAGGGTTAATTCAAGGATGAGAAGATGACCGTTACTGACACCACAATTATTGCTCCCCCGGAAATCCGTCGCGTCATGCATGAGCTGAAACGCCGTGACCTGACCGTTGTGGACGTCGGGCGTGTGACGCCACACATGATCCGCATCACGCTTCAGGATGACAGCCTTCGGGATTTTCCAAGCGTATCTCCGGATGATCACATCAAGATATTTGTCCCGCAGAATGACGGCGAAATGGCCCGTCGGGATTACACGCCGCGCGTGTTTGACCGCGCTGCTGGGACGCTGGTTCTGGATTTTGTGGACCATGATGGCGGACCGGCGGCGGACTGGGCTCGGAGCGCCAAGCCCGGCGATCATCTGGCAATTGGTGGCCCCAAAGGATCGCGCGTCATTACGGGTGATATTCGTAACTGGCTTCTGATCGGGGATGAAACCGCACTTCCAGCTATTGGCAGGCGCGTCGAGGAACTGGATGCCGGAACGCCTGTCACCACACTGACTGCGGTGACAGATGCCTCAGAGGAACAGTCCTTCGAAACGAAGGCGTCCTACACACCTGTCTGGGTTCATCGTCCAAGCGAACAGGCGCATCAGGCCGAGCCGTTCCTGCGTGCCCTGAAGACCATTCAGATCGCGCCGCAGACATTTATCTGGGTGGCTGCGGAAGCATCCGTTGCACGCTCTATCCGAAGTGTTTTGGAAAACGAGCGTGGAATTTCGCCGCAGTGGATCAAGGCGTCCGGGTACTGGACGAAGGGCTGAAAATGGAAAAAGCCGCGTGTGTTGAACATGCGGCTTTTTGTGCGGGAGTGCGTTACTGGAAGGGCAGATAGCGGAAGTCGAAGAAGATCTGACTCATACTGGTATGCGGATCGCCGCCGATGCCTTTCCAGATATCCCGCCGTGCATAAGCGAGCTGAGTGCCGCCTTCAACAGTGCCAAAGCGACCTTTGAAGAACCGCCACCAGGCACCGATTGTCGCTTCTGAAATGCCGCGTGTATTGGCGGAGCAGGTGAGGGACGAAAGCTCCTGCAGGCAGCCAGCATTTGAGTACAGCGGGTTGCCGTAGCCGTAGGACGAGCCATCGCTATTGAAATAAGCATGTCCCACACGCTGTGTTCCAAAATATCCATACACATCAATATGCGGGTTGGGATGTGCAATCAGGCCTGCCTGCGCCTGAAGACCGAAGAGGGGCACCGGGTCTCCCTTGGCATTCAGTGTTGCATCCGGAAGCAGCACTGAACCGTAGCGGTTGATGCCCCATCCCGCGAGACCGGCCGCACGGAACTCCAGCTTGCCTGAAATGATTGGCAGGATCAGCGATCCCCCTGCGCCACCCGCAATGGCGGTGTTGTTGTGGCCTGTATGATTGATGGTCACGCGATCATGCGGGAAATGCAGAATCCCTTCGACTTCGTAATGGCCCCAACTGGGATCGTAAGCCAGTTTGCCAATCAGATCTGGCGCGATTTCGTTTGAGAAGTTTGCCGTGTCATTCGTCAGACCAACGCCGTTTTCGCCAATCGTGGCCGTGTTGCCGTTTGGAAGGGATACCGTGCCGTTGGTGTTCGTGAAGCCTGTGGTGTCATACAGGGTTGCCGGGTTTTCGATGGAGAAACCTGCCCAGAGGCGATGGTCCATGAAATCCTTCACGACGCGCACCTGCCATTGGCGAGCCCATGTCTGACCCGCCAGCATGGAGGCTTCAATGGTTTCTGGAAGGCTCTCCTGACGGGCCACGATACCAATACGGCCGGGCGTCAAAAGGCTCCAGGCCTGGCCGCCGAGGAAATGCCAGCCAGCTTTGTTATCATCATAGGCCAGATAGGCCTGACGCATCCGGAACGCATAGCTGTTGCTTTCATATGGATCCGTCGTAACTGCACCAGCACCGAAATCGGATTCAAAGAAGCCTGAAATGGTCGCTTCGGAATTAATGTTGCCGCGTGCCAGGAGGGAGAGGCGGCTATAGCGGGCGCTCCCTTCAAAATTGTTGGTGTGATACCGCGGTTCATTCGGATACGGCATGTCCTGCCAATAATTGAATGTGCCGGACGCGACATGGCGGTTCTCAAGAACGGCTGCCATGTCCACAAAGCCACCGAGCATGAGCGTGACAGGGCCAAGGTGAAACACGCCATGGTCGCCCACAGCGCCTGCAGCCTGCGCGCCGATTGTTTCACGCGGATGTGGGCCGACACCATTTTCAGCGAAGCGCACCATGACATCTTCTGTCCGCTTCCCGACCACGGCCAGTTCAGATCCGGCGCCAGATTCAGTCACCCCGTGGTCGCGACGATCTCGTGCAACACGGTCTCTTGAGTCTGATGAGGGGAGAGCGCTGGAAGCGTGTCCTTCAGGCGAGTTGGCGTTAGATGCGAATGTTGCTTCTGAAGCAAGTTCTGTTGGGTGCTGGGACGAATGGAGTTGTAGCGCGTGAGGTGCAACTCCATGAATGGCGGACCTCGAAGGCGTGCCGCGAGCGACGATTGTCGTGTTCGTCGTGGTCTTGTCTGCTGGCTGAACCGTGTGATGATGCTTGGCCATCTCTGAGCGCAGCATGACAAGATCGCGATTGATCTCTTCCTGTTCCTGCTGAACATGTGCCTGCGCTTCCTGAAGGCGGTGCATCTCCTTTTCCATGCGAGACATCACATCGTCATCTGCGTGCGCCTGTGAATGTACTGCGAGCAGACCGAACGCTGTGCTCATCATCAGGAGCCCACGGATAGAAAAAACAGTGCTGCAGGCCATGCGCAGAGGGAAACGGGACAACTACGTTCTCCATGTCAAAAGATGTCTGATCTATGACACGGAATCGTGATCTCAAGAGTTAAAAAAGGTTTCAGACTCATGGAAAATCCAGAGCCAGAGCAAAATTTGGGGGGATGTATAAGATTGGAATGTCTGAACATTCAGCTTCGTTCAAAACGCTGGGCACAAACAGAAAATTCCAGCTCTGAGACCGTACAGAGTACGATCAAAGCTGGATATCTGCGTCATTTCATTTTGAGAAATGTGCCTGTAAGCTTTTGAAAAGCTTGGTGTCCCGTACGGGATTCGAACCCGTGTTGCCGCCGTGAAAGGGCAGTGTCCTAGGCCTCTAGACGAACGGGACTGGAGGCGTGAGCGGGTGTATAAGGGGGTTCATTTGTGCCGTCAAGCACTTGAAACGTCAGAAATGAAAAAAGTTAGATTTTGTCGTTCCTGCCAGGTTTCCACCCTCAAATGCCCTGCCAGATGCAGCAGCGGCATCGTCCGATCTTCCAGCAACGGGACAAATGGTTTGTCTCCCGCACGGAAGACAAGTGCCTTCAGGCGTGTCCCGCCGTCTTCCCCCTGGAACATCACGCGCAGGGTGTTTCCGTCCTTGCCAATGCGATCAGTCTTGACGCATCGCACATTGCTGATTGCCAGAACGGGCTCTTCATTGCCGGGTCCAAAAGGAGCCAACCGTGCAAGCTGAGCAGCGACTTCAAGCGAGGCTCCTCTGAGTGTGGTGAGGCCATCGATCCGTAATGCGTCCTGAACCGGAAGAGCGCGGGCTTCGGAAAGCGTGTTGTCCAGTAGTTCATGGAATGTGGCAGCATTATCGGCTTCCAGCGAGAAGCCGGCAGCCATGGCATGGCCACCACCGGTCAGAAGAAGCCCGGACTGTCTGGCCGCGATGATTGCGGCACCGATATCCAGTCCAGGAACAGAGCGGGCAGATCCCTTGATAATTCCGTCCGCGAGAGCGCCCACCAAAGCCGGACGATTGAAACGTTCTTTCAGTCGCCCCGCAACAATGCCCACAACACCTGGGTGCCAGGTTTCACCATGCAGAAAGATCACCGCATGATTGGCTTCAATCTGCTGTTCAGCCTGCTCCATCGCCTGAGCAAGAATGCCGGCTTCGACGCTCTGACGTTGCCGGTTCACGTTATCCAGCTCATCCGCAAGAGCGCGAGCTTCCACGACGTCTTCGGAGAGCAGAAGTCGCAAACCAAGATTGGCCTTGGCAATACGGCCTCCCGCGTTAATGCGTGGACCCAGAGCGAAGCCACAAGCCATCGCACTGGCTTCTTCCTTCACGCCTGCCACAGAAGACAGTGTGGCTAGTCCCAGGCGCTCTCCCCGCGCCATGACGCGCAAACCCTGCATGACGAGTGCACGGTTCAGCCCGGTAAGAGGCATGACGTCACAGATCGTGGCAAGGGCCGCGAGATCCAAACGCTTAAGTAGGTCAGGGGCAACGCGTCCGTCCTTAAACCACCCGTCTCGCCGAAGAAGACGTACGGTGGCGACCATGGTCAGGAAAGCAACGGCGGTTGCGCAGATTGCACCAAGACCAGAGGTGCAGTCGAGGCGGTTCGGGTTAACGACAATGCCGTTTGGCAGGATCGAACCATCCGGTTTGTGATGATCAAGGACAATGACGTCCGTTTGGCCGTGAAAGCCGTTCAGAATGTCGATCGCAGCTGTGCCGCAATCGATGCAGACGAGCAGGGTTGCACCTTCGGAAACCAGTTTTTCGAGTGCTGGTGTGTTGGGGCCGTAGCCCTCGGTCATGCGGTCTGGGATGTGTGTGCTGACGGTACAGCCAAGTTCCCGGAGGGTGTCACAGACGAGCGCTGTGCCGCAGGCTCCATCCACATCGTAGTCGCCAAAGAGGCCGATATGTTCATGCTTGCGGACGGCTTGAGCAAGTCTGTCAGCAGCTTTGTCCATATCCTGCAGGCAGGAAGGGTCAGGCATGAGATCCCGCAGACGCGGGTCCAGAAAGGAGGCTGCTTCCGTGGCTGTGACACCACGGGCAGTCAGGATACGGGCCAGAAGTTCCGGAATGGCTGCTCTTTGAGCCATTCCAAGGGCAAGGCGGTTATCCGCCTCTGCCAGACGTGGATCGCGCCAGATCCACCGACGGTTGCCTGCGCTGCGGGATACGCCGAGTACCAGGCCCGTATCGTCTTCTAACATGCTACTCCATTCAGGATGGTCGATTTGTCTTCAGGCTGAAGTCGTGATGGCTCTCAATATAGCGAACTGTGCCAGATTTTGAACGCATAACGATCGAATGCGTCTTGGCGCGGGTTGGGCTGACCCGTTCCACACCCCTCAGCAGAGAGCCGGTGGTGACGCCTGTAGCGCTAAACAAAACGTGACCGGCGGCCATGTCGTGCAGACCAAGAAGGCGCGTTGGGTCTTTTCCGTCAGCCATCTCGCGGGCGCGTTCACGCTGTGCATCGTCTTCAAACAGGAGGCGGCCCTGCATCTGACCATTCATGCAACGGATTGCGGCTGCTGCCAGAACACCCTCGGGAGCACCGCCGGAACCTGCATAAAGATCTACGCCGCCGCCATCGATGCAGGTTGCGATCGCCGCAGCAACGTCACCATCACTGAGAAGCTGAACGCGGGCACCAGCCTGACGGGCACGGGCAATCAGTTCTTCGTGGCGTTCACGGTCCAGCGTACAGAGCACGAGGTCTGACACGTCACGGTTTTTGGCCTTCGCAAGATTGCGCAGGTTTTCTTCGATGGAAGAGTCCAGATTGACGACATCGTCCGGCAGGTCCGGGCCGACGACAATCTTTTCCATGTAGATGTCCGGGGCGTGCAGGAACTTGCCGCGCTCGGCGAGGGCGACCACCGTAATGGCATTCGGCAGGCTTTTGGCGCACAGGTTCGTGCCCTCAAGCGGATCGACCGCGATGTCCATGGCTGGGCCGCCGGAGCCGACCTTCTCACCGATGTAAAGCATCGGTGCTTCGTCCATCTCGCCTTCGCCAATGGTGACGACGCCATCAATGGCAACCGTATCAAAGGCGGCGCGCATGGCCTGAACAGCCGCACCATCGGCGTCGTTCTTCAGGCCGCGGCCTGTCCAGCGGTCAGAGGCAATGGCAGCCGCTTCCGTGACGCGGACAAGCTCCAGCGCCAGGTTGCGGTCAGTTACGCGGTAGGGAAGAACATTTGTAGGATCGATCACTGGAGAGAATCCTCGATCTTGAGCACCAGGGGAGCTCCCTTAACAACAGGGAGCGCGGAAAGTGCTGTGATAGCTGCAGAAATAGCCTTTTCTGGGGCCTGATGAGTCACCAGGGCCAGATATGCACGTCCCGCTGCAGCATCATGTTGCGAGACAAAGTGCACGGAAACATCATGGTCCCGGAGAACCGATGTCAGATCAGCCATGACACCCGAGCGATCTTCCACATCCAGACGAATATAGAAGGCGCTCTTCAGTTCCCCGAGGCTGGTGCAGGCAACGGGGGCTGGTGTGTTTCGAACGCCCCAGACCGGAAGGTCTGCACCACGGGCCAGATCGATCAGGTCTGCCACCACGGCGCTGGCTGTCGGGCCTTCGCCCGCTCCCCGGCCGGAAATGGTGATAGGACCACTGAACGGGCCTTGTGTGGTGACGGCATTGAATACCCCTTCCACGGCGGCGATGGCTGCCTTGGCGGGGACCAGACATGGGCGAACCCACGCCTCGATCCCGCTGTCTTTGCTGGCACGAGCCATGCCGAGCAGTTTGATACGGTATCCCAGTTCGTTGGCGAACGTCAGATCCGCTGCTGTCACATCTCGGATACCGTGGACAGGAAGAGTGTCGAATGCGATGGGCTGAAACGCGATGCCGGCAAGGATGGCCAGCTTGTGAGCCGTGTCCCATCCGTCCACATCCGTGGAAGGCTCAGCCTCTGCATAGCCTTTGGCCTGAGCTTCGGTCAGAACATCTCCGAAATCCCGGCCAGTCGTGCGCATTTCCGTGAGAATATAGTTGCAGGTGCCGTTCAGGATGCCACCCACGCTGTGGAGACGATCTGCAGCCAGACCTTCACGCACAAGTTTGATGGCGGGGATGCCGCCAGCAACAGCGGCTTCGAACAGGAGAGGCGCATTATTTTCGGCTGAAAGGCGTGTCAGTGCGGAACCATGCAGGGCGACCAGAGCCTTGTTGGCGGTCACAACAGGCAAACCACGCGTGAGTGCCGTTTCTACCATGTCACGCGCCGGGCCTTCAGAGCCGCCGATCAGTTCGACAACAACGTCGATCTCCGGGTCCTGAGCTACGGATACGGCGTCGTCATGCCAGCGGGTGGCAGACAGATCGACGCCGCGATCCTTGCTTTTGCTGCGCGCTGTAACCGCCACAACTTCGATCGGGCGGCCAGCGCGGGCGGTAATCGTTTCAGCGTTCTCCCGCAGGAGACGAATGACGCCGACACCGACAGTCCCAAGTCCGGCCAGTCCGATCCGCAGTGGTTTCACGATGATGCAGCTCCAAGAAGGTCAGCGGTCGATGCGCCGGCACCGTGCCGGCTCATGAAGCTCTTGATGGCCCGCGTCGCCTGACGCAGCCGCTGAGTATTTTCAACAAGTCCGATCCGGACGAACCCTTCGCCATATTCGCCAAATCCCAGGCCGGGTGCGACGGCCACACCAGCTTCTTTCAGCAGGAGCTTGGAAAATTCCACGCTTCCCATGTCGGCGAAAGCGGGGGGAATAGGGGCCCATGCGAACATGGATCCGGCGGGGGCAGGAACGTCCCAGCCCGCAGCGCTCAGGCCACGCAGCAGAACATCCCGGCGATCTTTGTACATGGCGCGGATGTCCGACACGTAATCCTGTGGGCCATTCAGAGCTGCAACCGAGGCCACCTGAATTGGCGTAAAAGCGCCGTAGTCCAGATACGATTTAATGCGTGTCAGGGCCTGAATCAGCTTCGGATTGCCAACGGCAAAGCCCATGCGCCAGCCCGCCATGGAGTACGTCTTGGACATGGAGGTGAACTCCACGGCCACGTCTTTCGCGCCCGGCACGGCCAGTAGGGATGGTGGTGGCTCATCTGCGTTGAAATAGATCTCGCTATAGGCGAGGTCCGACAGGATCCAGATGTTTTCCCGGCGCGCGAAGGCCACGATTTCCTTGTAGAAATCAAGATTGGCGACGAATGCCGTCGGGTTGGACGGGAAGTTGACAATCAGCGCTGTCGGCTTCGGAACGGAGTGACGCACGGCGCGGTCTAGTGCGCGCAGCATGTCCTCATCCGGTGTGGCTGGAATGGAGCGGACGGACGCGCCTGCGATGATGAACCCGAACTGATGGATAGGGTAGGACGGGTTCGGCACAAGGATCGTGTCACCGGGGCTGGTGATGGCGGCGGCCAGATTGGCCAGACCTTCCTTGGATCCCAGCGTCGCGATGACTTCCGTTTCCGGATCAACTGAGACGTTGAAGCGGCGTTCATAATAGTTCGCCATGGCGCGGCGCAGACCGGGAATGCCGCGGCTCACGGAATAGCCATGCGCGCGCGGATCACCCACGGTTTCGACCAGCTTCTGCACGACATGAGCCGGCGGAGCGCTGTCCGGATTGCCCATGCCAAGATCAATGATGTCCTCACCGGCCGCTCGCGCGGCAGCCTTGGCCTTGTTCACTTCAGCGAACACGTAGGGCGGCAGGCGGCGGATGCGGTGGAACTCTTCGGTCATGACCAGCTCAGGGTGAGAAGATTAAGGGAGGAGGCACGATAGACAGGTTTTTCCGTAAGAGGAACAGTCCTTTACGGAGTATGGCGCAGAGAAGGGCTCAGCCCCCAATTCGTACGCGGACACCGTCCCCAATGGCTTCTGCATGAATGCTGATGTCAGATGCCGGAACCCCTCTTTTGACAAGAGCATCAGCTACGGTCCGGGCACGCAGAAGGCCCAGAGAGATTTCTCTCGCCTGATCTGCGGCGGAGAGCCCCGCATCTGCACTCATGGCTGCCCCAAAGCCCAGAATCGTCACCTTCTGCTTGCCGCGATGGGATAGCAGGCGCTGGTAATCTCCAGACGGGTCGCCCACTACATGATCTGTGGAAGGCTGAAAGCGGATCAGCGTTCCTTCGGGCGTGGAACTGTCAATATCCGGGCGAAGCGGGCCGCTCAGATTGGCGTCCATTGGAATATCAAAGCCAGGGAACTGGGGTGGCGGTGGCGGTAATGCGCCAATCTGCGGATATTCCCCCGGAGGTGTTGGCGGGATCGATTTGGCGATGACGGGAGGAAGCTCTGCTTCTGGCTGCTTCTGCTGGTCAGACTTTACAGTTTTCGCCGATGCGGGCGCCTTGGCGGCCGTTACGGGTGCGCTTGTCGCTGTATCTGTTGCGGCAGCATCCTGCGCTGGCTGCCCGGCAGAGGTCATGGTCAGGCTGTTTTGTTCGTCTGAGTCCGTGCCCGTTGGATTAACGGCGGAAGGGGCTGTCCGGGGAGGTGGTGGTGGCGCTACCGGCAATGTGCCACGTGCTGCGGTTTCACGTTGGGCAAGATTGCGCTGAGCCTCAAGCTGCATCGTGAGGTTGATGCGAGCTTCCGGGGACGGCATCTCCGGTAGTTTCGTGGGGGTGCGGCCTACATGCGGGTAGGGCTCGTTCTGGCCCGGCGGAGGCGGACGCAGCTTGGCAATTTCTCCGCCTTCGAAGCTATGCCACCACCCGGCGGTCGTATCGACAGGGTCCTGATGCTGGCAGCCGGCAAAGAGGGGAGTGGCCAGCAGCAGCATGAACGGGATCTTTCCCGCATTTCTGCGCGTTACCGCTTTCCCGGGATGCGTCATGTTCCCTGAACCCACTGTGCCGTTCCTGCCTTCGCCAAATCTCTGAACAGGGCGGAGACTAGCCGTTCGTGATCGGGATGGCGAGACTTCGTCTTTCCCGGACTTGGCATGAAGGCAAACGAAGAGCAGGATAGGGGGATGAAGACGCACGATGGATCTGGAAACGACATGGACATCACCAGAATGACCCTTACCCGTCTGGACGACGAGCCCGATGCCCCAGAGGCTCCGGAAGACGACAACAAGACGCTGAACAGCCCGATCAGCGAACTCGAAAGCCGCCTGTTCGACCAGCGCAAGGTTCTGATCTTTGGTGGGATCAACGACAAGATCGCCCGTGACGTGACGGGGCGCCTGCTGGCGCTGGCCGGTTCGTCCGACAAGCCGATCGACGTCTATGTGAATTCCCCGGGTGGACATGTGGAGAGTGGCGACACCATCCATGACATGATCCGCTTCGTGGATTCGATTGCGCCCATCAATATGATTGGTACTGGCTGGGTCGCCTCCGCAGGTGCGCTGATCTATGCAGCGGGCCGCCCGGAGCGTCGCGTCTGCCTGCCGAATACGCGGTTCCTGCTTCATCAGCCGATGGGTGGTGTGCGCGGTCCGGCAACGGATATCGACATTGAAGCTCGTGAGATCATCAAGATGCGTGAGCGTCTGAACCGGATTTTCGCCAAGGAAACGGGACAGACCTACGAGAAGGTCGCCAAGGATACGGACCGCAACTACTGGATGTCCGCGAAAGAAGCGATCGACTACGGGCTTGTTCACCGTATCATCCACTCCGCGACCGACCTGAAGTAAAACTACAAGCTCCAAGGGGCACGGCGTGCCGCAGGGCACGCCGCGAAGACTATCATGAAAAGCCTGGCCGAAATCTATTCCCACCTTCCCGACGCACCGTCGGAGAAGACGCTTGAGCGCGTCGATTATGAAGCGCGCCATTGGAGCAGCCCAATCAAGGGACCTCTCAAGCCGGGAACGGAAGAGCACAAGAAGGCTGTCGCGCAGATGTTCCGCGACACGTTCAATCCGTACAAGCCCTCGGTCATTGACTGGCCGGAACTTGATCCGGAAACGCTGCATCGCATCACGTCCCTGCCAATCTGGGATATTGCTGTTCAGACCGAAGGTAAGGCACGCCTCCGTATGGCCGCCTATGCGGCGATGATTGATGACCCGGACATGAAGGACGCTCTGTCCCGCAATGCCTGGGAAGAAAATCGCCATAAGGAAGTTCTGACCAAGCTGGTTGAAGCCTACAAAATTCCGATGGCGCCTGAGCCTCCCTATGTGGAGCCGAAAGACACGGAATGGGCTTACCTGGTGACGGGCTTCTCTGAATGTGTAGACAGTTTCTTTGCCTTTGGCCTGTTTGCCTTGGCTGAGCGTGCGGGGCTCTTTCCGCCGGAACTGATCGAGACATTTGAGCCTGTGATGCAGGAAGAATGCCGTCACATTCTGCTGTTTGCGAACTGGCTGGCCTGGCACCGGGCGACAATGCCGTTCTGGAAGCGCCCATGGTTTGAAGCGCGTGTTATCGGCGTCTGGATATTCCTGGCGTATGAGCGCATGGGCTTGGCGCGCAGCATCGACGAGAGCGGTGAAGAGCACACGCAGGACAATAATTTCACGGTCACTGGGGCCAAGGACATGACGAATATGGACGTCAATGTTCCTGACCTGATGCAGCTCTGCCTTGATGAAAATGACCGCCGCTTTGCGGGCTATGATCCGCGGTTGCTTCGGCCGACAACCACTCCGGCCATTGCAAGAGCGATTATCAAGGGAGCAAAGACATGGGCATGTCTGCGCAGCAAGCTATGCCCCGCGAAGTCTGCTGCCTGAAATAATTTTTAGAACTTCTAAAGACCAAAAGGATCAGGCTCGCCTGATCCTTTGTTTATGCCCTGTTTCAGGTCTTTAATCTGCCGGAGGGCCCGTAGCTATCAGGTCTATGCCTTGTAATGCTTTGGGCTGAAGACAGGGCAAGAAAGCGCAGTCTTCGATTTGGTATTGGCTTTGCTGTCTTCCGACAGACAAAAAAAGAGGCCCCTTCTCGGAGCCTCTTTTTGCTGAAATCAATCCTCAGTTGATGCGTCGTCGTCACTCTCTGGGCCTGTCATCATGGCTTCTGCCACGACCCCGGCTTCAGAACGTACGCGACGCTCGATTTCCTGTGCCATTTCAGGATGGTCTCGTAGGAACTGCTTGGCGTTTTCACGCCCCTGACCAATGCGCTGGCTATCGAAAGAGAACCATGCGCCGGATTTCTCGACGATGTTCGCTTTCACGCCCAGATCAAGAAGCTCACCAACTTTACTGATGCCTTCACCGTACATGATGTCGAACTCAACCTGACGGAACGGCGGGGCCATCTTGTTCTTGACCACTTTGACGCGCGTCTGGTTTCCAACGACTTCATCCTTGTCCTTGATAGAGCCGATGCGCCGGATATCAAGACGAACGGAAGCGTAGAACTTCAGCGCGTTACCGCCAGTTGTGGTCTCCGGGTTGCCGAACATCACGCCGATTTTCATGCGGATCTGGTTGAGGAAGATGACCAGTGTGTTCGATCGTGAGACGGTTCCGGTCAGCTTGCGCAGGGCCTGGCTCATGAGGCGGGCATGAAGGCCGACATGGCTGTCGCCCATATCGCCTTCGAGTTCTGCCCGGGGGACCAGCGCGGCCACTGAGTCCACAACCAGAACATCAATGGCGCCGGAACGAACCAGAGTATCGACGATTTCCAGCGCCTGCTCACCGGCATCCGGCTGGCTCAGCAGAAGGTCATCGACGTTAACGCCGAGTTTCTTGGCATATCCAGGGTCAAGCGCATGTTCCGCGTCAATAAAGGCGACTGTACCGCCCTTTTTCTGTGCTTCAGCCAGAACATGCAGTGCCAGCGTGGTTTTGCCCGAGCTTTCCGGCCCATAAATCTCGACAACGCGGCCGCGGGGCATGCCGCCAATTCCGAGGGCGATATCAAGCCCCAGGGAACCGGTTGAAATGACGTCAGCCTGCTCTTTCGGGCGCTGGCCCATCCGCATGATCGACCCTTTGCCGAACGCACGCTCGATCTGGCTGAGAGCGCCTTCAAGCGCCTTGGTCTTGTCCATTCAATCCTCGTAATCGTTCATGGCTGGTGGGTAGGAACACGATAGACCTTGCCACGCCTTCCGCATAGGAGGGCACCTCTCACCGGAGAGAATTTCATCGTGTTCTGAGGTGTCGTGTTCACAAATGTTCTGGTCACCATATCATGAGAACAAGAGGCTTCGCCAAGGGGGTAGCATTAGAAAAAAGAAGATTCTTTTTATCTGATCGGAGAATGGTTGCCGGCTGGCCTTCTGAGTTTCCATACATAAGCAATGACTGCGGCCACGACCTTGAAATGCTCTGCCGGAATTTCACTCTCGAGAGGCAAGGGATAAAGAGCGCGGGCCAAAGGAGGATTCGCTACGATGGGTACGCGGTGGTCCTGTGCTAGCTCTCGAATGCGCGCGGCTACGTCGTCAACACCTTTGGCAACGATCTTAGGGGCACTTGATGCGCCCTTTTCATAAACAAGTGCGACGGCATAGTGCGTTGGATTGGTCACAATGACTGTAGCGGTTTTTACGGCGTCCATCATGCGCTGCCTGGCTACCTTGGCGCGCATGGCTTTCAGTTTTCCTTTAACGTGCGGATCGCCTTCAGTATTTCGGTATTCTTCCTTGAGCTCTTCCCGGCTCATTTTGAGTTTGGCTGTGTGCCGAAAGCGCATCCAAAAGATGTCGCCTCCAGCAATTACAAGTTGAGCCAAAATCATGCCTGTGGCGCCACTGAGCCCCAGACGAATAACAGTCGTCAGAATGGCGCTTGCGTTGAGGCCTGTCATACTCCGGGCGTCAGGGATAATGCCTTTCGCCAGGTGCCAGAGTACGGTTACGAAAATCAGCAGTTTGACGAGCGCTTTGCATGTATCCGGTAAGGTCCCGCCGCCCAAAATCCTCTTAAGACCTCCCATAGGAGAAACACGGGACATCTTGGGGAGTAATGATCCGGGATGAATCAGAAAGCCGGTTTGCAGGAAGCCCACACCGAGCGTGAGTGCCGTGATGAGCCCTGCTACGGGAAGGGCGAGTGCAAGCCCTGCGGTGATGGTGTGTTGTGTTGTGGAAAGAAGGCCGCCCTGTACCATCGAAATGGTGCCGGCATTGTCCATGAGACTTTTCATGCTGTGCACAAAGTTGGGCACCAAAAACGGAAGAAGCGCGAAAATACCCAGGAGGCCACCGAGCAGGACAGTAAAGCTTATGGCTTCTCGAGAAAGAACGATTTGTCCGTCGTCTCGGGCTTTCTGGAGCCTTTGTTGCGAGGGGGCTTCTGTTCTGTCTTCTGCGTCTGCCACGCGTCAAAGCCCCGGCAGTGCGCGGAGCACATCAAAAGCCTGTCCTTGCCAGACTGTCAGGATGGCCTGGAGTGTTAACCCCAGAAGCGCAATGCCTCCCAACATTTGTAAAGGGTTGGCGGCATTATAAATTTGCAGATTTGGGAGCAGCCTCGTCATGATCCCGAGCATCATTTCCCAGACGAGCGACAGGATCAGAAATGGAGCGCTGAGTTCCAAGCCAAGAGTGAAAGCCTTGCCCGTTATCTGAATAATACTGCGCGCGGCATCTCCCAGAATGGCCCAGTGTGGAACTGCAGCATGGTTCGTGAGCGCCCCTCCCGGCGGAATGAGGCTGTAGCTGCCAATCACTGCGTGAATTGGCAAAAGGTAGGCACCGGTGATCAACAGGATCAGAGGTGCGAGCAGATTCATGAAGCGTGCGGGCGCTGAGCTACTGGAGCCAAGGTCGGGGTCTGGTTGGAGTACGCTGGAAATGCCGATGAACATGGCGATCATCTGACCAGCAATAGGGAGCGCCATCGTAATCAGGCGTGCAATCCATCCGATCAGAAGGCCAGCGAAAAGCTCCACAGATATCATTCCTGCGAGTGCTATCGGGCCGAGCGTGTCGAGCTGCGAAGTGTTCAGCAAAGGGAGGACCAAGGGAAGGATCAGGAAGGTAAGCGTCAGGGCAATTCCTGCTCTGATCATCATAGGGAGTGACTGTTCCCCCAGTCCTGGCATCACCATGACCGTTGCACCCGTTCGGCAAAGAACCAGCACAAACGCCAAGGCCCATTCTGTAAGAGCTTGTCCGGACAGATCCGTTGGAAAAGGAAACGATGTCACGTTGTTCCGACGAGAATGAGCTGATCAAACAGATGTCGCGTGAACGTCAGCAGGGTTGCGGTCATGAAGGAGCCTGCCATCATCATGACAACACCGATGGCGATCACTTTGGGGACAAAGGACAATGTGCTCTCATTCAGCTGCGTGACGGCTTGAAAGAGTGACACCAACAGACCAACGGCCAGCGCAGTGAGGAGAGCCGGAGCGCTCAGTTTGAGGGCGACAATGAAGGTCTGCTCCAGAATCGCGCCCAGATCGATTGCCTGCATTGGTCAGATCGTCATTTTCATAACGTCCTGGTACGCCTGCACCATTCGGTCTCGAAGGACCGTGGACGTCTGAAGCGCGAGCTGGGCGTTGGATACGGCTGTGACGATCTGGGTCATGTCCCCGCCGCCATGCAGCCCGGCAGCAGACTGTGCTTCTGCATCATGGCCAGTGTTGATGACGCTGCTGACCGCCTGCGACATGACAGAGCCGAAATCGCCCGAGGTAGCCGTGCCATCAGGAACGTCGTCCGTCACTCCTGTCTGAAAGCGGCTCTGAAGGCTTTGGGCGTATGCGCTATGCGCTTGGGAAAGGGACGTGATCATGAGTTATTTCAACAGGTCCAGTGTGCGGGACAGCATGGTACGGGTGCTTTGCATGGTGTTGAGGTTGGCTTCGTACGAGCGTTCGGCTTCGCGCATGTCCATCATCTCCACCATTGAATCCACGTTGGAAATTTTCACATAGCCCTGTGCATTGGCCGCTGGATGAGACGGGTCATACTTCGTCTGGAAGTCAGACATGTCCCGGCCGATTTCCTGCACATCGACGGTGGAACGATCCGTGTCGTTGTCCACGTGTTCTGCGAAAGTGATGGTTTTTCGTCGGTAGGGATCCGCGCCGGGTGTGGAGCCTGTCGTGTCTTGGTTGGCAAGATTTTCGGCCACAATCCGCAGGCGCTGGGCCTGAGCATCCATCCCGCTGGCAGAAATGCCGATGGTGTTGGAGAGGTTCATGGGTCAGCTCCCCTTATTTGCCGAGAACTGTCTGAAACATGCTCATGTATTTTCCGTAGATATTGACTGCGAGATGCTGCTGGTCGCTCACGTCTGCCACCTGTTCCATCTGCTGATCGAGGGAAACCTGGTTGCCATCCAGAGACTGCTCGGTTTCAACGTCTTGCACATGCGTGACGGAGGCTGATGAGCCGATATGTTGAGGTTGCGTCGCTGTGGGCATGATCTCGAACTGGCTTAATGCCGCTTCAAAAGGGGAGACATCTTTGGGCGTGTAATCAGGGGTATCTGCATTGGCGATGTTACCTGCAAGAACCTGCTGACGCGCCTGAAGCCAGTTCAGACGGTCCTGACCAAGGGCAAACAGGTTTGTGCCACTGGTCGCTGTGGTGTCCGTGTTGCGCATTGCTGCAGTTTCCCTCCATGCAGAACCCTGTTTCGGCCCGATAGAGTTGATTATGGCGGAAAGTGCTTAACGAATGGTTGATAGCATCCATGATTCTCCGGCCTCCGATGATAATCGGGCGCGTGATGAGCAGAATTCCAGCCGCTATTAGGCGTCTATTAATCTTTGTCCGGCACTCTTTTCCAAAGTGAAGGAAATACGGTGCCATGACCCTCCATGACGGTTTAACTGCCTGTTCGGCGTTAATGTTCATAATAGTGCTTCTTGTCGGTCTGAAGCCTTTGCTGAAGGCCGTCCGCTCTCGCCAGGGAGGGCATGGAAAGTCCGGTGCGGGGCTGTCTCTTGTGGGACAGATGGCCTTGGATCGCACCCGGCGACTTTCAGTCATACGGTACGGTAGCCGCGAAGTTCTGGTTTTGACTGGTGGCAGTCAGGATGTGCTGCTGGAATGGCATGGTGACAGAACCGGTTTTGCTGCAGCACTGGAGGAGGCCTCGTGAAGTCCTGCCTTCTCCTGTTTGCGCTCCTGCTCTGTCTGTTGTGCCCGCATTTGGCATATGCTCAGGCCGTCAGTATTGATCTGGGGCAGTCTGGCGGGGCTGGAACGACCAGCAGGCTGGTGCAGCTCAGTGCCCTCATCACGGTTTTGTCGCTTGCCCCCAGTCTTCTGGTGATGGTGACAGCCTTTACGCGGATCGTGATTGTGTTGTCGCTGCTGAGAAGCGCACTCGGCGCGCAGGGCACGCCGCCGAACACCGTTCTGATCGGGTTGGCGCTTTTTCTGACGTTATTTGTGATGCAGCCTACGCTTCAGAAATCCTGGGATACAGGCGTTGCTCCCATGATGGCGGGGCAGGTTGGTGAGATGGAAGGGTTAAGCCGGTCTGCGCAGCCTTTTCATGATTTCATGGCCGCTACGGCACGGCCTGCAGACATTTCAACCTTTCTGGACATTGCCCATGAAAAGCCGCCTCAAAAAATTGAGGACACACCGTGGCGTGTTCTGGTGCCGGCTTTCATGATTGGAGAGCTGCGGCGCGGTTTTGAAATGGGATTTCTGCTGTATCTACCATTCCTCGTCATCGATCTCGTTGTTTCGAGTGTCTTGATGAGCCTTGGCATGATGATGCTCCCCCCCAGCACAGTGTCTTTGCCCTTCAAACTGATCTTCTTTGTGATCGTCGATGGCTGGTCACTGGTGGCGGGGAGCCTTGTAAGAAGCTTTACCGGGTAATCAGTTCGTTGTTCCCGCGGCAAGGCCTGCGCCGCGCGGATCGGTGTTTCCGTGGCAGTTATTGCCGTCAGTGCACGTTACTGCGTTGACGCGACCTGCGCCGGAATGGGCAATTTCTGCCCCCTGAGTTGCAGCCCGTGCCGCATCGCCTACAGCATCCGCAGCGTCATTCTGGCCAGACGCCGCAATCGCAGCCTTCAATCCGCGACGGTCTCTCAGAATTGTCGCCGCGAGGAGGGGGCGAGGTGTCGCGGCGGGAGATGCACCAAGCACGATGCCCGTGCTACCAGCGATACGGCCTGTTCCAAACAGATTGTTCTCGCTCAGGCTGCAAGCAACGGCCATGCCATTACGGTCCGTGACGACAAAGGATGTGGAGGCGGGAAGTGCAGGAAGAGCGCTACCTCCTGTCTTGCCATTATCCAGAGCTGCCTGTGCGGCAGCGACATCCGTTGCGCCCGAAGCGCGCCAGGCGCTGACAGCGCCCTGGGCAGATGAACCGGTCGTATAGCGAATGGCTGCGCCAAGGCCGCCATCAGCGGGTGGCGCAAGGAACGAAGCGCTGATGCCGTTGGTTTGTGTGGTGAGAGCAACTGTCTCAACCGGCAGCGTTCTGCGTAGATCGCTGGTGTTGAGGCCCCCACCAGCTTTTTGAGCGGCTGTGCTGTAAACGTCCGCCAAGGCACCGTTATACAAATCACCAACGCCTGCTGACCGGACCCGCTCCAGAAAGCCAGCCAGACGAGGCTGGATCAGAGTATCCCCAGAAGTCAGGGTTCCAGCTTCGCCACGACCGAAGATTGCCCGTGCATTTTCGTCAGCCAGAAGGGCAGTACGTACGACCGCCAGATCAGAGGCAAGGGCCCGGCTCACGGTGATACCGTTGCTGGCAAGGTTCATCGAGGGGGCGATCAGGTCGTTGAATTCAACCGAGCCATAATGGTGATGGATCAGGAACAGGCCGCGGAGCGTGGCAGGCGTGGATGCCGGGCGATTGCCACCTGCACTGCTTCCTGCCGCAGGCAGGAAACTGATGCTCTGAGCAGGGGCGCCGGGCTGGGATATGAGGCATGCGCCTCCACCGCCCAGCGACGCACGGGAGGGAAGGGTCACACCAAGGGCAATGGCTGTGGCCACTGCGGCGTCTGCAGCATTGCCTTTGCGTGCCAGAACATCGTGCCCGACAAGTGCTGCCTGTGGTTCGTCAGCGACCACTGTGCCGATGCTGCCGGTGAGAGCCGGGGCAGGAGCTGTGCCCACAAGGGACGTGAAGCCAGGAATGCTTGAGCAGGCAGTCAGCAGGAGCCCTGAGGCTACCGAAGCCAGAAGGTGGAACGACACGCGGCCTGCCTTACGGGAGCCGCGGAGGGAAATCTGGTTTCGACGGTGCGCCACCTGGCGTTTCTCCACTATCTGGTCTCGGGTCCGGCAAGTGAGATGCTCCCCATTCGGAAGAGACCTCACATTCAGTTTGCTCAGTCATAACGGTAATCCCTCTGTTGTGGGAGAGGTCTTGGGCGCTTCTCTTTGTGACAGTCTTTCATTAATGGCCGCGGACAGTTACGGTGCCGCGTCTTCTGCAATCCGGAGCCTTCTGTGAAACATCGCCTGTCCGCAACGGTTTTCGCCGTTTTTGCTGCGCTTTCTTCCTACGGGAATGCTGCGATGGCCGCTTCGGGAAGCCCCTCAGAAAACTTTACGCCTGCACAGCGTGCCGAAGTGGTTCAGATCCTTCGGCAGGCTCTGAAAGAAGATCCTTCCATTCTGACGGATGCCATCCGCTCCCTGCGAGAGAAAGCGGAGCAGCAGAAGCAGGATTCGGCTCTTGAGGCTGTAAAAACGCATCTGCATGACCTGCAGACGGCCCCTGACTATGCTGTTCGCGGTAATCCGCACGGAAAAATTACCGTGGTGGAATTCTTTGATCCGCGCTGCTCATATTGCCGGGCCATGATGCCGGAAGTTGATCGTTTTCTGGCCCGTCATCCAGATGTCCGTCTGGTTGAAAAGGTTATTCCAGTTCTGGGAAGCGGCAGCGTGCTGGATAGCCGGGCCATTTTCGCTGCCAGCGCGCAGGGGAAATATGACGTGATGCGTCAGGCCCTGATGGCGGATACCACCAAGCCGACCATGGAACGGATCACGGAGCTTGCGAAGGCAAACGGTCTGGATGCCGATCGCCTGAAAGCAGATATGAGCTCGCCTGCGACTGTCGCTCTGATCACGACCAATCTGGATCAGGGCCGTGCCATCAATCTTGACGGGACGCCGACGTTTATTTTCGGTTCGGCTGCCGTTGCTCCAGGTGCTCTTAATGAAGAGCAGATGGAAGCCTTCCTGGAGCAGGCTAAAAAATCCTGAATTCTTAAGAGAAGCTCTTCGGTGCCGGAAGGGCCGTCGCAGGGAATGTGAAAAGTGTAAATTTCGGATCCCAATTAGTGCCGTAATTGAGTGTCATATGAGCATGGAGGCGTTCTCGTGAAGATCGTCTTCCATGTAGCCAAGGCGAAAACTTCGCCACTGTCCGTTCACATGCGGGCGGACTACGATGCAGGTCTCTTACAGTTGAAGAAGCTGGGATTCTCCGGCTCTTCTCGCACTAAGGTATATCGAAACTGTTCTCTCTGTTTCCGTCTGAAAATAGCCCTTCACGTCTTTCTGGCTCCCCTTCAGGAAGACAGCCCTTATTGATGGGTATCCTGAATGTTACGCCGGATTCGTTTTCTGACGGCGGTCATTTTCAGGCCCCGGAAACAGCGCTGGCACACGCCCGGTCCATGCTCACTGACGGTGCCGACATTCTGGATATCGGGGCGGAGTCAACGCGACCCGGTTTTCGCTCAGTGCCGGCCGATGAAGAATGGGCACGGCTTGAGCCGATTATTAACCGTCTTGCGCCTGAGGGCGTTCCAATCTCGGTCGATACAACGAAAGCCGTGGTCGCTCGGAAATCTCTTCAGGCGGGCGCACGAGTTATCAATGATGTCTGGGGCTTTCAGGCCGATCCAGATATGGCGTTCGTGGTGGCAGACAGGGGAGCCTCGGCGGTTCTCATGCACAACCGGCATGATTGCGATGATCAACTGGACCTACTGGCGGATTGGCGCCGGTTTTTTGATTGTTCACTTAATCTGGCTGAGAAGGCCGGGGTAAAGAAAGACCGCCTGATTCTGGACCCGGGAATTGGTTTTGGAAAAACACAGGATCAGAACGTCCAGGCCGTGGCCTCCCTTGGTATTCTGAAACAGGAGTATGGTTTGCCGGTCCTTCTGGGGCTTTCCCGGAAGTCTATGTTTGGGTATCTGCTAGGGCGTCCTGTAGATGAACGGCTGGCGGGAACCCTGGCTGCCAATCTTTTCGGTGCAGATGCTGGCGCTGATATTCTGCGTGTTCATGACGTTCGGGAGCATGCAGACGCGCTGGCAATGCGCCAGATCCTGAAGGACTGTAAATGATTACCGCCCCGCTGACTGCCGTCTTTGTTCGGGATCTTTGTCTGTTCGGCTATCATGGCGTGTTGCCGGAAGAGAACCGGATCGGGCAACGCTTCATCATTGATATCGAGATTCGTGCAGATCTCTCAGGGGCTATCGAAACAGACGATTACCTTCAGGCCGTCTGCTACGGCACTTTGTGCGATATCGCTTCTGACATCGTGACCGGAAAGCCCATGGGCCTGATAGAGGCCCTGGCGGGACGGATTGCTGATGAGGTTGTAAGGCGTCTGGGTCGTGTGGAGCAGGTTCTTGTGACCGTGCGTAAGCCGTCTGCACCCGTGCCCTATCCCGTATCGGAAACCTCGACGACAGTTGAGCGCCAGCGGGTTCATGAGGTTGCGTTCTCGCTGGGCGCCAATCTGGGGGACCGTGAGGCAATTCTGGCAGCCGCAACAGATTGCCTGTCTCTGGAGAGTGGCTTGCAGCTTCTGAGCGTCTCCTCCCTGTACGATAGTGCACCGTGGGGTGGGATCGATCAGCCGGGATTCGTCAATCTGTGTGTAACGGGTCAGACAACGCTGCGTCCTCATGCAGTGCTGGCGATTTGTAAGCGGATTGAGCGGGAGTTGGGTCGGCTGCCGGGTGTCCGCTGGGGCGCGCGGGCCATCGATATTGATCTTCTTCATTATGATGAATGCAATATTTCTGACCGTGTTTTGACGCTGCCGCATCGTCATGTGTTTGAGCGGGCGTTTGTTCTCGAACCTCTGGCGGAAATAGCGGCAGAGCGTGTGATTGGTGGACGTCGGGTGGCGGACGCGCTAGCAGTCCTGCCTCGAACCAGCGGAGATGTGACCCGGCGTGACCCGGATCGTGCCGCTTCGGGGAACGAAGGAGCCTGAAACCCGACATGACTGACCGGAACGCCACGGCTGCAAAAGCCAGCAATGAAGATCTGCGCCCGCTCGAAGGCTTGTCTCGGCCTGCCGATGCGCAGGAGCGGATTGCGGGCGCAGTTCGTACAATTCTGGAAGCGATCGGGGAAAATCCGGAACGCGAGGGCTTACATGACACGCCTCAGCGCGTGGCAAAGATGTATCTGGAAGTGTTCGAAGGTCTGTATGAAGACCCGCGCGATCATCTGAAGACGCAGTTCTCAGCAGACCAGCATCATGGTGCTGTTATCGTCAAAGATATCCATTTCCATTCCATGTGT
Organism: Gluconobacter sp. OJA; assembly: GCF_039638325.1. Classification (NCBI taxonomy): domain Bacteria; kingdom Pseudomonadati; phylum Pseudomonadota; class Alphaproteobacteria; order Acetobacterales; family Acetobacteraceae; genus Gluconobacter; species Gluconobacter sp. OJA. The sequence goes on along the minus strand of NZ_JBDIWI010000002.1, from coordinate 307,174 downwards.
GAGCATCACCTTCTTCCGGTGCATGGTAAGGCGCATGTGGCCTATCTGCCGGCAGGCGGGCGTTTGACGGGCCTTAGTAAGCTGGCGCGCGTTGTGGAAGGTTTTGCTCGACGTCCCCAGTTGCAGGAGCGCCTGACCGATCAGGTCGCGCAGGCCATGGAGGATGTACTGGCGCCGGAAGCTGTTCTCGTTGTGATTGAAGCCGAGCATATGTGCATGAGTATGCGCGGTGTACGCTCGCCTGGTTCCACTACGGTTACAATGATTGCTCGTGGAACCTGGAAGCATGACCATGCAGCCCGCATGGAGATCCTGTCTCTTCTGCGAAGCTGAAAGGCTTTAAAGATCCGAGATGCTCATGTCTGCCCGGTTCCACCAGCAGGCTTGGGCAGCGCGCTCGACTTGCGGAAGATAGAATGAGGGATCGCCGCTGAGCTTGACCGTGTTGGTCGGGGTTTCTTCAAGCTCAATTTCATGAACGCGAAGCTTTCCGCCCTGATCGGCGAGAATGGCTGTCAGCTTGGCCAGCAGAAGGGCAGTCATGACTTCGGTCGTGGGGTCGCCTGGCGTGACGACGATCCTGCGTGCGCGTTCAGGCTCGTGATCCCGGAACCATGCCAGCAACGGGTCTTGCTCCGATAGCTGCAAAGCATGGTCGAGACTGTTGTCCACGAAGTCATGCCAACGGGTTTTGGCCTCTGCAAATGGCAGGATCATGTTCTGGTGACCATCCAGTCGTTTCTCGTCAACGGGCCGGAGTGTCACCTTCACATATTCATTATGCCCATGGGGAACCGCACACTTTTCACTGGTGCCAGTAATAAGCCTGTGGCCCATGCAGAAACGGCGCGTAAAGACGAGTTCTGCGGTCATGCTTTGCTCTCGCAATAACGGCGCCATCCTTCAGCACGGAGTTGACAGGCCGGACATGTGCCGCATCCATAACCCCATGAGTGCTGATGTGTGCGATCTCCCATATAGCAGGAGTGGCTCTCCTGATTGATAAGATCTACGAGCGCTTTTCCGCCGAGTTCTTCCGTCAGATCCCAGGTTTGAGCTTTGTCGATCCACATCAGGGGCGTGTGCAGCACGAAGCGCTGGTCCATGCCCAGGTTCAGGGCAACCTGTAGTGCTTTGATCGTATCGTCGCGGCAGTCCGGGTAGCCTGAATAATCGGTTTCACAGACGCCCGTAACGATATGCTTGACGTTGCGACGATAAGCCAATGCGGCTGCGAATGTCAGGAAGATCAGGTTGCGACCCGGCACAAAGGTATTGGGCAGACCACTTTCGTTGAAGCCAATTTCGGCTTCTCGGGTCAGAGCGGTCTCGGACAGGGCGCCAAGAGATGCCAGATCAATGGTATGATCTTCGCCCAGCCTTGCTTTCCATTCTGCGGAATGGGCTGCCATCTGAGCGCGCAGGGTGTCACGGCACTCAAGCTCGACAAGATGTCGTTGTCCGTAAGCGTAACCTACCGTCTCAACACGATCGAAACGGGACAGAGCCCAGGCGAGGCAGGTTGCTGAATCCTGGCCGCCAGAAAACAGGACGAGGGCGGCGTTGCTCATGGAATTCCGATCATCTTGTGAGTTTGCAGGGAAAGGCGCCAGCGCGGATGTGCCAGACAATATGCAACAGCAGCCTGCGTGTTCTCCAGGCGGTTAGGTCCATCCATTGGCTGCAACCAGAAGTGCTGGAAAGACAGCGTGTCGAACAGTTCGGGCGGAAGCTCGTTCTGTGGATATACGAGCTTGAGTTCCGAGCCATTTTTCTGGACCAGGGCGCCCCCCGGCTTGGGGCTGACGCAGATCCAGTCGATCCCGTTCGGTGCGGCGATTGTTCCGTTGGTTTCAACGGCAATCTCAAACCCGCGTGCCTTCACGGCAGCAATCAGTTCCGCATCCAGTTGGAGAAGTGGCTCCCCACCCGTGAACACAACATAACGGCGGCCCGAAGCATCAGCGACGCTTCGCCAGCATTGTTCGATCGTATCCGCCAGAGTGGCAGCGTCCTGAAAGCGGCCGCCTCCTTCACCGTCGGTTCCAATAAAATCCGTGTCGCAGAAGCGGCATGCTGCCGTTTCACGGTCCTGCTCTCGGCCTGACCACAGGTTGCACCCGGCAAACCGGCAGAATACCGAGGCGCGACCCGTCTGCGCACCCTCTCCCTGGAGGGTGACGAACATTTCCTTCACAGCATAAGACATGACCGCAGCATTTCGGCGAGGACGCGGCCAGATGCAAGGGAAAACATTCTTTTATCTGCGGACAGTCGTTTCGACGGCACGCAGGGGTGGGCAGAAACGTCTTTCATGGTAGGGAGAAGCCCATGGAAGACAGCAACTCCCGTACTCCCATACTCGATCTGGCTCCGCAGAAGGGATTCGGCCGTATCCGGGCCGCATTGGATGACCTGAAGGCCGGCTTTCGGCTGCTGCCACTGGCTGTTGCTCTTGGCTGGCTGGACATCAAGCTTCGTTATCGCGGGTCAGTGCTGGGGCCATTCTGGCTGACACTTTCGACCGCAATCATGACGGCAGCCATGGGGGTGGTCTACGGCTATCTTTTCCATATGGATCTGCCGCATTACCTGCCGTTCCTGTCTCTTTCGATTGTATTGTGGGGGTATGTCAGCGGCGTCATTAATGATGCGGCAACAGCTTTTACTCAGAGTACGTCGCTATTCCATGCCAGAAGAATTCCCGCCACGCTGCCGGTCATTCGACTGATTGTCCGTAACGTGCTGATGCTGCTTCACAACGTGGTCGTGATTGCCGTTGTGTTTGGCATCTATCATATCTGGCCCAAGCAGAGCTGGAGCCTGCTTCTGAGCGTCCCGCTCTGGCTTCTGGACAGTTTTTCGATCATTTTGCTGATTGGTATGCTGGGGGCCCGCTTTCGGGATATTGCCCCGATCATGGCGTCACTACTGCAGATCTTCTTTTTCGTCACGCCCGTGATCTGGAAGCCCGATCTGATCTATGCCGGGCGCCAATATCTGCTGCTCGATCCCTTTTACCCCATTATTGAAGTCATGCGTGGCCCACTCATGGGGTACGAGGTCAGACCCGTTCTTTGGTATGCTGCTATCGGACAGGGCATCCTTCTTTGGGCTGCTGCTGCTGCATTGTTCTGTCGTATGCGTGCCCGTATTCCATACTGGATCTGATGTAATGCCAAGTATTGTCGTTGATCAGCTTCGGATCGATTTTCCCCTGTACCATGGCCAAAGTCGCTCATTGAAGCGGCATGTAGGGGACAGGTTATCCAGTCTTCGTCCTGGTTCTCCGGCAGCGCATCTTGTTCAGGATGGCCGTGAGAGAACTATTGTTAGCGTTTTACAAGATATCAGCTTCAGTCTCGCGCCGGGCGAGCGGCTTGGTCTGATCGGCCGAAATGGTGCCGGCAAAACGACGCTTCTTCGTTCGCTAGCGGGTATTTACGAGCCAGTACACGGGCGTGTTCGCCTGGAAGGCTCAATCGGGACATTGCTGGATAGCAGCCTTGGCATGAACGTGGAGCTGACAGGACGCGAAAATATCCGCCTGTTTGCGCTGCACGGTGGTCTTTCCAAGCAGCAGACGGCGCAATTGGATCAGGATGTCGAGGCATTTGCTGATCTGGGCAGTTATATGGATATGCCCGTCAAAGCCTATAGCTCAGGAATGACGGTTCGATTGGCTTTCGGTTTGGCAACAGCCATGACGCCGCAGATCTTGCTCATGGACGAATGGTTCCTGGCCGGTGACGGTGCCTTTATGAACAAGGCACGGGAACGGTTGGAAGCCATGGTTGAGCACGCGGATATCTTGGTGATTTCAACCCATCAGCCAGATATTATGCGGAAATGGTGTACGCGGGTTATCTGGCTGGAAAATGGGAAAATCCGGATGGATGGACCTCCGGATGAGGTTCTGGAGGTTTACCTCACAGCCTAAGTGAGCCGGTTCAGGCCATCGTATCCAGGCTCCTGCTTTTGTCAGTAGCTCCAGACGTGCTGCTTGTTGTGCTTTCAGAAATAATATTGCCGGACGAATCTGTAACTGTGGTGGTGACAGTGCCATCAGCGTTTGTCGTCGTGGTTGTCTCTTCGGCGGAAGAAGAGGAGGACGACGCGTTTGAGCTCTGGCGGGTTGCTGTGGCATAGAGCGCCGACATATTGGAATCGGTACCAAGAGCAGAAATGGAAGACATAAGTGCATCCTGAGAAGATGAGAGGATGCTTAGAGTTTCTGCTTGGGAGGTTAAGAATTTCTTACGAAATTAAAGGCTCTTAGTAGCCAAATGTAACGCTAATTACTGAAAAGATAAAAAACGAAAAATCGCGTTTTTTACTGTAGATTTTTTTTGGGAGGGATTTAGTGGCCACTCTTTAAGGAGAGTGGCGCGAGTGACGGGGCTCGAACCCGCGACCTCCGGCGTGACAGGCCGGCGCTCTAACCAACTGAGCTACACCCGCAAATCGCTTTAGGCGATCTTTGGACCGTCCGTTCGGGGCCGTGTTGGCTTCCTCTCGGTCGGTGGCGGTGATTTAGCAGCGTGCTCTGGGGGTGGCAAGAGCGTTTTTTAAAAAAATGCTTTTTTCGAACAAAAAAAATGACTTGCAGGAAAAACGTGACCTGCGAACAGTGTAACTGTTTGAAACGTTTGATTGGGTACGTGCGGTAATGCGGGTGTTGAAGCGATTGGGAGCCGTTGGACTCCTTTCAGGGGTTCTATCGGCTTGCGCGCCTACCGGGCCTCATAATTGCAAGCTGTATATCAGTGGCGTCATGCCCATCATCAATGAGGCTGGATCGCCGATTGTCCGAGCCGGCATAAATGGGCATCCGGCGGCTCTTATAGTCGATACCGGGGCTACGACTTCTGTAATCGGAAGTGCCTATATTTCGCCGTTTGGACTGGAAGTTATGGGGCCGGTCGGTACCATGACGGGTGTAGGCGGCAGCGAACTCGTTCAGGCTGTTCGCATCAAGAGCTTGGAAATGGGGCCATCCAGCGCCAAGAATTTTGCGGTCATCGCCGGTGGGAAGTTTGGGGGGCATGCTGATGGTCTGCCTGTCGTTGGGCTGTTCGGGCAGGAATTTCTGGCAAACTACGATACCATCGTCGATGTGCCTGATCATGTTGTCCAGTTGGTTCGCACGGAAGACTGTTCGTTTCCGACCCCAGGGTGGGACGGAACAGTCCACAAAATTCCCGTTACCCACTCTTCGACAGATGGATTGAAAACAAGGCTCCAGATCAAGATTAATGGCAAACCAGCCGAGGCCATCCTGGATACAGGTGCTTCCTCAACTCTCGTGACAATGAGTGCAGCACGAAGGGCAGGGGTCACTCAGGCTATGCTGAATAATGATCCCGTCATGCCAGGCTATGGGGTCACGCGAGACCCTATAAAAATCTACCGACATTTCTTTTCTACGCTGGAAATCGGGGACATTGTTTTCAGAAACATCAGACTGGATGTTGTTGATGATCTTTCAGAAAGCGATGTTCTTCTTGGTAGTGACTTCCTGAAGCATTACCGGGTTTGGATCTCTCGGGATGATTATCTTTACGCTCAACATGATAAAGATATTCCTGCTGCAGACGCGGGCCAGAGTACAGCCTCGCAGCCGTAATCTCTGAAAGCCCTGTTAACGGAGTATAAATCAGTCACCGGTAAAACAGCCCTTCATGCCTCTCGTGCCGTGCGGACTTGGGGCAGGTTCTGTTTTGACAGGGTGATCTGGAATGTTCTTTTCGCGCGAGCCTGTACGCCCTGAGAGCAGTGGCATCACATTGCCGCTGCTGTGCGTAATTCTGGCGTTTCCTATGATGCTGCTGTTTGGAGCAGCGTACTGGCGCGTACGAGAAATGTCTGGCTACGGAATTTTAAATTGCCTTGCGCCAGATGCTTTAGTTTTTCTGGGCATAATTCTCTCCGACATTCTGATCTTTTGGAAAGTGTTTCTTCCAGCCAAGCGGCTGTCGTACGGCTTGTCTCAACTGGCAGTTCAGGATGTGTTCTCTTCTAGTAACCCTTTTCCTGATCTCGCTGGCGTGCATGAACGTTTGCTAGGTCTGCAAACTGATCTGGAGAGAAGTCAAAAGCGTGCTGTCGAAGCTCAGGCGTCCATAAAGAACGCTCAGGAAGAAGCTAATCGTTCCCAAAGTGAAGCGATGGCCGAAGCTGGCTCGCGCGATGAGATGATAGACGTACTTGGGGCTGCGTTAAAGAACCTCAAAGCAGGTCGCCTTGACCAGAAACTGGAGGAAGTCTTCCCGGAAAAATACGAGCGCCTTCGACAAGATTTCAATGCGACACTGACTGATCTTCAGAGAATTCTGATGTCTCTGAATGATAGCGTCGGAACAATTTCTTCTGGATCTGCCGAAATTGCGTCTGCCGCCGATGACCTTGCCCATAGGACGGAACAGCAAGTCAGTCGGCTTGAAGAGACGACGCAGTCCGTTGGAAGTGTGACGGAGACGGTCAAGAAAACTGCAGACGCGGCAATGCACGCCAGTATTGTGGTGACCCAGACGCGTGAGCGCGCCGAGAGTTCTCGAGATGTCATGGCAGCAGCAATGGCTGCAATGCTTGATATTCAGCAATCATCCAAACAAATTGGGCAAATTCTGGGGCTTATCGATGATATTACGTTCCAGACAAACCTACTGGCGTTAAACGCTGGCGTAGAGGCAGCCCGGGCTGGAGATGCTGGACGGGGGTTTGCTGTTGTCGCCACAGAGGTGCGAGCTCTCGCTCAGAGATCGGCCAATGCTGCGAAAGATATCAAAAATCTTATTACGTCCAGCACGCAGCAAGTCAGCAAAGGCACAGTCCTTGTTCAGGAAACTGGTGTTGCCATGAAGACCATCGTTGAAAATGTCGGTGAGATCAGCGTGCTAATTGGAGAAATCGCGACTGCTGCGCAAAGCCAAGCAAACGATCTGTCTGAAATTAGCCTAGCAGTAAACCAGATGGATCAGAATACCCAGCAAAATGCAGCGATGGTCGAGCAAGCGACGGCTGCAAGCCATAACCTCAGCAAAGAAGCGCGAGAATTGGTGCAGATTGTTCATCATTTTCATGTCGGCGATCGGAACGTATTTGGAGCCGTTCATGCGCAGGTCGATCATAATATCGTTCCCGTGACCTCTTTATTTTCAACGAATGATTTTCAGACCTCTGATGACGGCTGGGAGGAGTTTCGATGATGACAGTGCTTTGTCTCCCGGCAGATATGGGAACTGCATTTGCAAAGCATTTTTTGCAGCAGCTTAGAGACCAAGCGACAGATATTGTTTTGGATGGTGGCGCTGTCAAACGTCTGGGGGGGCGGTGTTTCGAAATTTTACTCTCAGCTCAAAAAACAGCTCATGGGCGCCAAGCCCGTTTTTTTATTCAAAATCCGTCCGCTGAATTTCAGAAAGCTCTCGAATTGTTGGGAGGCACCTTCCTACTTGAGAAGGAAAATAATCAATGAATATAATGATTGTTGATGATTCTAGAACGATCCGAAATATTCTGCGGAATATATTGGAGAAAGCTGGATATAATGTCTGTCCTGCAGAGGATGGATTGGACGCTCTAGAAAAGCTGAAAGTATTTGATCCGAATATTATTATTACGGATCTGAATATGCCACGAATGGATGGCTTAGAGCTTGTTAAAAAGCTGCGATCCGGACCTAAGACGCAATACGTTCCAATTCTTTTTTTGACGACTGAAGGAAATTCAGAGGTTCGCAACAAAGGACGTGAATCCGGGGCCACGGGATGGCTGTTAAAGCCATTTAATGCAGATCGCTTGCTTGAGACTATTGATCGAGTGTTACCATGAACGATCAAGATGGCTTGGAAGAAATTCGTCAGGTTTTTTTTCAAGAATGCGAGGAACACTTATCTGTACTTGAAGACGAACTCGGAAGCATCGGGACGTCTCCGGATAAACTGTCGAAAATAAATACGATATTTCGTTCAGTTCACTCTATTAAAGGTGGAGCTGCAGCGTTCGGAATGGAAAATCTGGTACGTCTTGCTCATTTATTTGAGGAGGTACTGGAAAAATTTCGATCAGGTCTACTTGATATTGATCAAAGTTCAGTCGAAATTTTTTTAAAAGCGACTGATTTTTTGTCTGATATTGTTTCATTTTATCGATTTGGTACCTCATTATCTGATTCGAATGAAACCTACGCTGATCTCAACCATTATTTAAATGATGGAATCGATCCAGATCAAAATTTGATATTGAATTCCATGGTACCGGAAGAGATAGATGAATTTAAATTTCAGCCGGTCAAAATAGATATCGTAGATCAAAAAGAAAATACGTTCTTTTTTGAAATAAATCCAAAATATTCATTTTATTCGAACGGTGACGATGTAATAAATTTTCTTGTATTTTTACAGAAGAAAGGAATTATTAAGGTTGAATTGGATGCTACTGAAGTTCCGTCTCTGACGCATTTTGAAGCAGAAGTATGCTATCTCAAATGGAAAATAATTCTGAGGACACCTGAAGCCAGGGAGAATATTGAAGAGATATTTGAGTGGTCAGGGGGAGACCTTGGCTGCAAGTTTATCGAATCTCCCTTCTCCAAAGATAATTTAGAATTACAACCTTTACCCATCCCGACGCATGAAAGTTCAAATGATGGTTTAGTCGATCCTGCATTAGTGAATCGAGTTTCTCAATACGAAAATAAAGAGCATTCTACAATTCGTATTGATACATGCAGAGTAGATAAACTCGTAGATTTAGTCAGCGAACTGGTCATTAACCAGGGAGCGATACGGACTCAGATGCAATCAAGTAATGTTTTGCCCGGATCGTCACTTGATATCGCAGTTTCTGAATTGAATCAGCTTACCCAAGAGTTGCAAGAAAATGTAATGGCAATGCGTGCGCATCCCATTAAAGCTGTTTTTCAGCGTATGAACAGAATTGTGAGAGAGGCAGCGCGTCTTTCTGGAAAGCATGTGGTGTTTCATATCGAAGGTGAGGAAGCAGAGATTGACCGATCAATCTTGGAAAAACTTTCTGAGCCCTTAATGCACTTGATCCGAAATGCCATAGATCACGGCCTAGAAGAACCAAATATTAGAAAAAATAGTAATAAAAACAATGAAGGAAATTTATACTTAAGAGCTTTTATTCGTTCTGGACGCTTTATAATTGAAGTAGAAGATGATGGATCCGGATTAAATTGTAGTAAAATTTATAAAAAGGCAATTTCTAAGAAAATTATCATGCCAGGAATTCATCTTGAAAAAGAAGAAATTCAAAATTTAATTTTTTCCCCAGGTTTTTCTACTCTTGATGTTGTTTCGGAATTGTCTGGTCGCGGTGTGGGGATGGACGTAGTAAAGAAGAATGTATCTGAGATAGGTGGAAATATTTCGGTTTTCTCTGAAGACGGAAAAGGAACTAAATTCTCTATTTCCTTACCTATGACGCTTTCTATTATTGATGGTTTAATATTTAAATCTGGAAATCAAAAATTTATTGTTCCAACAAATTATGTTGTTGAAGCCTTTTTATTGGAAGAAAAGAAAATATTAAAAATATCAGAAAATGAGTTAAAGTATTTATACAGAAATGAATTAATACCTATAAATATTAAAGAGAAAAAATATCTATCGATATGTTTAGTTTTGCAAAATGAGAAAAAATCGAACTATGCTATAGTTGTGGATGAATTAATAGACCAATCAAAATTTGTGATAAAATCAATAGAAAAAAACTATAAAAAACTATCCGGATTTTTGTCTTCAACTATTCTTGGAGATGGAAGTGTAGCGCTAATTATTGATGTCGATTCTGGCATCGGTAGTTTTTTATAACTAATTATCTGGAATTGGAATTTAACAGATGTCAAAAAGTCTGGTTTTTTTATCCAATAATCAAGAATACTCTATAGATATATCTTATGTGAAAGAAATAAGAAATTGGATAAAATCAACCATTATTCCAAACTCTCCAGAGTTTGTGGAAGGTATTATAAATATTCGTGGGTCAGTTATACCGCTGATAAATTTTGGTAAAAAAATTAATAGTTGTAATGAAAATATTTTAAAAAAAGCTATTATAATTTTGGAGGGGGATAATAAAATAATTGCCTTTTCTGTCGACGATGTTTCGGAAATACTATCTTACCATAAGGAGGATTTGCGACGAATAAATTTTAATGAAAATTGCTCTTTTTTAGAGGGAATTATTTCTTTTGATGAGAGGAATATATTCAAAATAAATGAGTCGATTTTTATAAGAGAATGCATAAATGATTAATAACAAGAAACTTCTAAGTAAAAAAGATTTATTAACTATCTCAAAAATTGCAAAAAAAATATCTGGAATTCATCTTGATCAAAGTAAAGAATCTACTATTCAATCAGTAGTTTCTCGGAGAATCAGGGAGGTTGATGCTGAAAATATAAATGATTATTTTAAATTAATAGAATCTAGAAAAGGTAAATATGAAAAAGACAAAATGATATCGGCGTTAACAACAAATGTTACGTCATTTTTTAGAGAAAAACATCACTTTTGTTATTTGCATAAATTATTATGCTGTGATTTCCATTCGGAAATAATGAGAGAAGAAGGAATTCGTATTTGGTCTTCCGCCTGTTCAAGTGGAGAAGAAGCCTATTCTGCTGCAATGACAGCAGCTGAAGCAGTAAATTATTCTCATATAAAAAAAATAAAAATTCTAGGTACTGATATTGATCCGGAGATGATAAGGCGAGCTCAAGATGGCATCTATTTCAAAAATAATATTCCAAAAAATTTCTCAGAAAAATTTAATAAATTTTGTGATCTTTCTGGGGAGGAATTCTATTTTTCAAGAAATATTAAGGATTTAGTTTTATTTAAAAAACTAAATATTATTGGTGAATGGCCTTTTCAAGCGAAATTTCATGCAATTTTTTGTAGGAATGTCACAATTTATTTTGATAAAAAAACGACCGATCTTTTGTGGAGAAGGCTGTCTAGTCGTCTTCACATCAAGGGTGAAATTTATATTGGTCACTCTGAGAGAATAACTAATTTTGAAGAATTGGGTCTCCGCCCTATTGGAATAAACGCTTACAAAAAAGTTGTATGATGCAAGTGCACCATAAAATTTCCGGCCCTTACTCCTCGTATTTACCTGTATCAGTCTTGATTGTAGATGATTCGCTTACAAGTCGAGCGCTCATAACGCTTTCATTGAAGAGAGACAAACGCATTCAAGTAGTTGGAACTGCAACTACACCTCTTGAGGCGCGGGATCTGATTATCCGACTGAAGCCGGATGTTTTGACACTTGATGTTGAAATGCCGGGGATGAACGGGCTGCAGTTTCTTGAAAAGATTATGCGTTTACGCCCGATGCCGGTTGTTATGGTTTCCAGCCTCTTATCTCCACATGGGGAAATTACAGAACGGGCTCGGCAAATGGGCGCTGTAAGCTGCTTTTCTAAAATGCCCACTTTGCAAGGCGAGGACGCGTTTGCGGGGCTTGGAGAAGCTGTGGTTCAAGCTTCGTTATCGCGAACAGCGGCCCACTCAGTGAAAAAAGACGTAAGCGATGCCATCGTGGCAATCGGTGCATCTACAGGTGGTGTAGAGGCTCTTTCCGAGGTTTTGCAAAGCTTTCCTGTTGATTGCCCACCCACTGTGATTGTGCAGCACATGCCGTGGCAGTTTTCTGAGAATTTTTCTCAGCGTTTAAACTCCATTTCTCGGCCTCAGGTTAATCTTGTGACCGATTTTTGTCGTCTGGAACGGGGGCTAATTTTGATTGCGCCTGGAGGCGAGGCGCACACGGAAATTGCTTATGATGAAAACACTGCGTCTTACATCTGCCATTTGGTGCCGCGGCCGACAGTGAATGGCCATAGACCTTCGGTGGATGCGCTTTTTCTCTCTGTCGCTCGATCAGCTGGCTCCCGAGCTGTTGGCGTCATTTTAACCGGGATGGAAGCTGATGGTGCGCGAGGGCTACTGGCAATGCGAGAGGCCGGGGCCAAGACAATCGGGCAGGATCAACAGACTTCAGTCATCTATGGCATGCCTAGAGCTGCATTTGAGTGTGGCGCTGTAGAGACGCAACTCCCCTTACCTGAAATAGGCACTGCTATTCTTCGGCTGGCCGATTCCTACAAAATGGAGACTTATCAATGATTTCTGCTTCCTCCATGTCTGTTCTGCTTGTGGATGACCAGACATCCATTCGTTCTCTGTTGAGGAACAGTCTTGTTCAGTTAGGCTTTGTGAAAGTTTCTGGCGTCCGTAACGGGCTGGAAGCTCTTGAACATCTGAATGCAAATCCAACGCATTTGATCATATCCGATTTCAATATGCCGGACATGGATGGTTTGGAGCTGTTAAAAGCTGTGCGCGCGTCGTCTACGATCGGAAAAACGGGTTTCATTATGTTGACGGGGCAGGCCAATAAGGAGTTGGTACAGCAGGCTATTTCAGCCGGAGTAAACAATTTTCTAGCTAAGCCTTTTACCACAAGTTCGCTAAAATCACGGATCGAGGCAGTATTTGGTCCCATCTGTGGAGCGTAACTCTGTGGGTCAGATCAAACTCGCTGTTTTGTTTCAAGGAATGGCACAGCAGTGGGCTCAGGCATCATCTTCATGCAGAAATGCTGAGACCGTCATGCTGGATGGTTGCGGCCAAAACGCGGTTGGCTCTCTGCAGGGACTGGACGTCCTGATGCAGGAGCTTGAGCAAATGAGTGCGCTCTGCCTGCGTCTTTCGAGGCAGTCTGATGTACAGCGTGTGACAATTGCTAGTCACGAAATTGAACAAGTGACCCTGGAGCATCTTCGAGGGATGCTTAAAGGGCACCCTGTCGCTCCGTTCACTGCCGCGGATGTAGAACTATTCTAAGTGTCCCTCAGCTTGGCTGACTAGCGTCGCCAGGTTGGGAGTGAACCATTGTCCGATGCTTCTGGAGGCCGCGTAGAAGCTGCTCCGCATCTGAAGGCGTAAAAACAAAACCGACGGGCCCATATGCAGGGTGCTGAAAGGCCAGCAATGACCCTTCGGTCAGCGCATCAATCTGCAAAGCCCAGTTTGTTTTATACACGGGAGCAAAGCGCGCTCCTTCAATCGGCGCTGGCGGGCGCTTTTCCAGTAGCGCGGTGCGTGCCATCCCCAAGCTGGTAATCAACTGGTTCAACTGGGCTTCGTCCAGAGAAATGTCACCGGTCAGGCCGCTTCCATCCAAAAAGGAGAGAATGATCTTTTGCCCGTCTTCTGAGCGGGTTACCTGCATGCGCGGGTTGCTAGTCATCTCGAGCGCCTCTTTTCAGGGGGTTCCAACGGGAGAATTCTGATGGAATGGACCACTCCATGTCCACCAACCCAAGCGTGTAGCCGTTTGGGTAAGAGCTTCTTCTGCTTCGCGGGCTTTTTGTGGGGTAGGGAAGAGGCCAAAGCAGGTAGCGCCTGATCCGCTCATACGCGACAGAAGGCAATCCGACTGACTTTGAATCGCAGTGAGAACGTCAGAAATAACCGGTGCATGAGCAATCGCGGGTGCCTGTAGGTCATTCGTTGTTTGCAGTAATAGATCCACAAGGTCCCGCATTGACGACCATTGGCTGGGGAGCACCGGTTTTGTACGCTGGACGATACCCCCCATTGCGGCAAAGCTGCGGAAGATATCGGGCGTTGAGACACCAACGCCTGGATTAATCAGCAGAATTCCACCGTTCGGCATTTCTGGTGCTGGGGTCAGAATTTCCCCAATCCCTTCCATGCGTGTCGCTTGCTGGCGAACGCAGACGGGAACGTCGGCACCAAGGGGTTCTGCAAGTGTGCAAAGATCGGACTCTGTTGCGTTCCAGACGCGTGACAGGATGCGCAGCGTGCACGCGGCATCCGCTGAGCCGCCGCCAATACCTGATGCGACAGGTAGATCCTTTTTTAGTGTCAGCCGGTATGCGTCATGGGAGCCGCTTTTTGCCTGAAGCGCACGGGCTGCCTTGAGAACGAGATTGCTGTCGTCGGCTTCAAGGCCTTTGCCAAATCGCCCTTCAATGGACAGAGAAAACCGATCGCACTTTTCTCCCACACTGATTGTGTCGGCTGCCCCGGCGAAGACTGCGAGACTGTCGAGCAGATGATACCCGTCAGGCCGCCGCCCAGTGACATGCAGATAGAGATTGATTTTGGCGTGGGCGGTATCTTGAAGACGGGTCATTTGTTCTGTTCGAATGATTTGAGATGTGGGCCGCCCTGCTGCAGGGCATTCAGAATGAGAGTGCGATCCTGAGGCTGCGGATTGTCATCCAGAGACTGGTTCCATTGATCCTGAGCCTCCGTGTGGCGACCGAGATACCAATAGGCAACGCCCAGATGATAGCCGATTTCGGCATCACTCGAGGCATGCTCCGCAGCTTGAATAAGAATGGGCAGCGCGGTTTTCAGGTCACCTTTGGCCTTGAGAAGGGCCCAGGCGTAGCTGTCCTGAATAGATGGGTCGTTAGGCTGGAGTTCCACCGCGCGCTTAAGCAACTGTAAGGCGTGGTCTTGGTCAATATCGTGTTCGATACTGGCATAACCGACGAAGTTGAGAACTTCTGGCTGGTCAGGGGCGAGTTCCAGCGCATGGTGCATATCTTCCTGCATCATGGCCCAGTCTCCGTTTTCCTGGGCGGCCATTGCGCGACCGAGAAGTATCGGCCAGGCAATCTCTTTGCGAGGAGGAGAGGCCTTGAGAGCTTTCGTATAAAGATCGATCGCCTCGACATGATGGCCCATCTGATCCTGAACTTCAGCCAGTTGAACCAGAAATTGCGGGTTACCCGGAAGCAGGGTCAGCGCGCGATGAAGCGCATCGGCCTGAAGTGGAAGATCGTGGGAGCGGCTGGCCAGATTGACTCGCTCCTGGGCAGCCAGCGCTGCCAGAGAGTCCGTGCTGGAAACCGAATTGAGTGTCTCGAGGCCCTTCGAGATCTGATTGCCGTCACGGAAGGTGTCGGCAAGGAAAATGCGTGCAACCGTCAGGGTGGGATCAAGGTAGAGGGCCTGTTGCAATGCGATGATGGTCGGATCGTGAGGAATGCCTTCCTGCTGAATAACGTCCGTGATCATCAGGGCAAGTTGCAGGTTCAGAATTGCCGCACCTTGAGAGGGAGAAAGGGGAGGTCGTTTTTTCAGGTTATGCTGAAGTGGCCCAATGATCATGGAGGCAAGAGGGGAACTCACGCCCAGTGCAGCTGCGGCATCAAGTGCCGCCTTATGCTGGCCCTGATTTTCAAGCCAGCCACCATAAATCTGGGCGTAAAGAATCTGGAGTGTCAGCGGATCATCGGGGCTGTTGCCAGTCTTCTGATAGAGAAGTTCCGCCTGATGTTGAGAAGGCAGTCGCTCCGCAATCAGCGCGGCATGGAATTGGTACAAGCGGCGTGTAGGGGCGAAGGTTGCAGCGGCGTTGAGGGTGGAGAGTGCCTGCTCGACATGGCCTTCGTCTGCCTGCGCCCATGCCAGAAGAACTGGCGTTGCAACAGAGACCAGAGGGCCTCGATGGTTGTTGCGGCTCAGCGTCTGGCGCATTTCCGTCCAGGATTTCCGAGTAACCGCGTTCTGGGCAAGGACGAGGGTGGCAATATCGCTGGCGGGAAGCGTTTTGGCGAACGTCACAGCCTCATCTTCATGTCCCGTCATGGCGGCGTAGCGCAGAGCATCTTCGCGCAGCTTCAGATCGCGGCAAGATAACGTCAGGACATGTGAAAGCGCGTTATAGGCAGCGTCGATCTCTCCGCGCTGCATCATGACGCTCGACGCCAGCAGCCATCCGGTCAGGGATTTCCCGGGATCAATAGCGGGCAGTGTTTCCGGAGGAGGGGCCGCAAATGCTGAGGGCAGGAGGGTTCCCGCCAGCAGAAGTGCCAAGAGACCCGCGCGAAGCGAGTGCGAAAAAACCGGAATTGATCTGGGCCAGCCGCGCGTGATCTGCATAATGGGTCAATTCTAGACCGCATGCGGTCATACGCCAACCTGAACGGATTTTTCATGACACCCCAGCCTGTTCCGAGCCGGGCAGAACTGCTTGCCGCGCTACAGCTGCAATATGACTGGGGTGTGGACGAGGTTCTTTCGGAAGAGACGATTGACCGCCTCTCTGATGTGCCTCGGAGTCTGCCTGCCCGAGTGGACACCTTACACGCCCGACCAGCGTTACCCAGAGAAGTGCCGTCGCCTGCACCTGTCTCGCCGGGGCTGGAACAGGCACGTGATCTGCCTGCCCTGATTCGGGCGAGCGAAACGCTTGATGATCTGTTTCTGGCGCGGACGGCAACGCACCGGCTCAAGCCCGTTTTTGTCGATGCTGCTCGTTTCATGCTGATCGGAGAGACGCCGGACGCGGATGAAGATCGCTCAGGAGAACTTTTTGCGGGGCGTGCCGGTGAGCTGCTGGATCGAATGCTGGCCAGTGCAGGGCTGGAACGCTCCGTGCTCTCAATGGCACCAGCCGTTCCATGGCGGCCGCCAGGAGGGCGTGGTGTAACGGATCAGGAGATGCGGTCCTGTCGTCCGTTGCTGTTGAAAACGATCGCCCTGTGCCGGCCACCGTTTCTGGTGACGATGGGAGTAACGCCTCTACGGCTGCTTCTGGGGGATCAGGCCATGCTGAATCGGCTGCGTGGAAAATGGACGGAAATTCGGATTCCCGAGCTGGATGCACCGGTTGCTCTGCTGCCTATGCGACACCCGTTACAACTCGCTGCCAGCCCTGCTGCACGCCGGAATGCGTGGCAGGATCTTCTGGTTTTGATGGAGCGATTGAGTGCGGAAAATACAGAACTAAATAAGTCCTGATTTAAGCCTGTAAAAAACTTCGCGAAAACGCAAAAAACTACTCGAAAACAGGTGTTTGCCACTGGATTGTTCCAGTGTGTGACGATATCATCGCTTAGTCCGAGGCTCTGTTCTGGTTAACCAAAACTTGCCAGCGTGCCAGAAACCGGGTAGCACCCGGCGGCTATGCGAAGGATTACCCCTTTCATCTCAGGTGGCACGGCGCGAGCGTTGCTTGTGAGTGTGCTGATTCTGACCGGTGGAACTTTTTCCCCGGTGCGTGCTGACGGTGTGCAGACTCTGCCGCCTCAGCCAGACCATGCTGGCGATGAAACAGCGTTTGCAGAAGCCCGTCCCAGCCTCGGTGGGGACGGCATTGTATCGCTGCCACACCCTCTGACGGCCACTATGGCCAGTCGATATCGTCTGATCCTGCAGGCGCAGCGTCGTGGTGACTTGCAAGAAGCCATGGAGCAGACGCGTTTGCTTACGGATCGCGTCCTGCTGGGCGATGTTCTGGCAGATCGCTATCTTGCGCCTGGTGCTCATCCAGGGGCGGACCAGCTTCGCGACTGGTTGAAAAACTATTCAACTCAACCGGACGCCCCTGCAATTCAGGGGCTTCTGGTAAGGACTGCTCCGGCAGGCTCCGTTCAGGTCCAGACTTTTGTGAGGTCGCTGGCGCCTGAAGATCGTCCTGAAACCGTTCACCTGCCCAATAGTTCCCCCGCGGACCCATTGGCGCATGCCTTTACCCGTAATCCTCTTCTGGATCGTACGGTTCAGGAGCGGGTGATGCAGGGTGTGAAGGGCGCAGCCAGCGCACTGCACCTTGTGGATATTACGCCCGGCATGACCCCTGCCTATGCAGGGCAGCTTTACGGAGAAATTTCTCTGGGGCTGCTTTCACAGGGAGATGCTCAGAGCGCTCTGCGTCATGGTTGCGCTGGCTTCGAGCGAGGAGGCCATCAGGTTGGTCTTCCTGCTTATGTCGCTGGTCTGGCTGCTTGGCGTCAGGGACATCTTGATGCGGCCTATGAGCTGTTTGAATCGGCGGCAAATGCTCCAGTTACATCGCCCGAGCTTCACGCAGCCGCGGCGTTCTGGGCCGCGCGTGCAGAAATTCGCCGTCACGCAATGGCGGCATATGTGTCCTGGCTCCATCGTGCAGCGAACCATCATGAAACATTTTATGGGATGCTCGCCGCTCAGACACTGGAGCTTGGACGTAAGGGTCATGCCCGCCTGCCAGACAGCGTAACAGAAATCACGCTCCATGATCCTGTTCCGGTTCTTGGGGAAATTGACGTCGAGGCCATCAGTGCGCTCCCACAGGGCCGACAGTTGTTTGCCCTGCTTCAGATTGGCGAGCGTGCACGTGCCGAGGCGCTGATGCGGCGGATGTGGACGGACGTGGCGCCTGATAGTGCGCGGTCCCGGTCCTTGCAGTTGGTTGCCCAGACTGCCGGATTTGAAGATCTGTCCGAACAGCTTGCGTCGCTCATCATGAATGGGGAAAACCGGCCACAAGCGGCTGGTGCGGATCTGCCGATGCCTCGTCTCAAGCCCAATCATGGCTTCCGGATGAACCCGGCTCTGGTTTATGCCCTCACGCGCGTTGAATCGAATTTCGATGCTGCCGCTACATCCGGGGCGGGTGCGCATGGGCTGATGCAGATCCGGCCGATCACAGCAAGCTTCATCACACTGCATCACCAGACATATGATGCCCATGGAATGGCTGTCATTCCCGTGCCGCCTGACATGGTAAATCGCCTCCACAACCCGTCATCCAATCTGGAGATTGGTCAGCTTTACGTGCTGTACCTGGCCTCTCAGTCGAGCCATACATCTTTGTCGGCGCGCCCTGAGGGCGGGGATCTTGTACGGGTTCTGGCGTCTTACAACGCAGGGCCTGGCGCTATCGCCCGGTGGGAAAGTGCACAGACGGCCGATCTGCATGATCCGCTGTTCTTTATGGAAACGCTGCCCAACACGGAAACGCGTGACTATGTGCATCGCGCCCTGACCTACACGTGGCTGTATGCGCATAAAATGGGGCTCTCATCGCCGTCTCTGAAAGCGCTGACGCATTCCGAGTGGCCATCATTTGGCGCGGAACAGGCTCTGGCTCATGAGCAGATGGCGCTGAACTAAGAATAAAAAAGACCTCGCATCAGCATTTTGATGCGAGGTCTCTTCAGAAAATCGCCCGGCCTGAGTGCCGGGCTTTTTTGTTTCCGGGGCTTAGCTTTTCTGGGTCTGGATGCCCAGATCTTCCATTTCTTCATGAACCGCGGACGCTTTGGCGGAAGAGTAAACCTCCATGGCGGAAGCTCCCTTTGGCTGTTGCAAGCGGATGAAGCAGGTGATGACTGCGGCAAGCAGATACAGTGCTGCGTAGATGTAAACGACGCCCTGCGTGCCGTATCCGGTCACAAACAGTGTTGCCAGTGCCGGGCCCAGGAAGTTGCTCAGGCCACCGCCAAGGTTCTGCACGGAAACCGCAGCACCTTTGTGATCGGGCGCAATAGCGGGGAAAATTGCTCCCATAGGCACAAATGCGTTGAGCGTTAAAGCTAGGAACAAGGCACCGATAATTGCGGTGAACATGTTGCCGGGCATCAGGTGCGGGATGAAATAGAAGGCAAGGCTTGCCATTGCGCAGCCGACAAAGCCGAACCAGCGCATCTGACGCAGCCAGCCGATCCGGTCTCCAATAAGGCCCCAGACCACATTGGTCACCGGCTGAACCAGGAAGAACGCACCATAGATCCGCAGCCATTGCGGCATGGTGAAGCCAACTTCCGGAGACGTGTAGAACAGCGGCATGATGACCGGAAAGCCGAAGAGAGACAGATTGCAGATGACGCGCGTGATGAGTGCCAATGCAATATCGCGGTTCTCGACAATCAGCGTCAGGCTGCGGCTGATCTCGATCAGCTGTTCCTTGACTGATACCTTGGCTGCCAGTGGCTTGGCTTCAGAGGGATCTTCGCGGATGGTCAGGCAAGCCAGTGCGCCGCCAGCCAGAACCCAGGCCAAAGACATCCACAGGGTCGGCATGAATCCGAAAGCGGGGATGGTCCAGCTTGGCAGGAAGGACGCGATGATGCCGTAACCCAGCGTGAACATCGACCAGACCCAGCCGATGGCAGAGGCCAGGCGATGATCCGGGGTTTTCTGGACGATCCAGAAGAAGAACGCATAGAAAAACAGCGGGTATGCAAAGCCGCGCAGACCATAGAACAGCATCATCATCGGGAAGGAGTGCTGTCCGAGGCCGAGCCCGAGGAACGCGACGTGGCATAGCGCCCACCAGATGGTGCCGATCGCCATAATGCGGCGTGCGCCATAAACTTCGGCCAGTACGCCAGACAGCCAGCTCGAAATCGCGGCTGTTGCACCGTAAATGGTGAAGAGCATTCCTGCCTGTTTGGGCGTAAAGCCGATCTGCGTGACGTATTTGGCAAGGAATGCAACTTCGATGCCGTCGCCCGTCATGTACAGGGCAACGGCGATATAACCCCACAACAACATCACCGGCATGCCCCAGAGGATGCGGGATTTGGTGACGGCTGATCGATGGGGTGGAGAAAGCTCTGTGGCACTCATGAATGTCATGCCTTCCTGAAGGAAAGGGAGGATGGAGTGTCTTCACACGGCAACGATGACAGATCGGTGCTTTCCAAAGGGCCAAGCAGTGTGACGATCCCGGGGGAGGCCAGTCCAAGAAACTGTGCTTCGATACCACTGAACACACCTGCCGAGCGTGATGCCGGAGGCAGGATGTTAAAACGTTTAGCGCTAAAGATAGGCTGTTTTCTAAACATGGCGAGCTCCTTTGACAGCGGGAATATGCGTTCGGGTTGTCGTTCGGAGGGCGGCAGTTCCTTTCTCCTCATGTCATCCGCGCAGGACATTCTGACGTGAGGAGAACGGAGCAGGCAGGCCTGCTGGAAAGCCGTCACCGATAACCGTGTGAGTACGATCTCGCGGACGATAACATGATTCTGTTATATTCAAAGAGTATTTATGTTATTTTTTATGCCATAAACGCATCATCTGATGTGACTATTCCTCTAAAAGAGCTCAACAAGCGCGACGCCCGCAACGATCACGACAAGAAGAATCAGCAGGATCACCGTCAGGCGCTTTTCGATGAACTCGCGCACAGGTTCGCCAAAGGCCTTGAGGAGTGCGGCTTCCAGGAAGAAGCGTGCGCCGCGCGTTGTGATGCTGGCAGCGATGAACGGCAGCAGCGGGAAGTGTGCCGCACCGGCTGCCAGTGTGACGAATTTGTAGGGGAGAGGCGTGAGTCCCTTGCCCAGAATGATCCATATGCCATATCGGCGGAACAGGTCTTCCAATGCCAGAATGCGCCCGTCTGCATGATAGAAATGGGCGATGGGCATACCGATATGCTTCATCAGGAAAGCGCCGAGCAGCCATCCGATCACGCCACCTATTACGCTGGAAACAGTGCAGACTGTTGCGAGAAACCAGGCCCTGTCCTGTCGCGTCAGGATCATGGGAACGAGCATCAGGTCAACGGGGATCGGAAAGACCGACGCTTCTGCCATGGCGATAATGATAAGCCACCATACGGCTTTGGGTGAGGCGGCAAGGTCGGTGATGCGACGATAGAGGGAATGGATCACGGTCTGGTCCTGTGGAGGAATATCCGGTCTTCCTATCCTTCTCTGTCACTGAATGAAAATTCATTGCTTCGGAAAACAGGGTAAAGGAAGCACAAAGCTCTTCCTTTTCTGAAAATGGATGCCCCGTGCCCCAACGTTACTCTCTTCTGGCCCGCCTGTTTCACTGGGGCATGGCGGCTGTCATTATCCCGGTCTGGATGATTGGATTCTATGCGGGGCGCCTGCTGCCACGTGGGGCTTCTCCTTTGAAGGGAGAACTGCTTTCCATTCACAAGGAGATCGCATCGACAGTTGTGATCCTGGTTGTTCTCAGAATGGCCTGGCGCGCAACACATCGGCCGCCAGCATTACCTGACACTATTACGGAAGAGCAGCGTATTGCGGCGCGCGTGCTTCAGGGATGTCTTTATCTTCTGATGTTGACCACACCTCTCACGGGATGGCTGATGGCCTCTGCCCACGGTGCGCCAGTGCAGATGCTGTGGACGGTGCACCTGCCGGCGCTCATTCAGAAAACTGCGTTATTCGCGCCGATCCTGGGTGTCATGCACCAGTTTTCTGCCTGGATTTTGGGGGTTCTGATTGCCGGGCATTGTGTGGCGGCGCTGATGCACCGTTTTTCCCGGCGGGATCAGGTGATGGATATGATGCTCTGAATAAAAAAGGCCTCTGCAGATGTGTGCAGAGGCCTTGGACTATTTTGCCTTATTGCGGTGAAGCAGGTTGCTGAACCGGGAAAGGCTCAGCCTTGAGCGCAGGGCGCGGATGATCCGCCATCTGCGTCTTCAGATACGAAACCGCCGCATCAAGTTGTTGATCCTGCCCCTTGAAGGTGGCGACCGGCATGTTCTCGATCTCGATATCCGGTGAGACACCCTTGTTCTCGACTAGCCAGTGGCCGTTCATATCGAAATAGGGATTCTCGGCTGTCCGGGCATTGCCGTTGTCAATCAGACGGTCACCGTCCGAAAGCCAGACACCGGCGCCTGCTGTGCGTTCCCCAAGGAGCGGCGCGATGTGGAGAGACTTGATGCCTTGAGAGAAGGTCTCACCGTCCGAGTAGGTCATTTCATCTGAAATCACGATGAGATGGCCCTGAAACGCCTGCTGCATGTCAATGGCCGGAGCGTTGCCATAGCGGCTCCAGAACATCCAGGAGCGGCGCATGAGCTGCGTCAGAACCCAGCTGTCAATGTTGCCGCCATTATTGCCGCGGACGTCAACAATGAGTCCATCCTTGTCGATGTTGGCATAGAACTCGCGGGCGAACGCCTCCATGTCATCGCCGACCATGGCTTGCAGATGCAGATAACCAATGTGTCCATGGCTCGCACGATCCACAAGATCCGCACGGCTGACTTCCCAGTCCCGTGCGCGCAAGGACTTCTGCTTGCGCCAGCTTACGGCTGTCACGACTGTTTTGTGTTCTTTGCCATTGCGCAGAAGGGTCAGGAGAACCTGTTTTCCAGCCTGATTGGCCAGAAGCGTAGAGAGGTCGGGCTCATCGCTTGCGGATTGTCCGTTCACGGCAACAATCAGATCTCCGTCCTGCGCATCAACGCCCGGAGCAGCCAATGGAGACTGCTGATCCGGTAGATCGCGGTCTCCTCTATAGATATGTGTGATGCGGAAGCCTTTTGCTTCGCGGGTAATCTGTGCACCCAGTCCGGCAATCAGGTTCGCAGCCGGGTCTTCGAGGCTTTGTGCCGGCCGGAGCTGGGAGTGCATGGCGCCAATTTCAGCAACCATCTGGCCAAGCAGATCATCCAGATCCGCACGGTCTCCAAGTCGATCCACAAATGGCGCGAAGTGGGCTCGAACGGCTTTCCAGTCTACGCCATGCAGATCACGGTCATAATAATGATCACGGTGAAGGCGCCAGGCATCGACAAATTCGTCTGACCATTCCTGAGCAGGGTCGATGCGCAGTCGTAGTCCGTCAAAGCTGACTGCTTTTCCTGCGACATCATCAGGCTTCTTGGCCCCGAGCGGCAGCAGAAGAACTTCGGGTGCCTGCTTCGCGCGAGGGGTTACGGTCATGATCGTTTTGCCGTCTGCCGAGAGGCTGAAATCTTCAACCTTGGGCGAGAAGGTTTCGATCTTGTGCTCGTTATTGTCGATATGGATGGACTTCAGAGGGTTGGCGTCATCGTCCGTACCATCCACGGTGAACAGATAATCGCTGGCGGCTGCCAGCCCGTGATAATCGGCGGCAGGGATGGGAACCTGATAGAGACGATCTGCCAACCCGTTCCATTCAAACGCGGGAAGAGGCTTCTTGGGAGCGTCCTTCTTCTCATCTTTCTTGTCGCTCTTTTCCTTGCTGTCATCATGATCCAGCTCGGTTGGGGCCTGGAAAGGAAAGCGTTCTCCGGCCTGGAGTGCGAGGGCATAGATGCCTGTACGATGTGGAAACGCCGGTCCCAGATTGCGGTCTCCCCAGGGAGAACCGTTAGCCAGCGAGAATGTGCGATCAGACAGGAACCACAGCCATTTCCCATCTGGGGAGAAGGTTGGGCTATAGGATTCGTAACGATCGCTCGTCACCCACTCCGTCCGTCCTGTTTCCGGAGAATACAGGGCAATTTGACGTCGCAGATTGGAGCCGCGTGTGCGTACGAAGGCGAGGGCCTTTCCGTCTGCGGCCCATGAAAGGGAATCGAAAACGTTCGTGCCGTCCTGAGTGGCATCATCAACGAGCTTCTCAGTTTTGCTGGAAAGGTTGAGCAACCACAGGCGCCCCAGCAGATCCGTATGTGCAGCGTATTTTCCGTCTGGTGAGATTTCGAGAGCGACAGGTTCGGTTGAGGATGGCTGGCTGAGTGCTTCTCCCTTACCGCTGCCATCTGCCGCAAAACGCCACAGCGCAGATTCTCCGCCAGCATCACTGAACGCAATGACGGATTTGCCATCCGGCGTCACGCGGGCGAGGCGCAGGCGGACATTGTCTGGGGTGGGCAGGACGATCAGACGCCGTGGGGAAGCTGCTGCCACGACCGTGTGGCCGCGCATCGTGAAGATAGCAGCATCGCCTTTGGAAGAAATCGTCTCCGACGTGGTGAAGCGGGTTGGTCGATCCAGCCAGTACGGTGCACGAGGTGCATTGTCCGAGACCAAATTGACAGGGATCTGGTGGCTCTCGCCTGAGGTCAGATCAAGCGAAAAGAGGTCTGCCCCTTTGCGGAACACAACATGGTCGCCTGAGAGTGATGCTTCCAGAACGCTGTAATCCGTAAAATGGGTTAGCTGTCGGGCATCTGTCCCGTCGGTGGCGGTGCTCCACAGGTTGTAACGCCCGTTTTCATCGGAAATAACGATCAGACGATCCCGCCACGGCATGGGACGGATCAGGTTCGCTGTGCGTGTGCCGATACGTTCGGCCTCGGTTCCGGACTGAAGATCAAACCGCCAGAGTTGCGAGAGTGCTCCTCCACGATAGGCCCGCATATGATCGCCTGTTACCGCGAGCCCGAACCGCACAGCATACAGCCATTTACCGTCCGGGCTAATGGAAGCGTCATTGACGTTGGCAAGCGGATAAACGTGCTTTGCACCCGTTTTTGGGTCCAGAGCTGCGACATTGTAGCTGTAGTAAGGGCCAGTTGCGTCCGGCATGGAGTACAGGATGCCTGCATGAGCATCCCACCCTGCGATATGAAGTTTGGGCGCGTTTTCAAACGTCATGCGTCGGGGCGTGCCGCCGGAACTTGGCATGATGTAGAGCTCTGTCGGCCCATCAAAATTTGCCAGAAATGCGATTTCTTTGCCATCGGGGGAGAGGACAGGCTGCGGGTCAACAGCATTGGCGCCATGAGGCGCGCTGGTCAGGCGCTGGGCTGTGCCTCCCGTCAGGGGCACACTCCAGACTGACTGTTCCGCGCTGAAAAGAACGGTCTGCCCAGTGACTGACGGCTCCCTGAAATAACCGGGCTCAGCCTGAGCGGTTAGCCCGTAGGTGCATCCCAGAAGAGCCGCGCATGAGAGAAGGGAACGTCGGAGGGAAAACCGCATGATGTGAAGGACTTCTCATATGAAAATATCCTTCGATGATGCTGCGGTTTCATATCGCCGTCGAGACGGCAGGTGCGTTTTGAAGGTGGGAAAACAAAAAACGCCAGCCCTAGATGGGCTGGCGCTTCGTGTTTTGCCGTGAAAACCTGGATCAGGCGGTCAGAGCAATGACCTTGTCTTCAGCCGCTACTAGGTAGGAGCTGTTGGACAGGACCTGAACAGCCAGCATGGCAATGCTGTGAGAAGACCGGCTCGGGAGCGAGATTGCGGCATGACCTGTGGTCCAGCGCATGGTCGTTCCTTCAGGAACACTCCAGCCAGACAGCTCTTCTTTGGCGAGGTGTGCGGGAAGCACAGTGGTGCTGCCTGCCTCGTAGAGGGCAATCTGGCCAACGAGCACACCGAGTTCGCGGCGGTCATCAACGAATGGGCCAATCACATCGGACGGGCGGCTCGTGCGGGACATCAGACGGACAGAGCGAACCTTCTCCGGCAGCATGAACATGGCATAGCCGTTGGTTTCACGCGTTTTACGGATGATGGTGCCGTCTTCCGTCATGAGATGCAGGTCAGCATCCTGTGTCAGGACTGCCCTGTCAGCCGGAGACACCAAACCTGCCATGTCTGCCCGTGCTTCGATTGCGCGGAACAGGGGCTCGACTGTTGTGCGGTCCGTCGTGAGCGGGGCCGCTGCGTCATCGTTCCAGCTCTTGGCGCTGCCGCCGATGCTGAAAACATTTCCGTCCTGACGGAAATCGCCGCGGTTGCCCGTGTCGAGGAAGCTCTCCGTCAACAGGCCGTTGGCCATGATGACCGAGTGATCTGCCGTCTCGATGTGGAAGTAATCGTAAGACGTGATGCTCGTGTCGTAGTGAATGGAGCGACCATTGATCAGCATCCGAGCCGGGACAAACTTTCCATCAAGGAACAGGCAATGTTCTGCCGTCACCAGAAGGTCCGTGTGTGGCATGCCGGGTGCGATGGCGTCCTTCAGAATACGGACCGGGTAGCCTGCTTCGTCTGCAAACGGACCTGGACGTACCGTCATGTGACGACGTCCGGCCCATGTGACAGTGCGAACGTCTTCACGGCCGTCCACATACACAACCACGCTGTCGCCAAGGCGCAGGGTCTCGACAGCAACTTCCCCATCCTGCGTGCGGATCATTGAACCTGCGAGGAAGCAAATGACGCCGTTTCCATTGCTGGTGTTAACCGTGACCGGGTTGCTATCGGTCGGAGCATTTTTGTAGCTGCTGTCGTAGGTGACGCTTTTGGGGCTGACTGTGCCGTTAGACGTGGTCAGCTTTACATTGTCGCTGGTCATGGTGGCAGACGTTACGGTCTGACCATTCACGCCAAGGCTGTCGCCTTCCTTCAGGTTGGCCAGAACCAGCTTATTAGCTGCGTACTGGTCGCTCGGAAGAATCAGCGTGTTGTTGCCCGTTCCGAAAACGACCTTTGTGCCGTCAGTCGGGTAAGTCGTAATGGTGGCTTTGGCACCATCATTCAACGTCAGGGTAGACTGGAGGGCAGAGCTGTCCGTGAAGGACGTACCTGCGCCGTTGACCGTGATGGGGCCTGTAATGGTGGTGCTGTTGCTGGCCGTCTTGACGGTCGAACCATTGGAAATATTGAGGTTGCCAGCAATTCCGCTGCCGCTGACGCTGCCCAGCGTAATGTTGGAATTATCAAAATTGAGCGTGCCGCCAGTCGCGATCGATGGCTTGAGGCCCGGATAGCCAGACCAGTCCTGCGAGACATTCGAGAATGTCGCAGTGCCGCCGTTATCAACCTGAAGGACGTTGTTAGCCGTCAGCGGGCGCTGGATGTTGGCCGTGCCACCTGAAGCGACTTCCAGATTGTTGACAGCCAGAGCGCTGGTGCCGGAGGCAATGTCGAGAGTGCCTGCAACCTTGATGTTGACGCCGGAAAGCGTTGACGTCGCGCTTGAGACGGTAACGGTCACACCTGATGGGATGGTGACTGTGCCTTGATTCGTCTGCGTATCAGGAACGTGTGTTGCTGGTGCGCCATCGTAGCTCCAGTTCGACACGTCACTCCAGTTGCCGCCGGTTGTTGGGCCGACCCACGTGTAGAGATCGCCGTTTGTCCAAGCGGGTGTAGATGTTGCCATGATGTGATGAAAATCCAGAATGCAGGGGGTGCGCCGTATTGTTCGCAGAGTGAAGTGGAATTGCTCCCATCGCTTCTTCTGCAGACAAACGAAAGCTATTGATGGCGTAATTCGTTCAATTAAAGCTAACAGTCAATGTAAATGATGAAGATGAATAATTTGTAAAAAACCAACGCCTCATTGCTCAGCTTATTCAAGCCGGGCAAGAAACGTTCAAATCGAAAAAATTTATGGATTTATCGAGAGATTTTTTAACCGACCGCAGATTTGAGGCCATAGCCTGCTGCGAGTGGGCAAAGTGGCAGCATTGCAAACAGGCATGCTCCCAGAAGGTCGAATCCGGCGCTTGATGATGCACCAAGCTGCCCGGCATAGGACGAAGCCGCACCGAAAATCAGTACCGGCGTTGCGAGAGGTAGAACAAGAAGTGGCAAAAGAACGCCACCACGACGCGCCCCCAACACGATTGAGGCGGCCATGCCACCCATCAGGGACAGGCACATCGTTCCCAGCATCAGCCCGAACAAAAGAAGCGGGAGTTCGCTCCCTTTTACGCCCAGCATGATGCCAAGCGGGATCGCTGCAACAAGAAGAGGCAGGCCAGTTGTCAGCCAGTGAGCAATCATTTTGGCAAAGGCAACGGCATACGCTGGAAGGTCCGTGAGCATGAGCAGATCCAGTGAGCCATCTTCCAGTTCAGAGCCGAAAAGTCTGTCCAGCGGGAGCAGCGATGCGAGCAGTGCACAGACCCAGATGATACCAGGCCCCATATGACGCAACAGGTCTGGTGAAGGACCAAGAGCCAGAGGGAAAAGGCTGCCACACAATATAAAGAAGAGCAGGGATGCGAGCGTATCCGCCCCAAACCGATAGGCAAGTCGCAGGTCGCGGTCGATCAGGGCAAAGAAAGCGGTCATGACAGCCAGAGCGGTTCAGCGTGAGCAAGGGAAGGGAGTTCGTGCGAGCGCGTGTTATCCAGAGGGAGCGGAACATGCGTCGTAACAATCATGGCTCCCCCATTGTCACGGTGTTTGGCCATGATTGCCCCAAGCCGTTCGATGCTCGCTACGTCCAGACCAACGGTCGGTTCGTCCAGAAGCCAAAGGGGTGCTCCTGACAGCATGACGCGTGCGAAAGCTGCCCGGCGTTTCTGCCCCGAGGACAGGAGGCGTGCTGGAAGGTCAGTCAGGAATGCCAGATCAAGGGCTTTCAACACGTCTTCCATGCTTCCGCTACCCAGGCGATCGGCCAGGGCAAGATTTTGCGCCAGCGTCAGGCCGGGCTTGAGAGCATCCTGATGGCCCAGCCAGGCCAGTGCTCCATAGCGCTCAATCGTGCCACCATCAGGCTTGCGAAGGCCTGCGATTGTTCTGAGAAGAGTGGATTTTCCCGCACCATTCGGGCCGGTGAGTATCATGGCATCGCCATGAGCAAGCGAAAGGCTCACATCATCCAGAACCAGCCGGTCTCCACGGAAAACCGTAATATCCCTGACATCCAGAAGCACGGAAGGTGTTGTCGGGTCGGGCGGCTGGGTCGTCATGGGAAGCGTTCTGTCCGGTTCACGGTCTCATCAGCTTAGACCCTCTGAGCGCGGGAACTGCAAGGGGGCGTCTGAAAAGCTGCAATCTGGTGAATTCTCATTCCCGCATGCAGGAAAGGTCTCGATAGCCAGTGCGAGGTCCGTTAAGAGGGCTGAACGGTATAATGATCACACGTCTTGTTAAGGGATGTCTGGAACTGACTGATCTGGTGTTACAGGCGAGCGGGATCGCCAAGTCTTTTGATGGCAACGAAATTCTTCGTGGTCTGTCACTTGATGTTGAACGTGGCGAGCTGATCTCGATTATCGGACCGTCAGGGTGTGGCAAGTCCACGTTCCTGCGGTGCCTCAATTTTCTGGAGCATCCTGACGCCGGAACTGTCCGTATTGAAGATGTGACACTCGCCTGTACGGGCAAAAGCTGGACGCGCGCCAATGAGGCACAGGCCCATCGTTTGCGGGCGCATGTTGGCATGGTCTTTCAGGCCTTCAATCTTTTCCCTCATAGAACCGTCATTGATAATGTCATGATGGCGCCGATGCGCGTGAAGGGTGTCTCACGGGATGAGGCGCAGGCGACTGCCTGTACGCTTTTGGAAAAAGTGGGCCTGGCGGGTGTTAAAGACCGCTACCCGGACAGTCTTTCGGGCGGCCAGAAGCAGCGCGCGGCAATTGCCCGTGCGCTCGCCATGAAGCCGTCTGTCATGTTGTACGACGAGCCGACATCCGCACTCGACCCGGAACTTTCAGAAGAAGTTCTGTCGGTGATGCGGGATCTGGATGATGATGGGATGACGCAGCTTGTCGTAACGCATGACATGCGTTTTGCCCGTGCTGCCTCGGATCGCGTGCTGTATGTGGAGGCTGGTGAGATCGTTGAAAGCGGTGACCCGGACCTGATGTTCGCCAACCCGAAAGAGGGGCGCACACGGCGCTTCCTGCGGACGCTCCTGTGATGAACAAGTTTTCTGCGTGTCTTCTGGCGCTGGCTTTCATGCTGGCACCCTCCGTTCATGCCGTAGCGGCTGACGAGACTGTCGCATCCGCGCCAGACGCTCTGGTCGTGCCGGGGGCTCGGGATAACACCGATTTGCCCTGGGCCTCGGATGGTGAGGCCAATGTGCCTTACGTGTTCCATGATCCCGAGCATGAATCCCGAATGACGGGCTTCGAATACGATCTGGTCAATGCCATCGCGGAGAAAATGCACCGCAAGGCGCGTTTCATTCAGAATGACTGGGATGGGCTGATTCCTGGTTTGTCGCGTGACCTTTACAGCATGGTTGCAGACGGCATCGAAATGACGCCGGAGCACAAGGCGGCGGTCCTGTTCTCCCGTCCTTATTATGTAACAAGCGAGCGGATCATTCTTCGCAAGGAAGAAGCGGGTCTCGACACGCTGGAGGCTCTCAAGGGGCATAAGATTGGCACGATCAAGGACACCACAGCCGAGCGAATGCTGCGCCGGCAGGGTGGCTCTACGATCCGGTCTTATGAAGAAGAGACAAATGCCTTTTCAGATCTGCGCAACGGCAGACTGGACGCGATCCTGCTGGATGCGCCCATCGCCCTGTATTACGGCAGCATTTCCGATGACATGAAGCTGGTGGGCGAACCGATCGGCAGCATGGAATATGGCATCGCGTTTGCGCCTGGTAGCCGCGCGTTGCGTGATCAGGTGGACGCCGCCCTCGGAGATCTTATCAAGGACGGGACGCTTCACCAGATTCTGGCACGCTGGAACCTGTGGACTCCGTTGATGGAGAACTACACGGGGGACCATACCCATCCGGATATTGCCCCGGTGGAATGGGACCGGTATCGGGCCGCCATGGCCAGCACCACGGGTGGAAACTGGAAAGTTCTGGTCCACCGGTATGTCGGGTTCCTGCCTCTGATCGGCCAGGCTGCCTTGATGACGCTGGCTGTTTCAGCGCTCGCTATGGTGATTGCGGTCGCCCTGGGCCTGCTTCTTGCGTTGGCGCGACATTATGGTGGGACGGTCCCTCGGCTTGTGGCGGGGCTATATGTGGAAATTGTTCGCGGTACACCGCTGCTGATTCAGGTTCTTTTCATTTTCTATGGCCTGCCAGCCTTTGGCATCCGGCTGTCTCCCTTTATGGCAGGCGTGTTGTCACTGGGGCTCAATTACGCGGCTTATGAAGCCGAGAATTACCGTGCGGGTTTGTTGTCTGTCCCCCGCGGCCAGATGGAAGCCGCTATTGCCCTGAACATGACGCACTGGCAGGCGCTTCGTCTGGTCGTGGTGCCGCAGGCCTTCCGCACGGTTGTGCCGGTCATGACCAATGACTTTATTTCGTTGCTCAAAGACAGTTCGCTGGTGTCCGTCATCACCTTAACGGAACTCAGTCAGACCTATGTCCGTCTATCGTCCACCTATTACGATTATTTCGGAACGGGGCTGATGGTCGGTGCGGCTTATCTTCTGCTTGGGCTACCGTTTGTGAGATTGGCCCGTATGGCAGAACGGCGCATGGGCCGCGGTATGGGCGGCAATATTGGCCACCACTGACTGGGAGGCATGAAAGACGCCTCGTTAATGAATTAAAAAAAGGCTGCCTCTCTGTTGGGAGGCAGCCTTTTTTTGTCAGGACGCTTTGGGCGCTGATGGATCACTCGTGATGGATGGTGTGAGGGTATTAGGGTCAAGCGTCCCGTCAAACCCTTGCCGCAGAACGTCCGCCCATTTCAGCATCCACCGATCCAGATCCGTGATGAAGCGCGAGGAGTCCGGATTGGAATGAACTGTGCCCTTGCCCCAGATGTTAATGGGCGCCAGCAACTGCCGAGACCCGTGCTCAATCGGGGCAATAAGCGTTTCAACAGTCTCGACCTGAACGCCCTGCGTGCCCTGAAGGGCAGCGTGATACCACCCAACATTGATCATGAGGGGTGGAATGGGAAAGCCGAGTGTTGCCATGCGGTTGAAGGCGGCTGTGATGAACGGGTCCGGGCTGACTGTATTGTTCGCCAGAACTGCGTTCCCCATATAGGTGCACTCTTCCGATGCGCCCGGCTTTCCGCTGATACGTGATGCATAGTTGCGATCATCATGGCACGGCGTTTCCAGCCCATCCGTCACTTCCTGCGGAAGGGTCTGCTGGCTGGCGCGGACAACAATGACTGCCGAGACAACGCCACTATCCGTACGCGCCAGAACCTGCTGGGAAATTTCTCCGTGAGGGCCGCTACGGGCTGTCAGGATGGTGTGCCAGTCTCCGGTCGGGAGCGGAACAGTGCGCCCGGCAATCTTCAGGCTGTGCCGGAGGGTGATGCCTGGATCGGGAACACCCACCTGATCCACACCACCATTGGGGGCATTGCCGCCGGCGGCGTTTTGAGGGCCAGCGCCCGCTGCAGACGCTGGGCTTGCACCAGGAGCATGTCCCGGGAGCCAGGGCATGGCTTTCTTCAAAGCGGGGGTCGGGAAAAACGACGCCATCCCGATCCCGCCGACCATCATGATAAGGCTTGTGCGCCAGAGAGGCGCGCGGCGCCAGAGTCGTCCAAATGCTGTCATGGATCAGTGGCTCAGGCGGCCGAGTTGCGCTTCGGTATCCTTGGAAATTTCCGCGACAACGCCATCATCTCCTGCCGTCAGGCGAACCGTCTTGGCGCCCTGCTGACGGGCGATAATCAGGCTTTCGCTCACCATATCTTCAATGGACCGCACCAGATCACGAGCGCTGGCGCCGGTGCCCAGATTCTTCTGCTTGACCATGACCTGAAAGAGCAGGGCCGGATCAATACCGCCTGTTTCAACGTGCAGGCCATAGCTTTCGATCATGGCTTCAATTTCCAGAGCGGCCACACGGGCCAGATCCAGGCCGCGGAGAGCGCGGAATACAAAGATTCTGTCGAGGCGGTTCAGAACCTCAGGAGCGAAGCCTGCCCGCTTGAGTGCTTCCACCGACTCCGCGCGCATCTTGTCGGGCTCATTCTCCAAACGGTCCGCAATCTCTGTCAGTGCGTCGGTTGCGATGTTGGACGTCAGCATGAAGATGGCGCGGGTAGTGGAGACCTGCTCGCCTGTAGACGCTTCCGTAACGTGACCATCGTTCCATGCAGTGAGGAACTTCTTGAACACGTCCGGATGGGCTTTTTCAATTTCATCCAGCAGCACGACGGCATCTGGCTGATCCTTGAGCCCGCCGGTCAGCTTGCCGAAAGTGTCTGAGCCGACATAGCCCTTCGGAGAGCCGAAGAGCTGTGTGGCTGCATGGGGGCTGGACATCTGCGTCATATCGAAATGGAGCAGGGGGCGCTCCATCTGGCGGGCAATCTGCTTGGCCAGATAGGTTTTGCCAGTCCCTGGAGGCCCTGCCAGCAGAAAAATGCCGACGGGCTTGCCACGAACCTGAAGAGCGAGGCGGCGGCGGAGCTGCTGGGCAATGTCTTCGCAGACACGGTCCTGCCCGATGACGCGGGCCCGAAGAGATGCGGCAAGCTCCTCCGCATCTATGACGGTTTCGCGCTGTTCGCGGGCCATGAGTTCTTCAAGCGCACCACGATTGGTCAGCCGGCTGAGAACATCCATGATCAGACCTTTCCTCCGGCGCAGTCCACGACGCGCCAGTTTTTCTGCAGAAGTTTCGTATCCCAGACCCATGACGGTCAGGAGGGCGCCGATTCCGGCAAGGGGAAGATAGGCAGGGCGTGCCCAGTTCAGAGCTCTCCAGAAACCATCCAGAGACAGGTGTAGCATGACGGCCACCTGAATGACCGCCAGAATCAGGAAGGCCGCCATCATAACTGGCATGGCCCGGTTGAGCATGGGAACGAGGGACTTGAACACCGGGGTGGCCTTTACTGAACAATCACACCAAGCACGATACGCTGACTCAGCGCAGTCAGGCTTGGCAGGGCTTCGGGGCCGAGGGCGGTCATGGCACCAATGGTAAGAGCGGGTGCGTGCGGCATTGTGACAGGATCAATCGTAACCTGTGCGGCTTCGGCAATCGGCAGAATGAGCCGCTGGAATTTTCCTGTCAAAACAATGCGCTGGGTCAATCCGGATACTGTGACATCAACGGTCTGTCCTGTCACGCCTGCCGCATCCAGAACCGGCATTTCCACAAGGCGCATATCGCCACGCTGCACAGCCGCTAAAATCTGGCTTCGCTGTTGGGCATTGAAACTGGTGGCAGCAAGCGCTTTAGGGGCATTCTGTGCGGAGAGCATGGAAAGCTGAACCGCCGCCTGAAGCGCCGGTGCTGTGCCAACGGCAGCATTGTCTGGCGGAAAAGCGGGAACTGCCGCCTTGGGCGTTGTGGCATGAGTGTAGAAAAATGCCCCGGCCCCAATGGTGACCACGGCCAGAAGACTACCTCCCGCCCAGAGAGGTCGGCTCCGGGGAGCATCCTGCTGCGGAAGGAGATGCGGTTTAGGCTCGGGTTCGGCTGTCATCAGGGCCTCATCTCACCCTGACTACCCGTTCAAGGCAAGCATTCTCCGCACTGATAAATGTAAACAAATCTTTCGATATGCTTATGGGGCTGTATCCCTGTCGTTCTACTTGCATTGCGAGGGTGGAGGGCCTAGATAGAGGTCATTCCATTCATCTTCCGCTTCTTTTCGGGGGGTGGCCCTGACGGGCCGCCTTTTTTGTCTTGTCTCAACAGAACACATCTTCCGGTCTCGAACTGCCTCATCTGACGGGCCTTGAAGCCCGCATTGCGGAGCGGATCGTGCCGACGCTGGCGGACCTGGGCTACGAGCTCGTCCGTCTTTCCGTTCTCGGGCGCGACACCCCGACCATTCAGATCATGGCGGACCGTGCAAACGGCTCCCTGATCTCCGTGGAGGACTGCGAGCAGATCAGTCACGCCGTCGGTGCCATCCTTGACGTGGATGACCCGATTCCAGGCGCATGGATGCTCGAAGTATCATCAGCTGGAATCGACCGCCCTTTGACCCGTGCAAAGGACTGGGAACGATTCGCCGGACATCTGGCCAAGGCTGAGCTTGATGTTCCGCTCAATGGCCGTCGTCGTTTCTCTGGAACGGTGATGGGCACGCGGGATGGCAAGGGCGTGATTCGTCTGGACGACGGGACTGAAGCGGAGCTGCCATTGGCAGAAGTTCGCAAGGCCCGTCTGATCCTGACGGATGCCCTGATTGAGGCAAGTGCTGCCCTTTCGGGTATCACACCTGAAGCGGAGAGTGACGGCGAGACGCCTCGCGTTCCGAAACTGAATCCGAAGAAGCCGGGGAAGAAGAAACAATGACCCGTCTCATGCTGGCTGGAGGTCCGATCTGATGGACACATCTGTTATCCGCCCTGAACTGCTGCTGGTCGCAGACGCAGTCTCGCGCGAGAAGAACATCGACCGCGAAGAAGTGCTGGAAGCGATGGAGCAGGCCATTCAGAAGGCTGGCCGCGCCAAGTATGGTCACGAGAAGGACATTCGCGCGACCATCGACCGCAAGACGGGCGAAGTTCGTCTCAGCCGCTGGACGGAAGCTGTCGAGCAGGTGGAGAATGAGGACACGCAGATCCCCATTCACATTGCTCGTAAGTTTCAGCCGGAAATTCAGATTGGCGAACATCTCGTTGATCCACTGCCGCCGATCGACTTTGGTCGTATTGCAGCGCAGACGGCCAAGCAGGTTATTGTGCAGCGCGTGCGTGAATATGAACGCAAGCGCCAGTTCAATGAATTCAAGGATCGCGTAGGCGAGATCGTCAACGGTACCGTCAAGCGTACCGAGTACGGCAACATGATGGTTGAAATCGGCAATGCCGAAGGCCTTCTGCGTCGTGACGAGCTGATCCCCCGCGAGTCTTTCCGAAATTCGGACCGCATTCGCGCGTATATCTATGATGTACGTGACGAGCCGCGCGGCCCGCAGATCTTCCTGTCACGGACGCATCCGGCATTTCTTGCCAAGCTGTTCGCCCAGGAAGTGCCGGAAATTTACGACGGCATTATCGAGATCAAGGCTGTTGCCCGTGATCCGGGGTCCCGTGCCAAGATGGCTGTCATTTCCCGTGATGCCGCAATTGATCCGGTCGGTGCCTGCGTTGGTATGCGCGGCTCGCGCGTTCAGGCTGTTGTGGCTGAGTTGCAGGGCGAGAAGATCGACATCATTCCCTGGAGCCCGCAGGCTGCAACATTTGTTGTGAATGCGCTGGCACCTGCTGAAGTCACCAAGGTGGTGATGGATGAAGAAGCAGGGCGTGTTGAAGTCGTGGTGCCGGATGAGCAGCTTTCGCTCGCGATCGGTCGCCGCGGACAGAACGTGCGTCTGGCCAGCCAGCTGACCCGCTGGGACATCGATATTCTGACGGAGGCCGAGGAATCGGAGCGTCGTCAGGAAGAGTTCCGCAAGCGGACTGGCCTCTTTGTTGACTCGCTGGATGTGGACGATGTGATTGCCAGCCTTCTGGTTACAGAGGGCTTCCACTCCATCGAAGAACTGGCTTATACGGAGCCGGGCGAACTGCATGACATCGAAGGCTTCGATGAGAGTGTTGCCGAAGAGCTGATGCTGCGTGCAAACGAGTATCTGGCTGGCAAGGAACACGAGCTGGACGACAAGCGCAAAGAGCTTGGCGTGACGGACGATGTTGTCGATCTCGGAGTCTTCACGAACCAGATGCTGGTGACGCTTGGTGAGAAGGGTGTGAAAACGCTCGACGATCTGGCGGATCTGGCAGGTGATGAACTCGTGGATATTCTTGGCGCAGACGCCATGGATGAAGATGCCGCGAATGAAGTCATCATGGCAGCCCGTGCCCACTGGTTTGAAGGTGACGAATCGGCTGAAGCCGAAAAGAAGGACGGGGAGTCGACCGACGTCTGATATTTCTGATACTGATAATGGTCCCATTCGCGGTGCTTTAGGGCGCCGCGGTTCAGAGCGCCGCTGCCTCGTGACCCGAGAGCAGAGGCCGCCTGAAAGCATGATCCGTTTCGTGGTCAGCCCGGATAATCGGGTTGTGCCAGATCTGGCTGCAAAGCTGCCTGGTCGGGGAATGTGGTTGAGTGCCAGCCGGGATGTGTTAGATAGCCCCCGCACCCGACAGGCTTTTGCACGTGCTGCAAAGGCCCAGGTGTCTGTACCGGACTGTCTGGCGGATCTCGTCGAGGCTGCACTGGGACAGAGGATGTTGGACGCTGTCAGTCTGGCCCGAAGAGCGGGGCAGGTTGTCTGCGGGTTTCAGAAATGCCGGGAGTGGCTCATTTCCGGTAGGGCAGGGGTGGTGATCCGTTCCGAAGGTGCAAGCCTGGACGAGTTCTCCAGACTGGTGTCGGGCCGGCGATCTCTGCCGGCGGTGACAGTTCCCGATCGCGTCCTGGCTTCGGCGTTCGGCCGGGACCGGGCGGTCTATGCGGTGATGGCGCCGGGTGCGCTGGCACAGCGCCTGATCGCCGAACATGAGAGATTTTCGGGAGTGGCAGGACGTCCACTCCCAGACCCCAAAGGGGTCAGTAAGGAACAGGCGGAACTATGAGCGACGGCAACGAGCGCAACCAGGACGGAACACAGACCCCATCACAGGGCGGCGAACAGAACAAGACTGGCCGCCTGTCCCTACGCCCAGCAGGACGTCAGGAGGTCGGTCGTACAGTCGACGCTGGCTCCGTGCGTCAAAGCTTCAGCCACGGCCGTTCAAAGGTCGTGCAGGTTGAAGTTCGCAAGCCCAAGCGCGCAGCGTCCGGTCCGGGTGGCTCGGCTGCTGGCGGCGCACGTGGTGGTCGTGGTGCTGGTGCTGGCGGTCGCGCCCTGACGGCTGCGGAGCTTGCAACGCGTCAGCGCGTTCTGGAAGCACAGCGTAAAGCTGCGGTTGAAGAGGCTGAACGCCGCGAAGCCGAAAAGATCCAGATCATGTCGGCTGCAGAAGCGGCCCGTCGTGCTGAGGAAGAACAGCGTCTTGCTGCAGAAGCAAGAGAAGCTGAAGAAGCGGCGCGCATCGAGCGTGATCGCCAGGCGATCAAAACAGCGGAAGACGCACGCATCTTCGCAGAAGAAGAAGCCCAGCGCGCTGTGCGTCAGGCTGAACGCGAAGCTGAAGAAGCCCAGCGTGCTGCTCCGCTTGATCCGCGCACACATTCAACGGGTGGCGTGCAGCTTGCCGCCCCTGTGCAGCGCCTGCGTCCTCTCGCAGAGCGTGCAATCATGCCGGAGCGTCCGGTTCAGACTGCGCGTCCTGCGCCTGCTGCGCCGGCACAGCCGCGTGGTGGTGAGACGCTTCATCTGCGTTCTCCGGCCGCAGCCGCTGGTGGCGAAGAAGAGCGTCGTGCTCCTGCTCGTCGCAGTGGCGGTGGTGCTCCCAGCGGTCCGGCCCAGCGTCGTTCCACGCAACCTTCCCCACGTAAGAGCCCGGGCGGCAATGACCGTCGTAGCGGTCGCATCGACGTGCGCGCAGCGATTGAAGGCGATGACGGCAAAACCCGTTCGCTGGCTTCAGTTCGCCGTCAGCGTGATCGTGAGCGTCGCCAGGCTGAGCTTGAACGTCTTCGTTCTGATCAGGTGCGCGTTGTGCGTGACGTAATTGTTCCGGAAACCATCACGGTAGCCGAACTGGCCAACCGTATGGCGTCCCGCCAGGGTGATGTCATCAAGTCGCTCATGAAAATGGGCGTCATGGCGACGGCAACCCAGAGCATCGACGGCGATACTGCTGAGCTGATTGTCGAAGAGTTCGGCCATCGTGTGAAGCGCGTTGCTGAGAGCGATGTGGAAATCGGCATCAAGGGTGTTGAAGATCGTCCAGAAGACCTTGCACCGCGTGCTCCGGTCGTGACCGTTATGGGTCATGTCGATCACGGCAAGACGTCTCTTCTGGATGCACTCCGCTCTGCTGATGTGGCTGGCGCCGAAGCCGGCGGTATCACGCAGCACATCGGTGCGTATCAGGTCACGGCACCTTCTGGAAAGAAGATCACCTTCATCGATACACCGGGTCATGAGGCGTTTACGTCCATGCGTGCTCGTGGTGCATCCGTGACGGACGTGGTCGTTCTGGTGGTTGCGGCCGATGACGGTGTCATGCCGCAGACGATCGAAGCCATTAAGCATGCCAAGGCTTCGAACGCCCCGATCATTGTCGCCATCAATAAGATGGACAAGCCCGGCGCCAACCCAACCCGTGTCCGTCAGGAACTTCTGAGCCATGAAATCGTGGTCGAAGATATGGGCGGTGATACGCAGGATGTCGAAGTCTCGGCACTGAAGCGTACGGGGCTGGACAAGCTGGAAGAAGCTATTCTGCTTCAGGCTGAAATGCTTGATCTGAGAGCCAACCCGGATCGTATGGCCGAAGGTACGGTGATCGAAAGCCGCCTTGATCGCGGACGTGGCCCAGTAGCTTCTGTTCTGGTTCAGAAGGGCACACTGCGTCGCGGCGATATCGTTGTCGCTGGTGCAGAGTGGGGACGTGTTCGTGCGGTGCTCGATGATCGTGGCCGTCAGCTCAAGGATGCTGGCCCATCCATGCCTGTCGAGATTCTCGGCATCGCAGGTGTTCCGGGTGCAGGTGAGCCGTTCGTTGTTGTTGAAAACGACGTCCGCGCTCGTGAGATCAGCGAATTCCGTCAGCGGACCATCAAGGAAAAGCAGGCTGCGACGCAGGTTGCTGCCCGTGGCACGCTCGACCAGATGCTGGCTCGTATTCAGGCCGGTGATCAGAAGGAAGTTGCCCTTCTTATCAAGGCGGACGTCCAGGGTTCTGCGGAAGCAATCTCCACGACAGTCCAGAAGCTGGCTCATGAGGAAGTTGCAATTCGCGTCCTGAACGCCAGCGTCGGTCAGATCACGGAAAGCGATATCCAGTTCGCCAAGGCTTCTGATGCCATCATCGTGGCGTTCAACGTTCGTGCGACGACGCAGGCTCGTGAACTGGCGCAGCGTGAAGGTGTGGATATCCGCTACTACTCCATCATCTACCAGGTGGCGGACGACGTAGAGCAGCTCGTGAAGGGCAAGGTTGCGCCCAAGCATCGCGAGAAGTTCCTGGGCTATGCGGAGATCCGTCAGGTCTTCAACATCACGAAGACTGGCAAGGTCGCTGGTTGCTATGTCACCGAAGGCCTCGTCAAGCGTGGCTGTGGCGTGCGTCTGCTGCGTGAGAACGTGGTCATCCATCAGGGTGAACTCAGCCAGCTCAAGCGCTTCAAGGACGACGTCAAGGAAGTGGCTCGTGGGTATGAGTGCGGCCTTTCCTTCGCAGGTTACAATGATCTGCGCGAAGGCGATGTCGTCGAGTGCTACGAGATGGAAGTGATCCCGGCTTGAGCTCACGTTCCAGAAATGACCTGAAAGGCCCGGCCGGCGTTGTTGCCCAAGGGCCGAGCACTCGCCAGCTTCGGGTGGCAGAAGAGGTTCGCCGGACACTGGCGGACATCTTCGCCCGCACGGAGTTTCGTGATCCTGACCTGCTGGATGTTCGCATCACGGTTACGGAAGTTCGGGTTTCCCCGGACTTTGGTCACGCGACAGTGTTCGTGACCCGACTGGGCCGGAGCGATGTGGAAGAAGTTCTTCCTGCTTTAAAGCGGGTTTCTCCCTTCCTTCGCTCCGGGTTGGCCAAGGTGCTTCGACTGCGAAGTGTTCCGGAAATTCATTTCCAGCCAGATACGGCGCTGGACAATGCGATGGAACTGGATCAGCTCTTTCGTTCACCGGAAGTTAGCCGAGATCTGGAAGACTGATTTTGCACAACACCTCTGGCCTTTGGGTCAGGGGTGTTTTTGCATTTACAGGTCAGACTGGTCTATCAGCGCCCGATCATGAGTGAGGGATGCTGGACCAGTGGCAAGAAAACGCGGACGCGAGATTGACGGATGGCTGATTCTCGACAAGCCGCTTGGCCCAACGTCTACGGACATGGTCAATAAACTGCGTTGGGAATTTGACGCGAAAAAAGCGGGCCATGGCGGCACGCTCGACCCCTTGGCCTCGGGCGTCCTGCCGATCGCATTTGGCAAGGCCACACGAACGATCCCCTATATTATGGATGCGACAAAGCGTTACCGCTTTACCCTTTCTCTGGGGGAAAGCCGCACAACCGATGATCGCGAGGGAGAAGTTCTTGCGACGTCGGTTCATCGTCCAACAGATGACGATCTACGCGCCTGTCTCCCTGCTTTGACGGGCGATGTGATGCAGATTCCCCCCGTGTTCTCTGCATTGAGAGTTGGTGGAAAACGGGCTTACGATCTTGCGCGTGCTGGCCGTCCGCCAGAGCTTCCGCCACGCCCGGCCCGGATAGATTCGATAACGCTGGTAGAGCGTCCGGATGCGGATACTGCGGTTTTTGAAGTGCAGTCTGGCAAGGGCGTTTATATGCGGTCTCTGGCGCGAGACATCGCTCTTGCGTGCGGAACGGTGGGGCATATTTCTGTCCTGCGTCGAACGAAATGCGGGCCGTTTGATCTGTCCCATGCCATGACGATTGACGAGATAGCACTGGACAAATCGACTCAAACTGTGGACAACGCCGATGCTCTTCCGGCTCCTCTGCTGGATGTAGCGACCGCGCTGGTCGACATCCCGGCGCTGGCCGTTACCGAAGCGGAGGGAAGAATATTGATCTGGGGCCAGTCTCTTGACCCCTCGGATCTCACATATTCTCTGCCGGCCGTGTCACAGGAGGGAGACCATCTGTGGCGTGCGATGATCGGAGAGCACGTGATTGGCCTGTGTCAGATCCGCGATGGACGGCTCAGGGCAGCACGGATGCTGGAAAACCACGAGTTTTTTGGAGAACACGATGTCGATTACTGCAGAACGCCGCACGGCTCTGATCGCTGAATACCGCCAGAACGAGACCGACACGGGCTCGCCGGAAGTTCAGGTTGCGATCCTGACCGAGCGCATTGTTAACCTGACCGAGCACCTGAAGACCCACAAGAAGGACTTCCACTCCCGTCGTGGTCTTCTGATGATGGTCGGTCAGCGTCGTAGCATGCTGGACTATCTGAAGCGCAAGGATCAGGCTCGTTACCAGAGCGTGATCGAGCGTCTCGGCCTGCGTCGCTGATACGTCGTCCGGGGGCTTGCCCCCGGACACCCCTGCCATCGGTCTTTCCGGGGGTGGGGTGCGCGACCGGCGTTTCAGGCCACATGGTGTCGTGCCGGGGGCTTCCCGCCACCACCGCCATGCCGTCCGAAACGCTGCTCCGTCACCTGCCGGATGTCCAGATGATGGCTCGTTCCTAATCTAGGAGAACGATATGTTCGATTATTTCCGTAAGGAAATCGAGTGGGCCGGACGCCCGCTTATTCTTGAGACCGGCAAGATTGCCCGTCAGGCTGACGGCGCTGTCATGATCACCTATGGTGACACGGTCGTTCTGTGTACGGCTGTTGGTGCCAAGAGCGTCAAGCCGGGACAGGACTTCTTCCCGCTGACAGTCAACTACCAGGAAAAGGCTTACGCCGCTGGCAAGATCCCAGGTGGGTTCTTCAAGCGCGAAGGTCGTCCGTCTGAAGCAGAAGTGCTGAATGCACGTCTGATCGATCGTCCGCTCCGTCCACTGTTCCCAGACAACTTCCGCAATGAAGTTCAGGTTACAGCTACGGTTCTGAGCCATGACATGGAAAACGATCCGGCGATCGTTTCCCTGATCGGTTGTTCTGCCGCCTTGACGCTGTCTGGTATTCCGTTCTTCGGTCCGGTTGCTGCTGCCCGTATTGGTCGCATCGATGGCAAGCTCGTCGTGAACCCGACGCTGTCCGAAGTTAAGGACAGCACGCTGGATCTCGTTGTGGCCGGTACGTCTGAAGGCGTGCTGATGGTTGAGTCCGAAGCCAGCGAGCTTTCGGAAGAGACCATGCTGGAAGCCGTGACCCTGGGTCACACGTCTTTCCAGCCTGTGATTGAAGCCATCATCGCTCTGGCCGAACACGCAGCCAAGGCTCCGTGGGATCTGCCGACGCTGACGAAGGAAGAGATTGCTCTTCGCAAGCGCGTCGAGAAGGTCGGCAACAAGCTGATGGCCGATGCCTACAAGGAGCGCGTCAAGCAGGCACGCTACAAGAAGGTTGCTGAAGCCAAGGACCGCATCAACGAGATTCTTGCTGAAGAAGGTCTCGACGTTGAGCTGGCCAAGCCGATGCTCAAGGAGCTGGAAGCTCAGGTTGTTCGCGGCACCATTCTCAAGACCGGTATCCGCATCGACGGCCGCGACCTGAAGACGGTTCGCCCGATCCTTGCAGAAGTCGGCATCCTGCCGCGCGCCCATGGTTCTGCCCTGTTCACCCGTGGTGAAACGCAGGCTCTGGTCGTTGCAACGCTTGGCACGGGCCAGGACGAGCAGATCATTGACGCGCTTGAAGGCGAGTACCGCTCGAACTTCCTGCTGCACTACAACTTCCCTCCGTATTCGGTAGGCGAGTGTGGTCGTATGGGTTCTCCGGGCCGTCGTGAGATTGGTCACGGCAAGCTGGCATGGCGTGCGCTGCATCCGCTGCTGCCGTCCAAGGAGCAGTTCCCATACACGATGCGTGTCGTCTCCGAGATCACGGAGAGCAACGGCTCCTCATCCATGGCAACCGTCTGCGGTACGTCCCTGGCGCTGATGGATGCCGGTGTTCCGCTGCCGCGCCCGGTTGCTGGCATCGCAATGGGCCTGATCAAGGAAGATCGTGGCTTTGCAGTTCTGTCCGACATTCTGGGTGATGAAGATCATCTGGGTGACATGGACTTCAAGGTTGCCGGTACGGATCAGGGCATCACGGCCCTTCAGATGGACATCAAGATCACGTCCATCACGCCGGAAATCATGCAGATTGCCCTGGAGCAGGCTCGTGGCGGTCGTATCCACATCCTCGGCGAAATGGCCAAGGCTCTGACGGAAGGTCGTACGGATG
The DNA here is from genome assembly GCF_039638325.1 of Gluconobacter sp. OJA. Classification (NCBI taxonomy): domain Bacteria; kingdom Pseudomonadati; phylum Pseudomonadota; class Alphaproteobacteria; order Acetobacterales; family Acetobacteraceae; genus Gluconobacter; species Gluconobacter sp. OJA. The sequence goes on along the minus strand of NZ_JBDIWI010000002.1, from coordinate 263,178 downwards.
TGTCCGGCAATGCGCCGAAGATCACGACGATGTCCGTGCCGAAGGAAAAGATCCGCGATGTGATCGGTTCCGGTGGCAAGGTGATCCGCGAGATCGTCGAGTATTCCGGTGCCAAGGTTGACATCGGGGATGACGGCACGATCACGATCGCTGCTTCCAATGACGAGCAGGCCCAGAAGGCTATCGCCCGCATTGAAGGCATCGTGGCTGAGCCGGAAATCGGCCGCATCTACGATGGTAAGGTTGTGAAGACGGCCGACTTCGGTGCGTTCGTGAACTTCCTTGGGCCGCGTGATGGTCTGGTGCACATCTCCGAGCTGACGCAGGGTCGCGTTGCCAAGACGTCCGACGTTGTCCAGCAGGGCGATGCCGTGAAGGTCAAGGTCATCGGTTTTGATGACCGCGGCAAGGTGAAGCTGTCCATGCGGGTTGTCGATCAGGAAACTGGTGCCGATATCACGGAGAGCGTGGGGGCCAAGGCCGGTCGTCCGCCCCGTCGCGACGCCGAGTGAGTCCTCGGGCGGGGCTCGCAAGGCCCCGCCTTTTTTGTGTGAGTATCGGAGACATCGAGTCCCCATGAAGTTGATCGACACCCTTCGTTTTGGTGGTCAGGATGTTCTGCCTCTCGTCGAGGGGGGCAAAGGTGTTTCTGTCTCCACCGGTACTTCGGCAGGTCATTGGGCCGCTGCCGGCGGAATTGGAACCATTTCCGCCGTCAACGCTGACAGCTACGACGAACAGGGGCGTCCTGTTCCCCAGATTTACCACGGACGGACCCGCCGTGAACGGCAGCGCGAACTGATCCGCTACGCCATCGATGGCGGTATTGCCCAGGCGAAGATTGCCCGTGAGATCTCAGGTGGCAAAGGACGCCTCCATGCCAATATCCTTTGGGAAATGGGCGGCGCCGAAGAAATTATCGAGGGTATCCTTGAGGGCGCTCCGGGCGTTATCAATGGCCTGACCTGTGGTGCAGGCATGCCGTATCGCCTGTCTGATATCGCGATCAAGTACGGCATTCCCTATTACCCGATCGTATCTTCAGGGCGTGCTTTCAATGCGCTCTGGCGCCGTGCGTACAGCAAGGCGCCGGAACTGCTGGGTGGTGTGGTGTATGAAGATCCGTGGCGCGCGGGCGGCCATAATGGTCTCTCCAACACGGAAAACCCGTTGCACCCGGAAGATCCGTTCCCGCGCGTGCTGGAGCTTCGTCGGGTCATGCGTCAGTATGGTCTGGATGAGACGCCTATCATCATGGCCGGTGGCGTCTGGGCTCTGGAAGACTGGCAGGACTGGATCGGTAATCCGGATCTGGGGCCGATTGCCTTCCAGTTCGGAACGCGCCCTCTGCTGACGAAGGAAAGCCCGATTCCGGAGGCCTGGAAGCGCCGTCTTCTGACGTTGAAGAAGGGGGATGTTTATCTGAACCGCTTCTCTCCGACCGGCTTCTATTCCTCTGCTGTCAACAACAGCTTCATGCATGACCTGCGAGGCCGCTCGGAGCGTCAGGTTGCGTACAGCCCCGAAGCCACGGCAGAGCTGGATGCGTCTTACGGCGTCGGTGCACGTAAGCGCGAAGTGTTCGTGTCCTCGACGGACCGTCAGCACATCTCAGGTTGGGAGGCCGCGGGCTTCACCGAGGCGCTCCGTACCCCTGATGATACGCTGGTTTTTGTCACCCCTGACAGTGCCCGTGAAATCCTGGCTGACCAGACGAACTGCATGGGCTGCCTGTCGGCATGCAAGTTCTCCAACTGGATGCAGCGTGAGCCCTACACCAACGGTCAAAAAGCTGATCCGCGGTCTTTCTGCATCCAGAAGACGCTTCAGACGATTGCGCATGCTCCGAATGATGAGCATGCGGATGACGTGGTTGACCACAACCTGATGTTTGGTGGCACGAATGCCTGGCGCTTCGGAACTGATCCTTTCTATGCGAATGGATTTGTTCCTACAGTTGGTCAGCTCGTGGAGCGTATTCTGACAGGACGATAACATGACGGTGCGTGATCCACTGGCGCGACAGGCTTCATTGAACCGCACCCGTCATCTGACTTTCCTGTCACAGTTTCTGGCCCGCCATTCCGTTCCCCTCAGCCCGGAGCAACTTGCTCCTGCTGAGGGTGTCCGGGCGGCCCTTGCAACGGTTGTTGCCCTTCTTCCCGCTCTTTATTTTCATCAGGCTGTTTTTGCCTGGGCTGCTTTTGCAGCATTCTGGTGCTGTCTGATTGAACCCGGTGGCACACCGCGTGAGCAGATGCGCATCCTCGGCATCTTCACGGTTGCGGGTGCGGTACTGGGCGGTGTGACGTCCCTGATTGCGACATTCCCGTACTGGGGGGTCATTCCCTGGCTGATCGTGACGGGCCTGTTCGCAGGGCTGGCGCGTGCCTTAGTCCCCAGCATGGCACTCCTCTGCGCGTTGCTGGGTTGCGTCATGCTCGCCGGGATCGGGTTTCCGGCACATTCATTCAACGACGCCCTGACGATTGCGCTCGCCTTCGGTGGCGGTGGTACATGGGCGATCGTGCTGTGCCTGATCCTGTGGCCGCAGCATCCCTATGCGCCTGCACGGCGGGCTGTTGGCGGCTGCTATCAGCTTCTTGCCGTGATGGCCGGAGAGTTGGCCGCAGGTCGCCTTCAGGAGACGGTTCATCGCCAGACGATCCGCACGGCCATTGAGCGGGCGAGAGGCGTTGCCCTTCAGATTGATGCAGGCCATGCCAGTTACAGTATGCGTGGTCGCCTGATTGCCTCTCTTGCCGGCGCAGAACGTCTTTTCACGGCGATGCTCGCTGTTGAGCATCTTGTTGAAACGCGCGGACTGGATTTTGAAGCACGAGGAACGCTCGCAGCATTTTCGGCGCTTTGTCAGCATGCCAGTGAGGCTGCTTTGTCGCCGAATCCCGATCTGAAGCGACTTTCCGGAGAGGCTCTCGGTTTAGCTGATCGTATTCGTGTGCGGTCTGGCACGATCGGAGAGTTGGTGGCGACCAGTGCACGGACGCTGGGCACGCTCGCGGATGGTCTGGCTGAGAAAGCCCGGCTCCCTTTTGATGCTGATGCGCCCAAGCACGTTGCCCGGCTGACGCCTGTGATCTGGCGTCATGCCCTCCGGATGGTCGTTGGTCTTCTGGGGACTTATCTGGCAACGCAGTGGCTTGGCCTGAGCTATGGCTTCTGGGCTCTTGTGGCCGTACTGCTTGTTATCCAGCCCTCCGGCCAGACAACTCTGGTGCGGGCTCTGGAGCGCGTTCTGGGAACAATCGGCGGGGGTGTTCTGGCACTTCTGGCGACGCCGTTCCTGCCGGGGCCGACAGAAATGATGGTCGCGCTTGCGTTGTTCGTGATTGGCGCGATTGCCATGCGCGCGGTCAACTATACGCTTCTGGTCCTGTTCCTGAGCGCACATTTCATTATCGTCACGGAAATGACGATGCCGTCTGATGGTGTCGCTTGGCTCCGTATTCTGGATAATACGCTTGGCAGCCTGATTGGCCTTGGCTGCGCTTTTGCACTTTTCCCCCAACGGCAGACGCAGGACATGGACGGTCTGTTGCGCGCCGCGATTGTGGGGAACATCCGTTATCTGTCCGCCGTGCTGAATGGCAATGATACGGTTTCTACAGATCGTACGCAGCGTCAGGCAGGGATTGACACTACACGGGCGGAGTTTGCCCGTGGCTCGCTTCCGCTTCTTGGTGGGCTTTCTGGTGTGGGACCGGGGGCAGAGCGCATGCATGCCTTGTTACGCGCGCTCAGAAGCCTGAGCGGAGAAGTCACGCTGCTTCGGTTTGATATGGCTGCCGGTTTATGTGCGCCTGATCCTCACACCGGCCAGTTCTGGAAGGAAAAGGCCGAAGCTCTTGAAGCACGAGAGCCCCTCGCGGAAATTGCGGGGCAGCTTGAGAGTGGTGAGATCATGTCGAGCATTGCGGCGCTGAAGCGTTCTGATCGACCCGTTGCCAGTGAAGAAGCTCAGGGACCGGTTCTCTCCAGCCCCTGAGCAGGGTGTCAGTGGCGTCCACCACCACCGGGGCCACCGTGACCGCCGCCACCATGTCCGCCCCCTCCAGGGCCTCCTCCGCCGCCCGGGCCTCCGCCATGGAAGCCACCGCCGCCGGGGCGGCCACCACCAGAGAAGCCTCCGCCCGGACGACCGCCTCCTCCGGGTCTCCCTGGGGGTGGGCCACCCCCAGGTCGGCCGCCACCGCGGTATCCACCTCTCCAGCGGCCGCCTCCGGCCGGTCCGACAGCATAGCCCGGTCCCCAGCCGCCCCAGCCACCGCCGCCCCAGCCAGTGTTGTAGTAGCTGCCGCCGTAGCCACCCCCGCCATAATATCCGTCGTAGCCGTCATAACCAACGCAGCCTGACAAAAGCGGGACGAGGAAAAAGGCGCCCATGAGGGCCAGTGTGCGAGATAAACGTCTGATCATTTTGCGTCCCCCGATGCGTTGGGGTCATGCCACTCCATCAGCCCGAAGGCCGCGCCTGCAGGGTCGGCGATAATGGCAATGGTGGTGTTCTGCCGGTCTGGATGGGGCTGTACGAGAATTGTCCCGCCAAGCGTTACGGCTTTCTGGGCCGCAGCATCCACACTGTCCACCTGCACGAAGTTCATCCAGCGTGCGTGTGCCCCTTCCGGGAGGCGAGCGGGGAGCGGATTAATTGTAGCGCGCGCGAAGGATTGGGATTCCAGCAAATAAGCCGTGCCACGCTTGGCGTCCTGAACTGCTTCTACCGTATATCCAAACAGCTTCTGGTAAAATCCAGCTGCTGCGTAGGGATTGTTCGTCAGCAGGGCGCTCCAGATCCAGGTTCCCTGAGCGGGTGGCGTCTCAACATCCGGCTCGTCACCTGCGCTGGAACGGAGTGCGGCGAACAGGCCACCCTGCGGATCTGCGAGGACAGTTTCGTGGCCGCGTCCTTCAACCATTTGAGGTTTGAAGAGAATATGGCCGCCCCAGATTTTCGTTGCTTCTGCGGCCGCTTTTACGTCTGACACGGAAATGAACGGGAGCCAAAGCGGGTCCCCATGATGTGCCATGCGTGGAAGCTCGACCAGGCCTGCGACTGGCGCTCCGTTCACCAACGCCTGTGCATATTGCCCTTTTGAAACGGGAACGTCCTGAAAGGTCCACCCCAGAAGCGAACCGTAAAAAGCTTTGGCGCTTTTGAGGTCTGGCGTTGTGAGTTGGGCATAGACAATTTTGCCCGGCAGGAGTTGCGCCTTTGACGGTGCACTGGCGGTCGCAGGTGCATCAGCGGCCTGAAGCGCAGGAGCCGCACCCAGGCACAGACTTCCGGCCAGAAACAAGGATGCGTGACGCAGTCTTTTGCGAGAAATTGAATGGAACGGAGGCAAGGAAAATCTCCTTCAGGGCAGGAGAGAGCCTGCAATGCAGTCTCGGCGTTCAGGCTGAACGCTTGAATGACTGTATTGTTCCATATCGGCCCTTTTGAGGGAGCGTTTTCAGATTAAAGCGAGTTCTGCCAGCTCTCTGCGGAGTTGAGGCGGAAGATCAGCAACCCCATCACTGCCCGCCGACTGGCCGAGATCAGGGGGCGCATCTTTTGGGTCCAGATATCGCCATCCCTGAAAGGGGCGCATGGTGCGGGGCTGAACGGGGATGATGTCGTCTGAGACTACAATCAGCGTTCCTTCCGTCCCATCCGGGCGACGGCAGGCTTCAAGCCCTATGATGGGCTGACGGCACAGAATCATGCCGTCCATCACGCGATAAAGAGAGCCGCCGTCCAGGACTTCGGCTGCACGCTTGGGCATTGTCCGCGTGGGGACGGCGCCATGACCGTTCACACGCGGGTGCTGCATGCGCTCACGCAGCACTTCGATGGTCGGGCAACCGACGGCCAGCTTAATGATGTTCAGCATGTCGGGTGCCCTTCCGGAAAGTCTGGTGTCAGTGCGTTCCCATGGCATTCTGAGCCTGGGCGACGAACTCGTTGATAAAGCGCTTCGTATCCACGGACTGGACGATTTTCACCTTGCGAAGGCCCATTCCCTTGGGTGCAGTCGCATCCGGCCAGACATGCGCGTGTCCGTAATCCATGCCGGGTGCCGTGTTGATGTCCATATAGGCATCGACAGACTTCGTAACCAGATCTGGCTCTACAGCAATTGCAGAGGTCAGTTCATCCCACAGCGGAAGTGGGCCGTAGAACTTCTGAAGATACTCCGTGACCGGCGTTTTCTTTTCCGCGATGCGGTTCATTAGTTCATGCGTCATCATGACGTCGTTGGAGACATTGCCGACGCATGTGATGGCAGCCCATGGCGCGGTCAGTGTGATGTGGGCTGCTTCCGGATCGCCGATCATGTTGAAGTCTGAGGCAAAGTCCGCATTGCCTGTGATGGACATCATGCTGGAGTCCAGCAGGCCACCCATGAATACAAGCTGCTTGGCCGTAGCGGCAAAGGTGGGGTCCAGACGGATGGCAAGGGCGAGGTTGGTCAGAGGACCTGCCGCGATGATCGTGACCTGATGCGGGTGATCATGAACGGCCTTGATCAGCACCATCGCCGCGGGGAGCGGATCGACGGCCATGTGTGGTGTGCCTTCGGCCATCTTGCCGAGTGCGGGCTGTGTCTCTGGAGTGTGGTCAATGGAGCCCAGACCACCCCATGCGCCCTTCCAGGGAATGGTGCCGTACTGCTTCTCACGAAGCTTCGTTGCCGCCACGGTGTTGACGAGTGGCATGGTAGCGCCATCCGCTACGGGAACCTGGGTCTGCTTTGCGATTTCCAGGAAGCGACGGAGATGCGCGGATTCAGCATTCTCCCAGTCGTCGCCGATCGTCACGGTCAGAGCCAGAAGATTGACGTTTTCGCGGTTGAGCAGCGGGATGACGGACTGGATGTCTGAGCCGCCTGGGCCGAGATAGTCGTTATCCTGAATATAATATCCCGGAGCCACAGGGGCAGCGGACGCAATGCCGGTCAGAGCGCAGGCAGCAAGGAGGGCAGAGAGAATGGATCGGCGCATGGTCTCGTCCTGTTAATTAACGCCCGATCATGCCTTCATGTGACCAATCTTGCCAGTAATGCTTCAAGACGAAGTCTTCCTTCGTCCGTTGCCTTTAGAATTCCGCCGTCACGGGTGAGGTAGTTTTCTTCCAGACAAGCCTCAAGCATGAATGGATCGACGCAATTTTCCATCGGTCTACCCGTGCGTTCGGCAAATCTGGCTTCATTGATGCCTTCAGACAAACGCAGCCCCATCAGAAGCGCTTCCCGGCCACGTTCTTCCGCAGACAGAAGGGTTTCGTCCGTACTGCCAGAACCGGTTCTTTCAACGCGGTCCGCCCAGGGTTCAGGGGCGCGGTGACGACGGGTTGCGTAAAGCTCTCCATCCAAAGTCAGGCGACCATGTGCGCCGGGGCCGACGCCGATATAATCGGCGTAGCGCCAGTAGGTCAGATTGTGGCGGCTTTCCGCGCCGGGCCGGGCATAGTTAGAAATCTCGTAGGGCAGCAGGCCGTGTTTTGCGGCCGTATCGCCCGTGAGGTCATAAAGGCGCGCAGCGTCTTCGGCATCCGGGAGCTTCAGCTCTCCACGCCGGTGAAGGGCTTCGAACTTCGTGCCGGGTTCAATCGTGAGCTGATAGAGCGACAGATGATCCGCCACCAGATCCAACGCGGTGGACAGTTCATTTTGCCAGTCAGCATCGCTCTGGCCGGGGCGGGCGTAGATCAGATCAAACGAAATGCGCGGAAACAGCGTGCGTGCAATTTCGAGTGCACGAATGGCTTGTCCCGAGGAGTGTTCTCGACCGAGCATCTTCAGGGCGTCGTCGCGAAGGCTTTGCACGCCGAGCGAGACGCGGTTTACGCCAGCCTGACGGAAAGCCGCAAATTTTCCGGCTTCGACGCTGGTCGGATTTGCTTCTAGCGTAATTTCCAGATCCGGCTCGGCATCAAAAAGCTGATGCGCATCTTCGATAAGAGCTGCGACCGTTTCCGGAGCCATCAGGGACGGTGTGCCGCCACCGAAGAAAATGGAGCGGAGTGGACGGCGGCCAAGACGGGCCGCGTCATGCGCCAATTCACGACGCAAGGCTGCGGCGAAGCGCTTCTGCGGAATTTCATCCCGGACGTGGGAATTGAAGTCGCAGTAAGGGCACTTCGCCAGACAGAATGGCCAGTGAATGTAGAGAGAAAGAGGTTCGGTCAAATTGCAATCCGGACGCCAAACTCCACCACGCGATCAGGCGGGATACGGAAGAATTCCGTGGTCGAGGCAGCATTACGCAGGAGAAGCAGGAACAGCCACATCCGCCAGAGCTGCATCTTGGGAACGCGGGAGCGAACCACAAGCTCGTGGGACGTGAAATACGAGGCCTGAATGGCATCAAATGCCACACCAAGTGCCTTCAGCTCCATGAGCGCACGCGGCAGGTTTGGCATTTCCATGAAGCCGTAGCGGACGATCACGCGATTGATGTTCGGCGCCAGTTCCTGAACGATCGTGCGGTGCCCGCGCTCGGCTTCCGGCTGATCAAGGTTCTGCACGGTCACGAACATGACATGCTCATGCAGGACCTTGTTGTGCTTCAGATTATGCAGCAGCGAGTTCGGGACCACATCCGGATTGGCCGTCAGGAAGACAGCAAGGCCCGGAACGCGGATGGTGCGGGACTGCGGCAGGCGGGCCAGGAACGAGGCCATGGGCATGGAGTCAGCCTGCTGCTTGGCGGCAATCAGGCCACGTCCGCGCTTCCAGGTGGTCATGACGATGGTGCTGATAATACCGATGGCGAGTGGGACCCAGCCGCCATCCGGGATCTTCAGGACGTTGGCAGAGAAGAACACCGCATCCACGACGAAGAACAGTCCGAACACGGCGCCGACGGCAGCAGCACTCCACTTGAAGGTGCGGCGGAATACGACCATTGCCAGAACGCAGGTGCACAGGAACGTACCGGTCACGGCGATGCCGTATGCAGCGGCCAGTGCAGCGGAGGAGCGGAAGGACAGGACCAGTACCAGTGCGCCGAAACCGAGGATCCAGTTCAGGGACGGCAGGTAAATCTGTGCTTCTTCTGAGGCATTGGTGTGCACAATGCGGGTACGGGGCAGGTAGCCAAGCTGAATGAGCTGGCGGCAGAGTGAGAAGCTTCCCGAAATTCCGGCCTGAGACGCAATGACGGTTGCGAAGGTGGCAAGGATCAGAAGCGGGATCTGCGCCCAGTGTGGCCCGAGATGATAGAACGGGTTGGCCAGTGTTGCCGGATCATGGATCAGCAGAGCCGCCTGGCCGAAATAGTTCAGGGTGAGGGATGGCAGAACGAAAAACAGCCATGCCTTGCGGATCGGGGCCCGGCCAAAATGGCCCATGTCAGCATAAAGTGCTTCTGCACCCGTCACGGACAGCACGACAGATCCCAGCGCGATAAACGACAGGTAGCCGTGCAGGACAATGAATTCGAGGGCAAAGGTTGGAGACAGCGCCAGCAGGATGTGCGGGTAAAGCAGAATCCCGCGGACACCGAGAATGGCCAGAACGGTGAACCAGAGCACCATGATCGGCCCGAACGCCTTGCCGATCTTGCCTGTTCCGAGGGCCTGCGCCGCAAAGAGTGCGACCAGAACCACCATCGCGATCGGGATGATGACATGGCTGGCAGAGGGAACGGCGATTTCGATGCCTTCAACGGCAGAAAGCACCGACACGGCCGGCGTAATGATGCTGTCCCCGAAGAAAAGACAGGTGCCTGCAATGCCGACGAGACCGAATAGCCATCGGAATTTCTGGGATTTGCAGACGCGCTGGGCGAGGGACATCAGGGCAATGATGCCGCCTTCACCGTCGTGGTCTGCCCGCATGATGAGGATGACGTACTTGAACGTCACGATCAGCATAAGTGCCCAGAACGTTAGACTGGCCAGTCCCATGACTTCCCAGGCTGCTGCCGGATGCTTGGCAGAACCTACAATGCCGACGGAAGACTGAAGGGCGTAGAGCGGGCTCGTTCCGATATCGCCATACACGACACCCAGAACAGCCAGAAGCGCCCCAAAGCCGCCGGGCTTCTTGTGGCCGCCAGCGCCCTCTGTGTCACCGAGTTCAGAAGTGTTTCCGTCTTTGTGCGCCTGTTCGATGGTCTGAAGGACTTCGCCGCTGTCCACCGGAACCCCGGCGCCGGGGTAAGGAGGGGAAGCGTGATCGCCGTCGTGTTCTGGCATCGGTGGTTCCATTTACGGGCATCGCAGGAAACCATCGCCTCACAGGGATGTGTCGAAGCGTGGTCTATTCCCCCTCATGACAAGATTTCTTACAGGGATGCAAGGTGCGCGTTAGGATCCGGTCATGGGGCGGGAGCCAAAAATGGCACTTCCAACCCTTACAAGGGTGGCGCCTTCGGCAATGGCTGTCTCGAAATCGGCCGACATGCCCATGGACACCACGGGGAGTCCGTGGCGCTGTGCAAGCTGTGTCAGGAAGTGGAAATGTGGAGCGGGATCTTCATCTTCTGGCGGGATACACATCAACCCACGCACCTTCGCTCCAAAGCGCAGCATTGAGGCCTTGATGAACGCGTCGGCTTCATCGCGGGGGATGCCAGATTTCTGTGGCTCGTTCCCTGTGTTGACCTGAATGAGCAACTCCGGAAGGCGGCCTGTCTTCTCTGCAGCCTTTTCCAGCGCATCAGAAAGGGCGGGGCGATCCAGAGTCTCGATCACATCTGCGATGCGACAGGCATCTACGGCCTTGTTGGTCTGGAGGCCACCGATGATGTGCAGACGCAGGTCTGGCCAGGTCTCACGAAGCGCTGGAAATTTGGAGGCTGCTTCCTGAACGCGGTTCTCACCAAAGACGCGCTGACCGGCCTTCAAGGCCGCTTCCACGGCATCCTGCGGATGAAATTTGCTGACGGCAACGAGGCCCACATCCGTGGCAGGGCGGCCTGATGTTTCGCAGGCCTGAATGATGCGACTACGGATGGCGGAGAGATTTTCTGCAATCTGATCGGACATTGCGGCAGAAGACTCCATTGCGTCCGGCGCCGCAAGATGCGATTTCGGCAGCATGCGAGAGATCAACGCCCGATAATGACACAGAATACGCCCCCTCGCGGCTCCGGCCGTCCGAAGAACCCGTCCGCGTCCCGCCAGGGAGGACGCCGTCCGAAGCCGGGACAGGAGCGACGCCCCAGTCCAGATCCGACACGTGATCTTGCCTTCGACATTGTCTGCGGTGTGGTTGAACATCGCCGTATGCTCGAAACGACGCTGGACCGTGCCGGGCCGATGGACCCGCGGGATCGTGCTTCTGCGCATCGTCTGGCGGCAACAACGCTGCGGTACATGGGGAGCATGACTGAAATTCTTCAGCCGATGCTGCGCCGTGAACCGCCCGAACCTGTTCGGTGTGCGTTGCTTCTGGGTGTGGCGCAACTGTTGCATCTGGAAACGCCGCCGCATGCAGCGGTAGGCACGATTGTTGACCTGCTGCGTCGTCGCGGTCTGGCGCCTTTCGCCGGGCTGGCAAATGCTGTGCTTCGGCGTGTGGCGCGTGAAGGGCGTGATCTTCTGGAAGGGCTCGATGACGCCAGACTGGATGTTCCGGCGTGGTTGTGGAGCGCCTGGGGCCATCGCGCACGATCCATTTCCCGCGGACTGCATCGTGAGGCGCCGCTGGATCTGAGCCTGCGCCCGGGGGCAACGGTGCCTGAAGGTGGCGATGTCCTGCCGACGGGGACTGTGCGTTATCCGGCTGGGACACGGATTGCGACAATGGAAGGCTTCGAAGAGGGGCAGTTCTGGGCACAGGATGTGGCTGCTGCCATGCCTGTGAAGCTTATGGGGGATGTCGCCGGGAAGACGGTGATTGACCTCTGTGCGGCCCCAGGAGGCAAGACGGCTCAGCTTTCTGCTGCCGGCGCAGATGTCACGGCCATCGAAAAGGAAGAGTCCCGCGCAGTTCGCCTGCGTGAGAACATCACCCGGATGCGCGCAACCGCTGAGACGATTGTTGCAGATGGCTTGAAATGGCGCCCGAAAGCGCCGGTTGACGCGGTGCTGCTAGATGCGCCGTGTTCAGCAACAGGGACGTTCCGCCGTCATCCGGATGTGCTGTGGATCAAACGCCCGCGTGATGTCACGGCATTGGCGGAAGGTCAGGACGCGTTCATTGACGCAGCGCGTGACATGCTGAAGCCGGGTGGCATGCTGATGTATGCCGTCTGCTCTCTTCAGGACGAAGAAGGTCCGGATCGCATCGCAGCCGCGCTTGAACGCGGGGGCTGGAAGCATGTGCCGTTCACGGATGAAGAACTGGCGGACATGGCGATTGCCCGGACGCCGGAAGGATTTTTCCGAACACATCCCGGTCTCTGGTGGGATCGGGGCGGAATGGACGGCTTCTTTGCCGCCAGATTAATCCGCGTTTGAGAATTAAAGCCTGCCTGATTTTCAGGCAGGCTTTTTTTTGCGTTCACTCCGAAAATACCAATATTTTAGAAATAATATGCAAAATACTTTCGTGCGAAGGTTGCCCGCTCAACCTGCGAATATTTACCGCGAAATCGTACCTCAATGCATAGATGGAGAGCCTTTTGGGTCTTTATCAAAGTGCGCTTGTTTCCTCTAAGGACATGAAAACAAACAGAATAATTTTAACGGACATGCGCTTTTGTAGCGTCAAATTCTTTTATAAATTTTTTTTATAAATAGGTTTTCATGATCCAAAATATCTAATTCTAATATTTTTTTTAAGGAGTATGGTCCGAAAAAAACAAGAAGAGGACGAGAAAATGACAAAAAATAAGGCAGTAAAACCAGTATTTGCTCTGGCATTTATTCCATTGTTTCTGGTGATGTCTGCATGTTCTGGTAGCGGATTCTCCGATTCTTCTAAGAATAATGAAAAATTTTCTCAGACGATTGAGAATATTTCACCGTACGGAAATACAATTCCAGATCGCGCCATGTTCTGATCTGCCAGCATGGCTGGATCTGAGGTTTTTTAGAGCGTCATCTCTTGGGAGATGGCGCTTTATTTTTGTCCAAACCTGAAAGGACCTGACCTGCGGCTGGAGACGTCGCGGGCAGGCCGGTGCGGAAATCTCCTTGCTTCCGATTTGGTGATATAGTTATGTAAATCACCAGAACAGAAATGAGGCGTACGAAATGGAGTCCCGGGCAGAGAGATTTGAGGAGGTGTGTTGTGGATGGTGCGTGGAATGAGAGCCAGCCGATCTATCAGCAACTTCGGGACAGGGTGGTCGGCATGATGCTGGATGGTGCTGTCGCTGAGGGTGATGCGATCCCGTCGGTTCGACAGGTTGCAGCCGAATGTCAGGTGAATCCTTTGACCGTGATGAAGGCGTATCAGCAGCTTTCTGATGAAGGGCTGGTCGAGAAGCGTCGTGGTCTTGGACTGTTCGTGGCGCAGGGTGCGCTGGCGCGTCTTGGTGAGAGCGAACGTCAGAAATTCCTGACGGAACAATGGCCGGAAACGCTACGGACAATCCGTCGTCTTGGTCTCAGCCTGGATGATCTTCTCAAAGAGGGAGATGTCGCATGATCTGTATTGAAGCACAGGGTCTGCGAAAAGTGCATCGCGGCGGCAAAGGTGTTCTGGGCATTGACCTCAGTATTCCATCAGGCCGGATTGTTGGGCTGATCGGACCGAATGGCGCAGGCAAGACGACGGCTCTGAATGCCATTCTGGGCCTTGTCCCTTATGAAGGTTCTCTCAGGGTTCTGGGGCGTGATCCCTGGCGTGAGCGCGAAGCGATGATGCAGGATGTCTGCTTTATTGCCGATGTGGCTTTGCTGCCGCGCTGGATGAAGGTCTGGCAGGTTCTGGACTATGTCGAAGGCGTTCACCCACGGTTTGACCGGAGCCGGGCGGAGCATTTTCTCTCCCGGACAGACATTCAGAAGCGTTCCCGCGTGCGGGATCTGTCCAAGGGTATGGTCGCGCAGCTTCATCTGGCGCTGGTTATGGCCATTGATGCCAAGCTGCTGGTGCTTGATGAGCCGACGCTGGGGCTGGACCTGCTGTATCGTCGCGAATTCTACATCACGCTTCTTAATGATTATTTTGACCATGACCGCACCATTCTGGTGACGACCCATCAGGTCGAGGAAATCGAGGATATCCTCACGGATGTGATCCTGATCGGGGATGGTCGTATCACGTTGCAGGACAGCATGGAAAATCTGGCGCAGCGTTTCGTGGAACTGAAACCCAGAGCGGAGACTTCGGACGCTGCCCGACATCTGGGGCCGATCAGTGAAAGGCTCATCATGGGGCAGCCGATCATGCTTTTCGATGGTGTGCCGCACAGTGAACTGGCGCCCCTTGGCGAAACACGCCAGCCGCGACTGGCCGATCTGTTTCTGGTGCTGATGGGACAGAACCGTGGGAACAGGAAAGGGGCAGGGGCATGAGCGAATATGGAAAAATGACGTGGCCGCTGAAGCAATACGTCTGGTCTGTCAGGCGAGAGCTTTGGGGAAACCGGTTTTTGATACTTGGCCCCTTGGTAATGGTTTGTCTGCCGTTGGTTCTTCTCTGCTTGCAGCTGCACACGAGCCACCTCAAGGTCATAAAAGGGACGGCAGAAAGTGTTCCACCAATCCTGATGTTCAGGATCACTGCGGAAATGCTGTTTGGGATCGCCAATGTCGCAGCCCTGACGGTGGGGTGCATCTATGCGCTCGGTACGTTCTATAATGAACGGAAGGACCTGTCGGTGCTTTTCTGGAAGTCTCTGCCTGTCTCGGACCGATTGAGTGTGGCGGCCAAGGCGAGTGTTGTGCTTGCGATCGGCCCTCTTTTGTCGCTGTTTTTAAGCTGGGTGGCGACGGTCGTTCTTATTGTCGCGACTGCACAGGCATACGGAATTTCTCCGGTGGGTCTGGCAGAACAAGCCAGTGTAGGTCATCTGATGATTGATGATGTTGCCTATATTGTGCTGAATACTCTGTGGTGGTTACCGATTTATGCTGTTCTGTTCCTGGTCTCAGCCAGTGTCAGAACCGTGCCTGCCGTGTGGGTATTAGGGGGACTGGCGGGTCTCTATATTGTGGAAGCCATTGGTCTGCGTACGAACCGTATTACGGGCATCATATGGGACCGCTTTTTGCATTTTCCCGGGACTGGCTTCCACGATGCCCAGATGAAGATCATCGCCACCCAGTCTGATGGGTTTGATGTACAGCATACGCCAACAGATAAGATCGTAACCGGACATCTGGACTTTCTAGCCCTGTTTTCGATGCCGTCACTTTGGTGGGGTGTGTTGCTGGCGGCGGTCTGTCTCGTTCTGACAGTCTGGCTGCGTCGCCGGGCAGAGCCTATCTAGGCAAAATATAGAACCCTCCGTCTGTGTTCCAGACGGAGGGGCCTCGGAGGTCAGTCTCCGGATGATTCAAAAATTTCTTCCAGTGTCTGGGCCATCACGTCTCCATCGAGCGTTTTGCCCAGCCAGATCTCAACACCAATCAGGCCTTGGTTAACCAGCATTCCCAAGCCATCGAGGGTTGTGCAGCCTTGCGCGTGGGCTTCCTGAAGGAAGCGTGTTTGCGGTGGGTTGGGAATGACGTCCGCAACAATCTGCCCTTTGGTCAGGCTTTGGATGTTCACAGGAGGAATCGCCTCCGGGTCACCAAGGCCGATGGATGTGGCATTAATAATGATATCTGTGCCTTCGGGAACGGAAACGTCGCCTTCCCAGGGCTTGGCTTCGGCATCTGCGCTTGAGTTGTCACGTACGAGCGCAGCAATGGTCTCGGCTTTCTTGACGTCACGATTGACGACGGTGAGATGGGCGACGCCGGCCAGTGCCAGTTCAACGGCAATCGCACGTGCAGCTCCACCTGCACCAAGAAGGAGAACGCGTTTCCCGGCTGGATCTGTGATCTCTTTCAAGGAAGCCAGAAACCCCTTGCCGTCCGTGTTATGGCCCGTCAGGCGCCCGTCTTTGATAGCGACGCAATTAACTGCCCCGATCAGTTTTGCTGACTTATCCAGAGCATCGAGATGCTCCAGAACCGCGACCTTATGGGGCAGGGAGCAGTTGAACCCGACCCATTCCATGGCCTTGGCACCTTTAACGGCGTCAGCGAGATTGTCTGCCTTGACGTCACAGTTGATGTAACGCGCGTTCAGCCCTTCATGGATGTATGCGGCTTCGATCATGGCGACAGTCGGATTGTCTGCGCATGGTGTCGAAAATGATCCTGTCAGAATGCTGCGAAAGTTCTGGTCACTCATGCCTTGGCTCTCCTGTGTTGGGGCGTCCCTGACATAGAAAGACATGCTGACCAGATTGGAACCGCCTTTGAGCGGTTCAGGCTATGGATGGCAGAGAAGTGATGAGGAGAGAGGCTACGCCGCTAGTGTGATGATCGTCCGCAGGCCACCTTCGCCACGGTTCTGAAGGCGCACGTCGCCGCCCTGTGCCCGCAGGATTGTCCGGGCGATGGAAAGTCCCAGGCCGGTGCCACCTGTTTCACGATTGCGGCTGGTTTCGATCCGCACAAAAGGTTCGAAAACCCGTTCAAGCTCGCTCTCGGGAAGGCCGGGGCCATCGTCCTCAATGATGATGCGGGCAGTGCGATCTTTTTCTTTCTTTTTTGTCGGTGGAATGAGCGTGACATGCGCACTTCCACCATATTTCAAAGAATTGAGAATGAGATTGTTCAGCGCGCGCTTGAGTGCCACGGACCGTGCCTGAATGCGGACTGGCTGCATCGGCAACTCATAGACAAGCGCGTCTGCCTGATCCGGATGGCTTTCGGCTGCTTCATCCATGATGGTTTGCAGCAGGGTGCGCAGATCAAGGAAGACAACCTGCTCATTAGATGCGCTGTCACGACCGAAAGCCAGTGTGGCGGCCACCATGGCCTCCATTTCATCAAGATCCGCCAGAATCTTGTTGCGCAGTTCATCATCGTCAATGAACTCGGCGCGCAGCTTCAGTCGTGTGATGGGTGTGCGCAGATCATGCCCGATCGCCGTGAGCATGAGCGTTCGATCCGAGACGAAACGACGGATCCGCATGGACATCGTGTTAAAGGCAATAGCCGCCCGACGGATCTCTGATGGGCCGTTTTCCGGAAGAACCGTTGAGCTGTTCACGTCCCGGCCAAGCGCTTCGGCAGCGGTGGCTAGCGTCGTGACGGGGGCGATCAGACGACGTGTAGCCCAGAGGATCAAGGCACCTCCGAAGAGGGACATCATCAAAAACGCAATGATGAATGTCGGCGCTTCGAAGGGGTTGGGCAAGGGCATGACGTAACGGATGACAAGCCAGCACTGACCATCTGGCAACAGCATCGACGTGGAATGTGTACGAAGTTCCTGCCCGGCCCAGACTTCCAGTGGATAAAGGGATGAAGGCAGGAACGATCCGCGCATGAAAGGCGGGATTTCCCGATATCCTTCGCGGCCACCCAGTCCCGGCCCGTACCATCCTTCGGGGCCGCCTTCATGAGGGCGGTCAAAGTTCCGTTCGTCAGGGAAAGGGCCGTGTTCCGGAGCGCCAGATGGATGTTCTTCACCCGGCGGGGCTGCTCCCGGAAGGCCCGGTTCAATCATCCCTCCTGGACCAAACGGAGCCCCGCCCGGACCGAAGCCCGGCGGCGGTGCATGAAATCGCCCCTGAGAGAGCCCCCCGGATGCGAAAAAGGGGAGCGGGATTTTATGGCTATGGATTTCCTGATCCGGCGTCGGAAGCAGCAGAACTGTTGTGTTCGACGGGATGTGCAGGTCGTCTATGGCGTTCTTCCGGTCTTCCGCCTTTGTTTCCGCAATCGTGCGGTAAATGGAAAAGACCTGGATCTGATAGTCATGCATCTGGCTGCGTTCAGCCAGATCAAGGCGGTCAAGCGCGTGGATCCCCAGTCCCGCAAGTTCAATAACGCCCAGCCCGACAATCAGAAGCAGGCTGGTGCGGGCGACAAGGGAACTGGGAAAAAAGCGCACGGTCAGACGCGTTCGACTTCTGCTGCAAGGACGTAACCACCACCACGCACGGTTTTGATGACCTGTGCATTTCGGCCGTCATCTTCCAGCTTGCGACGCAGGCGGCTGATGGCGACGTCAATGGCGCGGTCGAACGGTCCAGCCTGACGGCCGCGAAGCAGCTCAAGCAGCATGTCTCGGGTCAGGACGCGGTTGGCGCGTTCCAGCAGCGCGATCAAAAGGTCATATTCGCCACCCGTCAGGGAGATTTCTGCTCCATCCGGGTTGAGCAGACGGCGGCGGACCGGGTCGAGGCACCAGCCGGCAAACATGATCTTGCGGGTGTCTGTGGCCTGGCGCTTTTCGGATGCATCAACCGTCCGGCGCAGCACAGCGCGAATGCGGGCGAGGAGTTCGCGGGGATTGAACGGTTTGGCGACGTAATCATCGGCACCAAACTCCAGCCCGATAATCCGGTCGGTTTCATCGCTCATGGCCGTCAGCATAATGATGGGGACATTATCCTGTGTGCGCAGCCAGCGGGCGACTTCAAGGCCGCTTTCGCCCGGAAGCATCAGGTCCAGAACCACAAGCTGGTAATGACCATTGGCCCAGGCTTTTCGGGCTTCACGACCATCGCGCGCAGCCGTGACGCGAAAGTGGTTCCGTTCGAGGAACTTGCTCAGAAGCTCCCGGATTTCACGGTCATCATCGACGACCAGAAGATGGGGAAGGGTTTCTGTACCCATGATGATGTTACCTTCCATCGGCTTGTGGCGCGGTTCAGGTCCGCCGCGCCACTTTCGTGCTTACGCCAGCCAGGAGGGAACCGGGAGGTTTTTCGCACGAAGGAACTCAGGGTTGAACAGCTTGGACTGATACCTTGCCCCTCCATCGCACAGGATTGTAACAATCGTATGTCCAGGACCAAGCTTCCTTGCAGTTCGGATAGCTGCTGCAACATTGATACCTGACGAACCACCTACGGACAGGCCTTCTTCTGCCGTCAGGGCAAAGATCTGCTCCAGCGCTTCCGGGTCTGCAATTCGCTCTGCATCATCAGGTGCGCAGCCCTCAAGGTTGGCTGTGACACGTCCTTGGCCAATACCTTCCGTGATGGAACCGCCGCTGATGGTCAGGTCGTTGGATTTCACCCAGCCATAGAGTGCCGAACCTTCAGGATCAGCCAGCACGATCTTTGGGGCCGTCTTCCCGGCTGCCGCAGCCTGTTCCCGCAGGCCCATTCCGATGCCTGCCAGAGTGCCGCCGGTGCCGCAGGCGCAGGTGAAGGCATCAATCTTTCCGCCCGTCTGGTTCCAGATTTCGACGGCTGTCGTAGTGCGATGGCCTTCGCGGTTGGCAGTATTGTCGAACTGGTTAGCCCAGAAAGCACCGGTTTCTTCAGCCAGACGACGCGACACATGAACGTAGTTACCGGGGTCACGGAAGGGCTTGGCGGGGACCAGTCGCAGGTCTGCGCCGATCATGCGTAGAAAGTCGAGCTTTTCGCGGCTTTGGGTTTCCGGCACGACGATGATCGCCTTGCAGCCCATGGCTTGGGCCACCAGCGTCAGTCCGATGCCAGTATTCCCAGCCGTTCCTTCGACAACGGTTCCGCCGGGCTTGAGAGCGCCAGTGCGGAAAGCATCTTCGATAATGGCAAGTGCTGCACGGTCTTTGACAGACCCGCCGGGGTTCATGAACTCCGCCTTGCCGTAGATGTCACAGCCGGTTTCTTCGGAGGCGCGCTTCAGACGGATGAGCGGCGTTCCACCAATGGCGGCCGTCATGCTGGAGGAGGTGCTCTGCCACCCTGCCGAAACGGACTGGTGTGGGCTGGTGATGTCAGTCATACGTTCACTCCTGTGCTAACGGAATTATAGACCGCGTTTTGTAGGGATGAGGAAGGCCATGAAGGTACTGACAGCAAAGCAGGCATGGGACGTGCTTGCAAATGAAGCCGACAGCATCCTCGTCGATGTGCGGACACCTGTGGAATGGGCGGAGATTGGTCTGCCCGATTCTTCTGCCCTGCCAAGACCCGTTGTGTGTCTGACGTGGCAGCCGGGTCTGGAACAGATGTTTCTGGAAGGACTGCTGAATGCCGTGCCTGATCAGAACAGCCGCGTCCTGTTTCTGTGCCGGTCGGGGATGCGCTCCCATAATGCAGCGCTTCTGGCTGAACATGCCGGATATGCAGATGTAAGCAATATTGTTGACGGCTTCGAAGACAAGCATGGCCCCGGCACGGGCTGGCGCGCCGGGGGACTGCCATTCGTTCACATGCCGCTGTCAGGTTCCTGATCGGCGTCATAACGGACTTCAAGGACGACGCACCACGGATAGCGGCTGTCGTAGCTGTGGCCTGAACCATCAGCGATCCGGCCGTTCGCATCTGTGGGGACATGTGTCAGGGACACGGCGTCGTCCACATTGCCGCCAACGATGCTCAGCTCATGACCGAACGGCTGGTCATTCTGATTGACGGCCGCGACGATGCCGCAATGGGCCGGGAAACCGTAAGACGTAGGCAGCATCGAGAATGTCACGGTCTTGCTACGGCCACGGCCTACGCAGATCAGATCGCCGATCTTCGGGGTGTAGCTTCCCGGATCGTGCGCGCTGACACCGCTGGACTGCCCACTGGCGGCCGCGTTGATATAGGTCGCGTGGTTAGGCGAATACGGGAAGCGGTCATTCGCGCCGGCGACACGCATGACGTAAGAAATGAATGCCGCTGACCAGGCGTAGCGCCCGTCATGTACGGCTTCGAAGCGTGTGCCGTTCGCATCGGTTTTGCCCGTCCAGCCAGCTTCCGTTTCATATGGGTCCTGGCCGATCCACCAGTATTCACCAATGCGCTGCCACAATCCCGGAATGCGTTCCGGCTTCAGGGCAGGATCGGTGGGTTCCGGTCGGTCTTCCGGGTCATCATCTGACACGGGGGCACCGAACATTCGCCATTCACGCAGGGCAATGGCTGCAACGTCCTGACGGTTGAACGGCTCGAAATTACGGGTCGCAAAGTCCGGAACGTGGCTGTTGTAGCCCACCGGACCTGTTGTGCCGTTCGCATACTGTGCGTTGGGAGTCTGGGCCGGATACGGACGGACACTGTTCTGACTGGCGCAGCCGGTCAGTGCGAACAGGGCGGCCGTAGCAGCTGTTCGCCAGAAAATATGCGAGTCTGACACAATCATCCTCATGCTGGCTCGATGAACCTGCATCTTGAACGGCAAGTGCGATGGGGCGTCAAGAGTTGGGGCAGAGCATGGCGTGACTGCTCGCAACCGGTGCCGTTATTTTGCGGAGAGTTTTAGCCGGGCAGACTGATCAGGCGCACCCTAATGAGGAAACTCTGACAGAGTGCAAACCCGGGTGCATCGACAGAAGCGTACACCCTCATGTTGAAGGCAAGTCAGGCCCCTGTTTCTGGCAGGGGCCTATCCTCACAGGACTGTCAGGAGGCGGGTTTACTGCCCGTCAGGGAACAGCCCCTTCAGCCCTTCTTCCGAAGCATCACAGCGGCCGCGTTCCGTAATCAGGCCTGTGACCAGACGGGCAGGTGTGACGTCGAATGCCGGGTTGGCGGCCGGGCTGTTATCCGGTGCAATACGGACGCGGCCCGGAGCGCCGTTATCCGTCAGACCCGTCATGAACAGGACTTCGGTCTGGCTACGCTCTTCAATCGGGATTTCCTTCACGCCGTCCCGAACACGCCAGTCGATCGTGGAAGACGGGAGTGCCACCCAGAACGGGACGTTGTTGTCTTTGGCTGCGAGCGCCTTGAGGTAGGTGCCAATCTTGTTGGCCACATCGCCCTGCGCGGTCACGCGGTCCGTGCCGACGATGACCATGTCCACATCGCCAGCCTGCATGTAATGGCCGCCAGCATTGTCCGCGATGACGGTATGCGCGACACCATGGCTGCCGAGTTCCCAGGCCGTGAGTAGGCTGCCCTGATTGCGGGGGCGTGTCTCATCCACCCACACATGCACAGGGATACCTTCGTCGTGCGCCATGTAGATGGGGGCCAGTGCTGTTCCCCAGTCCACCGTGGCAATCCAGCCGGCATTGCAGTGCGTGAGAAGATTGACGCGGCCTGTCTTACCTTTGCGCTCCCAGATTTCGCGGATCAGTTCCAGTCCATGGCGGCCGATGGCCTCATTGACCTGCACGTCCTCATCACAGATCGCATCTGCTTCCACATATCCGGCTTCAACGCGCTCTGCTGGCGTGAGCGCGCGCAGACGCGTCACCATGCGTTCAATGGCCCAGCGCAGGTTGATGGCGGTCGGGCGTGTCTCAATCAGATCAGCAGCTGCTTTTTCCAGCGCAGCATCGGATGCGTCGTTCTGCAGGGCAAAAACCAGACCATAGGCCGCGACAGCACCAATCAGCGGAGCACCACGAACCTGCATGCTGCGGATTGCATGCGCGACAGCGCCGACGTCGCGGAGTTCAAGCACCTCCACTTCCCATGGAAAGCGGGTCTGATCGAAAATGCGGATGCTTTTGGCGTCGTCAGACGGGCGCCAGATGCTGCGATAGGCAATGCCATTGATCTTCATTGGATGCTCCTGGGAGACGCTCCGGCATTCAGGGCGCGGAACAGAAAAGACGTCTTATAGCGCATGTGCGCGATACACTCCGCGAACTCAAGAGTGGAAACCCCCGGGCCGTATTACGCGTTGGGCGGATATAGCCTTGCGAGTGTTCAGAAACCGGTAGTATGAATTGTATTACGTTTCGTGTCTGGATTCTCTTTCTAGCTGTAGGGAAAGATAATGGCCTCTCTCGTGAACCCCGGAAATACAGCCGTGCGCTCGTCTGACGCTCAGCCACGTCTTTCCACGAAAAACAGGTCTGCCAACATGACGGCGCTAGAAAAATACCGTCTGCTACGGGAGAATCGTAAAGTGGTGCGCCGCCAGAAGCTAGAACAGGAAAAGCGCCAGATCTCTTCCTGAGAAGGCCTCTTTCACTCTTCTGTCTCAGGCTGTTAAGCCTCATCCTCGCTCGGCCCCTTGTTTGTCGGGCCGGATCTGGAAAAGGGCTGAGCAGTGTCTCTGCGTGTACTGACGGTTCTGCCGCCGCGTGAACTTTATGCTGAGGGCCACGCTGGTGCGATTTCCCTGCTCGTCAGCCGCGTGGCCCTCTGTGATGATCGGGTTATCGGCAGAGCTGTCTCCGGCGTGCCATTGCCGGGCGGCAAATTTGTTCCCCTGAAGCGTGGCATATGGCCACTCCCTCAACGCCTGAGCTATGCGCTGTCCTGCGTTCGCGCAGCCCGACACTTCCGGCCCGATCTGATCGAGGTTCATAACAGGCCCGATCTGGCCATGGCGCTGTCTCGTGTCGCTCCCGTCCGGCTGATTCTGCACAATGATCCGCGCTCCATGAGGGGCGCCAAAACTGCGAAAGAAAGATCCCGGCTCGCCGCAAGGGTGCTGGTATGCGCTGTGTCCCGATGGGTTGCGACGTGTTTTGCAGAAGGCAGCGATATACCGCCACGCGTCGAAATTCAGCCGAACTGTGTGGATCTGTCCGTATTGCCAGCTGAGCGCCCGCGGAAAAAACAGGTTCTGTTCGCGGGACGGGTCGTTGCCGACAAGGGGGTAGATGCTTTTGTCTCAGCCTGGGCAAGTCTGCGGCATCGGTATCCGGACTGGACAGCAGTCATTATGGGCGCTGACAGATTCGGCCCGGATTCACCGGAAACCCCGTTTTTGACTCGGCTGCGGCCTCAGGCGGTGCAGGCTGATCTTCTGATGACGGGCTATCGGTCCCATCCGGATGTTCTGGAAGCCATGACGGAAGCGGCTATTGTTGTTGTGCCAAGCCGCTGGCCGGAGCCATTTGGCATGACGGCACTGGAAGCCATGGCATGCGGGGCGGCTGTGATCGTCTCGCCATTTGGCGCTCTACCGGATGTAGTTGGGGATGCGGCCCTGCTAGCGGCCCCGGATGCTACCGGAGCGCTAGAGGCGGCGCTGGGTCAACTGATGGATAACCCAGCACTCAGAGCGGAGCTGGGCCGTAAGGGCCGCGAACGGGCCGCTCTGTTCAGTCTGGAGGCTGCCCGCGCGCGCCTTGTCGCGTTGCGTCAGGCAGCCATTGCTTTCAGTCGCGGTTCGGCGGCCCCATGAAGGTCGGGTCAATCGCATCCGGGACGTGACGTGCCAGAATTTCGTCTACGGCCTTCTTTTCCTCGTCGGTCAGAGACCAGCCGAATACATCCTTCACGCCGGAGACCTGTTCAGGCTTGCGTGCGCCCCAAAGTGCGATAACTGGCCCCTGATCCAGAACCCAGCGTACAGCGAAGGCGAGAACGGACTTGTCGCGCTTGGCGGCTAGCTCCTTGAAGTCTTCGACTGCGGTGAGATAGCTCTCGAATTTCGGCTTCTGGAACTTCGGATCACCTGAACGCAGGTCATCTTTTGGGAAGCTCGTGTCCTTGTTCATCTTGCCGGAGAGCAGTCCGCGGCAGAGCGCGCCGTAAGCGAGCACCACGGCGTTATTCTTCTTGGCATATGGGAGAATATCTTTTTCGCAGGTGCGTTCGAACAGGTTCAGCGGGGGCTGAATTGTTGCGAGTGGGGCAACTTCGCGAAAAATATCCATCTGCTCCGGCGAGAAGTTGCTAACGCCGAGCGCCCGGATCTTGCCTTCCTGATGAAGTTTCTGCAGCTCGCGTGCGCTTTCATCGATGGGCGTCTTGTCATCGGGCCAATGGATCTGTTCGAGATCAATCGTCTCGACCCGCAGGCGGCGCAGGGAGTCTTCCACTTCCTTGCGGATGCGGGCAGGGCGGGAGTCACGGAAAACCTTGCGGTCTTCGGGTTTATCATCCGTCCAGTTCAGGCCCAGCTTTGTCGCGACGAAAGCCTTGTTGGGCTTTTCGGCCAGTGCGCGGCCAACAACTTCTTCTGAGTGCCCGAAGCCATAGACGGGTGCCGTGTCGATGAAATTGATGCCGTCATCGAGAGCTGCATGGATGGTGCGAACGCCGTTTTCATCGTCCGGCCCGCCCCACATCCAGCCGCCAATGGCCCAGGTGCCGAGAGCTACGCGGGAAACCGGAGTGTCGATGCCGGGAATGAGAATGGTGTCTGAGGACATGCCTGTCTCCATAAGAAAGGGACTGTTTCAAAAAAGCGCATTCGGATGGAGGTGGTTGCATGGAAAGTCGAAACCCGCCATCCACAATGTCCATGCGCCTGTCTTCTTTTTCCCTGACCCGCCTCGGCCAGTGGCTTGCTGTTCTGCTGCCGCTGACACTCACGCATCTCAGAGGGCTGGCGGAAGCAGACCTCGATATTCTTGCCGTTCTGCTGTTGGTGCAGTCGGCACGAACGCGGCAATGGGGCTGGGCAAGAGAGCCCTGGGTCATCGCGACCTTCTGTTGGTGGGGCTGGCAGGTTTTGTGCACAGTCTGGGTCTCGCCCGGGCATGGGGCACTGGGCCAGTCTCTGGCGGCCATCCGCTTTCCGCTGGCTGCCGCAGCGCTGGGCTGCTGGCTGTTGCGCGATGACGTCTGGCGCAGAAGAGCGCTCTGGGTCACGTGTGGATGCGGGCTCTACATTGCATTCCAGATTATGGTTCAGGCGGCGTTCGGGCGAAATCTGTTCGGCGTGCCGCGCTTCCATGATGGCACTCTCACAGGCCCTTACACGCATCCCCGTGCCGCTGCCCCATTGTCACGCCTTATTCTGCCGATGCTGATGCTTGGTTGTACTTTGATCGAGGGTTGGAAAAGTCGTTGGTCCCGCACTCTGGGGCTCTGTGCTGCGACGGTTCTTGCTGTGGCCGTCATGGTCCTCGCGGGGCAGAGAATGCCGTTCGCGCTGTCGCTGTTCGGAATTGGCATCTGCGCGCTTCTGTATCGGCCGATGCGCCCGGCAGCGCTTGTTGCGGCGGCAATGATGCCGCTTCTGATCTTTGCAGCAAGTGCGCTGTCGCCCGGTAGCTTCTCACATCTCGTTGTGCTTGCCCGGCAGCAGTTGACGCATTTCAGCCAGTCTCCTTACGGCGAGATTTACACGCATGCTGTGGTGATGGCGCAGGAACATCCTTTGCTGGGGCAGGGCTATGACGCCTATCGCCATCACTGTGATGACCCGGCGACGTTCCACGGTCTGTCGTGGCTTTCCATGGCAACGCCAGAAAAAGGCTGGCGCGATCTTTGTGTTCAGCATCCGCACAATCATTATCTTCAGGCTCTGGTGAATGCCGGCATCCCGGGCCTGATCCTGTTTGTGCTGATGGTGGCCTGCTGGCTCAAGGCGCTCTGGCCGGGACGGCAGGGTTCAGCCATTGCAATCGGTCTTTTTGCTGCGGTCTTCATTCAGGAATGGCCCATCGCGTCCTCTTCGGATTTCATGAATCTGCCGTTGGGTGGATGGGGATTTCTGATGCTCGGTCTGGGGTTGGCCTATCGCAACGGCTTTCAAGACACGGCGCGCGGGCCTATATCGTAAGCAGATTACGGAGGCACCCCCATGTCCAGCACCAGTGATCCGGCACGCGCCGGAACCGTTCCCGTTACTGTTCTGACCGGCTTTCTTGGCGCCGGTAAAACCACCCTGCTTAACCATATCCTGACTGCTGAGCACGGCCGCAAATATGCCGTGGTCGTCAATGAGTTTGGTGAGCTTGGCGTGGATAACGACCTCGTGGTGGATGCCGACGAGGAAGTGTTCGAAATGAACAACGGCTGCATCTGCTGCACCGTGCGTGGCGATCTGATTCGCATTCTCGGTGGGCTGCTGCGTCGTCGTGGGCGCTTTGACGGGATCATCGTCGAGACAACAGGCCTTGCCGATCCGGCCCCGGTCGCACAGACATTCTTTGTAGATGAAAACATCCGCGAGAAGGCCCGTCTGGATGCCGTCGTAACGGTTGTAGACGCCTTTAACATCATGCAGACGCTGGACGAAAGCCCCGAGGCTGTCAGCCAGATCGCTTTTGCGGATGTGATTGTCCTGAACAAGATCGATCTTGCGGATGAAGAGCGCCGCAAGGAGATCGTTGCGCGCATCCGTCAGATCAATGCCGTTGCGGAAATTCATGAAGCCCAGCACGGCGGCGTCAAGCTGACGGATATTCTGGATCGCGGCGGCTTTGATCTTCAGCGTGCCCTGACCACAATGCCGGACTTTCTGGAAAACGATCATCACTCCCACGAAGAGGGCATCGTCAGCATTTCCCTCTCGGTGAAGGAGCAGATTGACCAGCGTCGTTTCCAGGCCTGGATCGGTGCGCTTCTTCAGGAGCAGGGTGGCGATATTCTGCGCTCCAAGGGCATTCTGCACTTCAAGGGTGAAGATCAGCGCTTTGCGTTTCAGGCCGTGCATATGATGGCAGATGGTGATTTCATCGGCCCCTACCGTGAGGGAGAAAGCCGGGATTCCCGTCTGGTTTTCATTGGCCGTAATCTGAACCGTCCGCAGCTTCGTCGCGGCTTTGAAAGCTGCATCGCGGAATGACACGGGAAATCATTGAAGATCGCGGCGCAGAACGCCGCTTTGAAAGCCCGATCATTGGCGTTGTGTCGTCACGCGATGGCAAGACTTTGGCCGCTGCCACGGCGGATGGTGAGATCATTCTCATTCCGCGCGACAAGATGAATACGCTTGGCGCCTGGACGGTTCTCTCGGTTCACGAGGGGGCGTTGTGCCTGTCACAGGACAGCCTGCCGGATGCATTTCTGACCGGCGGCGAGGACGGAAAACTTGTCCGCACTTATGCCGATGGCCGGACGGAGGTTCTGAGCGAAGGACGCCGGTGGGTCGATTGCATTGCGTCATCCACCACGCATTTCGCGTTCTCGGCTGGCCGGGAGCTTGAAGTCCGGGCGGCTGAAGGCACGACAACGCTCAAGAAGCTGGATCATCCGTCATCTGTGACGGGCATTGTTTTTGATGCCAAGGGCAAGCGCGTTGCGGCCTCGCATTACAACGGTGCGTCTGTCTGGTTCGTGCAGGCCAAGGTCGATACGGTGCGCCCGTTTGAATGGAAAGGCAGCCATATTGGCATTGCCATTCATCCGGGTGGGGAAGCTCTCGTGACGTCCATGCAGGAAAATGATCTGCATGGCTGGCGTCTGGCCGATGGGCACAACATGCGTATGAGCGGCTATCCCAAGCAGGTGCGGTCCATGGCGTTTACGCGCAATGGCCGTTGGCTGGCGACAGCCGGGGCGGATGCCATTGTGCTGTGGCCGTTCTTCGGTGGCGGCCCGATGGGCAAGGCACCGTCCGAGCTTGCCCGTCTTCCGGGGCTGTTTGTCAGCGCTGTTTGCCCCAACCCGAAGGAAGACATCATTGCGGCCGGCTACGAAGACGGGACTGTTCTTCTGGCTGAGATCGGGGGCGGGGACCAGCGTGTGCTGCCTCTCTGCTCAGGCCAGAAAGCTGCCCGTGGCAAGGTGACGTCCGTGTCCTTTACTCCGCAGGGCGGGGCTATCATCTTTGGAACGGAAGATGGGACAGTTGGTGTTGTGGATCTGTCCGCTGCAAGCTGAACGTTGCTTCAGACCGTCATGAAAAGGAGGCCTTCGGGCCTCCTTTTTTGCGTTCAGGCTGTGAAAAACTGGCTCAGCCCCATCCCACGCAAACCCCGGCGATAGGCGATGGAACTGCGATCTGCCATCACATGCGCCTCAAGGTTGGGGTCAAGAGGCAGGTTTTCCGGCTTCTGCGCCTCAACAATCTGACGGTCTTCTTCAAAGACACGGCGATTGAATTCGTAAACATCCTCAACGGAGCCAGTCGTATCGAAATTCCGGCAGATTGGCGCGAACATGCGTGTCACACGAGCCGAAACCGGTGAGGCTGCATTCATGATGACGAGCCTGCCATCGTTCGGGAAGTGGATTTCCAGCGTTGCCGTGAAGGGCAGGAAAACCCGGAAATGCCGGAGCCATTCGAAGTCCGCAAACTCTTCAACGCCCAGAAGCCCGTGCGGAAAGTTGGAGACGTTGCTGCGATATTCAGCCTCGAACCCCGTTTCCGTCAGCTTGGGTGAATAGGATGGAACGATCGGGTTCTCAGGGTCTGCAAAAGTCTCGGTATGGACGAAGGCAAAATGTGCCACGTCAATAAAGCCTTCGACCTGACGTCCTGCGAAGCCCTTGATGTCGATGGATGGACAGGTGATCTGCTGGAAGGCTGGATCGTCCCAATGCGGCATCGGTGGGAGATTGATTTCTCCTTCGGGGCGTAGGCACGTCCAGATGAGGCCGAACCGCTCTACAACAGGGTAGGTCTTCAGGTGGAGCTTCGGCGGGATCTTGCTGTCCGGATGGGCAGGCACACGCACGCAACGGCCATCCTGGCCAAACCGGAAACCATGATAGGCACAGGCAATCGTCTCGCCGTTTCCATTGCCCATGCTTAGCGGCACACCACGATGAGGGCACAGATCATCGGCAACGACGATATCATCTCCAGAGCGGTAAATGACGAGAGGTGCATCCAGCAGCACCGCCCCAAGCGGGCGCTCCCCGAGTTCACGGGACAGGGCGACCGGGTACCAGGACTTGGCAAGGATCTGCCAGTCTGCGGGTTCGAACGTGCAGTTCCGTGGCAGGTCAACGGATGCAGGAGAGCGGCTGGCGCAGGCTGCGGTCATGGAAGGGTCCCCGCGGGCTGAAAAAGGATCTCGCAAATCATTTCATGGATAGGGTGTTCTCGGATATAGCATAAATATGCTTATAGCGTTCTAATAATGAGGTACTTCAGGCTGATTGAATTGCCTCGATTGGCTAAATACGGCACATATGGAACGATATCGGAATGAGGTGCCATATGCCCAGACTATCTTCTTCGCCTCATTTGCAGACGCTCATCATGTTCCTGGAATATCGCGCTTGGGCTGACAGGCTGACATACGACGCTCTGCTCAAGTTACCGCAGTTGGAGATTGTGAAACCGCGGCAGACAACGTTCAGCACCCTTTTGGGCACCTTGAACCATGTCTATGTCGTCGACGATATTTTCCGCCATCATCTTCAGGGTCAGGATCATGGGTATCGGTCACGTCAGACCGATGAGGTGCCCGATCTCGAAGCGCTCTGGCAGGCCACGCAATCCATGCATCAGTGGTATCTGAATGCCGTCAGGCAATGGAGCGTGGATGATTTGAGCTGCCCGATTTCATTCACATATGTTGATGGCCAGCCTGGGGTTATGACCCGTGAACAGATCATTCTTCATGTCGTCAATCACGCCACTTACCACCGGGGATTTGTAGGCGACATGCTCAAGCAGATCCCGGAGAACTGGCCCTCCAATGATCTGACAGTCTTTCTCCGGGATGAGTATCAGCGGTCTGTGTGACCAAGGTCCTGTTCAGGTGCGATGATATCCCTGACACGCTGTTTGAGCTCTTTCGGGCCAGGAAATCCTCCATCGCGCTTGCGTTCCCAGACGAGCACGTCATCCACATGAATTTCAAAGCGCCCGCCGGTATCAGGGATCAGGGCAACTTCCCCGAGAGCCTGCCCGAACGTGGAAAGCAGTTCCTGCGCCATCCACCCAGACCGCAGAAGCCAGTTGCATTGCGTGCAATATCGGATTGAGACGCGCGGTGCTGTGGAGGACATGTCTTTTCTCCTGGGGTGAGGCGTTGATGAGCATCATTGCACAGCACGGCAACTCTGCCATCTTTCAGATGTGTCTCTAGGCACGACTTGCAACGGTCATAAAGAAACACTTTCCCCCGACAGGAAGAGAACATTATGAAAGTGGATCGTCTTTATTCCCTTCTGTGAGACCCTGCGCCGCATGATGTCGTCTGTCCGCCTGCCTGTTGCACTTCTGATGTGCGCTACTCTTCTTTCTGCCTGTGAAACACCATCCCGGCAGCCATTGCCGGAATCCGCTGTGCCGGATGCCCGTCTGGTTCTGCCGCAGCCACCAGCCTCAGGCAGTGCCGCGCAGGCAGATGATGACCGTATTTTCCGTGAGACACGCGCCTTGAAAGATACGCCACGCTGGGCGCTTGCACAGAAAGATGCAGATCTGGAAGTGCCGCACCTTGTCCGCGATTTCTCCTGCTCCGTCGGCTACACGCTGGATCTGGCGAAGGCGCCCCATCTGGCGATTGTGCTGAAGCGCATGGAAAATCCCATCATTCACCGGACGTCAGAAGCTAAACATTACTGGCATCGGACCAGGCCGTTCGTTGGCACGAACCTACCAATCTGCACGTCGCCCGAGGGATTGGGTCTGCATTCCTCATATCCATCAGGCCATACGACGGCAGGATATGGCATGGCTCTTTTGCTTGCTCATCTGATGCCTGAACATGCCACCATGCTTCTGCAGCGCGGGCGTGTTTTTGGTGAGAGCCGGATTGTCTGTGGGGCGCACTGGAAGTCAGACGTGCAGGCTGGCTTCCTGAATGCATCGTCTGAAATGGATGCGCTTCTTGCGGCTCCGGAATTGCAGGATGATCTTGCCGCTGCCCGGGAAGAACTGCGCGCCATGAAGGCTACGGCCCCTGCACCAGATGCTGCTGACTGTGCTGCAGAAGCAGACGCTGCCGCACATTCCATTCTGTCTGAATGATAAAAATCCGGCCAAGAGCAGAAAGCTCCACGGCCGGATTGTTTTTGAGTCTTCGTCACACGGCCACCCTGGGTAGGGTGGCCGTTTTCAGTTTTATGCCTGAAGAGCGGAGACTTCGGTGTTCGGTTGGTCGATGTATGGTCCGCCAGCAACGATCTCTACGGCAAGAAGAGACATGCCGTGTTCTACAGCACTGGAGCCAAGATCGAGTTGGGCATCGCCGAGTGTCCAGCGAATGGCAGAGTTCTCTTTGTCAGCCCAGCCTGAAAGATCAGTCTCTTCCAGATGCGACGTGATCGTACGTGTATTCTCAGGAGTATACAGGGTGATGTTCCCAACCAGCACGCCCAGTTCACGACGATCATCCACAAATGGGCCAATAGCGTCGGATGGTTTGGCTGCTCTTGAGACAAGGCGCACGCTGCGGACGTTTGATGGCAGCGTGAAGATCGCGCGACCATTGCTCTTACGGGACTGATGGATCACTTTACCGGCTGGTGTGATCAAATGCAGGTCCGGGTTTGTCACCACTGCTCTGGTGTCACGGACGTCATCAAACCCAAGGTTTATCGCGCGCTCGGCAAGAGCGTGATGAACAGGCTCAACCTTGTTGCGGCTGACAGTCAGCGGTGCAGCAGCATCAGCTTCCCATGTGCGGACCGGGCTACTCAGGCTTACGACAGCGCCATCCTGTGTGAAGCCGTCCCGGTTGCCTGTGTTGAGATAGCTCTCGGTCAGCATTCCGTCAGACGTAAGGACAGAATGCACATCCGTCTCGATATGGAAGTAATCGTAGGATGTGATGGAGGTGTCGTAAATAATGCTGCGGCCATTCACGAGCATACGGGCCGGGATCAGGCCGCCATCAATGAACAGGCTATGCTCTGGTGTCACCAGAAGGTCTTTGGATGGAACGCCATCTGCAATCGCATTCTTGCAAATGCGAACCGGATAACCCGCGACATCCGGGGCCAGTCCTTGACGGACAATGGCATGCTTCCGACCAACCCAGACGACCGGGCGAACCTGCTCTCCCTCGGGCGTCCAAGCGAGAACTTCAGCGCCGATTTGGACGTCCTGAACGGGCATGTCACCGGTTGTGGTACGGATCATCGTATCCGCGAGGAAGCAGACTTCTGCTCCCTTATCCAGCGAGATGATTGTCTTGCCATTTCCGTCTGGGGAGAAATGGGCGTGATACTGGGAGTAATCGCCTACGAGCTTGATGGTGTAGGATGCCTTGCCCTGTGTCACGGTCAGGACGTTACCGACGATTTTGGCAGCCGTATTGCCCTTATAATCCAGGGTGCCGATGTCGATCTGGCCACCGGGAACAAGTATCGTATCGGTGATGCTTCCGCCTTGAATGACAAGAGATCCGCCAGACGAAATTGTCGTCCCGCTTGCGATGCCCTTACTTCCGACAACGATGTTGCCTCCAGCATTGACGATCGTGTTGACGGCGCGGCCACCACTCGAAACATTTAGGCTCGCGGCAGCGCCCGAAACAGTCGCACCTGAGGCAACGGCATTCTGGCTGATGTTCTCAACGCCACCCGCCTGAATACGATCACGAACTGTCGTGCCGCCGGTCGCTGCCACTGTACCGCCAGAGGTCACGGTGTTGGCCGTTGCCGTTCCCGATGTCAGGGTCTGCTTGCCGCCACTCTGGATAGAGGCATTGAAGCTTGAACCACCAAAGATGAACTGATTGCCGTTGCTTGCAACCGTGTCACTGGCAACGCCGCCGGTGTTGACGGTCTGGCCCGCGCCTTTGGTGGCGATTGTGCCTGTTGCCGTTCCGCCGGAGTAAATGACTTCCTCAGTGTCTGGAACTGTCAGAATGGAGCTGATGGTTCTGCCACCAGAGTAAACCTCCACATGACCGCCTGCTGTGACTGCTGTCTTGATGGCGGTGCCACCAGAATTCACAATGAGGTAGTCATTCTTTCCTGAAATATAGAGTCCGCTGACGGTCGTATTGTGCTGACGACGGTTCAGTCCATCATGGCAAGGATCAGGATATCTGGAAGGATTTCTGTGATTCACTAGGATGTCTTTTCTTGGGGAAAGACGCATGTGCGCCCATAATGAATGCCCTTGAATCAATCAAAGATAATTTTGATTATGGGCATATAGGATTGTTATTGCGGTGAAGCGCCTGAAATAGCGTTCTTTTCGGGCGCGGCGGTTCAATCGCATGTTCGAATTTTAAAAACAATACGGATTTTGGATTTTTGTATCTTTATGTGAAATTTATTTTCACGGCGGCATCTCTGAATAGATGAAGAAATGCCGGAAAACTCACGATTAATCAGGCGTTATCGTGCAGTAAAATAGATTTACTGATGGATAGAGAGATCGAAGCGTATTGGAAGAGTTTGGGGTCGAATTAATTACTTATTAACGAAAAGAATCTTAAGCCTCGTTTCTTAATAAAAAAGCGCTCCTTAGAGCGCTTTTTTATTTTCGGTGGCTGCTGTGTTCGATTCTGGCGCCTCAGGTCTGGGCGGTCGCAGGGCATGTTCGTTGGCTTCCATGAATCTGTCAGCCAGCGCGGTGTACAGTGGGCGAGGACACACCATGCGAGAGACACCAAACGCCAGAAAGGACGTGGCCAGCAGCGCAAGCGTCACCTGCTGGTTGTCACACATCTCCATGACGATGATGGTCGCTGTGAGGGGCGACTGCGCGACGCCACAGAAATAGGCGACTGTCCCCAATAGTACGACTGCGCCGGGCGTGGTGTGGGGCAGAAACTGCTCAACCCAGCCTCCAATCGCAGCACCAATCGCCAGCGATGGCGCAAACATGCCGCCCGGAATGCCTGAGCAATAGGACACCAGCATCGCCAGATATTTTAGGACGAAGAAAGAAGCTGGGTAGTGCTCTGTGCCCGAGAAGATGGCGCGAGCCTGCGCATAGCCCGTTCCATAGGTTGTCCCTTTGGAGATCAGGCCAATGATAGCCAGTACGAGCCCGCAAGCTGCCGCAAATGCGATTGGGCGCTTCCCGGCGAAACGGCCGACAGGGCCTGGAAGACCACGCGATGCCTTGATGACCAGTGCCGCGAACGTTCCACCTGCCAGTCCGCCGAGGATGCCGCAGGTCAGCACCGCGATCCATGCTGTACCAACCGGGATATCAACGTCGGCATGGCCGAAATAGGTGTAGTTTCCCAACAGCGCGATGGCCGTCACACCGGAGACAACAACGACGGTCAGCGTCCGTCCGGAGGTGCGCTGTTCGAAAGAATGGGAGAGTTCTTCAATCGCAAAGACGATGCCGGCCAGCGGTGTATTGAATGCTGCGGCCATACCAGCCGCGCCACCGGCAAGGATCATGCTGCGCTTTGCGGCAATGTTGGACTGTCCGAGGAGGCGGGAGAAGGCATGCATGATGGATGCCCCGACCTGAACGCTTGGCCCTTCGCGCCCGATCGATGCACCGCAAAGCAGGCCCAGACAGGTCAGAAGAATTTTCCCAACCGAGATCTTGAGCGCCAGAACCCTGTCAACCATCGTGTAATTCTCGATGTGCAGGGTGGCAATTGTCTGCGGAATACCTGAGCCCTGTGCACCTTTGAAAAGGGTTCGGGTCATCCATGTGATGAAAGCGAGACCTGCCGGGGCCACGAACAGCATCGCCCAGGGGTGCCATTCCAGGATCCGCGTTCTCAGATCAGCCGCAGCGTCACCCATGCGGGCGAAAAGCACGGCGACAACACCAATGAGAACGGCGCCGATCCAGTAGATGACAGTGCGCCGCCACTGGGTGGTCGTGGCGCGGGCCGAGCGTCTCAGATGATGGATACGGTCCTTACGGCGCAGGGCGTGCTGTGAGGAGACATGTCCCGGAGGTAAGGGCTTGGGAGTAGGGCTTGGAGGAGTGGGCAAGGTATCGGCCAATGGAGGACGTCCAAGAAGGAGTGTCGGGCAAGGGAAGATACGCCCGGTTCAAACCCCGCGCGTTACATGTCCGGTCCTGCCAGCCTTCTTCGCGCCGGGTCAAGAAGTCTGAACCGATCAAGTAGAAAATGAACGCAATAACTCGCAATGTGGCTGCAACGGTCTCAGCATTCCGGAAAGCTGACGGCCAGACCGCCCAGCGATGTTTCCTTATAGCGATGGTTCATGTCCGCGCCGGTTTCGCGCATCGTCTGGATCACCTGATCCAGAGAAACATGGTGCACTCCGTCACCGCGCATCGCGAGTGAGGCCGCGTTAATGGCCTTGATGGCTCCAAACGCGTTGCGCTCGATGCAGGGGATCTGGACGAGGCCACCAATCGGGTCGCAGGTCATGCCCAGATGATGCTCCATGCCGATTTCAGCAGCATTTTCAACCTGATCCGGTGTGGCGCCCAACGCTGCGGCAAGCCCGGCTGCGGCCATGGAGCATGCGACGCCCACTTCGCCCTGACAGCCTACTTCTGCACCAGAAATGGAAGCATTGCGCTTGAACAAGGCGCCGATAGCCGTGGCGGTCAAAAGAAAATCCCGCATGCCCTCCCGTGAGGCCCCGGGACAGAAGTCCCTGTAATAGCGCAGAACGGCAGGAATGACGCCGGAGGCACCATTGGTCGGAGCTGTTACAACGCGTCCGCCCGCAGCGTTTTCCTCATTCACGGCGATTGCGAAAAGACTCACCCAATCCATGATTTCGTGGGGTGCGCGCTGATTCCAGCGGGTTCCACTTTCCAGCTTGCGGTGAAGAGTGCGTGCGCGGCGTTTGACATGCAGTTTGCCAGGAAGAATGCCGTCTTCTCTTAGTCCCCGGTCGATGCAGTCCATCATCGTATCGAGAATACGATCAATATAAGCAGTGACGTCGTTATCGGCCCGGAGTGTTGTTTCATTGGCCCAGATCAGGCCAGCAATAGTCAGGCCGCTCTTCTGGCAATCATCCAGCAGTTTGCGCCCCGATATGACATCATAAGGAACGGCGACGGGCGGGATGATAGTGGCCTCGGTAGAGTGGTCTTCCGGAACAATGAAACCACCACCGATCGAGCAGTAGCGCTCCCGTAGGATAGATTTTCCAGTACTGTCAAAAGCTTCGAACTGGAGCGTGTTCGGATGGACAGGAGGAACGGTTTCGTAATCGAAGACGGTATCGGACGCCGGGTCGAAAGGGATGGTCTGGCCCCGGAGTGTCAGATGTTTTCTAGACTGGATTTTTGCGATGATCTGTCTGGCATGATCAGGCGAAATCTGATCCGGGAGCCATCCTTCGAGGCCGAGAAGAACGGCTGTGTCTGTTGCGTGTCCAACGCCGGTCCATGCCAGGGAGCCATAAAGGGTCACCTGAATTCTGGCGACAGATATGTTTTCTGGAAGGGCCTCGGCAAAGGCGTGTCCTGCCCGCATGGGGCCGACTGTATGGGAAGAAGACGGGCCGAGGCCAATGCGGAACAGGTCGAAAAGACTGATCATGGTCGGAATGTCCGAAGCTGTCAGGACAGGACCAGAACGCCGGAATGCTTGGCCTTGTCAGCAGGTTCTACGTGGATATGGATCGAAGCCCGGCCCAGTTCTTTCCGCAGACCAGCTTCAATACAGTCGCAGATTTCATGCGCGTCATGCACACTCATTTCGCTCGGAACGACGAGGTGGAACTCGACGAAATGTAAGGGGCCCACTTTCCGCAAACGCAGATCATGCGCTTCGAGAGCGCCCGTTCCGCTTGAGGAGATGACAGCCTTTACGGTTTCCACCGCCTCTGTACCTGGAATTTCATCCATAAGACCTGACATGGACAGGCTCATCATCGAGAAGCCAGCCCGCAGAACGTTCAGGGCAACCAGGGCTGACAGAACTGCGTCCAGTCGGTCCCATTTGATGACGGGGATCAGGGACACGCCGATGACCAGCGCAACAGTCGCCCAGACGTCTGACTGAACGTGCTCCCCTGCAGCCAGCAGGGCCTGTGAGGAGTTCTTCCGGCCGAACCCGATGAGAATGCGTGCCCAGACCAGATTGACGACACCGGCGAGTGCATTCAGTGCAACACCCTGGAAGGGGGCATGAACCGGCGTCGGATGCATCCAGTCATGTACGGCCACGACGAGAATGCCCAGTGCCGTCAGAACAACCAGAACGCCTTCGATCACAGCGGACAGGTATTCTGCTTTGCCGTGGCCGTAAGGGTGATTGTCGTCAGCGGGCAGCGCTGCAATGGAGAGTGCCCACAGGGTGCCGAATGCCGCAATGACATTCAGAATGGTTTCAATGGCATCAGACAGCAGTGCATCTGAGCCGGAGACCCAGAATGCTGCGTACTTGATGGCCAGAACCACTACGCTCATCCCAATGGAAGCGTAGGCAATCTTGATACGTGTGGACGTCATTGAAGCTCTCAGCAGCAGACCTGTTGAAGATCGCAGGACGCTGGTGGACTTTCGATCTGGAAGGTGGGGTGAGAAATTTTGAACTTGTCACGCAGGAGGATTGTGGCCTGCGTGATGATCTGTTCGGGGCTTTGCTGTGCCGTCTCATCCCGCAGCAGGTGGACCGTAAGAGCTGTTTCTGTCGTGCTCATCGGCCAGATGTGCAGGTGATGCAGTCCACTGACGCCGGGAACGGCCAGTAGGGCGGTTTGAACGTCCGCGGGTACAATTCCGGCAGGAACGCCATCCAGTGACAGCGAGACCGACCCTTTAAGCAGGGACCATGTCGCGACAATGATGGACACAGAGACAATGAGGCTGACGATCGGATCAATGATCTGAAAGCCGGTCCATGTGATCAGGAGCCCTGCAATCACAACGGCAAAGGCCATCATGGCATCAGACGCCATATGCATGAACGCACCGCGAATATTGAGGTCGTTCGAGGCCCCCTTCATGAAAAGGAGGGCAGTAAACGCATTGACCGCAATTCCGACGAGCGCCACCCAACTGACGACCGATCCCTCGACGGGCGCATTCGCGAAAAGACGAACGATGGATTCCCAGATGATCCCACCCGTCACCAGCAGCAGGACCGTCGCATTCACGAAGGCCGCAAGAATGGTGGAACGACGCAGGCCATAGGTGAAACGTGTCGTGGGTGCACGACGGGCCAGGCTTTCCGCCAGCCATGCGGCACCAAGGCCTAGAATGTCCGACAGGTTGTGGCCTGCGTCTGCCAGAAGGGACAGCGAGTGTGCCCAGACACCCCAGAGGGCTTCGGCCACAACATAAATTGTGTTCAGGACGATCCCGATAGCGAACGCACGGCCGAAATTCGCCGGTGCATGCGTATGCGGACGTCCAAAACCAAACCCATGATCGTGCCCGTCACAGCCCTCATGGTCATGATCCTGGTGATCATGAGAGGCATGGTCGTGCCCATCTGCATGAGAATGGTCATGATCAGTGTGGTCATGGCCGTGTGCGCACGTGTGGCTGTGATCTGATGTCATGTCCGGGCAAATCTGTGGCTGGGGTCTCGCATCATATAGCATCTCGTTCCATCAACCCAAGCGATGATCTGGCTCGTCCAGAATTGTCAGTGCGCGCATGTTGATAGAGCAGGGTTTTTCAACGCTGTGGGTGGACGCGTCGGTTATATTCCGTAACAAAGAGGAGACCTAGCCCTGCAATGTCAGCAGAGGGGGACTTGCAGGGAGAGTGTCCATGAAAGGCACCGTTCTCGGATTTGATGTTCAGACGGGCGAAGGCGTGATCCTGAATGATCAGGACGTCCGGTATGCATTTTCGAAAATGAACTGGCGGGACACTCTGGCGCCCATGAAGGGGCAGCGGGTGGATTTCGAGCCTTGGGGCACAATGGCCAACAATGTGTTTCTGGATATTCAGGCCGGGCAGTTTGCGTCTTTGCCCGCTGCGGACATGTCTTTCACTGACGCCGTTCGTAGTTGCTTCCGCCGGGCAACAGACTTTCAGGGCCGCTCCCGCCGAAAGGAATACTGGTACTTCAGGATTGTTGAAATCTGCTGGACGATCCTGATCTCCGTGATTTCCGATGATCTCAAACACAGTGGAAGTGTGATTGCAGGGCTGCTGAACCTTCTCCTTATTCTGCCCTGCCTCTACATGTTCGTTGTAGATCTCAGTGTGTCTGTCAGGAGGTTGCACGATACCGGTCGGTCAGGCTGGTGGATGCTCCTGTACTTTACGGTGATCGGGATGATTCCGGTGTGGATCATGATGTGCTTCGACACTGACTATCGCATCAACAAGTGGGGCTATCCGGCCAAACAGCCCTAACTCCCGCTTGAAACATATCCGGCTACGCCTCTCTGCCAGCACAGAACCATCAGGCCGAGGAACGCAAAGCCCATCCCTGGAGACAGCAGGCCGAACCAGAGAGGCATGCCCAAAGGATCAGGATGGTTCAGCATGGCTAGAGCCGGATAGTAACAGACAGCCGATAGTGGGAGCGCCCATGTCAGGAAGCGACGGAGCCAGCGTGCGAACATGGTGAGTGGGTATTGTCCTGCTTCCACGCCGCCATAGGTCAGGACGTTTACAACCTCCAGCCCTTCAACCGTTACGAAGCACAGGGCGGCCTGCCCGATCAGAACGCCCAGAAACATGGCGGCCCCACCCGTCACTGCCCAAGGCAAAAGCCAGACTGTCGCCCATGAGACATGTGGCGAGAGCCAGAGACCTGCTCCCATAACGAATGCTCCCTGAAGGAAGCGCCCGATCGGGCGAAGTCTCAGTTCGTGGCCAAGAAGCAGGACGAGTGTCGAGCGTGGGCGAAGAAGAAGTCGGTCGAATGAACCTGTCTTGACGTACTCGCCGCCAAAAACCTCAAAGCCGCGGCCAAGAGTTTCGGCAATTGCGAAAGACACGTTTACCAGTCCGTATAGAACGGCCACGGCGCCAATATCCCAGCCCGCGATGCTGCCAAACCGCTGGAACAGGCTCCAGATTCCGAAGAAGCTCAGC
This sequence comes from Gluconobacter sp. OJA, assembly GCF_039638325.1. Taxonomy (NCBI): domain Bacteria; kingdom Pseudomonadati; phylum Pseudomonadota; class Alphaproteobacteria; order Acetobacterales; family Acetobacteraceae; genus Gluconobacter; species Gluconobacter sp. OJA. Next base: position 222,767 of record NZ_JBDIWI010000002.1, on the reverse strand, counting down.
AGGGTGGTGACGAAATTTCCAATGAGCTGAAGCGCTAATGTTCCGGGATACCGCAGTTGTGCCTTGATCGAGGCTGCTGCCATGCGCCGGTAGAGTGAAAACGCATTCATGCGCCCTGAACCTCCATCCGGGAGATGGTGCGATGCATCCAGAAGCGCCCCACAAGTGTGAGTGCGGCCAGCCAGAAACATTGAATGCCCAAGGCGGTCAGAACGCCGCCCGGGATGGCCATGCCCATGTAGAGCCGGATGGGAATGTCAGAAATTCCGGCAAAAGGCTGGAACAGGAGCAACTCACGCGCCCAGTCCGGATAAAGCGGCAGCGGCAGGAGCATTCCTGAGAGCAGAACAGCCAAGGGTGTGCCGACAGCATACGTTCCGAGAGGCGATAACGTTCGGGCCGTGACGATATTCCACCACATCACGATGCTTGCGGAGATGAAAGCACCAAGGATGAAGGAGCACAGAGCCAGCATTGCGGCCCACAATGAGGCGGGCGGAGCAAGGCTCCAGCCATTCAGCCCAACGAGGGCAGCAAGTGGCCCTGCGACAGCGGCAAGAAGAACTGCGCGCGGAATGGCGTTGCCAAGAAGACGGGCAAGCGAAGCCGAGAGCCACCAGTTCCATAGATCGACGGGGCGTAACAGGTCATAGACGATTGCTCCGCTCTTTGCTGCTTCACCAATAGCGGGGAGGCAGCCAAGAGGAAGCAGGGTGAAGAGGGATTGCTGGATCCAGGTGTACGTCATGGCCTGACGCAGCGTCATGGGTGCATCCACGCCGGGGGCATGATGGTAAACCGCGGCATAGGCCATGAGGGAAATCGCGCCGAACCACATCTGCGCCACAAGCCCCGCCAGTACCGCAAGACGATATCGCAGACCAATTTTCCATTGCAGGACAAAAGACGTCACATAGGGTTTGATGGTCACGATGCGTGGTCCGCGTAGAAGCGTGTAATAATTTCTTCAATCGCCGGGCGCCCGATCCGCAGATCACCCAAGCCTGGCAGTGTCGAAAGATGCGCTACAAGCAGAGGCGCGGGCAGGCGTTGCGGATCAAACGTGATCGTCACGCTGCGAGAGCCACGCGCTGTTTCTGTCGCCCCCTCGGGCAGAAGCAGGTCTGGCAGCGGCCCGGTAAAATCTGCTTCCAGAATTCGTTCCGAGAGAGTGGTCGCCTGAAGGGCTTCAAACGGGCTATCTGCAAGAATACGACCATGACCGATGACGATGACCCGGTCTGCCAGTGCTTCAATATCATGCATGTCATGCGTGGTCAGAAGCACCGTTGTGCCGCGCTCGCGTCGTAGATCCCGCACAAAAGCGCGTACCGCCAGCTTGGACGGGGCATCCAACCCGATCGTAGGTTCATCCAGAATAATCACATCCGGATCATGGATCAGGGCAGCGGCGATTTCTGCCCGCATGCGTTGTCCCAGAGACAACTGCCGGACGGACTGATCCATGATGCCGTGCAGATCCAGCGCATCCGCCAGACGCTCCTGGTTGCGAAGGAACCGCGCTGGCTCCACGCTGTAAATATCCCGAAGAAGCGCCAGTCCCTCCCCAACAGAGAGATCCCACCAGAGCTGCGTGCGCTGGCCAAACACCACGCCGATCCGCGCGACATGTGCGATCCGGTTTTCCCAAGGGATCAGGTTGCCAACACGGACGGTCCCGGAGGTCGGGCGCAGAATACCCGCCAGAATTTTGATGGCAGTAGATTTCCCAGCGCCGTTCGGCCCGATGAAACCGGCAATCTCGCCTGCGGGGACTGTGAAAGAAATGCCGTCCAGAGCCGTGATTTCGCGCGTTTTGCCACGCCAGCTGCCGCCATCACGGACCTGATATGTCTTGCGGAGGTCATGCACCTCAATCGCGGCAGCATTCTTCATGACGGAACAGGGCCTTCTGAAGGCACCAGGGTGCCATGACTGAACGGAATAATAGTTCTGCGTGAGCTCTCATATTCAGGCAAGTGGGAGGCCATGGTGACAGAGCGGAATGTCGTCACCACCTATTACCCACGCGCTTCCCGAATGCGGTAAGAAGGGAGCAGTATTGTGAACCTTGATCGTCAGGATGATCCAATGGCCGGTAAACGTATTCTCATGCTCGCAGGTGATTTCGTTGAAGATTACGAAATCATGGTGCCATTCCAGATGTTGCTGATGGTGGGACACAAGGTTGATGTGGTGTCACCGGGCAAGAAGGCTGGAGAGCAGGTAGCAACGGCCATCCACGACTTCGAAGGCCATCAGACTTACACTGAAAAGCGCGGTCATAACTTTACGCTGAACGCCACTTATGCAGGCGCAAAAGCGGAAGATTATGACGCACTGGTCATTCCCGGCGGCCGTGCCCCGGAGCAGCTTAGCACCGATGAGAGCGTGCTGGACCTGATCCGCGCTTTTGTCACGGCTGACAAACCGATTGCCGCTGTCTGCCATGGCCCGCAGCTTCTCGCCGCAGCGAATGTCATTTCAGGCCGCAAGGTCTCCGCTTATCCGGCCTGTCGTGCTGAAATGATCCTCGCAGGAGCTGACTATCAGGCCATCGCAATTGATGGCGCTGTGACAGACGGCAAGCTCGTAACAGCGCCGGCCTGGCCAGCACATCCGGCATGGATTGGTCAGTTCCTGAAGGTTCTGGGAACCAAAATCGAAGCCTGAGCCTTTGTTCCGTCAGGAGAGCCCATATGTGTGAACTCTATGTCCGTGCCGATCCCATCTTCTATGAAAGCCGCACGCGGTCGCTGCGGATTCATGGGGTCGTAACGACGATCCGGCTGGAAAACATGTTCTGGGACATCCTGACGGAAATCGCAGCGGCAGATGGCATGACCGTCAATCAGCTCATCACCAAGCTTTCGGACGAAATTCTCGAACTGCGTGGTGAACTGCCGAATATGGCGTCGTTCCTAAGGGTCAGTTGCCTTCGCTATCTGGACCGGGAGCGACGCGTGCTGTCAGGTTCCAGTTCCGCCGTTGGTCAGGCTGTTGCCTTGCGTCGGGTTGGATAATCGATACGGCGTAGCAAAGAGGCATTGGCGGAAACGCTCGCAAAATCGTACAGAAGGACCATGACGACTCCTTCTTCCCCACAGGGCCAGAAACCCGGTAGCAATCCCTTGTCCTCGCGACGCGCAGAACACGTCATGGAACGTGCCTTCTTCGCAACCCGCTGGATTGCCGCACCGCTTTATTTCGGCCTCACCATCGGGCTGCTGTTGGTGGCCTTCAAGTTCTTCCAGCAGCTTCTGGGTCTTGTTCTCAAGGCAACAGGCCTGGATTTCGATGACGTTTTCGTTGGTGTGCTGGATCTGATCGATCTAGTCCTGCTTGCGAACCTGCTGCTGATCGTCATGTTCTCGGGCTACGAGAACTTTGTTTCCCGTCTCGATATCCGCCAGCACGAAGACTATCCGTCCTGGATTGGTCACGTGACGTTCGGGGATATCAAGATCAAGCTCATGGCGTCCATCGTCGCCATGTCTGCCATCCATGTTCTGGCTGATTTCATTCGGGTGGATGACACCTCCACGCGCGCTCTGGAATGGAGCGTCGGGATTCATCTGGCCTTCGTTGTGTCCGGTGTTCTGATGGCCGTCATGGATCGCATCATGGAAGGTTCGCCGGATACGCATCACGCCGATCCGCAGCCTGACGCCGCCCAGCACAAAGAAAAGCACGACGCATGATTCGCCTGACAGAACTGCGCCTGCCGCTGGAGCACTCTGAAGAGGCGCTCCGGGAGGCGGTGCTGACGCGCCTCAATATCCCCTCCGAGGCCCTGAAAAGTTTCAAGATCGCCCGACGCGGCTACGATGCCCGCAAGCGCGGTCACATCGTTCTGGTGTACAGCATCGACTGTGACGTGACGGACGAGGCGTCTGTCCTTGCGGCTCACGAAGCGGACCAGCATGTTCGCTCCACGCCTGACACAACCTATCATCTTCCCCAAGCCAAGTTGCCCGAGGGGATGTCGCGCCCTGTGGTTATCGGGGCAGGTCCTTGCGGGATCATGGCGGCGCTGACGCTCGCACAGGCCGGTCTCAAGCCTATCATCATCGAGCGTGGCAAAGAGGTTCGCGCCCGAACGGTTGATACGTTTGCCTTGTGGCGGAAATCCGTTCTGACGCCCGAGAGCAACGTCCAGTTTGGGGAAGGTGGAGCCGGGACGTTCTCTGATGGCAAGCTCTACTCTGGCGTGTCCGACCCTCGCAATCTGGGCCGACGTGTCATTGAAGAGTTTGTTCGGGCGGGTGCGCCGGAAGAGATCCTATACGTCTCCAAGCCCCATATCGGGACCTTCCGACTGGTCACGATGGTGATGTTCATCCGTGAGGAAATCGAGCGTCTCGGCGGCGAGTACCGGTTTGAGACGCGCGTCGATGGCTTTGACATGGAGGGTGAGGGAACGGAACGCCGTTTGCGAGGCCTGCGCCTTTCAACGGGAGAGACCCTGCCTGCCGAGCGCGTTATCCTGGCCGTTGGGCATTCCGCACGCGACACCTTCGAAATGCTCCGTGATGCGAATGTCACCATGGACGCCAAGCCGTTCTCTATCGGTGTGCGGATCGAGCATCCACAGTCCGTCATTGATACCGCCCGTTTCGGCTCATACGCCGGGAACGATCTGCTGGGGGCCGCTGATTACAAGCTGGTTCATCACGCGTCGAATGGCCGGGCTGTGTATTCGTTCTGCATGTGCCCGGGCGGACAGGTCGTGGCGGCGACGTCTGAAATCGGACAGGTCGTGACCAATGGCATGAGCCAGTATTCCCGTGCCGAACGGAATGCGAATAGTGGAATTGTCGTTGAAGTGACGCCGGAAAAGGACTTTCCGCACGATGTTCTGGCGGGTGTCGAACTTCAGCGGAAATGGGAAAAAGCGGCGTTTGTGGCTGGTGGCGGCGATTACCGTGCTCCTGCACAGCGCGTCGGGGATTTTCTGGCCGGTCGCCCTTCTACCACGCTGGGGGACGTCGTGCCGTCTTACCAGCCGGGTGTTACGCCGACTGATCTGACACTCTGTCTGCCGGATTTTGTTTCGGACGCCATTCGTGAAGCTTTGCCGCGTTTTGAGCGCAAGTTAAACGGCTTCTCGATGGATGATGCTGTCATGACCGGAGTGGAAACGCGTACGTCTTCCCCGATCCGGCTTCAGCGAGACCGTGATGGCCAAAGCCCAACATTGCGTGGGCTTTTCCCAGCGGGCGAAGGGGCAGGATATGCCGGCGGTATTCTGTCCGCCGGCATAGATGGAATCCGTACCGCCGAGTGGCTGGCAGCCTCTCTTTAAGAGGCTGCTTCTTCGTCGCCTTCCATGGTTTCACCCGGAAGGTGCTTCGGCTGAAGCAGGGCGATACCGGCCGTGACAGCACTGGACCCGACCACGAAGGCTTCCGCAGTGAGCGGGAGCGTAATCGGTGTCCGGCCAATTCCCGGGATTAGCCATCCGGCAATACCCTGCCCGATAGACCCTAGAGCATAACCCAGCCCCATGCCGAAGCTACGTGTCTCGGAAGGGAAGCATTTTGCCAGATAATGCGGCACGAGGGCGAAGATACCGGATGCAGCAGCGCCCATGACGAAGGCTGCCGTCAGCAGCATGCTCCAGGACGGAGCGCTCAGGAACGGCCAGATTGTCAGAACGACAATCGCGATCGCCCCAAGCATGACCTTCAGGTCACCCCATCGTTCTGCCAGCCAGCCACACAGGATTTTTCCAGCGAACGATCCGATGCAGTAGAGGGTAATGGGAATGAAGATGTCCTGCGGTGTCAGGTGGTGGCTGCCACGCAGGATCGTCGGGTAAAATGTGTAAATGGCCGCTTTCTGAAATTCCAGAAACGCCATGAAGGCAATTGCCTGTATGGCCGCTCCGTTCAGGCGGAATTTTACCTTGGGAAGAGGCTGTGTCGGCGTTTTGGCCTGACCGGCCGCGCGGTCTGCCCGGTTCCGCAGCCAGACCGGGCTTTCCTTGACCCCAAGACGAATGAAAATCGCCAGAAGAGCAGGCGCCAATCCGATGAAGAACAGCACGCGCCAGCCATAATGCGGCAGGATCAGAGCCTGTGCTCCAGCTGCTGCAAAATATCCGACTTCATAACCTGACATCATGAGCGCAGACGCCATCGGGCGTGTCCAGGCGGGAACACTTTCCATCAGCAGGGCTGCAGAGGCGGTCCATTCGCCACCAAAACCGATGCCGAACAGGAACTGGACTATGCCCAGCATCAGAAGACTGTGGGACAGGCCAGTCATGGCAGAAAAGACACCAAACCAGACCACGCCGAGCATAAAGGCCAGACGACGGCCGTAACGGTCCGCGAGCCAGCCCCAGCTTGTGTTGCCGATGGCGCGTCCAAGGGACTGGGCCGTCAGAACCATTCCCAGTGTGCCGATGGTGCAGCTGAAATCATGAGCGATGTCCGGCAGTGTGAACATCAGGGATGTCTGGTCAAAAGCGTCCAGAAACCATCCCAGAAAGGACGCGAACGTCACCTGCCAGAAAGGTAGCAAAGCCTTGAGAGAGTTGCGGGAAGACGTGTTCGGGGCGGAGCGAGCGAGAGCATCCGTCATCAACAATGTCCTGACAGGCAGATTGAACCTGCGCGCTTGAAGGAAGTGGCACGGAAAATCCGCTTGAGCAGAATCGGTAGCAGAATTGTCCTGATTGAGCGAACGAAGAATTTCACTCTTGGTTCCACAGCCATTTTGTTGCGACCCCACGGGAAAGTGAGCGGGAAATGGGAGTTGTTAAGGGAAAATTAGCCTTCTCCCGTCATTCTGTCGCACAGATGGAACAGGAGATGTTCGAAATTGGATGATGCAGGACGGGATGTCAGTTTTGCGGACGCAGCCTCATTTGGCCCCGGAGTGACTGGCGCTGTGACCAGAGACCGAAGAGATGATCCTGTGAGGTCCGAGACGAATATTTCTCCGACGAGTGCCACGATGTTCGCCACCACCCTGCGCAGTCGCCGGGCGCGCCAGAAAAGTGCACTGCCGCCTTTGCGATGGCTGCCTCGGATGGGGGCTGGCCGAGCAGGAATGGAAAAGCTGATTGGTGCTCAGGTGGACATGAGTCAGCTCTGGTTGGCTATTCCCCGACGGACCGTGAGGCGAAGTCGTCGCAAGCCGCTTGAGCAGCAACAGAGAGAGTTTGATCTGGAGCTCCTGCAGGTTGCCTGTACACAGGCCGCGAGCTGGCCAGAGGGTATGCGGCTCATGGTTTCACTTGAAGACGATCAGGCGCCGGATACTGCTTTCAACGGTCGCTTGAACAGTGTTCTGGATCAGAGTGGGTTTCCGATTTCACGTCTGGATCTGGTTTTCCAGGAAAGCGGGATCGCTCAGGAGGAGCGCGAAGTCTGTTACACGCTGGCATCTCTTCGGGACCGTGGCGTTCAGATCTTCACGAACGGATTTGGCTCCTCGGTCTCCAGTCTGACTTTGCTGAGAGAACGCGCCGTCAGCGGCCTGTTGGATGGTGTGCAGTTTGATCTCGCAGTTCTGTCTGCATCTACGCTGTCCTGGAGTTTGCAGGGAAGTGTGCCAGAGCTCGATGAAGGTGCAGTTGTTTTTTATCGTGCTGCTCTTGAAGCCGTTAAAGCGCTGGGCTTGTGCATTCGTGCCACGGGTGTGGACACGCCAAAGCAACTGGAATTCGTTCAGAAAACCGGTTGCTCTGAGGCGTCTGGCCTGATTTTGGCGGGTGCTGAAACGACCGCTCAGATTACCGAGCGGTTCGCCAGTGTAGACGGTCGGTCAAGACGACGACGTATGACCCGGACAGCCGAAGGGCTGTAGCCAGCATAACCGGCAGCTCTCTACAAACATGAAAGAGCTGCCGGTCATGACTTCAGATCTTGCATTGGTACTGGAACAGGCGCTCTGGATCCACGCGAAGCAGGTTAGCAAGCATGGGGAGGACTTGTGTCAGGGCATCCTCAATCGCTTCAAGCGACTGTCCCGTCTGGTCTGCAATATACTTGAGATGCTTCTCACCCATGAGCGTTTCGACTTCCTTGGGGGTGAGCGGGTTGGTTTCCGTGTTGTGAATTTCGCTCACACGGGTGGCAAGGTGACAGTCGTCACGCATCAGACGGATTGTCACTTCCGTCAAGCCAGACCTGTCCATGCTTGCATTGCTGAGCCAGTCCCCGAAGCGGACGAACAGCGAGGTGGATTTCTGGCCTTTGGTCTCAGTCGTGGTTGTCATGACCCGTACTCCTCATCAAGGGAGAAACTGGCCGCATCCGGTGGGACTTGGCCCTGTCATAACAACGTTTGAAGAAGGCGTGTGTAGCATGGGGCGGAAACACCTTTGCGTGATGTTTCCGCCCTTCCGCATCAGTCTAATGGGCCACTTTCTACCAGCACAATTTCTGCGTCTTCCAGGGCCGTCATGACGATGGTTTCCACATCCGTCAGAGCTGCCCCGTCTCGCGTTGCAACGGTGCGCCCCTCGATTTCCAGACTTCCTGTTGCTGGTACGAGATAGGAAAAGTTTTCCCGGCTTGTTTCGAAAGTCAGGGTCTCGCCCGCTTTCAGGGTTGCCCCCAAAACGCGTCCCTTGGCGCGGATCGGCAGAGCGTCATCCTCTGGAAAGCCGGAGGCAAGCGTTACGAACCGTCCGCTGCGGGCGTCCTTAGGGAAAGGGCGAGTGCCCCAGCTGGGCGTGCCACCTGGTTCATTGGGGATGATCCAGATCTGGAAGAGGGTGGTGTCTTCAGTTTCCTTATTGAACTCGGCATGGACGATGCCGCTGCCGGCAGACATGACCTGAACGTCGCCAGCTTCCGTACGGCCTTTGTTGCCAAGGCTGTCTTCGTGAGAAATGGCTCCGGTGCGAACATAGGTGATGATTTCCATGTCCTTGTGCGGATGAGCGCCGAAGCCTGTCCCACCTTCGATTTTATCATCGTTCCAGACGCGCAGACGGCCCCAGTGCATGCGGTGCCGATCCGTGTAGCCAGCGAAAGAGAAATGATGCCGGGCGTCCAGCCATCCATGGTTGGCGTGGCCAAGCGAGGAGAAGGGTCTGATATCGAGCATTGGTCGCTCCTCAGTAAAGGTTATGGTCTTCAAGATGGGCGCAATGTGGCGTAAAGAAAATGGAATTGATGGAAATATAAAGTTTCCATAAAGCGCATCTTAGAGAGGCTGTATGCTCCCCGATCTGGAAGGATGGGCTGTTTTTGCCCGTGTCGCTGAAAGCGGCTCGTTCGCCTCTGCAGCGCGCACTCTTGGGCTGTCCCCGCCTACTGTGTCCAAGGTGATTGCGCGTCTGGAGCATCGCCTGAAAACGACTCTCTTTCAGCGAAGTGCGCGTCATCTTTCCCTGACATCGGCCGGAGTGGCGTGCTTGGAACGTGCCCGGCGGATGTTGGCTGATGGCGAAGGATTGGAAGCAGAACTGCGGGAAGGTTCAGTCAGCCCGAGAGGAACCATCCGCCTGGCGGCTCCCATGGGGTTCGGGCTGGATATTCTTGGACCTGTTCTGCCGGAATTTATGGACCGGTATCCGGATATTTCCATGGAGATTGATCTGGATGACCGGACCGTCGATCTGCTGAGTGGCCGGTTCGAAGCAGCCGTCCGCATTACACCGGGAGATCTCGCCCCCGTAACCAACGGAGGGGCTCATCTTCTTTGTCGTTCCGTGATGCGGCTGGTCTGTTCGCCACAAATGAAGGAGAGACTCGGGACGATCGAAAAGCCGGAAGATCTTTCAGGCAATGCAGGGTTGCTCTACGCGAATTCCGATCTGCCAGACCTTCTTCGCCTTACGCATGAGAACGGCCAGCAGGCCTCTGTTCGTCTGCGAAGCAGGATGATGGTGAATAGTGGGGACATGCTTTTGCCCGCGCTCCGAAATGGCTCAGGCCTAGCGCTTCTGCCAGATTTCATGCTGCGGAGGGATCTGGATGCGGGGCGATTGGTTGAGGTTCTGCCGAAGTGGCGGGGGAGTGTTCTGTCTGTCTGGTTTATGGTCGTGGGGTGTGGTGCCACCCGGATGCAGATGCCTGCGCGGCTTCGTGTTCTGCTGGCCTATCTGGAGCAGGCACTTGGCGGAAAGATTTCACAGGATTACAGTGCCGCGCAGGAGAAAACGCGATGAATTATGATGCGATGTTCCAGTCCGCCCTGGACGGTCTGCGCGCCGATGGCAGCTACCGTTATTTTGCGGAACTTGAGCGCCGGTCCGGCAATTTCCCGAAAGCCTATCATCATGGGCTCGGTCGTGACGTCACAGTGTGGTGTTCCAACGATTATCTCGGCATGGGGCAACACCCGGAAGTCCTCAAGGCGATGCATGATGCCCTTGATGAGACGGGCGCTGGCGCAGGTGGAACGCGCAACATTTCCGGCACGAACCACTATCATGTGGAACTGGAAAAAGAGCTGGCTTCCCTTCACGGGAAAGAAAGCGCCCTGCTTTTCAACTCGGGCTATCTGTCCAACTGGGTAACGCTCGGCACTATTGCGGGCCGTCTGCGGAACTGTGTGGTTTTGTCTGATGAACTGAACCATGCCTCCATGATTGAGGGCATCCGTCATTCCCGCGCTGAAAAGCAGATTTTCCGTCATAACGATGTGGAAGATCTGGAGCGTCGCCTGAAGGAACTTCCAGCAGACGTTCCGAAGATCATCGCGTTTGAGTCCGTCTATTCCATGGATGGCGATATCGCCCCGATCGAAGCGTTCTGTGATCTGGCCGACAAATACGGCGCCATGACTTACCTTGATGAAGTTCATGCCGTGGGCATGTACGGCGATCATGGTGCGGGCGTGGCTGAAAAGCTGGGCCTGTCTCATCGTCTGACGGTGATCGAAGGGACGCTCGGCAAGGGGTATGGCGTCGTGGGCGGCTACATTGCTGCCTCCGCCCCCCTTTGCGATTTCGTGCGCTCTTTCGGTTCAGGCTTCATTTTCTCCACGGCTCTGCCGCCGATGATTGCTGCGGGTGCGCTGGCCAGCGTCCGTTATCTCAAGCGCAGCAGCGCAGAACGTGACGGACAGCAGCGCGCTGTAGCCTATCTGCGCGCTGCTCTGGACAAGGCAGGTATTCCGCATGTCGGCAATCCGAGCCATATCGTACCCGTCATGGTGGGTGAGGCTGAGCTATGTCGGGATCTCTCCGATGAGTTGCTGAACCGCTTTGGGCATTACATCCAGCCGATTAACTTCCCGACCGTCCCGCGCGGAACTGAGCGTCTGCGTCTGACGCCGACGCCGCTTCATACGAACGAAGCAATTGATGAACTGGTTGAAGCACTCTCCACGCTTTGGCGCGAACGTCAGCTCAAGCGCTCTGAGGCTGCCTGAAGTCAGGTAAGACAGCGTTCTGAATTCTGAGAAAGGCAGCCGGGTCACTGGCTGCCTTTTTTGATTCGGAGCTGGTCAGGCGAGCACGTAGACCCACGCATTTTTGCCTGAGCGCAGTGTAACTTGCACCCTCTTGTAGCTAGACACTTCGTAAGCATCGGCAGCGAGAAGCTCAGGTTCAGTGATGCGAAAGACTTGCCCTGTGATTTCGTCCTGTGGATTGTCACTCGGGTGAATAACAGGATGAAAGCGTTTGCCGCTGGCCTTGATGACAGCAGCGTCCGTGATTTCCATCATCGACGCTTGATAGCCCGTCATCGCATCTTCTTCACCATGCAGCAGGCGACCGAATGAGGACAGCTGAATCTCGGGTTGCTGGAGTGTTCCGTAAGAAAACAGGTAAACTGGCATCTGATCAGGCATGAGTAGCTCCGTGAGATAAAGCGCAGGGACGTCAGATCTTTCGGTAGCCTTGCCAAAGCGCTGTGATAGGGTGCCCGTCGTTCTGTGGAGTCAGATGGATATAAAGCCCATCAATCTGTTCCAGCGGCAGACAGTCATCCACTTCCATGAAGTTGTCGCGGTGGCGATGGTCATAGCCCGGTAATAGGGTCTTTTTGGCTTTTGCCTTGGCATCCTCTGCCGATGTGGCGACGAGGAAGGTAAAAGCGTGCTCTTCCTTCAACTCACCGGCCGCATATCCACCCATATTGATGAAATAGAGCGATTGGGTGCCTGTAGGCTTTTCAGGACTGAGTGTGACGGCGTGTCCGTCCGCCCATGTGATGATGCCATAAGCATCGACGTGCAGGGAATTCCGAACCCCAAACCAGCGTTCTGCAAGTGATGGATAAGCATCTTCCGGCTTGTTCGCGATCGCAAACTGAACATCATGAACTTCGATGTTCGCGCCGGGTGCTGCGCCACCGAGATAGAAAACATACAGGTTCAAGAGCGTGTCTCCTCAAAACGTAAAGCAGGTCATAGCTGGTTCCCCGACACACTTCACGGTGAAACGCATTGACAGGACGAAGCCGATGCGATGAGTGTGGCCCCTACCAGGGGGAGCTTCGCCAAAAGAAGCTGAGAGGTCACTGAAGGACTGTAAGGTCTGCGGTGTGACGACCCTGCCGGGTGCATCCTGCATCCGGGAAACCTGATCCGGTTAGAACCGGCGGAGGGAATGGTGTTGAGACACAACGAAACTGGCTTTGCCAGTGGTGCGTGCTGTTGCTCCCTCTGCCTCAGAGGGGGCGAACATGGGTGACATTCCACAAAACCTGAACCAGAGACCAGCTGTAGGCCATGTGACGACAGGCCCAATTCAGGGTTCCTGCAAGAAATGGTCCGAAGCGCCGGGACGCCCGGATATTCTGGTTCCATATCGCGAAATTGCGCTGCATCCGTCAGCGAATGAAGCGCCTGTTAGAGTTTATGACACGTCTGGTCCTTATACAGACACGTCTGTCACGATTGATGTGACGAAGGGCCTCTCGGCTCCACGTGCAGAATGGCTCGCCAAGCGGGGCTTCGAGCGGGTTGCAGCGCGGGCCGTGAAGCCGGAAGACAACGGCTTCGCAAGCGAAGCGCAAGCTGTTCCGGCGTGTCCGGCACCGCACGAAGTCTATTCGGGTGAGGGCGCACAGCACGTCACGCAGTATGAATATGCGAGGGCCGGGATCATCACGGAAGAGATGATCTATATTGCTCATCGCGAAAACGTCTGTCGTGCTGAAATGGCTGAGGGAGCGGAAGAGCGCCGGGCAGATGGCGAGGATTTCGGTGCGGAAATTCCAGCGTTCATCACGCCAGAATTCGTGCGCGAAGAAGTGGCGCGGGGGCGGGCTGTCATTCCCGCCAATATCAACCATCCGGAACTTGAGCCGGTTATTATTGGCCGCAACTTCCTTGTGAAGGTGAACGCCAATATCGGCAATTCGGCTGTGACGTCTTCTGCGGCCGAAGAGGTGGAAAAACTGGTCTGGTCCATCCGCTGGGGCGCGGACACGGTGATGGATCTTTCTACAGGCCGAAACATTCACAACATCCGTGACTGGATCATGCGGAACTCTCCAGTGCCAATCGGCACGGTGCCGCTGTATCAGGCGCTGGAGAAAGTGAATGGTGTTCCTGAGAAGCTGACGTGGGAGATCTTCCGCGACACGCTGATCGAACAGGCCGAGCAGGGCGTGGATTATTTCACAATTCATGCTGGTGTCCGTCTTCAGCACATCCCGCTGACAGCAAAGCGTACGACGGGAATTGTCTCCCGTGGTGGCTCCATCATGGCATCCTGGTGTCTGGCGCATCATCGTGAGAGCTTTCTCTACGAGCACTTCGAAGAAATCTGCGACATCATGCGCCGGTATGACATCACCTTTTCACTGGGGGATGGGCTGCGTCCGGGGTCAATTGCCGATGCGAATGATGCGGCGCAGTTTGCTGAACTGACGACGTTGGGCGAACTGACGAAGGTGGCCTGGGCAAAGGGCTGTCAGGTCATGATTGAAGGGCCGGGTCATGTGCCGATGCATAAGATCAAGGTCAACATGACCAAGCAGCTCAAGGAATGTGGTGAAGCACCGTTCTACACGCTCGGTCCGCTAACGACCGACATCGCGCCGGGCTATGATCACATCACCTCTGGTATCGGGGCGGCCATGATTGGCTGGTTCGGGACGGCGATGCTTTGCTACGTGACACCGAAGGAGCATCTGGGTCTGCCAGACCGCTCAGACGTGAAGACGGGTGTCATAACCTACCGGATTGCGGCTCATGCTGCTGATCTGGCTAAGGGGCATCCGGCAGCTCAGTTGCGGGATGATGCCCTGTCCCGTGCACGGTTTGAGTTCCGGTGGGAAGATCAGTTCAATCTGGCGCTGGACCCGGATACGGCACGCAGCTTTCACGACGAAACGCTTCCAAAAGAGGCTCACAAGACGGCTCATTTCTGTTCGATGTGCGGCCCGAAGTTCTGCTCCATGAAGATCAGCCATGACATTCGCCGTGAGGCAGAACGTCAGGATGGTATGGCGCAGATGAGTGAAGTCTTTCAGGAACATGGCGCAAAACTTTATGTTCCGGAAAATGAAGTAGAAACGATTGCGGAATAACACCTGACGCGGAATGATTGAGGGTGATGGCCTTGCGTCCATAGGCCATCACCCTCATCATAGAGTGATGCCGCTTAAGGAAGACCTTCTCCCATTCCGGAAAACCCGCAAAGTCACGAAACTGGCGACCCGGCTGGGCAATTCGGCTTCAAACTGCGTTCTGCATGTCATGGTCAATGATCGCGCCGGTTTGGTCCGTGAAAGCGCGGCTTTCGTCGGTCTTCTTGAGAAGGTGTGGAAAGCCCGCGGCGTTGAAGCTGATCAGGTCTGGGCAGAACTGAACGAAAGAATCCGCCTTGCGGAAGAACTTCGTGCTAATGGCATCCGTCCGCGTAAAGGCGGCCACTATCGTTCCACCAAATTGCCCTGAGCCATGCCCTCTCTTCCAGATCTGTCTCATATTTCGCCGGATGACCTGAGCCGGCTGGATATCGGCGTGCTGATCGTGATTGGTCTGTCTGCTCTTTGGGGGCTGACACGCGGTTTTACCACAGAGCTTTCCGGGCTTGTCGCCTGGGCTTCGGCCGTCATTCTCACCTATCGGTTCCATGCTGCCCTGGTTCCATGGATTTCTCCCTATCTGCATGAGAGCTGGCTGGCGGAGAGCGCAAGCGCGGCAGTCCTGTTCATCGTCATCCTGCTGACGCTGACGACGATCGCCGGGCGTGTGGGTGCAGCGGTGAGGGGCACTCTTTTTGGCGGCGTAGATCGCATACTGGGCGCTATTTTCGGCATTCTGCGCGGATATGTGATGCTGATCGCACTTTATCTGCTGGCAGGGTCTTTTTTCGGGTCCTGGACCTCCTACCTGATGCAGGGAAGCTTCACCGGGCCATATATTGAGGCCGGAGCATCCCGACTTGCCGGTTATCTGCCACATTCATTGCAACCACATCTTGCATCGCCGCCCACAAGCGGTCATGACGCGTCGTTGTGAACCCAGTCCGGAAAGGCCGAACTGCATGACTGCCTCCGATACTCTCAACCGTCCTTACGAGGAATGTGGCGTTTTCGGCGTCTGGGGCGTGCCTGATGCGTCTGCCCTGACCGCTCTTGGACTCCATGCGCTTCAGCATCGTGGTCAGGAAGCTGCCGGAATCGTCAGTTTCGATAACGAACGGTTCCATCAGCACAAAGGTCTGGGGCTGGTCGGTGATGTCTTCGGAGACAGCCGTGTCATGGCAACGCTGCCTGGAAGTGTTGCCATCGGTCATAACCGATACGCCACCACAGGTGGAACGCATGTCCGGAATGTGCAGCCGCTGTATGCGGATTACGAGTTCGGTGGTCTGGCCGTTGCCCATAACGGAAATCTGACCAACTCTGCCACACTGAAGCAGGCGCTGGTAAAGCGCGGATGTATCTTCCATTCCTCCACGGATACGGAAGTCTTCATCCATCTCATCGCCATTTCCCTCTATACCACGGTGCTCGATCGCTTCATTGACGCCGTCAAGCAGGTGAAGGGGGCTTACTCCCTCATTACCCTGACGCCCGATGACGGCTTGATCGGCATGCGTGACCCATTGGGCGTGCGTCCGCTGGTTCTAGGTCGGATGCCGGGTTACGAAGATTCGAATGGTGGCTGGGTTCTTTCCAGTGAGACCTGTGCGCTTGACATCATTGGCGCGGAATATGTTCGGGACATCGAGCCAGGCGAAATCGTGGTGATAAACTCTGAGGGGCTTCGGTCCCTTCGCCCGTTTGGCGATCAGGGTGGGCGCTTCTGCGTTTTTGAATACATCTACTTTGCACGGCCTGATTCAGTGCTTGAAGGCCAGCCTGTCTATGAAGCCCGCAAGCGCATCGGTGCAGAGCTGGCACGCGAGACGGCAGTCGAAGCAGACGTTGTCGTGCCAGTGCCGGACTCTGGCGTACCGTCTGCTATCGGATATGCGGCTGAGAGCGGTATCCCGTTTGAGCTGGGCATTATCCGTAATCATTACGTCGGCCGGACATTCATTGAGCCAACGGATCAGATCCGAAATCTTGGCGTGAAGATGAAGCACTCCGCCAATCGTCCGGTTCTGGCCGGGCGTCGGGTCGTTCTGGTCGATGACTCGATTGTACGTGGAACGACGTCTCGCAAGATTGTGGATATGGTGCGCGCAGCCGGTGCGACGGAAGTGCATATGCGCATTACGTCCCCACCAACGCGCCACCCTTGCTTCTATGGCATTGATACGCCCGAAGAGAGCAAGCTGATGGCAGCAACGCATACGATGGAAGAAATGGCTGCTGTTATCGGCGTGGATAGCCTCGCCTTCATCAGCTTTGATGGTCTCTATCGGGCGCTGGGTCATGAAAGTCGTACGGATGGCGCAGGTCGCTACTGCGATGCCTGTTTCACGGGTGATTATCCGATCACGCTCGTGGACAAAGAAGGCAATCTGGTTTCCTGAGTGATATTCGCTCTATTGCGACCTTATAAAAAAAGCGCCTGCTCTCATGAGGGAGCAGGCGCTTTTTTGTGCTCGGAAAGATGCTTTCAGGAATACAGACCGTCAGGAATGTCTTCATGCGCTGAGGCAGGTCCGTTGATGTCGAGCGGCACGGCCATGACAGCCTCAAGGCCCGGGGAAAGCGGCGTATAGGTGAGGGTACCACCAAGGCTTCCGACGACAGCCTTCATCATGCGTGTCCCGAAACCGCTTCCGTTCAGATTGATGTCATGACGGCCCTGATCAGAAACAGTCAGCGTCAGACGGTCGCCAGTGACGGAAAGCGAGAGGTAAAGCGGACCGGCCTGGCCGCCGTAGGCATATTTGCTGGCATTGATGACCAGCTCCGTCAGAACCAGCCCTACATTGATGGCGCGGTCTGCCGAAATGGAGACGGGTGACAGAACCATGCGAAGTTGTGCCTGCCATTCCTCGCCAAGTGAAGAGCAGAGCTCTTCCATCAACTCTTCAAGGTAGCGGCTCAGATCAACCATGCCCATCTGATCGCCACGATACAGACGCCGATGAACCAGCCCGATGGCTGCAATTCGGTGCTGGGCTTCAGAAAGGGCCTCGGTCGTTTCTTCGTTCGTGGACGTCCGGGCCTGAAGCTTCAGGAAAGATGCCACCATTTGCAGTGAGTTCTGCACACGGTGGTTTACCTCACGGATCAGGAAGTCTTTCTGTTGAATCAGGCTCTCACGTTCCTGAACTGTTGCCGTCAGGGTCGCATTCAACTCGCGGAGTTGCTGGGTCTGATAATCGGCAATCAGGGTACGGCGGAGACGACGGGCGGCCTGCTTCTGTTCTGTTGTCCATCGATGGGAATGACCCAGAACGGTCTGCTCCCAGGACTCAAAAGATTTGCGAGGATGCAGAATCCCGTCGTGGTCAGGTGCTCCTTTGTGAGGATTGCCAGCCCACTCAATGACCTGAACGATCTCGACCCGGCTCCAGACAAGCGTCAGGGAAGTTCGGAAAGGCAGTGTGATGGCCAGAATTCCGGCAGAAGCCTCGGGCCACATTTCTGCGGGAGGGTAGTCCTTGCCCAGGCAGGAGCTACAGAAAATCCCGCCGTTGCTGCCCAGGCGGAGCCAGTCACGAATGGCCAGGAGATCCGAATGTTCAGGAACCTTGCCAGACGTTTTGATCTCTTTCTGATCAATGACTGCAAAGCCATCGCAGGGAAACAGGCTGCGTAACTCCGTAACGGATCGCTGCAGATTGTCCTTTACGGACGCGGCAGGGTCGAAATGGGACGTCGCGAACTCAATCGCATTCCTCAGGCGCAGACGCTCCTGATACGTGATGAGTTCTTCCTTGTTTCGAAGCTGACGTGACATGACGCCAGCGAGCGTCCGGCATGCGGCTCTGATGTCCTCGGAGAGGATACGCGGTGTCGCGTTGTGGCAGGTGATCATGCCCCACAAAATGCCGTCCACGACCAGGGAGATCGAGGCTGAGGCCGCCACGCCCATATTCGACATATACTGCAAATGAACGGGTGAGATGCTACGAAGCTGAACATCACTCAGGTCGATGCCTGTGGTGCCAGCCTCAACAGGGCGAATAGGGGCAGCTTCGTAATGAATGTCTGGAATGACACGGATACGGTTGCGCAGATAAAGCGCACGCGCCTGCCGGGGAATATCGCTGGCCGGAAAGTGGTGGTTCATGAGGGATGGGAAAGCCTCATTGCGCTTTTCCCCCATCACGCAGCCAGAGCCGTCTTCCTGAAAGCGGTAGACAAGCACACGATCAAATTCGGTCAGCTTCGCGAAGACCTGTGCGCCGTGATGGCACACGGCGGCAATGTCCGGGCAACGCTCGAAACGATCAGCTGTGGCATCAATTTGACTGAAGATTTCCCACGTCAGGAAATTACGACTGTCCAGAGGCTCTAGTTCTACGAGAAGGTGCTCGCCAGAGACGTGGAACTGGGCATTGAACGTCTCGTCCTGCAGGCCGGAGACCCGGGTATTGTTCAGGGCCTTGCCGCCTGACTGTTTCAGCCCATCTGCTGGAATGTTCAGAAGATCAGGTAGGCTCTGGCCCAGCCAGTTCGGATTGAGGCGCGCTTCCAGATCGCCTGCGCCGGCAATAATCTGAAGAGTATCGGCCTTGGCAATCAGGAGAAGCCCGTAGGGCTGGATCGCATCGGGGCGATGGATCTGCTCACGATCACAGGATGTGAGCAGCGCATCTGAAAGGGGCTGCCCCGACTGGAGAGAGATCTTCGACGATAAGGTCAAGGTCTGAAAATCCCTCTTGGCGGAAATGCAGAAAGTGTTTGGTCTTGTCATCTAGGCAGGGGCTGCTCGAAAAGCAAACCCCTGTGAAAATACGACAATTCAACAGGAATATATCGTGAACCTTAAGGTTCTCGGCCCCCTGTTGTCAATTTGGCTTACTGCTGGATTGCGTCCTGTTGCATCCAGGATGCGACGTCCAGAGATAGAGCATGACGGCTGGCCGGGCGCGTATAGAGCATGTGGCCACCCTGATAGAGATGCAGGGAAACGCGGTCTGCTCCGACCGTCAGATGGTCCTTCATCCAGCGGGCTGTGCCGAATGGGCAGGCAAGATCGTAGTACCCGTTTGCAACGAACACACGCAGACCGGGATCAAGCGCCAGAAGACGGTTCAGAACCGGAATCTGATGGATGGGAGCGGGGCCGTTTTCGCTCCATTTCCAGCTTGAATTGACCTTGAAGGAGAGCAGATCATAGGTCAGCGGAGTCTGGAAACCGAGGTCGTTGGCGGCATAACCGGAAAACGCGTTGCCATAGGCCCGGCCAAAGCCGAACAGCGTTGGGTCAGGGCTCTCGTCCAGACCGTCTGCCGCAGGATCGGCAATCGTCTGCGTAAAGTCATACAGGCCGTGAAGGCGACCGTTCTGGGACATGACATCATGCGACCCGATAGCCGGAACACCATGCTGGCGCGTTACCACATCTTCCGGAAGGCCCGTACGGTGAGCGACTTCGGCGTAGAATGTTTTTCCATCTTCGCCGCTGGGGATTTTGCCCGCAACCTTGGGAAGATAAGTGCCCATCGCCCATTCATATGCTGCATCAGCCGACTGCTGGGTGACGTTCGGGCTTTCATGAGCCGAAATCAGGCTGGGGATCATGAGGGCAGCAGACAGAGGGTTCTCGTCCGTGTCCAGAAGCGGCATTTCGATGGCAGGAGACAGCATCACGACGCCGTTCAACAGAATTCCCTGTTCCATCTGAAGCGCATTGGCGACCTGGATGGAGCGGATGCCACCATAGCTTTCACCCACCAGATAATGTGGGGAGGACTGACGACTGTTCTTGGCTGTCCAGAGCTGGATGGCCTTGGCAAACGTGCTGGCATCCTGTTTGACGCCGTAAAACTGGTCTCCAGCCTTGGTAGTGTCGAGCGGGCGGGAATAGCCCGTGCCCACGGCATCGAAGAAGACCATGTCCGTGAATGGAAGCCAGCTATCCGGATTGTCACCAAGCTTCGCGTGGGTGCCGTCGGTTGCATCTTTGGGAGGCATGGTCAGGGCGACCGGGCCTGCGGCGCCAAGGTTCAGGTAGGCTGTCGCGGCACCGGGGCCACCGTTGAAGAAATACGAGACAGGACGCTTGGCGTCCGCTGCGCCATCCTTGGTGTAGGACACGTAGAACATGCGCGCCGTCGGCTTCCCATCGGGGCCACGGAGGGTCAGGGTGCCGGCATGCGCGGTGTAGGCGATGCCATTCAGATGATGCTTCGTAACGGAGTCAGTGGGAAGCAGAGCGGCTTCACCGGTAAAGCTGTCTGAGGCCTTGGCTGCGTCAGCTTTGGGCGTGTCCTTCGGGGCATCTGCCGCCAGGGCAGGAAAGGCAGAAACGGGGGAAAGAAGGGACAGGGCAAGCAACAGCGCGCGGCGGGACATCATCTGTCTGTCATCTCCGATGAGAATTGCAGGGTTGTTTCTGCCCTACCAGCACGGATGCTCGTCTGCCACCGGCCCCACATGAAGTTTTCGTCATGCGGGGCCGGTATCATCTTGTTACTGACCCTGAGGCGCCTTGATGTTGGGAGACAGCATCAGCCGCGGATCTGCAACGCGGTCATAGTCATCGGCTGTCATGAAGCCCAGTTCCAGAGCGGCTTCCTTCGGGCTCAGGTTCTTTTCCATCGCATGATGGGCGACCTGTGCGGCCTTGTCGTATCCAATGGCAGGAGAAAGTGCCGTAACAAGCACGAGGGAGCGGTCCAGATCCTGCTTCAGTTTGTCTTCGTTAGCGCGAATGCCTTCGACAAGATGCTGACGGAAGTTCTCTGATCCGTCATGAAGGAGCGTGATGCCCTGCATGATGTTGTGGATCATGAGCGGCTTGTACACGTTCATGTCGATCATGCCGGACGCGCCACCCAAACCAACAGCCACATCATTGCTCATGACCTGCAGGGCCAGCATGGACAGGGCTTCAGCCTGTGTCGGGTTGATCTTGCCTGGCATGATGGAAGAGCCTGGCTCGTTTTCCGGCAGCAGCAGTTCGCCGAAACCAGCACGAGGGCCGCAGGCCAGCAGGCGAATGTCATTGGCGATCTTGAACAGGCTTCCCGCCGCAGTTCGGAGGCAACCCGACAGGTGGACCAGTGCATCGTGTGCGCCCTGAAGGGCGAATTTGTTTTCGCCAGCCGTGAAGCCCAGTTGCGTCAGATGCGCGATTTCTCCGCAGGCGCGGGTGTCAAATCCGGGGTCTGTATTCACGCCAGTGCCGAGCGCTGTTCCGCCGAGAGCCAATGGAAGGAGGCCATCACGGGCCGCTTCAAGGCGTGCAATATTGTCTGTCAGCATCCCGACATAGCCATGCCATTCCTGACCAAGCGTAATGGGGACAGCATCCTGAAGATGCGTGCGGCCAACCTTGACCAAATACTTCCACTCTTCCGCTTTGGCAGCGATGGCATCCCTCAGTCTGGTGAGGGCAGGGATAAGGCGGCGATGTACACCCAGAACAGCCGCAATGTGCATGGCGGTTGGGAAGTTGCAGTTGGTGGACTGCGCCATGTTGACGTGGTCGTTCGGGTGCAACGGTATCTTGCTACCCAGCGGCTGACCCGTGAGCTGACTGGCCCGATTTGCGATGACTTCATTGACGTTCATGTTGAATTGCGTGCCAGAGCCCGTCATCCAGACATGGAGCGGGAACATCCGGTTATGCTGCCCGGTCATGATCTCATCGCAGACGGTATGGATCAGATCGGCGCGATCCTGGGACAGTCGACCACTGGCTGCATTGGCCGAGGCGCAGGCACGCTTCATGATCGCATAAGCCTCGATCATTTCCTGCGGCATCAGTTCGCGGCCGATGCTGAAATACTTCAGGGAACGCTGTGTCTGAGCACCCCACAGAACATCATCAGCAACTTCAATCTGGCCCATGCCATCGGTTTCAATACGGCTCATGCGGTCTGGAGCTTTCCTGCAGGACGGAGTTCATGCCTGCGCGGAAACTATCCCAGAAGGATCGGGGGGAAAACAGGGGAAGGGGTGCAGATGAGGCTGGGCGCGTGAAAAACGTTCCCCAGCATTGTCGGACGCAGACAATCAGCAGATGGCGCTTACGCTTGAAGCACAGACAACTGCTGACTGAGATGTCGGCCTTTAACGGCCGAGCCAGCGATCCCCACCGAAGCGATTGTGGGAGAACAGAAAACCCGCGCAAAGACCTGCGGCCGCAAAGACGATCGTCCACAGGGAGATCGGGAGGAGCATGGTCGAAACGGCTGAAAGCAGAACCATCCCTGCGAAGGCACAGATGGCGGATTCGATCATCCGGGGGCCAAAATGACGTTCAGCACCGCAGTTCGGACAGTGTTCTGCGGTCGACCGGATTTTTTGCCGGCAGACCGGACAGATTGTGACGGCTGTGGAAAGGGGTTCCATCATTGGCCGTGATTCTCCTCATGTTCACCGACGGCGATCCGCGCTTCCACAGCCAGGCGCCATTGCGCATCAGCCGGGGCGGCCGCCAGGGCACGGCGATACAGATCAAGACTGCTCGCGGAAATGTGCCCGTCCTTCTGGGTCTGGAGTTCTGCGAGCTGGATTGCAAGCTCTGGAGTGAAATGAATGTCCAGAGCCGATTTCCAGTCAGCGATTGCTTCTGAGGTCAGGCCAGCGCGCGCCTCGATCTGACCCAGCAGGACATGACCTGTCTCGTAGGTCGGATTGTCCTTTGGAATCGTGGCGACCTGCGCCTGAAGCTTCTGGATCATGACCATGGCTTTAGCGTCTGGCTTGACCTGACGGGCGCTTAGAGGCTGTGGCGGCAGGGACGGGTGCCCGTTCACGATATACAGCGCAAATGCTGCAACCGGGATGCCAAGACCAACGGCCAGAAGGGGGAGAAAACGCTTCGAACGGGCCGTTACATCTTTCAGGTCTGGTGTGGCGGAAGATTCGTCGGCAGCCAGAAGCCTCCGCTGGACCTCGATGCGGGCTGCCCCGTATTCATCTCCGTTGACGAGGCCCAGATCCCGGTCCCGGTCGAGTTCGGCGAGCTGGCCGCGATAGAGCGTCAAAGCAGAGTCCCGCGCGTCCACGCGACGGCGGAGACGGCGGAGGCCATAAAGGGCCGGTAGCAGCGTGATAGCTGCAACACTCAGGATTCCCAACCAGAACAAGACTTTACTCCCGGCCCGACAGGGCATCCAGGCGTGCACGCTCATCATCCGAGAGCGGCACAGGTGTAACGATGCGACGCCTCGTCGCACGCCACGCAATAACAAGACCGGCCACCAGAGCCAGAGCAGGCATCAGCCAGAGCAGGGCTGTGGACCATGAAAACTGGGGAGCCAGACGGATGAATTCGCCATAGCGATCTCCCATCCAGTCCATGATCTGCTGGTCAGACTTCCCCGCCGCCACCTGCTCGCGAACAACTTTGCGCAGATCGCGGGCCAGCGGTGCACTGCTGTCTTCGATGCTCTCATTCTGACAGACGAGGCAACGGAGGTGAGCACCGATGGCTTCCGCCCGCTTTTCCTGCACTGGATTGGGGAGCATTTCTGACGGGTCATCAACTGCGAGAGCGATGCCGCCTCCCGCCAGTGCCACAGCAAGCAGCAGGGCAGACAGACGTTTCATCATAGTCCTGCAAGCCTTGGCCGGATTTCCGCGTCATAGATTTGCGGATCGAGAGCGGCACTGCCATGCCAGAGAATCCGGCCGCCGGGGGCGACAAGAAAGCTTTCGGGAACGCCCGTTACACCCCAGTCGATGGCGACGCGGCCATGTCTGTCAGAAGCCACGCGAGCATAAGGTGTGCCATCACGCTGAACAAAGGCGCTCGCGTTTTCTGGCTTGTCTTCATACGCGATGCCCCAGATGGGCATATTGCGGGAAATGGATCGTAGGCCAGGCATTTCCTGAACGCAGGGAATGCACCAGGACGCAAAGAAATTTACCAGAACCGGGCGTGTTTCAGCCTTCAGCTCTTTATCCGTAAATCCGTCACCCAGCCCGGGCAGACCTGGCATGGCGAATTCAGGAATAGGGCGGCCGACATTCGGGTTTTTGATGGCCCGCGGGTCAAAGCCGCCGCTTTCCATTCCTTGCAGCATTTTCCAGAACCCGACGCCCAGAACGCCAGCGCCAACAATCGGAAGGGCCGTCAGGAGGCCGCGTCGTGTTGCATTCATGCGTGTCTCTCCTCAGGCTTTGGCCATGGTCCGTGCGGCAGACCGCTTCGGTGCGCCAACGCGCAGACGACGATCCGAGAGCGAGAACGCTCCGCCGATGGCCATAACAAGCCCGCCCAGCCACATCCACGGGGCAAGCGGGTTCTTGTGCAGACGTAGCACATAGGTCGCATCCGCGCCCGTTCCGTGCCGGTCTCCCACGACGCCATAAAGATCCGTGATGAAGTTCGTATGGATCGCGACTTCCGTTGTGGTCTGGTTCTGTGTGGTGAAGTCCCGCTTTTCCGGATGCAGCATCGTGACCAGTTTGCCGTTGTGGCGTACGGCAATATCTGCCTGCATCGCGCGGTAATTCGGTCCGGCATAGTCATGAACGTTGACGAGCGTCCAGTCATCACCGGCAAGGCTGCGGGTCTCGCCAACGTGGATCTCTACGATCGCATGCTGGGCACCAGACATTCCACACAGACCCAGCACGGTAATGCCTGCACCGATATGGGCCAGCGCTGCTCCCCAGCTTGAGCGGGGAAGGCTCTTGGCGCGCGCCAGCATCTCACTGAGGCTGGAATGACCAAGGCCAATGCGGCGCAGAACATCCGTGACGGAGGCCGCCATGACCCAGATCGCCAGAGCGCCACAGGCGATAGGCAATGCTCCAGAAAATTTCCAGAAACACAGGAGCAGGCCGATGGCCGCGAGAATGGCTGCAACAAACAGATGGGAGAATGTTCGTGCCAGTTGCGCCCGTTTCCACGGAAGCGCGGTTCCGACACCCATGGCCAGAAGAAGCGGAATTGTGAGCGGGATGGTTGCCGCATCGAAAAAGGGCTTGCCCACTGAAATGGTGCGACCCGCCAGAAGCTGCATGAATGGCGGATACATCGTGCCTGTCACAACAACCGCACAGATTGAGCACAGCAGGATATTGTTCAGAACGAGCGAGCCTTCTCGCGAGACGGGCGAGAACAGGCCGCCAGATGTCAAAGACGGCGCGCGCCATGCAAAGAGAGCGAGCGAACCGCCAATGACCAAAGCTAAAAGTGCCAGAATGAACACACCACGGGCCGGATCATTCGCGAAGGCATGGACTGAATTCAGAATACCTGAGCGGACAAGGAATGTGCCAGACAGGGAGAATGAGAATGTCGCAATAGCCAGCAGAACCGTCCAGATTTTCAGACCCTCGCGCTTTTCTACGACGATGGCGGAATGGACGAGTGCGGTTCCGGTCAGCCACGGAATGAGCGAAGCGTTCTCAACCGGGTCCCAGAACCAGTAGCCGCCCCAACCCAGCACATAATAAGACCACCAGGACCCGAGTGCGATGCCGCAGGTCAGGAAGCACCAGGCCGCTACGGCCCATGGGCGAACCCAGCGGCCCCAGGCGGCATCCACCCGGCCTTCAAGCAAAGCAGCAACGGCAAACGCAAATGGGACGGCAAAGCCAACATAGCCGGTGTAGAGAATGGGCGGATGGAAGGCGAGGCCGGGGTCCTGAAGCAGGGGGTTCATGCCCTGACCGTCCATGGGAGCCGGAAAAACGCGGTCGAATGGGTCTGAGGTCAGAAGGCAGAAAAGCTGGAATCCGGCTGAAACACCGCCAAGAATGGCCAGAACGCGGCCACGAAGAATGTCCGGGAGATTGCGCCCAAATGTCGATACGGCTGCGCCACAGACGCCGAGGATCAGCGTCCAGAGCAGCACGGACCCTTCATGGTTTCCCCAGACACCCGTGATTTTATACAGCAGCGGTTTGGAGGCAGCGGAGTTTGCCGCGACATTCTGGACGGAGAAATCATCCCGAACGGCGCACATGATGAGGCTGAAGAAAGAGATGGCCAGAGCGAAAAGCTGTGAAACCGCGAGAAATGGCGCCATGGCGACAAGGCGGGCATTGCGCTTGTGAGCGCCCCAGAGGGGAACGACAAACTGAATGAGTGCGAGAACGCAGGCGAGGGCCAGGGCAAAATGGCCCTGTTCTGGTCCAAACATTATGGCGTTCAGCCTCCGGTTTTCTTGGCTGTCATGGTGTCCCAGCTTGCCGCGTCAGGGGCTTTACCAAAGCGTGGGTCCCACTTGCCGGTACGCTTCAGTTCTTCGGCCACTTCTTTGGGCATGTAGGTCTCATCATGTTTGGCGAGCACTTCACTGGCTGTGAAACCACCATCCTTCTGCACCGTGCCGAGTGCCACGACGCTCTGGCCTTCGCGGAAAAGGTCAGGAAGGATACCGGTGTAGTGAACTTCGACTGAAGCCTGACCATCCGTCACGTTGAAGGAGTTTACCGGGGCATCGTGTTCCGTGATGCGGTGCAGTGAGCCCGCAACGACCATTCCGCCCAGGCGGATCGTGCGATCAGGCGCCGGGGGGTGCGCCTTGACCTGAGACGGGGCCATGAAGAACACGATGTTGGACGAGAAGGCCCTCAGCGTCAGGGCTGCCGCGGAACTGATGCAGGCGAGGCAGGCGATGACAATCCACAGGCGACGTGTCTTGCGGGTCATGATGCAGAGCTTTCACGGTGGCGGAGCTGGCTTTCGACAGCCGCCAGCCGGGCTTTGGCACGGCGCAGGCGCAAAGCCGCGCCGATACCGAGAACCAGCGAGCAGCCGATGGTGAGACCATAAGCTGCGGCGATATAGGGCCAGTGATTGGGAAGGTGCATCATGCTGCGGACCTGTCCGGACGGTTGAGCCTGGAGCGTGCCATCAGCTGACGCGCGCGGCTCTCGTGGATTGCGGCACTCAGCCGGGCGAAAATGACAGCGGCGACACCAAGTGTGAAGCCGATGGTTGTGATGAGAAGCGGCCAGAGCATCGTCATGGACATGGTCGGTGCACCGGTCAGCGTGATGCTGTCCGGCTGATGCAGCGTATTCCACCATTGAACGCTGAACTTGATGATCGGCAGATCGATGGCACCAGCCAATGCCAGAATGGCAGCAGCGCGCTGCCCGCGGGCAGGTTCATCGAAGGCCCGGATCAGGGCGATGTGCCCCAGATACAGGAAAAATAGCACGAGTACTGATGTCAGGCGCGCGTCCCATACCCACCAGGTGCCCCACATCGGCTGTCCCCAGAGGGAGCCTGTGATGAGGCAAAGAGCGGCTGCGCAGGCCCCGACCGGACCGATTTCAATGGCGGCGAGATCCGCCAGCGGATGCCGCCACACAAGGGAGAGAAGCCCGCAGACTGCGAGACCAAGGTAGCAGGAGGATGCAAGCCAGGCCATTGGAACATGCACATACATGATCCGGACTGTCTCGCCCTGTTGCCAGTCAGCGGGAGCGAAAAAGAGGCCCCAGACAATACCGACGGTCAGGAAGATGATCGCACCTGTGGATAGCCACGGCTGAAGCGCACGGGCCAGACGCAGGAATTGCCCCGGATTGGCATAACGATGGAGCAGATTGGGCGTAGGGCGCACGGGAACTCTCAACTCGGAGAAATATTTCTACTTGAAATAGTCCGAACCCCACGCATTCGGAAGGGGCGCATTGTCCCATTGTTCCTATGACTGTTATCACGTTTCACGGAAATGAGCGCGAAATGGGAACTTTCCGCAGGAGAAAGACGTGGCGTACTGGCTGATAAAATCCGAACCCGAAGCCTTTTCGTGGAATGAACAGGTTCGTAATGACATCGAACCATGGACCGGCGTTCGCAACTATCAGGCGCGGAACAATCTTGCGGCCATGAAGACGGATGACCTAGCGTTTTTCTATCACTCGGTGAGCGAAAAGCAGATCGTTGGTGTCGTCAGGGTCGTGAAAGAGGCTTATCCGGACCCGACTGCGGACGATCCGCGTTGGGTTTGCGTGGATGTGAAGGCGAATGGCGCTTTCACGACTCCAGTAACCCTGGCTCAGATCAAGGCAGATCCGGCTCTGGAAGAGATGGCTCTTCTCAGGCAATCCCGCCTTTCTGTCGCCCCGGTGACGGAGCAGGAGTTCCGGTATCTGACGAAAATCGGCGGGTGGGTCCGCGCCTGACGGACCCGTTCCCGGTCAGTGAATGTCTGACGCATCCCCATTGACGAGAACATTGGTCTGCCCGTTGGACGGGTGCCCGGCGTAGGTCAGAGGAAGATCTTCGCTGTGATAGGGCGCCGTAACGGGGGCGTTGAACTTCACCGGCATACCGAAAATGCTGAAATGGGACGGCAGGTTGTTTGTGCCGTTGGTTTTCTGCTCAGCATTGGTGCCCGGCATGCCGACAGGAAGGTGCGTCCGCACTTCACCGCTGAAATTTGCGAGTCTTTCCTCGGAGTCTTCCACGGCAACATAGCCGTGCGGCGGCGGAGGAGCTCCACCGTCTGGCAGTGCAACCTGCTGGGCGGGCGTCAGGTTCTTCTCTGGCGGGTTGTTCAGCTGATGCGCCGTTGACGGCGGGATCTGTGGCAGATCGGCTGTACTGTGGCTACGATGGGTATGATGTGGAGCGGACAGAGCCGGTGTGGCTGCTGTCACAAGGAGGCTGGCTACCAGCGGGGCAGACAGGATCCAGCGGGAAAATGTTTTCATAATATGTCCTTCTCCACACCCGGCCGGGGCACCCGTCAAGCAGGGGGCTTTCGTGATGCGATATGAAACCTGCTATCGGGTAAACGGTTTCAGGTCTTACGAACAGGAGTTTTGATCGTCATGACCGTAGAGAATGGCTCGCAGCTTCCGAGTAGCGAATTTGCATCACTGGCGCTGGACGGGGACTCGTTGGCCCAGCTTCAGTCCGTGCTGGAACGCGTCGAACAGGGGCGTGGTGTCCTTGTCCGTCTGGCGGATCTGATGGGAGGAGCCGTCGGGCAGGCTGCGCGACTCGGGATGAAAGGCCTTGGCCTTGCGCCCACGGTGCAACAGAAAATTCAGAAGACGGCTGAAATCGCGATTGAACGTGCTTTCAATATTGCGATTGTTGGGATCAAGAATGACGTCCCGCTCGTTCGTGAACCGTGGCGTGAGAACGCCGGACAGGCTGCTGTTGCCGTGTCGGGCGCCGTCGGTGGTTTTGGTGGAATTTTTGGACTGGCCCCTGACGTCGGGTTCACAACCCTGACTATCATGCGGGAAATCGCGCGGATTGCCCGTGAAGAGGGTGAAGACCTGCGTGATGAGGGAACACGCCGCGCGTGCCTTGAAGTGTTTGCACTCAAAACTTTTCCTGCCCGTCAGGAAGAGGAAGATGGGGAGCTCGGGTTCTTCTCCGCGCGTGCTTTGCTGCGTGGACGCCCGGTCGTGATGCTGATTTCCGAAGTGGCCTCTCATTATGGAATTGGCCTGTCGCGGAAGTTCGCGTTGCAGATGGTTCCTGTTGCAGGTGCGCTGTGTGGTGCTTCGCTTAACGCTGCCTTCCTCGCCCATTATCGTGCACTTGCGCGGGCGCATTTCACGATCCGTCGTCTGGAGCGCACTCACGGTCGCGCTGTTCACGAAGCTGCCGTGGACATCCGCTCAGGTGCTGCGTCAGAAACCTTTTCCTGATTTTTCAGGACGCTGAACGAAAGCTGGAAATATGATGCCGAGCAGTCTTGTCTGGCTGAGTTTCACATTGGTTCTGGCTGTCGTGCAGCTGTTTCTGACTTCAGCGGCCTGCCGCAGACAGGATAGTGTGCAGTGGGCCACGAGTAACCGGGATGGCGAAGCCCCGCGATACACAGGCGTTGCCGCCAGAATGCGGCGGGCACAGGCAAATTTTCAGGAGACGCTCCCGATCTTTATCGGGGCAGTCCTTGTGGCCCATGTGGCCGGCCGGCACGGAAGTCTGGTGACCTGGGGAGCAGGCCTCTACTTCCTGGGACGACTGGCTTATATTCCAGCCTATGCCCTGGGTCTGGGAAGCATTCGCAGTCTGATCTGGGGTGTGTCGATGATCGGGCTGTTTCTGGTTCTGGGCGGACTGATCTGACGATCAGCTTCGCTTGGGGCGAAGGCGCCAGAAGTCCAGCAGGCCCCAGAACACAATTCCTGCAAAACAGATTTTGACGAGTGCCATCAGCAGGCCGTCAGCTTCAGGGAGCAGGAAGCGTGCGAGCCCGAGCGGAATCAGACAGATCAGATAAACAAACGCTATAGGCAATGCAGTACTCCATCGAGATTGGAGTACTATGTACCACATCCGGGTACAGAAAGGTGAATAATCCCCCATGTGCTACGCGAAGCAGAAACCGGATGTCTGACATTACGCCTGAAATCCTGCTGGATGCTTACGCCTCGGGGATTTTCCCGATGGCCCCTGATCGGGAGAGTGACGAGCTCAGCTGGTATTTTCCAGAGGAGCGTGGAGTACTTCCGCTCGACGCAATGATTGTTCCCCGAAAACTGATGCGTACGATCCGGTCCGGCAAGGTTCAGGTTACATCGGATCGGGCCTTTGGGGATGTCATGCTCGCTTGTGCAGACCCTGCGCCGGGCCGGGAGGAAACATGGATCAGCCCGAAAATCTGTGACCTCTATGGCGCTCTGCATCAGCGTGGTTTTGCACATTCGATCGAAGTCTGGGACGACGGTGCCCTGGTCGGGGGGCTATATGGCGTTGCTCTTGGCGGAGCATTTTTCGGGGAGAGCATGTTTTCCCGCCAGCGCGATGTTTCCAAGATTGCATTGGTTCATCTCGTTGCAGGATTGCGAAAGGGAGGGTATCGCCTTCTGGATACGCAATATACCACTCCCCATCTGACAACGCTTGGGGGCATCGGTATCCCGGCGGCAGATTATCTGGCGCTGCTGAACCAGGCTTTGACTGTCCGTACCATCTGGCCGGATGATTTCAGTCTGCACGCCCTGCGCGATGACATCGCGTCTCTGCGCCCACATCCAGGAGAATCCTGATGATTTCATTCCTCCGGCGGCATCAGTCTGCTCTTCTCATTGGCCTGCTTCTCGCAGGCAGTGGCGGATCGGCTCTCGCTGATGACCATCCGAGACTGGCGCCCGCGCGTGATGCGACCGTGACCTATCACCTGTCTGCTCCGGCCTCCCAAGGGGGCGATGTGAAGGTCTATTTCTCAGGCTCGGGTGATCTTCTGCGGATCGACTCAGCAGATGGGCAAGGCATCACGATTCTGGACCGGCCGGGGCAGGTCGTGACGCTCGTGATGGTGCCGCGCAAACTGTACGCACATGTTCGTCCCCAGCACGGACTGCATAATCCGTTCATGCTGGATCTGGGCATGAAGTACACCAAGGGCGGTAAAGAGACGATTGCAGGGGCCGTTTGTGATCATTGGGATATCCAGACTGACCATGGCAAAGCTTCAGCCTGCGTGACAGATGACGGGGTCATTCTCGCCGAGGATGGTGTGGATGCCGATGGTGCCTCGGGTTCTATTCGCGCTGTAAGTCTGTCCTACGGGGATCTCCCTACCGCGACCTTCCAGCCCCCGGCTGGTTTCCAGGAAATTACGCCCCGCACAGCGTCTCGCCGTCAGGGGGGAGCCAGCAATCAGGCGAACACACTAACGCCGTCTCCTGTGCCGGAAGGTGGGGCTGCAGGCGATTCCAGTGTGCAGACGCCGGGTCATATTGCGGCAGAAGGTACTCCTGCCGAAACGTCAGGTCCTGCGGCTCCAACGCTTTTGCCAGGGCAGGTTGCGCCGTCACAGGATACAACCCAGCCATCTGTTCCTAATGATTCGGCTGGCGACGGAACTGTCTCCTCACCGGATCAGCCGCCAAGCGGACCAGTAAACGGTGGCATGAAAGAATGAAGCGTATTTCTCTGGTCGCCGCCTTTAGCTTGGCTGTTCTCGTAGTCGGCGCAGCGAGCGCTGCTGACACCATGACGGCCCCCTTTGTCACACCGATGCACGATGCGGATATCGATTACATCATGGTGGGGCCGGGAGGGCAGCATCTGCACCAGCGGATGCGCTGGAATTCGCAGATGTGGCGTCAACGCGTTGATCCGGAAGGGGCCGCAACGGTCATGCTGACGGATTACCGGCTTCATCGTCTGATGGTTCTGGATACGGCTCTGAAAACCGCCACGGTCACCGAGGCGCCGGGCGAATCGTTTTCCGCTCCGGGAACACCTGCGCCAGGGGCGTGGAAACAGGTCGGTCCGGCCACAATTGCTGGGGAGCCGTGCGTCATCTGGGAAGCCGCGGACACCGACAACAAGCCCACAGACTTCTGTTACACGGCGGATGGTCTGCTGCTCGGCGCGACCCAGAGCGGACGGCTTGTGGTACAGGCTGCCTCGGTAAATCGAGCGTCTCAGTCAGCAGAACTCTTTGATCCACCAGCCGGTTATCACCGGATTGACCCGAAGCACTGAGAGCGGCGGGCAATAGTCATAATTTGAGAAAATCTTGCCATGATTGTTGCCTTTTCCTGCCATTTTCGTGTGGCAGATTTCTTCTCACAGGACGGACAGGATCTCTTCTGACCCCCCGTCTGACGTAATGAGGAGATTTGCCATGCGTCGCATCACCCGTGCAGTCCTTCTGGCTGCGCCCCTGCTGATCGGCACGGCAGTAGTTGCCCCGAATGCCGTAGTTCCCGCCGCTGAAGCTCATTGGCATGGCGGATATGGCGGCCCCGGATACGGTGGCCCAGGGCGTGGATATTATGGCCCGGGACCGGGCTGGCATCGTGGCGGTCATCGTGGAAATACCGGTGCCGTTGTCGGTGGCATTCTAGGCGGTCTGGCAATCGGTGCCGTTGGTGGCGCCATGCTGAGCAACTCTTATGGTCCGCCACCACCGCCGGTCGTGTACGCCCCGCCGCCACGTGTGGTTTATGCGCCACCGCCGCCGGTCGTTTATGCTCCGCCGCCGCCAGTTGTGGTTTATCCGCAATACTGAGCCCTTTTTACCCTTCGTCCGCCTTGATCGGGCGAAGGGTGTCAGGCAATCATGGTGCCTATGACAGATCATGCTCTTCAGGTGGGCGACCAGGCCCCTGCGTTTTCGCTTCCCGTCTCGGGAGGCGGTGCCGTCAGCAGCGATGCGCTGAAGGGTAAGCCATATCTGCTTTATTTCTATCCGAAAGCTGACACGCCCGGCTGTACGACGCAGGCCTGCTCCATTCAGGAGAACCTGCCGTCTTTTGACAGTGAAGGCCTCACCATTATCGGTGTCAGCCCAGATGCCGTCTCAAAAATTGAGCGCTTCGCTGCAAAGTACTCCCTGACATTCCCGTTGGCGTCGGATGAAGACCATGTGGTGGCTGAGGCTTATGGTACGTGGGTTGAGAAATCCATGTATGGCCGCACCTACATGGGTATGGAACGCAGTTCTTTTCTGGTGGATGGGAGCGGCGTCATCCGCCACATCTGGCGCAAAGTTAAGCCTGCTGAGCACTCTGCCCTTGTGGCAGAAGCGTTCCGGAGCCTGACCTCAGGGGCCTGAGAGCCTCTCCAGCCATCTCTTTCACAGACAGGGAGAACGCCGGAGGCTTCCCGGCAAACCAGTCATGGCCCTGCCTGATCCTTACACACCTGGCCCGTTTCATTTGCCCCGTCATCTGCATGTTGCACGGTGGGCCTGCATTGCCTTTGTCGCTCCTGTCGCCGTGGCCGTGGCGCTGTCGGCTGTCCTGTTGTGGAAGTTGGCACATGGGCCAGTCGATATCACAGCAGTTTCACGTCTCATTGAACCGGTGTCTGTCGTCGCAGGCAAAAAGCCGGGGCATCCCGCCGGGCGCCTTTCGTGGTCCCGGCTGCGTGTTCAATGGCAACCAAGCTCAGGTGGTATTTCTGCGGGGCTGATGCTTGAAGCACGCGGGCTGACGGTTGCCCGGCTGGATGGCACGCCTGCCGAACAGGCTGGTGAGGCCGATACGGTTCTGGCACTTGCGCCGCTTCTGCACGGCATCATCGCCCCACGCAGATTGCGCCTGCAGGACGTCACGTTGGTTTTGCGTCGTCAGCCGAATGGCGATGTCGATCTGGATCTGCCATCCCAGAAACACGGCGGCCGCGGTGTTCCGACACAGATGGACCGATTGGCGGCCCTGGACCTCAAGAACGTCAGCATTACGCTGCTAGGGCTTCCCAATGGACAACGACTGCTATTGGGGCCGATTGAAGCACACGGGCAGCGGCTGAAAGTCGCTGCTGCGTCTCATGATTACCTATGGAATGGTTGGTGGCGCAGTTCCGTGCGCGTTGGGTCATTCCAGACGCTCCTGACGGCAAAAGGCGGACAGACCTCCGCGACCACTGGCCAGTGGCATCTGACGTCCACGACGTTCCGACCGTCCGGGTTGAATATGTTCGCTCCGGCTCTGGCGGCATGGGACGTCCCGCTGACCGTTGGCGCGGACATTCATGTCGTGCCTCATGGCATGGGAGAGCTTCCAGCCAGCATTGAGATGCAGGTTGCGCTTGGAGCCGGGCATGTTGCGCAGAAAGAGGCGCTGCCCGTTGATCTGCGTGACGGCAAGGCATCCCTTCATCTGGTTATGGCAAAACCTGGCACAGAGGGGGCCGCAAGGCTTTCCGTTCCTGACTGTTCGCTGACGCTTGCTGATACCAATAATGCCCTGACGCACCTTCATGCGACTGCTGATCTGACCGTCAATGATCTCCAGCATATTCACGTGCTGGATGGAGATGCCACGGCCAGTCTAGATGGGTTTGATTTTGCGACGCTCGGGAGCGTTTGGCCTGCTGGTATCATCAGGGGCGGGCGGAAATGGATCGCTGCTAACATCACCAGCGGGCAGGGCCGGGACCTGATGGTCCGAACCCATCTTCATACGAGCGATGGGCTGTCGCACATCCTCCCCACCAGCATGGATGGTCAGTTGCTCGGCCATGACCTGACCGTGCACTGGCTGCGGCCTGTGCCGCCCGCGACGGGGATTGATGCACGTCTCGGGTTTGATGGATTTGATACGCTGGTTCTTGATCTGGAGCATGGTCAGCAGGCCACGCCAGATGGAATCATTAACATCCCTGACGGTCAGGTGCGCATTGGCAATCTGTACGAGAAAGGCCCGACGACAGGGGACATCAAGACCCATCTTCAGGGATCGGTCGCAGCTTTTCGGGATATTCTCTCTCATCCCAGGCTGCATCTTCTGTCACGGCATCCGCTTCCGTTCACGGAGCCTTCCGGGACTATTGATGCTCAGGCTCGGCTAACGCTGCCGCTGACGGCGCGTCTCAAAAACAGTGACATTCACGTTCAGGCCAAAGCGTCATTCGCCAACGTGCATCTGGGCAATGTTCTGATGGGGCGGCCTGTTGATGGAGCGTCCGGCACACTGGGGGCGACGGAAAACGGACTTAACCTGACAGGGGATGGGCGGTTATCGGGCATTCCTGTCCATGTCGCGCTGGATGAAAATTTCCAGCAGGGAGCGCCGGGAAGGGTGTTGCAGGATATTCGTGCAACGGCGCTTCTGGATCCCCTGTCTGCAGTGAAGTCGCATCTTGTGCCGGCGGGTTTGTTCACGGGGCAGGCCACGCTTTCAGCGCATTACATTGAGCATGCTGATACGCTTGCGGATCTTGCTCTTTCCCTGAACATGGAGAAGGCCGGAATTACTGTTCCGGTCTGGACCAAGCCTGAAGGGGAAGCAGCTGTCGCGTCTGCCCATATTGGCTTTCGGGGCCATGACATGGTGGCGTTGGATGGGTTGCAGGCGCATGGTCAGACACTTTCTGTCGCAGGTCGCGGCGTAACGCAGGCCGGACGGTTAAGCAGCATCATTATTGAAGGATTCCGTCTGGGCCGAAGCGAAGGTGACGCCCAGATTACGTTACCGAGGGAGCCGTCCGCTCCCATTCAGATCGCGCTGGACGCTGATCCGCTGGATCTTGCGCCACTCTTCGATCCAGCCTCGCGCAAGGCTGCCCGGGATGCCGCAGAGGCTGCGTCACGCGAAGCGGGGAGTCCTGCTGCCGATAAAACCTCCGGTGTCGGAGATGCCTGGTCCATCGATCTGCACGCCCCGCGGGTTTATTTCGGTCCTAAAGGGCTGGTTGGGGGCGTCGTGTCGCATATCGAACTACGAAACGGCAGCCTGACATCTGGACGATTTGCACTGGATGCCCCGTCGCGTGTGAGAGCCGTTCTGGCCGATACAGGCCGGAGGCAGCCCTTCGTTCTGGATGTGGACAATCTGGGAGCACTGCTGAAAGGGCTGGGCTTATATGATCGGATCGGCGGTGGCGCGGCACATCTGGATGGGAATTTCCTGCGCGAGAAAGCTGGCACGTCGGGCCTTGGGCTGGGACTTCCGCCTTTCCGGGGGCAGTTGGAAATCGGGCCGTTCCAGTTCCTGCAGCCGCCCTTTACCCTGACAGCCGTTTCCGATCTTTCCCCGCTGCACTGGTCGCAAAGCCGCACAGATCGTTTCAGCGTAAGCCACGTGTCCACGAAGATTGCTCTGGAAGGGCGAAAACTCGTCCTGCGCGATGGAACAATCGGGAATCAGGCTCTTGGCGCCACTGTAGAAGGGCCGGTGGATCTGGATACGTCAGCGCTGGCTCTGCATGGCACTATTGTGCCACTCTTTGGCCTGAACGCGCTGCCGGGGAAGCTGCCGGGGATCGGGCATATTCTGGCGCCAGAGAAGGGCGGCGGTGTCTTGGCCGCGACATTTGATGTGACGGGTGTTGTTGGTCAGCCTGAGTTGACCGTCAATCCGCTTTCCATGCTTCTTCCTGGAGCTTTACGGAAAATTCTCCAGTAGGCGCTCTTCCTTAAAGTCACAGCTGTTCCGAAATATGTACGGGAGTTCTATGATCGTTCCCGTATCAGGAGGCAGCCATGGCGGACATGACAGATCTGTTCGGGACAAATCCCGGACCTGCGGGGCGTGAGCCGCCGTTCCTTGGGAACACGCAGTCTGCTCGGCAGCCTTCACCGCCCCGCCCTATTGAGGCGCCAAAAATACCCGCTCGTCCGCCTTCACGGACGCAGCCCCTCGCAGATCGTCTACGCCCGAAAACTCTGGAAGAGGTGCGCGGCCAGGATCATCTGCTGGGGCCAGAAGGTACTCTGACGCGAATGCTTGCGCGGGGCACATTGTCCAGCCTCATCCTGTGGGGTGGGCCTGGTTGCGGCAAAACGACCATTGCGCGCCTGTTGGCAGGCAAAGCCAATCTTCATTATGCACAGATTTCGGCTGTTTTTTCTGGTGTTGCTGAACTGCGCAAAGCCTTTGAAGAGGCGGATCGGCGTCAGGAAGTAACAGGCCGTGGCACGTTGCTTTTCGTGGATGAAATCCATCGGTTCAACCGGGCGCAGCAGGATGGATTCCTGCCGTATGTCGAGCGCGGGACGGTCGTGCTGGTGGGGGCGACGACAGAGAATCCGTCTTTTGCACTGAATGCCGCGCTTTTATCCCGATGTCAGGTTCTGGTGCTAAACCGGCTGGACGATGCCAGTCTGGAAGCGCTGCTGACGCATGCGGAAAAAGACGTAGGCCATCGCCTGCCGCTGGATCGGGAAGCACGTGCCAGCCTTCGGGCAATGGCGGATGGCGATGGACGCTACCTGTTGAACATGGTGGAGCAGCTGGTTGTTCTGGACCCTGACAGGGAACTGACCCCGAAAGATCTGGCGGCTATCCTGTCCCGACGGGCCATTCTGTATGACCGTGACCGGGAAGAGCATTACAATCTCATTTCTGCACTGCACAAATCCCTGCGGGGGAGTGATCCGGATGCAGGGCTGTACTGGTTCGCCCGGATGCTCGAAGGTGGCGAAGATCCGCGGTA
This sequence comes from Gluconobacter sp. OJA, assembly GCF_039638325.1. NCBI lineage: Bacteria > Pseudomonadati > Pseudomonadota > Alphaproteobacteria > Acetobacterales > Acetobacteraceae > Gluconobacter > Gluconobacter sp. OJA. The sequence goes on along the minus strand of NZ_JBDIWI010000002.1, from coordinate 184,535 downwards.
TATTGCCCGACGCCTGACCCGGTTTGCAGCGGAAGACGTCGGGCAGGCGGACCCGAACGCTCTACCGATGGCCGTAGCCGCCTGGCAGACTTACGAGCGGCTGGGATCGCCGGAAGGTGAGCTGGCTCTGGCGCAGGTCGTGGTTCATCTGGCGACGGCGCCCAAGTCGAATGCGGTGTATATGGCTTACAAGGCTGCGCGGAAGCTGGCCCGTGAGACGGGAAGCCGCATGCCGCCGTCTCATATTCTCAATGCCCCGACAACGTTGATGAAAGACATTGGCTACGGGAAGGGCTACGAGTACGACCATGATTCCGAAGACGCATTTTCGGGACAGAATTATTTCCCGGAGGGCATGGAGCGGGTCTCGCTCTATCAGCCGACAGACCGGGGTTACGAGGGCCGTATCAGAAAACTTCTGGACATACGGGCCGCCAAAAGGGCATCCCGCGATCCATGAAAGTTTCCAACCGCATTGTAACCGAAGACGAAGCCGATCTGCGCCTCGATCGCTGGTTCAGACGTCACTACCCCAATCTCACTCAGGGCGCGCTCCAGAAGCTGTGCCGTAAAGGCCAGATCCGCGTTGATGGTGGCCGGGTCCAGAGTAACGCACGTCTTGCTCCTGGGCAGAGCGTGCGTATTCCGCCGCTGCCGGACATGACCCGTCAGGCCCCGCTGCCGCCGCCAGATCCGATGCTGGTGCGCGAAATCGAGAAGATGGTGATCTATCAGGATGATCATCTTCTGGTGCTGGACAAGCCATCCGGTCTGGCTACGCAAGGTGGCCCGGGTATCACCAAGCATGTGGACATGATGCTGGACGGCTTGCGCAAGGAAGACGAAGACCGTCCGCGCCTTGTGCACCGGATTGACCGGGATACGTCTGGTATTCTCCTGATTGCGCGTACGCCTGGTGTCGCTGCCAAACTGGCAGCAGCATTCCGTGGGCGTGATGTTGGCAAGACCTACTGGGCGATTGTTGTCGGCCGTCCGGCGCAGGCGTCTGGGATTATTGACCAGCCTCTGGCCAAGATCGGTGCAGGCGGTGCTGCGCTTGTCGTGGCGGCATCCCGCGGTGAAGAAGATGCGGTTTCTGCCAAGAGCGAATACGAAACGATCGACGCTGCGGGAAAGAAGTTCTCCTGGCTAGGCCTGTCTCCACTGACAGGACGGACGCATCAGCTTCGTGTGCATTGTGAGTCTCTGGGCACGCCGATTGTGGGTGATCCGCGCTACGGTGGGAAAACGGCTCATCCGGAAGGCTTTATCGACAAGCTGCATCTGCATGCCCGTCAGCTGGATATTCCGCATCCGGCCGGTGGTCGTCTGATCGTGACGGCACCACTGCCGCCGCATATGCGTGAAACGTTCCGTTCACTTGGGTTCGTGCCGGGCGATACACCTGCGCCGAAGCGCATCAAGGGAAGCAGAGGGCCTGCAAAATGAGGAAACTCACTGGCGCGCTCATCGGGGTCATCGTTGCCTTCGTGGGCGTCAGCATTGCTGCATATGAGCTGATTGATCAGGATGCGCTGCGCCAGCGTGTGGCCGAGGCTCTGAAAAAAGAGACGGGCCTTTCGATGGTGGTGAAAAGCTCCACCATCCAGATCCTGCCATGGCCGTCTTTCGAGGCGCGCAATCTGGTGTTGCAGCGCCCGGGCCAGGCTCCGGTGTTTCAGGCCAGGACCGTGCATGCAGGTCTTTCCGTTCTGGCGCTTCTTCACCGCGAGGTCCGCTTTCAGGATTTCGTAGTGGATGGCGCCACGCTCTCCCTGGAGCGCGATGCGGACGGGAATGCCAACTGGACGTTCAGTCAGCCATCGCGTTCAGACGCAGGCGGCGCAGAGGCCCCGTTGCCGGTTCGACAGCATGTTGGTGAGCGCGTGCAGGCTCACTGGGATCTTTCTCTGGATGCGCTGCATCTGACGAACAGCGCAGTGAGCTGGCGCGATCAGGCTCAGAAAATGAGCGGTAGCTTCCAGATTGGCACGATGGATCTGGCTGGTCTGCGAAGCCAAAGCCCTTGGATCAATTTGCAGGGGAGCCACGGCGGAACCCCCTTCACGGTGCAGGGGCATGTGGGTGATCTGGCCCTTCTGCGCTCTGGCGCAAAGCCATGGACTTTCAGTCTGGGTTCAACGCTTGGAACGGATGCCAAGCGTGACTGGCTGAATGTGGACGGTCAGATTCATGATGCATCGAATCTGCGCGGCCTCGTTCTGACTGCGCAGGGAGAATGGCCTAATCTGCAGGATGCTCATCGCCTGTTTCCTCATGCCAGCTTGCCTGACATGCGTGGACTTGGTGGAGACATCACGGTGCAGGGTGATGCCGGGCAAGTGGCGAATGCGACCTGGACCGAAAAGGCGCGGACCTTACTGGCGAGTCTGGCACCCAGTCGCATCCATCTGCATGTTGCGGGTCTGACGGTTCGTGGAACAGCGGTCAGTAATCTGCATCTTGATGCCGATGCCGCATCTGCGCCGCTTTCGGTGGCCGCAGATGTGCTGTGGCGCGATACGGGTTGGAGAATCCTTGGTAAAGCCGGGACCCTCGAACAGGTTGATCTCGCAAGACGTGATCATTTCCATACGGAAGTGCCTGTTGAGGCTGAACTGCGGTCCATGCCGCTATCTCTGTCCACCGCGTTGAATGTTGAAGGCGCGACGCCGCCCATTAACGCTCAGGATGATGCCAAAGTCACGGTCTCCGGCACTGTAGGAGCCGAGAAGAGTCATCTTGTGGTGCAGGGCGGGGCCAAGGCGCTTCATCTGCCGCGCGTTCTTTTGCATGACGTTTCATTTCAGGGCACGGTCAGCAGTAAAGGGCTGAGTGAAGCCACGCTTGATGATATGGCTTTCAAGAGCCGCGAAGCAGACTTCGATGGCGCCCTTCATCTTCTGACTGATGAAAACTCCACACCGCTCCTCAACGGGCATCTGCATGCAACCCAGCTTGATCTGGATGCGCTGAGAGATGTCTGGCTGAAGGATGTGAAAGCAACTGCTCAGCAGCCTGCGAAAGCTCCGCCTGCGACTATTCCAGGAGCGACGGGGACCGTAGAAAAAGCAGCGACACAGCCCGTTCAGATGCAGGATCAGTCTTCTGTTCCCGCCGTGTCTGACGCTGGTGTTGTGGAAAGCGCGGCTGTGCCTTCATGGGTCAAGCGTCTGCGAGCCCAGGACCTTGACCTTCATCTGACGCTCGACCGGGTTGTGTTCTATGGACATGACTACACCAACCTTGCCACGCACCTGACCCTGTCAGATGGTCATCTGCGCCTTGAGCCGATTTCCGGGCAAGGGCAGGGGCTGACCCTGTCGGGACAGGCGGATCTGGATGCATCTCATCTGCCGGTCACAACTCATTTGACGTTCCAGCCTTTGGTACTCCCGATCGGTCTTCTGGAAGAGGGGCTGGGGCTGCCATTGCTGCTTCAGGGGCCAGTCCAGCTTGTGGGGGAAGTGTCGGGTCAGGGCCAGACGGCCGAGGATTTGCGGCAGTCTTTGAGCGGGCATCTGGGCGTCTCCATGGTGGACGGGAAAGTGGACAGCCAGATCCTGGGCCGCATTGCTGGCCCAGGCGCGGATTCCCTTCTGGGAAGCGGAGTGCGGCCACTGCGTTGTATCGGTCTGCACATGGCGCTTGCCAACGATACGGCCACGCTGGACACGATTGGGCTCCAGTCTGGCCGGTTCTCTACGGCTGGGCATGGTGAGGTCCGTCTGGGATCGCAGGAAATCCAGTTGCATCTCGTGCCCAGTATTGACTTCGAAGGTGCCGGTGCTTCCACCCCTGTTATCGTAACGGGCACCTTGTCTGCGCCACAGGCGAAGCAGGACAGGGATGCCGGTGGCCGATTCCAGCTTTCGATTGGTGGGGAAGCGCCGGCTGATCCCTGCACAGCCGCGCTTGCGGCTGCCCGTGAAGGGCAGGGTGGACCGCCGCCGTCCGAGCAGTCTCATCATCACAACAAAGCGGGTGACATTCTGCGCGCGCTGGGAGTTCTCCATTGAGCAGCCGCAAACGATTCTGGCAGAGCGTTTCAGTTGGGGAGCGCGACGGGCTGTTCTCTCCTGAGTTGGACGGACGGCCCATCCGTCTTCCTCAGGGAACTGTACTGGCCGTTGCCTCGCAGTCCCTGGCGCAGGCGATTGCGGCAGAATGGGAGGCTATTCCAAAGGATGCCTCCTTTACGCCTGAACAGCTTTCCATGACCCGCGTTGCCGGAACCATGATCGAGCGGATTCGCCCGGATCTAATTGAGGCGCGGGAAGCGCTTCTACGGTTGGGTCTGGATGACGGGCTCTGCTATCGCAAAGGTCCTGCCGACTCGACAGTGGAGCGCGTCTTTGCCTGGCTGGCGACGCAGGGCATTCGTCCGGAAGTAACAGACGGGCTTATGCCTGTAACGCAGTCTGGCGATTACGTGACGGGGCTGGAGCGTCTGCTATCCCGGCAGGGAGAAGCGGAGCTCGCGGCCCTAGGGGTGCTGACACAGTGTTTTGGAAGTCTGCTGCTATCTCTGGCGCTGCTTTACGACGCGATCAGCTTGGAAGAGGCGGTTTTTGTCGCGAATGCTGATGAACGGCAGCAACTTCTGGTCTGGGGACAGGACGATGAGCTGATTCGCATCATGGCAATTCGGGAAAAAGATGCTGCGGAAACCGTTCAGTTTCTAAAGTTGGCCCAAAACACCTGATTTCCCGGTTTAGGGCATGATCTTGCCATAATCGGGGCGCATCTGGCGCTGTGACAGAACGAGATGATTAGTGACTGGCTTCCACAGGGAGTTATGGCGCAGTTTCCGCTCTGTCCTGCAATGTCAGAGTCGAGGAAGATATGTCGGTATCCGTCAGTCGTCCCATGCGTCACATGGGTAAACGTCTTGTAGCAAAGTGCTCCATGGGGGCATGGTTTCTGCTTGCCGCTACGCCGATTATTGTCGTGGTCTGCGCTATCCACGGTTGAAGCGCCATGAACTGGGCCTGAGAACCTGTCAGGCCTGTCGCTTTTGTTAGTGCGACAAGAAAAAAGCCCACTCTCCCCTATGAAGAATGGGCTCTGGAATTTTCCTGGAAAGTAAACCTGGACGCTCAGGCGTCTCCGTTATCCGGCACCATAATGCTGACGGCAGCTGTTGCTGCAATCCCTTCCTCACGGCCTGTGAAGCCAAGGCGTTCCGATGTGGTGGCCTTCACAGAGATACGGCTGACATTCACCTGTAGCAGCTCTGCCAGACGGTCCTGCATCGCCTTGGCATGAGGGCCGATTTTCGGGCGCTCGCAGATCAGAGTGATGTCCGCGTTGACGAGGAAGCCACCACGGGCACGGATACGTTCGCCAGCGTGGATGAGGAAGCGGGCGGAATCCATATCCTTCCACTCGTTGTCAGTCGGCGGGAAATGACGGCCAATGTCGCCCTCAGCCAGCGCGCCATAAATGGCGTCACAGAGCGTATGGATGCCGACATCGGCGTCTGAATGACCGGCCAGACCCTTCGTATGGGGAACTTCAATACCGCAGAGGATCAGCTTGCGGCCTTCCTCAAATGCGTGGACGTCATAGCCAAGCCCAACGCGGGGCAGCAGGTTGCCGTCGATTACACCTTCAAGACGCATCAGATCCTCCGCAACTGTCAGTTTGATATTGTTGTCCGAGCCCTGAACGATTGCGACCGGGTGGCCTGCATGTTCCAGCAATGCGGCATCATCCGTGCGGCGGGCATCACGTTGGGTTCGGTGAAGTTCGAGCAGGGTCGGGAAGTGAAAGCCCTGCGGGGTCTGTGCGCGCCACAGGCCTTCACGGGAGACGGTATCGACAATGATACCGTTTTCCACTTTCTTGATTGTATCGCTGACCGCAACGGCAGGGATAACACCGGCATGTGTTTTCAGCGCTTCAATGACGTTCTGAACCACCTCGGGCGGCACGCAGGGGCGTGCGCCGTCATGGACAAGCACCAGATCCGGGGGCTCTGCCAGATTAGCGAGCGTTTCCAGTCCGTTGCGTACACTGTCATGGCGCTCTGCGCCGCCTGATACGGGCGGCAGAACATTCAGGCCGGCCAGACTGTCAGCCAGTAGTGGGTCATCTCCTACGGGAAGCAGGATGTCCACGTGTGGAAGCAGAGCTTCAGCGGCACGGCGGATGACGGGTTTTCCCCGCAGCATCCGGAATTGCTTGCTGGAGCCCTCACCCTCGGGCGAGCCAGCTGCAAAGCGCCGGCCACGACCGGCGGCGAGAAGAAGGGCAGCAATACGCATGCGGGCAGGAATGGGCTGCCGGGCGCGCAACGTCAAGGGTAGGTGTCAGGAGTTAGTGCAGCAGCCCGGCTTCGTGGGGGCTGTCGAGGCTGAACGTGGGGATATGCACGTCAAAGCGCTGGCCTGAAACCGGCTCGAGCATGTGGTACGTGCCGCGCATGAAACCGCTTGGCGTGGTGAGCATGGCGCCAGACGTATAATCATACTGGTCTTTCGAACCGATGATGGGCTGTTCTCCAACAACGCCATCTCCGTGAACGTGCTCAGTCCGTCCAAGACCATCCACAATTTCCCAACTCCGGGAAATCAGCTGGAAGGTGTCCTTCCGACCATTTTCAATGCAGATATGATACGCCCACGCAAAGCGGTGGTCTTCCGGCTGGGACTGGTCGTCCAGCCAGAACGTACGGACGGTTACGGTCACGTCGTCCGTTATCTGGCTGAAACGGGGGGCGTTTTCCATGGCTTCGGCCATTGCCGCTTCAGGATCAGCCAGGAGATGGGGTTGGGATGACTTGTCAGGCATAACGCCATTCTAATGTCATCCCGCGCCTTTGTCAGGAAAACTTATTTTGCAGCGTGAGCAGCAGCGGCACCGGCGGTGACGTCTGCAATCAGATCGGCTGCATCTTCCAGACCAACGGAAAGACGAATCACGCCGTCGGTAATGCCCAGACGTGCGCGTTCATCTTCGCCAACACGCATATGCGTCGTGGTTGCCGGATGCGTGGCCAGACTGCGGGCGTCACCCAGGTTGTTGGAAATTGCGATGAGACCGAAAGCGTTGAGGCATGCGAAAGCACCGGCCTTCCCGTTCTCGACTTCGAAAGCGACGAGAGATCCACCGTTGCTCATTTGCTTCTGAGCAAGTTCATGCTGCGGGTGATCGCTACGGCCTGGATAGCGGACATTCACGACGCCCGGCAGGCCAGCGAGCGCATCTGCGACATCTGCAGCATTGCGTGCCATGGCTTCGGTCCGGAGCTTGAGAGTTTCCAGCCCCTTCAGCAGTACCCATGCATTGAACGGAGACAGCGCGTTACCCGTGTTGCGGGTGAAGGGCTGGAGGGTCTCCTTGATCCATTTGTCGCTGCCCAGAACAGCGCCACCTAGGACACGGCCCTGACCATCAATGTGCTTCGTGCAGGAATACAGCACGACGTCAGCACCGAGCTTGAGGGGAGACTGTCCGATGGGGGATGCGAACACATTGTCCACCATCAGCAGCGCGCCTGCCTTGTGAGCAAGGTCTGCGATGCGCTGGATATCGAGAACGTCCAGCATTGGGTTGGACGGGCTTTCGATCAGAACAGCGGCTGTCGGGCGGGACAGCGCGCGCTCCCATGCCTCATAGTCATCACCATCGACCAGTTCCGTCTCAATGCCGTAGCGCGGGAGCAGGCTGGTGACGATCCAGTAACAGGACCCAAAGATGGCGCGGGATGCGACGACGCGCTCCCCAGTCTTCACATGGGCCAGAAGAGCTGAAGAAACGGCACCCATGCCTGTAGAGGTCGCGATGCAGGCTTCAGCCCCTTCGAACAGAGCGAGACGCTCCTGCAACGTGTCGACAGTAGGGTTGCCGAAGCGGGAATACTGGAAGTGCTCCACGTCACCCGTAAACGTCGCTGCAGCCTGTTCGGCGCTGTCGTAGACAAAGCCCGATGTCAGGAAGATGGCTTCGGACGTTTCACCGAATTCAGTGCGGTTCGGTGCGTCGTGCAGGAGACGGGTAGCAGTACGCCAGTTTTCTGAAGACATAGATCAGTCCCTCCATAAGGTTTCCACCCGGATAGGCGGAAAGCATGTGGCGGGCCGTGGAAGTCCTGGGAAATCTTGAATGGAAAACCGCAGGGCCTCTTTAGCGCAGTTATTTATCCTCGCCGCAAGCCGGCCGCTCAAATCACGAGGATGAAACGGTCTTTATGGCCATTTCACGAGCGGACTATGGGCCGAGGAGTGGTTTTGCGTCAACACCCCTTCGGCATGGATTGCAGAGGCGCAAAGGGGGGGATATAAGCAGCGACGTCGCGGGTGTAGTTCAATGGTAGAACGGCAGCTTCCCAAGCTGCATACGAGGGTTCGATTCCCTTCACCCGCTCCAGACTTTCCTGAAAATTATTAGTTCGGCCCGTTCATTTTGGGCATGGGTGGCGCGCTGAGCGTGTCCTGATACTCGTTGCCGTCCCAGATCCACTTGTCGTTCTTGCCAACGAGAAGGTCATGCATGCCTTTATGGCGTGTGGGGAGAACGGAAATATCGCCGTTCACGGAATCCAGAACTGTTTTCCAGCTGTCGTTGTGGCGCAGATAGACGGATGTGGTGCAGCCAGCAGACCCACAGAGCCGGGCTGACTGAAGCTGAACGAACAGGGCTTCGTCATTCTTCCCAGCAGAGAGCGGGGCAGAGCCGACGAGCACGACCGGCTGATCGTGATGCTTGGCGGCATCTTCCAGATCGTCCGTGTTCAGTTTGCGGGCATCGATATCAAGCTGCGTGCCGGGATGGGCAGACAGGATGACCGGTGCGGCCCCTGCGCTGACGGCATTTGCCTGACGCGTGTGATGCGTCCGGTGATGCGTTGTCGCAGCGCTCACCGTAGCGGCGACCGAGAGGGCTGAGACTGTGAGCAGCGCCAGATGGCGAAGCCGGATACGGGAAAGAATCTGCTGGATCGTCATGATGTTATTCTTAACACGGAATTAAGCCTGTCGATCCATCGGAGATTTCAGGTTTATTCGTGGCGAAGGGTGATAACCAGCACATCACGATAGGCAGGTTTGTCTGCATCCTGTGGGGTGACGGCTGTAACGCCGTGGTAAACGCGATGATCGTCCACGATCGCAGCATCAAATGGCTTGGTCAGGGTGAATGAGCCCAGAAGATCTTTCTGGTCATCGTGGATCGTCGTCACACCCTGCTCAACGTTGTGGCGGCCGATCATCAGGACGAGCACCCAGTCCACGCCGTCGCGGTGCATGCCTTCCGGGGTGGGGCGCCCTTCACTGTCAGGGTTTGCTTCAATCCGGAACTGGTGAACCTCTGCATGCCACGTTTCGGGCCGTGATTCGGAGGGTGTCAGGGCATCTGCGAATCGGCCAATTGTCCGGATAGCTGCCAGCATGGCCGGATGAGTGGCAATCGCGTCTTCAATCGGCCCGAACCAGCGCTCGATGCCGCCATTGAGCAGGTTGTGATCCCGGCTCTGGTAGTGGGGCTGACTTGGTTTGCGCGTGATGTTTTCGGAACTGACCGTAAAGGTCGCATAGCGACGGCGGCGGTATCGGCCTCCATCGGCCATGTAGAGATCAAGGCCGAGGTCGTTCCAGCTGGCGGCAAAACTGTCCCAGTCTGTCAGGCCTTCGTGCTCCAGAAGCGGACGCATAGTATCCGCTTGGAGGAATTTGAAGCCCTTGTCAGACAGGACGTTTTCGACCCGCTGCATGGTCTGATCGAACGTGGAAGGCAGATGTGCGTCGGTCATGTCCGCTCACTTGGTGATGCCACGGCCCGACGGTCACATCTGTCGGGCGATTTCAGGCGCCGAGGTCTGGCTTTACGGGAGAAAGATGCTCTTTCACCGTTGTGCAAGCCGTCTTTACCAGGCCCACGATACCAGCCTGATGCTGGCGGTACAGCCCTTCGTGAATAAGGCGAGCAAACAGACCGGACACCAGACCGCCACCGAAGCTGCGATTGGCATCCAGCATGCCCCAGCCGTTATAATCGCCGAGGGCCACGACGGCGCCGCGATCATTATAGACGAATGGTGCAGGTGTCTGGCCGGCAACGATCTGCGGCAGGACGCGCCCAACATACTGGCCTTGCTGGCGGGCAGCCTGAGCCGTTGGGGCCACTGGTGCGGCGTCAATGCGGGCGCAGTCGCCAATCGCAAAGATCTTGGCGTCTTCAGTTGTCTGAAGAGTCTGTGTCACACCAAGCTGCCCTGCACGGCCGCGTTCCAGGCCATCAAAAAGGCCTGTGGCATCAGAGGCTCGAACACCGGCAGCCCAGACCCGAAGGGTCGCAGGAATTTGCTCGCCGGATTTAAGATTAAAGCCATGCTCGTCCGCGCCAACAACCATGGCGCCCGTACGCACAGAAATGCCAAGCTTTTCAAGCTGGCTGGCTGCCGCCGTGGACACGGCTTCCGGGAAGGCGGGAAGGATGCGCGGCCCGGTTTCAATCAGGACAGCATCAAGACCCGTTTTGCGAACTGACGGGCCGAGGCCGGGCGCTTCATCAATGGCTTTGCAAAGCTCGGCAGCGAGCTGAACACCCGTGGCGCCACCGCCAACAATACCCAGGCTCAGCTTCTGACCGGCTGCGCGGGCTGTCTGAAGGGCCTTGCGGAATTCGGAGTACAGAGTGTCTGCATCATTGAGGCTGTCAATGAAGCGACAGTGATCGAGAATGCCTGGAATGCCAAAATCATTGGCGCGGGAACCCAGCGCGACAACCAGATAGTCGTAGGGGAGGGTGCTCCCGTTTTCGAGCGTGACTGTCTGAGCGGTACGGTCAACGGCGGTGGGCAGGCTCTGGACAAAGCTGAAACCGAATTTTCCAGCGGTTTCTGCGAAAGGAATACAGTTGCCGTCGTGCTGCATCGTGCCTGCTGCAAATTCATGCAGGGAAGGCTTCCAGTAATGGACCGGGCTGCGGTCAACGAGTGTCACGGCTATGTTGTTTCGGCGACCAAGGGCCGTAGCAGCCTCAAGACCTCCGACACCGCCACCGAGAACAACGACACGAGTTGCAGCAGACATGGACAGTTTCCTCATACCAAGCGCCCGCCAATTGGAGCGATACCTGTGCTAACGGGAGGCGGAGGGCTGCACAACCCCCGCTCCCGCTCTCGTGTTGATCGCTCTAGCTGCGGTAAGAACCATTGATGTCGATGTAGCCATGTGTCAGGTCACACGTCCACACGCGGGCCTGTCCATCATCAAGCCCCATATCGACTGTAATTTCGATGTCCTGGCCCTTCATGTGTGCGACGACGGGGGCTTCATCGTAGTTCTCGACAACGCCGCCATCGCGCGCGATCCAGGTTCCGCCGATGGCAACGGACAGAAGGTCACGGTCTGCGGGTTCACCACTCTTGCCTACAGCCATCACGACACGGCCCCAGTTTGCATCCTCACCAGCGATGGCCGTTTTGACCAGTGGCGAGTTGGCAATTGAGAGTGCAATGCGATGTGCGGAAAGATTGGAGTCCGCACCGGTGACTTCAACGCGGATCTGCTTCGTCGCCCCTTCGCCATCCCGGACAACCAGCAGGGCAAGCTCCAGAAGCAGGTCATTCAGGGCGAGGGTAAATTCGGCGAGAGCGGGATCGTTGACGTCATCAACGGCCGGATTATCGGCCAGGCCGGTTGCGAACAGCATCAGGGTGTCTGACGTGGAGGTGTCCGAATCGACTGTGATGGAGTTGAAACTCTGCGCGCAGCCAGAGGCCAGAAGGGACTGGAGAACATTCTGAGGAAGCTTCGCGTCCGTCGCGACATAGGCCAGCATCGTGGCCATGTCGGGGGCGACCATTCCAGAACCCTTGGCAATGCCCTGAAGGCGAACCGGCTTGCCACCAATCGTCACGTCGCGACGCGCGGCCTTGGGGAAGGTATCCGTCGTCATGATGGCGCGGGCAGCCTGTGCCCAGTTCTCTTCCGAGAGGCCAGCCTGTGCGGCGGGCAGGGCCGCAATAATTCTATCCTGTGGAAGCTTTTCCCCAATGACGCCTGTCGATGAGAGAAAAACGTCCTGCGGGGGGCAGTCGAGCAGCTTGCTCACCGCGTCTGCACAGTCTTCGCAGGCCTGAATGCCGGCCCGTCCTGTGAAGACGTTGGCGTTTCCGGCATTGACCAGAAGAGCGCGCGCATAGGGAGTTGTCTGAGCCTGGCGGCACCACAGGATGGGTGCGCCAGGGCAGGCGTTCTTGGTGTAAACGCCTGCGACAATCGTGCCGGGGACAAATTCCGCGAGCATCAGGTCTGTTCGTCCCTGATAGCGGACGCCCGCGGCGACGGCGGAAAGCCGAACACCAGCAACCGTTGAAAGGTCCGGGAGAGGACGGGCCAGCGGAGAGACAGGGATCGGCTTTGCCATGGTCTTAGTCTTACTTCTTGACTGGAGCCGGTGCCGGAGCGGCCGTGACCGGCTTGCCCTGTGCGTCGAAGTGAACAACCTTCACCTGGGATTCAGCCTGCTGAACGATCTGGCGAACCTTCTCGCGGATCAGTTCCTGACGGACCTGGTCATGGATCTGGTCAAAGCTCGGGATCGGAGCCGTGCGGGAGCCCAGAACCTGGATCACGTGGTAACCGTACTGCGTATGAACCGGCGTCTGGGAAATCGTGTTTGGCTTCATGGAGAAAGCGGCTTCAGAGAAGGCCGGCAGCATGTCGCCCTTCTTGAACCAGCCCAGATCGCCACCATTGGCACCAGCGGAGCCCTTGTCCTTGGACAGCTGGCCAGCAAGCTTGGCGAAATCAGCACCCTTGTTGAGCTGGGCGATGATGTCCTTGGCCTGAGCTTCCGTCTCCACGAGGATGTGGCGAGCGTGGACTTCCTGCTCTGGCTTCTGGTTGGCGTAATGCGTCTGATAATAGTCGTGCAGGGCAGCATCCGTGATCTGCGGGCCAACCTTGGTCTCAAGATAAGCATTCTGCAGCGCGCTGTTGGCGGCGTTCTGCATGGCTTCCTTGACTTCAGGCTTGTTGGTCAGGCCTTCCTTGCCAGCGGCAATCTGGATTGCCTTCTGATCGACGAGCTGGTTGACCAGCAGCGGGATCAGCATGGACGGCTGAAGCTGACGAGCCTGCGGCGGCAGGTTGCCAGCAGCCTGCTGAACGTCACCCAAGGTAATTTTTTCGCCGTTAACGGTTGCAATCACCATGTCCGGGTTCGGAGCAGGTGCAGCAGCCGGGGCCGGAGCGGTTGCAGCAGGTGCGGCCGGAGCAGCAAATGCGAGGGGAGCCGAAACCGACGTGCCAGCCAGAAGAGCTGCACAGGCGAGAGTGGAGCGGGAAAGCCGCATGAAAATACCTCGGACCATAAAGAATAAGAAAAACCGAATGGACTGCACCATGACAAAGGCCGCTCAACCCTGCAAGTGCGCGCACCCTTACCATTCCGTCACGTAGCGGAAATGGGTATTTTGAGGGCCTTCTCTGGTCCCTCTCCATTGACCCATGGGCACACGGGTCCTATCTCCACCTGACGTGAAAATCGTCATTGCCCGGTTTGGGAGGTCTTTCCGATGGTGGAAAGAGCTTTTCCGGCCGGGTGCTCGGCATCTCAAGGTTCAGCATGTTCGCACGCCTCGCACGCGCCCTTTTCGGCTCCGCCAATGATCGTTCGCTCAAGGCGTATCAGCGCCGTGTGCCGGAGATCAACGCTCTGGAGCCCACGGTTCAGGGGCTCAGTGACGAGCAGCTTCAGCACAAGACTATAGAATTCAAGGAGCGGGTCGCCCAAGGCGAAACCCTTGATAAACTGCTGCCTGAAGCTTTTGCCGTTTGCCGTGAGGCCTCTCGCCGTGTTCTGGGCAAGCGTCATTTTGACGTGCAGCTGATCGGTGCGATGGTTCTGCATGACGGTCGCATTGCGGAAATGCGGACCGGTGAGGGCAAGACCCTTGTTGCGACGCTGGCTGTTTACCTGAACGCGCTGTCCGGCAAGGGCGTGCATGTTGTGACGGTGAACGATTATCTGGCCCGTCGTGATGCCGAGGAAATGTCGGTTCTTTACAGCTTCCTCGGTCTGACAACCGGCGTGATCATCCCGAATCTGGGTGATGAAGAACGTCGTGAAGCTTACGCAGCAGATATTACTTACGGAACGAACAACGAGTTCGGGTTCGATTATCTGCGCGACAATATGAAATATTCGCTCGGCGATATGGTGCAGCGTCCGTTCAACCACGCAATCGTGGATGAGGTGGATAGCATCCTGATCGACGAAGCCCGGACGCCGCTGATCATTTCTGGCCCGGCAGATGACAGCTCCGACCTTTATCGGACTGTTGATGCGGTTGTGGCCAAGCTGGTGCTGGAGCCGGAAGCTTACGATAAGGATGAGAAGCTGCGCAGTGTTACGCTGACGGAAGCTGGCTCACACCGTATCGAAGAGCTCCTAAACCAGGACGGTGTTTTGCAGGAAGGTGGTCTGTACGACATTCATAACGTGGCTGTCGTTCACCACGTTCAGCAGTCGCTTCGCGCCTATACGCTCTTCACGCGGGACGTTGATTACATCGTCCGTGACGGCAAGGTGATCATCATCGATGAATTCACCGGACGTATGATGGATGGCCGTCGTTATTCCGATGGCCTGCATCAGGCGCTGGAAGCGAAAGAGCACGTCGAGATCCAGCAGGAAAACCAGACGCTCGCATCCATCACATTCCAGAACTACTTCCGCCTGTATCCGAAGCTCTCCGGTATGACGGGTACGGCCATGACGGAAGCAGATGAGTTCGCAGAAATCTATAACCTGACGGTTGTTGAAATTCCGACGAACCGTGCCGTCAAGCGGATTGATACGGACGATGAAGTCTATCTGACTGCGGGCGAAAAATATAACGCCGTTGCAGATCTCATCCAGGAAGTGAGCGCCAAGGGGCAGCCAATCCTGGTGGGTACGACGTCCATCGAAAGAAGCGAGTACCTTTCCAGTATTCTGGATCAGCGCGGCATCAAGCATAGCGTGCTCAATGCGCGTCATCATGAGAAAGAAGCCAGTATCATCGCGCAGGCTGGTGCGCCGGGTGCCATTACGATTGCCACCAACATGGCGGGTCGTGGAACGGACATCAAACTGGGCGGCAATATCGAGATGCTGACCCATGCTTATACGGATGGGATCGAGGATGACGCAGAGCGTGCGCGCATCACCGAAGAAATCCGTGCAGCCGTTGAAGCCAATCATGGCGCGGTTCATGAATCCGGCGGGCTATATGTCATCGGTACGGAGCGTCATGAGAGCCGTCGTGTTGATAACCAGTTGCGTGGCCGTTCGGGACGTCAGGGTGATCCGGGGAATTCCCGCTTCTTCCTGTCCCTCGAAGACGATCTGATCCGCATTTTCTCTGGCGACCGTATGGGCGCGATGATGCAGAAGATGGGCCTGAAGGAAGGGGAGGCGATTGTTCACCCCTGGCTGAACAAGGCCGTCGAGAAGGCTCAGAAGCGCGTTGAAGCCCGTAACTTCGACATGCGCAAGAACACGCTGAAATACGACGACGTCATGAATGACCAGCGCAAGGAAGTTTATTCCCAGCGCAAGGAATATATGTCGTCCGAAGATCTGTCGGGTGTGATTGCGGAACTGCGCCTGCACACCGTTGAAGATCTGGTTCACGCCCACATTCCTGAGAAATCCTTTGCCGAGGCTTGGGATACGGCTGGGCTCACGGCTGAAATTTCCCGCGTCCTGAATCTTGAACTTCCGATCGCTGACTGGGCGAAGGAAGACGGCATGGACGCTGACAGCGTGATCGAGCGCGTGGAAGCTGAAGCCCAGAAGGCTCAGGCTGCCCGGACGGCCAACATGGGGCCGGACCTCATGCGCATGATCGAGAAGCAGGTTGTTCTCACCACGTTCGATGCCGTCTGGAAAGAGCATCTGCATGGGCTGGATCAGCTTCGCCAGGGTATCGGCCTGCGTGCGTATGGTCAGCGGGATCCGCTGAACGAATACAAGCAGGAAGCCTTCCAGATGTTCACGGCGATGCTGGATGATATGCGCCTGCGTGTGACGCAGACGATGTGCCGCATCCAGGCTGTGAGTGAGCCGCCGCCGTATCCGGTGGTCGATAGCTCAGCACACCATGAAAGCTTTGAAGCGCTGCCAGCAGCGCCCGCACTGACGCAGCCAGAGCCTGTAGTGAGCTTTGCAGCGCCGCAGGCACAGTTTGCGGCTGCGGGCTCAGTTAACGAGCCGGATGCAGCGACGCTTCAGCAGTGGTATGAAGAAACGCCGCGCAATGCGCTTTGCCCGTGTGGCTCGGGCCAGAAGTTCAAACACTGTCATGGCAGGCTCGTCTGAGCCTCTGACACCCGTAGAGGAAGGAGCGACCGATGGCCGGTCATTCACAGTTTAAGAACATCATGCACCGTAAAGGTGCGCAGGATGCCAAGCGCGCCAAGCAGTTCGCCAAGATTTTGCGTGAAATCACGGTTGCAGCGCGGTCCGGTCTGCCTGACCCAGCCTCCAACCCGCGTCTGCGTGCTGCTGTCACCGCAGCGCGTGAAGCAAATATGCCAAAAGACAATGTCGAGCGTGCCATCAAGAAGGCATCTGGCGCTGCTGGTGGCGAAGACTATGTGGAAGTGCGCTACGAAGGCTACGGCCCGGCTGGTGTGGCAATCATCGTCGAAGGTCTGACCGACAATCGGAACCGGACGGCCGGTGAAGTTCGTGCCGCGTTTTCCAAGCATGGTGGCTCGCTGGGTGAATCGAACTCCGTGTCCTTCATGTTCCAGCGCCTGGGTGTTGTGACGTATCCGGTCGATGCCGCCTCGGAAGACGAGATGCTGGAAGCCGCCATTGAGGCTGGTGCGGATAATGCCGTGCTGACCGAGGAAGGGCACGAGATCACCTGCGAGATGGAGAACTTCTTCGCAGTGCGTGACGCTCTTGAAGGTCGTTTCGGCGAGCCACAGTCCGCCAAGCTCGACTGGCGCCCGGAAAACAGCATTTCTCTGGATGAAGAGAAGGCCCGGACAGTTCTGAAGCTGATCGACGTTCTGGAAGATAACGACGATATTCAGGCTGTTTACGCCAACTTTGACCTTCCAGACGATGTGGCGCAGGCGCTCGCCGCTTGATCCGTCTGATGGGAATAGACCCCGGCCTGCGTTTCATGGGCTGGGGAATTATTGATGTGGATGGCAACCGCCTGAAGCATGTGGCCTCTGGTGTGATTGCGACAGATGGTCATGAATCGGTTCCCCTGCGGCTCTGTGAGCTGCACGGGAAGCTCCAGAACCTGATTCGTGAGTATGCTCCCGCCGAAGCTGCGGTTGAGGAAACTTACGTAAACCGCAATGGCTCTTCCACGCTCAAACTCGGTTATGCCCGTGGCGTGGCACTCCTGACGCCCGCTTACGAAGGCCTTCCGGTAGCGGAATATGGCGCTATGACAGTCAAGAAATCTGTTGTGGGAACCGGGTCTGCCACGAAGGAGCAGGTCACGATGATGGTGAAGCGGCTGCTGCCTGGCGTCGCCATCTACAAGGCCGACGCTTCGGACGCGCTGGCTGTAGCGATCTGCCATGCTCATTATCGTGCAAGCGCGGCCTATGTAACGGCTGGAAGGCGGATGGCGTGATTGGACAGCTTACAGGGCTCGTCGGGCAGATCGAAGGAGAGCGCTGCATTGTTGACGTCAATGGCGTTGGATATGTGGTGTCAGCGTCAACACGCACACTCTCATCCGTTCCGCAGCCTCCGGAAGTCGTGCGTCTTCTGATCGAAACCGTTGTTCGGGAAGACGCGATCCTTCTGTATGGGTTCGTGACAACGGACGAACGTGAGTGGTTCCGCCTGTTGACGACCGTGCAAGGTGTGGGTGCCAAGGTCGCGCTGGCGATCCTTTCGGCCAATTCTCCCGGTGAGCTTCTCTTGGCAATCAATGCGGGCGATCGTGGTTCTCTGACGCGGGCGGCAGGTGTCGGCCCTCGTCTTGCCGATCGAATTCTGAGCGAACTTCGCAACAAAGTCGCCAAGATGCCCGGTGGTGGCGCGTCCGCCCCTACGCCAGGCGTGGTGACCGGGCCAAACGTCGAGAATGATGCGCTCCTGGCTCTGGCTGGTCTCGGCTTTCGGCGGGCAGAGGCCTGGCCTGTTCTCAGTCGTGTTCTGGCCGAAAACGAAAATGCCTCGCTTGATCTGGCAATTCGCCTTTGCCTGAAGGATCTCGCCCGATGAGCGAATTTCGTGAAACGGACGCCGCGCGGCTTCCGGACGATATTGCCGAAGGCGGCTTGCGGCCTGAAACGCTAGCGGATTTTACAGGGCAAAAAGCAAGCCGTGAAAATCTGGCTATCTTCATCGAGGCAACAAAGGCCCGTGGAGATGCTCTGGATCATGTGTTGCTGCATGGACCGCCAGGTCTGGGCAAGACGACACTGGCGCAGATTGTGGCGCGTGAACTGGGCGTTGGATTTCGGGCAACGTCTGGGCCGGTGATTCAGCGCGCTGGAGACCTTGCGGCAATCCTGACGAATCTTCAGCCTCGTGATGTGTTGTTCATCGATGAAATTCATCGTCTTCAGCCGGCGATCGAGGAAATTCTCTATCCGGCGATGGAAGATTTCCAGCTCGACCTGATTATCGGGGAAGGGCCGGCAGCACGTTCGGTGCGGATTGATCTGGCGCCATTCACGCTTGTTGCCGCCACAACCCGTGCAGGTTTGTTGGCAACGCCTCTCCGGGATCGTTTTGGTATTCCCCTGCGACTGGTGTTTTACACGCCGGAAGAGCTGCGGGCGATCGTATCACGGGGCGCCACGAAGCTCGGGGTTCATCTGAATGATGACGGAGCAGAGGAAATTGCCCGTCGTTCTCGCGGCACGCCCCGTATCGCGGGCCGTCTTCTGCGTCGTGTTCGGGATTTTGCGCTTGTCGCGAAGAAGCCGATCATTGATCGCGCGACGGCTGATGCCGCACTTTCGCGTCTTGAAGTTGATGAGCGCGGTCTGGATGCGATGGACCGCCGCTATCTTCAGCGTATCGCAGAGCATCACCATGGTGGCCCTGTGGGTGTTGAGACGCTGGCTGCCGGTCTGGCAGAGGCGCGTGACACACTGGAAGACGTCATCGAGCCTTATCTGATTCAGGAGGGGCTCATCCTGCGGACAGCGCGGGGGCGCATGTTGGGTGAGGCTGGGTGGAGACATCTGGGCCTGAACCCGCCAGCGAGCCAGGTTGATCTTCTGTCCGGGCTCGACGACGACACGGCAGGCTGAAGAGCTACTGCCAATGAGCGGAGAAACTGATGGCAACGCATAAGATCCGTTTCCGGGTTTATTACGAAGACACGGATGCAGGTGGCATCGTCTATCATGCCCGCTATCTCGGCTTTGCGGAACGTGCACGCAGTGAAGCCATGCGCGATGCAGGGGCTTCGGTGACGGAGCTTCTGCGCGATTTTGGTCTGGCGTTTGTCGTGCGGCAGGTTGGGGTGCGTTATCGCGCGCCGTTGCGACTCGATGATGAAATGGAAATCGAGACAGCGCTGGTTGCAATGACGCCAACGCGGTTGAAACTTGAACAAACTGTTCGAAACAGCACGAATGGCAACGAAACCGCCGTCGTCATTGACGTAGAGCTGGCGTGTCTTTCTGCCGAAGCCATGAAACCTGCCAAAATTCCGCCTCGGTGGTGTGATGCTGTTCGAAAACTCGAGGCTGGAGAGGTCTGACCCACTTTCCTGTTTCCTCACGAAGTGCAATGGAGAGTCCTGACCCGTAAGGGACAGGATCTGGACAGGAGAGAACAGTGGATCATGAGGTAAGTTCGAGTGCGCTTGGGGCGGTCGGTGCGGCCGGTCTGTCGCCTCTGGACCTGTTCCTGCACGCGTCCATCGTCGTTAAGCTGGTCATGGTCGGGCTCGTCCTGTGCAGTGCAGGCGTGTGGGCGATCATTGCGGAAAAAATCCTTCTGATGCGTCGCGTCAATCGCGAAGCAACGGAATTTGAAGACCGTTTCTGGTCCGGCGGTTCGCTGGACGACCTTTACGAATCTGATGGCGCACGCCCGACTCACCCGATGGCTGCCGTGTTCGGCGCTGCCATGGGCGAATGGCGTCGCTCGGCACGGATTGTCGGAATTGATCTGGCGCGCGGTGGCGTGCGGGACCGTATCGACCGTGCCATC
Organism: Gluconobacter sp. OJA; assembly: GCF_039638325.1. Classification (NCBI taxonomy): domain Bacteria; kingdom Pseudomonadati; phylum Pseudomonadota; class Alphaproteobacteria; order Acetobacterales; family Acetobacteraceae; genus Gluconobacter; species Gluconobacter sp. OJA. The sequence goes on along the minus strand of NZ_JBDIWI010000002.1, from coordinate 164,384 downwards.
AACATCACCGTTTCGCGCGAAAACGACCGTCTGGGTCGCCGCGTGATTTTCCTTGCCACGATTGGCCCGGTTGCGCCGTTCGTCGGACTGTTCGGAACGGTCTGGGGTATCATGCATGCGTTCGGCTCGATCGCTGCCATGCACAACACCAACCTCTCCGTTGTGGCTCCGGGTATTTCCGAAGCTCTATTCGCAACGGCGATCGGTCTTGTGACCGCTATCCCGGCCTATGTGGCCTATAACGTCATCAGCAACTCGCTGGACAAGTTCGCGGACCGCATGGATGCGTTCGGGACCGAATTTGCCGCCATTCTTTCCCGTCAGTCGGAAGAACGTGCGGACGAGACGTCCAGCGGGAAGGCCTGATCCATGGGGATGTCCGCTGGAGGAGGTGGGCGTATGGGTGGCCGTCGTCGGCGCCCCGCGTCTGAGATTAACGTTACGCCGCTTGTGGACGTCATGCTGGTGCTGCTCATCATTTTCATGGTGACGGCGCCGATGATGACCAGTGGCGTCAATGTCGATCTGCCCAAGACGGATGCCAGCCCGGTCAATGCTGACACCAAGCCGATCACGGTTTCCCTGCGCAACGATGGTTCGTTGTACCTGGGGGAAGACCCGATCACACCCGAGCAGCTTGTGGACCAGCTCAAGGTCCAGTCCCAGAACGATCCGAACCATCGGATCTTTGTCCGGGCTGATGCACATATCGACTATGGTCGCGTGATGCAGGTCATGGGACAGATTACGTCTGGCGGCTTTACGCATGTGGCACTGCTGGCTCAGCAGCCTCAGAGCGGCCAGTAAGAGGACACCGCAGTGGTGCGTCCACGTCGTTCGGACAGGCGTCGCTTTCGCAACGCGCTTCTGGGTTCAGTCGGTGTCCATGCGGCACTGATCCTGTACCTGGTTGTGCGGATCCCGTTCGAGAAACCACCTGAACCGCCGGAGCCTCCGGCGGTGCAGATGGAATTTGAGGAGGCAGGGCCTCCCACCCATCCCATCAAGGCTGACCATCCGGCTCCGAAGCCGGCTCCTGCGCCTGCGCCCGTGAAGAACGAGGCTCCTCCGTCTCCGACGCCTCCTCTGAAGGCGCCGACGGAAGAACCGCCTCCGCCACCACCGCCGCCGCAGCCTGTTCCGCCGACGCCTGAGACAAAGCCTCAGCCTCTGCCGCCGACGAAGCTTCCGCCAAAAATTACGGAGCCGTCGCCTGAGCCTGTTCCTGCGTCCCCGCCGAAGCCGTCTCCGCCGTCTAAGTCTGCAATGGTGGCTCCGCCGAGCCCGCAGACACAGAAGGCTGACAAACTGCCGGATACGCCGAAGTTCTCGCATCTGACCCAGCCGAATGCGTCCAAGAATACGCAAGCGGACAGTCATTCTCTTTTGGCGACGCTGGATAGCTTCCGCTCCGACCAGAAGCAGACGCATGCGCCCAAGGCGAAAGCCAACCCGCCGCAGGGTGGTGCGCCGGATGGCGGCGGTGTGCCGAATGGCGATATCACCAAGTCTCTGTCCATGGCGGATCAGAAGGCGATCGGTGGCTCCGTGCGGCGTTGCTACACGGAAGACACGGAAGCGCGGAACTATGCGAGCTTTGTCGCGCATCTGATTGTGACGGTGGATGCAACGGGTGAGGCGCGTCTTGTGAAGTATGCTCCTGATACGGCAGCGAAGATGGCGGCAGATCCATCCTATCGTGTGCTGGCCGAGCGTGCGCGGGATGCGGTTCTGAGCCCGACCTGTGCCCATCTCCCCATTCCTTCCAACCTGCTAGGCCAGACGCATCAGCTGCGTTTTGTCTTCAGGCCGTAAACCCTAGAGGAATCATCATGACCTTCATTTCCGATTCCGAAGCTGATGCTCTGAGCGCGCTGCTGTCGCGCCGTTCCATCCTCGGTGCCACAGCCGCGGCTGGTGGTCTTCTTGCAACCCCGCTTTCTGCTTTTGCGCAAGGAACTGCGGCCGGTGGGGCTGGGGAAGCTGAAATTACTGTTGATCAGGCCCGTCAGGCGCCTATCCCCATTGTCATTCCGAGCTTTGGTGCCGGAATGGGTGAACAGATCTCCAGTGTCATTTCTTCCGATCTGGCTGGGACTGGCCTGTTCAAAGTCATGACAGGCGATGTGTCGCCCAGTGGCACACCGGATTTCAGTGCACTCAAGGCTCAGGGCGCACGCGCTGCTGTTGCCGGACGTGCAGTTGGTTCGGGCAGTGTTCGTGTTGAGATGCGCCTGTGGAATGTTGTTGCCGGTGAGCAGCTTCAGGGTACGGCCTATACGGCGTCGCCATCCAACTGGCGCCGGATTGCACACATTATTGCTGACGTGATTTACGAGCGGATGTTGGGCGAGAAGGGGTACTTCGATACCCGTATCGCTTATATTGCCCGTACAGGTCCGCGCCGTCATCAGATCACCCGTTTGGCGCTAATGGATCAGGACGGGTTCAATTCCCGGATGCTGACAGGCGGCCAGTGGCTGACCCTGACGCCGCGCTTCAACCCGGCGCGCGATCAGGTTGCGTTCATGTCGTATGCGAACAACCGTCCGCGCGTGTATCTGTTTGATCTGGGCTCTGGCCGTCAGCAGATGCTGGGTGAGTTTGACGGCATTTCCTTCGCGCCGCGCTTCTCTCCGGATGGAAGCCGCGTTGTTCTGTCTGCAACGCGCGGTGGTGGATCTGACATCTTTGTTGTGGATCTGGCCTCCCGTAGCAAGCATCAGATCACCAGCTCTGGCGGTGCGATTGATACCAGCCCGTGCTTCAGCCCCGATGGTAGCCAGATCGTGTTCAACTCCGATCGTGGTGGCAGCCCGCAGCTTTACATCATGGGGGCATCGGGCGGTGGTGCGCGCCGGATTTCCTATGGCTCTGGCCAGTATGGATCTCCGGTCTGGTCACCTCGTGGCGATCTGATTGCCTTTACTCGCATTGGGCATGGTGGCTTCTCTCTGGGCGTCATGAACCCGGATGGTACGGGTGAACGTATCCTGACACAGGGCTTCACTGTTGAGTCTCCGACGTTCTGCCCGAATGGCCGTGTGCTGGCGTTCTGCCGTCAAAGCGCTTCGGGTGCGGGCGGTGCCGGGTTTGCATCTGGCATCGGTACAATCGACATCACGGGCTTCAATGAGCGCCCAATTCGCACGGCAACAGGTGCGTCTGATCCAGCCTGGTCTCCACTGAACGGCTGATCATCTTTTCTCTCCCCGTTGGCAATGATCAACGGGGAGTATTTTGCCCTGAACAGATCTGGAGCGTTCGCTCGATCACACAGGGGCACGACACATCTGTCCTGATGAAGTGCGTAAAAAATGGCTTTGAACGGAGTCGATTTGGGGCGTTCTCTCCAGGTGTCAGAGTCCGGCGTTCCATCGCATCTTCTGTAAATCGACTTTAGCGCCTCAGCTCCCGGATTGAATGTGCCCCGCATGCGGCGCTTGGCTGATACGCAAGGCTTGCATGAGGATAAAACGATTAAAGAATGTTCAGCAAAACAACTGGCAGAATTCCGCCACATTCCTGTCTAACTGCTGTGACATTTATGTTGCATTTTCTAGTTTCGAAACAGAATCGTTCTCTGGCTCGGGGGTAGGCCCTCACAGGATGCTTGACCCCGGATTTAAGTCATGGGTATGGGCGCTAGTGGCCAGTGCTTTTCCAGTGGTTCGCAGAGAGTTCGTAAAGGATTCTTGAGCGTTCCTGAGTGGAAGGGTGTGTGGTCCGGAACAACGCGGCAATATGCCGCATTTCGGTTTCTGATACGGAACCGTTCTCAGGGTTGAGACACATGAAGTTCAAGGTGTTTGGTGCGCTTGGTCTGGCGCTTGTTCTCGCAGCCTGCTCCGACGGCAAAACCGATACGGGCAACAGCACCGGTGCTGGCGCAGCCACGCAGGAAGCCGGCCCGACGCCGGGCAGCGAAGCTGACCTGGTTGCCAATGTTGGCGACCGTATCTTCTACGAGCTGAATGTATCCCAGCTTTCTGAAGAAGCTCGTGCAACGCTGGACAAGCAGGTTGCATGGCTTGCGAAGTACCCGCAGGTCAGCGTTCAGATCGCTGGTAACTGCGATGATCGCGGCACCGAAGAATACAACATTGCTCTCGGCCAGCGTCGTGCGAATGCTGCTCGTGACTACCTCGTTGCCAAGGGCGTGAGCGCTTCCCGCATCACGACGATTTCCTACGGCAAGGATCGTCCGACGGCTGACGGTGACGATGAAGCCTCATGGGCTCAGAACCGTAACGCGATCACCTCGGTTCGCTGAACCCAGGTCATCCGTCTGACGGACTGACAGTTTGAACGGCCGGGGGAGTTTATCCCCCGGCCGTTTCTGTTTTAAGACTGTTCATCAGCCGAACTCGCCGGTGATTGCGAGAGGGCGCTCAGGCCGGGCGTCGAACATGTTTCAGGAGATCTTGCATGGCCCTGTCCCGTCCCCTCCGTGCCGTCATGCTCGGAACGGCGCTTTCTGTGCTTTGTCCTGTCCTGCCAGTCATGGCTCAGGACGCGTCAGATGGTGGGGGTATTTCCTCCCGCGAGGCGATTGCCCTTCAGGATGAAATTGCCTCATTGCGGCAGCAGCTTTCGCAGATCCAGAACAGCGGGCCGTTGCCTGCGCCCAGTTCGTCGTCATCGCGTGGTTCCTCCTCTTCGGGAGCTGATGGCAACATGACCGCCCAGCTTCTTGAGCGTGTTGCTGCGCTTGAAGAGCAGAATCGTCAGATGCGGGGTGAGCTGGATCAGCTCAGCAATGCGCAGAAGGAAACGCAGGCCAATCTGTCCAAGCAGATTTCTGATATGCAGTTCGCCTCCCAGAATGGCGGCGGTGGAGGTGGAGCGTCTGCTCCTGCCGCCGCCGGTGCTACTGTGGCCACGTCTAAAGCGGCAGAGACGGCGCCTGCGTCTTCTGATGAGGCCCCCAAAACGGCTCTTGAAGCTTTGAAGGTCGGCAATGCTGCTCTCAAGGCTGGCAAGTATGAAGATGCTGAAACGAATGCACGCTTTGCCGTGAAGACCGCCAAAAGCGCTTCGGGTAAAATGGATTCTCAGTTCCTGCTGGCTCAGTCCCTTGCGGGGCAGAAGCAGTATCGTGAGTCTGCGGTCGCCTATTACGACGCCTACAATAAAGCTCCGAAAACGCCGAAAGCACAGGACTCCCTCCTGGGTGTTGCGGCTTCTCTGCTGGCTATGGGCGATAAGAACTCGGCCTGTCAGGCACTTGATAAGCTGAAGACCGAATTCCCGACACAGACGCCTCGCGTCAAATCGGCAGCAGCGACGTTCCGTGGGCGTGCAGCCTGTCACTGATGTAAATAATCCCATCCAGGTGGCGGAGTTTTCTGCCTGGATGGAGTCTTTGGGGCCTTGGTTGCCTGATGCGCCAATCGCGCCGGTTGGGCTTGCAGTTTCCGGAGGCGCAGATTCTCTGGCGCTGGCATGGCTTGCACGGCGTTGGCGTCAGCATGTTCTCGCCTTCATTGTTGACCATGCCTTGCGTCCCGAGTCCGCAGCAGAAGCGAGACTAACGGCTCAAAGGCTGTCCGAGATGGGCGTGGAAGCCCGGGTATTAACTCTGGCGCCATTTCCAAAGGGGCGGCTTCAGGAGCGAGCCCGGGATGCGAGATTTGATGCTCTGGAACGGGCATGTGTCGACGCAGGGTGCCTGGACCTTCTGGTTGCGCACCATCTTCATGACCAGGATGAAACCGTCTCGATGCGGCATGGTGCAGGAAGCGGACAAGCTGGTTTGGCCGGGATTGCTGCATCTGCCATTCGGGGGCGGATCAGGATTGTTCGGCCGTTGTTGGCCTGTCATCCCGAACGCCTGAGAGGGACGCTGCGGGCTGTCGGCCTGAGTTGGGTCGAAGATCCTTCCAATCAGAACCGTCGATTTGAACGGGTGCGATGGCGCCAGGATCTGACGCAGAGCGAGCGGACTCAAGCTCGCGAGTGGCAAGCGGGCGCTGTGCTGAACCGCGCGGTAAGAGATGCTAGTCTAGCTGACTTATTGGCGAATGAGGCCGTATGGCATCCTGCGGGTTGGGTTTTCTTAAGAAAAAACGGCGTTTGCGAGGACAGCGTGTCTGCTCTGGTACGGTTGGTCTCTGGCAGTCGTTATCGCCCATCGCGTGAGAAAGTCCTGTCACTCATAAAGCAGGGACGAGGCTCACTCGGGGGCGTGATCATGCGGACAGCAGGGCGATTTGGGGACGGCGTTATCTTTGTCAGAGAAATGCGATCTGTAGAGGCATCTGTCTGTGCTGCCGGGCAGCCTCTCTGGGATGGGCGCTGGCGATGCCTGCAAGAGGATGTGCCTGAAGGAACTCTTATTGGAGCTCTTGGAAGTGGGGCGCAGGGTCTTGATGCCAGACGATTGGGAATTCCTGTCGAAGCATTACAGGCACTCCCCGCTCTCTGGCGCGACGGCTATGTCATAGGGTTGCCAGATTTTCTGGAAAGGGCCGGAACGGTTCCATTCGTCTGGGCTGGCGGGGTTCCAGTTACCGGCGAAAACGGCGTAAATGGGTGAAAAGCGTACCAAAATGCGTGGAAATGCGTTTTCCTGCCCTTGGTGGGGTAGGATCATGGGCAGGACCGCCTATGTTATGAAGTCAACGCAGACTATGACGTCGGCCTGTTGAGATGATGAAGCCCCGCTGCATCTGACGGACAGTCTGAAGGACGACAGAGAACGAGATGAACAATTTAGGCCGTAACGTTGCGATCTGGGTGGTCATCATCATGGTCGGAATGGCAGTGCTGACCGCCTTCCAGCCCGGTGGAAGCCAGCATGCTGCCCAGCAGATCGCCTATTCCGATTTTGTCCATGATGTGGACGAGCACCAGGTGCGCTCGGTGGTTATCCAGGAACAGAATATTTCTGGAACACTGACGAACGGTACCTCCTTCGAAACCTATGCACCGATGGATCCGGGCCTTCCGGCTCGTCTGACCGGCGCGGGTGTTGAAGTGACAGCCAAGCCAATGGATAGCGGTGAGAACTCCATCCTGCGGTATGTGGGAAATTATCTTCCCGTTCTTCTGCTTGTTGGCCTGTGCTTTATGGTGTTTCGCCAGATGCAGGCCGGTGGTGGCCGTGCGATGGGTTTTGGCAAGTCCAAGGCTCGTCTGCTGACGGAAAAGACGGGCCGCGTCACATTTGACGATGTGGCAGGTATCGATGAAGCCAAGGCTGAGCTCGAGGAAATCGTCGAATTCCTGAAAGACCCGCAGAAGTTTACGCGTCTGGGTGGCAAGATCCCCAAGGGCGCCCTGCTGGTCGGCCCTCCAGGTACGGGTAAGACGCTTCTGGCCCGTGCGATTGCTGGTGAAGCCAATGTGCCGTTCTTTACGATTTCCGGTTCGGACTTCGTGGAGATGTTCGTGGGTGTCGGTGCATCCCGTGTGCGTGACATGTTCGAGCAGGGCAAAAAGGCTGCTCCGTGCATCATCTTCATCGATGAAATTGACGCCGTTGGCCGCCATCGTGGTGCCGGTCTTGGTGGCGGCAATGATGAGCGCGAGCAGACCCTTAACCAGATGCTCGTCGAGATGGATGGCTTTGAGAGCAATGAGGGCGTTATCCTGATTGCAGCAACCAACCGTCCGGATGTTCTGGATCCGGCTCTGCTGCGTCCGGGGCGTTTTGATCGTCAGGTCGTTGTGCCAAACCCTGATGTTGCTGGTCGCGAAAAGATCCTGCGCGTTCACATGAAGAAAGTACCGCTGTCTTCAGATGTGGACCCGAAAGTGATTGCTCGTGGTACGCCAGGCTTCTCTGGTGCTGATCTGGCCAACCTTGTGAACGAAGCTGCTCTGATGGCTGCCCGTCAGGGACGCCGCACGGTCGGAATGGCTCAGTTCGAAGAGGCCAAGGACAAGGTCATGATGGGCGCAGAGCGTCGGTCCATGGTCATGACCGAAGACGAAAAGCGCTCGACGGCTTATCATGAGGCCGGTCATGCCATCTGTGCGATCTTTACGCCGGGTAGTGACCCCATTCACAAGGCCACGATTGTGCCGCGTGGGCGCGCTTTGGGTCTGGTGACGACGCTGCCTGAGAAAGACAACATTTCCTACAGCCGGAAATGGTGCCTGGCGCGTCTGGTGATTGCCATGGGTGGCCGTGTTGCTGAAGAAATCATCTTTGGCCCGGAAGAAGTCAGTGCCGGTGCGTCGGGTGATATCAAGAGCGCTACCGATCTGGCTCGCCGAATGGTTACGGAATGGGGCATGAGCGACAAGCTCGGCATGATTTCCTATGGCGATAACGGACAGGAAGTCTTCCTGGGGCACTCTGTCACACAGAACAAGAATCTGTCTGAGCAGACGGCGCGCGATATCGACGTAGAGATCAAGGCTCTGATCGATACGGCTTACCAGCAAGCGCATCATCTGCTTCTGACGCGGATTGATGATCTGCACCGTCTGACAGCGGCTCTGCTCGAGTATGAGACCCTGACCGGAGACGATGTCGGTCGGATCATGCGGGGAGAGGCGATCGAGCGCCCGTCCGATGACGAGCAATTGCCGGATAATCGCCGCGCCTCTGTGCCGACGACACGTCCGGGTGCGTTTGATCCGGCTCCTCAGGCAGGCTAATCAAACCGTTAACCGCACCGCAAGGCGCGTCATTGGAGGGGAATTTCCCCTCTGGTGCCGCGCCTTTTTCTTATCTATCGAGACAGGCAGGATTTCATAACCATGGCCAGCAAGAGGGCTCTGTTCGGGACGGACGGCATCAGGGGAACTGCAAACACCGCTCCGATGACGGTGGAAGTTTCCCAGAAGCTTGGACAGGCCGCGGGCCTGTATTTCATGCGCAGTCAGAGCCGTCGACACACTGTTGTGCTGGGCAAGGACACACGCCTGTCCGGGTATATGATTGAATGTGCTCTTGTTGCGGGCTTTCTGTCCGCCGGTATGGATGTGATCCTTGTCGGTCCGCTTCCGACGCCAGCGATTGCCATGCTGACGCGGTCTTTGCGGGCGGACCTCGGTGTTATGATTTCAGCTTCTCACAATCCCTTCACCGACAATGGCATCAAGCTGTTTGGCCCAGACGGTTTCAAGCTCTCCGACGAAGTAGAAGGGGAGATTGAAGCCATGATGGGACAAGACCTGTCTCAGCGTTTGGCTTCGCCGGCAGAAATCGGGCGTGCCTCTCGTTTGAACGATGCCGCTGGCCGCTACATTGAGAATGCCAAGGCATCCTTCCCGCGCGGGCTGCGTCTGGATGGTCTGAAGATTGTTCTCGATTGCGCAAATGGATCCGCATATCGCGTGGCCCCAACTGCTCTCTGGGAGCTGGGTGCGGAAGTTATCAAGATTGGTTGTTCACCGGATGGCCTGAACATCAATGACGGTGTTGGCTCTACCCACCCAGAGACGCTTTGTGCTGCCGTGAAGGAACATGGCGCGGACTTCGGCATTGCGCTGGACGGAGATGCTGATCGTGTTCTGATTGCCGATGAGAATGGCAATCTGGTTGATGGCGACCAAATTCTTGGGTTGATCGCCCGATTCTGGAAGCAGCATGGACGTCTGCGGACCAACACGGTCGTGGCCACGGTCATGTCCAATATGGGGCTGGAGAAGGCTCTTGCGGAAGATGGTTTGGAGCTTCAGCGGACGGCAGTCGGGGATCGCTACGTCGTTGAGCGCATGCGTGAGAATGGTGGGAACCTGGGCGGGGAGCAGTCCGGGCACATGGTCCTGTCCGATTACGCTACGACCGGAGATGGGCTGATTGCCGCCCTCCAGGTTCTGGCTGTTTCAGTGGAGACCAAGAAGCCTGCCAGTGAGATCTGTCAGGTCTTCCAGCCTTTCCCGCAGCTTCTCAAAAACGTTCGCTACTCAGGGGCTAATCCGTTGAGCAGTCCCGAGCTGGCTGCTGCCAAAGCCTGGGCGGAAGAACGTCTTGCCGGGCGCGGTCGTCTGGTTCTGAGGGCCAGTGGCACCGAACCTCTGATTCGCGTGATGGCGGAAGCAGAAGACGACGCTCTGGTTCTTCAGGTCGTGGATCATGTCTGTGAGGCGATCAGAGCAATTACGGGGGCCTGACGTATGCGTGGCCGGGTTCTGACAGTTGCGGGAAGTGACTCGGGTGGCGGGGCCGGGATTCAAGCCGACCTGAAGACCATTACCGCTCTGGGCGGCTTTGGAATGAGCGCCCTTACAGCTCTGACGGCACAGAATACATTAGGCGTCTTTGGGGTGGAGGCTGTTTCCCCCGCGTTTGTTCGGCAGCAGATGCAGGTCGTTCTTGATGATCTGGGTGCAGATTGCTGCAAAACCGGAATGCTGGCGACGGCAGACATTGTTCATGCCGTTGCTGACGAACTGGAATGCCACCCGCAACTCCCGTTGGTGCTTGACCCGGTCATGGTGTCCACCAGCGGGTCAGCTCTTCTAGCCGACGATGCTGTAGACGCTGTGATGACCCGTCTTTTGCCGTGGGCCTTGGTCGTGACTCCCAATATTCCCGAAGCAGAAGTCATGACGGGTGAGGTCATTCATGATCTGGCAGGAATGCGTCGGGCAGCTCATATCCTGCAAAAGCGGGGAGCCGCGGCCGTTCTGCTTAAGGGGGGGCATATGACGGGAGAGGATCTCGAAGATCTTCTGGTCTTCCCAAATGGTGATGAGTACGTACACCGCGCGACGCGGATTTATACGCGTCACACTCATGGAACGGGTTGTACGCTTGCCAGTGCCATTGCGACGGGCATTGCACAGGGCATGGACCTTGAAGCGGCGGTGCGTCGGGCTCATGCCTATCTACGGCTCGCGCTCTCAAATGCGCCGGGATATGGCGCTGGTCACGGGCCGGTCAATCATGGTGTGACGATCCGGCCGGACTGGTACCAATCCTGAAAAGTACGCTTTAGGCGACGGTCAGTTCAGATGCAGTTCTGGTCATTGAGCTGACAGGCGCGGGCAGGGGCTCGGCTGCTGTTTCTTCACGCAGAATGTAACCACGTCCCCAGACGGTAGAGATGAGGTTACTGGCCCCTGCTTTCTGAAGCTTACGGCGAAGTTTGCAGATGAAGACATCGATGATCTTCATCTCAGGCTCATCAATGCCGCCATAAAGATGATTCAGGAAAGCATCCTTGGTCAGGACAGAGCCTTTCCGAATAACCAGAAGCTCCAGAATGGCATATTCCTTGCCCGTCAGGTGCAGGGCATTCCCCTCAACAGTGACGTTTTTCCCGTTCAGATCCAGTTCCAGATTGCCAATGCGCAGGCAAGGCTCGGAAAAGCCGCGAGAGCGACGCATGACGGCCTGAAGGCGGGCAACAAGCTCGCCTGAGTCATAAGGCTTTGTCATGTAGTCATCGGCACCCATCGAGAAGGCACGGATTTTGGCCTGGGGACGGAGAAGTGCAGAGAGAACGAGAACGGGCGTCGTAATCCGGGCTGCGCGGACACGGCGGATCACATCGTAACCTTCGATATCGTTCAGCATCAGTTCCAGCACCATCAGATCATAATCGTAATGCCGGAGCATCTCGATTGCTTCCTCGCCAGAGGACGTATGATCGACGGTGAAGGCAGCCGTACGAAGGGTCTGAGACAGATGGGCTGCGGCCTGAAGATCGCTATCGACAAGAAGGATACGCATGTTTCTCAACTCCCGGATTGGTGAAGCAATGGTTACTACCCAGAGTTGTGTTTGTCGATAGATACAAATCAAAAAGCGTAAAATTTTCATTATTGCTTCATTAAAGGGTGCGTGTTCAGGGTTTGTTAAGGTTGCGCTCCTTATGGTTGTTTGATGACATCACACCTCGGAAACCCTCAGAAAATCCAGGGAAAAGGCGGGTTGAAGAGCCTTCTCGAAGAGCTCTCATCCGTGCAGGTTGACGGTGCAACCGGAGTTGTTCGGGATGTAACGGGGTTGTGCATGACCATTCACGGCCTTGAGGGACTCGTTTCCATCGGTGATAGAATTAACGTGAAGGCACGTTCTGGAGTATCGATACAGTCTGAGGTTGTAGGGTTTCATAATGCACACGCCCGGGTCATGGCTTTTGGGAGCCTTGAAGGGATTGGGCCCGGATGTGAAGCGCGTATTTCTTTGAGTGGGCGTCAGTCAGCCAGTCTGGGTGTGAATGAGAGCTGGCTTGGAAGAGTCGTGGACCCCCTCGGGATGCCGATCGACGGGAAGGGGCTATTAGCGCCGGCATTCCAGCAACAGCCTGTCAGTGCCGCACCTCCAAACGCTGCAACGCGGGCACGGCTTGGAGAGCGCATAGATTTGGGAGTGCGGGCGCTCGATGCGTTTACAACCTGTCGGCGTGGTCAGAGGCTGGGATTGTTTGCCGGGTCTGGTGTCGGAAAATCCACTCTGCTGTCCATGCTGGCGTGCGGTGCCAACTGCGATGTGGCGGTCATTGCACTGGTCGGTGAGCGCGGCCGTGAAGTTCGTGAATTCATTGAAGACGATCTGGGGGCTGAGGGGCTGGCGCGGAGTGTGGTGGTCATTGCCACATCAGATGCCCCGCCGTTGATGCGTCGGGATGCTGCCGTTGCGGGTATGGCGATTGCAGAGCACTTTCGTGATCAGGGTAAATCCGTACTTTTGCTAATGGATAGTGTGACCCGTTATTGCATGGCCCTGCGTGAGATCGGTCTGTCAGCTGGCGAACCTCCTGCTACGCGTGGCTATCCCCCATCTGTTTTTGCTGAACTGCCGCGATTGCTGGAACGCGCGGGGCCTGGTTATCCGGGAGAAGGTATGATTACCGCTCTGTTCACTGTGCTTGTGGAGGGTGACGATCATAACGAGCCGGTTGCAGACGCCGTTCGTGGAATTCTCGACGGACATATTGTGTTGGATCGGCGGATCGGTGAGCAGGGGCGTTACCCCGCGATTGACGTTCTTCGGTCTCTGTCACGTGCCGTACCAGGATGTAATTCAGATGAGGAAAACAGGCTCACGAAGCAGGCGCGGGCGACCATGGCAACCTATGAGCGGATGGCCGATATGATTCGTCTGGGGGCATACAAGGCTGGAACAGAGCCGGACGTCGATGAGGCTGTGCGGCTTATGCCCAGGCTTGAAGAGTTTCTTTCTCAAGGCAAGAGCGAACGGTCTAACTGTGCGGAAGCGTTTGAACAGCTCTCCAGCATTATGAATGCCGAGGCCTAGACACGATGGGAGCAGGTAAAATGAAGCAGATGCCCTTGGATACGCTCAAGCGCCTGCGGCGCCATGAACTCGAGGTGGTTGAGAAGGCGTTTGGCGAAGCAGTAGCGCGCGAGACTGCTGCTGAAGCAGTGTTGAGCAAGGCCCATCTGCTCCTGATTCAGGAGCAGGGGTTGGCGTCAGATCCACAGGCTGATGACGACGCAGTAGAAGCATTCAGCCGCTGGTTGCCCGTTGGCCAGCGTGCGATCGCTGACGCACATGAGCTTTGCCGGGAGGCAGCACTTGATCGGGATTGTCTTCGTTCGGCTCTACTAATGGCTCAGGCAGCTCTAAAAGCTGTTGAGAAACTGCAGGATAAGCAGCGGCTTGAGATGAATTATCTCGCTCTCCGTAAGGAGCAAGCCGCTCTGGACGAACTGGCTCTGCGTCAGAGGGCCCTATACTGACGTTGCTGAGCGTAAAACGCCTGCGAGTTGGTGTGCCGTTCCAATAAGTGTGCAGGCAACAGGGTGCGTTTCATCACGGACGAATGCGAGAATCAACGTCCGGTCGCTCGGGAAAAGATCGCTTTCAAGGCTGACGACGGGAGCAGTCCCGCCTTCTTCCGACGCTGCCTGAGCGGCATGGGCCAAGAGTCGCGTTACGGCTTTTTCGAGGGCCGGAAGAACGATGGTGTGCGGCTTATCATGTTCTGCGGCGTGGGCGGCAACAAGCTCGTCCCATCCTTCTCTTGTGATGAACGCAGGAACACCATCGGGCGGTGTTTCCCGTTCAGCACGGAGAATAGCCCCAGACTGGGCAAGCCCCAGAATGTTGACGGCAGGGAGTGTGGAAGGATCAAGCACGACAGACATGTCGGCTTTTTATCAGTGAGAAGGTGGGAAAAGAAGGCGCGCCCTGCACAAAGTCAGGGCACGCCCGTAAAAATTAGTGGGGAGGGTTGCCCATGGCCTGCATCAGGGCGTTGACATGATCCGGATGGGCTTTGAAGAGCGCAACGTTGTTCGGGTTGGGAGACGGCATGCCTGCTGGAACCTGTCCGTTGCTTACGGCAAGTGTCATGCCAAAGGTCGTCATGCCCGTGATGAAGCTTTCCGGCGTAAAGCCATGGGATGAGAGCACAGCAGCAAAACCCGGAACCTGACCTGCCTGGCTGATCATTGCCTGCAAGCCAAGCCCCTGAGAGTTGGGGGGCTGGATATTGCGGGCCTGGAGCTCCCCAATCGCGCTCGTGGCACGTGGCATGAAGTCTGCGGGCAGGGCGTAGCGCATGGCGCGCTCTGTGTCGGCCTTGAACTGCGGGGGAACCTGCGCCGGCTGCTGGGCTTGCTGCCCATCAACCTGTGTCTGGCTTGGGTAGCCCTGTGCGTGAGCAGAAAAAGGAAGAGCCGCGCTGGCGAAGAGAGCGAGCGCTGTGAGCGTTTTGATGTTCAAAGTCATGCGTTTACCCATTCGCCGGAACGCATCAGAGGCGTGCGGCTGCCGTTTTTGATCCCATCGAGATCGATTTTATCCGAGCCAATCATCCAGTCGATATGGATCAGGGAGTCATTAACGCCACGCTCCAGAAGCTGTTCCGGCGTCAGACCTTCAATGTCGACCATGCACTTGGTGTAGGCTTGGCCCAGCGCAATGTGGCTGGATGCGTTCTCATCGAACAAGGTATTTCGATAGAGGATTTCGCTTGCGGAAATTGGCGACGAGTGGGGCACAAGAGCCACCTCGCCAATCCGGCGTGCGCCTTCATCGGTGTCCAGAATGCGATGGAGAACGTTTTCACCCTTGCTCGCGTGCGCTTCAACGATGCGACCATCTTCAAAACGGACGGAAATGTCGTCGATCAGGGTACCCTGATGGAATAGCGGCTTGGTACTGCAGACGGTGCCGTTC
Organism: Gluconobacter sp. OJA; assembly: GCF_039638325.1. NCBI lineage: Bacteria > Pseudomonadati > Pseudomonadota > Alphaproteobacteria > Acetobacterales > Acetobacteraceae > Gluconobacter > Gluconobacter sp. OJA. The sequence goes on along the minus strand of NZ_JBDIWI010000002.1, from coordinate 149,329 downwards.
ACACGGGAGCGATGCGGTGTTGTGAAGATTTCTTCGGTCGGGATGTTCGGATTGCAGACAATGCCGTTCAGTGCCTCTTCCGATCCGCCAGCCCAGGCATGGCCATCTGCAAGGCCAACCGTAAGATCAGTACCGGGCCCGGTGAAGTGCAGGGCGTCAAAGCGTGTGTCGTTCATGAATTTGGCACGGGCATGCAGGCTGGCGTTGTGGGCCTTCCAGTCTGCTACCGGATCTGGGACATCCACGCGCGAAGCTTTGAAGATGCCGTTCCACAGCGCCGTCAGTGCATCTTCTGGAGCCAAATCGGGGAAGACCTGTGCGGCCCATGCCGGGGTGGCGCAGGCGATGATGTTCCAGTTCACTGCGAACTGGGTAATGATTTCCATCGCCGGGCGGTTGGCTGCTGAGTTGGCGCGGTTTGCGCGTGAAATCCGCTCTGGATCCTGGCCTGCAAGGAGGGTTGGGTTGGCACCAGTAATGGCCATGCGCGCCGCGCCCTCACGGAAGGCGCGGGCAATACCGTCAGCAAGCCAGGTCGGGGCTGTATCGAAGGCGGCGTCAGAGGCATGGACATAACGGGCGAGTGTCGTCTCGTCATCGGCGTACAGCGTTGTGACGAGTGATGCTCCAGCCTTGTAGGCGTGTTCGGTAACGCGCCGGACCAGCGGAACGGCATCCAGCGGGGCTGTAATGAGGAGCTGCTGCCCCGGCTTGATGTTCAGTCCGACGCGAACTGCGACTTCGCCAAGGCGGTCAAGAAGCTGCTCGTGCGAAAATTGGGAAGTAGCGGACACATCTTGCTCTTTCGCAGTGGAATTCTGTTTTTCATCGTGGGGGCTGCACGACCGAAGTGCAAGAGCATGCCCTGTGCAGTCTGAAGTGGTTGGGCCGCCGTTTTAATGCGGTTGGTGTGGGGCTTGGAGCTGGGACGTGATTAAGTGCCAGATGACCAGCATGGACGGAGAGTGCTGCACGCCGTAGTCTTGCAGGATGCGTCCTGGACTTCATATTTTCGCTGACGATGGTCAGCCGGACCAGCAGCCTTTTGATGTCGCTGTTGTCATGCCCAGCCTGCTGAGGCCCTCATTATTTCACGCTTTGCGGTCGATCTTCGCCCAGAGTGGTGACCTGCGCGTGCAGATTATGATCGGTGCGGATACTACGCCACCAGATGGAGCGCAGGAGATGCTGGAGAGTGCCTGTCAGGCGCGTCCGGAGGGCTGGTCAGTGGACGTGCTATGGCCCGGATATTCCACGTCTGTGCGGCATGGAGGGTTTGGCCGCGCACGTGATGGAGGCGTGCTGCGGAGTGTCCTGAGCCAGCTCTCCAATGCGCGTCGGGTGGCTTATCTGGATGATGACAACTGGTGGGCACCAGATCATCTGTCGTCGCTTCTTGAAGCGATTGATGGAAAGGACTGGGCCTGGTCAGGTCGATGGTTTGTACATCCCAAAACGTTAAGGCCGGTTTGTGAAGATCAGTGGGAATCTGTGGGCCCGGGCGGGGGGCTCTTCCGCGAGTCCTTTGGAGGGTTTGTAGACCCGAATTGTCTGATGATTGATCGGACCAGAGTTCCGGAGGTTCTGGATCTCTGGAATCAGCCTCTTCCGCAGGATCAGGGCGGGATGACGGCAGATCGAAGTGTTTTCAACTGGCTGAAAAATCGGCCCGGCAAACCTACCGGAAAGTACTCAGCATTTTATGTTCTGACGGAAACGGACGGCATGCATCCCGTTCGTCTGCAGTGCATGGGAGAGGCGTGGAACCGGGCAGGCCTGTAAGGCTGCGGCTGCCCGGTTCGCAATTTCACATGGAGCGAATGGTGTTCCGGCGCGGCGCGCGGCGCTGACGCTGCTGGTCCTGCGGTTGGGCGCTCGGGTTGGCGGCGCGGGTAGCCTTGTCACGGGCTGCGGCACGGAGTTCGGTTTCCAGTTCCTTGATACGGCGCTGGACGCTCTCTTTCAGAGCAGGGGATGTGTGAGACTTCATGGAAGCAAGTGTTTCCTTGAGGTCCCGAAGCTGCTTTTCCTTCTCTGCCTGGTTACGGCGGATAGGCTGATTGTCGGACATCTGTCCGTGGAATGCGCGCATGGTCTTGGTCTTTCAGCACGAAACGCCAGAGGCCTCCGCATCATCACTGAATGCGGAACGGTGCGCGAATGCACACCGGGCAGCCTCTGAAAGGTCATGATCGTGAGGGCGGATCAGTCCGCCCAACTGTGGTTCAGGATCGGTTTGTGAGAATGATGGCCCGCAGGGCGTCAATCAGGCGTGTGCAGGCCTCGTCAGTTCCGATCGTGACGCGTAGCCAGTTCTGGATACGCGGGGTTGAAAGATGCCGCACCAGGATCGAACGTTCGCGCAGGGCGCTCGCAACCGATCCGGCCGGATGCGCCGGGTGGCGCATGAGAATGAAGTTGGCACAGGATGGAAGGACTTGGAAGCCGAGATTTTCCAGTTCAGGGACAAGTGTTTTCCGGCTGGCAATCACTCGGGCTGTAATCTCTTCCAGCCAGTCCGTATCCTTGATGGCAGCGATGGCCCCTGCCTGCGCCGGGCGTGAAAGCGGATAGGAGTTGAAGCTGTCCTTGACGCGGATCAGTCCTTCAATCAGTTCCGGTGAGCCAATGGCGAAACCGACGCGCAGCCCCGCCAGAGCATAGGATTTTGACAGTGTCTGAACGACCAGAAGGTTGTCATGACGCTTCGTCAGCTCGATGGCCGAGTCGGCACCAAAATCTACGTATGCTTCGTCGATGATGACCGTCCGGTCCGGGTGACGAAGAGCAAGCGTCTCGATCTGTTCAAGCGAGAGGGCCAGACCTGTATTGGCGTTGGGGTTAGCGACGACAACGCCACCGCAGGGGCCATCATAAGCGTTGATGTCGATCTCGTAGTCGTCGTTTAGCGGGAACTGCTTGAAGGGCTGTTCAAACAGGCTGCAATAGACCGGATAGAAGCCGTAAGTGACGTCCGAGAAGTAGAGCGGTGCGTCATCGTGAAAGAGGGCACGGAACGCGTGAGCCAAGACTTCATCGGAGCCGTTTCCAACGAAAACCCGGTCTGTTGTGACACCGAAGCGCTTTGCGATGGTTTCACACAGGACCGTCGCAGTTGGGTCCGGGTAAAGGCGAAGGTCGTCCGTTGCAGTCTCTCGAATAGCCTCCAGCACCCGCGGGCTCGGACCATACGGAGACTCGTTCGTATTGAGCTTCAGCAGGTTGGTTAGTTTAGGTTGTTCGCCAGGGACGTAAGGGTCCAGAGCGTGGACGCGTTTGTTCCAGAAGCGGCTCATGCGCCTGTTTCCTGATCGAAAAAGCCAGTCACACCCTGTCGCTCTGCGAGGTCACGGGCAGAAACGCCGTCGCCGTCCCGATGATCCGGATTGGCGCCCGCAGACAGAAGAAGCCGTGCCATGTCCGTACGGCCAAACATGATGGCAAACATCAGAGGCGTCCGGCCTGAGAAATTTGCGTGATCCACCTGAGCCCCATTGTCGATCAGGACCTGTGCAATGTCCGTCATGCCTTTGAAGGCGACGCCGGACAGGGCCGTGGCCCCCTTCAGATCAACGGATTCCGTATTGGCCCCGCGTGCGAGGAGTAGCCGCGCGGCGTCCAGATGCCCGTTGTAGGTCGAGACAATGAGGGCCGTGTAGCCGCGACTGTCAGGTGTATCGATGACCATTCCTGCATCCAGGAACTGGGTCAGGAGGTCCGTGTCACCCTCACGGGCGGCGTCAATGAACAGGGCAGTGATCTGTTCAGGCGTAAAATTGACGGTCTGTGCGTTCATGACGGTTTCCACAAGGGGGACATAGTGCCGTTAGGTTAGCGGCTTGCGGGAGGGGGCGAAAGAGCCAGGGTTTCCCCGTTTTCCAGAGCTTTAAAGGGACAGGCACGGTCCTGAAAGGCCAGATTGAGGCGTGCCGCAGGCTCCAGAATAGCTTCATCAGTCAACTGGAATGTCCCGAAGTGAATGGCCATTGCCTGGGTGGGCTTGAGGGTGTCAAAGGCCATGACCGCCTCTTCCGGATTCATGTGAACACGACGCATGAAATTGCGTGGCTCGTAGGCACCGATTGGCAGGATTGCGAGGTCAATCGTGTTCCAGCGATTATGGATCGCGTCAAAGTGACGGCCCCAAGCTGTGTCTCCGGCGAAGAACACGGTTTTGTCCTGAGTTTCGATCATGAAGCCGCCCCAGAGGGCCTTGTTCTGATCGAACGGAGTACGAGCACTTCCATGCAGGGCGGGCGTTGCAGAAATGCGCGCGCCTTCCGCCTGCGTGCTGTTCCACCAGTCAAGTTCGACAATGCGGGGCAGCCCAGCTTTTTCCAGATGGCTGCGGTTCCCCGGCAGCGTAATGCACAGCGGATCACCTTTGCACGCCAGAATGCGCAGGGTCGGGAGGTCCATGTGGTCGTAATGGCAATGTGAAACCAGAATGAGATCGATTGGCGGCAGGTCTTCAAAACAGATGCCAGGTGGCCGGACGCGTCTGGGGCCGAAACTCCGGAACGGGGAGCAGCGTTCTGAAAACACCGGGTCCGTGATGATGCGTAATGGTTCACGTCCCTGCCGGCCGAACTGAAGCAGAACGGTGGCATGGCCGATGAACGTTGCGAGACATTCACCGGGCGCGGGAGCAGTCAGGGTGTGGGGTTTCTGAGGAGGCAGGGCATCAGGCCAGCGGGGACGCAGGCTGAGCTGCCACTTCAGGATATTGCGGAAGCGCTGGGCAGGGGGGCGTCCTGAAACAGCGTTATCCGGGCGCCACGAAGGTGGGTTGAAATAACGTGTTCCATCGAAGTGAGGCGGGTTGTCTTCAAGCACAAGACCGTGTTTCACAATATGGTTTACCCATCAAGCATTGCGTCAGACGTGATATCGCGTCATGCCGTGGCTGCAGAAGGTGCGGGGGCATCATTGACCTTTCCCCCGCTCGTCACAAGCCGGAGACCCCATACCGATGAGTACGCTTCCTGAACTCGGTATCAATACCATCCGCACCCTTTCCATGGACGCCGTCGAGCGTGCGAATTCCGGGCATCCCGGAACCGCAATGGCTCTCGCCCCGGCCATGTATGCGCTTTGGCAGCATGATCTGAACTACGATCCTGCCGATCCGCTATGGCCAGCCCGTGACCGGTTCGTCCTGTCCGTCGGACACGCCTCCATGCTCCTGTACTCGACGCTGTTCCTGACAGGCGTTCGGGACATCCAGGATGGAAAGGTCGTGGACCAGCCAGCTCTCACTGTCGAGGACCTGAAGCAGTTCCGCCAGCTGAGCTCCCGGACGCCGGGCCACCCGGAATATCGTTTCACCTCAGGCGTTGAAACAACGACCGGCCCGCTGGGTCAGGGCTGTGGCAACTCCGTGGGTATGGCCATTGCTGAAAAGTGGCTGGCTGAAACGTACAACCGCCCGGGCTTCAAGCTGTTCGACTATCACGTCACGGTTTTCTGTGGTGATGGCGACATGATGGAAGGTGTGGCTTCGGAAGCGGCTTCAACGGCCGGTCATCTGGGCCTCGGCAACCTGACCTGGGTTTACGATTCCAATCAGATCTCCATTGAAGGCTCGACCGACCTTGCCTTGACCGAAGACGTCGGCAAGCGTTTCGAGGCCTATAAGTGGCACGTTCAGACACTGACGGACGGTAACGACGTTCAGGCAATCCTGAAGGCCCTTCAGGAAGCCAAGAAGGTCACGGACCGCCCGAGCATGATCGTTCTGAAGACGGTCATTGGTTACGGTGCGCCGAAGAAGGCCGGCACGGCATCCGCTCATGGTGAACCGCTGGGCAAAGATGAAATCAAGGGCGCGAAGGCAGCTTATGGCTGGCCGGAAAATGCCGGTGATTTCTATGTTCCGGATGGTGTCCAGGAGCATTTCGCTGAAGGTCTCGGCAAGCGCGGTGCAGCGGCCAGTGCCCAGTGGCGCGAACTGTTCTCGGCTTACAAGGAAGCGCATCCGAAGGAAGCCGCCGAGCTTGAAGCAATCTTCGAGCACCGTCTGCCAGAAGGTTGGGACAAGGACATCCCGGTTTATGAGGCTGATGCCAAAGGCGTTGCATCCCGTGCAAGCTCTGGCCAGGTGCTGAATGCCGTTGCCAAGAACCTGCCCTGGATGATTGGTGGGTCTGCTGACCTGACGCCGTCCACGAAGACGGACATCAAGGGTGGCGGATCGTTCCAGCCGCCGCAGTGGGGTGGCACCTATGGTGGCCGCAACCTGCATTTCGGTGTGCGTGAACACGCGATGGGTTCGATCTGTAATGGTATCGCGCTGTCCGGCATCCGTGCCTATGGCTCCGGCTTCCTGATCTTCTCTGATTACATGAAGGCTCCGATCCGTCTGTCGGCCATCATGGAACTGCCGGTCACGTATATCTTCACGCATGACTCCATTGGCGTCGGTGAAGATGGCCCGACCCATCAGCCGATCGAGCAGCTTGCTCAACTTCGCGCGACCCCGGGCATCATGACGATCCGCCCATCCGACGCCAACGAAGTGGCAGAGGCATGGCGCACGCTGATCCCAATGACGCACAAGCCTGCTGTTCTGGCTCTAAGCCGCCAGAATCTGCCAACCATTGACCGCACGAAGTATGCAGCGGCTTCCGGTCTGGCCAAGGGCGCGTACGTTCTGGCCTCCTGTGAAGGTAAGCCGGATGTGATTCTGATGGCTTCGGGTTCTGAAGTATCGCTGGTTGTCGAAGCTTATGAAAAGCTTAAGGCAGAAGGTGTGAAGGCCCGCGTGGTGTCGATCCCGAGTTTCGATCTGTTTGAAGAGCAGAGCCAGGAATACCGCGATTCCGTTCTGCCGCCTGACGTGATCGGCCGCGTGGCTGTCGAGCAGGCTGCGGCCTTCGGTTGGGACCGTTATGTCGGTCTTGGCGGCTCGATCATTGCCATGAATTCGTTTGGTGCATCGGCTCCTGCCTCTGCACTTCTGACCAAGTTCGGTTTTACGCCGGAAGCAGTTTATGGCGCCGCGAAGCGTCAGGCTGCCCGTAGCAAGTAAGGAGAGAACCTGTGGCGGACACAATCTCTAACACCGGCCTAGACAAAGTGGGCAGTGTCCTGCGGGATCTGGAAAAGCACGGCCAGTCCCCCTGGCTGGACTTTATCCAGCGCAGTTTTACGGAAGATGGCAGCCTCAAGAAGCTTGTCGAGGAAGACGGGCTTCGCGGGGTGACCTCCAACCCGGCCATTTTCGAGAAGGCCATCGGTAAGGGGACGGAATACGATCCCCAGATCCGCAAGCTTCTCGAAGGGGAAGGTCTCTCTGCTGGAGACCTTTACGAGCACCTCGCGATTGATGACATCCGCGCTGCCTGCGGTGTCCTTTATCCGGTGTTCGAAAAGACAAAGGGTCTGGACGGGTACGTCAGCCTCGAAGTCTCTCCGTATCTGGCCTTTGACGCGCACGGCACCATCACGGAAGCCCGTCGCCTGTGGAAGGCTGTTGGTCGTAAGAACCTGATGGTCAAGATTCCGGGTACGGAAGAAGGCACGGGTGCGATCCGCGAAGCGATTGCAGACGGCATCAACATCAACGTGACGCTGCTGTTCTCTCTGGATGCGTACAAGGCCGTTCTGGAAGCTTACATTTCCGGTCTTGAAGCCCGCGCAGCCCGTGGGGAAGACATTTCCCACATCTCCAGCGTTGCTTCCTTCTTCGTCAGCCGTATTGACGCAAAGATCGATGGCGAAATCGATCGCCGCGTCGCTGCTGGTGACAAGGATGCGGAAGCGCTCAAGGCTCTGCGTGGCAAGGTTGCCATCGCAAACGCCAAGGCCGCCTATCAGTATTACCTTGACGTCAAGAAGAGCTCGCGCTGGCAGGCACTTGCTGCCAAGGGTGCAAACCCGCAGCGTCTGCTCTGGGCTAGCACCGGCACGAAGGACAAGGCTTATTCTGACGTTCTGTACGTCGAAGAGCTGATTGGTCCGGAGACGGTCAACACCATTCCGCCAGCAACGTTCGATGCGTTCCGCGATCACGGCAAGCTCCGTGAGAGCCTGACGGAAAACATTGAAGAAGCCCGTCACGTTCTTGCTGAGGCCGAGCGCCTTGGTCTGGATCTGGTCGGTGTCACGGCGAAGCTGGTGAAGGATGGCTGTGCCTCCTTCTCTGAGTCCTTCGACACTCTTCTCGGTGCGGTCGCTGAAAAGCGGGAGTCTGTGCTGGGAAAACGGTTGCTCCACGTCACAGCTGACCTTCCCTCGGATATCCGCGACGATGTTGCTGAATCCGAGACGGCGTGGAGCAAGGAAGGTCTGGTCCGTCGCATCTGGGCGAAGGACGCCTCTGTTTGGACGAATGGTGCTGAAGCCGGTTGGCTGAACTGGCTGACCATCGTTCAGGATCGTCTGTGGCACATCGAAGAGCTGGAACTTCTGGCTCGTGATGTCCGCAGTCGTGGTTTCTCTGACATCCTGCTTCTGGGTATGGGCGGTTCGAGCCTTGGCCCAGAGGTTCTGGCCGAAACCTTCGGTCAGCAGGAAGGTTGGCCGAAGCTGCATGTTCTCGACAGCACCGACCCGCAACAGGTTCGGGCTTACGAGAAGGCCGTTGATCTCAAGAAGACCCTGTTCATCGTGGCCAGCAAGTCTGGCGGCACGCTGGAGCCGAACATTCTGTTCGCGCATTTCTGGACGGTTGCCGGTCAGGCTCTGGGCAAGGCTCCGGGCGATAACTTCATCGCCATCACGGACCCTGACTCCCACATGCAGAAGGTCGCCGAAGAGAACGGCTTCTGGCGCATTTTTTACGGTGATCCAAAAATTGGTGGACGGTTCTCTGTCCTGTCAAACTTTGGACTGGTGCCAGCCGCAGTCAGCGGTCTTGATGTTCGCAAGTTCCTGACCATTACCAATCTGATGGTCGAGAGCTGTGGTCCGAGCGCACCGGCACACGTTAACCCGGGTGTGACGCTGGGTCTGATCCTTGGTCATTCCGCCAAGTGCTTCGGTCGTGACAAGGTGACAATCCTTGCGTCCAAGGGCATTGCGTCCTTCGGGGCCTGGCTTGAGCAGCTTATTGCGGAAAGCACCGGTAAGAAGGGCACAGGTCTGATCCCGATTGACGAGGAAGTGCTCGGCACGCCTGACGTCTACGGCAAGGACCGCGTTTTCGTGGATATCCTGCTGGGCGACGACGTTCCGGATAGTCGTCTTGGGGCGCTACGCGAAGCTGGAGCTCCGGTGATTACGGTGCGTCTGGCAGACAAAAACGAGATCGGGCAGGCCTTCTTTGTCTTTGAATTTGCAACTGCTGTCGCAGGTGCGGTTCTGGGCATTGACCCGTTTGATCAGCCGGATGTCGAGTTCAGCAAGGTTGAAACCCGCAAGCTGACGAACGCTTATGCTGAAACTGGTTCATTGCCAGCAGAAGAGCCGTTCGCGATCGACGGAAAGCTGTCTTTCTACGCAGACGAAAAGAATGCGGGTGTTCTTGGGGGAGGAGACGCTGTTTCCGTTCTCAAGAAGCATTTCAGCCGTGTTGGTGCTGGCGATTATGTTGGCCTTCTGGCCTATATCGAACGCAACCGTGAAACACGGGACTGGGCGCAGGACGTTCGTATGGAATTGCGCGACGTGCTGAAGGTTGCCACGGCAGCCGAGTTCGGTCCGCGGTTTCTTCACTCGACAGGCCAGGCATACAAAGGTGGCCCCGACAGTGGTGTTTTCCTTCAGGTAACTGCGGCTGATGCTGCTGATGTCCCGGTTCCGGGGCATGGTTTCAGCTTCGGTGTCGTTAAAGCGGCACAGGCACGTGGTGACTTCGAAGTTCTCTCGGCCCGTGGGCGTCGTGCCCTCAGGGTGCATATCGATGGACCGTTGGAAGAGGGCCTGAAGACCCTTGCCACGGCAATCCATAAAGCGGTGGCAGGAGCATAAACATGCGGATCGGTATCATTGGTCTGGGTCGTATGGGCGGCAATATTGCCGTCCGTCTGACCCGGCATGGACATGATGTTGTTGTGCATGACCGCACGGCTGCCGTGACGGCAGCGACTGTGGAGCGATCCGAAAAGGGTCGCGCCACAGGCGTGGACAGCGTCGAGGCGCTTGTAAAGGGTCTTGAAGGTGACACGCATCGTGTCGTCTGGGTCATGCTTCCGGCTGGTGCGATTACCGAAGCCTGCGTGAAGCAGCTCGGCACGCTTCTCGGCAAGGGAGATGTCATTATTGATGGTGGCAACAGCTACTACAAGGATGACGTCCGTCGTGCGGAAGAGCTGGCAGCGAAAGGGATTTCCTACGTTGACGTTGGCACGTCCGGCGGTGTGTGGGGCCTCGAACGTGGCTACTGCATGATGTATGGCGGGCCGAAAGAGGCTGCGGATTATATCGATCCAATTCTGGCGGCTCTGGCACCTGGAAAGGGCGATGTTCCCGTCACGCCGAACCGGGATGCGGCCAATCTCGATCCGCGTGCCGAGCAGGGTTATCTGCACTGTGGTCCGTCCGGTTCGGGCCACTTTGTGAAAATGATCCATAACGGCATCGAGTACGGCATGATGCAGGCCTTCGCTGAAGGCTTTGACATTATGAAGAGCAAGAACTCACCCGTTCTGGCCGAAGGTGAACGCTTCGACCTGAACATGGCGGATATTGCCGAAGTCTGGCGTCGCGGCAGTGTCGTGTCGTCCTGGCTGCTGGATCTGACGGCGGAAGCGCTCGCGAAGTCGGGCGAACTGTCCGAGTTCTCGGGTGAAGTTGCTGACTCTGGTGAAGGTCGCTGGACGATCGAAGCCGCCATTGAAGAAAATGTGCCGGCGCCTGTTATGACGGCGGCTCTGTTTACCCGTTTCCGTTCGCGGTCGGGCAATAACTTCGCCGAGAAGATTCTCTCGGCGCAGCGTTTCGGCTTTGGCGGTCACGTCGAGCAGAAATAAGCCCCTCTGACGGATGGGCAAGGGGGAGTGGGCACAGTATGCTCACTCCCCCATTCAATATGGCCGACCGACTGGGGCTTGTATGTCCATTGACCTAGATACCATTCACGCGGAACTTCCAGCGCTTCCGGATACGATCCGGATGGTTGTGTCCGACATGGATGGAACGCTCCTGACACCGGAAAAGACAATCGCTCCCTCTACAATGGCGATGGCAAAGGAGCTCCAGAAGCGCGGTATTCCGCTCTGTCTGGCAAGCGCGCGGCCCCCGGCTGCGATGACAAAATACATTTCACAACTCGGCTTGAGCGGTCAGAACGCGGGTTTCAACGGCGGCATTATCTTTTCGCCGGACGGAACGCCGACAGTGAGCCGTGTCCTTTCGCGTGATGTGCTCTCCGTGGTGCATGACATGCTGCATGTCCATGGGATTGAAACGTGGCTGTTGCGTCAGTCTTACTGGATGGTCAGTGACGCCGCGACGCCGTTTGTCGAGCATGAGCGCCGTATCACCGGGCTGACGCCCCACGCTGTGCCGGATCTACGTCATGAGTTTGACGGGATTGGTAAGGTCATGGGTGTGAGCAACAACTACGACCTGCTTCAGCGTGTCGAGACGGAACTGGCTGTTATGCTTCGTGGTGAAGCCAGTGTGCGCCGTTCCTCCGAAATGCTGCTCGATATTACGCCTGCGCTCGCCAACAAAGGCGAAGCCGTCCGTGAGCTGGCTCTCGCTCACGGTGTAAAGCCGCATGAAGTGGCCTGTCTGGGTGATGCCCATAACGACCTGCCGATGTTTGCTGTCGCGGGGTTGGGCATTGCCATGGGACAGGCTGAAGACGATGTGAGAGCCGCTGCCCAGGTTCTTACTGACACCAATGAGCGTGATGGCTGGGCCAAAGCCATTGAGCGCTACATTCTGCCAAGGGTCAAAAACACATGACGACCGATATCCGTACTGCCACACTGGAAACACTGCCGAGCTCAGAAGCAGTAGCCCTTCGAATGGCGGATCTTCTGGTGGAAGGTGTTTTTGCCAAGACGGACGGCAAGTTCCGTGTGGCTCTGTCTGGCGGTTCGACACCCAAGCGACTTTTCGAACTGCTGGCCGAGCCAGAGCTGGCAAAGCGCATTCCGTGGGATCGTATTGAGATTTTCTACGGGGACGAGCGCCATGTTCCCGAAGGGCATGCGGACAGCAACCACACGGTTGGCCAGTCTGTTCTGATCAGCCATGTTCCGGTTCCTGCCGAGAACGTTCATCCGATCCCAACGGCTGGGACGGTTGAGGCGGATGCGCGTGCCTATCAGAAAACTCTTGAGACTGCATACGGCGCGACGGAGCTGGACCCGGCTCGTCCGCTGTTTGATCTCGTGATGCTTGGTCTGGGAACGGATGGACATACGGCCTCCCTGTTTCCAGGCGAGCCTGTGCTTCAGGAAAGGACGGCATGGGTGGGAACGGCAGCTCCGAAAACCGCACCTTACGAGCGCATTACTCTGACGTATCCTGCCATCCATTCCAGCGCGCTGGTCGTCTTTCTGGTGACCGGGGCATCCAAGGTTGAAATGCTCCAGCGTCTTCGTGAGGGCGATAAAACTCTGCCGTCTGCAAATGTGACCAGTGAAGGCCGTATCGTCATTCTTGCAGATCGTGCTGCAACGGGAGACGCCGCATGAGCTCGGATATGGAGGCGCACAAGCGCACTGCCGCTCGTCGTGCTGCCGATATGGTCAAGAGTGGCATGGTGGTTGGACTCGGCACGGGAAGCACCGCCACCTACATGATCGAGCGGCTCGGTGAGCGCGTGGCAGAAGGCCTTCACATTGTCGGGATTCCGACATCCGAAGACAGTGCCCGCAAGGCTAAAAAAGCGGGTATTCCACTGACGGATTTTTCCGCTCATCGTCAGCTCGATATTGCCATTGATGGCGCGGATGAGGTTCAGCGGGGGCCGTTGCACCTCATCAAGGGCCTTGGCGGGGCGCTTCTGCGTGAAAAGATCGTGGCTCAGGCTTCGAAGATATTTGTGGTGATTGTGGATGGCAGCAAGCCGGTTGATCACCTTGGGGAGCGTGCTCCTGTTCCCGTGGAAGTGATTCCTTTTGGTTGGGAATGCACGGCAGAACGGTTGTCAGCCTGCGGTGCCAAGGGCGTTAAGCCCCGGACCGACCGTGATGGGAACCTGTTCGTCAGTGACAATGGCAACATGATCCTGGACTGCACGTTCGGCCCGATCGAGGACCCGGAAGATCTGGCGCGCCAAATAGACGCGATCGTGGGCGTGGTGGAACACGGCATGTTCCTGAACATGGCGTCTGAAGTTCTGGTTGCGACAGAACAGGGAGTGGAGCGATGGGAACCATAGAGACTGCGCACGTCAGTAAGGCCATAGGTGTCCGGCCGCGTTTTCTGGTCGTGATGGGTGTTTCCGGGACAGGCAAGACAACGATCGCCACCGGCCTTGCCACCCGCCTGGGGTGGCATTTTCAGGAAGGGGATGCGCTCCATCCCCAAAGTAACGTTGACAAGATGAGCTCAGGTCAGCCGCTGACGGACGAAGACCGCAAGCCTTGGCTGGAACTCTGTCGTGACTGGCTGAGCAGGGAAGTAAAAGCGGGTCATGGTGCTGTCCTGACCTGCTCCGCCTTGAAGCGCATTTATCGCGAACAGCTACGCCGCGATCTTCCCGTTGAATTTATTCATATTCGTGTTGCTCGTGACACTCTGGCTGATCGTATGACCCATCGAAAAGGTCATTTCATGCCGCCAAGTCTGCTGCCGAGCCAGCTTTCCACATTTGAAGAGCCTGGTGACGACGAGCCGGTTATTCATGTTTGTGGTGAAGATCACCCCGATGTTGTGCTGGAGAAGCTGATCCAGCAGTTTCGTGATGAAGAAAACCAGAAGGAACTCCATGCGGCTGTTGGTTGATGCAGATGCCTGCCCTGTAAAGGACGAGATTTACCGTGTGGCAGGCCGTTATGGCCTCCAGACGCTGGTTGTTGCCAATCGCTGGATCAATATCCCCCAGTCGCCACTGATTGAGCGTGTGGTCGTGCCGGAAGGGCCAGACGTTGCGGATGACTGGATTGCAGAGCAGGCTGTCACAGCAGACATCGTGGTTACGAACGACGTGCCACTGGCCGTGCGGTGTCTGGAAAAGGGGGCTGCCGTTTTGCGCCCTAATGGCGAAGAAATCGATGATCGGTCCGTGGGAATGGTCTCGGCCATGCGGGATCTGATGCATGACCTGCGCGAAACCGGGGTGATGAATACGTACAATCCATCCTTTGGAAAAGCGGATCGAAGCCGGTTTCTTTCCGCTCTCGATACGCTCATCGTGCGACTCCGCAGGAAAGCTGCCCTTTCCAGAGTGATCCCCAGTTCTTCATAAAACATCCACAGGGACGTCCCCGGAGATGTTCCATGAATCTGGGGATAAGAGTCCGCTGCTGAGGAAAAATCGCCCATGAATCCGTTGCGTCTTGCACAGCTGGAAATGTTCTGTGCTGTCGTCGAGACAGGAACTGTGGTGGCAGCGTCACGGAAACTGAACTGTGTGGCGTCCAACGTGACGGCGCGCTTGCGGGAATTGGAGCAGCTTCTGGGGCGGGAGCTGTTTACGCGGGAAAAGAACCGTCTCTTTCTGACGCCGGAAGGACGATTGTTTCACCAACAGGCCAAAACCGTCGTTGAAGAGGCACGACACCTGACAGATCTCTTTTCTGAAGGTGTGCCTCGCGGGATACTGACTGTTGGCGCCTTGGACGTCGCACTGAAGGAATATTTACCCAGTCGAGTGCCGCAGTTTCTGGCGGCGGCACCGGGCGTAGAGATCAGGATCCTGATCCGGCCGACAGATACACTTGAGCGTATGCTGGTTGATGGCGAGATTGATCTTGCTCTAACGGATGGGCCAATCGAGCATCCCATGATGGGCAGTGCGTTTGCCTTTCGCGAGCGTCTGGCACTTATTTTGCCCGAAGGACAGAAGACACTTCAGTCAGGCCAGACAGTCTTTCTGTTCAATACAGACTGTTTGTATCGCCGGTATTTTGAGGCTTGGCTGGAACAGAAGGGCTTTGGCGGCGGTCTTATCCATACCGTTGAGTCTTATGACGTCATTATGGCCTGCGTAGAGGCGGGGTTGGGAATTTCGTGTATTCCGCAGAGTGTTCTCTCAACTCTGGGGGCTGTCCGTAAGACAGACATCGCTGTGCAGTACCCCGCAGATCTTCAGGGTAGTGATATCTATTCGGTCTGGCGGGAGCCGCGAGTGAGCGTGTTGGCCCGGTTGTTCATGGATAGTCTGGGTTCAATCTCTAAAGACTCATAAATAGTGAACGAAACACTGATTTATCATCACTTTTAATAAAACATATCTCTTGCCAGTGTCGGGCCATCGATTGAACCGGCAGCGGTCTCATGCGTCTGGACTAAAGCGGCGCAGGATGCGCTTCCTGCAAAACAGGAGCACTCATGGCTCAGAAATACGATCTCTTCATTAACGGTGAATGGGTTTCCCCGCAGACGGGAGAATGGATTGCTGTCGAAAATCCTGCCACGAAAGAAACGGTCGGCCAGGCGGCTCGGGGTGGTGAAGCCGATCTGGATAAGGCGGTAGCAGCAGCCAAGGCGGCATTTCCGGCCTGGAGCCGAAAGACAGCGACGGAGCGCGCTGATTATGTCCATGCGCTGAAAGATCTGGTGAAACGGGACAAGAAGGTTCTGGCCCAGATCATTACGTCCGAAATGGGTAAGCCCCTGAAGGAAGCTGAAGTCGAAGTTGATTTCGCAATCGGGCTTCTGCGGTTTTCGGCTGAAAACACGCTGCGTCTTCAGGGGGAAATCATTCCCGGGAGTACCCCGGACGAGAAAATTCTGATTGATCGTGTGCCTCTTGGCGTGATTGGAGCCATTACGGCTTGGAATTTTCCGCTGGCTCTTTGTGCTCGCAAGATTGGGCCGGCCATCGCGGCTGGTAATACGATCGTTGTAAAGCCGCACGAACTAACGCCGCTTGCGTCCCTTCATCTGGCGAAGCTGGTTGAGGAAGCAGGCATTCCCAAAGGTGTCGTTAATATCGTCACGGGGGACGGTCCAGAAGTCGGAGTTCCGCTGGTCGCGCATTCGGATGTGAAGCTCATCACCATGACCGGCTCAACGCCGGCCGGGAAAAAGATCATGGCCGCCGCAGCGAAGACGCTGAAGGAAGTCCGACTGGAACTTGGTGGCAAGGCTCCCTTCCTGGTGATGGAAGATGCTGATCTGGAAAAGGCGGCGGAAGCGGCTGTGCAATCTCGCTTTATGAACACGGGGCAGGTCTGTACCTGCAATGAACGCACCTACATCCATGAAGCGGTTTACGACGACTTTGTGCAGAAGGTTCGCCAGAAGATCGGCGCTCTGAAAGTTGGTTTGCCGACTGACCCTTCAACGGACATGGGCCCCAAGGTGAGCGAAGACGAACTCAACAAGGTTCACGAGATTGTCGAAAAAGCTGTTCGCCAAGGTGCTACGCTGGAAACTGGCGGAAAACGCTTAACAGGCGGTGTCTATGATAAGGGCTATTTTTACGCGCCCACACTGCTGACGGACGTCTCACAGGATATGGACATCGTTCATAACGAGGTGTTTGGCCCTGTCATGTCGCTTATCAAGGTGGCGGATTTTGATCAGGCGCTCGCCTGGGCTAATGACTGCCGGTATGGGCTGTCAGCCTACCTCTTCACGAAGGATCTGGGTCGTATCCTGCGTATGACGCGCGAACTGGAGTTCGGAGAGGTCTACGTGAACCGTCCCGGCGGTGAAGCGCCGCAAGGTTTCCACCATGGCTACAAAGAAAGTGGCCTTGGGGGGGAAGACGGACAGCACGGGCTGGAAGCCTATGTGCAGACCAAGACGATTTATCTCAACGCTTGATGTTGAGAAGGGCAGCCCGAGACCGGGCTGCCCTTTTTTATGAAAGGACCAGAAACATGGTTAAAGTTGCTGCACTGGCCACTGATGGCCTGGAAGAAATCGAACTGACATCTCCACAAGAGGCGCTGGAAAAAGCGGGCGCGACTGTGAGTGTAATCTCGTTGAAAGCAGGCGAGTTTCAGGCGGTCAACATGGACATTTATCCGTCTCGCAAAATTAAAGCAGAGCTGGGTATTGCGGATGCGAAAGCTTCCGATTTTGATGCTCTTTTGCTGCCGGGAGGGCTTGCCTCTCCTGATAGCCTCCGCATGAACCGGGATGTCGTGGCGTTCGTGAAGGAGTTTGTGAAGGCCAACAAGCCGATCGCTGCGATCTGTCACGGAGCGCAGGTCTTGATCGAAGTAAACGAGCTACGAGGCCGTACCGTTACATCATGGCCTGCAATCAAGACCGATCTTGAAAATGCGGGAGCAAGCTGGGTGGACACAGAAGTTGTGACAGACGGCCCTTATGTTTTCTCACGATGCCCCGACGATCTGCCTGCTTTCAACAAGGCGATTATCAAGCATTTCAAGGTGGGGTGATACATCGCATCACCAAGGCTGGACGAACGAGTCATGAATTGGATGGTCGGTCGTCTGGCTTGGAGATGTAATTTTCCAATGATCTTTCACAAACCGATAGCGTAGGCCGCTCCCTTTTAGGGATCGACTGAATGCCTGTCGGGGCGTCAAGACACCTGAGACGGCTGGCGCTTTCATGGTGCCTAGAAGCGCCGGATCCACCTCTACGAAACACCCTGTCTGGTGAGCAAGGTTTTGCAGTCGCTCATCCATACGTTGACTAGGAAGTTCCAAGGAAAACGGGCTCTGCTTGCAGTCGTCTGATGCTTCGATTGGAATGATGTAAGATAATATGGAATATATAAAAATGGATGATAGATGCTTTCAAGAATATTTTGAAAGCATCTTATTCTACATTCCGAATTAATTACTATATTATATAGGAGCTGCTATCCTTTAGTTTTGCACGAACGAAATCTTTTCCATCTTTATCTAGCAAGTCAAAAACTATTTCTGTTACGCATGATAAATCTTTTTTTGTTATCTCTTCATTCCTCGTGGTAATTAACCTATTTGGAAAATTACAAACAAACATGGAAATATGCTGTAAGCGTTCCTTAAGTGTTTCTTCAGTAACATTAACCTTTTCTATATGAAATTTTTCCCAATCTCCTGTTTTTTTTCTGTCGGAAATTATAGTTCCGCCTATATGAACTGGCTCGGAAGTTAAAAAATGTTTTGTGTTAGGATGTCTTAAAAAGAACTGGTTTTCTTTTCCTGTTGGGAAAATTTCATAAGAAAAAAACCGGCGTAATCTGCGATCATGCAGAATAGAAAATCGATTTAAATTTTTAGAAAAAATAAAAATTTTATTTTTATCCGTAAATTTTATACCATATATTTCTTGTAAATTGCCATCATTGGCAACGGTCAGCCCGCGGGAATCAACGCCGCAATATTTATCATGAAATGTTTTCAGCTTAAACAAATTAACGTGTGGGAGTATGTTAATGCTTTGAAAAAGATCCGATTCAAATTTTTCCATTGAAATATATTTGTATTGTTTTCCAAATACGCCAATTTCATTGGCAACTCTTTGGATGGTATTTTCAAAAAAGTATCCCATTGTTTCGCGTAATTTTAAAACATTTTTACTCCCCTTATCATCGTATTCATGTCCCTTATTGTATTCAAGCCATAGATGGGTAGAGGGGTTTATATTTGTTCTCTTTTTAAATCTCTCTACAAAGTGCTCCATGCTTCTGCATTGGAAGTGCATAACCTTTCCATTGGTCCAGTCTGGTTCATCTTCCATGATTCCGACTGTATCTGACCAGGTAAATTTTTTTCCTGAAGAGCTTACGGTTTCTATGTCATTTTTCATTTTGAAAGAATGAACTGTTTGCCATTCTCCGGACCAGTATTTTGGTCGTATGAAAGATTTTGTATGTTTGTTGATGAACTCTTCTTTAGAGAGGTGATGCCTGTAAGAAAAAGTACTTGGCCATGCAGGCTTTGTGATATTATCAGAGCTTCCGTAATTGCACCAATTAAAGCAAATTTGACCCACAGTGGGTTTGAATTCGCCAAGGAAGTCTTTTAGGTTCTGATGTTTTTCTAAAAGAAGATATTCATCACAGTCTAAGAATCCGATCCATTCAAATTCATCTTTGAAGTTATTTATAGCAGAAATATAAACTTCTTTTTGTCTCCATGAGTGAGGAGTTTCTGATGGAGGTAATCTGGTAACTCTAACGTCAAAACTGTTGGAAATATCGGAGAGCGCCTCAAATGTTCCGTCATTGGAATTATCATCGGCAACTATTATTGTGTCGACACCAATGAGTTTGTACCATGATATCCAAGAATATATTTCTTCTACTTCATCTTTTATAAATAAAACAACCGCAATTTTCATTGTACTCTCCGTTTTTAAAATACCAGATCAGAAGCGTTTTTTGTATTTAAATCATGGAGAAAATTTAAAGCCAAGCGGAAAATTTTATTAGAAAAATAGGATGCAGAAGTCTATTTTTGCATTTTACTGAGGGCCTGTTACCTTAATTTCAAGAAGATGAAATCTCCTCTCCACATAGATTGATTTATACGTTTCTGAGTAACATGTGGGTTCTATTTAGAAATTTGTGTCCACGAGATGGCGTCCCAGGGCTGGGTCATCTGTGAAGAACCCGTCGATCCCCATATCCAGGTAGCGGCGGACCTCTGCGATCATACCTTGGGGGTTGCGAGCCGCTGGGCCTGCGTCATTTCGAAGCTGAGCAGGAAGAAAGTAGTTTTCCGGGCGTGCTGTGTAGGAATGAACGAGCAGACCTGCACGGTGCGCGTCATCCACCAGTGTGCTGGGTTCAAGCCATGCGCCTTTGGAATCCCGGGGGATCAGGTCCGTGTTCGATGGGCCGATGACGTCGGCATAATGACGGACCTCCTTGAGGCCGCTCGGTGTCATCAGGTCGCCGAAGGTTGTTGTTTTTCCTGCTGCGGCAAGATCAGGGGGAACCTGTCTGCGTTCACCCATCAGAAGCATCAGCTGTGTCTGTGGGTTGATGGCCAGTGCCTGCTCCCGGATACGGGCGAGGTTGGACGTCTCGAAAGACTGGATTTCGAGCGGGGCCTGGCGCGTATATTCGTGCGCCGCGATGGTCTTGAGGAAGATTGCTTCCGGGTCATGACCAAGGCTGTGAAAATGCGTGGAATGCTTCAGTTCCGGGATCAGACCGAAGGTCTTGCCGGTGGCAGCCGCCTGGGCAGCCACAACTTCGATGACCTCCTCAAACGTCGGGATTTCAAAGCGGTCGTTGTAACGAGTGTTATGGACACGCAGGGTGGCCAAGCGCTCACGGGCACGGAGTGTTTTGAGTTCCGCAAGCGTGAAATCCGTTGTGAACCAGCCGGTCTGCTTTTGGCCGTCGATGGTGACGGTCTTTTTGCGGTCGGCGAATTCCGGGTGATCCGAAACGTCTGTCGTATCGGCGATGTTGCTTTCATGACGGACGACCATATGGCCGTCTTTTGTCATGACCAGATCGGGCTCGATGAAATCGGCGCCGTCCAGCATTGCCTTGGCATAAGCACCGAGTGTGTGTTCAGGACGGAGAGCCGACGCGCCACGGTGAGCAAACACCAGTGGCTTTGGAGCCAGGGAAGGAGCCGCCTTTGCGGAGCGGCTCAGGTGAAGGGCAGGGAGGGCTGCAGAAAGCAGCCCCAGAGTGCGGCGGCGCGTCAGCATGGATCAGTCCTTACAGCGTGGCGTTCAGTGTCAGGAAGAAGCTCCGCGGAGCAACCGGGAAGGCACTGAACTGACCAGAAGTCTGGGTCGCGTTGATGGTGGACCAGGCGTGTGTGTTGGTCAGGTTGGTGATGTTACCCTGAACACGCAGGGCTGCGATGTGTGGGATGCCATGGAACGTGTAGCCGGCGTTCATGTCAAACTGAGCAAATGGGGCGGCGTACATGTCGTTGGTGTAGGTTGCATAACGCTTGCCGGTGACGACACCGATGAACTGGCCATAAGCATTGCCCCAGTTGGTGCTGAAGACGAATTTCTCAGACCAGGCAGGCATACCCACAACGTTCTTGCCAGCCGTATGCACGACTGTCGTGCCGGTGCTGTAGTTATCGTTGTAGGTGGACTTGTTATAGGACAGGCCGTTGTAGAGAGAGAAATGCTCGCCGAAATGGGACGTGAAGGAGAAGTCCATACCATCGGTTGTGACGGAACCGACGTTGGCAAGCGTTGTGGCAGACCCGATGATGGAAGACAGCGTCTGCGTGGTGGCAACAGCCAGAAGGCGGTTCGAGAAGTGCACGTGATAGTATGACAGCTGCCCTTCGATAGACGTCAGCGGGCCAAGATGGATCTGGCGATGCTCACGCAGACCGGTCTCGTACGTCCATGATGTTTCGGGTTTGCCGTTCTTCTTGAAGTCTTCGAACGCAGCCTGACTGGTTGCGCCCCAAGGTGTGGCGTTGCCATAGCCCGCGTCCTGGAAGGAGCGCATGTTTTCCTGAATGGTGGCGAACCACTGTTCATTCGGCGTGATGTTCCAGACCGCACCGAAGGATGGCAGGAACGGACGTTCCGCAGCGATCGTACCACCCGGAGCCGTGACAGCGTAGGACGGAGAAAGCGAGCCCGCCTTTGCCGCAACAGGCAGTGTGCCGTTCGTGTAAACCAGCTCAGACTTGAAACCAGCCGTCAGGGAGAAGTTCTTGGAAACCTGCCAGTTGTCCTGCAGATGGGTGACGAACGTGTTGGTGTAGAAGTTGTTTGTATACTGGTCGATCAGGGCGTTCTGCTGGCGCTCGTATGGTGTGGTCGGGTTGTTGGCATCCAGCGGGTACCAGCGACGAGCCTGCGTATTGTTGTTGCGCTCATACCACCCACCAACTTCGATGGAATGCTTGCCGAGGTGATACCGCAACGTGGAGATCAGGCCGCCGCGGTTGTCCCAGTATTCGGTTGTACGGGTCGCATAGCCGGAGCCGCCGAAAACGGTGTTGAGGTCTTGGCCCGGAAAATACGCTGCGAACAATGTCGGCAGGCCTGCGGCAGAAATGGGGCCGGCGACGACACCTTCTCCCAGATCGTGATGATAATAAATCGAGTTGTCCCAGTGCAGGTTGGCACTGAAATCATGCGTCCATTTGGAATAGGCGAGGAAATCCTCGCGCTGGGCTGCGGAATAGTAATTGCGGTAATTCAGGCCGACGGCGTTACTGTTGGCTTTTGCATAGTTGAAGTCTGGGTACATGAACGGACGGACATAAGTGCCGTAGCCCTGCGGCAGGGTTACGCTGTCTTCGTTCGGTTCAACCTTTTGGGACCAGTCGAAGAAAGCTGAGAAGTGATCATGGGCGCTGTGGTGAACGAACTTGGCATTGACCTGATAGCCGCCCTGATGACCGGCGAAGTCCCACGCGCGTGCATCCTGACGAGCGAATGAGACATAAGCCGAATTGCCATTTCCGAACTCACCCGTGTCGAGACGCGCGAAGGTGCGGAATGTGGACCAGCTGCCAAAGACCTGTTCGATCTGAGCACCGCGCTTGCGCAGTGGATCCTGCGTCGTAAATTCGAGTGTACCGCCGAGATTGGACGTGGATGCCGTGCCCAGACCGCCTGCACCGGTGGCAATGGACGCAGAGCCGATGTTTTCGCTGATGGATGCGCGCTGCGGTGAAAGACCGTTGTAGTTACCGTAGGCCTGATCGCCGAGGGGAATTCCATCAAGCGTATAACCGAGCTGCTCTTTGGCAAAACCATGCACATACAGTGATGAGTTCTGTTCGTTGTTGCCCCAGGGATCAGCATTGTTGAACACAACACCTGGCAGGATCTGAAGCGCCTTGATGGGGTTGATGCCCGGCATGATGCGCTGGATCTGAACGCGGCCAAGTGTCTGCTCGGAACGGGTGCGCTTTGCGGTAATAACCAGCTGTTCCGATCCGCCGGAAACGGCTGCGGCCTTGTGCGCTGCGGTGTGTTTCTTGCTGTTTGTCGACGCGGTGGCAGCTTTGGCTGAAGGCAGTGCCATGCTCACTGCCAGCGGAGAACAGAAAAGAAAGAGCAGCGCGCGGTTGCGCTGGGATTTGGATGACATGGATAGCTTTCCCGTAACGAAGCGGAGTCGGAACGGGCGGAAATTAGTCTCAATATCGTGATGGTTGTGTGAACCTAGTGTGAAGGCGGCGTGACAGTTTTATGACGCCGTTTGCCAGCCTAGGCCCACGATCGCGACGCGCCGTCCGAACGGGGTCTCCTGCAATACTATGACTTCTCTTTCCTCAAGATAGGTCAGCTGGCGGCGGGCCCGTCCCAGGGAGTGCGTGCCGTAGGCGCGGGCAAGAGCGCTGTCATCCGGGCAGGTTTCCGAATCGAGTGCCGTGCGCGCCAGCAACAAAAAGACGCCCTGAACATCTTCCGGCAGAGACGCGGCTATGGCTTCGGCTTTCTGCCACTCTTCACTTTCAGCACGTTCCCGGTCCAGACCCGCGCGGATGGTTGCAAGAATGCGCTGGAAACGACCGAGATCGAGGATGTTTCGTGATAGCCCCTGAATGCGGGCCCGGAGCTGAAAGTCCTGATAGAGAGTGGCAAGCGGCTTGTAATCCGCGCCTTCCTCGGATGCCACGCCAGCAACCATGTCCCAGATATGGGCTGGATCAATCTCGGTCGTTTCAGCTGCTGTGGTGGGTTCTTCAGCCGCTTCGCGGGTCGCGCCATAGGCATCAAGCTGTGCGAGAAGATCCGGCGGAGGCGGTCGTGTTTCGCGGCGGGGGCGCGGCGAAAATTCGTGAACGGGCTCGAGAATAATGTCTCGCAGGTCCTCGGCATCCATGGGTTGCAGGGGAACAAGCACTGGCCCCGTGTTGTGGCTGGCTGTTTCAACCGGCCCGATTGTCAGCAGCTTCGGACGACGGGACAGAGCGGGGCCGAGCGCCATGAACTGCCCGCGGGCAAGATCACGAAACGATTCCGCGGCCCGACGCTCCATGCCCAGAAGATCTGCCGCACGGGCCATGTCGATGTCGAGGAAGGTCCGGCCCATCAGGAAGTTCGAGGCTTCTGCCGCGACGTTCTTGGCCAGTTTGGCCAGACGCTGTGTTGCGATGACACCGGCCAGACCACGTTTACGCCCACGACACATGAGGTTCGTCATGGCCCCTAGTGAGAGGCGACGGGCTTCATCGGATGTGTCCCCGCCCGCAACCGGTGCGAAAAGCTGGGCTTCGTCCACCACAACCAGAGCCGGATACCAGTTGGCGCGGGGTGCTTCGAACATGCCGTTCAGGAAGGCACCGGCTGCACGCAGCTGCATTTCGGCTTCCACCTGTTCAAGGTTCAGCACAACAGATGCACGATGCGCCCTTACACGTTCACCGGCTGCACGCAAACTGGCTTCGGACTGGTCTTCAACGTCAATGACCAGATGGCCATAGCGGTCTGCCAGGGTGACGAAGTCGCCTTCCGGGTCGATCATGACCTGTTGAACGAGGGTTGCTGTCTGTTCCAGCAGGCGGCGCAGAAGGTGGGATTTGCCCGAGCCGGAGTTACCCTGAACCAATAGGCGCGTGGCCAGCAGTTCCGGCAAATCAATGCAGGTGTCTGAGCCGTCGCGGCCCTGTCCGAGAACGATGGATGTCATGGCGTCAGCGGATACCCGAAACTGACGATTCTAGCCACCCAAGGACGCCTTTTGCTGCGGCAAGACCGGTGGAAAAACATCCCTGCAGAAGATAACCCCCGGTTGGGGCTTCCCAATCCAGCATCTCGCCAGCTGCAAACACCCCGGGATGAGCCTTCACCATGAACTTTTCGTCCAATGCGTCCTGACGTAATCCCCCTGCGGTCGAAATGGCGCGGTCGAGGGTGTCTGTCCCGGTCAGGACGATGGGGAGGGCTTTAATGGCCCGGGCCAGCTGGAGGGGTGTCGCTTGTTTTGGCGTTGCCTGTCGCAGAAGTTCTCGGGAGGCACCATCGAGAGACAGAGCTTTGCGGAGGCGGTTAGACTGGCTCTCTCTTGGTCGCTGGGCCTGAAGGCGTTTGAGAATGGCATCTTCAGAAAGGGTAGGGCGCAGATCCAGTGACAGGGTAGCGGTGCCCGTAGAGGTGATGGCATCACGGAGAGAGGCCGAGAGGGCATAAAGGGCAGAGCCTTCCAGTCCGCGCGGCGTAATGGTGAGGTCTCCACGGGTTTCCGTTCCCTGAAACAACAGTCCGACGGAATGGAGCACTTCACCGTCATGGCGTTGCAAGACGTCATCGGGCCAGTTGGGCATGAAACCGCAGTTTGACGGTTTAAAAGGGGATGTTTCCGTAGGGAACAGACTGGCCCAGCGCCCGTCTGATCCCAGGCGAGACCAGCTTGCTCCGCCTGTGGCCATGAGCGTGGCGTCCGCAGCAAAGGTGACAGGACCTGAAGGGCTTTCAAAGGTCAGTCGTGAACCCTCCCATCCTGTGAAGCGATGGCGTGTCCTGATCTGAACGCCTTGTTCTGCAAGGCGACCGAGCCAAGCGCGAAGGAGAGGAGACGCTTTCATGCTTTTGGGGAAAACTCGCCCCGAGCTTCCACTAAAGCACTCTTGCCCAAGGCTTTCAGCCCAGCGGCGTAGGGCATCTGGCGGGAAGTTGAGCAAGGCTGGGGTCAGCCAGTCCTGAGCTGGTCCATAGCGTGTTATGAAAAGGTCGGGTGGCTCAGAGTGGGTCAGGTTGAGGCCACTTCGGCCTGCCATGAGCAGTTTCCGCCCCACGCTGGGCATCTGCTCAAAGATTTCGACGTGACATCCATGACCAGAAAGATATTCAGCGGCAAACAGTCCGGCGGGACCTGCGCCAACGATGGCAACAACTGGAGGGGTGGAGAAAGGGCTCATGGCTGTCTGATTGCCATGAGCCGGATGGTTTGTCAGGTTCTACGTGCTTCTGAGGCCGACGAGGGTCAGCCTCAGGAGGGGATCAGAAACCGGCGCTGATGGAGCCCGTTGCGGCGAAAGGTGCTGCAATGGCGTAGGTCGGGGCCGTGCCCTTTACAGTATTGCCGAAAATGCCCTTCATGGTTGTTGCATTCGTCTGCACGCTGAGCGGGAAGCCCAGATAGTGCTTGTCGGCAATGTTGGAGATGTTGAGCTTGACGTTGGGGCTCTGCAGGAAGCCAACATTGTGGAAGCGATAACCGACGGTCAGGTTCATGCGCACGTAAGACGGGAGTGCCTCGTCGTTCATGAACGTTGAATACTGCTTGGCCACGTATTTCAGGCTGTAGGCGCCGAAGAGATTTCCGTCATCGTAATCCAGGTTGAAGCCAACCTGATATTTTGGTGTTTCAGGCGCGAACTTGCCCTTGGTGTGCAGGTAATCCACGGAACTTCCGCTGCCGCCGCGCAGGTTGCTGGTCGTGCGGGCATCAACATACTCAAAGGATACATACGGGCGCAGATGATAGAAAATCGGACGCGTGCCGATTTCTGCATCCACACCGTTTGTGCTCTGGCCGCCCGCATTGATGTTGTTGCTGTAGTAGTTTGAGCAGGCGTCATCGGTGCACTGGCTCTGCGAGAAGAACCGGTTGGTGAAATTATAATGGAAGTACGTGATCGATCCCATGACGGTCGAACCGGTGTAACGCCAGCCCGCTTCTTCCGAGATGGAAATTTCCGGGTTGAGGTTCGAGGTGCCACGTGTGGCGTAACCGCTGCTGGCCTGGTTGGGAGCCTTCACATTGTAATATGTGCCGGCATCGAAAAGCGCGTAGTTCGTCGGCATCCGGAAGTTGGTCGCACCGGAGATGAAGATCTGGTTTTCCGGGTTGATCTGATAGCGGATCGACGCAGTCGGCAGCGGCTCATAGTACGTCTTGTTGATGTACGGGCCGGTGGATGTGTTTGGTAGCATATTCTGCGCATCACGGGTGACGATGGCGTATTTCAGGCCGCCCTCGATCGTGAGCTTGTTGTTCAGCAGAGACAGGCTATCCCCGATGAACATTGTGTGCACGCGGGTCTGCGTGAGGTTGGAGCGGTACTGATAGGTCTGCCCGTTGTCAAAGACGTAGTTTGCAGCCTGTCCCCAAACGCTCCAGGGCGTTCCGTCCGCACCAATGCCCGTGGCGGGGCCGCTCTGGATCTGCTTGGAATATTCGAACCAGTAACCAACCATCAGGCGGTTTACGCCTGTTGTCAGCGTCAGCTTCGTGACGGCACCGGGGCGATAGGTTGTGGTGATGGACGGTTCATAGAGCAGGCTGCCTTTGGCAACGGACTGCCCTTCAAGCGTTCCGCCCATTGTTGTCGCACCATAGCTGGTGGGAACCGTGTATGCCCCGCCGCCACTGCCGCTGCCATACCAGAAGTAAGGCGTTTCCGTCAGTGTCAGGTGATCGGTCAGCTTGAAGGTGGACGGCGCACTGACATAAATGTTGGTGAACGGGTTCTGATGGAACTTATAATAGTCCGCATCGCTCTTCGTAGTCTGGCCGGTCGGATCTTTGTACACGCCATTATAGACGGTGTTGGAGATCGTGGACGTGGTGGTGTTCTTGAATGTGCTGCCATTCGGGCGCGTGCAGGTTGCACCAGCCGAACAGGACGTAACGTATTTGTCCTTCACGCCCAGACCGTATTCGTCCCAAGACGCCATGTTCACGGAACGGTTCAGGTAGTTGTAGAGGCGATTGCCAACGATCGCGAGAGAGACGCGGTTGCCGTCGCCCCAGTCATTCACGATCTTGCCTTCGGCGTGCAGCTTCCGGTTTGTTGCCTCACTGTGAACGGCATCTTCCGTCGCATAGGAACCGGAAAAATAGGCGCGCAGGTTCGTGTGGCCGATCTTGCCGGTGTCGAGGCGCAGGAAGCCGCGGGTGTAATCATAAGACCCGTAGGACACGTCGAATGCGCCGCCAGCCTTCATCTTCGGATCGATCATATACATGTCGACCACGCCGCCTGTGGCGCTCAGATGTGGGCTGTCCAGATCCGCGGAACCCTGTGCGAGATTAACCTTCTGAAGATTTTCTGAATCCACGATTTCCTGGGAGTACGTCTGGAACGAGCCGACGTCGTTGATCGGGAAGCCTTCAAGGGTAAAGCCCATCTGCGTCTGATCGAGGCCTCGGGAGCTCATGTGGCTTCCTGTCAGGCCTGCCGGGTCGGAAGACGACACGTTGGCGCCTGGAAGCAGGGAGATGAGCTGCATCGGGTCCTGACCCGGAGCCTGCTTTTCAATGAAATCGCGAGACACGCTGGAAACAGACTTTGCCGCGTCCTGCTTCTGCATCAGGCCGCCACCAACGTCACGGCGTGTAACGCCGTCAAAATACTTGCGACGACCGCTGACGGACACGTGCTCTTCATGCACTTCATCTGTTGGCGCGGTATTACCCATCATGGACGGTGCCGCTGCGGCTGCCTGATGGCGGTTTGACTTATGATCAGGGGAAGACGCGGCGGGAGCTGCCAGTGCAGGAGCAACCCCTAAGGCAATGAGTGCAGACGTTGAAAGCAGGCGTGCAAGGCGCATCAGGAAGATGGTCTTTCTCGGATAGTGAAATAAGCGAGAAGGGGAAAACCACGCTTTGTCACAATCATCAACAGTTTGGCATATGAAACATTACGACATAAATAATCGTGATATTTTCGCAACAAAAAGTGGCCCGAAAGCTTGCTTTGAGTGCCAGGGCGTCTGCGCGCTATAAGTGGTCATTGCTGACATTCGGAGGTTTCAGGCATGCAGAACGCAATCCAGCGCCGGGTGGCTCAGGGGCAGGGACGGGAACCAGCAGATCTGGTGATCCGCAACGTCCGTCTTCTGGATCTCGTGACAGGTGAACTGGTCCCGACGGATATTGCGATTTGCGGTGACCGGATCGTTGGAACGTACGGGACATACGAAGGCAGGCAGGAGATTGATGGACGCGGGCGGGTCGCCGTTCCCGGTTTCATTGATACCCACCTTCATGTTGAGTCCTCTCTGGTCACGCCTTTCGAGTTTGATCGGTGCGTTTTGCCGCATGGCGTGACGACCGCCATCTGTGACCCCCATGAGATGGCCAACGTCCTTGGGCGGTCAGCCTTCGATTATTTTCTGGCAGCGGCTGAGCGGACCGTCATGGATCTGCGGATCAATTTGTCGAGCTGCGTTCCTGCAACGCCTATGGAAACATCCGGGGCCACACTGGATGCAACTGATCTGGTGGCCTACCGGGACCATCCCAAGGTGATCGGGCTGGCAGAATTCATGAATATCCCGGGTGTTCTAAACGGTGATCCAGGTTGCCTGGACAAGCTGGCCGCCTTTGCTGGCGGTCATATTGATGGTCATGCGCCGCTGATGCGCGGCAAGGCACTGAATGGCTATCTGGCCGCGGGCATTTCGACGGACCATGAAGCGACCGCAGCGGAAGAAGCGCTGGAAAAAGTCCGCAAGGGCATGACCGTGCTGATCCGGGAAGGCTCCGTCTGCAAGGATTTGGAAGCTCTGGTTCCGCTGTTGAATGTTGCAACGTCGCCCTTCTTTGCCTTTTGCACAGACGACCGTAATCCGCTTGAAATCGCGCATGAAGGGCATCTGGACTTTTTGATCCGCCGGGCAATCGAACTGGGGGTTGAGCCGCTGGCTGCGTATCGTGCGGCCTCACTTTCGGCTGCCAATGCCTTTGGTCTGCGGGACCGCGGGCAGATTGCTCCCGGCAAGCGTGCAGATGTTGTACTTCTGGACAATCTGGAGGCCTGTCTGGTGTCAGACGTCATTTCTGCCGGGCGTCTGGTCACGGATGCCCTGTTTGGTGAACGGGAGATTATTCCGCCCGTGGGGCTGGGCAGTGTGAAGTTGCCAGGTGTGGTTTCTGCGTCAGATATGGAAATTCATGGCAGCGGAACAGACCGCCCTGTGATGGGGCTCATTCCTGGGCAAATTATTACGGAATATCTGCGGCTGACATTGCCGGAAGAGAACGGGCAGGTTCTGTCAGATGTGCCGAACGATGTGGCCAAGGTCTGTGTGGTGGCGCGACATGGACATAATGACAATATCGGCAGGGGGTTTGTGAAAGGGTTCGGCCTGAAGCACGGAGCACTGGCGTCATCTGTCGGGCATGACAGCCACAATATCTGCGTTGTGGGCACCAACGATGCGGATATGGCGACTGCTGTGAACCGGTTGGAAGCGACGGGCGGCGGATTTGTTGCCGTTCAGGATGGCAAGGTGCTGGCAGAACTGAAGCTGCCGGTGGCGGGCCTCATGAGTGATGCGCCGTTCGAACAGGTCCGCGACGAACTGATCGTATTGCGGAAAGCTGCGAAAGAGATGGGCGTTTCTCTGGAAGAGCCGTTTCTGCAACTGGCTTTCCTGCCTCTTCCTGTTATCCCGCATCTCAAGATTACGGATCTTGGAATGATTGACGTCAGAACGATGGAACTGGTCTGAAACGAAAAAGACCCGCCCCTGTGAGAGGGCGGGTCTTTTTTATCAGGCCTGACGAAGGCTGATCAGTGGGTGGAGGCACCCGTTGCATTGGCAATGCCCTGCTGCGCACTGGTTGCAGCGTGGGACGTTGCATGGCCAACAGCACTGACATCCTGGCCTGCGCCACGCGTCGTGTTGCAGGCGGACAGAGACACTGCCGTACCTGTAAGCAGGGCAGAGATCAGCATCAGGCGAGCGAACGTGGATTTACGGGTCTTGGTCATGCGGGCATGTCCTTATGTTCTGTGTGTTTGTTCAGGGGTAAAAGCCTGTCGTGTCAAAAAGTTGCGTTTTTAAGTACTGACCTGCGTCGGCAGGAACGGAAAAAGGCCTGAAAATTGTTAGAGAAATTTCATTGGGCCACAGCGATGTTCAGAGTGTTTCGTCGTAACCCGGAGCGTTCGCCTGGAAAGTCAGTTCTGATTGTGGACTGTAATTTTCCGCGGCCCCTCCATGATTCCGGTTCGATGGATCTGGACGCGCTGATCCACTCGCTGCTACGTCAGGGATGTAAGGTCAGCTTCCTTGCGCTGGGGGAGTATTTCCTTCCCAGAGAGCAGCGGGATAGGAACGCGAGGGAAGAATATCGCGCCTTTGGAGTGACCTGCCTGACGCCCGATGATGATGTGGCTTTATCCGGATGGAAGGGGATCGAAGAGGCTCTTCAACAAATCGGGCCGAATCTTGATACCTGCATCCCATGCCGCGTGAGCTGTGGGGGCGCAGCTTACGATCGGCTTCGTGCGGCGTTTCCATCCGCCCGCCTGATTTTCTACGCGTGTGATCTGCATTTTCTGCGAGAAGAACGGGCTGCGCGTCTGGCCGGAGATTATACTGCGCTCAAAGCAGTTGAGGTCACGCGGGATAATGAATTCGCCATTATGCGTCGTGCGGATGCGACACTGGTGGTGTCCAGCTATGAGAAAAATCTTTTACGTCAGGAATTGCCAGAAGCGCTGGTTGTTCATCTGGCTTTCCCCCGGCCATCTGCGGAGGGAGAGGGCTGGGACGCGCGCCGCGATATTGGTTTCATTGGCAATTTCGGGCATCGGCCGAATGAAGATGCGGTGCGTTATTTTCTAGAGCATGTCTGGCCGGATCTGGCTGTCCGCATGCCGGATTGCAGATTTCTGATCGTGGGAGCGGGTGCGCCGGACTGGCTGACAGAATGGGCGGAGAAAGACGCGCGGCTGATTGTGCTAGGGCATGTGCCAGATTTGGGGGCCGTGTTGAACAGTTTAAGGATAACTGTCGCGCCGCTTCGGTATGGAGCTGGGACGAAAGGAAAGGTTCTAAGCAGCCTGTCTCATGGTGTACCCTGTGTCATGACATCCGTTGCCGCTGAAGGTTTCGACTTCACGCCGCAGCTCAAAGAGCTGGTTGTTGCTGATCTTCCGCAGGATGTGGTGGATGCCATTGTGGCGCTCTACACACAAGCCTCTCGATGGGAGATGGCCGTTCGTCACGGGCGTGATCTGATATTGCAGAATCATACGCCCGAGAAGCTTGATGCGGCGGTGGCTCAGTTGCTGCGTCTTGATGCTGCAGGCCGGTGACCGAAGGATAAACTTACGAAGGCGCCCGTTACCAAGAGTCCTTCGCGCCGCCTCCGCCAGAATCTCCACCGCCGGATTTGTAGGAGTTTTTCTTCTTGTCGCCGCCGGACGAGTTGGCGTTATTACGTGACGCGGCTGATAGAATATTGATCAGCAGGCTCAGGATCACGTCCCAAGGAATGCTGATCAGAAACCTGTCAAAAATTGAAAGAGGCAGGCCCTGAGCTTCGCGGCGTTGAGCGCGGACGGTAAAGCCAGAGCCAAGAGCAAACAGCACCATCCCTCCGACACCGAGTGCGAGATCAAATCCGTTGATGTTGAAATCCGTATCGGATGTGGCCTGCTCCTCGTGAACCTGCGTCTCGCTTTTACGCAAAATGTCGGCGATGGAATCCAGCATCCCGTTTAGTGCGGCGGCATAGTGACCGGCTTTCAGGTCCGGTTGGGCAGCATGCAGGATATTGAATGTCTGAAGGTCCGTCAGATCGCCTTCAAACCCATACCCGACTTCGATGCGAGCCTGATTGTCCGGAATATCCAGAACGATCAGGAGACCGTTGTCCTGACCTTTTTGACCAATGCCGGAAGCATGGAACGTCTCATTCGCATACTGATCGATATCGTCCACATGGCCGGGCAGAACGATCAGAATGTGCGGGTGACTTGGGAGTGTTTGCCGAAGATCCGTCAGCTTCTGGACGAGCTGGTCCTGTTCCGGCTCGGACAGGCTCTGATGCGGGTCTGTCACGAGCTCAGTCAAAGGTGTGGCCGCGCCTGCCGGGCCAGTCAGAGACAGGCACAGCAGGGCAGTCACGGCAAGGACCAGATGCAGGGTGCGCGTTAGAAGTGGGCGGGAAACAGTCGGCACGTTCATCCGGTCCTTCAGTCAGATCAATGCTTGGAGAAGTCTACGACTGGCGGCGTCTGTGCGGCTGGGGAAGCCTCGTAGTAGACGCGCTGATGGTAGCCCATGATCCCGGCGGCGAGGTTGCCCGGGAAGTGCATGACTGTCTGGTTGTAAGCCAAAATGGCCTGCTGCAGACGCTGGCGTGCCACGGTGATGCGGTTCTGTGTGCCTTCAAGCTGAACCATCAGGCTCGTGAAGTTCTGATTGGCCTGTAGCTGCGGGGACTGCTCAGCCACGACGTTGATGGCCTTGATTTCCTGTGCATTACGGGTCTGTGCGTCCAGGATTTTTTTCTGAAGGTCTTCATCACTGACCGAGCGGGGATCAATGCGGTTCAGGGGCGTTTCACCCGAACGTGCCGCAGCGTAATCCGTCAGGGTGTCATGCTCGTGGGTGGCATAGCCTTTGACTGTGTTGACCAGATTGGGAATCAGGTCGGTCTGGCGCTGAACTTCGTTCTGAAGCTGACCCATCTGTTCCTTGACGTTCTGGTCCGCTCCCATGAAACGGTTATAGCTTGATCCCAGCAGGGCAATAATGCCGATTACCAGAATGGCAGGAATGAGAAGTTTTCTCATCAGGGGTCCTCTTAAATCAAAAAACGGATCATCACTCCGATCGCAGAAAAAATCGTCAGTCGTGAGTGTCTGTTCTTCGCCTTTATACAACAGGATGGACTGAAGGAAAAAACGTTTCTTTTTAGTCCATGTTTGTGGGGCAAGTATTCCGGTTTCCCGTTATGTTATATCGGTAGAATGTCCATGTTTTATTTGGCCGGCGGAGTGTCGAGAAACTGGAGAGTGTCGGGTGTTCTGAGCACGATGCTTCATGCATCTGGCATGACGCGCAATCATGCGGCATTAAGGCGGCATGAAACTGCGCTTTGCCCCATCGCCAACCGGCTATCTCCATGTTGGTAACGCCCGTCAGGCCGTCGCCAACTTCCTGTTCGCCCGCCGTCATGGCGGCAAGTTCCTCCTGCGTATCGACGATACGGACGTCGCGCGCAGCAAGCCTGAATATGAGGACGCGATCCGTAAGGATCTGGCGTGGCTCGGTCTGGACTGGGACGAAGAGGCCCGTCAGTCCGCGCGGATGGAGCGGTATGCTGCGGCGATCGACAAGCTGAAAGCCTCTGGTCGGCTGTATCCGTGTTTCGAGACCGAATACGAACTGAACGCCAAGCGTGAGATGCGCATCCGGGCGGGCAAGGCCCCGATCTATGATCGCGCTATGCTGAAACTGACGCCTGACCAGCGGGCACGTGCCGAAGCCAATGGCAAAACGCCGCACTGGCGCTTCAAGCTGACGGATGGCAGCCGCAAGTGGCAGGATCTCGTCATGGACGATTGCTCCGTCAAGCTGACGGCAATCTCCGATCCGGTTCTAATCCGCGCGGATGGTACGATCCTCTACACGCTGGCGTCAGTTGTTGATGATCTGGAAATGGGCATCACGCATATCGTCCGCGGTGAAGACCATGTGACGAACACGGGTGTTCAGATCGATATTGCAGAAGCGCTGGGTGCAAAGCCGGATCGCTTTACGTTCGCGCATCTGCCGTTGCTGCTGGATTCTGACGGCGGAAAGCTGTCCAAGCGTTTCGATGCGCTGGGCCTCAAGTCGCTTCGTCAGGATGGGATTGAGCCGATGTCCATCGTGTCGTATCTGGCACGCGTTGGGACGTCCGATGATCCGGAAGTCATGACGATGGAAGAGGCGATTGCGGCATACGAAATCTCCCATGTTTCCAAGTCTGCGGCGCGGTTCGATATGCGCCAGCTTCTGGCTCTGAACCGCAAGGCTCTGCATAATCTGCCGTTCTCGGTGGCGAAGGAACACCTTCCAGCCGAGGCGACGGAAGAATTCTGGAATGCAGTGCGCGGTAATGTCGATCTGACGGCTGAAATCCCGCATTGGTGGGATGTGACGCAGGGCACGATCATTCCGCCGTCGCAGCCGGAAGACCGTGAATTTCTTCAGCAGGCGCTTGAAACCCTTCCTGCCGAGCCATGGGGCGAAACCACATGGCAGGACTGGACCACGGCTTTGAAGGAAAAGTCAGGTCGTAAGGGCAAGAGCCTGTTTATGCCGTTGCGCCTTGCCCTTACGGGTGAGGATAACGGCCCAGAACTGCATGTTCTTCTGAACCTAATGGGACACGCCCGGACGGTGTCACGTCTTCAGGACGCTATTGGCGCCTGAGTGATGAGTGGGAATGCTCGTTTGTCCGGGCATTCCCACTTCCGGGCGTCAGGCGGGTTCGACGCTCCAGAAAGCTTCCCAGCTTTCGCCAGGCTGTAGATGCAGCAGACCCGGCTTTTCCGAAAAATCGCCGCTGAATCCAACGGGTGTGGCGTAACCGTACCATGGCTCGATGCACAGGAAACCGGCGCCTGGCTTGGTCCAGAGTCCAAGATCCTTGAACCCGTCCCAACGCACGCGCAGGCCGCTTCCGTCGGGGCCCGTAAAATCGACAGCCTTGCTGCGGGCATCCAGAAGGATGATGGCGTCAGCTTCGAACAGACTGTCTGCCAGCGGAAGAATCCGGTCATGGATTGGGGATGGGACTGCCTCTGGAAGCAGACCATCCGGGCTGATGCGCCGGATATGATCGGCTTCATTCGTGTCAAAGGTCAGGCGATGATTTTCGCGGCCCGTTTCTGGGTTCAGGGGCCACATGAAAGCCGGATGCACACCAAGGGACGCGTGTAGCGTGGCATCTTCGGACGGGTTGGTCAGAACATAGCCGACGTGCAGGCCGGTTTCTTCCATCCGGTAGATCAGATGCAGCCGAAATGCCGCCGGGAAGAGCTGCCATGTTTCGGGTGTATCTTCCAGCTCCAGAACACAGCCGGTTTCTGTTCGTTCGAGCCAGCGGAATGTCATGTCACGGGCGAAGCCATGCTGGCTCAGCGTAACGGGGTGGCCATTCAGCGCCGTATCTTCCGGCGGCTTTCCAACGATGGGAAACAGAACGGGCGAATGGCGTTTCCAGGCGGGGCCAGCGTTCCAGAGCAGGTCCTGCCCTGAAGTGGTCCGCAGGGAGGTCAGCTCTGCGCCATGGGCGGAAACCGTTGCCGTCAGGCCATTTTTTCCGAAGCTGTGCTGGGTGTCAGACATGGTGATGGTGCCTTTCATGCGCTGTGGACGGATCAATCGGCTCGTGGTCCCCGTGTTCGGTTGTGTGGAACCGGGTGAAGTCGACCTCGACCCTGCCATCCGGGCGGTGATGGATCATGTCCGAGAAACGGTATCCGTGTTTCACATGGCCGATCTCGTAGGCATGTCGTGCGAAGAGTGTCTGGGAGGAGATTTCGTCTGTCCCATCCATCGTGATGATGATTTCCGCATTCTGGTCAATCAGCGTGTCTGCTGACAGGCCATAAAGCGGGCTGGTCTCATCAATCATGTGTGTGGCGTTCAGGCTGATCCGGAAGATCGGAACATGCGACTGGATTAGCGCCAGTCTGTCGAAACGGCGGACCAGTCGCCCATGATCGTCCGGCATCAGGCGCGTCAGGGTCATTTCAACGTTGGCAGACAGGATCAGCGTGCGACGACGGTTCGCGATGCGAATGGTGAGTGTCGGGATTAGGTCATCATAGGCCACGACGGCGACATGGCTGAACAGGATACGGGCTCTTGGGCGCGAGAAGCGAGCAAAGACCAGCCCTGTTGCGAGCGCATTGAGCATCATGCCGGCGAGCACTTCAAAGGACACGATGGTGTTGGTCAGACGTCCAACCGGGGCCATCGTGCCGTATCCAACGGTCGAGATCGTCTGGACACTGAAGAACACGTCATCAAGAAAATCCCCGTGCGGGACGCCGCTGACGCTGCCGGGGATCATGTAGTAAAGGCAGGCAAAGCCGATATTGATGCCCAGATACAGAGCGAGGGACGCCCAGAAGAACGCCCCCCATGTCATGGTCATCAGATGGTGATAGAGGTCCCCCAGAGAACCGTCTTTCAGACCGGTACGGATAATGTCGCCCCGGCCATTTTCTTCCAGAACATGGGCCCGGATGCGGTTGGCCGTTTCGACCACCAGCGCCTCAGGCCGTGGATGCATCCGGTGCCTGTGTCGCCAGTGGATCATGGTCTTACCGTCTTGCCTTTCTGGCGCTGACCAGTTCGCTGACCACGCCATGGAGCGTGCGAAGTTCCTGTTCGGTGACTTCGCCTCGTGTGAAGAAATGCCGCAGATTGCGGATCATGCCCGGTTTCTTCTGCTCGTTCCGCAGGAAACCACAGTCATCAAGTTCCCGCAGCAGATGGGACATGAAGTTTTCCAGCTCGCCCTTGGTAGCCACATGCGTCTCATTGGTCATGAGCTCGCGCGGGGGCGTCATGTCTTCGGTCAGATACCACTCATAGGCCATGACGAGCACGGCCTGCGCGAGGTTGAGAGACATGAACTTCGGATTGAGCGGGTAACGCACCAGCGTATCGGCGCGGGCCATGTCTTCGACGTCGAGGCCCGCCCGTTCTGGCCCGAACAGGATGCCGGTACGCAGACCGCGCGTAGAAGCGACCCGGAGTTCCGCCGCTGCCCCACGAGCCGTCATGACAGGCTTCACGACATGGCGGGGGCGGGGGCAGGTGGCGAAAACGCGGTGCAGGTCAGCCACGGCCTCATCGACCGTTTCGAAAACCTGTGCGTTGTCGAGGATACGATGGGCGCCGGAAGACGCAGGCCAGGCGCGTTCCTGCGGCCAGCCATCCCGTGGGGCGACGAGGCGCAGGTGAAACAGGCCGCCATTCGCCATGGCGCGCGCAGTCGTACCGACGTTTTCGGCTAACTGCGGGCGCACGAGAATAACAACGGGGTCAAATTCGCCGATCGGTTCCAGATCGGCACCACCATCACGTCCGGTCATGAGATTATGCCTTCCGCCATGTTGTGCCGCCGGGGCCGTCTTCCAGCGTGATGCCGTCTGCAGCAAGCTGGTTCCGAATTTCATCCGCGCGGGCGAAGTTGCGGGCTTTGCGGGCTGCCAGACGTTCCTCGATCAGCGCTTCGATGGCGGACGCATCAACGCCTGAGCGGAACCATTCAGCCGGGGAAACCTGAAACAGACCAAGCTGTTTGCCAGCGGCCAGAAGACCGGATGCGGCTTCCTGATCGCCCTGCATGGCAGCGTCTGCCAGTGGGTGCAGGGCAGCGATGGCGAGGGGCGTGTTCAGATCATCACACAGGGCATCCAGCACGCTGGCCGGAACGTTTGCACCTTGCTGCGCGTCACCACGCTCAAGGGCGCGGTAGAGGCGATCCAGAATACGGCGGGCTTCTTCCAGCTTGTCCCACGTGAAATCCAGCGTCGACCGGTAATGCGCGCCCAGATACAGGAGGCGCAGCGGTTCCGCCGGAGACTTCTCCAGGACTTCCCGGATGGTGAAGAAATTGCCCAGAGACTTGGACATTTTCTCCCCGTTGGAGAGCAGCATACCGTTATGGAGCCAGTGCGTGGCGAACTTGCTGCCCGGATAGCAGCACAGAGACTGTGCACGCTCGTTTTCATGATGCGGGAAGAGCAGGTCGTCGCCACCCCCATGAATATCGAAGCTCTCGCCCAGATACCGGTGTGACATGGCCGAGCATTCGATATGCCAGCCGGGGCGACCACGACCATAAGGGCTGTCCCAACCGGGCTGATCTGGTGTGGAGGGCTTCCAGAGCACGAAATCGCCGGGGTCACGTTTATAAGGAGCCACTTCGACGCGGGCGCCCGCGATCATGTCATCCAGCGAGCGGCCGGAGAGTTCGCCATAAGAGGAAAAGTTCCGGACCGCGAACAGGACGTGCCCTTCGGCTTCATACGCATGCCCGTTTTCGATCAGGCGGCCGATCATGTCCAGCATCTCACCAATGTGGTGTGTTGCGCGGGGCTCGATATCCGGTGGCAGAATCCCGAGTGACGCCAAATCTTCATGAAAGGCTTCAGTCGTACGGGCGGTGAGGGCGGAGATGTCCTCACCGTTTTCTTTCGCTCGGGCTGTGATCTTGTCGTCCACGTCTGTGACGTTGCGGACATAGGTGACACGTGGATACAGCACGCGGAGCAGTCGAATCAGGATATCCGCGCCCATCATGGCGCGCAGATTGCCCAGGTGCGCACGGTCATAGACTGTGGGTCCACAGAAATAGACCCGCACATTCTGCGGATCGAGTGGTGTGAACAGTCGCTTTTCGCGCGCGTGGGTGTCGTGCAGACGGAGCACGTGAGGAACGGGATCGGCCATAGATGGGATCAATGCGCCAGCCACCGTTTTGGTGCAACAGGCTTTGTTACTCTTGTCTGTATGATCTGCACTGCGATAGTGAGGCTTATGTGTAGAACCTTCAAAGATCCGACCTCTTCACGCGGGCATGCTCTTGCCCTGCTCCGCGTGGCTCTTCCGCTTGCACTTTCCCAGCTTTCCGAAATGTCGATGGGCGTTACGGACACCATCCTTCTGGGCGGTCTGGGGGTAGCTGAAGTGGCGGTCGGCGGTCTGGCCAATACTTTTTTCTTTACCACCATGGTGACCTGCCAGACCATTCTGGGTGGAGCTGGCGTTCTTCTGTCTCATAGTCGTGGGGCGGAAGATCACGGACGGGATTCTCATGACGGTCGCAGTGTCATGAGCGCTGCGTTCGTTCTGGCACTGCTGATCTTTATTCCCTGTGCGTTGCTCTTATGGTTCGTGCAGCCGTTGTTTGCGTGGTTGGCGGAGCCCGGGGACGTGGTGACCCAGGGCAGCCACTTCATTCATATCCTTCTGTTGTCCCTGCTGCCGGATCTGGCCGTGATTGGTGTGCTGCGTGTGGCGCTCCCATCGCTTGGGGCGGAAACGCTTCTGCTGTGGATCATGCCTGCCATGGCGCTCTGCAATGGCATCACCAATGCAGCGCTCATTCATGGATGGTTCGGGCTGCCTGCGATGGGGATGTATGGCTCCGCCACAGCCACAACTCTGACAGGCTGGGCGATCAGTTTTGCGCTGACCGGATTGTGTCTGATGCATCCGCGAGTGCGGGCCGTTATGAAGCCAGCCCCTGTGCGCTGGCCTATCATGAAGGAACTATTGAAGCTCGGTTTGCCCATGATGATGGGAGCTGCTGCTGAAATTCTCATGTTTCAGATCACGAGCCTGCGGGCCGGGCAGCTTGGAACACAAAGCCTGGCAGCCCATCAGGTTGCAGTCAACGTGAGCGCACTGCTGTTCATGGTGTGTCTGGCTATTGGTCAGGCCACCAATGTTCGGGTGGCATACTGGCGGGGTTCAGGGCGAATGGATCAAAGCCGCCGGGCCGCCTGGACCGGTATCTGGGTGGTGCTCATCTGGTCTGTTCTGTCTTCAGCCTTGTTGCTGATCTGGCCAGAAAAAATCGTCAGCCTGTACTTCACGGGGCATGCTCCTGATCCGTCTACGGCTGCATTGGTGATCACGCTTATGAAGATTGCCGGGATCTACCAGATTGTGGACGGACTTCAGGTTGTGTTCAGCGGCGCCCTGCGTGGGTGCGGTGATGCGGTCTGGCCAATGGTGATTGCTGTCACGAATTATGGCCTGATTGGTCTTGTCTTTGGGGGATGGTTGGCCTTCCAGCAGCACTGGGGTGCGGAAGGCCTTTGGATCGGCATGGCGGCAGCGCTCACGGTGAGCTCTGTCGCCTTGGGAGTTCGACTGTTCAGCGTGATGCGGAAAGCCGAGCCTGCGCCATCGTAATCAGATAAGCCACAAACCCACCGGCGGAGAGCAGCGCGGCACCCCACCCGATCGATCCCAAACCATGCCCTGAACTCACCAGATAGGCTCCGAGCCATGTGCCCGCAGCATTGGCAATGTTGAAAGCCGAATTGTTCAGGGATGCGGCAAGGGTTTGGGCATCTCCTGCAACTTCCATCAGATGCGTTTGAATGGCTGGGGAAATGCCGATCAGCGTTGCCGGGATCAGGAACGTGATCAGCAGCATGGCGACAGGGGATGGCAGGAGTAGCCAGAACCCGATCATGAACACGCAACTGGCAGCCAGAGAGAAAAGGATCGTCCGGTTGATATTCCGGTCCGCCATGGCACCGCCAAACGAATTGCCAGCAACCATGCCGAGCCCCCAGACGATCTGATAAAGCGCAACGGCCCAGTCCGGGAGATGCGTTACGTCTGACAGGGCAGTAGTAAGGAACGTGTACACTGCAAAGAGGCCACCAAAGCCAATGGCGCTTGTCAGAAGCGTCAGGAGCACCTGAGGCCGTTTGAAAGCTCCAAGTTCAGCGAGTGCATTTGCGTCTGGATGGGGCTTGTCGCGTGGCGCGAAGTACCAGAGCGCCAGGAAGCAGAGCAGTCCAAGCGCAGAGATTGCACCATAAGCGACGCGCCAGCCCAGATGATTGGCGGCGTAGGTGGACAGGGGCGACCCCACGACCGTGGAGATCATGATGCCCGACAGAACGCGTCCGACTGCGCGGCCACGTCTTGCGCGCTCAACCATGGAGGCGCCAACGAGCGCGGAAACACCGAAAAAGGCGCCGTGAGGGAGCCCGGTGATGAAGCGCATGACTTCAATGTCGAGCAGGTTCGGCATCAGGATTGTACCGATATTCCCCACAAGGAACAGCACAAGCATAGCCAGCAGTAGTGTGCGACGGGGGAGTTTTGCACCAGCAACCGCAATGAGGGGTGCTCCGACCACGACACCCAGCGCATAAGCTGAAATGACGGAACTGGCGCGGGAAATGGAAATACCAAGGGAATGGGAGAATTCGGGCAGAAGGCCCATCATGGCGAATTCGCCAGTCCCAATCGTAAATGTCGCCAGCATGAGAGCAAACATGGCTGGCTCGACACCGTGGGGTGGACGCACCCGCTCGACATCGACTGGTTCGATTAATTCCATATGGAAAAGGTCCGGAATAAGGGGAAAACCCGCCTACCATCCGGACCCTGAAAAGCTACCCGAACACACTCACGTGGAAGTGTCCGGGCAGGTCAGTTCAATTCTCCGTTGGCAGGCGAATTGTCTGACCCGGATAAATGTCATCCTTGCTTGTGACAAGCGGTTGATTTGCATCAAGAAGCTCATCGCCAGAAATATCTTCCGGCAGCTTCTCGGCGACCTCATCAAGGTTATGGCTTGTCTTGATTTCAAGGAACTTCGGATCAGGTGTGCCGGGGGGAACCTGGATTTCCGCTTCCACAGCAGCCACGCCAGCGACGTTACCCGCCGTGAGGATCATCTGGTCACGCGCTTTGGCGGAATCGGCCTTGCCGCGCAGATAGATCGTGCGGTCATCAATCACGAGATGCGACATATGCATCTGCGCGAGACCGAATCTCTTGAAGGCGCGCTTGATGGCGCTCTCGCCTGGCTTGGGCGGGGGCGGTGAATCCAGAGACTGGATCAGCCCTTCGAGGGAACCCTCAGCGATGCGGCCAGCCTTGGGATTGAAGCGATAGATTTTCATGGGCAAACTCAAAAAGACATGGCTCCCGGATTCATGGGGAGTACCAGACCGTTAGCGCAAATCCCCAGGGAAGGGTTGCGCGCTTTATAGGCCTCCGATGTGAGAAAATAACAAGGGTCAGACTCGTCCTTTCATTGACATGACAGAGCGAGACCTGTTAGGCGCGGGTCCACTGCCGGAAACGTGGACGTACCGGCCGGACCAATAAAGCGGGTTTCTGTACCCCGCAGGCTCCGGTTTTTGGGTGCGCGCCCGTCTTTCCCAATTCGGGGAGAGGCCTACCGGTGCAACAAAACGGCTCGCCATGCAGCATGGGGCGGGCCTGATGTATGAACAGGGGTTAACCCATGTCAAAGCGTCTTGAGAGCAAGTACAAGATCAATCGCCGTCTCGGCGTAAACCTTTGGGGCCGTGCAAAGTCCCCTGTGAACCGTCGTGAATACGGTCCGGGTCAGCATGGTCAGCGTCGTAAGCAGAAGCCTTCTGACTTCTCCATCCAGCTGATGGCCAAGCAGAAGCTCAAGGGCTACTACGGCAACATCAGCGAGAAGCAGTTCCGCAAGTACTACGACGAAGCCGTCCGTCGTAAGGGTGATACCTCCGAGAACCTGATCGGTCTGCTGGAGCGTCGTCTGGACGCCGTTGTGTACCGTCTGAAGTTCGCGATCACGCCGTTCGCAGCACGTCAGTTCATCAGCCATGGCCACGTTACGGTCAACGGCAAGAAGGTGAACATTCCGTCCTACCTCGTGAAGGAAGGCGACGTCATCGAAGTGCGCGAGAAGTCCAAGCACCTCGCCATCGTTCTTGACTCCGTGCAGACGGGCGAGCGCGACACGCCGGAATACGTTGAAGTCGATCATCGCCAGATGAAGGGTACGTTCCTGCGTACGCCGGTTCTCTCTGACGTGCCGTATCCGGTGCAGATGGAACCGAACCTGGTCGTCGAGTTCTACTCCCGCTAATTCCGATCCCGGGTCTTCGGACCTGGATCAGCAAGCGACCGGAAAACGCCGGGCGGGTCATCCCGTCCGGCGTTTCTCATTTTAAAGCCCCCGGCTTCCAGTCTCTCCCGGAGTCTCCATGTCCGAAGCTCTCAGCGCCGAAATCAACCGCGAGATCGCCCGTCGGCGGACTTTCGCCATCATCTCCCATCCGGATGCCGGTAAGACGACCCTGACCGAGCGTATTCTTCGGGCTGGTGGTGCCATTCAGCTTGCCGGAAACGTGCGTGCCAAAGGTGAGCGCCGCCGTACCAAGTCTGACTGGATGGGTATTGAGCGCGATCGTGGCATTTCGGTTGTGACGTCCGTCATGACGTTTGAATACGGTGGATGTGTTTTCAACCTGCTTGATACACCGGGCCATGAAGACTTCTCCGAAGACACCTATCGTACCCTGACGGCTGTGGACTGTGCGGTCATGGTGATCGACGCAGCGAAGGGTAT
Organism: Gluconobacter sp. OJA; assembly: GCF_039638325.1. Classification (NCBI taxonomy): domain Bacteria; kingdom Pseudomonadati; phylum Pseudomonadota; class Alphaproteobacteria; order Acetobacterales; family Acetobacteraceae; genus Gluconobacter; species Gluconobacter sp. OJA. The sequence continues at coordinate 105,585 of NZ_JBDIWI010000002.1, read as the reverse complement.
CGAAGACCGGACGCGCAAGCTCTTCGAAATCTGCCGCTTACGCGACATTCCGATCATCACGTTCATCAACAAGATGGATCGTGAAGCACAGGATTGCTTTGCGCTGCTGGACGAAATTTCCAACTCTCTTGCTTTGGACGTCTCGCCTGCTACGTGGCCGATCGGCCGCGCCGCGACGTTTATCGGCACGTTTGATATCCGCACGCGTGAAGTTCACACCAAGGATGCGGTTGATGAGACTGATCCGCGGATGGTGCAGCTCCGGGAAGATCTGGAACTGGTAGAAGCCGCTCTACCTGAATTCGACCGTGAGTCCTTTGATGCCGGGCATTTGTCTCCGGTGTTCTTTGGTTCGGCCATGAAAGAAATCGGTGTGACCGATCTTCTGGATGCCCTTGTCGCTTACGGCCCGGCTCCGCGTGCCCAACCGACGGAAACCCGTGAAGTTCAGGCCAGCGAACAACAGGTAACGGCGCTGATTTTCAAAATTCAGGCCAACATGGACCCGAACCACCGTGACCGCATGGCTTTTGCCCGTGTGTGTTCGGGGCGTTTGACGCGCGGTATGCGCCTGAAGCATGTGCGGACTGGCAAGCAGTTTGCCCTTCATACGCCGCAGTTCTTCTTCGCGCGTGATCGTCAGTTGGCTGAGGAAGCTTTTGGTGGGGACGTGGTTGGCATTCCCAATCACGGGACGCTCCGTATTGGCGATACACTGAGTGAAAGTGAAGAACTTCGTTTCACAGGTGTGCCACACTTCGCGCCTGAAATTCTGCGTCGTGTTCGTCTCGATGATGCCATGAAAGCCAAGAAGCTGCGTCAGGCTCTGGTAGAGTTGGCCGAGGAGGGCGTTGTGCAGCTTTTCCGTCCGCAGGATGGCTTGCCGCCGATTGTTGGCGTGGTGGGAACGCTCCAGTTGGACGTGCTTCAGTCTCGCCTGAAAGGTGAATACAGCGTGTCTATCGGGTTCGAAAACACACCCTTCACGTTGGCACGCTGGATTACGGGAAGTCGCGAGAAGATCGAGGCGTTCATGATGGTGAACCGCTCATCTATGGCCGATGATCTGGATGGAGATCCGGTTTTCCTTGCCAGTTCGTCCTTCATGATGCGCCGGACTATCGAAATGAACCCTGACCTGGCGTTCCACGATATCAAGCAGATCGGTCTGGCTTCGGTCTGATTTTTAAACCTCGCTCACTATCTCAGTGAGCGAGGTTTTTAATTTTCAGAATGGATTCCAGAAATAAAAAAATCATCTTTGAGTAAATTAGATATAAGTAGAGTATGATTTCGTGGAATATAATAAATATTCTCAATATCACGAAATATTGTATTAATTTATTAAAGTGGAGGCAGTGATAGACATGAAAATTTCAGAGTGGATGGTAAATTCCGGTGTTGAATTCGGAACCAGCGGGGCCCGTGGTCTCGTTTCCGCTATGACGGATGCTGTGTGTTTCGCGTATACTGTCGGGTATCTAAAGCACTTGGAAGCGTTGGGTGAATTCTCCCCTAAGGCATCTGTTGCTATTGCGGGAGATCTTCGTCCCAGCACGCCACGTATTCTGCGTGCTTGTGCTGCGGCCATTACATGGATGAAGGGGCAGCCAGTATTTTGTGGTTTCGTACCAACACCTGCTCTGAGTTTTTATGCATTTTCCCGCGGTATTCCCTCGCTTATGGTCACTGGAAGTCACATTCCTGATAATCGTAATGGGATCAAATTCAATCGTATTTCTGGCGAGTTTTTGAAGAGCGACGAAGCTATCATGCGGGCGCAGGATGTTGTCCTGCCAGAGGGATGGTTTGATGCTCAAGGTGCGCTTAAAATAGATGTTGCATTGCCTGCCGTCACAGACGTTGTAACGGACTACATAGAGCGATATCGCCACTTTTTTGGTGCTGACTCGCTGAATGGCTTAACATTGGGAATTTACCAACATTCCGCTGTAGGTCGCGACGTTCTTGTAAGTGTTGTTGAAGCTTTGGGCGGAAAAGCGGTGCCTTTGGCACGTTCTGATGTCTTCGTGTCGGTGGATACGGAGGCCGTGCGGCCAGAAGACGTCAATCTGGCACGTGGTTGGGGTCAAGAAGGCCTATACGATGCCATCCTTACCACAGATGGCGACTCTGATCGCCCTCTTCTGGCCGATCAGAGGGGGCGCTGGATCCGTGGCGACGTCTTGGGCATCTTGGCCGCACAGAAGTTAGGAGCTGCTGCAGTCTCGACACCAGTTAGTAGCAATACGGCGCTTGAAGCGTCAGGATTTGTACCCTCTGTTCGAAGGACGCGTATTGGTTCGCCATTTGTTGTCTCAGCTATGATGGATGCTGTGGCAGAAGGCGTTATTCCGTCCATGGGGTATGAGGCTAATGGTGGTTTCCTGTTAGTCAGCGATATTATGCGAGATGGGAAAATACTTCGGTCACTTCCAACGCGGGATGCTGTTCTTCCGATGATTTGTGCGTTGATTATGGCGCAGAAATATCGGGGAGGGCTTGAAGAACTTCTCCTTATTCTTCCGTCTCGCTTTACTGTCAGTGACCGTTTGAAAGAGATATCTACGGAACGCAGTAAAGCACAGCTTCAGATACTTCGTGACGATGTTCCCGGTGTAGCCGAAGCGCTGGGGTTTGTAGCTGCCTGCGGTCCTGTAGCACATGTAAATGAAACGGATGGCATACGTATGATCTTCAAGCATGGTGACATCATCCACCTACGTCCGTCGGGCAATGCCCCGGAGTTGCGCATGTATGTGGAGGCAGATACTCAGGAGCGAGCCGAAAAGCTGCTGACTCAAGGCTTGGATAGTGTCGCCAAGTGGCTAGCTTGAAATCGGTGGTAATAGTAGGTGCAGCAGCGATTTTGACGGGTGTTTCCTGAAAAATTGTATGAACGGTTTTGTCCTCAGGCTGTTGCGTTGATTTCGTTTGATAAATAGCAATCGCTACGAGTTTTATGTGGATGATATAACCAGTTCAGTTGTCATCTTTGACCTATGATAGGCAAAGAAACGCTACGCGTCCCAAGGTAATAGACTTTTTTGTATTGAAAATCTGGATATTTTTGGCTGCTAGTAAGAGGTGATTTGTCTGAATTCTTAGATTCTACAATTCTGTACTTGGATGTATTTAGTCTGATCATCTTTAATTTTCCACGGTCAATATTTCTTCTGCTTGGAGGCAGCCTGAGTAAAATCCCATATTCTGGCCTGCCATCTTAAGTAAGGCTGCATTTCTTAAAGTTCATCAAAGCAATTTGAAAAGACCTTGAGTACGGGCGCCTCTGGTGGGAGTTTGCGAAACAGATAGATCGGCTTGGCATCGGTTCTTTCACTCTGTCCCGTAATTTAAGCATCAGAAATGGATGCGAACAGACTCCGAGGCAGAGACAAAAAAATCGGACTATCTAGATCGACTGTTAGTCATGATCTCAAACGAGTGGCAGTAAGGCGAGAACGTCGCTCAGGTTCTGGACGGTGGACGCGTCAAGGATGAGATGCTGGCCTGTCTGGAGAGCTTTGCGGCGTGCCTGCGTGCGATTTTCTGGGGTTGGGCAGAGTGTATAATCTGCAACCTGGGCAAAACCGATAGTTCGACGGATCATTTCAAGACCACAGAAACCTGCCGTGTCCTGAAGGATGCTCGTCAAGAAATTTTCGAGCAGTTCTTCGCGCTGCGTTTCGTCTGATAGCGCCCACACGTCTCCTCCGTCCGTTTTCAGCAGGGCGCGGAGTTCGTTTGTAAAGCTGCTCCAGAAGGCAATGATCTCGGTTCTAATGAAATCCTGCTTGTGGGGCGCTGCGCAGGCGTGAAGGGCCAGATTGCCCAAATAAAGTCCACAGTCGAAGCCGATTGGCCCCATTGTGGCAAACTCGCCGTCAATTACACGAACATCATTGCGATGCAGCATGATGGAGCCTGTGTGAAGGTCTCCATGTAGAAGGGCCTGTCGTGCCGTCAGGAAACGATCCTGAAGCACCCCGACTGCGCGGTGAAGAGGCTTATTTCCTTGCAGGGCTGTCACATCCGGCAGAAGAGCCGCCTCCGGTTCCGGGTTGCGGGAGCAGGGACGAAACGGATCGGTGAGTATCAGGTCGACGGTAATACGGGTGAGTGCCGTGTTGCCCGAGAACTCCTCAAGAAGTTTCGAGCCGACTTCAAAGGGGCGGCTGATCCAGCTCGTCGCGTGTACGCTACGAGCGACATACTGGCCGATACTGGTCGAAAAGCCCGGCTGTGCATCATCGTGGATCAGTGCAGAGCGCAGGACCTCATGTGGCGTCAGGCACTCCATGACGAGCAGGAACATCTCATCATCATAGAAATACAGCTCTGGCGCGGCTGGGCGAACAGCGTCTGCCGTTGCGCGCATATAACGGGCTTCATACAGCGCACGTTGCAGAGGCATGGGCCATTCTGGTGCCACGCGAACATGAGGCAGAGCCTGCTTGCAGCAAAGCTGCCCATCCGGACCGGCCACAATAAAAACCGTGTTCAGATTACCGTCGCTGACCTCGCGGATCGTCCAGTCTGCCGGGTTTCCACCAAGGCGGGATGCAAGATCGGCATGCTCTGTCAGCCAGTGTCGAAGGCTGGAAGTATCGAGAGTGAAATACGGCATCAGGACAGTTCCAGCAGAGCGGCCAGGGTCGGGACCATTGGGCCTTCAGGTGTGTGATCTGGGCGGATCAGGTGCAGTGCGCCATATTCGGCGTTGCCCTGCTCGCGGCATCGCGTCTGAAGGTCCTCAAAAGTCAGGGAGACGTCAATGCGCATCCCGATATCCACGATATGGGATGAGGGATGCTCGCAGGCCAAAAGGGACGGTCCAACCCTGCATTCCGCTGTGACGAGTCCAAGTTCTTCTTCACATTCCGCCAGAAGCTGCGCGGCGAGATCTATGGTGCTTTCCTGTGCGCGGCTTTCAACATTTCCTGCTGGAGCGCCCTGCCAATATCCAGGAAGATAGATCGAAGTCTCTGCGCGTCTGCCAATGACAATGCCGTCTTGCGTAAACATCAACCCCACAACGGCCAGTGGGCGCAGGATGTGCGCTCCATAAACGTCTGGTTCTTTCATCTGTGCAAGAACGCGACGGTATTCGGACCAGTGGCCGTGAATGCGGGCTGGAGTGATTTCATCGGCACAGAAGACGCGGCCATTGTAGAGGTTGGGATAAGTCGAAAGTGCCTTGGCCCAGACGCGCGAGACAGCCTCTTCCTGCTCAGTCGTCAGGGGAGGGAGAGGGCGGTCAGCCGACACCTGAACATCTGGCTGAAGTGGCGTGATGGGCCAGGATAGAGACTGCGACATGTTGGAACCTTGAACCAGAAGCGGGAAGCACATGCCTTCATGAGGCATAATTCCGTTCTGGAAAACACTTTCCCCGATGCTGCTTCGGTCAAGGTAGGTGCAGGCGCACCGAAACGGGGCAGTGGTCAGACAATCCTTCCGGCGCACTATCGTTTTGATAGGTCATAACCCGCAGACTCTCTGGGACGAGCCAACTGCGGGCTTCGTTACCAAGGAGGATGTGGTCGATGAAGTATTCTCCATTCCAGCAGGGGCTGGCTTTGCCTGCTGTGGTGAGAAGAACGGGCGCATCATGCTCAATCTGCTGCATGAGCGGGTCATGCATGGTCAGGCGGCGGTTGAAGTCACCGAGAACCGCATAGGACTCTCCTTCGTCCTGACGCTCTGCAATCCAGTCTTCCAGGATCTGGAACTGTTGATACAGGGTCGGGCAGGAATGTTTGCGTTGAGTGAGAGGCTGATCCCAGCAGCCGGTTTTCAGATGCACAACTAGAATACGGAGATGGCTTTTTCCGTCTGACACCGTGACATCAAGGCCGGTTCTCAGGTGATGGGGCGCATCGGGAGCGGTAACATCCAAGGCTGAGAGTTCTTCATTCACCGTTACGCTCAGCGGGCGTCTGACAGCTAGGCCGACACGCTGGATAACGGGCGCGTTGGACAGAATGATCTTGTAGGTTTGGGGATCGAAGACCTGCGCTGCAGGTTCGGGGCCATCCACTTCCTGAAAGGCAATGAGATCTGCGTTCAGGTGGGTCGCGTATTGATGCAGCCGAATGAAGTCTCGGGGTTTACGACCATGAACATCGTCGGGGAGTGCTGGCTCTCCCGTCTGGCGAAGGGAGAGCCAGTCCAGATTCCAGGTTGAGAGCTTGATGTCTCTGGCTTGGGCTGGAAAAGCCTCGCCGCATAGAAAACATGCGGCGAGGGTTAGTGTGGCAAGAAACCTCAGACGGCTTCTTTCTGTGTTGCGCCCATTTCCGAAAGAACGCTTTCGATGGAGCGGGTCGTGCGGGTTTTTTCATCCAGAATGAGAATTTCACCCTTCGGAATGTCGTAGAACCAGCCCTGCAGGGTCAGTGTGCCCTGAGAGAGGGCGCGAACGACCGCGGGATGGGTTCTCAGGTGAGCAAGCTGAAGCAGGACGTTGTATTCTGCCAGCTGGCGGATGTCTGCCGGGCCGGCATCGTCTGCCTTCAGATCACCCATAGCTGCACGTGCTGCTTCTGCGTTGCGCAGCCAGCTGCGAACAGTCGGAAGAGCGTCCAGCTTCGGTGCGTTCAGGTCCAGCAGGGCGTTCATGGCGCCACAGTTGGAATGGCCGCAGATGACGACATTCTTTACCTTGAGTGCCGCAACGGCGTACTCGATGGCAGAAGAAACGCCACCCAGCATCTCACCGTAAGCCGGCACGATGTTGCCAACATTCCGGACAATGAACAGCTCACCCGGTTCAGTCTGGGTGATGAGGCTCGGGCTGATCCGACTGTCGGCGCAGGTGATGAACAGCGTGGAAGGAGACTGGCTGGACGCCAGGCTCTCAAAAAGCTCCGCACTGTCAGGATAGACGTCCGTCTCGAATGTACGGACACCGCTCAGCAGTTTTGCCAGAGTATCACGACCACAGGCCATGGTGTTCTCCTTTTTATAAACTAGTGAGCAGTTAGGAGGCTTTGTCAGGGCAGGTAAAGCAGTAAAACGGTAGTCTCATGATTTGTTACTGCCCTGACATCTGTTGTCGTTACGGTTTATGACGCAGCAAGGTGCTCGCGCAGCTTTGCAAAGACTTCATCTGCATTTGCATTGGGGCCACCGGCCTGCGCCATATCTGGCCGTCCGCCGCCACCTTTTCCTCCCATGACTTCAGATGCTGCACGGACAAGCGTGACAGCATTCAGTCGGTCTTTGAGATCTGGTGTGACGGAAATCACGATGCTGCCCCGGCCATCGGCTTCTGAAATAAGAGCAACAACGCCAGATTCGATCTGCTTGGAGATGCTGTCCGCCAGGCTTTTGAGTTCCTTGGGGCTGACGTCTCCCAGATTGCGGGCTGAAAGTGTGATGCCGTTGATGGTTTCGGTTGCAGCCGTACCTTCGCCTGTGGCCAGTTTCCGCTGCAATTCTGAAATCTGGCTGTTGAGCGATTTACGCTCTTCCAGCAGAGCCGAGACCCGCGTGACGGCATCAGAAACCGGAACCTTCAGAAGATCGGCGATCTGTTTCAGGCGGCTTTCAGTTTCAAGTGCCAGATTTTCTGCGGCAATTCCGCAGACAGCTTCAATGCGCCGAACGCCCGCAGACACACCGCTTTCTGACACGATCCGGAACGGGCCGATTTCTCCCACGCGACCAACATGCGTGCCACCACAAAGTTCGATGGAGTAGGCGGGACGGCCTTCCTCTCCGACGCCCATGGAAACAACGCGGACTTCGTCGCCGTATTTTTCACCGAAGAGCGCCATTGCACCCTCGGCAACAGCCTGCTCCTGCGTCATGAGGCGCGTTTCGACAGGCGCATTTTCACGGATACGGGCGTTGACTTCGGCTTCAACAGCCTGAAGTTCTGCGTCCGTCAGTGGGCGAGGCTGGCTGATGTCGAAGCGTAGGCGTTCAGGGGCGTTCAGGCTGCCCTTTTGAGTAACGTGCGTGCCGATCTGGCGACGCAGAGCCTCATGCAGAAGATGCGTTGCTGAGTGATGGCCACGGACGGCTGTACGGCGACCATGGTCGATCTCTGCATGAACGGCCATGCCAGGCTTCAGTGTGCCTTCGACAACCTTGCCGTAGTGGACGATCAGATCGCCGTTGCGCTTCTGGGTGTCTGTGATTTGCACCCGCAGACCGTTGGCCGTGAGTGTGCCGTGATCACCAACCTGACCGCCGCTTTCGCCATAGAACGGTGTCTGGTTCAGCAGGATGGCAATAATGTCATCGCCAGCCGGGGCTTCGGCCAGTTCGTCGTTTCCACGGAAAATGCCCTGCACTTCAGCATCGGCTTTTTCTGACACATAGCCCAGGAATTCGCTGGGACCATGCTTGTCACGTGCGTCGAACCAGACGGTCTCGGCTGCCGTATCGCCAGAACCGACCCACGCAGCGCGAGCACGCTTGCGCTGTTCAGCCATGGCTGTTTCGAAGCCGGATTCATCGACAGTGCGGCCCTGCTCGCGAAGGGCGTCCTGCGTCAGATCGAGCGGGAAGCCAAAAGTGTCATACAGCTTGAAGGCAACATCGCCCGGAAGGGCCTGCTTGTCTCCAAGGTTGCTGACTTCGTCGGACAGAAGGGTCAGGCCGCGTTCCAGAAGGGCTGTGAAGCGCTCTTCTTCACCCTTCATCGTTTCAGTGATGAGAGCTTGGTGTTGCACGAGTTCCGGATAGGCCGCGCCCATTTGCTGGATCAGGGCCGGGAGCAGGCGATAGAAAACTGGTTCCTTGGCGCCCATGATGTGCAGATGGCGCATGGCACGACGCATGATGCGACGCAGCACATAGCCTCGGCCTTCCTTGGATGGAAGAACGCCGTCCGCGATCAAGAAAGCCGTAGAGCGGAGATGATCCGCCACCACACGATGGCTGGACTTGAACTGTCCGTCTGCATCCTGATGCATGACGTCAGCAGAAGACTCAATCAGCGCGCGCATCGTGTCTGTGTCGTAGTTGTCGCGCTTGCCTTGCATGATTGCAGCGAAACGCTCCAGGCCCATCCCGGTATCAATCGAAGGACGCGGCAGATTGTCGCGGGAACCATCGGCCTGATCCAGGAACTGCATGAACACGAGGTTCCAGATCTCGACGAAACGGTCACCGTCTTCATCCGGGCTGCCCGGTGGGCCACCAAAGACGCTGTCGCCGTGATCGTAGAAGATTTCGGAGCAGGGACCGCACGGGCCGGTGTCGCCCATTCGCCAGAAGTTGTCGGACGTACCAATCCGGATGATGCGATCATCACTCAGGCCAGCGACTTTTTTCCAGAGATCTGCTGCTTCTTCATCTTCAGCGTAAACCGTGGCGAGAAGCTTTTCCTTGGGAAGGCCAAAGTCTCTCGTGAGCAGGTTCCAGGCGAACTCGATGGCTTCGGCCTTGAAATAGTCACCGAAGCTGAAGTTGCCCATCATCTCGAAGAATGTGTGATGGCGCGCGGTATAACCGACGTTGTCGAGATCGTTATGCTTGCCGCCTGCGCGGACAACCTTCTGAGCGGTTGTGGCGCGGGAGTAAGGGCGCGTTTCCTGGCCGGTAAAAACGTTCTTGAAGGGAACCATGCCAGCGTTCGTAAACAGCAGGGTAGGGTCGTTCTGCGGTACGAGGGGCGCTGAAGGAACAATGCGATGGCCGTTCGACCCGAAATATTCGAGGAAGGCTGAGCGGATGTCGTTTGTGCTGGTCATGGGATGAAGCGTCAGATTCCGGAGAAAACGGGAAAAACCAGCGTTACTCCTAGACCATTGTGAGCAGCTTGGAAATGTGCGCCTCAGGGGGCCTTGTGCTCAAAGGGTTCCATGGTTGGTTGTGGAATAGGCATTTGAGGTTCCGGGTCAGGAGAGGTCAGGCCTGCTGCCGGGATCTCCACAGCCATCTGCATAAGTTCCATTGGAGTTTCGGGAATTTTGGCTCTGAAAACCAGGCGCCTGGACAGGTTGAAATTGGCCATCATCCCGCAACCCGCACCAATCGCGAGTGCCGTAACAGGGTGGTGCACTGTGAAGGGCACGAAGGCGTAGAGCAGGAAGACTGCTCCGCGGTTCAGAAGGAACCCGAAGGAATTTGCGATCAGGAACCGGAGCCACTGAAGGATCAGATGCTGGTTATCGGCCGCCGAGGTTCGAAACGTCCAGGCGCGGTTCAGAATCCAGTTGACGGTGGCGGCAACAAAATAGGCTGCAATGGTTGCAGCGATCAGGCCAATTTCTGGCCGCAAAGCCTCTACGCTTCCCCAGTCTACGAAGAAGCCGAATGCCCCAACGACGCCAAATCGAAGGAACTGATCAATCACCTGCGGGCGTGAACGTGGATAGAAAATTCGGGTGCGTCGCAAGTGGACATCTCCGGAGGGGCTGTGGGTATTGCTCTAGCGTGTGCAGATTGAGGCTGCAAAGGCTCTGAAACAGAAAAAGGCGCCCCGAAGGACGCCTTTTCCAGAAACCCGGAGCCCGAGGGCTCCGACGTCTTTTCAAACTGAATTACTTCAGGATGATTTCGACGCGACGGTTCTGCGGCTCGCGGGTGTTCGGGCCGGTCGGAACCAGTGGCTTCTGCTCACCGTAACCATGGATGTCCACAGCAGCTGCTGGAACGCCATCACGGATCAGCTCAGCCTTAACGCTCTGTGCGCGGCGGAGGGACAGACCCATGTTGTACTTCTCACCGCGCGGGCCCGGGTGGGCTGCGGAGTTATCGGTGTAGCCGTTAACTTCGATGCGCGTTGTCTGGACGTGCGTGGAAGCCTGAGCTGCCTGAGCAACGATCTCACGAGCGCGGCCCGTCAGGTCAGACTTGTCCCAGTCGAAGAACACGAGGTACGTACGAGCTGGCGTCGGAGCCGGCGGAACGATGACCGGAGCCGGCGGCGGCGGCGGCGGAGCCGTGTCGAACGCATAACGCAGACCCAGAATGAACTGGTGCGAGAAGCGTGGGTCGAAGTTCACGTTGCCCTTGTGAACGCCAGAGCCGTTGTAGGCCGTGGAGCGGTACGGGCCGTCAGCAAACTGCTGACCGATGAAGCGGTATTCGGTCGTGACAGCAAGACCCGGAACGCCCGGAATGTCGTAAGCTGCACCGACGATACCCTGGTACGCGAAGCTGCCCTGCGTGCCACCGATACGGTTGACGGAACCATTGGCATAGTTCGTCGTGATCGGGTTGTAGTGCTGCCACAGGTAGCCAGCGCCAACACCAACGAACGGCGTGACAGGAACGTTCAGGCCGAAGTGGGCCAGATCGATGTCATACAGGACGTTGACGAAACCGCCATAAGCCTGGTCAGAACCGTTCGTGGAGCCACGAACTGCCGTCGGCGTGCGGTGGTTGATCTGGGAGTAGTTGTACACACCCTCCACTTCAACGCGCAGACCGTTGCCGAAGCCCCAGCCGAACGAACCGAAGCCCGTGAAGCCGTCCTTGTGGCGGAGGCGTGAGCTGCTAGCGTTGTTGCTAGACGTGCCGTCAGCCTGTGTGGTTGGTGAGAAGCGGCCGTGCTGCTGCTGAACCAGGTTGTAACCACCGCCGATGTTGACGTACGGGCCGGTGATCGTGCTGGCCATGGCGAGCGACGGTGCGGCGACCATCGACGTCATGGCAAGGAGTGCCGTGCGGAGACGCATGTTTTCGTCCTCTTAGTGACTAACGTTTCGAGCCGTTGGAAAAACTGCTTCAACCAACGGACCCAGCGCGATGCATAAGCGCATATAGATCGGGGAGTTCCCTCGGACAAAGCCAGACAGAGCCTTCCAGACCTACTCGGGTGGAAGGAGTGACAAAAAAGTCACATTTCATTCCGCCCGCTTCACGATCTACGCCTCGCGTCCCTGCTGCCATAGCTGAACACTTGCAGGGACGCCAGACTCTTCCGGGAATTTCTGCTGCTCAAATGCAGTTAAAAAACAAAAAGTTAGGCCGAACCATAAAGGACTGTAACGGTCCTTATGGTTTGCAGCCTTCATTTATCAGCAAGTTACGGACCGTATCCATGGGAACGTCACGACTTGTGAATGCTTTGCCAATACCGTGCAGGAGGACAAAGGAAATTTTCCCGTCTTGCATTTTCTTGTCCCGAGTCATGTGATCGAGAAGTATCTGCGCTGAGAAGGGAATATCGAACCAGTCAAAGCTGACCGGCATCCCGAGGCTGCGTAGATGGGCGTCCAGACGGGAAAGGTCTTCAGCGGGCGCATATCCGAGCTGAACAGACAGTGCCATCGCGAGATGCAACCCTATGGAAACGCCTTCGCCATGCAGGAGACGTCCATCATAGCCAAGCTCTGCCTCAAGGGCGTGACCAAAGGTATGACCGAGGTTTAGCAAGGCGCGACCATTCAGCTTTGCCTGTTCGCGCTCATCTGCTGCGACGACTGCAGCCTTGAAAGTACAGGCACGTCGAACGGCTTCTGCGAGAGCCGCCGGATCCCCATCAAGAACGGATCGCCCGTTGGTTTCGCACCATGCAAACAGGTCAGGATCTGCGATCAGGCCTGACTTCACAATTTCGGCATAACCCGCAATCCGCTGCCTGCGCGGTAGAGTCGCGAGTGCGGAGTTGTCTGCGAGAACGATGATGGGCTGATGGAATGCGCCAATCAGATTCTTGCCGGACGGGGAATTGATGCCGGTTTTTCCACCGACGGAACTATCCACCTGTGCGAGCAGAGTCGTGGGAATCTGGATGAACGGGATTCCGCGCAAGGCTGTTGCGGCTACGAAACCGGCCAGATCGCCAACAACACCACCACCCAGAGCGACAATTGTCGTGCCACGCTCGATTCCCAGTGACAGGAGACGCGTCATTACGTCGCTATAGCAGTGAAGGGATTTGCTCTCTTCGCCACCAGCTACAGAGATGACGTCTGCCTGAATGCCTGTTTCTTGGAAGGAAAGAAGCAGACGGGGCAGGTGGAGGGCTGCCACGGTGTCATCCGTGATCACCACGACTCTCTTCTGGCGCAGATATGGAGCAACCCACGCCCCCGCACGAGAGATCAGATCCGGCCCGACCAGAACATCGTAGCTGTGCTGTGTCAGAGCGACAGGAACTTTCTGTGGATGTTGATATTCTGCGAGGGTTTCACGGACGCGCTGCACGCCTTGCTCCACGGTTTCGTCTCCGCAATCAATAATGATGTCTGCTTCCGCATAGACAGGGTAACGAACGCCCACCAGCCGGGTCATGACTTCTTCCGGGCTACCTTGAGCAAGCAGAGGCCTGCCGCCGCGGCCCTGAACGCGTCTAAGCAGAACGTGCACAGGCGCGCGAAGCCAGATCGAGACGGCATGTTTGCGAACAAGGCGGCGTGTCTGGGCGTCCATCCATGCTCCGCCACCCGTGGCGAGAATGCAGGGAGGGCCTTTGATCAGGCGCTCGATGACCCGGCGTTCGCCCGCACGGAAATAGGCTTCTCCGTGACGGGAAAAGATTTCCGGAATCGTGCAGCCTGCGGCGCGTTCGATTTCTGCATCCGCATCCACGAAGGGCAGGCGGCAGACCTGCGCCAGACGGCGGCCTACGGTGGTTTTTCCAGCTCCCATCATGCCAACCAGAACAACAGTGCAGGTCGGGACGGGAAGAGATACCGCCGGATCGGCGGAAAGTGAGGGTGGCAGAGGTGACATGCTCTGCTACCTATCATAGGAGAGGGCATCACGTCCTGCCCGCACTTTGAGACCTGAACATAATGGCACAATCTGATCGTTCCTCTTCCCGTTTGCCCATGATTGCTGGAGCTGGTGCTCTGGTTCTGGTGGTGGTGCTGGGAGGGCTTTTCCTGCGTCTGGGGATGGGGGTTGTCCCGCCTGAGCAGACACAGGTTCACAAAGAGCTGCCAGCGGCGATGTTCGCTACATCCGGTTCTGCTGCTGCGGCTCTTCCGGCGATGCCGCCGGTTCCGACTGCTCCGGCCGCAGGATCTGCTCAGCCTGCGCCTGTCTCGGCTCCGGTTGCTGTGGCACCCGTGGCTCCAGCCGTTCCCGCTCTGACGCCCTCCACGCCGCTGCCCACAATGCCTGCACCCAAGCCTGCTCCTCTGCAGGGAGCTGCTGTTCCGGCGCCTGCTGGCGTTCCCGCGCACTGATCAGGCAGGCCTGACGAATGTCAGAGGTGGTTGATCGGCATGTCGAGGCATTTCTTGAAATGCTTGCGGCAGAGCGGGGCGCAGCTCTGAAAACGCGTCAGGCCTATGCCTCTGACCTCGCGGATTTTTCCCGTCATTGTGCTCCAACGTCTTTGGCGCAGGCGACGGGAGAGCAGGTCAGGAGTTACCTGACATCACTGTCACAGGCTGGGATGGCTGCCCGTACGGCAGCGCGTAGACTGTCCTGTCTCAAGCAATTCTATCGATTCCTGATGTTGGAATCGATTCGGTCCGATGATCCGACGGATCGCCAGCAGGCTCCGAAAGTCAGTTCCTCGCTTCCTCGTCCTCTGGATGAGAAAGAAATTCGACTGCTTCTGGAAGAAGGCACCAGAAGGCACGACAGTGAACGGCGTGATCTGCTGTCCCGTGCGGCTCTGGAACTTCTTTACACAACAGGCCTTCGAATTTCAGAACTCCTGTCTTTGCCCGCGACATGTGTGAAGGTGAAGGGGGCGATGCTTCTCGTGAGAGGTAAAGGCGGCCGTGAGCGGTTGGTTCCTCTGTCTCGAAGTGCGCGGGAGGCTGCTGAAGTTCTGGTTCACTATGACCGGGATTTGGGAAGCCCGTATCTTTTCCCAGGCAGAAATCCTGACAAGCCATTGACTCGGCAGGGGTTCGACAAAATTCTGCTGGCCTGCGCACTAAAGGCGGGAATTGACCCTGAACGTGTGAGCCCTCATGTGCTCAGACATTCTTTTGCCAGCCACCTTCTGGCCCATGGCGCGGATCTGAGGGCGCTTCAGATGCTGCTGGGGCATGCGGATATCGCGACGACCCAGATTTACACACAGGTCATGGCGGAACGTCTGAGGCAACTCGTGACGGCGCATCACCCGCTGGCGAAAATCCAGTCTGGGGACTGATCTGCCCCGTAAAAAACCGGGGGGCTGTTTCCGGATGCGTTGCCGTGCTATCCGGCAGCCATGCGCCAATTCCTAGATTTCGAGAAGTCGGTCGCCGAACTCGAGACCAAAATCGACGAACTCCGCCAGATGGGCAGCCAGGAGAAGGACTCCGGCACCAGCGGCATCAACATCGATGACGAGGTTGCCCGTCTTTCTGACAAGGCGGACAAACAGCTTCGTGCAACCTATGCAAAGCTTACGCCGCTGCAGAAGGTGCAGGTTGCCCGTCACGCCCAGCGCCCCAAGGCTCTGGACTATGTTCGTCTTCTGACAACAGATTTTACGCCGCTGGCCGGAGATCGTGCTTTCGGAGACGACAAGGCCATGATTGGTGGTCTTGCCCGATTCCGTGGTGAGCCGGTTGTCGTGGTTGGGACGGAGCGTGGTCACGACACGGAAACGCGTCTGCTTCATAATTTTGGCATGGCCCGCCCGGAAGGTTACCGGAAGGCACAGCGCCTTGTGGAAATGGCCGGCCGTTTCGGGCTGCCGATTCTGAGCTTCATCGATACGGCTGGAGCATGGCCGGGTATCGATGCCGAAGCACGCGGCCAGGCCGAGGCCATCGCGCGCTCAATCGATATTTGCCTCAAGGCTCCTGTCCCCCTGATCGCAACCGTGATTGGTGAGGGTGGTTCCGGTGGTGCGATTGCTATCGGCGCGGGCGATCGTGTTCTAATGCTTGAGAACTCGATCTACTCCGTTATTTCCCCTGAGGCCGCAGCATCCATTCTCTGGCGTGATCCGAAGCTGGCTCCGGCCGCTGCTGAAGCTCTGAAGCTGACAGCTCAGGATCTGCTGGGGCTTGGTCTGATCGACCGTATCATTCCTGAGCCCGTCGGTGGGGCGCAGCGTCTTCCGGACGATGCCGTGCACGCGGTAGGCAATGTCATTGCTGAAGAACTTCTGGAACTCCAGAAGCTGACAGGCCCGGCTCTCGTTCAGAAACGCAGAGAAAAGTTCCTGGCCATGACCCGTGGTCCTCTGAACTAGTCTGAAAAAACCGCTGCCCTCCGGAGCAGCGGTTTTTTTTGTTTTTACGCTTTGTGCGGCGGGTCACCGCTGATTGGATCGCGTCCATGCGCCATGATCAGATCATGCAGGAGAGAGCCTGCACTCTTAACTGCTGACGCATCGTATCCTTTGGCGACCAGAGCTGTCCCCGTCGTGCCATTCGTCAGGCCGTATGGATAGGATCCCAGATCAATTCCCGGGAACTGTTCTTGCAAACGGCGCAGATCATCCGCGAAGTCACCTTCTTTCAGCCCTGCGGCATGCCAGCTGACGGACGTCAGGGGCGGTCCTTTCTCCATCTGGGGCACCAGCGAGTCCACCATAGCTGCGAAAATGGACGGGACCCCTGCCATGACGTGCACATTCCCGATGCTGAAGCCGGGAGCCGCCGAAATGGCGTTTTCGATGGGGGTCGCGCCTTCCGGGAGCATGGCCATGCGCTGACGGGCAGCGTTGAACTTTTCTTTTCCCATGATGGCTTCAAGCTTCTGGAATGTCGGCTCGTGACGTAGCAGCGGAACGCCCATGGCTTTGGCGATACATTCAGCCGTGATGTCGTCATGGGTAGGGCCAATGCCGCCGCATGTGAAAATTACATCGAATCGCTCCCGACATTCTGTGACGGTTCGAATGATGTGGTCTTCGATGTCCGGAATGACACGGACTTCGAGAAGCCGGATACCCTGGGCATTCAGCGCACGCGCCAGAACCTGTGTGTTGGCGTCCTGAGTGCGACCGGAAAGAATTTCGTTGCCTATGACGAGCAGGCAGGCGTTTTTTTGAAGCATGAGTCTCGTCCTGATAGTCTGTGGACCAAACGTAGCGCGTTGTGCCGCGTTGTCGAGCAGGGTCGGACGTCTGGCCATGCCCATTTCAAACAGGACACTCATGAGCACTCTGAAGCACCATCTCCCTGAATGTATTCTCGATCTGCGTGCAACGCTGGGTGAGGGACCCGTCTGGAGTGAGGCTGAAAAGTCGCTTTATTTCGTCGATATCATTGCCGCCAAAGTTCATCGCTTTACGCCGGAAACAGGCGATCACAAGACATGGGATGCTCCGGACCGTCTGGGTTTCCTGCTTCCTGTTGCCAACGGCACTTTTCTTGCAGGCCTTCGCGATGGCCTGCATGGTTTTGATCCAGAAAGCGGTGACTTTGAAGCAGGTCCGGAAATTGAGCCCGAGCGCCCGGACAATCGTCTGAATGACGGTTGTGTGGATCCGTTAGGCCGTGTGTGGTTTGGCACGATGGATGATGGGGAAGAGGAACCGACTGGTTCCATCTATCGTGTGGTTCATACGGAAGACGGTCTTGAAATCACGCACCATAACGAGGGGTATATTGTCTCGAATGGTCCGGCTGTCTCGCCATGTGGGCGTGTCCTGTATGTTTGCCATAGCCCGAAACAGACGATCTATGCCTTCGATGTTGATGAAAACGGAGATCTCTCGAACGAGCGCGTTTTTGCCGCGCTGACGAAGGGCTATCCGGATGGAATTGTCACGGATAGCGAAGGCAATCTGTGGTGTGGGACCTGGGGAGGCGGCCGCGTCGCGCGCTTCCGTCCCGACGGCACAGAACTCCCGTCCATTGATATGCCCGTGACGAACGTGACGAAGGTTGCGTTTGGCGGGGATGATCTCAAGACGGTCTTTGTGACAACGGCGCGCAAAGGTCTGGATGACGATGTTCTTGCCAAGGAGCCTCAGGCCGGATCGCTGTTTGCGTTTCGTACCGATATTGCCGGTGTGCCGCAGAATCAGTTCCAGCTGAACGATTGATCACCAACGGGCAGCCGGAATGATTAAAGCGGTTCCGGCTGTTTATCCCAGAAGCTCCTGAAGGAGTGGGATGAGTGGTAGATCCGGATCTGGCATTGGATATTTTGCCAGATCGGCTGCCTCCACCCACGCCAGCGCCTGCCCTTCCCGTGGGGCAGGAACGCCGCGCCACCGCCGCACAACATACAGTGGCATCAGAAGATGAAACGGGCCTGCATTTTCACTGACGAAGGTGAAAGGGGCGAGGCAGGCTCCTGTCAGATCGACATCCAGCTCCTCTTTCATTTCCCGGATGAGGGCCTGTTCCGGTGTTTCGTCCCGTTCGACCTTTCCGCCTGGAAACTCCCAAAGCCCAGCCAGACGTTTTCCTTCAGGGCGGCGTGCGAGAAGAATACGTCCCTGCGCATCCAGCAGAGCTGCTGCGACGACCAGAAGAGTCCGTGGTTTGCGTATCGGTGCGGGAGCGGACGGTTGATCTTCCAGTGCAGCCGGAGAAGCCGTTTCAACGGGGGTCGGTATGTCGAGTTGAAGGAAGGTCGACCGCGCCAATTCGTGCACAATGATGGGACACTCGGTCCCACGTGAGACAAAGCGACGGCTTGAACGGCCAGTTTCCCGAAAGCCAAGTTTGCGGAGGACGGCGGAAGACGCGGGGTTATCAACCGCGACATCTGCCGTGAGCTTCTCAAGCTTAAGCACCTGAATGGCCCATTCTGTGACGCGTCGGGCCGCAGATGTTGTCATGCCCTGTCCCCATGTTGCGGGCGACGCCCAGTAACCTAGAGAAGCAGAACGCTTGTCGTCCGACAGGACCAGCCCGACAGCTCCCAGAAGAACGCCGTCGCGCGTGATAGCAAAGTGGTGAGCGCTTCCCCGGGAACTGTCCTCCAGCGTGGAGGAAATCCATTTTTCAGCAAGGTCACGCGGGTAAGGGAAGGGAAGACGACTGAGCATGCGGACCACGCTCCAGTCGTTCACGAGGCGATGGACGGCTGGCGCGTCTTCCGGGCGAAGGGGACGTAAAAGAAAATCCCCCGCTTTCAGTTCAGGTGTCATGTCGGCCTTGTTGTATCCTGCTCCTCAGGAACACCGCAACGTGCCAACAGTCGGCGCAGCGTATTGATGACAGGGAAAACTTCCTGATTGTGGTCTCCGCCCAGTTCGTTCCAGGCAGCCTGTTCGAGTTCAACGATATCACGGTCTTCCTTAAAGATCCGTTCCGTGAAGGCGACAAGGAAAGGCCATGCCATATCCAGCACAACGCCGACTTTCGGCTTGCGCACCGAGAGGAGGCCGAAAACGCGACAGGTTTTCTCTTCTGCATCCTGCGGCACATAGACGATCCACAGATCCATGACGGGCGGTTCGTCACCCGTAGCGATCCTCAGGGTCTGATAAGGATACTCTGTTCGGATCGTCATGACGTCGCGGTGAGCGTAGCGCTCGCTGGCGTCCCGACGTTCACCGAAGATCAGCGCCTCACCCCAGGGTTGCTTGCCGCTTGTCCGTGCGAAGCTGTAGCGGGCCTCTACGAGGGTGGGCTCATCCTTGCCACCAAGGAAGCGGGGCTTCATCTGGCCCATCTGCTTCATGTGCATGAACTGATGGTTCATATCCATCAGGTTCTCATGCATGAAACTGTAATGGCAGGCGACTTTTTTGCCGAAACGGCGCGTCTTGTAGGCCGGATCACGAACTGAGCCGAGCGCGGGGAAGGGTGTAGTTTCTGCTTTTGCCGGATCGCCCGGGAAAATGAAGATCAGGCCGCCTTCTTCCCGACAGGGATAGGTTCGCACACCGTTTGGAAGCTTGTTCTTGCCCAGATACGGGACATCGATGCACCGACCTGAGCGCCCGTAGGCCCAGCCATGATAGCAGCACTGTACCGCTTCACCACTGACACGGCCGAGGCTGAGCGGGACCTGCCGGTGGGCGCAGCGATCTTCCAGAGCGAATACACTGCCATCCAGAGGGCGAACAAGCGCAATGGGCTGCCCGGCGTAACGTGTGCCTATGGTTTTTCCGCTTTTGAGCTCGTGAGACCACGCGACAGGGTACCAGTAGTCCGGGTTGGAACGGATACGCCGTAGGTCCGCATTGTGTCCTTGGGGCTCTGGAGAGACGCTGCTGACAATATCAGCTTCTTCTAAGGTACTCTGCGACATGGATATCCCGATCCTGAGTAAAGACGGGCCTTCAAAAGGCATGTTTTCTAAACGAGCCTAACAGGCAAAGGGTTCTCGCAGGAAGAGGGCAGGATGTATCAAGGCAAGTCGCGTCATTTGCGCAACATGAGGCAGGAAAAGCACAGGCTAGATGTCATGGAAACATCATCCTGAGCCTCAGAGGCTTTGCCTATGAGTATTGCTTGGCTAGGACACCGCTTCCTTTCTTCTTGCCCTTATGTTCCCGGAGTATTGGCCTCAGTGCGCACGAAACCCCTGCTTCTGTCTTCCATTGCACTGTTGGCTATTCAATCGCAGGCACACGCTGCTGAGACGACAAAACAGGTCGCTCCAGGGCATCGGCATGCGCCATCGCGGCATGGCGTGGCATCACCGGCAGTAAGCTCGACGGTGCCTGCCCAGAAAACAGCTGTTCCAGCGAAGCATTCACAGCGGACGAATCTGGAATCCCGTTCGACAGAAAGCGTTTCGGTCACGGCGCGCCAGTTGACGGGTCGAGATGCGGAGCAGGCTGTTTCAAAAGCCGTCATGCGGCAGTTTGTGCCGGGAACCAGCCCTTACCGCATGCTGGACCGGATGCCGGGGGTCAGCTTCCCATCCACGGATCCATTCGGAATCGACAGCTTTGGCGCCAATCTTTACGTCCGCGGGTTCTTCATGAACCAGATGGGTGTGACGGTTGATGGCGTGCCCCTGAATGATCAGACCTATCAGTCTGTGAGTGGTATGAGCCTCGCCTCCGCGATCATTCCAGACGACATTCAGTCCATGCGGATGTCTCAGGGGGCTGGGTCCGTCGAGCTACCATCCACAAACACGCTAGGTGGAACAATCCAGATTGGCTCGTCTGATCCGAACGACAAGCGTGGCGGCAAGATCAGCCAGTCTTTTGGCAGCTATAATTCTTATCGCACCTATGTTCGGCTGGATTCCGGCAAGCTGAACAGCTCTGGCACGAAGTTCTACACATCTTATGCCCGTACCGACGAGGGCATGTGGATGGGCAGTGGCGACCAGTTCATGCAGCAGGTTGATGCCAAGCTCGTGCAGCCCATCGGGCAGCGCAGCCGCATGTCTGCCTTCTTTAATTGGTCCAGCCTTGCTCAGTGGAACTACCCGGATACGTCCGTCGGAATTTTGAAGAATCTTGGGTGGCGGACGCCGCATCTCTATCCGAATTATGGTCTGGCCTACGGCATTGCAAAGGGTACGGCAGCGCTTCCGGCTGGGTATGGTGGCGTGCCGGGTATCGATGGCTCCGAAATCGCGATGTACGATGGCGGTCAGGCTGAAACCAACTACATGGGTGGCCTGCACTTCGATCTGGCTCTCACGGATAACCTGACCTGGAATACAACGGTCTACGGTCACAGCCAGACCGGCTATTACAGCTACACGGACTCTGAAGACCCATCCCCGAACGGGGCGCCATTCTCAGAAGAAGTCTGGCAGAACCGTCAGGAGCGCTACGGTCTTGATACGAGCCTTCGCTACAAGTGGGGACGCCACACGATCGAGGGCGGTGTCTGGTATGAAAACAACAACCAGCAGGCTGGCCTGTTCAATTACCAGCAGCCGGTGCTAGGCGAGGGCGCTCCGCTCAAGGCCGTCGGGCCTTATGACGTTTATGGAAAGGCTTTTCTGGAAGGGTACAACTTCCAGTGGACGACCAACGTCATGCAGTTTCACCTTCAGGACAGCATCCGCCTGACGGAAGGTCTGACGCTGCATGCCGGGTTCAAGTCCATGGTTGCGACGACCTCAGGCGGTGCGAACTACAATAACGCGGATTGGACCGGCTCTGACGAACTGCCGAATGGCTCGCTAACGGCGTCTCAGGCCTTCCTGCCGCATCTTAATCTGGACTGGCACATCAACAACCACCATGAGCTGTATGTGGATGTGGCCGAGAATATGCGTGCCTACGAAGTCTCGGCCTATGGCGTGGCGAACTCGGTTTATTCGGTTGAAGATCAGGCGACCTTTCAGGCGCAAAAGAAGTCTCTCGAGCCGTCCAAGGCCTGGGTCTATCTGGGTGGATACCGCTACACGTCCAAGTATCTTCAGGCGAATGCGACCGTCTATCACGCTAGTCTGATCCATCCGATCCTGGCGGCGGCTGTTGGCTCTCTGACCAATCCGGTGTCTCAGGTGATCGACTTCGGTCATATCTCCATGACGGGCGCCAATGGCGACATTACTCTGACGCCGATCGAAGGTCTGAGCATCAGCAATAACCTGAGCTACAACAAGGGGACCTACGACCGGGACGTCGATACGGCGGGTGGTTTCTACGCGCTGGCGGGCAAGAATATCGTCAATTACCCGGCGTGGATGTACAAAACGTCCGTGTCTTACACTTGGAAGGGTGCGACGGCGCACTTCGATGCCAACTACTATAGCCGTCGCTACTACAGCTTCATGAATGATACGTCCGTTGGTGGATACTGGCTGGCGAATGCCGGGATGCAGTACCGCTTCGGCAAGCTGAGTGTGCTGAAAGACGTCACGGCGAGCTTCAACGTCTATAATCTGTTCAACACGAAATACATCGCCATGATGGGCCAGAACGACAATCCTGCGACGGGCGATTATCAGTCCATGGAACGCGGAGCCGTTCGTGAGTTCTTTGGAACGGTCAGCGCATCGTTCTAAGTACGTTCAGAGGCTGGGAGACACAGGTCTCCCAGCTTTTTTAATGCCGCTGTAGCCAGTTGGGGTCTGTTGCACGATGAGCGATATCGGCAAACCAGCCTTCTTTCTCTGATTGAGGAATGGAATATCCTGCTGCATAGGCGGCTACGAGAACGGGCTTGCCCGTAGGGGGAAGCAGGATCGCCACATCGCCGGACGCGGCCCGTTCCACGGCTGGATTGTAGCCGGGCTTAACCGTCCAGGTTCCGGTCTTGTGACCGATGCGCCATCCTTCTCTCAATCCGGCAGGCATACGTTTTGGACCGGTTGTGGTGTCCAGGAGCCATTTGAGAAGCTGGGCCTGGGAAGCCGAACTCAGATTGTTGCCATAGAGCGTGTTCTGAAGGTTCGAGACCATGGCGCGTGGCGTGGTGGTGTCTCGCAGATCCCCCATTGGAACGCGGTTCAGCGCCGTCTCGTAACGATCCACTCTTGTCACTGGGTCATGATGATCGCGCAGCCAGTGAGTGAGGGCCGCCGGGCCGCCAAGCCTCTTGAGAAGGAGGTTTGCGGCGGTGCTGTCGCTTAGTGAAACTGTTGCAGCGCAAAGTTCGCCAACAGACAGACTGGCGTGCGCTGTTTTTGAAGCCGCGAGAGCGTTTTTGACTGCCGGGGACGCGGAAATGAGATCCTTGCGGCTGAAGGCGATCTCTCGACCCAGGTGTTCACGCCCATAGTCAGTCCGTGACAATGTAGCGGCAGCCAGCAGCCATTTGAATGTCGAGCACATGGGCAGGTGCGTGTCCGGGTTTTCACCGAGTGTCCGGTTCGTTTCCAGATCCAGTGCCCACCATCCGGATTGCTCCTGCTCGCGGGGTTCTGCTGACGCAATGTGTGAGAGCGTAGTCAAGGCGCAGGTGGCCCCTGCGAAAAAAGAACGGCGTTTCATGAGTTTGGAATACCGAGGTCTGCGCTCAGGTCATCAATGAACTGCGCCGCGACACGTCCAGAACGACTGCCACGCGTGAGAGACCACTGAAGCGCTTTGCGGCGAAGATCTTCTGGCGAAACAGGAAGCTTGCGGGCTGCGGCATAAGTCTGGACGATATCCAGATATTCGTCCTGGCTGGCGCCATAGAGGCCGATCCAGAGGCCAAAACGGTCTGATAGGGAGACTTTCTCCTCAATGGCTTCAGACGGATTAATGGCACTTCCGGTTTCGTTCTCGATCATGTCACGCGGCATGAGATGGCGGCGGTTTGAGGTTGCATAGACCAGAACATTGTCCGGACGTCCGCCGATACCACCATCCAGAACGGATTTGAGGGATTTGTAATCAGCATCCTGGCTTTCGAACGACAGATCATCGCAGAACAGGATGCATCGGCGATCGGTTGTGCGCAGAACGGCCAGAAGTTTCGGCAGGGTGGAAAGCTCGTCACGTTGGATTTCGATGAGCGCGAGCGTCGGCTGTCCCTTGGCGCGCTGCTCGGCGTTCACTGTGGCAATCGAAGCCTTCACCAGCGAGGATTTGCCCATGCCGCGAGCGCCCCAAAGCATCACGTTGTTGGCCGTGAAGCCTTCTGCGAAATGACGTGTATTCGTCATGACCTGCGAAATCTGCCGCTCAATCCCCCGAAGCATTGAAAGGGTAACGCCGGAAACCTTCTCAACTGGAGCAAGCGTTCCCATCGCAGCCTGCCAGATAAAGGCATCATGGTGCTTCAAAATATCAGCACTTGGCGGTTTGGGGCTCATGCGTTCGAGGCTGTCTGCAATACGTTCAAGGACGTTGAGCAGGGCGTGATCGGTCATGGAATTCGCTTTGTGCCAGTGATGAAGGAAGCGCCCGTCCTTGACGGGGAAACTCCGGACGATATGGTCCCCGCACGTTTCACTCAAGACTGGACCAATATTCCATGAGCAGTCTGTTCATTTCTTCCGCACAGGCCGCCGATGGCGGCGGGCTCCTCGCGAACCCGACGGTGCTTCAGTTCGCCCCGATGATTTTCATCTTCGTGGTTTTCTACTTCCTGTTGATCCGTCCGCAGCAGCAGCGTCAGCGCAAGCTCCGTGAAGAGCAGGGCGGTCTGCGTCGTGGTGACAAGGTTGTGACGGCCGGCGGTATCGTTGGCATCGTGCAGGCAACCCGTGACGGCAGCGACGAAGTTGATGTCGAAATCGCTCAGGGTGTCCGTGTGAAGATCGTTCGCACCACGATTACGAACATCGTGTCTCGCGACAAGGCTGCAAACGACTCCTGACCGGGTCGTAGCGCGCCAAGAAAAACGCCCCGCCGGGAGACCGGTCGGGGCGTTTTCCGTTTTCAGGCTGCTGAAAAACTCAGGCAGACTTCAGTTCGGCTTCCGCGAACTCATAGTTCGCCAGCTTGTCCAGATAGTTCGTGATGTAATCCGGACGGCGGTTGCGGAAGTCGAGGTAGTAGGCGTGCTCCCAGACGTCGAGGCCGAGAAGAGCCTTGCCCTGACCTTCGGCGAGCGGGTTGGAGCCGTTGGCCGTCTTCGTCACGGCAAGCTTGCCGGACTTGTCGAGAACGAGCCAGGCCCAGCCAGAACCGAACTGCGTCGTGGCAGCCTGCTTGAATGCGGTCTTGAAAGCATCCACGGAGCCAAAGTCTTCCGTGATTTTCTTTTCAAGCGATGTCGGCAGCTTGCCACCCGTCGGGGACAGGTTCTTCCAGAACAGGATATGGTTCCAGTGCTGGCCGGCATTGTTGAAAACCGGGGCAATGTCAGACTTGCCATGAGAGAATGCGATGATCTCTTCAAGGGACTTGCCAGCCAGTTCCGGCTTGCTTTCGACGAAGCCGTTCAGCGCCGTGACATAGGCCTGATGATGCTTGCCGTGGTGAAGTTCCAGGGTCTCCTGGCACATTCCAGCGCCTGCGAGCGCGTTGGCGGCGTAGGGCAGTGAGGGCAGTTCGAAGGCCATGATGTTACTCCTTGGCAAAATGAAGAAGTCACTCCCTCAGGGATGAGGGGTGACCACTGTCATAATCGATCTCATTTATGAGGCGTGTTGGCAACGCTGTGTTCCATCGCGCCGATGAGAGCTGAGTAGTCCTCGTCAGCATGCTGGCGGTTGGAAAGGCCCAGAGCCTGATCGGCTATGGCCATGGCAGGCATGAAGGCACCCACTTTACGTCCCGCATCAATCAGAAGGCCCATGTCCTTGGACATCAGACGCGTCGGGAACTGGGATGGGAAGGACTTGTCCTGACCCATTTTCAGTTTGCGCTTGTGATGGGGGCTGACAACAGCGACCTGCTGGAGTGTATCGAACAGGACATCGCGATCGATACCCGCTTTCAGGCCGTAGCTCACACCTTCGGCAATGACATTGAGCGTGGCACCCATGACGCCATTCACGACGAGTTTAAGCCGAGCGGCAGAGCCGGCAGGCCCGGCGTGGATTGTCAGCTTGCCAACGACATCCAGAATCGGCTTGGCGCGTTCGACAGTCTCGGCATCTCCACCAACCAGCATGACCAGGTCGCCGGTTTCGGCTTCTGGTGTACTGCCGGACATCGGGGCGTCCAGAACGACAAATCCGTTTTCTGCGGCGATCTTGGCAAGAGCCAGTGCTTGCTCCGGAGACACTGTTGACGTGTCGAGCACCAGCTTCCCTGCTGAAATGCCCGCAAGCATTCCATTTTCCCCCTGAAGGGACTGATTTTCAGCCGCATCGTTGGGAACGCAAAGGATGATCACGTCGGCAGCCTCTGCAATGGCGCGCGGGGAGGGGAGCATCTCCGTTTCGTCTTTGCCACCGGAGGGCGCAAAGGCCACGACGGAATATCCGGCACGGCGGAGATTGGCGCCCATCCGCTGGGCCATGGCGCCGTAGCCGATAAAACCGATTTTCATATCGGGCATGCAAACAGGCTCCTTACGATGCGTTGCTTCAGTTCACGCACTATGGCTGCCAGAGTTTCATTCAGATCGGAAATTGATCATGGCGATTTTTCGCTATCCACGTCCTGCACCATCGGAGATCACCCCAAAAGAGGTCTATCTTTCTCGTCGGGGAATGCTGGGAGGGAGTGCCATGAGTCTCATGGCTGCTCTTGCCGGGACGGCTGAAGCGGACGCTCTAAAAGCACATCCTGGCCCTTATTCGGGAGGGCTAACGCCCACACCGGAAGAATTCGTAACCGGATACAATAATTTTTACGAATTCGGGATGGAGAAGGATGATCCTGTTTCTCATGCAGGTGATTTCCACCCATTGCCATGGACACTCGAAATCTCAGGGATGGTGAAAAAGCCTCAACACATTGATGTTGGAGCACTGTTGAAATCCTCCGACATTGAAGAGCGTATTTACCGCATGCGCTGTGTCGAAGCGTGGTCCATGGTTATCCCGTGGGATGGCATTCCGCTGGCGAAGCTTCTGGCATTGGCCGAGCCTGACAGCAATGCTCGCTATGTTGCTTTTGAAAGTGTTGTCAGGCCCTCCGAAATGCCGGGGCAGAGCAGTGCATTTTCAGGAATTTCGTGGCCCTATGTTGAGGGTTTGAGGCTGGATGAGGCCATGAACCCGCTCACATTGCTCGCTGTCGGTATTTATGGCGAAAGCCTGCCCAACCAGAATGGTGCTCCCATCCGGCTTGTTGTGCCGTGGAAATATGGTTTCAAGGGAATTAAATCCATCCAGCGTATCCGTCTGCTGGATCGGCAGCCCCCGACGACATGGAACCGATTGGCGCCAGACGAATATGGATTTTACGCCAACGTCAATCCGCAGGTTGACCATCCGCGATGGAGCCAGGCGAGTGAACGTGTCATTGGCTCCAAGACTCTCTTTGGCACGAAACGTCAGCCAACACTGATGTTCAACGGTTATGCCGAGCAGGTCGCCAGTCTCTATAAAGGCATGAACCTGCATGAAAGCTTCTAGAGTATCAGGGAAAAGCACTGCTTTTCTGCGGAGATACTGGCACGTCGTGCTTTATCCCCTTGGCTTTATTCCAGCTGCCTGGCTGGTCTGGCAGGGACAAAGCGGAGAGCTTGGTGCTGATCCAGTCAATGTCTTTGAGCGCAGCTTAGGTCTTTGGGCTTTCCGGTTCCTGCTGATCTGCCTTGCGCTTGCTCCGATGCAAAAAATTATCGGCATCAATCTGCTAAGGTTCAGGCGGTTGACCGGATTGCTAGCGTTTTTCTACGCTGTAATGCATCTGGCCTCTTATCTCGCGCTGGATCTCCAGTTTGATATTTCAATTTTCTGGCGAGATGTAACGCGGCGCCCATTCATCATTTTGGGAATGGTATCGCTGGTGTTGCTGTTTCCACTCGCCGTGACATCAAACCGCATCTCAATGCGAGGGCTCAAGCGAAACTGGAAGCGGTTGCATCGACTGGTCTATGTCGCTGCCGTTCTGGCAGGCATACATTTCTTTCTCTCGTTCAAAACGCTGAACAGTACGACTGCCTTTTATCTGACGGTAATGGGGCTAGTGCTGCTGACAAGAGTGCCAGCGCTTGTGAGCGCTGGCAGGCGCATGTTTATGCACTCGGGCGCAAGGCGCTCCTGATCTGCGGAATAAGCTTTATCAAAGCATTTTTGCGCTGAGTCAGCAGATCGGGGTCGGCCTCGTCAGAGAGGGGGTGACATGCATCGGCAAGCAGGAGCCCGTCTGGCAGACGTGTAATTTCGCCGGGCCGGAAATCGAGCCGTGTCAGGGGAATACCGCACGCACCAAGAACAGCGATGTGAGCGCTTATGCCCAGAACCAGGACAAGGCGCAGTCGCCCCATGTCCTGTAATTCGTCGCAGAGCGCGGCACTACAGGATTCCATATCGGTCGGAAGAGATACCTGCTCCGGAGGCAGGTGTCGGGTGACAGACGTGATACGCGCCTGAATGAGAAGCGGATCACGTCTGTCTTCAGCAAAACAAATTCCCTGTGCTTCAAGAAATGGCACAAGGGTCTTGGTGGCTTTTTCCGGATCAAGGCAGACAACCAGCAACTCAGCGGACAGGGACCCAAGGCCGTCCTTTAAAGACAAGGATGGCTGGACGTCTGAACAAACAGGTGAGTGACCGTCTGATGGTGTTGAACCGGAAGAAGCCTGGGGCGTCATGTATCGCTGCTCTCGTCACTGTTGATGTCTGCTGGATGACGAACCGGCGGAGCCTGACGCGGCCTCGTTTCTGACTGGCGCCGTGTGAAGGACGGAGCAATGTCAGCCAACTCCACGAAGCGGTCAGCCTGTCTGCGCAGGTCATCGCCGATCATGGGCGGGGTCGAGCGCATAGAAGAAATGACAGTCACGCGCACGCCACGGCTTTGTGCGGCCTCAACAGCACGACGCAGATCCGAGTCGCCGCTGATGATGACGGCGTGATCCAGTCTGGAGGACTGCTCAAGCAGATCTACGGTGAGTTCGACATCCATATTTCCCTTGATACGGCGTCTTCCTGAATGATCCGTAAACTCGCGAGCATTTTTCAGCACAAGGTGGTAGCCGTTGTAGGCCAGCCAGTCTGTCAGGGGACGAAGTGGAGAATAGTCGTCCGTCTCAGGCATGGCGGCGTAGTAGAAGGCGCGCTGGAATTGGCTCTGGCTTTCAAACAGACTGCGAAGGCTACGAAAATCTACTTCAAATCCAAGGTTACGTGCGGCGTGATGAAGGCTCGCGCCATCGATGAAGAGAGCGGTGCGTTCGTTTTGACGCAAAATCATATGATATTCCTGGTTGTAAAATGTGTTGTCTCGCCTGACAGAGACAGGCCCCAACGATAGAACATGAAACGATTCAGCCAGCGATTAAGTTTGGTCAGGATTATGGCAGAAAAGCGGGGCTGCGTTGCATTGGCATGAACAGCATGCTAATGCCAGCCTCTTCTGTATTCATTTTCTATAGTTTTACCCGAAGGGGGCCAGTCGCATGGCGCGTGTAACCGTCGAAGATTGCATCGAGAAGGTTCCAAACCGTTTCGAGCTGGTTCTGCTGGCTGCCCAGCGTGCCCGCGCACTCTCCCGTGGCGAAGAGATGCTGCTCGATCGTGATAACGACAAGAACCCGGTCGTTGCACTTCGTGAGATCGCTGAAGACAAGCTGAACCTTGGTGGCCTGCGTGACGGCATCATCCGCTCGCTCGCCCGCGCTCCCGAGCCGGAGCCTGTGGATGAAGAAGTCATGGACATCATCCCGACGGACCAGAACATTTTTGGTCTGCAGGATGTTTCGGCTGAAGAAGAGCATGCTCACATGGCAGACAACATGTCTGCCGATGAAGCTGCTGCCATTGAGGCAGAGCTGGGTGGCCGGGGCCGCCGCTGATTTTCTCTGCTTTATCCTGACTGAGGGGGGTATGCTTCATGCCTGACGCATCTCCTCCTGTTGAGCGCACCGCTGTCGCGACGGGAGACTTCAAACCTTCCATCAGCGGGCTGCTCCGTCGGATCGAGAGTTACGATCCGACTGCTGATCTATCCCGCGTCGAGGCTGCCTATGATCTGGCAGCCGATGCTCATAACGAGCAGCGGCGGGATAACGGCGACGCTTACATCACTCACCCGATTGCTGTTGCCAACATTCTGGCAGGTTTCAGGATGGACACGACGTCCATCATCGTGGGGCTACTGCATGATACGGTTGAGGATACGGGTGTCTCCTGTGCATCTCTGAAAAACCGATTTGGCGAAGACGTTGCATCCCTCGTCGATGGTGTGACGAAGCTGACGCGGCTTGAGTTGCAATCTGACCGAACGAAGCAGGCGGAAAACTTCCGTAAGCTTGTGCTGGCCATGTCGCGGGATATCCGCGTCCTGATCGTCAAGCTCGCCGATCGTCTGCACAACATGCGGACGCTGCATTATGTGCAGCGCCTAGACCGGCGGCAGCGTATTGCCCGTGAGACCATGGATATCTACGCGCCGCTTGCCGAGCGCATTGGTATGGACCGGGTCAAAACGGAGCTTCAAAATCTTTCCTTTGCCCAGCTTGAGCCGGAAGCAGACGCCACGATCCGTGCCCGTCTGAACTTCCTGCGTGGGCAGGGCGCAGACATTATTGAACACATTCGCAAGGAGCTGATTGCTCTTTGTGCGGAAGCGGGTCTCGACAAGGTCGAAGTGACCGGGCGCGAAAAATCTCCCTTTTCAATCTGGGAGAAGATGCAGCGACGGAATGTAGCGTTCGAACAGCTTTCAGACATCATGGCGTTCCGTCTGCTCGTTCCAACTCGAGATGCCTGTTACATGGCTTTGGGCGCCATTCATGGCGCTTATCCGATGATTGCGGGGCGGTTCAAAGATTATATTTCCACCCCAAAGGCCAACGGCTACCAGAGCCTGCATACGGGGGTGACACTCCGTCACCCGCGTAATCAGAAGATTGAAGTGCAGATCCGTACGGCGGAAATGCACGATCTCGCTGAAAACGGCGTGGCCTCGCATTGGGCCTATAAAGAAGATGCGACGCCAAGCGAGCGGGAAGCCGCAGCGCTATCTTCGGCTTTTGGCGCCGGTAGCCGGAAGCTGCGTTGGGTGCAGGATCTTCTGGATATTCTGGAAGACAGTCAGGCCCCGGATGAGTTCCTGGAAAATACCAAGCTTGAACTCTATCAGGACCAGGTTTTCTGCTTTACGCCCAAAGGGCAGCTGATCTCGCTTCCCCGGGGTGCAACACCTGTCGACTTTGCCTATGCCGTGCATAGTCAGGTGGGCGATACCTGCGTCGGAGCCAAGGTAAACGGGCGCCTTCTGCCGTTGCGTCATGAGCTCCAGAACGGTGATCAGGTCGAGATCATGACGGCTCGTGGCGGTACACCGTCGCCGTCATGGGAGCGGTTTGTTGTTACGGGTAAAGCTCGTGCGCGCGTGCGCCGGTTTGTGGCCGCACAGCAGCGTCAGGTGCATCTGGACAATGGGCGTGCAGCCATTGCCAAGGCCTTCCGTCAGGAAGGTGTCGATGGCTCCGAAAAGGTTCTTGACGGAATCCTCAAGGAGCTTCGGCAGAGTTCCATCGAAGATCTCTATGTGGCTGTCGGGAACGGACAGTTGGGTCCGAAGGATGTGGTCAATACCGCATATCCGGATCTGCGCCAGAATGGTCGGGCGCCTCGGATGGTGCCGGGTCTGTCACCGCGCTTTGGTCAGTCGCTTCTTTTGGGGGCGGGAAGTGGACCGGCACGTCAGTCGCCTGTTGTTCAGTCTACGAATATTCTCAAGGGTATCGGCACAGGGATTGCGACGAGTTTTGCCGGATGCTGCCGCCCGCTGCCGGGCGACCCGATTGTCGGCATCATAGCGCAAAGTAAGGGCGTGACGATCCATCGACGTGGGTGCCAGAACCTGTCGAGTTTTGCAGATACGCCAGAGCGCTTCATTGAGGTGGACTGGGACTATGAGGCGCTCGGAAGACGTAAGGATGCGGTTCCTTACACGGCGCGCCTGTCGGTTATTGCGGCAAATGAGCCCGAAGTTCTGGCGACCCTGACCAATACCGCAGCCAAATATAATGGCAGCGTCATCAACCTCAAGATTGTGAACCGTCAGCTCGATTTCATGGAGATCTTGGTTGATCTTGAAGTTCGCGACCTAAGGCATCTCTCGTCACTTATTGCCGCGTTCCGGACTGCCGTGGGTGTGATGCAGGTGGAGCGCGCGAAGGGATGACGGCGTGATTCTAGGCATGGGAACAGACCTGTGCATGATTTCCCGCATCGAACGCAGCATTGAACGGTTTGGAGATCGCTTTCTTGACCGGGTATTCACCGAAGCCGAGCGTAGTCATGCCGAGCGTCTGTCCGGTCAGGCGCGGACGGGAAGTTATGCCAAGCGTTGGGCAGCCAAAGAAGCGTGCGTCAAAGCTTTGGGGACAGGGGTTGCTGATGGTGTGCAACTTCAGGACATTGGGGTTCTGAACGATAAAAAGGGTGCTCCAAGGCTCGTTCTATCCGGCGGAGCTCAGCTTGCTCTGGAGCGTCTGACGCCATCAGGATGTCGGGCAGACGTTCTTGTGAGCCTGACGGATGACCCTCCCTTTGCATTGGCGCAGGTCATCATTCAGTCTGTTAGGGTTTGAAGCGCTCGCCATTGCGGGCAAGCTGCGTTAAGAGCGTCCCATGACTCAGGAGAAAAGCCCCGTGAAGGGTTCAGAGAAGGCTGGTGCAAAGCCGGCGGCCCGTGAAGAATCTCTGGGAGAGAGCGTGCGCTGGCTTGCCCTTATGGTGCTGGCTGTCGTCGCCGTGCGTTCTCTGGTGTTTGAGCCGTTCAATATCCCCTCAGGCTCGATGATCCCGACCTTGCAGATCGGTGATTTCGTTCTGGTATCGAAATCCAGCTACGGCTATTCACGGTTTTCGTTCCCGTTTTCGCCCAATCTCTTTAATGGACGGATCATGGGCTCTGAGCCGCATCGTGGCGATGTGGCTGTTTTCCGGTTCACCCAGAACACTTCCGTTGATTACATCAAGCGGATTGTCGGACTGCCAGGTGACCACATCCAGATGACGGGCGGAAAGCTCTTCCTTAACGGAATTGAGGTGCCGCGGACGTCCCTTGGGCATTACGAAGTTGTCGACGAAAATAACCGTCTGCTGAGCGGTGACCGATATCGGGAAGCGCTGCCTGGGAGTGCCGGGCGCCCACCTGTCGAGCATGATATTCTCAAGCTGACGGACGAAGGCTTTGCCAACGACACGCCAGAATATGTCGTGCCGCAGGGTTATTTCTTCGCGATGGGTGACGACCGGGACGATAGCGCTGACAGTCGTTTTCAGGGTGATGGCCCGGATGATCTCGGCTACGTCCCGATGCAGAACCTTGTAGGGCGTGCGCCGCTTGTTCTGTTCTCCATGGATTTGCGGCATCCGGCATGGCAGTTCTGGTACTGGCCGGTCGAAATTCGCTGGAACCGTTTTCTGCATCCTGTCACATGAAACTTTCACAGGAAGAGGCCATGGAGGCCATGGAGCAGGCGCTCGGTCATCGCTTTGCGAACCGGGATCTGCTCGTGGAAGCTCTGACGCATCGTTCTGCGGTCAGTGGGCGTGATCCTCGTCGTGGCAAACGTACGCAGGGCCCTAAGGGAACCGGTTCGAATGAGCGACTGGAATTCATTGGAGACCGGGTGCTGGGCCTTCTGATGGCAGAGTGGCTGTTCGAACACTATCCGCTGGAGCAGGAAGGCGCGCTGGGTCCGAGGCATGCCCATCTTGTTTCCCGACCGGTTCTCGCTGAAATCGCGGATAACATCCACTTGTCCTCGGCTCTGACGATTTCACCGCATGAAGAGGCCGCCGGTATTCGGCGCCTGTCCAGCATCCGGGCAGATGCCATGGAAGCTCTGTTAGGTGCTCTTTATCTGGATGCCGGGCTGGAGCCTGCGCGGCGTGTTGTCCGTCAACAGTGGGAAGGGCGGATCGACAGTCATGCCCGGCCTCACAAGGAGCCCAAGACCCTTTTGCAGGAATATCTCCTGTCCAAAGGGCTCCCGCTCCCGAAATATGAACTCCTCGCCGCAGAGGGGCCGTCTCATGCGCCCGTGTTTCGTGTCGCCGTTCAGGCATTTGGCCTGACGGGACATGGAGAAGCAGGCAGTAAGAGAGTGGCCGAGAGTGCGGCGGCAATAGATCTTCTGAAACGTCTTGGTCAGAACGTAGCGTCGTGAGGCGCATGTGGAAAAGGATTGGTACATGACCACACGCTGCGGTTTCGTGGCCCTTGTCGGGTCCCCGAATGCTGGAAAATCAACCCTTCTGAACCGGATTGCCGGTGCTAAACTGTCGATTGTGAGCCCCAAAGCTCAGACGACACGCTTTCGCACGCTGGGAATTGTGGTTCGCAACAATGCCCAGATCATCCTTGTGGATCTGCCTGGTATTTTCAAGCCGCGCCGTCGGCTTGACCGGGCCATGGTCAACGCGGCTTGGACGGGATCTCAGGATGCCGATCTGACGCTTCTGCTGATCGACGCCAAGGCTGGTTTGAGGGATGATGTCCGTGAGATCATTGGCAAGCTTGCGGGAAGCGGCAAGAGAGTCTGGCTTGTTCTGAACAAGACGGATCTTGTTGGTGCTGAAGAATTGCTGCCGCTGACAAAGGATGTCAGCAGCCTGATCAGCGTTGAATATGTGTTCATGCTGAGCGCCCGTTCCGGAGACGGCGTTGATGACCTGATGGATCATCTGGCACGTGAACTGCCGGAAGGCCCGTATCTCTACCCTGAAGACGATCTGACGGATCTTCCGGATCGTCTTCTTGCGGCTGAGCTGGTGCGCGAACAGATCTTCATGCAGACGCATGAAGAGATCCCATATCAGGCGACAGTCGAGACCGAGAGCTTCAAGGAGCGTCCGGATGGATCAGTGCGCGTGGAAGTCACAATCTACGTGTCACGCCCTGGTCATAAGGCGATCCTGATTGGCGAAGGCGGCCATAAAATCAAATCCATTGGTGCACGAGCACGATTGGAGCTTCAGGGCCTACTTGAGCGAACCTGCCATCTTTTCCTGAACGTCAAGGAGCGGGCAGGCTGGGATGAAGAGAAGGCACGCCTGAGGGCGATTGGCCTCGAAGAGTAACAGGGTGGAAACGCTGTCAACGGGGCTTTTCATAAGAAGCCTCGTGTCTGACATCGCTTGTTCCAAGCCCTCTGCGTCTGTATGACAGGCGCAAAGTCACCACAAATCCAGCAAGAGACGGGCACGATGACCGAACAACGAGACAAAAGCCCCTCCTACAAACGTGTTCTGCTCAAGGTGTCAGGTGAAGCCCTGATGGGTAAGGGCTCGGGTGGAGTGGACCCGGAAATGGTGGACATGGTCGCCGCCGATATCGCCGCAGTTGTGGCGTCTGGTGTGCAGGTCTGCCTCGTTGTCGGTGGTGGCAACATTTTCCGTGGCCTGTCCGCGGCGGCACGTGGCATGGATCGTGCGCAGGGTGACTATGCCGGTATGCTGGCAACGGTCATCAACGCACTGATGCTCCAGAACGGCCTTGAACGTCAGGGGCTTGAAACGCGCGTCATGACGGCCATTCAGATGGCCGCGATTGCTGAGCCCTACATCCGTCGTCGGGCAGTCCGTCATATGGAGAAGGGACGCGTTGTTATCTTCGCTGCCGGAACGGGCAACCCGTACTTCACAACGGATACAGCTGCCGCCCTGCGTGCCAATGAAATGGAATGCGACGTCGTGTTCAAGGGAACGCAGGTTGATGGCATCTATTCCGATGATCCGCGTCGTAATCCTGATGCCGTGCGTTATGATCAGTTGACGTACATGGATGTTCTGGCTCGTCAGTTGAATGTCATGGATGCCGCAGCGATCAGTCTTGCCCGTGAAAATAAATTGCCCATCGTGGTCTTCAACATGC
The DNA here is from genome assembly GCF_039638325.1 of Gluconobacter sp. OJA. NCBI lineage: Bacteria > Pseudomonadati > Pseudomonadota > Alphaproteobacteria > Acetobacterales > Acetobacteraceae > Gluconobacter > Gluconobacter sp. OJA. Next base: position 69,554 of record NZ_JBDIWI010000002.1, on the reverse strand, counting down.
ATGCTCCGGGCGCGTTTGCAGCCGTTGTGCGTGGTGAAGGTCGCTTTACACGGGTTATCGAAGCAGGCTGATCGCCTCAATTTTAACGAACCTTTCAGGATATTCTCCTGAACTTACGTTGATTCAGAAAGGAACAGCTTAATGTCTGCTGACCTGAAAGACCTGATGGCTGACCTCACGCGCCGTATGGATGGTGCGATTGAGAGTCTGCGTCGTGACCTCTCTGGGCTGCGGTCTGGTCGTGCCAGCCCGAACCTGCTGGAGCCGATCCGGGTTGAAGCCTATGGCTCCGAAGTGCCGCTTTCTCAGGTGGGATCTATCGCTGTACCGGAAGCCCGGATGCTAACGGTTTCCGTCTGGGATCGTACGCTGGTTGGTGCAGTGGAACGTGCCATCCGTGACGGTGGCCTGGGTCTTAACCCTGCTGCTGACGGTCAGACGATCCGCGTTCCCATTCCGGTGCTGACGGAAGAGCGTCGTAACGAACTGGCGCGTGCAGCCAATCGTTATGCCGAAAACGGTAAGATCGCTGTACGTGGTGTTCGTCGTGACGGCATGGAACAGACGAAGTCGCTCGAAAAGAAGGGTGACATCAGCCAGGACGACATGAAGTCTTGGACGGATTCCGTGCAGAAGCTGACAGACCAGTACGTCAAGAAAGTTGACGATATTCTCGCGGAGAAAGAACGCGAGATCAAACAGGTCTGATACCTTCGTTGACAATGGGATCTCTTCCTCAGACCAGCACGCCTTCTCTTTCATCAAGAGAGGGGGAAGGTGCCGCTGTTCCCGTCCATGTCGCCATGATCATGGACGGGAATGGGCGTTGGGCGCGCTCGCGCAATCTGCCAGTTGCAGCCGGGCATCGGAAAGGTGCCGAGGCTGTGCAGGATTGCGTTCGTTCGGCCATTCGCCAGGGCGTGCGCTATCTGACGCTTTACGCTTTTTCTTCGGAAAACTGGCGGCGGTCTGCTGAGGAAGTCGGTGACCTGACATCGCTCCTGCGTTTCTATCTGCGCCACAAGCTCAATGAATTGCATGAGCAAGGGGTGCGTTTGCGCGTTATCGGAGAGCCTGAGCGGTTTGAAGGAGCGTTGCGCGAGGAATTGCGCCGTGCGGAAGCAAAGACTGCTTCCAACACGACCCTGACTCTGACGCTCGCCCTGTCCTATGGCGGACGAGCAGATATCGTTCAGGCGGCACGACGTCTTGCGGATCAGGTTGCCAATGGAACATTGGCATCGTCAGATATTACTGAGGAGCGTCTGGATCAGGCGCTTCAGACGTCCGATATGCCAGATCCGGATCTCGTTATTCGGACAAGTGGAGAATGTCGTCTCTCCAACTTTCTGCTTTGGCAGAGTGCTTACGCGGAACTGGTGTTCATGGACGTCCTGTGGCCGGATTTCGGGGAAGCTGAGTTCGTTCAGGCGCTCTCGCATTTTGCCGGGCGTCAGCGCCGTTTTGGCGGTCGGCCAGCATGAGCGGATCTTCCCGGTGGTCTGATCTGAAGCTGCGTCTGACGTCAGCTGTCATTCTCGTTGTCGTTGCCGGGGGATGCCTCTGGCAAGGCGGCATGATCTATAACGCTCTTATCCTGCTGGCCATGTTCGGGCTGGTTTGGGAAGGGCTTACCCTCATCAAGCAGCCATTACACACCTGGCGCGGCATCCTCCTTCTTCTCTGGCCGATGGTGTCAGGGGTTGCGGCCCTTCGCGGTGAATGGAGCGGCGCATTCTGGATGGTTTGGCCAAGCCTCATTTTTGGTATTCCAGCCTGTATTCCTGTTGTCGTCTCCATTCTGGGCGGTCTCTCGCTCCTCTGGCTTCGGCATTTGCCCTATGGTTTGGAGAGCGTTCTGTTCGTGCTGTGCGTTGTGATCGCCAGCGACAGTTTTGCTTATCTGACAGGCCGCATCTTTGGTGGCCCTAAACTGGCCCCTTCAATCTCTCCCGGAAAAACCCGCTCGGGCGCAATTGGCGGCCTGATCGGTGCGTCTTTTGCCGGGGGAATGGTGGCCTGGCTTTCTGGAGCGGGCTTTGTGGGTGGTGGTCTCCTGTGGGGGGCGGTTCTGGGTGTTTTCTCCCAGAGTGGTGATCTGCTTGAAAGTGCGGCCAAGCGTAGACTGAACGTCAAGGATTCCGGCCGTCTGATTCCAGGCCATGGCGGCCTGCTGGATCGTTTTGATGGCCTACTGGCTGCGGCACCGCTTGCCGCGCTTTTGTCACTGGCAGTTACGGGGCAGGTGTTCTGGTCTGCCACTCCTGCGGATCTGATAGGCGGGTCTGCGCATCGTATCATTCCTCAGGGGGAATCTTCTCATGATTGACGGTTCTGTGGCCAAGCCTCGGCGGATCAGCGTTCTAGGCAGTACAGGTAGCATCGGTACTTCGACGGTCGATCTACTCAAGCAGATGGGCGGCGATATTGAAGTGCGGGCGCTGGTCGGGGGGCGGAATGTTGCGCTTCTTGCGGAGCAGGCTCGTGAACTTCGCGCTGAAATTGCTGTCATTCACGATGAGAGCCTGCATGATGATCTGAAAGCACGGTTGGCAGGGAGCGGTATCCGCACCGCAGCCGGGCGTCAGGCCGTTATTGAGGCCGGTGCGATGGAAGCGGACTGGACCATGGCTGCCATCACAGGCGCAGCGGGTTTGGAGCCGACACTTGCTGCCGCACGCAATGGTCATGCAATCGCGCTCGCCAACAAGGAAGCTCTCGTCTGCGCGGGCGATGTAATGCTCCGGGCTGTTGGCGAAGCTGGTGCGACGCTTCTTCCTGTCGATTCAGAGCATAATGCGATCGCCCAGGCCTTGGGTGGTTGTGACATGAGCACGGTCGAAAAGATCGTGCTGACAGCTTCAGGCGGCCCCTTCCGTCAGTCCACTCTGGAAGAGATGCGTGAGGCGACGCTTGAAAAGGCGTTGAAGCATCCTACCTGGACGATGGGTGCGAAAATCACGATTGATTCGGCTTCCATGGCCAATAAGGGCCTGGAGGTTATTGAGGCCGCACGTCTGTTTGGTCTGACAGAAGACCGCATTGATGTTCTGGTACACCCTCAGTCTGTGGTGCATGGGCTTGTTCAGTTCCGCGATGGCAGTCTGGTCGCGCAGATGGGGTCAGCAGACATGCGTATCCCCATTGCTCACACTCTTGCTTGGCCTGACCGCATGGAAACACCATGCCAGCGCCTGGATCTGACAGCTTTCGGGCGCCTCGATTTCGAGGCCCCAGATGAGACGCGTTTTATTCCCCTACGACTTGCCCGTCAGGTTCTCAGGGCAGGAGGGGCTGCTCCCGCAGTTTTCTCAGCAGCCAATGAAGTTGCCGTGGACGCTTTTCTGAACCGTCGGATAGGATTCCTTGGTATTGGTGAAACCATCGATAGCGCTCTTCAGGCCATGACGGAAAATCCTGAACTGACGACGCTGGATGAAGTCCTGGAATGGGATGCGCGCGGTCGGGCATTGGCAGAAGAGCATATTCTTCGCGAAAGCGGCCGACTGCGGAACACAGTAAGCGAGACTGCCCTGCATGCATGATTTTCTGCGTACCATTCTTGCCTATGTTCTGATTCTTGGTGTTCTCGTGTTTATCCACGAGTTGGGCCATTACCTTGCTGCCCGGTGGCGCGGGGTAAAGGTTGAGACATTCTCCATCGGTTTTGGGCCTGCTCTTCGCCGGTGGCACGACAAATCCGGCACTGAATGGCGCCTGAGCGCGATTCCGCTCGGTGGGTATGTCAAACCGCACGGGTTTGAAGGCCCTGACGATGCCACGGATGAGCAGAAAGCGGCTTGGATTCCCGGGCGCACCTTTCATGACAAGCCTGTCGGTTCCCGCGCGCTGGTGATCGTGATGGGGCCTGTTTTCAATTTTCTGTTTGCGATTGTGGCGTTTACCCTGCTGTTCGCAACGGTGGGCAAGCCGCAGCTTCGCGGGGATATTTCCCAGGTTGTGGCAGGCAGTGCCGCAGAGAAGGCGGGTGTAAAAACGGGTGATGTCATTACCCGGATTGGCTCGCTGTCCATTTCCGGTCCTGAAGATGTCATGGGGACGGTAGCGGCACGACCAGGCGCTGAGACCACACTTGAAGTGCGCCGGAACGGCCAGGATCTGACGTTGCCCGTGACAATTGGCAGCGTAAAGGCTGGCTCCCATCCGACTGGTGTTCTGGGCGTTGGTTTTGCGGCTTCTCCGGGGAAACCGGTTTCGCCGATCAAGGCGGCGGTCATGGGTGTTCAGGAAACCTGGACCATGTCAGTGCGGACGTTGCAGGGGGTCTGGCAGATCATTTCCGGGCAGCGCAGTGCACGGGAGCTGGGTGGAACAATCCGAATCGCGCAGATCTCCGGACAGGTCGCCAGCTATGGCATGGCCAGTATTGTGTCGTTCATGGCGCTTCTTTCCATCAATCTTGGACTGATTAATCTGTTTCCGATCCCGGTTCTCGATGGTGGACGACTGATCTTTTATGCTGTCGAAGCCATTAAGGGACGCCCGGTTTCACGCCGTGTTCAGGAAGTCAGTATGCAGGTCGGAATGGCGCTTATCGGCGCGCTTTTCCTCTTTTCAACAGTGAATGATCTCACGAATTTGGGTCTGTTTCACTGGATGTTTCACGCCGGAAGCTAATGTGAGATACGCCCGGTAACTCTTCGTGAGTGAAGGGAGATCTTGCATGGTGGGGGGATTTTCGGATACCTCCGCCAATGGCGTAGCGTGTCAGGCGCCTGCGAAAAATCTGTTACAAGGAAAACCGGTTTGTCAGGATCACGGTCAAGAGGTTCCCGGTCCCCGAACATGCGTTTGATGCTGCTGGCATCCGCATGTCTTCTCCCGACCGCTCTCGGTGTGGCGGAGGCCCGCTCTGCTCGTCAGCACCAGACATCAGGTGCAACCTCAGGCAACAACGTGATCCAGGCCATTTCGGTCACTGGTAACACGCGTATCGAGACCAGTACGGTTCTGTCGTACATGGTTGCTCAGCCGGGTGACTCTTTCAATCAGGACGATCTGGATCGATCCCTGAAGACGCTCTATGCAACGGGCCTTTTCAAGGACGTCACCCTTCACCGCGATGGTAATACGCTGCTGGTGAATCTGGTTGAAAATCCGATCGTCAATCGTATTGTCTTTGAAGGCAATCATGCCCTGAAGGATGAGGATCTCCGTAAGGAAATCAGTCTTCGTCCCCGTGCGGTATTTTCGTCTCAGACCACGGCTGCCGACCGTCAGAAGATTTTGAATCAGTATGCAGGCAAGGCGCGTTTCGGCGCGACGGTCACGCCGCAGATCATCAAGCTCTCTCACAACCGTGTCGATGTTGTTTTCAAAATCAACGAGGCTCAGCAGACGCTGATCCACAAGATCGTTTTTGTTGGCAACCACGCTTTCAGTGAAGCACGTCTGGCACAGGTGATCTCGTCCAAGGAGAATACCTGGTATCGCTTCTTCTCATCCTCGGATGAGTATAATCCTGAGCGTATCAAGTACGATGCGGAGCTTCTGCGACGCTTCTACCTTCACAACGGATTTGTCGATTTCCACATGATCGACGCGACGGGCGAGCTTTCTCCCGATCATAAGTCTTTCTACGTGACGTTCACCATTCATGAAGGTGAGCAGTATCGCATTGGCAAGATGGACGTTCGTTCCACGGTGCGTCGTGTGACGCCGGAAATGATGCGCAAGCACATCGAGCTGTTCAAGCATCAGATCTATGACGGCACTGCCATCCAGCATAACACGACAAACATGCAGGAGTGGTTGCAGGCTCAGGGGCATCCGTTTGCGATGGTGCGCTCTGAAATCGCCCGTAATCCGGAAAAGCGGATTGTTGACCTTCTGTTTGATGTGACTGAAGGGCCGCATGTGTATGTCGAGCGTATTGACATCAACGGCAACACCATCACCCGGGATAACGTGATCCGACGCAACCTGCCCATGGCAGAGGGCGACCCGTACACCCCGTTTGACAAGAAATATTCCAAGTTGGCCCTTCAGGACCTCGGATATTTCAGCACGGTATCTGTTGATCAGACGCAGGGCTCCGCTCCTGATCGTGTGAACGTGTCTGCCAACGTGGTTGAGAAGCCGACAGGTGAGTTCTCACTGGGTGGTGGTTACTCCACAGACGTTGGTGTGTTGGGTAATGCGTCCATCAAGCAGCACAACATGCTTGGCACGGGTATTGACGCCGGTATCTCGGGTACGGTTGCGTACTATGAGAAGCAGGCTGACATCTCCATTACGGATCCGTACTTCCTGAACCGTAACCTGGTGGCTGGCGCTGATTTCTACTTCATCCAGAACAACTACCAGACGTATCAGAGCTACAAAGAATCCCAGTACGGCATGAGCCTGCGTCTCGGGTATGCGTATAACCGCTATCTGTCGCAGTCCTTCAGCTACACGCTGGTCGATCGTCAGGTTGGCAACTTCTATGATGCCGCAACGGTTGCAGCTGACCCGTCCTATATCGAATGGGTGCCGTCTGTTTACGTTCAGCAGTCTGCAGGTTGGTCGCTCCTGTCGCAGCTGAGCACCTCCCTGACCTATGACCGTCGTGACCGTCGTATGAATCCTCATGACGGTTACATGATGAAGCTGGGCGGTGATTTCGCGGGTGTTGGCGGAAACGCCAAGTATTTCCGTGTGAAGGCTGATGGCGCGTACTACCTGCCGCTGGACAGCATTACTGGCAGCCATGACTGGACCATGCAGTTCAAGGGCGGCGTGGGCTACATGGGCGACTGGGATTCCAACAGCAAGCGCAACATCATTGATAACTTCTATCTTGGTGGTGAAAACCTGCGAGGCTTCCTGCAGGGTGGTGTAGGCCCGCGTTCTGGCCATATCTGTACGGGCGCATATGTCAGCGGGTCCTGCCCGACGCTTGATTATCTTCCGCGTCAGGGCCAGGAAGATCTGCTGGGTGGCCGTTTCATGTACACGGCTTCCGCGCAGCTGAACTTCCCGATGCCGATGGGCGACGATCTTGGTATTTCCGGTCGTTACTTTGTCGATGCTGGTAGCCTGTCGAGCGTGCGTGTGCAGAAGAAGTACACAGACTATTCTCGCCGCTTCGAGGCCGGGTATCCTTATACCCCGATCAATGGTGACACCATGATCCCGCGTGTTTCCACCGGTCTTGGTATTTCCTGGAAGAGCCCGTTCGGCCTTGTGAATATTGATGGTGCCATTCCGCTGCGTAAGGAAAAGGGCGATCGTCTTTACCCGCTGCGCTTTGGCTTCGGACAGCAGTTCTAAGAACTGCGTGTCTGATTTCGAGCTCCAAGCAATTCCATCCCCTTTCCCAGAGGTGGTTATGACCTTTATTTCCCTGATGCGCCCGGCTTCGGTCGGTGCGCTTCTGGCTGCGACGGTTCTTGCTGTTGCACCCGCTGCTCACGCCCAAGCCGCCAACAACGGTGGATGGTTTGTTCCCAAGGCCGCACATCCGGATGCACCGGCTGCTGCACGTCCGGCACCTCGCCGTAGTGTGCCTATGGCTGAGGCGCCTGTTGAAGACGAGCAGGCTGCTCCGAATGCGCAGCAGGCTCCACCGGTTCTGCCGTTGCCGCCGATCCCTAATCCGCCAACTGTTGCGAAGGGCGCTGCGCCGCCAGCAGCAGTTATCGGTGTGATCAATGTCCAGGCTGTCATGCAGATGTCGTCTGCTGCGCAGGAGATCCAGCAGGTTCTTGGCGCACGTCGTGACAAGCTGGCACAGGCTGTGCAGCGTGAAGAGGGTGCATGGCGTGGTGAGCAGCAGAAGCTGCAATCCGAAGCCCGCAGTCTTACAGCCGACCAAATCCAGCTTCGTGAGCGCCATCTTCAGGAGCGTCGCGCCAAGGATCAGCGCGATTTTGGCAATCAGGCTCGCATTGTTCAGGAAGCCGCGCAGGTCGCCTTCCATCAGATCGAGCGTGAGCTTGAGCAGGGCAACGGCATCATTGCCGCCGTTGCTGGTGCGCATAACATGAACCTGGTTCTGCATGCCGAGCAGGTTGTGCTGCATGTGGGCGAGCAGGACATCACGGAAGAAGTGGCAAACCAGCTAAACAAGACGCTGCCACACGTGTTTATTCCTGACGAAGGCGTTGATCCTGAGCAACTTGCCAAATCTGGCAAGATGCCAACGACGGCAGACGAACAGCGTGCGCCGCAGGGTCCTGAACAGGCAGCGCCGGCTTCGGCTCCAGCGCAGCCTGAGTCCGTTCTCCGGCAGCGTCACTGAGGCCTGATCCCGTGGCTGATAAGGTACTCACCGAAAACCGACCTGGTGATGAGCGCTTCTTCCTGAGAGCTGGACCTTTTGGTCTGGCTCATCTTGCGGAAGTATCGGGAAGCGAGGTTCGTTCCGCTGCTGAAGGGCAGGAGGATCAAGTCAGTTTCCGCGGGGTTGCCCCATTGCACGTTGCGGGACCGGAAGACGTGAGTTTTCTGGATAATCGCCGCTACCTGCCTCTTCTGGAAAAAACGCGTGCAGGAGTGGTGATTCTTGCGCCGGCTTTTGCCGACAAGCTGCCAGCACATACGGCGGGTCTTGTCTGCAAAACGCCCTACCTTGCATGGGCACGCATTGCAGCGCTCTTTCATCCCGCACCGTCATCGACGGGTGTTCGCCATCCTTCGGCTTATGTCAGTGAGACGGCTGAGATCGGTGAGAATGTCGAGATTGGGGCTTTCGCTGTTGTCGAAGACGGCGCGAAAATTGGCCCGGGCACGCTGATTGGTGCGCATGCCGTGATTGGCCAGAGTGTCGAGATTGGTGAGCGTTGCCGCATTGGCAGCCATGTTAGTCTGACGCACGCCCGTGTCGGGAACAGGGTAACACTGTATCCAGGCGCCCGCATTGGTCAGGACGGATTTGGTTTTGCTGTCGGCCCTGCTGGTTTCGAGACCGTGCCGCAGCTTGGTCTGGTTGTCATTGAGGACGACGTTGAGATCGGTGCTAACTCAACGATTGATCGTGGCTCCATGCGCGATACGATCATTGGGGCAGGTACGAGGATCGATAATCTGGTTCAGATCGGACACAATGCTCAGCTCGGAAAATGCTGCATTGTTGTTTCGCAGGCTGGTATTTCCGGTTCGACCGAACTGGGCGACTTCGTCACAATCGCTGCTCAGGCCGGCCTGATCGGTCACATCAAGATTGGTGACAAGGCCCGTGTTGGGGCTCAGTGCGGTGTCATGTCTGACGTGGATGCGGGAGCGGATGTTATCGGCAGTCCCGCCATGCCCTTCCGGGAATTCTTCCGGAACGTAGCCACTTTGCGGAAGCTCTCCCGCAAAAGCGGCGACTGACCTTTCCGGTGACGGATGGTATCCCGTAGCCAGTTTTGCTAAGGGAGGCCATCCGCACTGCTCGGAGAGCAGAAAACTGACAAAATTTTCCCTTAGAAGGGCATGGTGAACAAAATGGATCGAGTGGACGCTCCGGCTGAAAAGACGACCCCGGCAGAAGGGGCTTCGGGAACGCACAAGGTTCCTGAGAGCATCGACATTCTGCAGATCATGCAGGCGATCCCTCACCGCTATCCGTTCCTGCTGATCGACAAGATGCAGGAAATCAAGGCTGGTGAGTCCGCTGTTGGCATCAAGAATGTCACGGTGAACGAGCCCTTCTTTCAGGGACACTTTCCTTCCCATCCGGTGATGCCAGGTGTTCTGATCATCGAAGCCATGGCTCAGACAGCGGCAACGCTCGTTGTCCTGACGCTTGGCAAGGCCTTCGAAGGAAAGCTGGTGTATTTCATGACCATTGAAGGCGCCAAGTTCCGCCGTCCGGTTGGGCCAGGTGATCAGCTTCGTATTGAGGTGGTCAAGGAAAGGTCCCGGGCGAACGTCTGGAAATTCAAAGGTACTGCACGTGTTGACGGCGTTGCTGTTGCAGAGGCAACCTTCAGTGCCATGATCATGGGCTGAACTGATGCAGATTGCAGGAAAACGATCCGATAGCGCTGAGATTCACGCGACTGCTCTTGTCGATGAACGTGCCCGAATTGGGGAAAATGTTCGCATTGGCCCCTGGTGCATCGTCGGGCCTCATGTGACACTTGGCGACGGTGTGCACCTGCATGCTTCGGTGATTGTCGACGGGCACACGACCCTGCGTGAGGAAGTGGAAGTCTATCCGTTCGTCACGATCGGGATGGCACCGCAGGACCTCAAATATGCTGGCGAGCCGACACTTTGTGAGATCGGCGCGAAAACCATCATCCGTGAAAACGTCACCATTCATCGTGGAACGGCGCAGGGACATGCTCTGACGAAAATCGGTGCGTCCTGTTTGATCATGGCGAATGCTCATGTGGCGCATGACTGTGTTCTCGGTGATCGTGTGATTATCGTGAACAATGTTGTCATGGGTGGTCATGTCGAGATTGCTGATGATGCGAAGGTCATGGGATCAGCAGCGCTCCATCAGTTCGTGCGCATTGGGCGCGGCGCTGTTGTTGGTGGCGTTTGTGGTGTCGAGATGGATGTCATCCCCTACGGAAGTGTTCTCGGGAACCGCGCCCGTTTGGTCGGTCTGAATTGGATCGGATTGAAGCGGTCTGGTGTGGGCCCGGAAGAAATGCAGGCCATGCGTCGTGCGTTCCGGACGCTTTATCCGCGTCATGGCAGTACGGATGTGGTGCTTGAAGCCCGACTTGCGGACGTGCGCCGTGAATATGGGCATTTGCAGCGCATTGCTGAAATGCTGGACTTTATGGAAGCGCCAAGCCGCCGCGGGCTGACACGTGTGGCCCGTAATGAGGGGCTTTCCGAAACCGAAGGGGCCTGAGCGTGATGGGGGCAGGTTGCGTCGGTATTCTGGCCGGGGCGGGCCCCTTGCCTGCAAAGGTCGCTGCGGCTGCCCTGGAAAAGGGGAAGTCGGTTTTTGTGGTCGGCTTTCGTGATTTCGCGGACATGGCCCGTCTGGCACCTTATCCACATGAAATCATCCGCCTTGCTGCTGTAGGAGAAATCCTGACAGCCCTTAAAAAGCATGGATGCAGGGAACTGGTTCTGATCGGGCCGGTTCGGCGCCCTGCATGGCGTGACCTTCGCCCTGATGCGGAAGGGGCGCGTGTTCTTGCACGTCTGGGACGCGCAATTTTCCTTGGCGACGACGGGCTTCTCGGAGCAGTTGTACGCGTGCTCGGGGAAGAAGGGTTCATTGTTCGTGGCGCCCATGAATTCCTTGATCATGCTACCGGTAAGAGCGGGACGCTTGGTCGCGTTGTGCCAGACGAACAGGCGCGTCAGGACATAGCGCGTGGTGTTCAGGTGCTGCGGGCCATGGCTGCGCTGGATATCGGGCAGGGGTGTGTCGTTCAGAGCGGTCTGGTTCTGGCTGTCGAAGCTCTTGAAGGCACGGATGCCATGCTGGGACGCTGCGGCAAACTGATGCAGGCTGGCAGTGGCGGCGTTCTTATCAAAATGCCCAAGAGCGGACAGGACCTGAGGGCAGATATGCCGACAATAGGTCCTGAGACGCTGGAAAATGCGGCCCGGAACGGATTGCGGGGCGTTGCGTTTCAGCCTGGTGTCACGTTGTTGACAGACCCTGACCGCTGCGTCGCCTTGGCTGACCGATACGGACTATTCCTTTACGGGCTGACAAGCGAAGATCTGAAAGAAGAAAAATGAGCACATTTCTGCACACGATGGTTCGTATTCGAGACATTGATCGCAGTCTGGCGTTCTACAGCCTTCTTGGCATGAAAGAACTGCGCCGCAAGGAAGTTCGTGAAGGCCGTTACACACTCGTTTTCATTGGATTCGCTGATAATGAGAACGGACAGGCGGAAATTGAGCTGACCTATAACTGGGATCAGGAAACGGATTACGACGTTGGCACTGGATTCGGCCATTTTGCGATTGGCGTGCCGGATGTGGCTGCGCTTGTAGAGGCTGTTCGGATCGGCGGCGGCAAAGTGACCCGTGAAGCCGGGCCACTGAAGTTCGGCACGATCATCATTGCTTTCGTGGAAGATCCAGACGGCTACAAGATCGAGCTTATTGAGAAGAAGTAGGTTTCTTTAGGAGGCGCAGTGCTTTTTCCAGCGCCTCGACAATTGTTCCTGCATGTTTTCTGACGGATTCGTCTGAATGGGATGTCAGGATGTCCGCACACAGCATTGCCGGGGACAGGGCATTTCGCAGATCATGTCGAAATGCTTTGGAGTCGTCAGTTGATGACGGTGGTAGAGCGGGATTCTGGCTCATATCCTTAAGTTCCTGAGGGTGTAGCATTGACAGGGGAGGGTCGGGTGAGTACAAGCCCGGGTCTCATTCACCGGGCGTTTCGTGCGCCCGATCGACGCGGATGTCCAGAGAGGCGTCTGCATGGTTTTAAAGGATCGATGTCATGAAGCGCACGTATCAACCCTCCAAGCTGGTTCGTAAGCGTCGTCACGGTTTCCGTGCACGTAGTGCTACAGTCGGTGGCCGCCGCGTGCTGGCAAACCGTCGCACCAAGGGCCGCTCGAAGCTCTCCGCCTGAGCCGGAACCACACAGCTGGCCGCCTGAAAAAGCGGCCGCAGTTTCTGCGTGTTGCCGGGAAGGGGCGTAAAGTCGCTACCCCGGGAATGGTTGTGCAGATGCTGCAGGATGATAGCCAGCCTGATAGCCGTGTCGGCTTTACCGTCACGAAAAAGGTTGGAAACTCTGTCATTCGTAACCGCACAAAACGCCGCCTCCGTGAGGCGCTGCGTCTTGTAGCGCGTGAGGACGGTCTTCCTTTGGGAGACTTTGTCCTGATCGGCCGCGACGGTACGCGCCGACGAGAATTTCCCCTTCTTCAGGATGATCTTCGTAAAGCGCTCTGCAAGGGCCTGGAAAAATGACACGCCTTTTCAATAAGGCTGTCACTGTCTTTCTGCTTGCGTTGATTGACGCTTACAAGCTCTTCATCAGTCCGTATCTGGGCCGAAACTGTCGTTTTGAACCTGGGTGCAGCACCTATGCCATCATGGCGATCAAGGGGCATGGGCCTGTTCGGGGCGGCTGGCTGGCATTGAAGAGAATCCTCCGCTGTCACCCCTGGTCAAAAGGGGGATGTGACCTCCCGCCCGAGGCTCATCGGCATTAAAAACGCGTGCGCCTATTGTTTTGGTAACGGTTTTCGGCCACTTGAGGCTCAGCATTCCTCCGTTAGAGACGAAAGACCGGCATCAGCCCGATGGAAATCAAGCGCATCATTGCGGCCATTATCCTCTCGGCCCTCATCCTGATCGGTTTCGACTATTTCATGCCGAAACCCCGTCCGGACAGTCATCCGGCTGTGACGCAAACCACTGCGACACAGTCTCCGTCCACTCCGGCTGTTGCTGGTCCGGCTCAGGCCTCGCCTGAACCGGAAGTGGTCGCTCGTCGCATTGCGATTACCAGCGACGACGTGCAGGGCTCCCTGAACCTCAAGGGTGCGCTTCTGGATGATGCGGTGCTGACGAAGTACCGTGCCACTCTTGCAAAGGACAGTCCGCTTGTCCGTCTGCTGGACAAGCCCGGCAGCGAGCATCCGAACTTCTTCGTAATTGGCTGGAGCAACGCTCCGGGGTCCAATGCGAAGGTTCCGGATCTTAACACGGTCTGGACCAGTGCGGACGAGGCACTCTCTCCTGGCCACCCTGTCACACTGACATGGGATAACGGCGAAGGTCTGATCTTCTCGATCCACCTTTCAGTTGACGAGCATTATATGTTCTCGGCTGTGCAGGCGGTGGAGAATCATTCCTCCCAGCCTGTTGCGCTGCTTCCGTTCCAGCGTGTGCAGCGTGACTATCAGGCTCCGGAAGGTTTCTGGACGGCACATGAAGGCCCTATTGCCGTCATGGACGGTCGCCTGAACGACGAGACCTACAAAAACGTTCGCAAGGGCGCTGAGCATCCTGACCACACGTTCTGGGCCAAGGGCGGCACAGGTGGCTGGGGCGGTATCAGCGACAAGTACTGGCTGACGGCGGTCGCACCTGACTCCACGTCTTCTGTGACGGCAAGCTTTGCTTACGTTCCGGAAAATGCAGGGTCCTATCGTATCGGCTTCGTGTCTCAGGCTCCGCAGCAGATCATGCCGAATGGCACTGTTACGCAGACGAGCCATCTTTTTGCTGGTGCAAAGGTACCAAGCCTTCTGCAGGCTTACAGCAGCAACCTGCACATTACGGATCTCGACAAAGCCATCGACTTTGGGTGGTTCAGCTTTCTGACGCGTCCGATCCTGTATCTGCTGCACTGGCTGTATCTGCATCTGGGCAATTTCGGTCTGGCGCTGATGGCGCTGACGCTGATCGTCAAGATTGTGCTCTTCCCGCTGGCATCCAAGGCGGCGGGATCTTCAGCGCGCATGCGTCTGCTGGCCCCGAAGATCAAGGAGATCCGCGAGAAGAACAAGGACGACCCGATGGTGATGAACCAGAAGGTCATGGCGCTCTACCGCGAAGAGGGTGTTAGCCCTGCCAGTGGGTGCCTTCCTGTTCTGATCCAGGCCCCGATCTTCTTCTGCCTCTACAAGATGCTGAACATCAGCATCGACGAGCGCCATGCCCCGTTCTTCGGCTGGATTCACGATCTGTCCGTCCCGGATCCGACGAACATCTTTAACCTGTTTGGTCTGATCCCCTTCGACCCGACTGTATATTTCTCCTTCCTGCACGTCAGCATCTGGGGAGCTGCACTGGGCGTGACTTTCTGGCTGCTCCAGCGCCAGACAATGGTCAGCATGGACCCGGCTCAGGCCCGCATCATGCAGTTCATGCCGCTGGTCTATGTGTTCGTGATGTCCAACTTCCCGGCCAGCCTTCTGGTTTACTATACGTGGAACAACCTGCTGACATTCGCCCAGCAGTCCTTCATTCAGAGCCGTGCCAAGCTGCCGGTTCCTGTTACTAAAAGTGGACGCTGAGACACCATGAAAGAAGCCGCTGGCCCTCCTACCCCTGAACAGATCGAAGACGGTCGCCTGCTCTTCGCAGGGGAGTGCGAGTTCTTTTTTGGTTCACAGAAGATCGACCAGCTTCCGCCGGTCGGTCGGCCGGAAGTTGCTTTTGCCGGGCGTTCTAATGTTGGCAAGTCCAGCATCATCAACGCCCTGACCGGGCGTCGTGCGCTGGCGAGAGCATCTTCGGAGCCGGGGCGCACCAAGCAACTCAACTTCTTCAATCTCGCGGACCGCATTTCTCTTGTGGATATGCCCGGTTACGGTTTCGCGAAGGCTGCGAAATCCGTCAAGGAAGACTGGCAGAACATGATGTTCGCCTATCTTCGTGGACGGACCACGCTGGCCCGCGTCATTCTGCTTCTGGATGCGCGAATTGAGATCAAGCAGTCCGACAGGGACGTCATGGATCTGCTGGGGCGTGCGGCTGTGGTATTCCAGATTGTGCTCACCAAGTGCGATCAGGTTCGGCCGACTGCACTGAAAGCCAAGATTGCAGAAGTTGAAGCGATCGCTCTTAAGCAGGCTGCGGCCTACCCAAGGATCGTCTGCACCAGCAGCCAGACCGGGGAAGGGATTGAAGATCTCCGCGCGGAGATTGCCCGTTTCGCAGATCCTGTTCAGACGTCAGGGGAAGGAGATGTCCGGCCATGAGTAAAAAGACCCACAGTGAAAAGCTACCGGAGATTCCCCCGGCGGTGAATATGGATGATGCCCAGCAGCAGGCTGCTATTCTTGCAAGCGCGCTGCCGTACCTGCGTCGTTATGCCGGTGACACGATCGTCGTAAAGTATGGCGGTCATGCAATGGGTGAGGGCAAACTCGCCAGTGCTTTCGGGTATGACATTGCCCTGCTGAAACTGGTCGGAATCAATCCGATCGTTGTGCATGGTGGCGGTCCCCAGATCAGTTCCATGCTGGATCGTCTCAATATACGTTCAGAGTTTGTGGATGGTCTGCGCGTTACCGATAGTGCCATGGTCGATGTGATCGAGATGGTTCTGGCCGGGAGTGTGAACAAGCAGGTTGCCCAGCTTATAAACCGTGCTGGCGCCATGGCTGTTGGAATTTCGGGCAAGGATGGAAGTCTGATCCAGGCCCGTAAGGTCACCCGCACACGCCGCGATCCGGACAGCCAGATCGAGAGCGTCATTGACCTCGGTTTCGTAGGGCAGCCTGAGAAGATTGATCCGCGCGTTCTTTATGCTCTGCTTGGCTCAGGTTTGATCCCCGTGATTGCGCCTGTTGGCGCTGGCGAGAATGGTGAGACCTACAATATCAATGCCGACACGGCAGCAGGCGCGATTGCCGGTGCAGTTCATGCATCACGACTGCTGATGCTGACGGACGTTCCGGGCGTGCTGGACCGTGAGGGTAAGCTGATTGAAGAGCTGAGCGCAGAAGAAGCGCGCAATCTCATCAAGGATGGCACGATTTCCGGCGGCATGATCCCGAAAGTTGAGACCTGTCTGGACGCTGTTCAGAGCGGTGCCAAAGCTGCGGTTATTCTCGACGGTCGCGTGCCCCACACCTGCCTTCTGGAACTCTTTACCCGAGCAGGTCCAGGAACTCTTATTAAAGCCTGATTTGGCTTATGGCGCTTCGTGTGAGAAGCGCCATTTTTTTTGCTCTTCTTCTCCGGTCTGGAGAGCCTGACTGGCTCTTTCCAGAAGATTATCTGCCGTGTTTTCCGGATCATTCGCTTCGCGGCACATCAGTCCGATGTGTAACGGGAGATGCACTGGTGGATTAATTAGGATCGGGATGCCATGCGCCGTCATCCGTTCGGCACGCTCAGCCATAGCGAAGCGATCCCCTCCGTCCAGCCACAGCGCAAACATGTTGCCACTAAGCCGGGCAATAGCATCGGTTGGGCGTACGGCTTTGCGGAGTAAGGCAACGCATTGCGTGAGCGCTTCTTCTCCTGCCTGAAATCCATGTGTTTGGGTTATTTCGCTCAGGCCGGGAACATGCGCGATCATGAGGGTCGCCGCGAGGCAATCACGATCCAGACGCGGAATGCGTCGCTCCATTTCCTGCTTCAGACCTTCCCAGTTCAAAAGGTTGGACGAGAGGTCATAGTGAGCGCCCTTCAGGACGTTCCTGTGCAACCCTTCCAAATCTTGCAACGTCGCAATGAAGGCCAGAAGAGTACGGATAAATTCGATCTCTTCCGCTGACCACGGTGTTTCTTTCCAGCACAGAAGGCCGAGAGGTGCCTGGCTTCTGATGGCCTCGCACACCAACAGCGCGTGACGGGCCGCTGAGAAGAACTGAATGACGTCGTGATTGAGCAAAAAATCATACTGTTGCAGTTCACCCTGAAACTCGTCGGGAATTGGGGCGGATTGATGCAACATCAGACTATGATCCGAGGCTGTGAATGAGCTGAAGAGCAAGCACTCAGCCCCAAGTGCTTCCTGTACTTTGGAGAGAGCCGCTGCGATGCCTAGTCGCGGCAGAATGGCGCTGCGCATACAGGCCACGCTCTCTCGCAAGAGCTGAAAGCTTTGCGGGAAGGTCAGCTCGGTCACCGGAAGGGGCGGGCTTTTCAGGCCAATGTCATGCATTGCCGCAAAGGATCCATGATTTTGCGGCTGAACGTGCCGCATCGTTGAAGCGAGAGATATGCTGCGTCGTGAATCGATGTGAGAACACCGTCTGGCGTCTTGGGCATTCCGGGTTTTTCCAGAAGCGAAAGCGCTTGGATTTTTCATAGGATCAAAAGGTAAACAAAGCCTTAACGTTGGTCTGGATGTTGCTCACAGGGAAAGAGCCGTTGACAGCCGGGATCGGGGACCGCATGGTCCGGCGGTTTTCTGCTCCTTTTCCGGATTGGTCCTGATGCCTCACGATACGCTCCGCACCGCTATTGACGCTCTTTGGGAGCGTCGCGCTACTCTGAACGCCCAGACTGAGGGAGAGGACCGTGAGGTCGTCGAAACCGCTCTCAAAGGGCTGGACGCTGGTACGCTGCGTGTTGCCGAGCCGAGCGAAGATGGCTGGGTTGTCCATGAATGGCTGAAGAAGGCTGTTCTGCTCTCATTCCGCCTGTACGACAGCCGCGTGATGGTGGGTGGATGTGGCGGTCAGCCTGCTTTCGATAAGGTTCCGCTGAAGTTTGAAGGCTGGGATCAGTTCCGGTTTGCTGAAGCCGGTTTCCGTGCCGTTCCAGGTGCCATTGTTCGTCGCTCCGCGTTCATTGCGCCGAATGTTGTGCTGATGCCGAGCTTCGTGAACGTGGGTGCCCGGGTAGATAGCGGCACGATGGTCGACACCTGGGCGACGGTTGGTTCCTGCGCCCAGATTGGCAAGAGCTGCCATATCAGCGGCGGTGCAGGCATCGGTGGCGTTCTTGAACCGCTTCAGGCTGCTCCAGTCATCATTGAAGATGACTGCTTCATCGGTGCCCGTTCGGAAGTTGCTGAAGGTGTGATCGTGGAGAAGGGCTCCGTCCTGTCCATGGGCGTGTTTATCGGCGCCTCTACGAAGATTGTGGATCGTGCGACGGGTGAAATCTTCATGGGGCGTGTGCCGGCCTATTCCGTGGTTATTCCAGGTACGCTACCGCCGAAGGAGCCAGGTCAGCCGTCCCTCGCATGCGCTGTGATCGTCAAGCGCGTTGACGAGCGCACCCGCTCCAAGACGTCCATCAACGAACTGCTGCGCGACTAAAGTCATGCCGTCCCCCTCTTTTCCGACTGATCCTGTTGCTCTCGCGCAGGATCTGATCCGCTGTCAGTCCGTCACACCCGCCGATGACGGGGCACAGGCTCTTCTGGCGTCTGTGCTGGAAGGGATGGGGTTTGAAGTGGTCCATTTGCCGTTCGGGCCAGCGGACGCTCCGACGCCGAATTTTTACGCTAAAATTGGTACTGGGCGTCCGTCTCTCTGCTTTGCGGGCCATACGGATGTTGTTCCCCCCGGTGAAGGGTGGGCACACGATCCTTTTGCAGCGCAAATTCAGGATGGGCGACTGTATGGCCGCGGGATCGCGGACATGAAAGGCGGCGTCGCCTGTTCCGTGGCAGCCATCGCTCGTTTTCTTCAGAACAATACCCTCAAGGGGGCAATCTCCCTGCTCATTACAGGTGATGAAGAAGGCCCGGCTCATTTCGGTACGAAGCCTGTCATTGAATGGCTGGCGGCTCGAAACGATGTGCCTGATTTCTGCCTGCTCGGAGAACCCACAAATCCTTCGGCTCTGGGGGATACCATCAAGATTGGTCGCCGGGGCAGCATGAACGCGGACATTGTGGTTCGGGGCGTTCAGGGACACGTTGCCTATCCGCATCTGGCCGATAACCCCATCCATCGCCTCCTTCCGGCGCTCAGTGAACTGACTGGACGCTGCCTTGATGAGGGGACGAAGTGGTTCTCCCCGTCGTCATTGCAGGTTACGAGCGTTGACGTCGGCAACCCTGCGACGAACGTCATTCCCGCTGAGGCCAAGGCCCGCTTGAACATCCGGTTCAATGACTGTCACACCGGTGCTGCTCTGGCTGAGTGGATCCGTGATGTTGTGGCCCGGCATGCACCTGACAGTGACGTGACGGTTTCCATCAGCGGGGAGGCGTTTCTGACGCAGCCGGGCCCAGCAGTTCAATGTCTTGAGCGGGCTGTTCAGGATGTGACAGGGCGGCAGCCGAAACTCGATACGGGCGGAGGAACGTCTGATGCGCGCTTCATTTCGCAACACTGTGCCGTAGCGGAGTTTGGTCTGGTTGGGGCGACAATGCATAAGCGGGACGAGCATGTTGACGTCTCGACCCTTGAAGATCTGACGCAGATCTATCTGACGTTCATGGAAAGATTTGGCCTGTGACCCCAGACCGTCCAACCGGTATTCCCCCGCTTGGAGGAATGAGTATTCCACTGGGCGTCTGGCTGCTGGGGCGCGGACGTGCGGTGGGGATCAACTGTTTCTCCCCCGGGGTTCAGCCGCTGATGGCGGCTCTGGCACCCACCATTGCCATAACCCTGATCGAACTGGTGAGTGTCTTCCTGTTGCCAGCGGATCAGCGGGAATTGCAGGCCATACGCGCATTGGTTCAGCTGGTTTGCCCGTTGCTTCAGCTCATCGTCTCGGAACGTTATGCCGTGTTCGTGGGCCGGAAAGGCTTGTGGACCCGGTATGCGACGGCCTCGCTCTGGTGCGCGTGGCTACCGGTTATCATGATGATCATGGCCGAAGGCATCATGAGGATCATCCTGCCCGCTGCTGCCTCGTCTTCTGCTGCGCTGGCCGGTGTTGCGGTGGGTGTATGGCTCTATAGCCTGTGGCTAACCTGGTATGTCACACGGGTTGGACTTGTGATGACGGCATGGCAGGCCGCCATTATGACCGTATTGCAGACGGTGAGTGTGTTTGTCCTGATCGGCCTGCTCTTGCTGGTCCCACCGCATTACAATGCGATAGCCGATCTGTTCGGAGCTTAGGCGAACGGATCTTCCGGATAGCCGACGCCTGTGA
Organism: Gluconobacter sp. OJA; assembly: GCF_039638325.1. Lineage (NCBI taxonomy): Bacteria > Pseudomonadati > Pseudomonadota > Alphaproteobacteria > Acetobacterales > Acetobacteraceae > Gluconobacter > Gluconobacter sp. OJA. The sequence goes on along the minus strand of NZ_JBDIWI010000002.1, from coordinate 49,142 downwards.
GGCAGAGGCCATCCGGTGGAGAAGTCGGTCCCGCAGCGCAGCGGTTCCGGGCTTCCAACACTTCGCGCATCTTTTCCGGTGGCCACTGGCGAGAGCCCACCATGACCAGAGAGCCAACCATATTCCGGACCTGATGGTGCAGGAACGAGCGTGCCTTCGTATTCACGATGACCAGTTCGCCTTCCCGGTGAATGGTCAGAACATCAAGGGTGCGTACGGCACTACGTGCCTGACAGGCGATCGCCCGGAATGACGTGAAGTCGTGCGAGCCCAGAAGGTAGTTCGCGCCTTCCTGCATCAGGTCTACATCCAGAACGCGCTTGACGTGCCAGACGTGTGTTTCCTGCAAGGCGGGGCGCGCCTGGCGGTTCAGGATCTTGAACTGGTAGCTGCGCCAGATGGCGGAGAAACGTGCGCTCCAGTCCAGGCTGACCTGTGCGGCCTCCAGAACTACAACCCTGTGAGGCTTGAGGTAATAACCCATGCCATCGCGGATCTGGCGCCCGTTGATCTTGGCGTCGCCCGGGAAATCGATGTGAATGACCATTCCGGAGGCATGGACACCGGCATCGGTACGGCCTGCGGTGATGCTGGAGACCGGACGATTTCCAACAAGCCGAGACGCTGCCGCCTCAATGAGGCTCTGGATGGAGACGCCGTCTTGCTGTTTCTGCCACCCCACAAAGCCCGTCCCGTCATATTCGAGACGTAACGCCCAGCGGGAGATATCCATTTCAGTCAAAGCGTGTGCCTGCCGGAATTGCTTGTCCGCGTACGAAATCTGCAGCGTCCATCATGCTGCGTCCGGGTTTCTGGATACGGTCAATGCGCAGTGCGCCGGTGCCGCAGGCAATGGTCAGAGCATCGTCCAGTGCGCTACCGGCAACAGGTCCTGCAATTTCGGGGCGTGGGGTAGCTGCGCCGATTTTGAGGACGACACCGTTTAGCATCGTGAATGCGCCGGGCCATGGCGTCAGCCCCCGAATTTGGCGGTCAATGTCCTCGCAGGGACGTGACCAGTCGATACGTCCGTCTTCGCGCTTCAACATATGCGCGTATGTCACGCCGTCTTCAGACTGCGGCACAGGCTGAGGCTGCTCACTCAGTGCTCGAACAATCAGCCTGCCGCCAATTTCCGCCAGACGATCGTGGAGCGTGCTGGCGGTGTCTGACAGGCTGATTGGCGTGGCTTCCTCCAGCAGGACCGCGCCCGTATCGAGACCCTCGTCCATCTGCATGATGGAAACGCCGCTTTTGGTATCTCCGGCCACGATGGAGGACTGGATAGGCGAAGCTCCGCGCCAGCGGGGAAGCAGGCTTGCGTGAATATTCAGGCATCCCAGACGGGGGGCATCCAGCATGGCTTTCGGCAGGATCAACCCGTAAGCGGCGACTACTGCGGCGTCTGCATTAAGCGCGGCAAAGGCTTCATGCTCTGCTGCGTCCCGGCGAACGCGGGCAGGGGTACGCACTTCAATGCCTGCCGCTTCGGCGGCTTCATGGACAGGGGAGCGCCGTACGGCCTTGCCACGTCCTGCCGGACGAGGGGGCTGCGTATAAACGGCAACGATTTCGTGTCCTGCGGCCATGAGGGCATGCAGGGCCGGAACCGCGAAATCCGGCGTACCCATGAAGATCAGACGCATCAGAGATTAACGCCTTCTCAGCTTCTGCTCTTTGGCCAGGCGGCGCATGATCATGTTGCGCTTGAGTGTGGAGAGGTGATCCACGAACAGAATACCCTCCAGATGATCCATTTCATGCTGGATGCATGTGGCCAGCAGGCCATCAGCATCACGCTCGATGATCTCACCCGCGAGGTCGCGGTAACGCACGCGAATCGATTCGGGACGGATGACTTCCGCATACTGGTTCGGCAGCGAGAGGCAGCCTTCTTCCCGTACGGCCATCTGTTCGGAATCCGTGACGATCTCCGGATTGATGAGAACCATGGGTTCGCGGGGGGCATCTTCTTCAGCGACGTCCACAAGGGCAAAGCGCATATCAAGCCCAACCTGCGGGGCCGCGAGGCCAATGCCGGGAGCCTTGTACATGGCGGAAAACATACCTGGAAGCTGCTCACGCAGGAACGCCATGTCCTCTGCGCGGACGTCACGGGTGACCTGACGCAGCACGGGCGCAGGGGCAATCAGGATCGGGGTCGGCGGCACCGCGTCGATGCCGGACAGGAAATCGAATTCGCTCATGCCTTGCGATGTAGCGAGCGACGGCTGTTTATGCCAGTCCCGAGCAAGCATTTCCCGAGGCAGAACTTGCATAGAAAGCCTGCTCCACCATATCCTAGGGTCACGTCAGATGCCTCATGGAGGGTCTGGTTCCCGCTGTCTCGCTCATGGAGGAGGCTCTAGCCCTATGTCCGGTCGCTTGTTTACATCCCCGATGTTCCTTGGTTTTGATCATCTTGAGCAGATGCTCGAGCGTGCCTCCAAGTCTACGTCAGACGGTTACCCGCCCTACAACATCGAACAGCTGAGTCAGACGGCGCTCCGGATTACCCTGGCTGTAGCCGGGTTCGTGATGGATGACCTGCAGATCACGCAGGAAGACAACCAACTGGTGATCCGTGGACGTCAGACCGATGACAGCCAGGGACGGATCTTCCTGCATCGTGGTATTGCTGCACGGCAGTTCCATAAGGCGTTTGTTCTGGCTGAGGGCATAGAGATTGGCGGAGCATGGCTTGATAATGGCCTGCTTCATATCGATCTTCTTCGTCCGGAGCCTGAAGTCCGTGTCAAACGGATTGCTATCACGCAGGGACGGCGCACTGGCGGGAGCCCGCAGACGGTTCAGCACGAAGTTGTCCCGCCTGTGGTCAAGACGGCCCGGCGGACCCGGCCGGTGCGGGAACTCGACGACGAGTAAGTTACGTATCGACAGTATGAATGTCTCAACCTGACTGCGGCTGAAAAGGGCCCTCAGGTGTCAGTAAGGATTATGAATTGAACAACCCGTTCGAAAACAGTGATGGGCAGGAAGATGTGCTCCCCGCAGATCTGAGGCGGATCACGGGGCCGCAACTCCGGACGCTGGGCATGTCCCAGCTGGCCTATGTCAAATCAGTGCTGCATGACGGCGAGCTGATGGTGGCGATTCACGCTGCTGACGGCACACCGATGGCAGTCGCTGAGGATGAGGAAAGCGCTATGGACGCGATCCTCGAACATGAATTGATTCCTACTCTTCTTCAGTGAAGGTTCCGGCGTGAGCACTAATCCCGACATTACCCGCCATCTTGAAGAAAATCGTCTTGCTGGCGTCGTGACCCATAATGGCTTGGCTTATCTCGCCGGTCAGGTCGCGGATGATGCCACGCTGGATACTGAAGGCCAGACGGCTGATATCCTGCACCAGATTGACGTGCTTCTGGCGGATCTGGGTACCGACAAGACGCGTATCCTGTCTGTTCAGATCTTCCTGACCGACATCAACGAGATCGGGAACATGAACAAGGCCTGGGATGTATGGCTGGATACGGGCCATAAGCCCGCTCGTGCCACGGTTGAGGCCAAGTTGGCCGATCCGGACTGGCGGGTGGAAATTACGGCGATTGCTGCCCTGCGCTGAGCAGAAGCAGCTCCCAATAAAAAAGCGGTACGGCCAAAGAGGCCGTACCGCTTTTTTTGTTTGTCCGGGACCGTTCAGATCCCGGTATGGGTTTTATTCAAACGTGCCAGAAACGGAAACAACGGCAGCGAAGCCTGTGCCGACGCTGTAGGTCGGCTGGGATGCAGAGAGTGTCTTTCCATAGACACCGCGTGTTGTCGTGGCGTTGCCGGAGAAACCGTTAACCTGTGCCAGATAGTGATTGTCCCCGACATTCATGAGGCTCAGCATGGCCTTCGGGCGAACCCGACCGATTTTCGGAAGGTAGCGACCCAGCGAAATATCGGACGTGATGTAGGACGGAATGGACTGGTCATTCATCAGCGTTGCGTACTGTGAGTCTGTGTAGCGCAGGTTGAAGTTCGCAAAGTTGGTGCCGTCGTCATAGGTCAGGCCCAGAGCGCCGGTGAATTTCGGGGACGCGACTTCCTGCTTGCCCTTCGTGCGCAGATAGTCACCCTGATAGGCAATGTTGTTGCCAACACGCGTATGCATGAACTGGCCGGACGCATAGACGCTGATATGGTGCCAAGGGCGCGTTGAAATTTCAGCCTGTACGCCCTGTGCGCTTTCGCCACCCGCATCGATCGGCTGGCTGATCATGATGGTGGAGTTGGGAAGATACGAGACGCTGGTGATCTGGTGATGCGTCAGGTTGTAATTGAACAGCGCCACGTTGAACATGATATCGCCCGAATGGCGGTATCCGATTTCTTCGCCGATCATGTATTCCGGCTGAAAATTTGTCAGCGGAAGTGAGGCTTTGTTTGCGCTTGTGAAGCTGTAAACTGGCACCTGCGCCTGGAAGGAAGACGGTGCGCGATAGCCGGTCGTGCCGTTCACGTAGATCTGGTTTTTCTGATCAAACTGGTAGCTGATCAGGACCTGCGGGATGGGAACAAACATGTTCTCCACGGATTTGAAATTGGCTCCTGGCAGATCCTGACTGAAGCTGCGGGAGATCATGTTGGCGCGCAGGCCCGCGTCGATGGTCAGGCGGTCATGGAAGAGCTTGACCTGATCTTCCAGACCGATGGCGTTCAGCTGCTGAAAGCCATTGATGTTGTACTGGCTTACGGACACGTTGTTGAAGGCCGTCAGGTAGCCGTTATTCTCAGTGTACTGGCCGGATGCGTTGACTGGGTAATGGTTCTGGTACTCGGTATGGACCGCATAAGAGTACCAGTAGGAGAGTTTCAGCGTATTGAAGCCACGATGCCAGGCACCAACAAGGTTGATGCCGCTGGATGTCTGGACCCATGGGTGAATACTGATGGCCGTGACATTTCCGGTCTGGTCTTCATATCCGTTCAGGGATGAATATTGCTGGGTGCCGACATAGCCGTTGGATGCTGGAATATTGACGCCGTAGTTGTTGGGGCCGAACGTCTCGATGGCATAGGGTTCAGCATCAAGCGTCAGGCCATGTCCGAAGTCGAAATGGTTTTTAAGCGCACCGACTACGGCATTCGTCGCCTTGGTGTTGAGCTTGTAATAGAGGGTGTCGCCCTTGGTGTAGGTCCCGTGCGTGTTGTAGCCGGTGCCGTAGGTGTTCCACTGTGCCAGCGTCGGGTAGAGCCATTCCGTCTGGTTGGCTTTGTTGTATCCGAAAATCAGCTCGGAGCTGCTTTTGGGCGCCCAGCGCTTTTCGATGGCGGCATCCACATGCCAGCGATCCATCTGTCCCGGGCCGCGCCAGAGATTGGCGCTGGAATAAGAGCCGGATGCAAAAGCCCGGACGCCACTATGCCCGATTTCACCCGTATCGAAGCGAACGAATTCCTTATTCGTGCTATGCGTGCCGCCGGAGGCTTCCGCATAGGCTGTCATCTTGTCTGCTGGGTGCCGCAGGGACAGTGTCATCTGTGCGCCGTCAGCGTTGTAAACGGGTGCCGTGAGGTCTGACGAGCCCTGACTGACGGAGACGGACCCCAGGTTCTCGTTATCGACCATAGCGGACGTATAGGCGCCGTAAGTGAACGGGTCGGCGAGGGGAATGCCTTCATACACCATGCCGATCTGGGTCTGATCCAGGCCACGGATATGGATGGTTTCTGCGGTCGTGCTGAGCGGCCCCTCATTGGTGGCCTGCACGCCCGGAAGGCTGGAGACCAGAACGCCGGGCGTAACGGTCGGGGCCTGTTTGGAAATATAGTCCTGCGTGACGGTGCTGATGGTTTTGGCTTCCGTATGATGCACCATCATGCCGCCGCCCTGTGCCCGGCGACTGGCGCGAATGCTCATGCTCTCGGCTGAGTGGCCTTCCAGATCGTGTGGAACTTTTGGTGCGGATTTTGGAGCCGGAGCGACAGGCGTCTGTTTTGTCTGGGTTTTTCCGGTGTGATGGACGCGGGCATGTGCCGGACCGGTGCTGCAGATCAATGCTGGAACGAGTGCGGAGGCGCAGAGCAGATAAAAAGAACGTCTCTTGTAGGAAGGCATTGTTATTCCATCACACGGCACGTTTGGCCTGAGGCCACCTCCCGGAAGGAGGCATGGGTGGAACTACGGGCGCTTCCAGATCATTTCAAAGGATGTTTTTATGAACATGAAATGAAATAAATAAGTCATCATCATAAAACGTTCAAAACATTACGGTTGTCATATGTCTTGTATTGATCTGTCATCCCGTCGCTTCTGAGAAATGGATGACATCACATGAACCGCTTCACGTATGGACTGGTCTTTTCTTTCTTTGGTCTTTCATCATCGGCCTTGGCGCAGGAAATTCCCAAGGATTTACATCTGAATCAGGTTCAGATCATTGGAACCCATAATAGTTACAGAACAGATCTTTCCCCGGCGACGCTGAAATGGCTTCAGGCCGTTTCCCCCAAAGCCGCAGAAGCGTTGGATTACAAGCACACGACACTGGACCGGCAACTTGATGGTGGCGTTCGCCAGCTCGAAATTGATATTTATGCCGATACGCAGGGCGGCCAATACAGCCATCCAAAGGGGCCGGAGTGGGAGCGTAAAAGCGGGATTACCCCCGATGCTGATCCGGCATCTGCTGCAGCCATGCAGGGTACCGATTTCAAGGTCATGCATATTGTGGACATTGACCAGCACTCGAACTGCGAACCTTTCAGCAAATGCCTTCAGATCATCCGGACGTGGTCAGATGAGCATCCGGGGCATTTCCCGGTGTTCATTGATGTCGAAACGAAGCAGGACATTCCATTCAAAAGCGACAAGATGACATTCACGGTTCCCGAGACATTTACGCCTGTAACCTATGATCGTCTGGACAAGGAAATCACGGATATTATTGGCCGTGATCATCTTCTGATTCCTGACGATGTGCGGGGGACGGCATCCTCGGTCAATGAAGCGATCCGTACGAAAGGCTGGCCGACACTGGCGTCTGCGCGTGGCAAGATCATCTTCGTGCTGGATCGCCCTCAGGATACCGCCCGTTATGTGCTGAATCATCCGGGTCTGAAAGGGCGCGTTCTGTTCACCAATGGCCGACCGGGTGATCCGGATGCGGCTTATACGGAGGTCAATGAAGGTTTCGCCGGTCAGAAGGGCGCCTCTTTTGATAACGCTGAAGCCGCCCGGAAAATCCCGGAGCTGGTTCGGCAGGGTTATCTCGTGCGGACGCGGGCGGATGCCAACACGATTGAGGCGCGACAGAATGACCTGAGCCGCCGAGACGTATCTTTTAAGAGTGGCGCGCAGATTATCAGCACTGATTATCCGGCCATCGAGCCTGCGCCCTGGCATGACTACAAGGTTCAGTTTGCCAATCAGGCGGTGGCGCGGTGCAACCCGGTTTATGCGCCCAAGGACTGCCGGAATGGCGCTTTGATCAAGGACTGAGAATTTCAGACTGTTGGGTCATGAAGGGCGAGCAAGTGCTCGCCCTTTTTTGTGGATCAGAGCGTAGCGTCGAAAGCGACGTGTTCCGCCGTTTCGTCGCCGCTTCTCATGCAGTATGCCGCAAACATCGCAATCACGACGAAGCATCCCATCGGCACAATGTAGGCAAGCTGCATGTTTCCGCCGGTAGCGTCCGAGATGTAGCCCTGTAGAAGCGGAAGAATGCCGCCGCCACTGATGCTCATCACCAGAATGGACCCGCCATATGCGCGGTCATGGCCAAGTTCATCGACGGTCAGGCCATAGATGGTTGGCCAGCAAGGGCCGAGAAGTCCACTGACGAGGATGGCCGCGTACACAGCCGTGAAGTCATGCACCATCACCGCATAACCCAGCGCCACGATGCAGAGCAGACTGTAAACAAACAGAACACGCGCCGGGCGGGCGTGCCGCATGAAGAAGTTGGCTACCAGCTTGCCGACAAAGAACGCACAGAATGAGGCGATCAGGTACACGGAGGCCTGCCGCTCGTTGATGTGCCCCAGTCGCATAGAAAGCCGGATGATGAAGCTCCAGACGCCAACCTGTGCGCCGACATACAGAAACTGTGTCAGGATACCGAGGACAAAGCGCTTGTTGGCGAACAGCCGTTTGAGGGCGCCGGCCGTATCCAGTTCGTGGCTACGCTGCTGATCACGTCCTTTGCAGGCAGGATAACGCGTGACGCCAATCGCGATCATGACGACCAGCAGAACCCCGAGGATATAGACATAGGGCTGAAGGGTGGCGTGGATCATGCCGAGCTGATGCTGCCAGGCCTGAGCGGCGGGCATGGCGGAAAGCTGTTCGCGGGAAAGATCGCCATCCTTGAAAATCAGGTAGGCCCCCATGCTGGACCCCAGAATGGCTCCAATCGGCTGAAAGGCACTGGCAAAGTTCAGGCGATGCGTTCCGCGTCCCGGAGGGCCGAGCAGGGTGCAATAGGTATCGGCGGCAGTTTCGATGAAGACCAATCCTGCCGCGACGACAAAGAGTGCGACGAAAAAGATCTGGTATGTCGCGAAATGGGCAGCAGGGAAGAATAGGCAGCAGCCGATCAGATACAGGAGCAGCCCGAGTTGGATCGACCATTTGTAGCTGAAGCGCTTGATGATCATGCCCGCAGGAATGCCCAGCACGAAATAGCTGATGTAGAATGAGAACTGCACGAGCGCGGACTGAAAATCCGACAGCATGAAGGCTTTGCGGAACTGCCCGATCAGCACGTCATTGAGGCTCATTGCACAGCCCCAGAGGGAGAACAGGCAACACAGGAGGCCAAAAGCCAGAAGGGGTGTGCGGTTCAGATAAAAGCCGTCCAAGAGTTGGACGACAGGATCGGACTTGGCCACGGATTGCCTCACAGAAGTTTATTGAGCGCTAAAGTTTGGGATTGAGGATGTATCTGCGTGAGAGACGCATATGATTGGTTTGTTGTTATATTAAGCGGATATATCACACATAAAATGTTTTAAAAGCGATAATGCTCATTCGCTTTGCTATGCCGTCTCGAACATGGATCACATTCGATGGAGGTCAGTTGGGATTGGGGGAACGGTAAAGCGCTATAAGCCCAGTCAAAGATCATTTTGCCCTTATTTTAATTTGAGAGGCTTGTCCTTGCGTGATGCGTGAATTTCATGCGGTGACAGGGTTAGCTCTCCTCAACCATTTGCAATGACCAGTCTTTTAAGCATTGTTCGGGGTAGGTGCGGCGTGAAGAAGATCTCGTCTGTCGCATGAATAAAGCGGGTTCCGGCATAGACTTTGGCTTTCAGGGGTTCCGCCCGTGTTGGGATAACGGTAAGTCCCGACAGCCCTTTGTTTCCCGCTTTTCAGTTCCTCCGAGGACCCATGATTCGTCTCGATAACATCAGCAAGCATAACGGCCAGCGCGTCATTTTTATTGAGGCCTCGGCCGCTCTTCTGAAGGGCGAGAAGGTGGGTCTTGTCGGTCCCAACGGTGCGGGAAAATCCACGTTGTTCCGCATGATCACAAAGCAGGAAGAGCCGGATGAAGGGAACGTTCTGACGGATCGTGGCGTCACCATCGGCTTCTTCAGCCAGGATGTTGGTGAAATGTCCGGCCATAGTGCTGTGGCAGAAGTCATGAACGGGGCAGGTGCCGTTTCGGAAGTGGCTGCCGAACTGGCCGAGCTGGAAGCCGCCATGGCGGACCCAGAGCGGATGGACGAACTGGACAGCATCATCGAGCGCTTTGGTGAAGTGCAGAGCCGCTTTGAGGATCTCGGTGGCTATGCGCTGGATGGCAAGGCGCGTGAGGTTTTACACGGTCTCGGGTTCAGCCAGGAAATGATGGACGGAGACGTCAGTCTTCTGTCTGGCGGTTGGAAGATGCGCGTGGCGCTGGGTCGCATTCTTCTGATGAAACCTGATGTCATGCTGCTTGATGAGCCGAGCAACCATCTTGATCTGGAAAGTCTGATCTGGCTTGAGCAGTTTCTTGCTGGTTACGATGGCGCATTGCTCATGACGTCTCATGATCGTGCTTTCATGAACCGTATCATCAATAAAGTGATTGAAATTGATGGCGGTAACCTGACGACGTTCTCTGGAAACTACGAATTCTATGAAGAACAACGGGCCCTGAACGAGAAGCACCAGCAGGCACAGTTTGAGCGCCAGCAGGCTATGCTGGCCAAGGAAATCAACTTCATCGAGCGCTTCAAGGCCCGTGCGTCTCATGCCGCGCAGGTTCAGAGCCGTGTGAAGAAGCTGGACAAGATCGACCGTGTGGAGCCGCCGAAGCGTCGTCAGGCCATGAGCTTCGAATTCGCACCGGCTCCGCGTTCGGGCGATGTGGTCGTGAATATTCAGGGCGTGGACAAGCGGTATGGCAGCCGCACAATTTATGATGGACTGGATTTGATGATCCGTCGGCGTGAGCGTTGCTGCATCATGGGTGTGAACGGTGCCGGCAAGTCCACATTGCTAAAACTTGTGACCGGTACGACAGAGCCGGATTCCGGAACGGTGACCGTCGGCAGTAATGTAAAGATCGGATATTTTGCCCAGCACGCCATGGACCTTCTTGATGGCGACCGAACAGTCTTTGAAATGCTGGAATATACGTTCCCCCAGGCCAACCAGGGCGCTCTACGCTCGCTCGCTGGTGGTTTCGGATTTTCGGGTGACGAAGTGGAAAAGAGCTGCCGGGTTCTGTCTGGTGGTGAAAAGGCCCGCCTTGTCATGGCTCTGATGCTCTTTGATCCACCGAACTTCCTCGTACTCGATGAGCCAACCAACCATCTGGACATGGCTACGAAGGAAATGCTGATCACAGCCCTTGCAGACTATGACGGAACCATGCTGTTCGTTTCCCATGATCGTCACTTCCTGGCAGCCCTGTCTAATCGCGTTCTGGAAGTCACGCCGGAAGGTGTGCACCAGTATGCTGGCGGATATACGGAATATGTGGCGCGTACGGGGCAAGAAGCTCCGGGTCTGCATTGATGATTGTTTGATTGATGACGTCAAGAATAACTATATTATGACTAAAATTAATTATTCCCCTCTTGATAGATTCATTAATGGGGTGATAAAAATAGATAATTTATTAGAGATGGGTATTTTTTAACTATATACATGATCACAATGTGAATAGTTAATTAACTATTGAAATAAAGGAATATAAATAATTATGAGTATTTCAGATATTGAATGTGAGGGAATTGAAAATTCTGTATTCCCCGGGGAGCCGGAAGTATTTTTGCGTCGGAATATCTTGTATGTCCCTAATTTTGGAGGGGGAGGCGATAATTCTTTCGGTTTATACGATGAAACCGGGCGTCAGCTCTTAAGTAATGCTCACTTTCATGGAATACCATCAATTCTGAAAACTCAGCCTCTTTTAACGAATTTAATGGCATCAAAGTCGCGACCTCGTATAGGGCACGCAATTTACGGCGGAGCTATTGGAAATCACTACGGACATTTTATAACAGAGTGCTTTAATATTTTGTGGTATTATATACTTTATGGAAAGAAAAACGATAAAATATTATTTCACAGTAATCTTAGTGTAGAAGAAATATATGAAAAAACTTGGATGCGTGATTTTTTAAATTACGCGGGAGTCGAAAAAGAGCAAATTATTATTTCGAAATACCCTGTAGTGGTAGAAAATCTAGTCGTTCCTGGTCAAGCATTTAGTGAGGATGGTTTCGTATATAAAGTTTACGCTTTAGCTTGTCAGAAAGTAGGTGCTACCGCAATACGACACGCATCTCCTCTTCCAGATGGGGCGGTTTATTTTTCTAGAAACAATATAGAATATGGAACCCTAAAGGTTATTAACGAATATTCTTTGATGGATGCTCTTTCTAAATTTGGAGTTAATATAATTTATCCCGAAGAATGTTCTGTTGCTACGCAAATCGCAGCTTTGCATCGACCATCACTGGGCTTGATCGGATCGGCTTTTCATGCCTCTATTTTTGTGGATAAGCCGCATGCAGTGATATTGTGTCCAACAAAATCTCCTCGGCGTTCCTATCATTTGATGGATGCCGTTCATGGCGCCTCTATAAAATATGTAAAAGAAAGTCAGATCATCCGTTGCGAAAGTCCTCCAAATTTTCGGATAACATTTAGCCTGTCTGATCCTTCTGCTGTAGCTGATGAATTGCTCTCGCGGTTATCTAGTATAAGTTGTAATCAATTAAATGATAAAAACTTTCTTCCAAAAAACGAAATTTTAAAAATAAATAATATTTATGCAGAAAATGGTGATCCGATTGTTCTGCATTGTCCTAGTGAGCTAATGTACTCAAGAAGTCCATTAAAAAACGATGTTAATGTTCTGGCTATTACATTGGGTAAATATATTTTTTTGGTAGCACAAGATGACGATGCACCTATGCTGATGGTTGTTAAAGAAAATAAAGCTGCTCCAGTTCTGGTTTATAAGGGAGATAGTTTTAACGGTGGGCTTGCATTACAGGACTTGCGTACAAAAACATGGCTGAAAGCACCTCCCTCTCAAGTGGGGTTATGTCTGCATGGCGATGCTCAAGAAGTAAAAAAATGGGAGAGTTTTTTTCTAAAGCCAAATGATTTCTTGGAATATTCTGGTCGATTAGCAGAAATTATAAATGGTCTTCAAGATTTAGCCGAAAGCGGAGATATATACGATGTATCTCTCCGGTATCCAATACTTAGAGATGCTATTAAAGATTTGGATTTCAGCTTAAGGAATTAAAATTAATGATCTTTCCTCAGGCGTCGCCTCCGGCTGGATTTTGCGATCCCCATGCCTTCCCGATATTTTGCCACTGTCCGGCGCTGGATGGCGAACCTTTCTTTTTGAAGTTGGGTCGTCAGGGCATCATCTGACAGGATGTCATCGCCTTCTGAAGCGATCAGCGTTTTGATACGGTGCTGAATGGCGCTGGCACTCTGTGTGGAGCCATCGCTGGCCTGAAGAGCCGTAGAGAAAAACATACGAAGCGGAAGAATGCCGCGGGGTGTATCTATGTACTTCCCGTTCACAACCCGGCTGACCGTGCTTTCATGGACATCTGCGCCGGTGGCGAGGTCGCGCATGGTGAGCGGGCGGAGAGCAGCGAGGCCCTCTTCAAAGAACGCCGCCTGCTGACGGACGATCTCGGCTCCAATCTTCAGAATAGTCTGGCGACGCATTTCCAGCGCGCGGATGACAGCATTGGCCTCGTTTGCATAAGCAAGAAGCTGTCGCCCGGCGTCTGTTGAACTGTCGAGCGCGCTTTGTATCTCCAGATCCACGTGACAGTGGGGCAGCAGACGATGATTAAATGTCAGGCGGAACCCTTGGCCATTTTTGCGGAGGATCAGGTCTGGCTGAATGGGGGAGACTGGCTGGCGCGGATCAAAGCCCGGTCTGGGATTAAGAGCCTGAATTTCTGTCAGCATATCGAGCAGGTCGTCCTGTTCGAGCTGACACTTCTGACGGAGCAGCCGCCAGTCCCTTCGGGCTAAAAGATCGAGATTAGCCAGAAGAATTTTCATGGCAGGATCTAGCCGATTTTTCTGTTCCAGCTGGACCGCCAGGCACTCTTCCAAGGAGCGTGTAAAAAGACCAGCAGGCTCCAGTCGCATCAGAACTTGGCGGATAGTCTCAAGAGCAGTGGGCTCGACCCCAAGTTCGACCGCAAGGCCTGAAATTGCTTCCGGCAATCGTCCGGCCTCATCGAGGCAAGCCAGAAGATAAAGCGCGGCGGCACAGTCCTGCTGGACGGGAAACCGGAGATGGATCTGGGCAATCAGGTCATCATGAAGTGTGGGGCCGGGGGCCGCAGTCTCCGGTCGTTCCGAACCCGACGTAAATCGTTCAGGGTCATCGTCGTGCAATTCAGATGCAGGATCTGCGGGCTCTGTGTTGGGAGCAGGGTCCGTGGAGTCCAGAACGAGAAGAGGGTTCAGTTCCGCAATCTGCTGAAGTGATTGCGTCAGTTCCTGATGGCCCAGTTGCAGCATCGCAATCGCCTGACGCAACTGTGGCGTCATGACGAGCGACTGCGACTGGCGCTGTATCAGACCGGGACTGAGCATCCCGTCAGATTAGAGCGAGAAGTTCTCTCCAAGATAGACCCGGCGCACATCTTCGTTGGCGACGATGGCCTCCGGGGTACCTTCCATCAGAACCTGACCGCCATGCATGATGTAGGCGCGGTCAATGACTTCGAGCGTTTCGCGGACGTTATGGTCCGTAATCAGCACGCCGATGCCACGATCCTTGAGGTGAGACACAAGATCGCGAATTTCGCCCACGGCAATTGGATCAATACCGGCTAGAGGCTCATCCAGCAGGATATAGTTCGGCTGGCTTGCCAGGGCGCGGGCAATTTCCAGACGACGGCGTTCACCGCCGGACAAGGCCAGGGACGGCGAGTGACGCAGATGCGTGATGCCGAACTCGGCGAGAAGGCCGTTCAGCATCGTTTCGCGCTTTTCCGGATCGGATTCGATCACTTCCAGCGCAGCCATGATGTTCTGTTCGACATTCAGTCCGCGGAAAATGCTGGCTTCCTGTGGCAGATAACCAACGCCCAGACGCGCCCGTCGATACATCGGCAACTGGGTGATGTCTGCGCCATCCAGCGTAATGGTGCCCGTGTCTGGCTGGACCAGTCCTACGATCATGTAGAAGCTTGTCGTCTTGCCTGCGCCGTTCGGTCCGAGGAGGCCAACAGCCTCACCGCGTTGAACCTGAATGGACACGTTTTTGACGACAGCCCGCTTTTTGTAGGTCTTGCCGATCCCGCTGGCGACCAGACCGGTCTGGAGCACGGGAAATGAGGGGGATGTGTCTGTCACTTTGGTGCCTGGCTGCTGTTGGCTTCGTTTGGAACGACTAGTCCCTGAATAGGAGAGTCAGATCCTGGCAGCATCGTGGCAATGCCGGTCTTCATGTTGACGATAGCCTGAGACCCGTTGTTCTGGTTCTGACCCTGTGTCACATGCACGTGGCCGATCAGGCGTGCGATCTGGCTGGCAAAGACATAAACGCCTCTGTCCCCGGTTGCTGTCTGGGTCGGGGTGCGCAGCACGACATGGCCCCAGCCATAGGCACGATCCAGTTTGGAAGAACCGCCACCGAGAGGGCTGCCGTCGCTTTTCGCAGCCTGGGCCTGTCCTGCTGGTGCAGGGGAGTCCGGTGCACTGAAAGAGACCAGCACGTCAGCCTTGATCTGGCGCCCGTCATTGGTGGTGACAGTTGCGTTTCCACGCCCGACCGACATGCGGGTCTTGGAATGATATTCCATGACGTCACGTGCAGTGAGCACATCCTGCGGCGTCGTAAGCTTCAGGTTCTTACCGGTCATGACCATGACGGCCTGATCCATGTCGTAGAGGGCACGGTCGCCCCAGCCCTGGTCCGTCTGGTTATAGATATGGACGTGACCGCGGGCTTCGATGCGGTACAGCTCAAGGGAGCCACCCATCGGGTCGGCTTCACCCGTCTGCCCATTTGCGGCCGGCGGCGGGGTGGCTGGTTGTCCCTGTGGAGCCGCTTTCTTGCGCAGATAGCCAATCAGCGTATCGGCATCGACCGTTACATCCCCTCGTACGGCGCGGGCACCGCCGGTCAAGGTAACTGTCTGGGCGTTCCGGTCGTAAATTTCCTCGCTTTTCCAGAACAGCTTAACGGCCTCGCCGTGAGACATATCCAGCCCATCCGCATAAGCGGCAGGTGTGGCGGTAGTGGCGAGGAGAAGTCCTGCAACGGGAAGCAGTCTGGCGATGCGGCTCATCATTTCTCTGTCTTGGCTCCTTCCTGGCGGAGGCGGGCCGCCATGGAAGGGGGGCCGTTATCGTCGTTGCGGACCGTCAGACCCGGCCCTGTAAACTGCATGATACCTGCATGCTGGTCCAGGAAATAGCCCTGCGCGTCCTGCTTGCCAAATGGGCCCTCGGCATGGACCCAGTCGCGGGATGCAATAACGTCCTGCTTCAGGTCCATATCGGCGGAAGGGCCGTTCATGAGCGTCCCGTCATCGCGGTAAAGCACCACGTTGTCGTCCAGATTCAAGGTCTGCTCGTGCTGCATGTAGACGCCACGGTCCGCCTTGATATGCGCCCAGGAATTACCTGCCAGCTCGATATCCGCCACCGGATCAACCAGATCTACACGGTCCGGGCCTTCCTGATGCGTAACGCGTGCCGTGATCATGTACAGGTGATTATGGGCGTCCAGGCCGCGATAGACAGCATTTTCCATATTGCCGCTCTCAACGCGCAGACGGGCCATTTCCTTCAGAGCAGCACGGTTCTGATTGACGAGATGAGAGATCTCGGGCCACGCCGCAATTGAACTCAGCAGAACAAGTGCAAGCCCCGGGAGTGCCCATTTGGCGAACCCCAGAAGAGAGCGGCGGCGGGCTAGCTCTTCCGGATTTGGGGCGGTTCGTACTTTCTGGAATGCTGCACGGCGCAGGGCATCAAGCTTGGCGAGGCTTTCGCTCCGGTTTCCTGAAAAGTCGTCCCGTTTGGGGCGTTTGTCATCCTTGGACGAGTCGGTCATGCCAGGCCCGCCCTCAGAAGATCGTGCAGGTGAATGATGCCCTGTGGGCGTCCGTCCTCGCCAACGACGAAAAGACTCGTGATCGGTTTGGAGCGTGCATTCATAAGGAGAAGGACGTCCTGTGCCAGGGTCGAGGGGGCTGTCGTGGTTGGAGAGAGATTCATGACCTCTTCCGCCGTGGTCGTGTCAAGATCGCTGTGGAGGGCCCGTCGGAGATCCGCATCCGTGATGAGACCGCACAGCGCGCCATTCTCGTCCGTCACGCCCATGCAGCCAAAGGCTTTGTGAGTCATTTCCAGAATGACCGAACGAAGCGAGAGAGATTTTTCCCCAAGTGGAAGGGCCTCTCCGGTGTGCATAAGTTCCCGCACCGGGCGCAAACGCGCGCCCAGACGTCCGCCTGGGTGAAACACGCTGAAATCGTTGGCTGTGAAGCCGCGTTTTTCCAGAAGGGCGATGGCCAGCGCATCTCCAAGGGCAAGCTGAAGAAGCGTGCTCGTGGTTGGTGCCAGCCCCATGGGGCAGGCTTCTCTGGCGGGAGGGAGAACCAGAGCAATCTTGGCGGCGCGGGCCAGAGCCGAGGTTTCGACGGATGTTATGGCAATCACATCCAGCTGTCTGTGCGACGCATACGACAGAATTGCGGCAAGTTCTGTGGTTTCGCCGGAATTCGAGAGAGCAAGGATGACATCACCTGCCGCCACCATGCCCAGATCACCATGCGCGGCTTCTGCGGGGTGCACGAAAAGAGAGGGAGTTCCGGTAGAGGCAAGGGTGGCTTGGATCTTGCGACCAATATGACCCGACTTCCCGATCCCTGTGACAATCAGCCGGCCAGAACAGAGAAGGATTCGCTCAATGGCGTGGCTAAAAGCTTGCCCTAGAGAGCCGCCGAGGGCGCTTTCGAGCGCTTCAAGCCCCTGTCGCTCGACAGCAAGAGTGTGCAGGGCCGAGGGAAGGGGCGAGGTAGCCGGGTTTATCATGTCGGGGCGCAGTGTAGGCGATTACGCGCGGTGTGCGAAGATGTCGGGCTCGTCGTAGCCCAGAAGATCCAGACGGGTGCGCGCTGAAAGGAAGTCAAAGCAGGCCTGAGCCAGCTCCCGCCGCTCTTCCCGGATCAGCATGGCTTCAAGCTTGTCCCACAGGGCATGGAGATAAAGCACGTCAGATGCAGCATAGCGCTTCTGATCGTCCGTCAGGGTTTCAGCGCCCCAGTCCGAGCTCTGCTGGTGCTTGCTGATCTCGACGCCAAGCAGGTCGCGGCATAGATAGGCCAGTCCATGACGGTCCGTGAACGTGTAGACGAGGCGGGCAGCGATCTTGGTGCAGATGACAGAAGAAATCGTGATGTCGAAGGCTTTCTGGAGCACGGCCACGTCAAAGCGGGCGAAGTGCATCAGCTTGGTAATCGAGTCATCCGAAAGGAAGGCTTTGAGATTAGGGCAATCGTAGCCACGGCCGCCCATGGAGACAGGCTTGATCTGCACGAGATGTGCTTCACCGTCACCGGCGGAAAGCTGCACAAGGCAGAGGCGATCTCTGTAGGGATTGAGACCCATGGTCTCGGTATCTATGGCGACAACAGGGCCAATATCAAAATCTTCCGGCAGGTCGCCGTCATGAAGATGGATGGCGTTCTGCTGGCTCATTTTGTTGTCACCGAATTTTTAAGAACTCAGAGGGGAAGGTTCTTATGAACCTGACCGTCTGTGGTGCCCAGAAGAAGACTCGAACTTCCACGTCCTTTCGGACACAGGTACCTGAAACCTGCGCGTCTACCAATTCCGCCATCTGGGCTCAGAAAGCACCGGGTTTTTTCAGTTTCCTGAGGCATCCCGGATTGGTGAAGAGGCGTTTACATTGACTGAATGAGAGCGTCAACAGTTGGAATGAAAGAAAACAGGGAAATGGAAAAACTTTTTTCGGGTACGGGGCAGCAGAAGGTCGCTGTCATTGGTGGTGGTGGTTTTATCGGGCGCAGCCTGGTGAGAAAACTGGTTGCCACCGGGCATGTCGTTCGTGTGGGAAGTCAGAATCCCGAAAAAATTCAGGGGCTTGGAAAGGCGCGTGGAACAGGGCGCGTCGAGTTCCTGAAAACGTCGGTCAATGATGCAGCGCAGCTTGATCGTCTGTTTGATGGTGTGGATGCTGTCGTCAATCTTGTCTCTGTCATGACGCCAGATGTGCAGACTCTGCATCGCATTAATGTTGAGGGCGCTCGGCTCGCAGCGGTGCGGGCTCATCTGGCGGGTGTGAAGCATTACGTTCATATGTCCGCCATTGGTGCTTCTCTGACGTCTCCAGGGGCATATGGCCGGAGTAAAGCGGCTGCAGAAGGTGTCGTACGGGACGTTTTTCCTGATGCGCGTCTGCTTCGCCCGTCTGTGGTGTTCGGGACGGACGACAGTTTCTTTAATCTGTTTGCCTTGATCGCAGCGCTATCGCCTGTTTTGCCGGTTTTTGCCGGTCGCACATATTATCAGCCGGTATTTGTGGAAGATGTTGCAGAAGCAGCGCTACGACTTCTGCAGCCGGAGAATGCAGGCCTAACCGTTGAGGCCGGTGGTCCCGATATCCTGAGTATGCGTGAGCTTATGGCGTTCGTACTCGAAGCGTCGGGTCGTAAAAGAATTCTGCTCCCGATCCCGCAAGTGGTAGCCCGCCTTGAAGCGACTGTTCTGGAGAAGTTGCCCGGCCATCTGCTGACGCGAGACCAGGTGGCCATGATGTCTGTCGATAATGTCGTGCAGCCGGGAGCTGAGACCTTGCAGGCACTCGGAATCCATCCTGCATCACTGGGAATGGTGGCTCCGGGGTATCTGAATGGAAGCATCTGTAAGCTCTATCGCCAGCTAAAAGCCTGATTGGTCCGTATCGGACCTATAAAATGTGACACTGACGCAAGAAAAGTGACGTTATGAGGTCGGTTTTTTTATATTGGTAAGCATTACTGACTATTATCGCGCAAACTCACGGAATAGCTGGTATTCCACAAATTTCGTACGCTTGGCGTGCGTTCTGTTTTTAGGAGACACGGCGCATGGCCGAACGGATGTTGCAGTTCGTCAATCACCCACAGATCCTTCCGGAGAAGCGTGACGCTGCTGAGCGTCGTGCAGACTTTGGAGAGATTTACCGTGGGTTTGCGATGAGCCGCGCTGAAGAGCAGGCCTCTCGCTGCTCTCAGTGTGGAATTCCGTTCTGCTCCGTGCATTGCCCTCTTGGTAACAACATTCCGGACTGGCTGAAGCTGACGGCAGAAGACCGTTTGCAGGAAGCCTACGAGATGTCTTCGGCTACCAATACCTTCCCGGAGATCTGCGGTCGCATCTGCCCGCAGGATCGCCTGTGTGAAGGCAACTGCGTGATCCAGAAGGGGTTCGAGAGCGTCACGATCGGTGCTGTCGAACGCTTTATTACGGAAAATGCTTTTGAGCAGGGCTGGGTGCAGCCGCGTCTGCCGGATCGTGAACTCAAAGTCAGTGTTGGCGTCGTGGGTTCCGGGCCTGCCGGTCTGGCCTGTGCGGAGCGTCTGCGGGCACGTGGGTATGAGGTTCATGTCTATGAACGTCAGGACCGTGTGGGCGGCTTGCTGACGTACGGTATTCCGAGCTTCAAGCTGGAAAAGCATGTCGTGGCCCGTCGTCACAAGCTGCTGGAAGAGCAGGGCATCATCTTCCACCTTTCCACCCCAATCGGTGCGGGTGAGGGGGAGACGTCACTGGATGATCTGCGGACGCGTCATAACGCGGTGTTCCTTGGAACGGGCGTGTATCGTTCGCGCTCCGTGGATGTGCCGGGTGCTGACCTGAACGGCGTTGTGGATGCAATTGACTTCCTGACGGCCTCGAACCGTCGTGGATATGACGAAGACCCCGGTGAAGATGCAGCACTTCATGCCAAGGGCCGTCGTGTTGTTGTCATCGGTGGTGGCGATACGGCCATGGACTGCGTTCGGACGTCTATCCGTCAGGGCGCCGAGAAGGTTACCTGCGTTTATCGCCGTGACCGTGCGAACATGCCGGGCTCCCGTCAGGAAGTTTACAACGCCGAGGAAGAAGGCGCGAACTTCGAGTGGCTGGCTGCGCCGGAAGAGTTTCTAGGCGAAGGCACGGTTGAAGGTGTGAAGGTGCTGAAAATGCGTCTTGGTGCACCGGATGCCACGGGCCGCCGCTCCATCGAAGGCACGGGCCAGCATTCCATTATTGAAGGCGACATCGTGATCCGCGCGCTGGGCTTCGACCCGGAAGATCTGCCGGGTCAGTGGCAGCAGCCGGAGCTCGCCGTGACGCGCTGGGGCACGCTGACGGTTCCGCCGGGCGGCTTCCAGACGAGCCTGCCAGGCGTGTTCGCTGGTGGCGACATTGTCCGTGGTGCGAGCCTCGTTGTCTGGGCCATCAAGGACGGCCGTGATGCGGCTGATGCAATTCATCTTTCTCTGACCGAGACCCTGGCGCTGGAGGCCGCGGAATGACACAGAACACTGATTTCATCCGCGAATACACTGAGAACGTCGAGCGCCTGAAAGGTCTGTATGACCCGACGCAGGAGCGCGATTCCTGTGGTGTGGGCCTTGTGGCTGCTCTGGATGGCAAGCCGTCCCGCGCTGTTGTGAAAGCTGGCATCGAAGCTCTGGGCAACATCTGGCATCGTGGTGCTGTCGATGCAGATGGCAAGACGGGCGATGGTGCGGGCATTCATGTTGAAATCCCGCAGGATTTCTTTGCCGAAGCCATTCATAACAGTTCCAGCGATGACACGATCGACGGCCGCATTGCCGTTGGCATGGTATTCCTGCCGAAGACGGATCTGGCGTCGCAGGAAGCTGGCCGTCAGATCATCGAAACCGAGGTTCTGAACTTCGGCTACGGAATCTATGGCTGGCGCCAGGTGCCGATCGACACGGCCTGCATTGGCGAGAAAGCCAACCAGACGCGCCCCGAAATCGAACAGATCATGATCCGCAATACGCTGGCTCGCTCGGAAGACGAGTTCGAGCGTGATCTGTATGTGCTGCGTCGTCGCATCGAGAAGCAGGCGACCCGTCAGCAGGTGGATTTGTATATCTGTTCGCTGTCCTGTCGTTCGGTCATCTACAAGGGCATGTTCCTGGCCGAGAACCTGACGGACTTCTATCCGGATCTTCTGGACGAGCGCTTCGTCTCGCGGTTCGCGATCTACCATCAGCGTTACTCGACCAACACGTTCCCGACCTGGAAGCTGGCCCAGCCGTTCCGCAAGGTGGCGCATAACGGTGAGATCAACACGATCTCCGGCAACACCAATTGGATGCGGTCGCACGAAACGCGCCTGTCACATGCGGCGCTCGACCCTTACATGGATGATCTGAAACCGGTCGTGCAGGCTGCGGGTTCGGATACGGCGGCGCTGGATAACGTCTTCGAGCTCATGACCTTCGGTGGCCGCAGCGCGCCGATGGCCAAGATGATGCTCATTCCGGCCTCCAGCGGTGCGAACTCCGCGATTTCTCCGGCCGCGCGCGCCATGTTCCGCTACTGCAACGCGGTCATCGAGCCGTGGGATGGCCCGGCTGCGGTCTGTGCAACGGATGGCCGCTGGGTCATTGCAGGGCTGGATCGTGCGGGTCTGCGTCCGCTGCGGTATTCCATCACGAATGACAACCTGCTGATCGTGGGTTCGGAAGCGGGTATGGTCCGCGTGCCGGAAGCGCGCATTCAGCGTCGCGGGCGGCTTGGTCCGGGGCAGACACTGGCGCTCGACCTCAAGGAAGGTCGCCTCTACCAGCCGGATGAACTGCTTGAAATGCTGGCCTCCCGTCAGGATTTCCAGTCCTGGGTCAAGCGCATCCGCAATATCGAGCCGATCGTGCGGGATGTGGTCGAGCCGGAAGGTATGGCCGCAGACGTGCTGCGTCGCCAGCAGATGGCCGTCAGCCTGACGCATGAAGAGCTGGAAACCATCCTTCACCCGATGGTCGAGACGGCTGCCGAAGCCCTGGGCTCCATGGGTGACGACACGCCGCTTCAGGTTCTGTCCAAGATCTACCGTGGTCTGTCGCATTATTTCCGTCAGGGCTTCAGTCAGGTTACGAACCCGCCGATTGATTCCCTGCGTGAAACACGGGTGATGAGCCTGATTACGCGTCTGGGTAATCTGGGGAACATTCTCGACGAGCGCCCGGAACAGTGCGATCTGCTTCAGCTTCCCAGCCCGGTTCTGACGGTTGGTGAGTTTGATGAACTGCGGAAAGTCTGCGGTGAGAACGCTGCCCTGATCGACTGTACTTTCCCGGTTGAGGACGGCGAAGAAGGGCTGCGTGCGGCGATCGCGTCCATCCGGGTTCAGGCGGAAGATCATGTCCGTGGCGGTTGCACCCATCTGTTCCTGACGGATGAGAACACAGGGCCGGATCGTGTGGCCGTGCCGATGATCCTTGCGACGGCTGCCGTGCATGTTCACCTTGTGCGTCATTCCCTACGGACGTTCACGTCCCTGAACGTGCGGACGTCCAGTGCTATCGACGTTCACGCTATTGCCGTGACGATCGGTGTTGGTGCGACGACGGTGAACCCGGCTCTGGCCCAACACAGCATCGCAGACCGTTTGCGTCGTGGCCTGTTTGGCCAGATGACGATGCGTGAGGCGATGGAACGTTACCGCAAGGCGGTGGACAAGGGTCTGCTCAAGATCATGTCCAAGTTCGGGATTTCCATCATCTCGGCTTACCGCGGCGGTTACAACTTCGAAGCCATTGGTCTGTCCCGTGCGCTGGTGGCCGAGTTCTTCCCAGGCATGCCGTCGCGTATTTCCGGCATTGGTCTGCCGGGGATCGCCCGCAACATCCTGAAGGCTCATGCGGCTGCGTGGGATCAGAAGGTTGAAGCGCTTCCGGTCGGTGGTCGCTACAAGCTGCGTCGTCAGGGAGAGACGCATGCGTTCTCCGGCCAGCTTGTGCACATGCTGCAAAGTGCGGTTTCGGCCAACAGCTACACGCTGTATCGCCGTTACGCGGATGCCGTGCGTCAGATGCCGCCGGTTGCGCTGCGTGACCTGCTGGATTTCAAGGCCCCTCATGCACCGATCCCGGTGGACGAGGTTGAAAGCATCACGCAGATCCGTCGTCGTCTTGTCGCGCCGGGCATTTCGCTGGGTGCCCTGAGCCCGGAAGCGCATGAGACGCTGGCGATTGCCATGAATCGGATTGGCGCGAAGTCTGATTCCGGTGAGGGTGGCGAAGACGCTGAGCGTTCCAAGCCGCGCCCGAACGGGGACAATGCGTCTTCCGCGATCAAGCAGGTGGCGTCAGGCCGGTTCGGTGTCACCGCGCAGTATTTGAATGACTGCCGCGAGATCGAAATCAAGATGGCCCAGGGCGCGAAGCCAGGCGAGGGTGGACAGCTTCCGGGCTTCAAGGTCACGGAGCTGATTGGCCGCCTGCGTCATGCGACGCCGGGTGTGACACTGATCTCTCCGCCACCGCATCACGACATCTATTCGATCGAGGATCTGGCCCAGCTCATTTATGATCTGAAGCAGGTCAATCCGACGGCAACCGTTACCGTGAAGCTGGTTGCCCGGACGGGTATCGGCACGATTGCGGCGGGTGTGGCGAAGGCGAAGGCCGATGCCATCCTGATCTCCGGTCATTCCGGTGGTACGGGTGCCAGCCCGCAGTCTTCGATCCATTACGCGGGTCTGCCGTGGGAAATGGGCCTGTCCGAAGCGCATCAGGTTCTGATGCTCAACCGTCTGCGCCATCGTCTGGTGCTGCGGACGGATGGCGGCATCAAGACGGGCCGTGACGTGGTCATGGCGGCGATGCTGGGTGCGGAAGAGTTCGGTATTGGTACGGCCGCGCTGGTGGCCATGGGCTGCATCATGGTGCGTCAGTGCCATTCCAATACCTGCCCTGTCGGCGTCTGCGTTCAGGACGAAAAGCTGCGTGCGAAGTTCGAGGGCTCACCGGAGAAGGTCATCAACCTTTTCACGCTGATTGCTGAAGACATTCGCCATATCCTTGCCGATCTGGGTGTTCGCTCCCTGAAGGACGTCATTGGCCGCACGGACATGCTGCGTCAGGTCTCCCGCGGTGCGGATTATCTGGACGATCTGGATCTGAACTCCCTGCTGGTGCAGGCCGATCCGGGTGAACATGCGCGTTACTGCACCCGTGAGGGCCGTAACGAGGTTCCGGAAACGCTGGATGCACAGATCGTGGCCGATGCGATCCCGCTGTTCGAGCGTCGTGAGAAGCTGCATCTGCACTACAACGTGCAGAACACGCATCGTGCGATCGGGACGCGTATTTCCGGCATGATCACCCGTCAGTTCGGGATGCACGAACTGCCGGAAGGCCAGCTTACGCTGTCGCTTCGTGGGTCGGCTGGTCAGTCCCTTGGTGCGTTCGCGGTGCAGGGGCTGAAGATGATCGTGGAAGGGGATTCCAACGATTACGTCGGTAAGGGGCTTTCGGGTGCGACAATCGTTGTGCGTCAGTCTCCGGCGTCTCAGTGGCGTTCGGAAGAGAATGCGATCATTGGCAACACGGTCCTGTACGGTGCAACGAGTGGCAAGCTCTTTGCGGCGGGTCAGGCTGGTGAGCGTTTCGCGGTTCGTAACTCCGGTGCGACGGCTGTTGTTGAAGGCTGTGGCTCGAACGGTTGCGAGTACATGACCGGTGGCAAGGTCGTGATCCTCGGTGAAACGGGCGATAACTTCGGTGCCGGCTTCACGGGCGGCATGGCCTATGTGCTTGATCCGAAGAACCGTTTTGAATCCCGCATCAATCCGGACACGGTGATGTGGAACCGCGTGCAGCCGGGTAGCCGCTGGGATGTGGAACTGCGCACGCTGGTCGAGCAGCATGTGGAAGAAACGGACAGCACTTACGCCGCGGACCTGCTGCATTGCTGGGAGCATACGCTGGAGCAGTTCTGGCACATCGTTCCCCGCGAATATGCCAAGGTCATTGGCTATGTGCAGGAAGATCTGTCCAAGCTTTCAGCCTGATTGCTTCGATTGATTAAAGTCTGAAAGCCCCGCATCAGGTTTCTGGTGCGGGGCTTTCTTTTACCTTCTGTGGGGTCAGTTCCGAAGCTTTCGAGCTAATGCAGCAAGGGCAACGATCTGGCCGGCAATGAACTTGCAGGTAGGTTCGTCAGTCAGTTTCAGCGTTTCCGGATCTACTTTCCCTGCGACCATGCCAATCATGACCTCTGGGCGGTTAAGAACAAAGGCGTCCAGAAACACCATATTCTGTCGGAGGTTGTATTGCGCTCTGGCCCCTCCGATCATCCCGGGGGACGCCGTCTGGATGGCGACGGGTTTTCCACTAAAAGGTTGAGGCGTTACGCGGGAGAGCCAGTCGATGGCGTTCTTCAATACGCCGGGAATGGAATAATTATATTCAGGCGTCACGATAATGACGCCGTCTGCAGCCCGGATCTGTTCCGCCATGGCCAGAACGGGGGCTGGAAAACCTGCGTCCTGAACATCTGCGTTGTAATGCGGAAAATCCCCGATTGATCCGAGCGCAGTAATGGAAACCCCTTCCGGCGCAAGTTCGGGCAAGGCGCGCGCAACCGACGCGTTAAAGGAGGCTTTGCGGAGGCTTCCGAGCAGGGTGACGAAATGCAGAGGCGTGTCGTTGGGCATGGACTGGTCTCCGTCAAAGAGTCGGGTTTTTGTTGTCATGACCCGAAGGAGAACAGATCATGACACAAAGCAGGAGTCAGGCTGCGTTTTTCAGCATCCCGTGAGGATCTAGAACGAATTTGCGAGGCGCGCCGTTGTCGAAGTCATGATAGCCGCGTGGCGCGTCTTCCAGTGAAATCACGGTGGCGTTGACGATATCTGCGATGGGCAGGCGTCCATGCAAAATGGCCTGCATCAGTTGTCGGTTATATCTCAGAACGGGTGTTTGCCCGGTGTGGAACGACTGGCTTTTGGCCCAGCCCTGACCCAGCCGGAGTGTCAGGTTGCCTTTCTGCGCCGCAGCTTCATGGGCGCCCGGATCTTCCGTTACGTACAGGCCCGGAATACCGATGGCACCGGCTGGACGGGTGACTTCCATGGCCTGATTGAGGATGACGGCTGGTTGTTCCTTTCCGTCATATCCTTTGGCTTCAAAACCGACGGCATCGATGAAGCTGTCGACTTCCGGTGTCCCGATGACCTGTTCGATAAGGTCTCCGAGCCGGTTATGGTTCTGGAGGTTGATAGGTTCAAACCCGACCGCCTTTGCGTGGGCGAGGCGCTCAGGATTGAAATCGCCGATCATGACAACAGCAGCCCCAAGAATGCGTGCCGATGCTGCTGCGGCCATACCGACTGGCCCGGCGCCTGCGATATAGACCGTTGATCCCACACCCACCTTGGCATTGATGGCGCCATGAAAGCCAGTGGGGAGAATATCGGTCAGCATTGTGAGGTCTCTGATGCGCTCAAGTGCCTGGGCCTTGTCAGGGAAGCGCAGCAGATTGAAATCGGCATAAGGGACCATGACGTAGCGGGCCTGTCCGCCGATCCATCCGCCCATATCCACATAGCCATAGGCGCCACCCGCGCGGCTCGCATTGACCGTCAGGCACACGCCTGTGTGCTGTTCCCGGCAGCATCGGCATCGCCCACAGGCGACGTTGAAGGGAACGGAGACTAGGTCGCCCTTGCGGACCATCTCGACATCCGATCCGGTTTCGATGACTTCGCCGGTGATTTCGTGGCCGAGGACCAGTCCGGACGGTGCTGTTGTACGGCCTCGGACCATATGCTGGTCGGAGCCGCATATATTGGTGGAGACGACCTTGAGAATGACGCCGTGGTCAATCTTCCGGCCATCGGGTGTTTCCATTCTGGGGTCGTCGATCCGCTGGACTTCAACATGATTGGGGCCGAGATAAATGACCCCTCTGTTTTCGTCAGACATGGCTTCTCTCCAGGTTCGGGCAGCGGCCATCCCTTGCGGCCGGGGTCGCCCGGCACGACGAAATGTTGTCGTACAAGGGCCTCAACGTTCGCCGCGTGCTCTGGAACCGTGACATAGGGCTACAGACGCGCCTCTCGCTCGAACGTGATGGGAATTTCCTGTCCTTCGTCTGCGGCCACCTTCTGAGCCGGATGATTTGTGAATTAAGAGGTGACCAACTTTTCAAGCCAGACTTGAAGCCGCCCATAGAAGCCCACTACCCTGTGAGCCATCTGTAGGCACGGCTGTGCCAACTGAACGAGCGACAGAGGGGTTCATGGAAAATCACGTCAATACATTGTGGGGACAGTTTTATGGCTGGCTTCCCACTCTTCTGAGTTACGTCGGGCAGCTTGTTCTGGCGATTATCGTGCTGTTGGTGGGTTGGTCCATCATCAACATGGTCACGCGCGGGATGGGCCGCATGATGGCTGCCAGCAACATTGAGCCGACCCTCCGGGGCTTTCTGCTCAGTGTCGTCGGGCTGCTGCTGAAGGCGCTTCTGCTGATCAGCGTTGCTTCGATGGTTGGCATTGCAACGACGTCCTTCGTCGCAGTTCTGGGCGCGGCTGGCCTGGCTGTTGGCATGGCGCTTCAGGGCAGTCTTGCCAACTTTGCGGGTGGCGTGCTGATCCTGCTGTTCCGTCCGTTCAAGGTCGGTGATTCCATTACCGCAGCGGGTAATACCGGAACGGTTGTTTCGATCGAGATGTTCCGCACCGTGCTGCAGGATGCCAGCAATGACATCGTCTATGTGCCGAACGGGACGCTCTCGAACAATGTTGTCATCAACAGCTCGCAGTCAGAGCGACTTCTGGCGTCGGTCAGTCTGCTGATTGATTACAACGACGATATCGACAAGGCTCGTGCACTGCTTCTGGGGCTGTTTGAAAATGACGCTCTGGTTCTCAAAACGCCCGCGCCATCCGTTTCGTTTCTGCCTCGTCCGGCCAATGTCGCCGTGACGCTGGGCTTCTGGTGCGCACCGGGTAACGTAACGCCGCTGGTTGCCAAGTACTCTGAGGCATCCATTCAGGCGCTGAAGAAAGAAGGCTTCCGTCTGGGTGTTACGGCCCGCACTGCTGCTTGAACCTTTTCGAGGCCTGTTCAGGATTATGCTGGGCAGGCCGCGTTATGGTCTTTGGAGCGTGTTCCATTAAGAACGCAGCGCCGTTGTTCTGCTCAGGAAAACTCACACGGTTTAAGACGGCGATTTCTGAAATTGGTGTGTGGATCCGACGTACTAGATAAAGTCTTTAAAAACAGTTTCTTATCGGGTCAAACCATCAAATTTCTATCACGGAGAAGCAACGCGTAAAACGTCGGGTGTCAAACCTAAATCTTGATCTTGAGTGTTCATTCCCGGACTTCAGGATGCCAATTTATTTTTCCAGCTATCTCTTAGAAAAATAAGAGTTGAATTGGCAGCACGCTCCCATTGATACCGAACTGACGATCCGATGACCTGTGGTCTGATAACGGGAGGTTGACCGAAGCTGGCAAGCATTTTTGCAGCACGAACAGATGCAAAACTATCAAAATCAAAAGTCAGGTTTTTGGACGCTGAGAGTTTCAGGGCTTCCCAGATCAGGAGCATGTTCGCGCCCGGCGTGGAAAAGGAACGGTCGCGCGCGGATTGCCAGAAATAGAGATTTTTATCGTCCCAGATCAGAACACACGAAGACACCCTCTGATTTTTCTCACCATACGCACTTAAGACGCATGTTTGATTACGTAATAAGCAAGCCTCAAAAATCTTAGTCATTCTTGGAAAATCATGACTGTTTTTCGAGTGTGGCTGGTCAATCAAAGACATCTGGATGAAGTCTTCAATATCTGTACTCTGAACAACATCTAGTTTTTGTGCTGCTGAACGAATGAGATTTCTCGTTTTCTGATCGCATTGTTCGAGAACGACACAAGGAGAGGTATTTTTGTCGACCCGGAATGTAAAAGCATTTCTGATTTGTAGCCCCGAGATGGAAAATGCGAAGGCAGCCTCGTCTGACGGGTCCAGACTGATTTTCAGATGATCGTATTTTGGCAGGGCTTCTATGAGCTCAGAAACGATGTTTCTTATTTTTTGAGATCGACGAAACGCTTTTGAGGCAGGAAGAAAAAACCGAGGCCCTAAAGTACGCGTGTAGGGCGGTGGGATGATATACTTCATTCCGAAATGCGTTTTTTTGTAAAAACTGAAATCAGAAACAATTGCGCCGTTGTTTTTAATTTCAATTCTGTCGCATTGGTCATCAGTGGCCGCCGAAAGCCACCAGTTTTCATGAAAAATCGAATGCTCTGAGGGGAGAGACGACGGAGTAAACTGAAGGGGAGATGTAAGCATCTTCATACTGTGACTCGAGCTGTAGGCTCGGTACTTATTTCTCAACCCGACAAAAATTAACAGACAGTTTCATATAAAAAATAATTATGCCAAATTCACTTGGTGGAAGAGTAATTCGTGCCAATCAGGATGGTCAAAAAAGGTGAAGCGCTGACAGCTGGACCGAAAGTCTCATCGACGGTTTTGGACGTGATCCATGCGCGATTTGTTGCAGGCGTTATGGGCCCATTTTCTACAGGGCCGAATTGGACCTGGTGTCTCATGGGTTTCGCCCCTTTTTTACGCTTGTTTTCTCCTATCCTTCAGATGCGATACGTCTGCGTAGGGTGCCGGCGATAATTTCGAATTGCTCGGTGATCTGGAGTTCAGGACCGACCGTGATGGTGCCAGCGATGGCGATGGTCACGCGCTCGCAGCCGTCATAGGTCGACAGCGTCAGATTTCCCTTCGCACCGCCTTTCTTGGCTCCATACTGTTCAGCCAGAAGGTCCAGAAAACCCCGGATATCGCTGTCCGCATCCTCACGAAACTGGCGCATCAGCTCACGAATGGCACGGGCACGCTCGAAGAGCTTCTTGACCAGTTCGTCCTGGAGAAGGTCTTCCGGCTTCACGTTCGCACGCGGGACAAGGCGTCCAGCGGAATCCTTCATGTAATCGTCGGGATTGTGGCGCATGCCTGTTCTCGCTTGCGCTTGGCCTCAGATGCTCGGGCGCTGCGTGCCCCGGCAGCGGCCCAGATCTTCATTCCTGGCATCCGGACATGGTGCGCCGTGCGTTCGTAGCGCTCGGCTGCGCGGGTCCAGAAGTCCACATGCTCGGCCCGGATCTCGGCTGGTGTTTCAGGGCGTCGTCGGTATCGGGTGCTCATAGCGCTCTCCAATAATGGCCGACGCCGCCGCTTCGTGAGGCGTCAGTCTTTCAGGTAATTGCCGCCGCCATCGCCCTCTCGGACGTGGGCGTATCGTGTGGTGGTCTTCAGGTCGGAATGTCCCAAAGTCTGCTGGACAACATGGGCGGGTGCGCCGTTGTCCAATGCGTGTGAGGCATGGGCGTGCCGGAACCAGTGCGCAGAGGCATCAGGCAATCCGGCACGCTTCGCCGCCCGCTTCACGAGGCGATGTGCCGCTCTCAAGTGAAGCGGGCTCCCATCGTGACCGGGGACGACAGGCGTATCGGGACGCCAGTTGTCTGCTCTCACAGCCACGATCTCTTTCCACAGCTTTGCAGGGACAAGCACATGCCGTGTCTTGTTTCCCTTGCCGAACACGGAGGCCACGCCTCCCTGTTGACGCCGTGTCATGTCTCGCCATTTGAGGGCGCACATCTCTGAGATGCGCAGCCCCATGAAATACAGAACGCGGAGCGCGACCCGCTTTCGCGGGCAGGGCTCCTGCTCGATGATGCGCTTTACATCCTCTTCTGTGAGGATCCGCTCACTGAGACAATCGCGTCCACGCTCCAGGCGAAGCGCTGCGCCAACGTCCACATCCAGAAAACCAACGCGGACCCCGAAGGCCAGAGCTGATTTGACGGATGCCAGCTTTCGCCGGCGCTTGGCGTCTGATCCTGTGAGGCTGTCAAACCAGCCTTGCAGGTCATCCAGGACAACATCCGCAAGCGGCTTGCCTGTCCACTGGCGGAACGCGTCCACATCCGCACGATAGGCGCGGGACGTGTTCGCAGACCGGTTGTGGAGCCACATATTCACGAGGCGATCGTCATCAGAGATACGGGGCCTTTTCGCGTCCGTCGCTGGCGCCATTGGCCCAACTCTCCGACAAGTAATTGAATTATAAAGGTTTCCGATCCTGCGGAGACCCTGAAAAACCGTCAGATAACAGGTATTATCTGACGGGTTATGAACCCATCCAGAGGGTTATCCGACACTCTGTCCTGATAGGCTTGTCAGATAACTCCGGGTTATTGTGTCGGCTTTTTCCTTGATCAATCAGAAGGCGATCCGCCTTTCTTTCGATTGCGATCATCTGGTTTAGGACTCAGGGTCGGGCAGCATTAGTGCTATGCGTAACGACAGCACACAAATAACCTATGCCCGAAAGTCCGAGTATCTGCATTGCTCACTCATCTTTTGGGAAGGTACAACGTCTGTACGAAAAGCTATTGACCCTAGGTCAGTCGTAAATATCAGCAGATTTTACATATTTAATGTATGTTCCTGTTTCAGGTCAACAGAATTGTCTAAATTTATCACCAGATAACGCATCTATGATATAAAAATTCAAACGTTTCATTAAAATTCTCAATAGACATCCAAGATATATTCATAGTGTAATTTGCCAAAAATTTATGTTGCAATAAAAAAAATAATTGGTAATTTTTTACAAATCTTCATAAGGATTTTACTAAATGATTCAACTTTTTAACTCTAGTCGTGATGAAGTAATTAAAAGTTCAGTCTCTCAGGGGGCTACTGAATATAGATATGCACTTAAAAACCTATTACCATTATTAGATAAGTTTAGTGAACAAAGAAAGGTTCAGCGCAGGAAATTTTATGAGCGTTTGCAGAAAGATATTCTTAAAGGATGTCTAATGCCGCCAATAACTCTTGCTTTTGTTGATAAGCGTTATGCAAGCATAACGGATCAAATTCAAATACAAGAATTTGTCTCGAGAAATATATCCGAAGGATATGTTTTGGATGGTATGCAAAGGTTAACTACATTAAAAGAAGCTGAAAGTGATGAGAAGTTCAACCCAGAGCGTCCATTATATTTAAATGTTATAATCGCTGAGCGATATGATCTGCTTCTCTACCGAATGATTACACTTAATAATGGTCAAAAACCTATGACGGCAAGGCATCAAATTGAGATGCTAACTAAAGGGTTAATAGATACTGGAAACTTAAGTATAGAAATTGTTTCTGAAAAAGAGACCGAAGCAGCTAAATTTCCAGGATCATTCAAGCGTGCCGATATAGCTGCTGCATACACAGCCTTTTTGACAAACAGTGTTAATAATGAAAACTCAAGAATTATTGAGTCTAAACTTGATGAAATTCTAGTCGGTAAAGTGATGGAGGCTAATCTAGAAGACTCTGATGTAAATTTCGATCAAATTTTGAGTTTGATTGATAAATTTTCATCGAATGAGAAATCAAAAAACTGGCTACGTCTTGCAAATAATCTAATAGGATTTTCGGTAGGTGTAAAAAAAGGATTCTCTTACATAGATAAAATGTCGGCAGAAGATTTCGAGAGGGCATCTTCTTTGTTTGATGATGCTTTTAGCGCCATGAATTCCTCTAAAATCAATGTTGGAAAATTCCGTAGAGAATTATCAAAATTATTTTTTGAGAAGATAGAGCAATACTATGATTTGGATGTTGAAGATCTGCAGAATGTTTTCCTCGAAGCAACCTTGGTAGACTAAAATGTCTGTTAAACTTCAATTGATTGAGCCAAATGTTGGATTGTATTGTCCAGAAATTCCATTTGTATTTAATCAGAATGGTTGCTGTGTTCATGAAATATTTAGAATTCTTACAGGTAGTGCAAATGTTAGATTTCCTAATTCTGAAAAAATTATCAATTTAAGTGAAAATCAATTTATCGGAAAATCGTGGAGAAGTTCAAATCCTAAAAATATATTCAATTTATTATTTTCAGATTCTATTAGTATTGATGATTATAAAGATCTTGTGGTAAATCTATCCAGATCTGAAAGTGATTTTTTTTGCAAACTCAGAGATGAGTTGTTGTTATGTTTGGTGAATAAAAAAAATAAAAGATATACAGAAAGTTTTCTATATTTATACAGAATTCTCGAACTCATGTCTGTGGCATTTCCTATGATTTATGCCAGTACTCAACGAGGATTTCAGACGAGCCATGATTTTTTACGTGCGCTCATAACGAATGAAAAAGACGGAGAATTGGCGGTTCTTCAGAAAGCTATTCCAGAATTATCCAAAGGTAGCATTTTAGAGGATCTGACTTTCGATTTTGATATATCTGGAAACGAATTAGAATTCATAAGGGAAATAAAAAATCAAATAAATATATGTATAAAACCTCATATTAGGAGTTTAGTATTTGAAGAAGATGGGGATATACTTTTTCATGTTCATTTTAATGACATGGCAAAGTTCATTGTAACCTGCAGGAATAGAATTTTTCATTATAGAATTAAAGAAAAAAATGTTAACTTGGGAGCGATCGGGGGGGCAGATAGATTTTTTCATATAATAATAGATCAATCTATTAAATGGTTCTCTCTTGTTTTGTCAGAGGTAATTAGGGCTCTTTCAAGGAAGTATATATAATATTTAATTTTTCGTTCATAATAGATTTATATGAGAGGCACATGGTAAATCATTAAGTTTATAGTTGGAGTATGGCGCAATTTCTTAGTTTGGTAAAATTGGTGCGATTTAGTCTATAATCTGTGATGATAAGTGAATGTGCTAAAGCAGCCAGGCTTCTTTGATGTTCAAGATCGCCTGGCACGTTTGAGTGGGCTAAATATCTTGTTCAAGGCATCTTAACAGATTGTGGATTTGTAAGTGCTCTTTCCTGCTCATATGGTACGACAAGACACTCCCAGGACAGGATCAACGATCACCGTTTCCTGCGTCTGAAATCACGCAATCAAGGCGCCAATCAATGGCTCTTAGATCTCTTCGCAGCCGGATAACTCTTTAATGCACTAAATTGCTCTCATAATAGTCCGCCACTTGCTCCAATAGCAGTTCAACTGCGCCAGTCATTCCCTGACGGTTCTTTGCATAATGCTCGGCGATCTTCCCAATTGATAGACCGTCTAGCACCAACAAGGTGAGCAGATCCGACGCATAGCGCCCTAGGGTGCGTCGAACGCTCTCACACCGAGCCTCAGCGGCAGAACGGGCGATAAGCATGTCGTGAATGTCTCCGCCACCAGATCCACGGCGTTCGGGGTCTTCGGCGCCCATGATGCCGGTTTCGAAGTCACGGGCCCATCTTTGGGCGGCATCGACGTGGCGCTGTGTGATGGTGCCGGAGCGCAGCAAGCCGTAGAGGCCAGCTCCACGGCGCAGGACGTTTGTCGGTGGTCTGTCTTTTCCTTGCTCTAGTTCAGCCAGAGCGATGCGGTTTTTCCAGGCCCCCTGCATGGGGACGGCGTCTTCAATTGGTCGAGTTGCCTCAGCGGCAGTAGTCATTTGCATTCCACGTTCATGTGGGGTTGCGCTTCATAAATCGGCCGTCGGCATCCCGGTTCGAAGTGAGCCGAGCCAGACGGGCCTGGAGTGTGACAATCTCCAGGGCTTGATCCGCCACTGTCCGCTCCAGTGCCAGGGCAGCACGCTGCGCCTGGTCACGTTCAGAGCTGACCATGAGGAATTCAGAATGGGTGAAAGAGGCGAGGGCACGCCGGAGTGCTTTCATGCGGCCTGAGCCTGCGGGCGGTACCAGTCCAAATACGCGGCACGTTCAACAGGGCAGGCGGGAAGGTCATGCTTCTTGGCCAATTCCGGCCATTCGCGCTTCACGGCAGAGTAGTCCCGCTGGAGGTGGAATGCTTCACTCCAGATCTTCTGCGCCTTGGCATAAGCCTCCAGCGCACGGTCTTCCCAGTCTTCACGAGGGGTAGACTCTGGCACTGGGGCAGTCGAAACACCTGCCTGATGATCCGCCCAGAACCGTTCGATAGGCTTGCGAAATGCACCCATTTTGTAGGCTGTGTCGCCGTTCAGAGCCATTTTTTCGGTGTGCTGCTTTACAGCCTCGACCAGAACATCAGCCGGGATACCGTCCCGCAGGAAGCGACCGCAAATGCTCTTGGCAAAGCCGGCCTGACCGTCAGGGAGGCGTCCAATCTTGAGAACGCGAGCGACGGTCTTGGAGATCAGGGCCTCTGAAATCTCAAGAGCCCGTTTCTCGTTTTCAGTTTCGGAAACTGCCCCGCCGCTGATTGACGACAGCAGCCGCATTTCACGCTGCTCGACCGCTTCGCGCTCACGGCGTTCCCGTGCCTGCTCGGAGGTCTCGCCTTTGCGTGGGCGTCCACCTCTGGCGGCATTGGCACGAGAGGACATAACTTTCACCGAGGCTTCCGGTGCGAACTCTCCGGCGTCCTGACGCTCCTGAAACTCTTCCAGGCGGCGTTGCTTTTCAGCGCGGGCCGCTGCGCGTTCTTCGCGCCGGATATGACGTTCCACGAGGTGAGGGCTGTAGATCGCCCCGTCCTCATCCCGTAGGATAAAGCGGGTGAACTCGAGTTCTGGCAAAACGCGCTGCAGGACATCGACATGCTCGCACGCCATCTGCGCCACCTGAGCGTCATCCAGTCGGCGGCCACCAACGCGGAACACCACGGCACGAGCGGCTTTCAGTGCGTCCATCAAAGAATGAAACACGCCGCGCTGTTCTGCAGGGAGTACCTTGAGGAACGCCATGGCCGGGATGTTGTCCCGATCAAACGTGGCAGGGATCTGGAGCGTCATTTGGAAGCTCCTGCCTTTTCCAATCCGCGAACGATCTTCATAGCGTGGTCCACGACGCGGCGGAGCTTGGTCAGTTCGTGGCCCAGTTTGTGGGCTTCTTCGACCGTGACAATGCCGTCTGCCAAAACGCGGATCGTCATCTTCATGGTGTCGTTAGCCTTGTCGGCGACGTCTTCCATGATTTCGGCCACGTCGCCGTGGCCAAGCTGAACCGGTGTCAGATGATAGCCCAACTCATGCGCCATTGCTTGCAGGATGAATGGCTCCTGGGCGAACTCATCCAGCACAATCGCCACGTCTACCGGGGCTGTCGTTGCTGAATTGCGGTTCTGATATTCCGAGATCCGTGCACGGCCAACGCGTGTGACTGCTGCTGCGGCATCAATGCCGCCAATCGCACGGACGGCCAGTTGCGTGGCTGTCTTGAGCGCAGGGGCATGATTCATGGCTTCACCCTCGCACTGCGATCGGCCATCTTGCGCGCCTCACTATAAAATGGAGCGACGACACATGGCTGACGAATGGAAACTGAAGGAAGACGGAAACCTCGATATTTCGAGCGTAACGGGCTTCCGTGCGGTCGTAATTCAGGACGGTGCCGTGGTGCTTCAGGTAAAAGCTGCCACATCTCCTGACCACTATCCCGCTGGTGATAAGCTTGAGCAGTTCTCGCTTTCGCCGCAGACGGCGGCTGAACTAGGACGCGATCTGCTCGACGCCGCGCAGGTTCTTCTCCAGAAGCCTGAAGGCGAGATGCACTAAGGATCACAAGCAAGACTGCATCTTGCTGACGGTGGCATGAGCGGAGCTTACCCTTGAGGGTATGAAGAATGCTCATGCTGCGGCCGTTCCAAAGTTATGATTTGGTTGCGGGAATATGTCTGGACGGATCACATGTGGATCGAGATTGGCGAGCTGCGCGACTGCAATAACGTGGATTGGGGGGACCTGCTTCCACCTACAGACAGCAGAGTGGGAGCGCTTAATGGCCTCACCTACCTTCTTAGGGCCGCCTGCTGCCCGTATTACTTCGCCAATATCCATATGGCAATGTGAGCATGTCCCACATATTTCTGTCAAGTTTGTGCGTGAGCAAGGCGCACACATTGTCTCGTCGAGACGTGCACAATTTTCACATGGAAAACACGTCCAGAATCAGTGACAGAATCAAAAGTCTTCGCAAAAGACTGAATATGAAGCAGGCGGATTTTGTCGCCGGCCTCAATATTTCAAGATCATATTTATCAAAACTTGAGACAGGAGAGGAGCAACCAGGAAGGGATTTGCTCATCAGAATGTCACATGAATTCAACGTTTCGCTCGATTGGCTTACATCCGGATCAGGAGATGCCGTTCCTGCTAGAGCCATAAACGAGCAAGAAGCGCTTCTGTTAATGGCCTTTCGTTCCTTGCCCCCGGACGAGGCTGAAACCCATCTAAAACTCATGCTTCAGCGCTCAAACAAAGATAGGATAGATCAGTAAGAAATTATTTCATGTGAGCAAATCACACTTTTCTGTTGACTGATATGTTCGCATAACTCACATTTCCTCCATCGCACCGATGCGATGGAGATCGATATGTCATTGCCCGCAGGTGAGGCGCGCCAGTCTCACATCATTCTACAAGTCCGGACCATCAACGGGTCCGATTTTGAACTTACTGTCTTTCCAAGCAGCACAGCCACCTATCGGCGGAGCTTTCCGTATCCGGCGAGGGTAGAAGGTAGCGCGCGAATTTTCGCGGCGTCTGTTGAAGGCGGGATACCGCGGCCCGTAGGCGTGAAAGGCGCGTTACTGGCTCTCATGAATAAGTGTCAGGAGGCACTTGCAGAGCCTGTATCTGAAAAGACTGTCGTTGATTATCTGGTCAGCTTGCAATCGTCGTATGAAACTGTCCAAGCCTGCCTGATAGGCTCCATGCCCGACCAGCAGGAAGGGTAACGGGCATGTCAGAGTTTCAGATCGGGAGATTATTTGTTGTAGAGCGTCTGCAAAGTGTACGCCTTACGCAGATTTTCAAGTTCGCTGATAACATCCTGGGCTATATCATCTCTGCTACGGTCTCCTCGAACGGCAGTAGCGGATACGATATTGGAGGCAGCGATGATAAGGGCTGCTTCAATTTCATTGTCAGGATGTGGTTTCCTGAAGTTCAGGTGATCTGTCATAAGTATTCCTTTCTCGGTCCTGTTGGTGCAGCGAGAATGGAAGGTGTGGGAGAACG
This sequence comes from Gluconobacter sp. OJA, assembly GCF_039638325.1. Lineage (NCBI taxonomy): Bacteria > Pseudomonadati > Pseudomonadota > Alphaproteobacteria > Acetobacterales > Acetobacteraceae > Gluconobacter > Gluconobacter sp. OJA. The sequence goes on along the minus strand of NZ_JBDIWI010000002.1, from coordinate 10,664 downwards.
TATCAAGCGATTCTCCCACACTGCCGATCTGCCCCTCGAAATGGGGGCAGTATTATGAATACTAATACTCTCATCAGTTTCGACGTTGCGAGAGCGCTCATCATCCTGCGCCGCAACATGCCGGACAGCTTTCATGACCTTTCAGGTTTAAAGCTCGTTGCATCCCGCGCTTATGTCCCAGTTTTCGTCATGCTTGGTGAAGCCGACCACTGGGACATGATTGCGAACTACGCCACCCAACATCATGACCCGATGATACCGAACGGGATCCGGTGGGCGTTCGTGACGGTTTTCCGTGACATCGCAAATACATGGCGCTGCCGTGCGCCTTCGCGCCAGCTGACCCATGACCTGGGAGCCGCAGCGTGATGCGGCCGCTTCATCCTCTCCTGCGTGGTCATACCGATCAGACGTTCGCAGAATATCTGTCTGACCGCCCGCTGGCAGTTCAACAGAAAGCACGGGAGCGGCGTGTGTGCCTGGTGCACGCACGCGCAAGAGCTGCTGATGCGTCTATTCCAGGCATTGCCAAGGCGTATGCCGCAACGGCTGAAGCTGTTGAGGCGGAACTGGTCGCTCTGCTGCATGCCACGAAGCCGGCAGAGTCCATCCCGTTTCCGGAGCCGCCGATGCGTGGTCCTCAGACCATTCAGGATCTTCTGATGCGTACCGAGGCCGCAAAGGCGTCCGGTCGCCTTGCTGGCTTCCTGCGCTTTTGCACCGATCTTCTGCCAGGAGGGCGCGATGTCCACTGAATGGATGGATCTGCTTCTGCCGTGTGGACTGGTGGCTTTCGTGTACGGGGCAGGGATCGTCACCGGGATGGTGATCAAATCTGCTGATAACTGGGCACAGTCTTTCGATGGGAGGACTGCGCCATGAAAGGAGAGGCAAGGACTCCGGACATGTTCACGGTCTGCATGCTTGGCGTTCGCCCTCGGCCATATGCTGGCCAGCGTTATGCAGAATACCGAGATGCTGAACGTCAGGCCAAGGAAGACGTCCGAGAGATGCTATGTGACCACGATATTTATTTGGGCAAGCGCCTGGTCGCCACCGTCTGCTCGCCGTCCTTTGCAGGGAAAATCAAGGTCGATCTTACTGAACTGGGGAGCCGCTTCGCATGAACGGCCGTATCGTCCAAATGGCCCCCAAGGTGCTGGATATTGGGGATGCTGCGTCCTATCTGGCCATGTCGGTTGGGACGTTCAGGGCGCATGTGCTTCCGCATGTCCGGCAGATAAACCTTTCAGCGCGACGTCGAGGCTATTTGGTGTCTGATCTGGATCGCTGGATGGATCGGCAGGTTGGTGGGCAAGGGGGCTCCGTCTCTGTTTCCGCCAATCCTTGGGACGCGATGAGTTGACCACGCTGCGGCTGCCTTACATTCAGCGTTTTAAAGATCGGCATGGAAAGGTTCGGTATTACTTTCGCAAGAAGGGGCAGAAGAGCATTCCGTTGCCAGATCTGCGCGATCCGGCTTTCATTGCTGCGTATCAGGCTGCGGCCTCCGGTGCGGAACCACGAGGGTTAGACGCTGCAAAGGTTACGCGGACAGGAAGTCTGAGGGATGTGATCGAGTCCTGGTATGTCACGGCGCACTTCAAGACGCTGGAAGAGAGTACCAAAGCTGTGTACCGGCGCTTGCTGGAGCGGATGCGCGGCGCGGATTATGCGGCGAACCCGGTTTTACTGATGGAAAGCCGGCATGTCCGGATGATCATGGCTCGGCATAATGACTCGCCCACGACGGCCAATCGAATGTTGCGACTGCTCTCGATGTTAATGGAGCACGCCATTCATATGGGATGGGCGGAGAATAACCCGACGGCGGGCGTACCGCGGATGAAGATCAAGAGCGATGGTATCCATTCCTGGACGGATGATGAGATTGCTCGATATGAAGCGCGCTGGCCAAGTGGCACGAGAGAGCGTCGGGCATTGGCTCTTCTACTCTACACGGGGCAGCGGCGAAGTGATGTTGTGAAGATGGGGCCGCGCTCACTGACGGGTCATGGCATTCATGTCCGGCAGCAGAAGACAGGCACTGAGTTGGTCATTCCCATTCATGAGCAGTTACGGGTCGAACTGAACCAGTGGCAGCCGAGTGGGGCAGGGACGTTTCTGGCGACTGAGAAGGGTCGCCCGATGTCCGTGAACAACTTCTACAATCAGTTTATCGACTGGTGCCGTGAGGCAGGGCTGCCGGCTGGATGCAGTCCGCACGGTTTGCGCAAGGCCGCCGCTCGGAGGCTGGCAGAAGCTGGCTGCACAACGCACCAGATCGCCGCCATCACAGGGCATCGGAGTTTGGCTGAAGTGGCGCGCTATACGCGGGCCGCTGAGCAGGTGGAGTTGGCACGTTCGGCGATGTCAAGACTGAGGCCGAATGTCAAACCTGTCTTGGAAGGTGTCAAACCTGGCCAAAAACTGGCGGAAGATAGCGATTTTTGAGATTGGTGGTGGACCCGACGCGATTCGAACGCGTGACCTTTGCCTTCGGAGGGCAACGCTCTATCCAGCTGAGCTACGGGTCCGTCGGGTCTCCAATAGACGGTTCAGGATAGGCTTGCCAAGCCCTTAGTAGAATTTTGTTTGTTCAAGGTTGTGCGGTGGCTTTCCAGAGAGCTGCCGCCACGTCTCCGCCAGATGGGAGGGCGCTTTCAGGCGTCAAAATCCATGAGGTGACGTCCTGTGCTGTCATCCGTTTATCCCGGCTCATCAGGTGATGGGCCGTCGGAAATTCGTCCAGTCGTACTGAATTGGGAAGGCGTTTCAACAGACTTGCTGTGTAAGGCGGAAGAACAAACTGGTCTCGACCACCGAAAATCATAAGCGTGGGTGTTCTGACGCGTGGTGCGGCGTCGAAGGCGGCGGTCATGAGGTGGGTCAGGCCAAAAAGCGGATGAATAGTCGAACTATGCTGGGTCAGTGGGTCAAAATACATGCGTCGCAGAGCATGGATATTATCGCTTGCAACGCGCTCTCCGGGGACGGCTGATCCATCCAGTTTCCAGCGAGGCGCGACTGTATCGAGGCCATCCAGAACGGTCTGCCAGGGCTCACCGAGTTTCATGATGGCTGGTGCGAGAAGAATGGTTCCGGACAGTTCTGGTGGCGGCTCGGTCGCAAGGAGCAGGGCGATGGCTCCGCCCATGCTCTCGCCCATGACATAGAGATGCACGCCGGGATAACGGCTGCGGAGCCACGTAAGCTCTTCCCGCGTGTCCTGAATCATGCGCGCCGTGCTGCTCCAGCCACCTGCGTCCTGTGTGGCACCAAACCCGCGCTGGTCTGGGGAGACGATTTCGATACCGGCAGCGCTCAGGGGCGGCGCAAAGAATTCCCACGCATCCCGGCTGTCTCCGAAGCCATGAAGCGCCAGAACAACGGCCTTCAATGGGTGTATTGCGGGATAAATTCTTAAAGGAATGCGAGCGCCATCGGACATGCTGAGCGTCACATCCGGGGGGATGAGGGCTGTTTCTTTCGCTGTCGGATGCAGGTCGGGCATTGGCCGGTGCGTGCAGGCACCAAGAAGCAGCGTGCAGGCCGTAAAGCAGGCCACGGTGCAGGAAAGACGCCAGAGGCGGTTTGAAACGGATGGGAATGAGCCTATCATCGCGAAGATTTTAGAACGTCCGGCCCTTCCGGGCGAGAAGGGAGATATTCGTGCCGTCTGAAACGCCTCATCTGGTTCTGGTTGACGGGTCTGGGTTCATTTTCCGTGCTTTCCATGCCCTCCCGCCTATGAGCAGTCCGGATGGTGTGCCGGTCAATGCGGTTTATGGCTTCACGAATATGCTGACGCGCCTGCTGCGCGATCATGTTGGCACGCATCTGGCCGTCATTTTCGATGCTGGTCGTCAGACGTTCCGCAACGAGATTTATCCTCAATACAAGGCGCATCGCCCTGAACCGCCAGAAGACCTGCGCCCGCAGTTTGGTCTGATCCGGGATGCAACAGCGGCGTTCAATGTGCCGTCGATTGAACTGGCTGGCTGGGAAGCAGACGATCTGATCGCGAGTTATGCCAAGGCTGTTGTGGCGCAGGGTGGACGCTGCACGATCATCTCATCGGACAAGGATCTGATGCAGTTGATCTGTCCTGGCGTCGAACTGATGGACCCGATGAAGCAGAAGCCGATTCGGGAAGCGGAAGTTGAGGCCAAGTTCGGTGTGCGGCCAGATCAGGTTGTCGATGTTCAGGCCCTGATGGGGGACTCTACTGATAACGTGCCGGGTGTGCCGGGCATCGGTGCGAAGGGCGCGGCCCAGCTCATTAATGAATATGGCACGCTGGAGAAGGTTCTGGATGCTGCGGAGGGCATGAAGGCCTCCAAGCGCCGCCAGAACCTGATTGAATTTGCGGATGCCGCCCGGATGTCTCGCAAGCTGGTTCTGCTGGCCGACGATGTGCCGTTGCCTCAGCCGATTGAGGAACTGGGGTGCCGCGAGCCGGTTCAGGAAACGCTCCGGGACTGGCTCGACACGATGGGCTTCCATTCCACGATCCAGCGTATGGGTTTGGGGTTGGCGGCAAAGCCAAGGCCCACGCCTCGTCCTAAGGCAGCGCCAGCGGAGGGGGAGGCGCCGACCGTCACGCTCTCTGAAGCATCTTATGGACCGTACGAGACAGTTACGGATTTCGAGGCACTGGATCGGTGGATTGCCGACGCACGAGCAGCCGGATTTGTGGCTGTGGATACGGAGACGGACAGTCTCAATGCCCGTCAGGCCAATATGGTCGGGTTGTCGCTCTCTGTCGCGCCGGGCAAGGCCTGCTACGTGCCGTTCCTGCATGAGGGCAAGCGGGACCTGTTGCAGGATGGGCCGGACGATCAGCCGATCGATCAGCAGCTTGATCGTGCTGCAACGCTGGAGCGTCTTGCCCCGCTGATGCGGGATGCGTCTGTTCTGAAAATCTTCCAGAACGCCAAATATGATCTGACGGTGTTCCGCAAGGCTGGACTGCCTGAAATAACGCCGATCGACGATACGATGCTCATTTCCTACGCGCAGTCTGCGGGTGAGCACGGGCAGGGTATGGATGAGCTCTCCCAGCTTCATCTGGGGCATACGCCGATCACTTATGATTCCGTAACGGGAACGGGGCGTAAGCGCATTCCGTTCGCTGAAGTGCCGCTGGATCAGGCGACGGCTTATGCAGCGGAAGATGCCGATGTCACGCTGCGGTTGTGGCAGGTTCTGCGTCCTCAGTTACGTCTTCGTCAGTCACTGGCCCTCTATGAAGAAATCGAGCGGCCTCTGATCGAAGTCCTGACGGATATGGAAGACGTCGGGATCAAGGTGGATGCCGTTGAACTGCGGCGTATGTCGGCCGATTTTGAAACGCGTATGGCGGTGATCGAGAAGGATATTCACGAACAGGTTGGGCGCAGTTTTAATGTTGGGTCGCCCAAGCAGCTTGGTGAGATCCTGTTCGACGAAATGGAGCTTCCTGGCGGGAAACGCACCAAGAGCGGCTCTTGGGGTACGGACTCTTCTGTCCTTGAGGGACTGGCGGAGCAGGGGCATGATCTGCCGCAGAAAATCCTGTCCTGGCGTCAGTTAGCCAAGCTGAAATCCACTTATGCCGATGCGCTGGTTGAGCAGATGGATCAGGGAACGCAGCGCGTTCACACGTCCTTCCAGATGGCTATTACGACCACCGGGCGTCTGTCTTCCAATGAGCCTAACCTTCAGAACATTCCGATCCGTACGGAAGAAGGCGCGCTGATCCGTAAGGCTTTCGTGGCAGCTCCGGGGCATGTTCTCGTGTCTGCGGATTACAGCCAGATCGAACTGCGACTTCTGGCTCATGTGGCGAAGATCGAGCCTTTGCTGGAGGCGTTCCATCTGGGGCAGGACATTCATGCCCGCACGGCCTCCGAAGTGTTTGGTATTCCCATCGAAGGCATGGACCCTTTGACCCGTCGCCGGGCCAAGGCCATCAACTTCGGCATTATTTACGGGATTTCAGCGTTCGGTCTGGGGCGTCAACTTCAGATTTCGCCGGGTGAAGCACGCTCTTATATTGATGCGTATTTTGCCCGTTATCCCGGTATCCGCGCCTACATGGAGCGCACCAAGGAAGAGGCGAAGGAACACGGTTATGTTCTGACGCCGTTTGGTCGTCGCTGTTATGTGCCGGGCATCAAGGACAAGAACGGTGCTCGCCGGTCTTATGCTGAGCGTCAGGCGATCAATGCGCCGCTTCAGGGCGGTGCCGCTGACATTATCAAGCGGGCTATGGTGAGGCTGGCGAGAAAGCTGCCTGAGACGGGCCTGAAAGCGCAGATGCTGCTTCAGGTGCATGATGAACTGCTCTTCGAAGTTCAGGAGCAGGATGCGCAGGCATTGGCGGATTTCGTCCGTCAGGAAATGGGAAGTGCTGCCAAGCTGGATGTGGCACTTGAGGTTGAAACCGGTATTGGCCCGAGCTGGGCTGACGCACACTGAGAGACTGAACGACCATGGAAACCCAACACGAACGCCGCAAGCGGATCAGCAATCGCATCATCTGGGGGGTGCTGGCAGTTGCGGCAGTTCTGGCCGGGGTCGGCTTCCAGTTGGCCTCTCATGGTGGACCGGGGCTGCTGGTACAGTCCAACGGAAATGAAGTTGGCGGCAGCTTCCGTCTTGATTCCCTTGGGGAAAGCACGGTTACGGAAGGAGACTTCCACGGGACCTGGGTTCTAGTGTGGTTCTTTGACACCAACTGCCCTGAAGATCGCTGCCAGCCAGTGCTGAAAAGCATGGAGCAGGCGTATCAGGCCCTTCACGCACAAGGCGTCCGTGTCTCTCCGCTTGCGGTGTCTCTGGACCCGTTTGATGAAAACGAAGCCCTCAGAAACTATGTCATTCCGGTTGCTCCCCATGTGATGCCGTTCACAGGTACGCCGAACATGATCAAGGCCATGACGGCTGAGTATCATGCCCCGGATCAGAAAGAGGGTGACCATTACGTTCCGGCCCCGCGGATCGTTATCATGGATCCAAGTGCCCGTTATGCTGGGACGATTGATGCGACTGGCGATGCAGATGCGTTGATTGCCCGCCTTCGTCAGCTGTCAAAGCGCTAAATGGCAATGCGTGTCCCGGCCTTTCTCCTCGCTCTTTCACTTGGCGTGGCCGGGACGGCGTTTGCTCAGGAGCAAACACCTCCTGACTGGGACGGTCAGACGCTGGGCAGCCCGCACCGGGGTGGAACGCTTCGGCTCACTGCTGATGGTCCCGGCGGGACGTTGGACCCGCAGGTTAATTACGGCACGCAGTACATGCAGGTGTTCGTCAATATGTACGATCCCCTGCTGACGTTTAGAGAGGCGCGTGGCCCCACCGGGCTGGAGGTCGTTCCCGATCTTGCGGACGCCATGCCGACTATCAGCCCTGATGGGCTGACATGGACACTCCATTTACGGTCCGGTCTAAAGTTTTCGGACGGATCGCCGGTTCGTGTTGAGGACGTCGTGGCGTCTTTTCGTCGGATCTATCGGGTCGGCAGCCCGACGGCCGCGTCATTCTACGGTGGGATTGTCGGTGCGAAAGAGTGCCTCGATGCGCCGGACCACTGCACGTTGCCGGGTGTGGAAGGGCATTTAGACGGAACAATCGTATTCCATCTGGCTCATCCGGATGGAGAGTTTCTCTACAAGCTTGCGTTCCCTCACGCAGTTATTCTGCCTGCGTCAGTGTCTGTGCACGATGTGGGGAATGAGACCGTGCCGGGCACAGGGCCTTATCGGATCACGCATTACGATCCCGAGCATGGCATTGTGCTGGAGCGAAACTCTTACTTTCATGTCTGGAACCCGCAGGCCCAGACAGACGGGTTTGCTGACCGGATCGAGTATAATTTCGGCCTCTCTGACGAGGCGCAGATTACTGCGGTCGAGCAGGGTCAATATGACTGGATGCTCGATGCCAAGCCCTCTGACCGATTGGGTGAGCTCGGCGCGAAATACACCTCGCAGGTTCATATCGAGCCGCTGCTGGGGCTGTATTATCTGGCCATGAATGTGCATGAAAAGCCGTTCACAGATCAGCGGGTGCGTCAGGCTGTCAGTATGGCTGTGAACCGACATGCCATGACCATTTTGTTCGGTGGTGGCGCGATTTCCGAACCTCTCTGTCAGATGGTTCCACATGGCATACCAGGCGCTGATCTTGGTCTTTCATGCCCACAGGACCTGGAGAGAGCCAGAAAGCTTGTGCGTGAGGCCGGTGAAGAGGGGGCGACCGTAACGCTGGTGGTTCCCAACCGGGCCGTTGAGCTTGGAATGGGAACATATCTGCGGAATGTACTTCAGCAGATCGGTTTCAAGGCACAGCTCCGTCCCATAACAGCTGGACTGGCAGAGTCCTACGAACAGAATACAGCCAACCATGTGCAGATTAGTCTGTCTTACTGGTTTGCAGATTATCCCTCAGCATCGACGTTTCTCGATGATCTGTTTGGATGCGATAATTACCATCCGAATTCAGCTATTTCTCCGAACTTTACCGGCTTTTGTGACAAGCATGTGCAGTCTCTTTTCGAACGTGCCAAAACCCAGACAGATCCAGCTTTAGCGGCACCGATCTGGCAGGATGCTGGTCATGAGATCATGAGGCAAATGCCCGGTGCCCCCATGATCCAGATGAAGACAATCGACTTTGTGTCAAAGAGGCTTGGGAATTACTACTCGACGCTTCTCAGCCACATGCTGTTCTCTCACGTCTGGGTAAAATAAGACCGCGTGTCGGATTAAGTCTGCTGATATTGCAGGACGCAGAATTTTTCCCAGTCCATGACATGAGAGACGGGCGCAACTGTTCCGTCCGGACGCGCAGAGAGATGCCCGTTTTCGGTATGGATCGAGAAGCAGAAACCATCCTGCTGGGTCTGGCAGGCTAATGGGATAAGGCCTGCGGGTGTAAAGGCGTAAAGATCATCGTCATTCAGGATGACTGGTGCGCCACGCTCGGGAATATGATGCTTGGTTTGCAGGAAAGATTTTTCGGCAATGTCGTAACACAGCAACTCACCGGTCCAGGCCAGGACATAGGAAGGTGTGTAAACCTGACGGTAATTTCCTCCGAGTTGACGAAATAGCTGTGTCGCCTCCGTAGAATGACCAGCACGGGCAAGGTCAGCGGCCAAAGTACGCATGTCAGCGTCATGATGGCGCATGAAGTGATCGAGGATCTCCCGATTGGCGGGGTGGTCAGAGGTTAGTAAGCGAAAAACCCAGAGTGGACTTTTTCTCTGAGCATATCGAAGAATTTTGAAAATATTTTCAGGGGTATTTCTGCGAGTGCGCGCCGCAATACGGCGGATAGCGGCGGGATTGTCTAGGTTGCTCACGAGTTTTTGGAAAATCTTCGTGCCCTTGAGACGTGCCGTCACCATATGCCCTGCGTGACAGACGGGAACAGAAAACGCAGGGGTCTTCTGTTGTATAAGTTTTACTTCTTCGGCGTCGGGTTTTTCATACGGGTCAAAGAAAACATAAATTTTTCCATGAGTGTCTTCGGGCTGAATGCCCATGGATTTGAGTATTGGTTGAAAAAAATTCTGGAAGTGGGAGTGGTGACTGACTTCGCTTTTATCAATGCTCCATTGCGGGGCCATGGAAATGACATAGTCAAAATTAAATATTCTGGAATATTTAATAACAGCATAGGCTCCCATGGATACGCCGTATCCCAGGAGAGAAATATCCTGTGTGTGCAAAGTTTGCTTTCTGGTCTGGATCCAGTGAAGAGCTGCGCTGAACGCTTGCAGATAATCTCCGTCCCTGTACCAGCAGTCATGCTTGGCAATAATTCCTACCCAAGGAAGATCGAGTTTTTTTGCAAGTGAATATCCAAAGAATGTACCGTCGTATCTTTCAGGAGCGCCTCCGCCGGTAAAGCTAATAACAATAATATTTTTTTCGTCAGTACCTTCCAATGCACGAACAATGTAATGATTGTCATCATATATTGTGCTTATAAAAATTCTGCTTCGCAGGTGGGGGGAAAGGCTTGAAAATTAAATCCAAACCATGGTTCGTGACCGATTAAATTGAATCCGGATTATGTATTTTGAAATTTTAAGCTATGTTAAAAACGGCAGTTGAGATGCTCGTCTGAGGGAAAGAATGAACTTATGAAAAAAAAGACCGCTGTTCTCTTCAAGTGTCATAACTGGGATTCGGTTATTCAGCGGTCTTATGAGCGCTGCAAAAGACATTCTAATAAATCAGATTTTTATATAGTTTATGATAGCACAAAGGGAGTAGTAGAAATTCCCGAGCATATACAAAAAACGGAAAATATATTCCTTGCGCCTTACTCAGCAGTGGAGAATCTTGGTCTTGCTTGGGGGACTGAGGTAGGAAATTATGGTGGTTACTGGTATAATGGAGATTATCACCAAAATTTGTTTATTATAAATAACCCTGATTACGATTATATTTGTTCAGTTGAGAATGACGTTGTAGTATTAAATGATTTTGACCATATCTTTGAGGATATGGATTCCAGAAATATTGATGCTGTTTATAAGCATGTGGAGGGATCGAAGAACCCTTGATTGATACGCTTGGCTGGTGATTTCAGGTTTTTGGCGATTTGATTGACTACTTTTGGGTTCGTTTTCGATCTGCGTTTTGAGCAGATTGAGTGCTGCCCCCCGC